>CAXXRD010000005.1:0-253858 GCA_963663895.2 Dehalococcoidia bacterium | reverse complement strand
CACGCGCATGGGCGTCTCCGAGGATGCGCCGCATTTCGATAGCGCCTACAAGCTGACGGAGTACGCGGGCCGGGGCCCGGATGAAGCTCTCGTCAAACAAGTCCGTCCTGCCGGGACGAAAGCAAGTGTTCCGTGCAGAGGAGAACGGCATCGCCACAGGCGACACGATCGCGCGGCACGACGAACGGCTCGCAGGCCGCCCCCTGCTGGTGTCGTCATGCGGCACGGCCAGCGCCTGCCGGCCGGATCTGACTCGCTCCGCACCGCCCGCGACCGCGCGGCTGCCGAGATCGCAGCGCTTCCTGCGAACCTGCACTCGCTCGAGCAAGCGGCAGCCACCTTATCCGGTCCATATGAGCGCTGCCCTAGAGGCCGAGCGCGCCTTGGTACGCCAGTCGATCGAGAAGACGCGAAGACAACGAGCGAATATGAACAGGTGAGCGGCTGCCGTAGCTGAGCGGGGCCTGCGGGGCAGGCGAAGCAATGCGGCTTACCCGGAACCTCCGTGCGCTCTCCTATGGCTTCCAGCGCTGCGCCAAGCATCGATCCGGCACACGAAAGAATTACGGGTGTCCGTCGCCTAACAGAGACCCACGGCCACCCGAGAGCAGTCGCTCAGCCAGAACCCTCACACTGCGCTACTTCGAGCGCGTCTCGCGCCCAAGCGTCGCGCACGCGCACGGTCACCTCGCCCTGCAAGGCCTGCTCGAATAGATCGCCGACCAACTCGGCGCGCCAACCCTCGATCAGGGCAAGGCCTGCTTCTCCCCGCTTGCCGTCGAGGTGCCAGCGCACCAAATCGCGCAGGGTCGTTCGCCCCGCCGACAAGGGGACGTATCAATCCCCTCTTTCGCACAGTGCGACTCCAACACGGCTTCAAGCAGGAGCCCCAACATCCGGACCTGCGCCTCTTTCCGAGACGGGCGGCCTCTGGAAGGAAGTTCATCCTCGGGCAGGGCCAGCGCCCGCTCGACGCTAGCCAGCAGAGTCGCCGCATACCGATCCTTGACGCGATCCAGGCCGCGCGGCCGGAGATCAGTGAGCGACCTCGGCAGCGACTCCGCGATCGCGACGATCAGATGATCGGAGAGGACCCAGGCACGGGGATGATTGCGCTGCGCCGCCTCCCGTTCCCGCCAAGCCGAAAGCTCACGGACAACAGCCAAGCCGCGGCGGCTCAGCTTCTGCGCGCCTGCCACACGGCGCCAGCGGGCGCCCATCAGATCGCGCTCGACTGCGGCCAAGCGGCGATTCCTCTTCCTCCTCCAGCCAAGAGCGACGGTTGCGCGCATCAAGCAGCCGCTCTAGCCGCTCCCACAGCGCATGCAGATGCCGCACGTCCTCCAGAGCGTAATCCATCTGCGAATCGGACAGGGGCCGCCGGAGCCAACCGTTCGCGCCTGTCCTTGCCGGGGTCGCCGCTTCAAGACGCGTTCGACAAGTTGGCGTACGACATCGGAAAGCGCTCCCCGGCGAATCCCGCAGCGAGCTGCACGTCGACGTAAGCAGCCGGCAGACATCCCGTCGCCAGACGGCAGAATCGCGCCTCCTGTTCGCCGCCATGCACGACCGTGACGACAGCCGGGTCGGCGACGAGCCGCCACAACGCATCGAGATCCTCGATGGCGAGCGGATCGATCGCCGCAACACGGTCGGGCGTCCGCGATCTGCACCAGCGCTAGTCGTGGTCGGTATGTGCGCTCCGAGACGAACTCCGTGTCGAGAGCAAAGCGGCCGGCGTGCCGTATTTCATCGAGAAGAGTGTCGGCAGCCCCGGTCGTACAGATGAGATCAGTTGTAGTCACGCTGACATGCTACCGCCCGCCAACCGGCGGCCCTGTGCTAATCAATGGCGGTCTGCTTCCGAAACAGTTGTTGCGCGCGCGCTGTGCTAGGGTGACGGCGGCACCGGAGGAACACATGAAAGTTCATGCTTCCGTCAAGAAGCGATCGAGAGACGATCAGATCGTCAGACGGAAGGGCCGTGTCTACATCATTAATAAGAAAAATCCTCGCAACAAACAGCGGCAGGGCTAAATCCGCCCGCCGGCTCACACGCTGCCCCCACCGGCTCCGCCCCGAGCAGCATGAACCTCCTCAGACCCCTCTTGCTCTGGTTGGCTGGGAAGCCTGCCATCGGCAATGCGATTGAGCGCGCGCCCTACGCGGGACGGCTGATCAACCGGTTTATCGCAGGAAGCAACGCCCAAGCCGCGGTCGCAGCCGCCTGCTCCCTCGTTGATCGAGGCTACAGCGTGACCTTCTCTTACCTCGGCGAAGACGTTGCCACCGAGGCCGAGACTGCCTCGGCAGTGGCGGAATACGAAACGCTGATCCATTTGGTCGCCGCAGCAGCGATCGGTGAGCAAACCAAGGTCGCGATTAAGCCGTCGCTCATCGGGCCTGCAGCTCGATGCCGGCCTCGCCGAGCGCAACTTAGAACGAGTTGTGGCGGCCGCGGAGGCAACCGGGGCCCGCGTGGAACTCGACATCGAGCGCTCGAACGCGGTCGACCCCACACTCGCGCTCTACCGTGCCGTAGGCCAACGACACGAGAGCCTCGGCATGGCGCTGCAAGCCTATCTCCATCGCACACCCAACGACCTCCGCACGCTCCTGGAGGATCGGAACGCTCGGGTGCGGCTCGTCAAAGGCGCCTACGCTGAACCGAAGGCCATTGCCCACCAGTCGCGGAAGTCGGTCTTCCAAGCCTACCAGCGGCCTGCTGCGAGCGGCGTTCGCACCGGAGAGCCTCGCCCGAGGCAGCTTTATCGCCGTCGCCACGCACGACGAGCCTCTGCTCGCAAGCGCCCGCTCACTCGCATTCCGCCGCCATATCGAGGCGGATCGCTGGGAAGTCCAACTCCTCTACGGGGTGCGTCCGCTACTGCAGGAGCGCCTCTTGCACGAGCAGTATCCCGTTCGCATCTACCTGCCGTACGGCCAGCGCTGGTATCCCTACTTCATGCGGCGACTGGCAGAGCGCCCCGCCAACAGCTGGTTTGCGCTGGCGCCAATTCCTCCCCTGAACGCGCGTCCTTCCCCCATCCGAAGCGGTCCCGATCGTGAGACTGCGCTATCGTGGCAGCGCGGCCACGGTCGAAGCGGTGGATGGCCGCATTCCGAGAGCACATGACCGAAGCCGCCAGCGACCGTGCGAGGAACGCCGAGGGTGCTGAGCCCGACTGGCTTGAGTCGCTTGATCGGATCCGGCAGACCTATCAAATGATCGGCGGGCAGGCGCTGTTCGGCGCCGAGCTCTCCTCCATCGAGCGGGGGCGGACCGAGTTCCGGCTCCCTATCTCACCGCTCCTAGGAGGCGGCGCGGCCGGCGGTGTGCACGGCGGCATCATGGCGGCCCTCATCGACATCGCAGTCGTGTCAGCGGTGCGGACCCTCTGCGTGCGCGGCGACATTATGCGCGGCACCGCCGAACTCAATATCTCCTACCTGCGCCCCGCCAACGGGAGCGCGTTATTCATCAGCGGCACGATCCTCCGCAAGGGAGGGAGCCTTGCCGTGGGCGACGCGGAGATCCACGATGACGCCGGACGTCTCGTCGCGAAGGGACGAATCACCTATTCGCTAGGACGTGCGGACGCCTGACTGCCCCTAGAGAAGAAAGCGTCAAGGCTCCTCCCGTCTCGGGGGAGAATCAGCTGTTAGGATCAGCGGAAGGGCGGGCAGCGGGCCTAGAAGCAAGGTATCTCTCCATGCAGCGGGACCTAGTCGAGATCCTGGTATGCCCGGTGACGAAGGAGCCACTCGATCTCGTCATCGACGAACTCGATCCGGAAGACGAGAACGAGATCCTGCAGGGTCATCTCTACTCGAAGTCGATCGACTTCAAGTACCCCATTGAGGACGGGATCCCCAACCTACTGCCGCCTGAGATGCAGCAGGCCGAGAACCGTTAGCGCGTCGTTACTTGGCCTCGCTACCGGCGGTGGCCACCTGTGCATCGAACTGGATCAGCAAATCGACCATCACGAGTAGCGACGAGAGATCGAGCGGTTGCCGGAAGGCGGCCGGGCGCCGGTAGAAAAGCAGGGCGATGATCTCTCCTCGCAAAAGCGCCGTCACCTCAGCATCGTCGCCTTCCAGAATGAATGCGAAGTGCCTAGCGCTGTCGCCAACGCCCCGCACCACTCCAATCCGCCGCAAATCGTGGAAATTCGGATCCTGCACCAACGCCGCAACAAAGGCGGCGAAAAATCCCATTGGCTCGATATCGGACTGAATCCGGAGCACGTCGACGGCCAAGTACTCGCGGGTAATGCCACTGACGTAGCTCGCCCGGGCGGCCGCCTGGACGCGGCCGAGGGAGAGAATGGGTTGACGATCGCCGCGCTGGACCTCGACGAAACGCTCAGGCAGCTCCGGGGTGTCCCGTAGCAGGTACGCCTCCAATGCCGGGTCGTTGACAAAGTCGAGCGGTTGCGGGACTCGATCGACGTCGATGGGAAGCGAATCGGCGCTGCCGGGCGGGGGAGTGCTGGAACCGGGAGCGTCACCACCCGCGCAGGCGCCGGCGAACACCACTGTGAGCGCGACGGCGATTCCTACCGCAGGGAGTCGTGCACCAAGCAGCGCTCGCCTTGTCGTCATCTCGCGCGATCCCGCCGCCGCCCGTCCTCGGCGTCGCGCCACAGTGTACGACCCCACGCGACGCCGCATATCGATTGACGATTGAAGAGCCGCGTGTTTCCGTAGGTCGGTCCCGGAATACACTCGTCGCTTCCTGCTAGGAGTGCATGTGCGCATGCATCTCAGCGGCAGCACGACGCAGCGGTGAAGCAGGGGTGTAGAGCAGTCGACGCTCCATGAGCAACTCGCCGTGCTAACCTCCTCAAGGCGATCGTCGTTGGACTTTAAAACCGGTCCCGTGAGGCCGGAAAGGACAGCGGTGGCGGCAGATGTACACGAACCTTTCTCCTCATACCCCCGACCAGTCCGTCTCTGAACGATCCGCAGCGAGCGGCCCAGAGTGTCCTTCGTGACCAGCGTCACGGAGACCGAAGTGCTTGGCGCGCGCGCGCTCCAGCGCACTCTCGTGCGCATCAGCCACGAGATCGTGGAGCGCCACTCCGAGGAGGCACCGCCCGTTCTGATCGGCATGCGCACGCGCGGCGTGCCACTAGCCGAGAGGATCGCACAGTCGATCAGTCACTTTGCAAGCGCGCCGCCACCTACCGGTGCCCTCGACATCAGCCTTCACCGCGACGACATCCCGCTCCGCAACGCGACCGCACCGCTGCGTACCAGCGTCCTGCCCGCCGCGATCGACGATCGCGTCATCGTATTAGTGGACGACGTACTTTTCACCGGGCGCTCCATCCGGGCGGCGCTTGACGCCTTGATCGACTATGGCCGGCCTGCCGCGATCGAATTCGCCGTGCTGATCGACCGCGGACACCGCGAGCTGCCGATCCGGCCGGACTACATCGGCAAGAACCTGCCCACGCATCGTGAAGACGAGGTGCTCGTGCGCCTTGCCGAAACGGACGGCCGCGACGAAGTCGTCTTGCGGTCGCGTACACCTACTGCCAGCGCACAGATGTAGGTAGCACAGTCATGATTACGCAACCTCGAACAGAAGCGCCCGCGAGTCCCGCCTCCGCCAGCGATCCCACAGGCCAACAAGTTTCCTGGCGCCATCGCCATCTCCTTGACGTCGACGCGCTCGATACCGCTGAGATCGAGCGCCTGCTGCAGAGCACCGCTGCAATGGAGGAGGTCCTGCAGCGCCGCGTCGCCCGCACGCCGGCCCTGCGAGGCATCACCGTGGTCACGCTCTTTTACGAGGCCAGTACCCGTACCCGGGCTTCGTTCGAGCTGGCAGGCAAGATCCTCGGCGCGGACGTGATCAATCTCAGCGCCAAAGGGTCCAGCGTGGAGAAAGGCGAGTCACTCATCGACACCGTCCGCACGATCGGGGCGATCGGAGCCGATATCGTCGTCATGCGGCACCCGCAAGCAGGAGCGCCGTACCTCGCTGCACGCCACAGCGTCGCCCGCATCATCAACGCGGGCGACGGTACCCACGCGCACCCGACCCAAGCTCTGCTCGACGCCTACACCCTGCAAAAAGCGCTCGGGGAGCTCCAAGGAAAGCGCATCTGCATCGTGGGAGACATCAAGCACTCGCGAGTCGCCCGCTCGAATCTCTGGATACTGACGCGACTCGGGGCCGCGGTCACGCTCGTCGCTCCGCAGTCACTGTTACCACCCGGGCTCAATCAAAATCATCCACTCGGCCTACCTACCGTCCGCATCGACGACGATCTCGACCGGGCGCTGGAAGGCACCGACGCGGTAATGGCGCTGCGACTCCAGCGTGAGCGAGCGGCGGGCGTGCAGGTACCCTCGCTCCGGGAGTACGCGCGTCGCTACCAAATCACTCGCGAGCGTCTTGGGCTGGCCCGCGATAACGCACCGGTGCTGCACCCCGGACCGCTGAACGAAGGGGTCGAGATCTCTCCGGACGTCGCCCGTGGCCTGCAGAGCGAGATCGAGCGGCAGGTACAACACGGCGTGGCCGTGCGCATGGCCGTGCTCTACCTGCTCGCGCGAGGCGGTGCATGACATCGCCGACGGATCTCCTTGTGCGAGGGGGACGCCTCATCGATCCCGCCAACGGTGTCGACGGAACGCTCGACGTTCTCATCCGCGACGGTCGTGTCGCGGCGGTAGCTGCCGAACCGGCCGCCAACGCTCCGGTCTTTGACGCCACTGGGCTCGTGGTTGCTCCCGGCTTCGTCGATCTGCACACGCACCTCCGCGAGCCGGGCTTCGAACACAAGGAGACCATCGCCTCGGGTACGATCGCCGCCGCCCGCGGCGGCTACACCACCGTGTGCGCCATGGCCAACACCGATCCGACAATGGATAGCGTGGCGGTCGTGGCCCAGGTGCTGGAGCGTGCCCGCGGAGCCTCGGCGCGGGTCCTCCCCGTCGGTGCGATCACCAAGGGACGACGAGGCAAAGAGCTGGCGGAAATGGAAGCGCTCCGCGCAGCCGGCGTCGTGGCTTATTCCGACGACGGCGAAGGCATCGCCGACGCGGGCGTCGCCCGCCGCGCTTTTGACTACGCCGCCGCCTTGGATCTACCGATCAGCGAGCATTGCGAGGACCTCGCGATCGCCGGCACAGGGCAAGAGCGTGGCGTGATGCATGAGGGAGCCGTCTCCGCTCGTCTCGGCCTGTCGGGGCAACCTGCAGCGGCGGAGCTCGCGATGCTCGAGCGTGACATCCGCTTAGCCGAGCTGACGGGCGCTCAACTGCACTTTGCACACGTCAGCACCGCCGCCGGCTGCGCAGCCGTCGCCACCGCCAAGGAACATGGCCTGCGCATCAGCGCAGAGGTCACGCCACACCATCTCTTCCTCACCGACGCCGCCGTTGCAGGAGAGACGACCAACGGCCTCGACCCCAGTTCCTATGACACCAACGCCAAAGTCGCCCCGCCCCTGCGGCCCGCCACGCACGTCGCGGCCTGTATCGACGCGCTGACAACAGGAGTGCTGGACGCGGTCGCCACCGATCATGCTCCCCACGCACTTCCCGACAAACAGTGTGAATTCCAGCACGCAGCCTACGGGATCAGCGGCCTCGAAACGGCGTTCGGCGTCTTGGGAACCCTCGTATCGGAGCGCAAGCTGACGCTCACCGCCGTAATCGAGCGGCTGACGATCGGGCCCGTCCGCGCCTGGAGACTCGACCGCGAGGCGCGCTGGGGCCTCGGGACACTGGCGGAGGGCGCACCAGGCGACCTCGCCATCATCGATCCAGCGTGCCGCTGGGTCGTCAACCCGGAGCGGTTCGCGTCACTCGGCAAGAACACGCCTCTCACCGGGCGAACGCTCACGGGGCGCGTGGTCGCCACCGTGCTCGGTGGCCGTCTTGTTTTCGACGCGCGCGCGGAAGAGGCGCCCGCATGACCAGAGACGCCGCACTGGTGCTCGAAGACGGGCGTGTCTTCTTCGGACAGCGTATCGGCGCGGCCGGCGACGCTTGGGGCGAGGTCGTCTTCAACACCGCGATGACCGGCTATCAAGAGATGCTGACCGACCCTTCCTACGCCGGCCAAGTCCTAACCCTGACCTACCCGCTCATCGGAAACTATGGCCTGGAACCGCCGATCGACGAGAGCGCGCGCGTGCAGCCGCGCGCGCTCATCGTCCGCAGCGATTGCCGCAACCCCAGTCACCCCCACGGCGGGATCACGCTGCACGAGTATCTGCTCGCCGCCGGTATCCCCGGGCTGTCCGGCGTCGATACGCGCGCGCTGACGCGCGCATTGCGCGCCCGCGGCGTGATGCAAGGCGTGGTCACGGATCTGGACGGAGTAGAGCGCGCCCGTGCGCGCCTCGCCGATCTCCCCGCTTACGACAGCCAGGACTTCGCCGACTCCGTGAGCACGTCCAAGCCATACGGCTGGCGCGGCGGACCCGTCGATCCGGCGCAGGAGCACGGCCGCTACCACATCGCGGTTCTCGATGAGGGTCTGAAGTACAACATTCTGCGCCACTTGCAGGCGCGAGACTGCCGGGTCACGGTCCTGCCGGTGGCTGCCTCCGCCCAAGAGATTCTGGCGATCAAACCAGAGGGCGTCCTGCTCTCCCCGGGACCCGGCGACCCCGCCCTCCGCGACGCCCAGATCGAGACCACGCGTCAGCTTCTCGGGCAGGTCCCACTCATGGGGATCTGCTTGGGGCACCAATTGATCGCCCGGGCATTGGGCGCCGACACCTTCAAGCTCAAGTTCGGGCACCGCGGCGGCAACCACCCCGTAAGGGAGTTGGCGAGCGGGCGCGTCTCGATCACAGTGCAAAACCACGGCTACGCGGTCGATCCGGAGGGACTCCGCGGCGGAGCACGCGTCAGCCACGTCAACCTCCACGACGATACCGTCGAGGGAATCACGCATGACGAATACCCCGTGATCTCGATCCAGTATCACTCGGAAGCCTCGCCCGGGCCGCTCGACAACAACCACCTCTTCGACGACTTCCTCGACCTCGTCCGAAAGGGAGCTGGGTGAGCGCCCGCGCGGATCTCGTCCTGTTCGGGCTGTTCGGTGCCGCGGCCGGGGGTGGGCTGACCGCACTCGGCTTTGGCGTCGCCTGCTTCGTGGGCGGTGACCGCGACGCCACCTGCGCGGTGCTCACAGTGGTTGTCCCCCTGATCACGCTGCCGCTGGCCCTGGGAATGGCGATCCTCGGCGCCACCTGGCGCGGCTGGCTGACCTCCGACCCAGCCGAAGGGACAGGATCGTCACACGGCGCGCTCGGTGAGAGCGGAGACACGCCCCATGGCTGAGCCGCGCGCTTCAACGCGCCCGCGCAAGCCGGAGAAGGTGCTGGTGATCGGCAGTGGCCCGATCGTGATCGGGCAGGCCGCCGAATTCGACTACGCCGGCACGCAGGCCTGCAAGGCGATGCGCGAAGAAGGCGTGACCTCCGTCCTCGTCAACTCCAACCCCGCCACGATCATGACCGACGAAGGCGTGGCGGACATCGTGTACATCGAGCCGCTCACGGTCGATGTGCTGACGCGGATCATCAAGCGCGAGAAACCGGACGGCCTGCTCCCAACGCTCGGCGGTCAGACCGCTCTCAACCTCGCCGTCGCGCTCGCCGATGCCGGCGTGCTGGCGCAGCACAACGTGCGATTGCTGGGTACGCCGCTGGAGACGATTAAGGACGCGGAGGACCGCGAGCGCTTCAAGACGATCCTGGCCCAGATCGGCGAGCCCTCGCCACCAAGTCGCACGGTCACCACCCTGGATCAAGCGATCGAGGCGCTGCCCGTCATCGGGCTCCCTGCAGTGATCCGCCCCGCCTACACCCTGGGCGGAACCGGTGGCGGCGTCGCGCATGACGAAGCCGAGTTCGAGACGCTCGTGCGTACCGGCATCGCCGCCAGCCCGATCGACCAAGTGCTCATCGAACGCTCGCTGCTGGGCTGGAAAGAGATCGAATACGAGGTGATGCGCGACGCCGCCGACACCTGCATCACCGTCTGCAACATGGAGAATCTCGACCCGATGGGGGTGCATACCGGCGATTCCATCGTGGTAGCGCCCAGCCAGACGTTGTCGGACAAGGATTACCAGCAGCTCCGATCCGCCGCGCTCCGCATCATCCGCGCGCTCGGGATTGAGGGCGGCTGCAACGTACAATTCGCGCTGGCTCCCCGCTCCGACGTTGTCGAATGGGATCGGGAAGGGGCGGACGACGGCTCCCTCCCCTACCACGTGATCGAGGTGAATCCGCGCGTCAGTCGCTCATCGGCGCTGGCGAGCAAGGCAACCGGCTATCCGATCGCACGCGTGGCGGCCAAGATCGCGGTCGGCAAGCGACTCGATGAGATCCGCAACGCCGTCACCGGCAGGACGACGGCCGCTTTCGAGCCTGCACTCGACTACTGCGTCGTGAAGATTCCGCGCTGGCCCTTTGACAAATTCGGCGCCGGTGACCGCACACTCGGAACGCAGATGAAAGCAACCGGCGAGGTCATGGCGATCGACCGCACTTTCCCGGCGGCGCTGCAGAAAGCGGTGCGGTCCTTGGAAATCGGCGGTCGCAGCCTGCTCTGGGAAGACCACTCTAGCCAGGACCCTGCTGCAGCCGCCATCCGCCCAACCGACAACCGGCTTTGGCAGCTTGCCGCCGCCCTGCGTCGGCGCCCCGATCCGATCGCGCTGGCGCAGGAGACCCACGTCGACCCCTGGTTCTTGGACCAGTTACTGGAGTTGATCGAGCTAGAGCAACGGCTGCTAAGTGAACCGCTGGCTCCTGAACTGATGCGCGAGGCGAAACGTGCCGGTTTTAGTGACGAGCAGATCGCCAACCTCGCCGGCTCGGTGACGGACAAAGTCCGCCAGCAGCGCCTCGACTGGGAAATCCTTCCCGTCTACAAGATGGTCGACACCTGCGCAGCCGAGTTCGACGCCGGAACGCCGTACTTCTATTCCTCATACGACGAGGAGAACGAAGCGCTGCCGCAGGAGGGCGCTGGCGTCCTTGTCGTGGGCAGCGGTCCGATTCGGATCGGTCAAGGGATCGAGTTCGACTACTGTTCCGTCAAGGCGGCACAAGCCCTACAGCGCGCCGGCTATGCCGCCATCCTGGCCAACAGCAACCCCGAAACGGTCTCCACGGACTTCGATACGTCCGACCGGCTCTATTTCGAGCCGCTCGACGAGGAAAGCGTCCGCAACATCCTAGACAACGAGCGCCGCGATCCCGACACGGCCATACCCAGCATCCTCCAGTTCGGCGGACAGACGGCGATCAACCTCGCCGTGCCCCTCAGCGTTGCGGCGCTCCCGATCTTCGGCTCATCCGCCGAGGCGATCGATCGTGCGGAGGACCGCAAGCGCTTCGAAGCCTTCCTGGCGGAGCTCGGAATTCCACAGCCCCCGGGAACCGCCGTGCGATCCGTGGAGGATGCTGTGGTGGCGGCGCAGTCCTTAGGCTACCCCGTGTTGGTGCGCCCCTCGTACGTGCTCGGGGGACGGGCGATGGAGATCGTCCAGCACGCGGGCGAACTCGCTCGCTATATGAACCACGCGCTGGAGTCATCGCCGGATAAACCGGTGCTCATCGACAAATACCTTGCGGGGTTGGAAGTGGAAGTAGACGCGATCTGTGACGGAAAGCAGATCCTCATCCCTGGGATTATGGAGCATGTCGAGCGGGCGGGCGTGCACTCCGGTGACTCCATGGCCGTCTATCCGGCGCCCAGCTTGCATCCCCATGAGATCGAGACGATCGTCGATTTTACGGAGCGCATCGGGGCGGCTCTTAACGTCCGCGGCCTGATGAATATCCAGTTCGTGATCATGCGAGACGCCAAAGCGGAAAGTGATCAGAGCAACGTCTACGTCCTGGAAGTCAACCCTCGCTCCAGCCGCACGGTGCCGTTCCTCAGCAAGGTCACGACGGTGCCCATGGTGCAGGTTGCCATCGACATCATGCTGGGGCGATCGCTGGCCGACCTCGGGTACGCGCCGGGCCTCTGGCCGGCGCGCGACTTGGTCGCGATCAAGGCGCCCGTCTTCAGCATGTCCAAGCTGACCGGCGTCGACACCTATCTCGGCCCGGAGATGAAGTCGACGGGCGAGGTAATGGGAATCGACCACACCTACGAGCGCGCATTGGCCAAAGCCCTGCTCGCCGCTGACGCGGCGCTGCCGCCCGAGGGTGCCGCGCTGCTCAGCATCGCCGATCGCGACAAGCCTGCCGCGATCCCGATGATCCGCAACCTCGGCACCGCAGACTACGCCATCTTCGCTACGGCCGGCACAGCCGACTTGGTGAAGGGGCTGGGCTTCCAGGCGACTGTAGTGCCGCGGCTGCAGGAGGGCGTGGGGCCCAACGTCGTCGACGTGATCCGCAACAAGACGGTGAATTTCATCGTCAACACACCGGAGGGACAGCGTGCGCCGCTGCGGGACGGCTTTGAGATCCGGCGCGCCGCCGCCGAAGAGCGGATCCCGTGCTTCACGAGCATCGACACCGCCGCTCATGCGGTTACGGCAATGATGACCCATCGCGGCGACTACAGCGTTCTCCCCCTCGGCGATTACACAAGGAGACGTCCGCATGTCAGCAGCGTGGGGCGCTCTGGAACCTGAACGCTCGTGATCCATCACGGACTCGCACGCGTCATCGACACCGACGAGATCTACCCGGGCACGTTTGTCACTTGGTACGAGGGCAACGAATTCTGCCAATCCGCGTATCCGGGTCAGTTCGTGATGGTGCAGCCACGCGACGGGCTCGACCCTTTCCTCCCGCGTGCCTTCTCGTTCTATCGCTTCCGCGGCGAAGGGAAGAGCCGCGCGTTCGCGCTGCTCTACACGGTCGTCGGTGAAACCACGACGCTGATGGCCGCCCAGCAGCGCAACGATCAGTTGCGCATGACAGGCCCACTCGGCCACGGTTTCCAGGTACGGCCGGGAACGCGCAACCTGCTTCTCGCCGGTGGCGGCGTGGGCATGGCGCCGTTGGTCGCCCTCGCGGACCAAGAACTCGCCAAGGGACAGACCATCGTGGTGTGCTGCGGCGCGCGGACCGCGCAGCAAGTGTTCCCTGCAACGCTGCTGCCGCCGGAGGTGGAGTACGCCGTCGCGACGGAGGACGGCTCACTCGGCAAGAAGGGCTTGGTCACCGATCTCGTCTCCCAGTACCTCCCCTGGGCGGATCAAACGTTGGCCTGCGGACCCGTACCGATGTTCCGCGCCATGGCCGACATCGTGCGCCGTGAGGGGATGCGCCGCTCGGTGCAGATCTTGATGGAGACGGAGATGGCCTGCGGCACGGGAATTTGCTACGGCTGCGCCGTTTTCACCCGCAAAGGCGTCCGGCTCTGCTGCAAGGACGGGCCGCGCTTCGAGTTGTTCGATGTTTTCTAAGAGTGGCACTCGCAATCAACGGTCCGCCTCTTCCATCGATCGGGGCCGCGTGATCAAATAGGGCCATGACCAAGCCTCCCCAGCCGAACCGCGTGATCCGCGGCGACGCGCTCGCCGTCATGCGCGAGTGGCCCGAGGCTTGCATCGATCACTGCATCGCCGACCCGCCCTTCAACATGAGCAAGAAGAAGGGCCTAGGGTGGGCTTTCTCCTCGCACGTGACCATGCAAGAGGCCTGGGACCAGTTTGAGAACGATGACTTCTTCCGCTTCAACGTGGAGTGGCTGCGCGAGGTTTGCCGCGTTGTGAAGCCCAACGGCAACATCATCGTCTTCGGCACCTACCACAACATCTACCAGCTTGGCTTCATCCTGCAGAGTGGACTCCACCGCCGCATCCTCAACTCGATCGTCTGGTATAAGCCCAACGCCCAGCCCAATATCACGGCGCGCATGCTGACTGAGAGCACCGAGCAGCTCATCTGGGCGGTCAACGGCACGCCCTCTGGCCGGGGCAAGGCGACCGGCTGGACATTCAACTACTGGAAGGCCAAAGAGCTCAGTGGCGATAAACAGCATAGGAACCTGCTGCCAACCAGGATCAACGGCCTCCCCACCATCACGATTGCCAATCCGGTCGCCAGCCCAAAGGAGAAGCGAACTGGGCGGCATCCCTCCCAAAAGCCCGTGAAGCTTGTTGAAACTCTAATCTCCCTGTTCACCAAGCGGGGTGACCTTGTCTTAGACCCATTTGCTGGTACCGGTGCACTGGGACAGGCTGCGATCCGACGCGGACGCGAGTACCTTTTGATAGAGAAAAACCCGAAATATCATGCTATTGCCCAAGAGAACGTAAGGGACGAGAAGCGCAACCCATCTGGTGCGTTGCATCGCTGGGCTGAATTGAAGGCACAGCCATTGAGCGAACAGAAGATTGACGCTCTTGACGCACCAGTTCCTCAAGCCGATCGACTGAGCCTTGTCCTTGAGGTGATCGAGAGCGTGCGTGAAGGCACGAATACCCGGACGGCCATCGGTAAGCGACTAAGCTCGGACGAGAAGAATAACTACACTCCGCGCCAAGGAGCCTATTACGCCGACGCTGCGATGGTGCTCGGCTGGGTTAGGCTCAGCAACGGTTCGTTCGTTCTGACCGAACGAGGCGAAACGATCTCAAATGCCTCCGGCGCCTCACTTCGACAACGAATCTGGGAAGACATCAAGGACAGTCATTTCGGGTTCGTCGCGGACGATTTGGATATAAGTCTTGAAGCTGGAATCTCCGACGAGAAGGCATTCGCGAGCAAGCTTGGCGAGTGGTTTGGTCTCGCCGAGGACACTGCCAAGCGTCGTGTCCAGATACTCCGCCATTGGATCGACGAGTTGAAGAGTGGCGAGGTCGGCTAGCATCGCCATCTCCACGGTCGCGACTGGATGCTGGTCGAATCGACGCCCGAATACGCTACCCTCGCACGCGCCCGGCTCAAGGCCGCGCGCGCCGCGCGCCGCCGCAAGAAGCGTGACCAAGGCTGAGGAGGGTCCACATGGGCAAGCACCAAAAGCAGCGAGTCGGCAATGTCGAGATCCACTGTCTCCAAGACACCTGGATGAAGCTCCCTCCAACCGATGTCTTCCCCGACACAGACTGGAGCGCTTTCGGCGAGTTCCTCGACGAAGAGGGGCGCATCACGCTCAACTCGGCTTGCTGGCTGCTGCACAGTCAAGGCCAGACGATGCTCGTCGACACGGGCTTTGGGGGACGCCCTACCGAGTTCCCGATCCTGGAGACGCCCTCCTTACCGGCCATTCTGGCTGAACTCTCGGTCAAGCCGACCGATATCGACCTGGTGCTCTTCACTCACCTGCACTTCGACCACACCGGTTGGAACACAGTCGACGAGGGCGGGAAGCCCACCCCCCTCTTCCCGAACGCCCGGCACGTGATGCAGCAGAAGGATTGGGATTTCTGGATCAAGGACGAGAACCTGGAGCTCGGACAGGCGCCGACGAACTTGCTGCCGATCGAGGAGGCTGGACTCCTCGACTTAGTCGAGGGCGAGCACGTGGTGAATAGCGAAATCGTCACGGTGCCCCTTCCCGGCCACACGCCGGGGCACGTCGGCTTCGCGGTCGCGAGCGGGGGCGCGCGCGCGTATATCCTGGGGGATGCCGCGCACCACCCCGCTCAAGTCACCATGACGGATTGGCCGTGCGGCTTCGACGTCGAACCCAGTGACTCTGGCATGAGCCGTCACCGCATCCTCGATCGGATCGAGCAGGAGGGAGCGCTGATGGCAGTGAATCACTTCCCCCATCCGGGCTTCGGCCACGCCAAACGCGAAGGCGGCAGGCGCCGCTTCGTACCGGTCACGTAACCCGCGTCCCCGCTGTGAGTAACTTCCGCAAGCTTGTGATCGGGGCGACGGAGCTGATCGCGCTCCAAGAGACTTGGGCGCGTCGCGATCCGATCGAGTCGTTTCCGATGTCGACCCTTGAGGAGTGGCAACCCTTCCGGCAGCTCCTCGACACCGACGGCCTCTTCACGATGAACTTGGGCATCTGGCTGATTCGCAGCGAGGGAAAAACCATCCTCGTCGACAGCGGCATCGGCTTCCGCGACGCGCAGACCGCGCGCCTGCCGATCGAAGTACCGCCGGCGTTCCCCATGCTGCTGGCCAAAGTGGGCGTGCAGCCCGCGGATATCGACCTGGTCGTCCACACGCATCTGCACTTCGACCACACCGGCTGGAACACGCTGGAGCAGGACGGCGCCAACGTGCCGCACTTCCCCAACGCCAAACATGTCGTCCAGCGGGCGGAATGGGAGTTCTGGACCGCGACCGATGCGCGGAGAGGAATCGCGTTCTACGACCAAGTGCTCGATCCGATCGAGCGGTCGGGCCAGCTCGAGCTGTTCGACGGTGACTATACCGCCACGGCGCACGTCAGCAGCATTCCCACCCGTGGCCATACCGTGGGGCACGTCTCCTACGTGCTCGCCAGTGAAGGGGAACGCGTCTATATCCTCGGCGACGCCGCCCACTCACCCGCGCAAGTGAACCGGCCCGACTGGTCCCTGTGGGTCGACATTGACAAGGAACAATCGGCGAGCGGACGAGACGAACTGTTCCGGAACGCGGAGCGCGAGGGCGCGCTGATCGCCAGCGGGCATTTTCCCTATCCGGGCCTCGGTTACGCCGAGCGGCGCAACGGCCAGCGCGTTTTCCGCCCGATTTAGCAGATCAACGGACTGCAGCGCCTGCGGGGCGATTACTTCGGGCTGGCGCTGAACTCCGGCACGTAGGCAGCGATGTCGATGTAGCGATCGGCGACAGCACGCAAGTCCGCGGCCGTGCTCTGCCCGAAGGCCACCACTTCCACCCGTACCCCCCGACTCGCGACGATCTCGACCAAGCGGCGGAAATCGCCATCGCCGGACACCAACGCGACGACATCCAAGCGATCGGCCAACGTGAGAATATCGAGTGCGAGCTCCACGTCGAAGTTGGCCTTGACCCCGCCGCCGCTGAAGCGCTTCAGCGGCTTGGTGACGATGCGGTAGCCGTGATCGACGAAGGGCACGACAAAGCGCTCGTTCTCCACACGCGCGTTCGGGTCATCGGAGATGGGCGCGTAAGCCATGGCGCGCACCAACGTGCGGCCTTCGCTCAGGAAATTCGCAATCTTTCCCCAGTCCAGCTCGATACCGGACCGCTCCGCTGCGTAAAGGATGTTGGGCACGTCGACGAAGACGGCGAGTCGCGGCCGTAGCCCGACGGTTAACTCAGCCGGCGCGATGCCGCCTGGCTCGCGGCTGGACGAGACGCGACCGGCGAGGTCCGCAAGGAGGGCGCTATTTCGCTCCTGTACTCCGATGAGCGATTCGAGAAGCGCGTTCTGTCGAGTCAACAAGGCCGTAAGGTTCGGCTCGACGGCCTCGGCGGCCACCTCCCGCCCGTTCTCACCGCCGCGTGCCGCGGACTTGGATGATCGCGGACTGCGGCGGCCTCTCGTTGCCGCCGTCGTCTTTGTCGTCTTTACAGCCGTCTTGGTCGCGGCAGTGGTGCTCGCACTCGCTCGTGAGCGTGCGCTACGACTCCGTCCGCTGGAGCTGGCACGTTTCCGAGCAGGCTCCGCGCTCGTCTTCTCAGCTTCGGCCGGCGCCGATTCCTTGGTCTTCCGTCTCAAGATACTAGGCAAGCTTGCTCTCCTCAGATCCGCAACAGGTCCAACGCGCTGAGCTTGGCGGCGATCTTGTCGCCGATCTCGCCGAACGCGCTCGCCACCTCCGAATCGGGATGGCTCTCCGCAATCGGTTGGCCGCTGTCCCCACCCTCGCGCACGCCCTGCGACAGCGGAATCTCACCGAGAAAGTCGACCCCCTGCGCCCCGGCGGCGGTCCGTCCCCCGCCGTGGCCGAAGATCTCAACGCGCTGGCCCGTATCCGGCGTGATGTAATACGACATGTTCTCGACGATGCCGAAGATCGGCACGTTGAGCTTCTCAAACATCGTTACGGCTTTGGCCGCATCCTCCAACGCCACGAGCTGCGGCGTCGTGACGATGATGGCCCCGGCGATCGCAGCCTCCTGCGCCATGGACATCGGCGCGTCACTGGTGCCCGGCGGCAGGTCGATCAGTAGATAGTCCAGCTCCCCCCACGGCACGTCGTGAAGCAACTGCCGTACCGCCGTACCGATCATGGGTCCTCGCCAAACGACAGGCGCCGCGCGCGGCACGATGAAGCCGATCGAAACGAGCTTCACGCCGAAGCGCGAAATGGGATGCAGCCCCTGTTCGCTCTCCGCTTGGAAACCCGCGCTCAGTCCAAACATCGTCGGAACGTTGGGTCCGGTGATATCAGCGTCGATCAGGCCGACCTTGGCCCCACGGCGAGCCAGGGATACGGCGAGATTGACCGCCACGGTCGTCTTGCCGACGCCGCCTTTGTTGGAGGCGACGGCGATGATATGCCCTACCCCCTCCACTTGCTTTGCTTCCTGCGGCGGCATCGAATCAGGCACTCGCGTCCTCCAGGTGATCGCGGCGGGACCCGCACTGCATAGTGTCCGCGGCGTCTACCGGTAGCACGGGAGAACGAGAACCGTGGGCGCGAAAGAGGGCGGGAGCCAGAGCGGGGAACCAATCGGGGCTGCCGGACGTCAAGCTATACGCCGAAGCCGGATGACGGGACTCATTGGCGGCTGTAACGACAAGGGCGCGACTCTGCGATCGCCGGAGGAATATCAATCCCTAATCTCTCATTCAGCGTATCTATTACAGAAGTGGTGTCAAGAATTACACGAGGCACATCGTACGAAAGCCCGTTTCTTGACGCCCGATCAGGCGGTTCATATGTTGGAAACGAGGAGCGAAGAGGAAGCGGCGCGCTGCGACGAGGAGGCCGATGCGGGACCGCTTCAATGGAGAAACGATGAGAACTCAAAACAAAGAGCGAGCGAGCCGGGGACGGAGCAGCGCCGCACGGCGACAGACGGTGCCGCACGGTGCCTGTAACCATCACTGGGTCATTGACCCGCCGAATGGTCCCACGAGCCCAGGAAGCTGCAAGCTCTGCGGCCTCAAGCGCCGGTTCCCGAATTCGTCTGAAGACTCGATCTGGGACGGTGCGGAAGGGCGGTCCCGCTGGAACGACATGGGTATCGCTCGTCGCCGGCGGCCCGCTTCCGAGGAGCCCGTCGTGGGGGAGAACGCCGTCAGCGTGTGAGCCGATGAATCCAGTTGTCTGCCGAACAGCGCCGCCGGGGGCGGCGCTGTTGCGTTTTCCGCATCGGCTCGTCAGACACCGGTAGGACCAAAGCCTATGGACTTGGCGATCGAACTCGCGCGTGACAGCAAGCGCAGCCTGCATCTGCGCAATCCCGTGATGACGGCCTCGGGCACGTTCTCCAACGGCACCGAACTGGCCAAAGTCTTCGATATTCAGCGATTGGGGGCGATCGTCTCGAAAGGCCTCACGCTCAAGCCGCGCCAGGGCAACCCCACTCCGCGGATCGCCGAGACCCCCGCCGGAATGCTCAACAGCATCGGCTTTCAGAACATGGGGCTCTCGCGCCTCGTCCGCGATATCTGTCCCATCTGGGCGACGTGGGATGTGCCGGTGATCATCAACATCCTTGGCGACACCGTCGGCGAGTTCGCCACTCTCGCAAGCGAATTAGACACAGTGCCCGGCGTCGCCGCTCTCGAACTCAACGTCTCCTGCCCCAATCTCGACAGCGGCGGCATGGAGTTTGGCCAAGACCCACAGCTCACGGCGGACGTCACCGCAGCGGTCGCGCGCTCCACCACGCTTCCGGTCATCGTCAAGCTCACCCCGCAGGTCACGGACATCGTCCCGATCGCGCGCGCCGCGGAGGAGGCCGGCGCTCACGCACTCTGCGTCGCCAACTCGTTCCTCGGAATGGCGATCGACGTACGGACCCGCCGGCCTCGCACGGCCCGGCCTGCCGCCGGCCTGACCGGGCCGGCGGTCCGGCCGCTGGCTCTCCGCTTGGTCTATGAGACGGCGGCGGCCGTCACCATCCCGGTGATCGGCTGCGGCGGCATCGAGAGTGGCCGCGACGCCGTCGAGTATCTGCTGGCCGGCGCCAGCGCGGTGCAGGTCGGCACGGCCAGCTACCGCGACCCCAGCGCGCCCCTGACCGTGCTCAATGAGCTGGAAACATACTGCCGCGAGCAGGGCGTAGGAGCGATCGGGGAGCTGATCGGCGCTGCCAACCCCGGCGCAAGCGCCTAGCGCCGTCCGCTGCCTTGCCGCCTCCCGGCCAGCGCCGTACGGTGAAGATCGTCCACGGAGCACGCAACATCCGGCGGACGGGCAAATTCGGGGTGTAGCTCAGCCCGGCAGAGCGCGCGGTTTGGGGCCGTGAGGCCGGCAGTTCAAATCTGCCCACCCCGACCAAGGCCCCCTTGCCACGGCGATGGCCACCAGCGGCGCGTACTCGTCGTGCGGCCGCACGGACGCGACTGCGGTGCTCGTTGGTGGTAGCGGAATGCGATCAGAGCGCACCGAGGTCACGGAGGAACTCGGCGCGCAAGACCAACCTCGCCGAACGGCGTCACGCATAGCGCGAAGCGGTGGTCGCGAATCTATCGAGACACGCATCGACCGCGTCCTCGCTCGCGAGAACAACCCGCTCCCTCTGAAATCTCCTTTGATCGGAACCGGAAACGCCGAAGAAGCCGCTTACGCCTGATCGTCGATTTGGGTGCGCGCCCGCTCGACGGCATGGCGCAGCCGCAGATTCTGGTAGGCCCCCCAGACGATCATCGCCGGAGGAACGACCAGCACGGCCGCGATCAGGGCGTAGACAATCGTGATCGCCGTGAGCAGGCCGAATTGCTGGAAGGGCGTCAGCGGCGAGAAGGCCAACATCCCAAACCCGAGCGCCGTGGTCAGCGCCGACCCGATCAGCGCGGAGCCGGTCGTCGCGAGCGTGCGGCTGGCCGCCGCCTCCGGGTCGCGCAGAGCGGCGTACTCCTCTTTGTAGCGGTGGATGACATGGATCGTGTAGTCGACGCCGATCCCAATCGAGAGCGCCGTGATCAAGGCGGTCACCACGTTGTAGGGGATGTTGAGGAGCGCCATGGTGCCCAGCACCCAGATCAACACCAGCCCGATCGGCACCACCGCGATGAAGCCCAACGCCGGCTGCCCTTGCGTGATCCAAAAGAAGATAACCAGAATCGCCAAGGCTACGGCGATGGTCGTGACGATCGACCGGGTCTGACTCTCGGTGATAGTGTTGGCGATCGTCAGGCTCACGATGTCGCCCGATGTGGCCGTGAACTCCGCGTCTTTCCCAAACCAGAGCCCGTTGATGTCATCCCGCATGGCGGTGGTGTGCTCCAGGTCGCCCTCCAGCGCCCGGAAGCGCAGCAGCAGGGCATCGACGCCGTCGGGATTGTCGACCAGCACGCGGGCGACCGTGTCCGGATCGTTCGCCGCCAGGCGGTCGAGAAACGCCTGCGCGAGCACGGGATCGACCCGCACGCCGACGGATGCGCGCTCGAACAGCTCCACGAGCTCGGGATCGTACTTATCGCCGGGCGTGCCACTATCGGTGGTCCAATCCAGCACGACCAATCCCAACGAGGCCTCGATATCGCCTTCGACCCCTCGCGGCCGGCGCAGGTCGTCCCGGAATGCGTCCGTGAAGTCAAGCAGGTTGAGGACCGTGCGGGCCTGCGTCACCTCCGCTTCGATTAGCACGCTGACGTCCGCCGTCGCGCCGCCGAAGGCGGCATCGAGCGTTGCCAGGTCGGTCCGCGAAGCACCGCTGGCGGGAAGCAGATCGCGCCGGTCGAAGGTCGATTCGATCTGGGTGGCCGCGATGCCCAACAGCACCGTGGCAACGACGACGACGGCCAGGTAGGGCGCCGGTCGGCGCGCCAGCTCGCGCCCAATCGCGGCCGCTGCTCCTCCGACGCCCGGGAGCGCGTTCGCAATGAGCCGCGCGCGCGGGAGACGGCCGCGCGCTTCCCGGTGCCCGTCGATCAGCGCGCGCCCCGACGGGATCAGCGTCAGCATGACGATCAGGGCGAACGCCACCCCCAACCCCGCGGTGATGCCGAAATCGCCGTTGGCCGGAATCGGAGAGACGAGGTTGGTGAGGAAGCCGGCGATCGTCGTGGCGGCTGCGAGCGTCAGCGGGATGATCACCCTGCGCAGCCCTGCCCGCACGGCGACCGCCGCCGCCTGGCCCCTGCCGCGCTGCTCGCGATAGAGCGCAACCGTTTGAATCGCATAGTCCACGGCCAGGCCGATGAGCATGACCGGCACCATGCTGGTGAGGGTATTGGGCGGGCCGATCAGCCCCAGGGCCTGAGGCCCCAGCCAGCCCTGCGCCCCCACGATCCACACGATCGCGATGAGGAGGCTCGCCACCGTTAGCAGCACGTCCGCGAGCGCGCGCGTGAAGAGGAACGTCACCGCCGCGATCACGACGAGCGCCAGCCCCATCAGCCGCGTCATCGTCGAGCCGGTGGCGCCGTCCTTCTCCGCAGCGATGGTCGCGGACGACAGGCTGCGCGCCGCGAGGGGCCCTTCGCTTTCCTCGGCGATCGCGTGAATGGCGAACTCCGCCTCGACCACCCGCTCCGCATCGCCGAGGCCGCGCAGCCGAATCGTGGCGACGCCGACCGCGGTGCCGTCGACGTCGGTCCCCGTCAGCGCGTCGAGCGCCGCGCGCGCGTCCACAAGCTCCGGATCACGCTGGACGCGGCCGAGCGCGGCCTCAAGCTCCTCCTGCGTTGTCCCGGCGAAATCGCGGTGTCCCAGCACGGATGCCAGGACGTGCGTGGGTCCGATCACCCCAGCATCCGCCGCCAGCAAGTCGGCGACCCGCGCATCCGACGTCGCGCGTGCGATCACGGCATCGATCTGGGCCAAGCCATCGGGCGTGAGGATCGGCCCGCGAAACACCAGGGTGACCGCTACGCTCTGCGCGGAATCCCCAAACAGCCGCTCAATCTTCGACAGCGCCACTGCCACGGCGCTGTCGTCGGCAAGGAATACCTGCGTGTCCGCTTGCGGGGCGCGCTGTGTCGCGCCGGCGCCGAGCACAATCGTGATAACGGCGAGGAGGCACAGCGTCACGCGCGGTCGAACCGTGACGAGCCCGCTGAGAGCGTCGAGCAGTCTGCCCACCGCAAGCAACCCCATCAGCGCGCATGACTTTGTACGGAGCCCGCGCTCACCCTGCGTGGTCCGGAGGCGGCGTGTGAGCGACGAGAGGGCCCGCTGCGTTCCCGCGCCGCACCTCGGGTCAACCTACCACAGTGGACTGTCCTGCAAACTCCTCCCCGCTCGGCCGCTGCCGGGTCAGCGCCCCGATCGGTCCGAACACGGAGATACAGCGGCACATCCGGCGGTGCGCTGCGGCCATCGTTTGGCCTCGCCGATCACGCTCTCCTGGGTGCAACCGCGGGTCCAGCGCCCGCTGTGGACATGGACCAGTATAGTTATGTCCGGTGGGCTAGCCCGTCTCACTCCGCCGGCGACAACGCGACCACGGGGATCCGTCTCGACGTCTTCCGCTGATAACCCTTATACGGTGCGTACATCGCAAGCAGTCGCTCCCAGACCGCTTCCCGCTCTTCCCCCTCCAACTCCGACGCCGCCATCACCTCCGCGCGGCGCTTCGCCGACCAGATCCGGCAGGTTGGCTCGACCAACAGGTTCTTCCACCATTCCGGATGCTCCGCGTGTCCCCCGTACGACCCCACCACGACCACCCGAGGCCCATCGTCGAGATACAGCAGCAGCACCGACCGCTCGCGGCCCGACTGCCGTCCCTTCGTCCACAGCCGCAGCGTCGGCGGCCCCTGCCACCGCCCGCGCATCAACGTGAACAGCGGCTGCTGCATCCGGGTCACGGCTTTGATCAGTCGTGGTCTCATACCCACATCGTAACCGTCGGCGATACCCCTGTGATCTTCGCTTTCCCTCCGGGGGAGGCGGTGGCGTCGCGACTTTAGTTTGCATCAGTGTTCTGCGACGCGGCAAACTTCGGCGCCGCCGCTTCATCCCGCTACTGCTGGAATCCACCCTTTCCGGCAGGACTAGCCGTGTTACGGACCACCGCTGCCAGGAACCTCCCAAGCGCTGCCCACAGGTCCTCCTGGTCCAACCCGAAGTCCGCATTGTGGCCGGCCTCACGCCGCAGGAGGAAGGTCTTGGGACCGCGGGCGGCATCGAACAGCCGCCGGGCCTGCTCCAGGGGAACCAGCTCATCCCTTTCGCCGTGGATGGTCAGCAGGGGGCAATTCACCTGGGAGATGCGAGCCAGGCTGTTGAACCGCTGGGGGACCAGGAATCGCAGCGGGTTGTACCGGTGCAACGCCCGCGCCATGTCCTTCGTGCTGGTGAAGGCCGAATCGAGGACCAGTCCGGCGGGAGACTGCGTGCCGGCCCCCGCCTGGGCCAGTTCGACCGCGATCGCCGCGCCGAGGGACCGGCCCAGATAGACAATCCGGTCGGCGGCGACATCCTTGCGAGACGAGAGGTAGGCCAGGGCCGCCCGGGCGTCCCGGTACACCCCCGGCTCCGTGGGCGGCTCCGTGGGCCGCCCCGTGCTGCGGCCATACCCGCGGTAATCGAAGACCAAGACGTTCACCTGCAGACGGCGGTGCAGCCACGCCACGTCGCGCGCCTGGGCTCCGACGTTGCCGCCGTTGCCGTGAAACCAGAGGATGGTCGCGCCGGGGGTGTCCGCTTCGCTGGTAGGAGCCGGAAGAAACCACCCGTGCAGGGTCTCCCCATCGTCGGTGGGGAAGGACACGCTCTCATAGTCCACATCGTATGCGGCGGGGGTGGACTGGATGGCCGCCGTCGGGCGGAAGATGACCCGCCACTCCAAGCGCTCCAACCACTTCATCCCGGCCTCCTGGGGACCCGCAGGGCAACCAATTTTCCGCGGGAAGCATCCGCGGGAAACTTCCGAGCCCGTCTGCCACCGCCTTTGCGGCCTGCACGTCTGGGAGCGCCAGCGCTCGCCGCGTCGATCCGGCAAGGGGTCGCTGCTTTCGAAACAGCAGCCTTCCCGAGAGTCCTTACACTACCAGCGGAATCGCCGACGGCTGTCCCGGCGGTCGCCGCCGCCAAGCGAGAAGCTGATTCCCGTACCCAAGCGAAGGCACTGGAGAAGGCTCTTCATTTGTCCAGTTGGGCGGACCTACCGAAGCCGTACTGCGAACTTTCCAGCGGAAAGTCCGCGTCCGAGCGCTTGTGAGCCTGGAGACAGCGATAGCCCGCGCTACTCGAATCGCGTGGACCCACCGGCAGGGGTCGGTTGATTCGCTCACTCGACTTTCCTCCGGGTTGCTGAGCTGGTTCCCGGAAAGTTCGGGCGATGGGCTCAATGCGGCGATTCTGAGCGTGGACGTCTTGGCTGGCGCCCGGATGCAAGTGATCTCGGACGAGCCCGACGCGGCCAGCGGGAACTGAGCCCGGTTTCCCAACCGAGCCGGCGCCGACACTGTTTCGCGGCAGGAACATGGGCGCTGCTCCCTAAATGGGCGGTACCTTCAACTCGCTCATGATCAGGACGACGACCGCATTGGCGCCGGCCATCCCCTTGCTCGCGGCGGCGTTCGCCATCGCCGAGGGCTTGCCGTTGCTGCGAGGCGCACTTGCGAGCCTGTCCGTCTACCTCGGGCAGGTGCGAGAGATCGATTCACCGCTTCTCGCCGCCATGATCTTCACGATCTTTCTCGCGGGATTTGGGGCGCCGCTGATTCGGCGGCTGCTCAATACCCGTCGTGCGTTCCTGGCCTTGGCCGCCGTGCTGTCCCTGTTGCGAGTCGCGGAACAGTTCACGGCGGAGCCCGACGCACGTCTCGGGATCCAGATCGCCGGTGTTGTGATCTGGCTGTGGCTGGTGCCGCTGGTGGTCGCCGGCGCTCATTCGCCGGCCAAGGCTCGCGCGGGTGCTCCACCAATCATGGCCCTCTTGCTCGGCCTCACCATCGACTCGGCGATCAAGGGCGCGTTTGGGACGCTCGATCTTGGCGCCGCACCCGGACTGCCCCCACAGATCACGACCGTGACGTTCACGTCTATCCAGCTCGCGCTCATCCTGTGGCTGACGCGTGTGCGATCCGGGGCAGCTACCAGGGACACCCCGCCGCTCTCCTCATTCGTCGTCGGCGCCGGCTTCGCACTGAGCGTGTTGGTGTTTCAAAACCTCGCTCGCCACGCGGCGTTGATCGGCTGGGAGCTGCCGGCGGTGTTCGCTTGGACTCTGACCGCGAATCTGATCGCGATCTGGGTGGCGATCGAACTGTCCCGGCGCGGCTCAGTCGCGCCACGCTGGGTGTCATTGCCGGCTGCGGCGTGCCTCATCGCATGCGCCGCCCCGACTCCGGCTCCGACGTTGGCTGCGATCAGCGCGGTCGTGGGGCCGGTCGCGATCGCGTTGCTGTGGACGCCTGCACTGGCGGCTCGCGACGGCGGCGGCCGCGGCTGGTTTGCTGCGGCGCTGGGACTGCTCGCCATGCCGGTGGTCCTGTTCGGCTGGTACGCGCACTACGAGATCGACATGCCCATTCCTCAGTGGGTCATTCCAATCGTCGCAGCCGCGGTCGTGGGAGTTCCTGCCTGTCTGCGCAGGTCTCTTTCCGTCCACGGCGTCGACCTGAGGCGAGCCGTCTCGCGGCATCTTCCCCCGAGCCGGGAACGGACATGGGAGTTCGGCGTCCTGACTCTGGCGTTCCTGCTGCTGTTGCTGCCCCTGCATCAGCTCGTTACCTGGAACTCGCCGCCGGCGCCTCCCGCCGCCGTATTTCCATTGCGCGTGGCGACGTACAACATTCACCAGGGCTTCGATGTCTCTGGCCGGCCCAGCCTCGACGCGATCGCCGACATGCTTGAAACAGAGCAGCCGCAGATCGTCGCGCTGCAAGAGGTTCCACGGGGCTGGGCGGTCAACGGCTCGGTCGACTCCCTGAGCTGGCTCTCAGAGCGGCTCGGGATGGAGGCCGCCTGGGGACCGGCCGCCGATCCGCTGTGGGGGAACGCTGTTCTCAGCCGCTATCCGATCGTCGCGGTCGAGAACAGGCCGATGCCCAACAACGGGACTCTCCGCTTCGATCGCGCCTATTTGGTCGTGACGATCGCCGTCTCCGGCGAGCGGATCCAGGTCGTCGCCACGCATCTGCACCACGTCCAACAAGAGCCGCAGCAGCGATTGCCACAAGTGCGCGCCCTGCTCAATGGGATCGACTGGACGCATCCCACCATCCTCCTGGGCGACCTAAACGCGCAGCCGCACGACGAGGAAGTGCAACTCCTGACGCAATCGGGTCTGCTGACAAGCGCCAGCCCCATCCCGACCTACCCGGCAGAACGTCCGCGACGGCAAATCGACTACATCCTGACGACCGACCACTTCGTGCTGAATGAGGTCAGAGCGACTCAGACCACGGCGTCGGACCACTTGCCCCTGACCGCGGTCCTGCTGCCCACCGGGGATGCAGAATGAGTTGGTCGACTGAGCCATTTCGCTTGGATAGGAGCCACCACTGTACATATCGGTCTCGGCGCCGATCGCCTCCTGGCAGACCCTTCGTAGGCAGGCCATGACGATTGCCTTCCACACATTGACGGTGTGCCTGCTCTCGACTTGGCGAAGGATGACCGAGAAGCTCGGCCGACAGCTTTCCGCCGCCGAGTCGATGTGGACAGCAATCGCGTCTGCGGCGCGCATCTCTTTGTCCCTGACATCGGGTGATTGATAACGATCCAGCCACCTAGACCGAGCGACTGGAAGAGAGGCTCCGGGCAGGGCAGACGGTCGCATCGAACCTAGACCGAACTGCCGCGCGCCCTCATTCGACGCCTGTGCCGCGATCACGCCGTTCCCATCACGCGGAGCCGCTCGACCAGCCCCTCCACTCCGAGCACCGGCATGGAGGCGACGGACCATGCGCCGCGGGGAGGGGGCTGGCGGCTTGAATCTATCCGCGCGGTCACCTCACAGCGTTCGCACGACCCGTGCTGTCGCCGGATGCTTTGCCACCACCGCTGTCGAGAAAACATCCGACGCCAGCGCGCTGCGGGTGGCGGGCGGCCCCATCGCCCGTCTGTCCCCCGCGACGCGCCACGGTCTTCGCGTGGCGATCGAACACGAAAGCGGGACGGGAAGGAGCCGCCGGTGGAGTCCCGGGAGCATGATATCGTCATAGCTCGCGGCCCGTTCACCACGGTCCGGGCGAGGGAACATAGGGAGCGATCCCAGTCCTCACTGATAGCGTCTAGCTGTGGAAACGCCAAGGGTGAGGGGCCCCACTCCCAAGCCGACTATTATCCAAAGATGATATCGCTTATCGTTATCAAAAGGCCTCGCCTATCCTGATCATGATGCGTGGCCTTAGCCCTGTTCTGGAGGTGCATCACTGGCGAGGGGCGGGGTTCTCGCGGCCGGCGCAGGTACTTGCGGCCTTGACGCTCGCGAGCCTCGCGGGGCTGGCCGGCCGGTGTGCTGTGGCTGCGAGCACGTACCGCGGGCTCAGGAGCGGCAAGGCCGCACCTTGACGCACCTCATCACAGAAGCCCTACCAGGAAAGAGAACCACCTCGGGATACTCGGAGAGCGTACTGCGGCGCGCCTGATACGGCGGCCTAAGCGTTGGAGAATGTCGTGCCTGATAAGCCTGCCCTGCGCACACTGGGAATCGCACTCGCCGCCATTGCCCTCCTTGCCGGGATTGGGGTGCTGGCAAGTGCCCGTCCCGTCCTGGCCGACCATCCGGACTGCGAGGTCCGTGATCTCGGCACCCTCGACGCGGACCCTGAGAGCCAGCTGACGGCGGCCGGACGCTGGACGACGGAGGACTGCGACTCGCGCTTCCGCCCCGGGAACGATGCCCATACCTATCGCTTCGAGCTCAGCGAAGGGGGCCGCATCCGCATCGACCTGATGTCTGAGGAGGTCGACTCTTACCTCTACCTGCTGGCCGCAGACGGCAGCCGCATCGCCGACAATGATGATGGTGCCGGCGGGCTCGACGCCCGTGTAGAGCGCGACTTGGAGCCAGGCGTCTACCTGGTCGAAGCGACCACGGTGGGAGGACGGGGACGCGGCCCGGCGGACTTTGCGCTTGCCATCGGTCACGTGTCCGGCTGTGAGGCGATCCCGCTGGGATCCCTGGAAGCGGGCGTCGACCTGACGGCAGCGGGGACCTGGACGCTGGATACCTGCGGCTCCCGCTTCGTGGTGGATCACCCCGCCTACGCCTATGCCTTCACCCTGCCGCAGGACGGCCGCGTGCTCATCGACCTGATCTCGGAGCACGGGGATCCCGTGCTCTCTCTGGTGTCGCCGACGGCGGGCGTGATCGGCGCCAACGACGACGGGGGCGGGGGTCGCAACGCCCGCATCGAGCAATACCTCCCCGCCGGTCCCTACCTGATCGAGGCCACGACCTATCTGGAACGGGACCTCCAGCCCCTGGTGGCCGACTTCACGCTGCGAATCCACTTGGTCGACGAAGCAGCGGCGCAGCGTACCTTCCTCCTCAAGATCGAGGAAACGGCTGTCCCCGACGAGGTGATTGCAGGCGAGCCCTTCGCCGCCAACTATCGGATCGGCAACCTGGGCGGCGGGGCACTCCCCGAGGGGACGAGCGTCATCCTCTACGCGGTCGCCCCGCGCGAGTTCGAACGGCTCAACACGATTTCAGTGTCCGAGGACCGCTGGCAAGCCGGAGTGGCCTACCACTCCAGCCCAGAGCTGGCCAATGCCACCAGCACGACGCTGGCCGAGGTGCAGCCGATCACGATGACTCTCTCCCGGCCAGGCCCCTCATGGGTGTTCGTCGCCGTCCTCGCTTTCGACGCAGACGACGAGGAGATCGCCTGGCACGGCCTTTGGCAGAACCTGCGGGTGGTGAGCGGCCCCACCACCTTCGGCCCGGTCACGGTCACGATCGACGGCTCGGAATACGCGGTCGCGGCCACGGCCGACGCCGAAGGGCTCGTGACCACCACGGTCACCGCCATCATGGAGCCCGAGGGGGAGGTCGCTGAGACAGTGCGGGCCAAGGCGATCTACGCCGCGGCCGTGCATGCGCTCCTCTTGGACGGGATCTTCGAGCGGCCCGGGCTCGCGGGCCTGACGGCGAGCGAAGAGCCACTGGCAATCAGCATCGCGAACGCATCATCGGACACGCTGTTCCAAGCGTTCGCGGAGCAGTACGCAGACGCCATCGAGCGATCCGGCCTTGAGGAGACGCTGGCTGCGAGCGAGGCGATCAATCCGCTCGCGGTGGAGGAGCTCGTGCTGCGGATGGCCGACAGGGGAGCCCGGCATTACGCAGCGCTGTCGGCCTCCTGGAGCGCGCTTGCGGAGCGGATCGCAGGCGGCGGGGCGATCTCGTTCGCGGAGGCGGTCGCGCTCCACAGCGAGCTGGCCTACGCGGAGCGCATCCTCGCGCCGCTGGCGGCCGCGGGCGACACCGTCCGGGCCGCGCGGGAGGCGGAAGCGGGCTGGCAGGACCCGGCCGTCCGGGCGATGATCAATGAGCTGGCCGCACAGGCCTCTTGCGGCGCCGAACCCTACCCGCACGCGCAAGACGCGGAGCTTCGCGCCGCCTTGCCCCTCTTCGGGTTCGGGAGCGACGCAGCGCTCTGCGCGGCTTCCTCCGGGGACGGCGAGAACTCGCGCTTCCTGGACCGTCTTGGGATCTCCTCCGACCCGGAGGTCGGTTCGCTACACGCGCCGGATCAACCGCCGGAGGTAGTGCTGGACCCGCCGGCCGAACCCCATCAGCTGCGCATCATCGCGCGGCTGACCGAGGATGGGAGTGTCGAGCACGGGGTGGAGTTGGCCAACGGCCAGCAGATCCTGCCGCGCGCGCGCCTCCTGCTGGCCGATGCCCCGATCGCTCTGTGGCACGTGACCAGCGACATCGTGTTCTCCGAGGAGACGCTCGGCAAGGTCCGCACCCGGCGCCTCGCCGACGGCCGCATCGAGTTGGGCTTCCGCGACACGACCGGCCGCGCCATCACGCCCGATCTCCTGTTCCTGCCGGCGGAATTGCCGGTCGGAGTCTGGCTCCGCAGCAGCGCAATCGAAGTGGCGGTCGCACAACCGGCTGGTGAGTGACCGCGGCTTCGCCAGGAAGCGTCCGGTGAGAACGAGATTGGGAATCGTCGGATGCCCGACAGGAGGCTAACGGCCGTCGCGCTCTTGGGGATCATTTCTCGGGATTTCCGCGCACGTACCCGGCACGCCAGATAGGAACATAAGCGTCGCCAACGCACGAAAACGGACGAAACGTGGCTCGATTCGTGTCCGTACGGGACGGCCGCAGGCCCGGCCGTGACGCGGCACCCGCTCCCTACCCGCCATTACGGTGAGGCCGAGTGGTACGCTCGCACCGTTGTGACGATCCAACAGCCCCCGATTCCGGTGACGGCCGTCGTGTTGCGGGTGATCGCCATCCTGGGGATGGGCCTCTCGCTGGGTGCGGTGATCCTGCTGCTGGTCGCAGCGGAATGGCTCTGGGCGGGCGTCTCCGCCGCCGCTTCGATCCCGTTCTTTGGGATGATGTATATCGTCGAGCGGCTGATTCCCCAACTACCGGAATAGCCGCCCGCAATTCCCTCCCGCTCAGCAGCCAAGCCGGCGGCGGCTTTTCCCGCCTCGAACCCGCCGACTCACTCCCGGCCGGCTCCGTCGCGCTCGATCGTGACGCCGACGATGCGGGTACCGGCGGGAGGAGTCGGGAACGCTTCGGGATCCCGCAGCCGGATCCCCTGCACGGCGTCGAAGCCGGCGACGACGCGGCCGAAGGCCGTAAAGCCCTGGGCGTCCAGCCTGCTCTGCGGCGTCAGGGTGATGAAAAACTGCGAGGACGAGGCGCCCCGCGGGCCACGAGCCATCGAGATGACCCCGGTCCCGCCGAGGCTCAGCGCCGCCGCATTGCCTCCCACCACCTCGTCGGGAAGCGTGTAGCCGGCGCTCCCCGTCCCCGTCGCGGTGGGATCGCCGCCCTGCGCCACGAAGTCCGCCAGGACCCGGTGAAAGGTGAGGCCGTCGTAGAATCCCTGCTCGGCCAAGAAGATGAAGTTGTTCGCGTGGATCGGTGCGACATCCGCGAACAACTCGAACTCGATTACCCCACCCCCCTCGAGCGTCATGATGGCGGAGTATTCGGTATCAGGATCGAGCGCGAGCGCGGGCGGGGCGTCGAATCGAGGCTTCACTGCAGCATCCTCCAATGCTTCGTCGAGACTTGCGGCGTCGGAATCTTCATCGAGCGGCGAAATCGGCGCGGGTCCCTCGCCGCGGCTCGCCGCCGGTCCGGACGGCTGCCCTCCGCCGACCAGCAGCAGGGGCACCAGGCTGCCGACGATGCCGACGATGCCGACGACATAGAACACCTTGGCGTATTTCGAGCGAAAGATGGAGCGGCGACCGCCGCCGCGGTCGAAGCCGCGTGTTCCGGCCTGGCGCTGCCGGACACGCTGGGCGTGCTGGCGCGGGCTCAGCCGACGCTTCCTCGTCACTGGACGACCCTTTCACTCCACCCGCCGGGAGACGTTCGACCGGCACCCCTCCTCTAACAAGGATGGTAGGGAAACTGTACTACGAACGTTCGCGCTGGCAGCTGCGCCATCACGGCACGGCCCGCCCCTGCACGTAGCATTCGTGGCGTAGCGACCGTCTTTTTCTGCTCGGGTTCCTCGCGCTCTACCGTACCGCATGCGAGTACCAGCCCTGCCAGAAGGCCTTGCGGCGGCGGAACACCACGATGAAGAGCGGGTTGGTCCAGATCAGAACCTTCCACAGCGGCCACTGGTCGAAGCGGCGGCAGGATGGCCGCACGCGCGGATTCCGTATGAACCGGACCGAGTGGCCTGTTTCCCTTGCGAGACGCTTGAGGCTCCAATAGAAGTCGACATCCTCGCCGATCCAGACCCGTTCGTCGTAGCCGCCGACCCGTTCAAAGACGCACTTCCGGCAGAACTGCGTGGCACCTTGGCCCATCCCCAGGAGACGGCCGAGGAGCCGCCAAGCGCACAGGTAGAGCCTGATGGAGAGGCGTCGGGGCCGGTAATCCACGTCCACGCCACCGCCGATGCAAGCCGGGTCGCTCATGGTCGCGTGGATCGCGGCGAGGAGCGCGCAGGGCACGATCACGTCCGCGTCGACGAAGACGAGCACGTCCCCTTGGGCATGGCGCGCCCCGGCGTTGCGAGCCCGCGCAATGCCCTGCACCAGCTCGTGCACGACCGTCGCGCCCTTGCTCCGGGCAATGGCGGCGGTCTCATCGGCGCTGTTGTTGTCGACGACGATCGTCTCGATGTCGACATCGGAGCGAGCGCGTAACTGCGCCGCGGTGGCCTGGATCGAATCCAGAGTCGCGGCGAGGTAGCTCTCTTCGTTGAAAGCGGGGACGATGATCGTGAGCTTCACAGGCGGCCGAGGGTAAAGCGGGTCAGCGATCGATGGAACCTCGCCCCCGCTTCGAGAGCGTTGAGGCAGGAAGGGTAGAGCGGAAGACGAGGCTCCGCCGCATCCCGTCCGGCTGCGCGACTTAACCCCTCCCATGCCCTTCGCTATTCTCATCGGCGAGCGTCGGTACACCGACCGAAACTGTACTACGACCGACCGGTCGGGCTGGCCGTGAGCCACTAGGTCACGCCCCTCGGAGGGCCAGCTCCCAGACGGCTGGGCTGCTGGAGATGCGGGGCGCCTCGACAACCTCCAGGCGGCAGCGGCGAGGGACATGCCCGGCCGCTGGACACCGGCGCGGACGGGGAAAGTCACAGTAGCAGTTCGACCTACCGGCGAAGCCGCTCGCGCCGGCCGGTACCGCCTCCGGTGCCCTCCTCGGTTAGAATGCGCGCCATGAATCAGGTACTCGACAGGTTGAGCCGGCTGGTCACGGCCCGCCCGTACATCACGATCCTTGTTCTCCTCATCATTACCGTTCTGCTGGCTGCGGGCACGATGCGGCGCGCACCACTGGTGGAGGGCGCATCCTTGGCGTTCCTTCCCCCAGGGAACGCCGTCGCCGAGGCGATTGAGGAGATCGATGCGCGCTTTGGGGACTCCGGCGAGGTCCGTGTTGTCACGCTCGTCTTCCGCGGGGAGGCGCTCACGCCCGCCGGACTCTCTCAGATGGACACCCTGGTCGATGCGATCGTTAGCGACCCAAGCGTAAGGGAGCTACTGGCGCCTGCCGATCCCATTGCCACACCGACGTCGCTGATCAAGGACCTTCTCCGAGTGGACGGCTTCGAGTCGGTCACGCAGGCCGAGATCGACTCCGCCCGCAGCGCCCCGGAGATCGATGGGGCGCTCGCCGGGATGACGGGAACCGACACGGACGGCACGCCGGTCGCCATCGCCACCATCCGCCTGCGTGACACGGACGACGAGAGAATTCAGGACGCCGAACGGAAGATCAGCGATCTGGCGGCCGGGGACGAGGGTCTGCTGCGCGTGAGCAGCGTGTCGCCCGTGGTGGTTGAAGATGAGTACAAGGAGGCCACGGAGCAGGGGATGCAGCAGCTGATTGGGGTGGCGCTGCTGCTGATCGCAGCGCTGATCTTGGTCTTCATGCGATCGCTCTCCGATCTGCTGCTCACCCTGGGGGGGCTACTGATTGCGGTGATCTGGATCATCGGGGCGGAGGGCTGGCTTGGGCCGGATGCGCTGGGTCTGATCGGCCCGCCCAGTTCGCTCACAGTGGTAGTGCCGATCATCATGATCAGCCTCACCGTGGACTATGCGATTCAGGCCGTCTCGCACTACCGCGAGCAGCGCGCTGCCGGCGAGCCGGTGCGGGGAGCGGTCCGGAGGGGACTGCGAAACGTCGCCGCCCCGCTCACGCTCGCCGCTGTCACGACGATCGTGAGTCTGTTGGCGAATCTGTTCTCCCCTATCGGCGTGATCGGCGACTTCGGCATCGTCGCGGGGCTGGGTGTGGGGATGAGCCTGATCGTGATGCTGACGCTGCTCCCGGCCGCGCGGACGATCATCGACCGGCGGCGCGAGTCACGGGGCACGCTGAAACCGCCCCGCCCGATCGCGAACGCCCTGCCCGGAATCAAACGGGGGGCGGAGTTGCTGGGAGCGGGGGCCGCACGCAGGCCAGCACCTTACTTCGTCGTCGTGGTCGCGGCGACGATCGGGCTCGGGTTCGCGGCCACGGGGCTCAAATCGGAATTCAGCATCCGCGACATCCTGCCCAGTGACGGGAGCGTGGTGGAAGACATGGAGACCCTCGACGCAGCCGTCGGCGGCTCAACGGAGATGGCCAGCGTCCTCGTGAAGGCCGAGGCCACCGAGACCCGCACGCTTCTGAACCTGCAGGATCTCACGACCGCCTTTGAGGACGAACGGCGCCGCCCCCGGGCGGCAGCGGGACCGATTCTGGCATCGTACGAGTTGCTCGTACGTGACTGGACCAACGACAGCGGGGAGCCCGGCGACAAATACGACCCGGAGCTCGCCGCGCTCTTCCGGGAAGCCTCGGTGGGAGTAGAGCTCGATTCAGCGCTGATGCAGGAGCTCCTCGACAAGCTGGAGGCGAGGGATCCCGCCGTCGCGCATGTTTTGATCAACGACCCAGAGGGCATTGACGCAATGCTGCTCCAGTTCCCGGCCTATACGGACGATCCCGAGGAAACGGAGCGGATCCAGGAGGAGATCGACGCGCTCTGGTTGGGCGACGACCATGCGATCACGGCGACTTCGTCGAGTATCACCGCGGTTACGGTCACGGACGAGATCACGAGCCGACAGACAGAGTCGATCAGCGCGACCATTGCGCTGGCCCTCGGCATCCTCGCCATCTTCTTCTGGCTGACGCTGCGCCAACCCGTGCTGGCCATCATCGCGGTGGGCCCGATCGTATTCGTCCTCATCTGGGTGCTGGGCACGATGGCGCTGCTGGGTATTCCCTACACCCTCGTCACCTCGATCATTACGGCGCTCTCGATCGGGATCGGGGTGGACTACACGATCCATGTGATTCATCGCTACCGGGAGGAGTTCGCGCGCCTGCGCAACCCGGAGAAGGCGGCGATCCGGACGCTTTCGACCACGGGCTCGGCGCTGTTGGGCTCCGGGCTCACGACGGCGCTCGGGTTAGGAGTACTGGTGGCCTCGCCGCTGCTGGCGTTCCAGCAGTTCGGCATCACGGCGGCGATCACGATCGCCTATTCGCTGATCGTCGCCATCCTGGTCGTCCCGCCCGCGATGACGGTCTGGGGCGCGTACCAGAACGCGCGGCTCCGCTCGATGGCGGAGCGTATGGCGGAGGAGCTTGACGTGGTGATCGAGCAAGTCCATCAACGCCACGAGCAGGAACAGGCCTCGTCGTAGGCGATCGTAGGGGAACACCGCTACCGGCCGACGACCTCAATGGTCTAGCCGGCCTCGGCCACGGCACGGATGCCGCTCAGTCGGGTCTCCGGCGAACAATCCGCTCGCCTTAGCTGTTTTGAAAGGGGATCTCATGCAACTCCGCAAGCTAGGAAAAGGCTTGAAGGTCGCGTATCAAGGGTCGAGTGTCGCCCGTCGCGTGCAACGCTTTGATGGATGGACCGACAGAATGTCCACAGAGGAGGCTGGCGCACTGGGCTACGACCACACCGAAACCGTCAAGGAATACTACGACCTTTGCGGCGAGTTCATGGTTTTTGGTTGGGGCGAATCCCTGCACTTCGCGCCACTATCGCCAGGGGAGAGCTTGGAGGAGTCCAAGATCCGGCATCAGCGACTGATGATCGCCAAGCTGGAGGTTACGCCAGGCATGACGGTGGTCGATGTCGGTTGCGGGATCGGCGGCCCGATGCGCCGGGTCGTCCGTGAGGCCGGTGTTAGGGTCGTCGGGGTCAACAACAATAAACTCCAGCTTGACAAGGCGAAATCCTTGAACGCTGAGGCGGGACTTGACCACATGGTCGACTACCTTGAGTGCAGCTTCATGGACATGGGCGCCATTGCGGACGACACGTTCGACCGGGGTTATGCGATCGAATCGACGTGCCATGCGCCTGACAAGGTAAGCGCGTTCGCCGAGATCTACCGGGTGCTGAAGCCCGGAGCCCTCTTCTGGGGTCAGGAAATGTGCATGACGGACAAGTTTCATCCCGACGATAATCGGCATCGGGCCATCAAGCAGGACCTGATGCACGGCATCGCGCTCAAGGATATCGCGACGATGGATGGAGTGAATCGGGCGCTCGTAACGGCGGGATTCGAGGTCATTGAGGGATTGGACCGTGCCGTCTCGCCGAGGAGAAACGGTCTGACCACGCCGTGGTATCAACCCATGGAAACCACACACAGAACACGGGCAACGCGCTTGCGGAGAACTCCGCTGGGCCGTAAAGCGCTCATCGGGGCATCCAGGCTGGCTGAGGTCCTTGGGGCGTTCCCCAAGGGTTCTGCGGACGTTGTCAGGTTGATGGATCGGACCGCAAATGCCTATGTCGCCGGCGGCAGGGCCGGAATCTTCACGCCATTGTACTGTTTCCTGGCACGCAAACCCCTCAGGCCATCTCCTTCCCAATCTCTGGGTTGTGATCCATTGGTGCGTTAGACGTTCAACTCGCGTCTCTGCTCAGCGATGACGCACTTCACCTTCTTCTTGATAGACATCGACGGAAACATGTTGACCCGGAGCTTGGAGTTCGGGGGCGACAGCTCGAACGTGAAGTAATGCGCGAGCATCAGCAGGTTGATCGCCACTTGCAGTTCCACCCACCGGCCGCCGAGACATGTGTGCGTGCCCAGTCCGAACGGGGCGTAGTTGGGACCAATATGTTCACCGCGCGGAGGCAGGTAGCGATCGATATCGAAAGAGAGGGGCTCCGGGAAAGCGTCGCTCATGTAATGCGTGGCGGTTTGGGCTACGTAAACCTGCGCCCCCTCCGGCAGTTCGTAGTCCTCAACCACGCACGTATTCATCACGTTTCGAATCGACATCGGGATGATCGGATACAGGCGCAGGCACTCCATGATGAAACGGCGAGTGACATCGATCGCGGATGGGGTGAAATCCTTGCCGTCCGGATCGCCGCCGTCAAACAAGGCATCGGCTTCACTCCGGATTCTCTCGTAGAACGCAGGCTGCGACACCATGGCGTGGACCACGAAGCTCAGCGTATCGCCGCTGTACATGCTGGCGATCACCGGCGCCGTAAATTTGAAGCGCAGATTCGACTCCGGTAGGAACTGTGGATCGCTCGCGTGCAGGCTGAGAAACTCATCCGCAAGATCACGAGGACGGCCAGTCCGCTGGGCGGGCGTATGGCTACTCTGGACCCGCTCCATCAGTACGTCGATCTGCTTCGCCCGGCGTTTCATGCTCGGGGTATGCAGCATGAACTTGGGCATGACCCCCAAGAGCGTCGTTTTGAGTGCCCGGTCCTTGAATTTGACTAGATCGTCGAAGAGATCCTGCGAATCCACGCTGGTTAAGAGCGGCGAGATTTGCGCGTTCATCAAACGCCGGCACAGGGTGACCATGGGGACAATGTCTCCAACCGTCCAATCCGCCATGTGCGTCCGGGCAAGACGGTAGAGCTGATCCACCTGCCCTTCCAATCTCGCGCGCGAGTAACCCTGCTGCAGGGACTTGCGCAAGCGAAAATGATCGGCGCCGTCCAGCGCCGGCAGTAGTCCAGACGCGCCATAGATCTTCTCGAAGTCATGGAGATAGTCCCTGGCTCTCAGGTACATCCGCCCGTGCCGATGTGCCCAGTGATTTGTCTCGGGCCCGGCCAGAAAGATCATGGGTTTCTTAAACGGCGGGCGGATCTCGAACACCGGGCCGTGCTTCTCGGCGAGATCCGCAAAGAGTGCGGGAATATTGCCGCCGCGAGCATGGGGATTGAGCAGGAGCCGCCGCAGCGGGACAGTCGGAATTGACTTAGTCAAGGCGGGGCGCCGAAGCGCCGGACTGGCGATGTTGACGGAGACCGCCTCGGCGATGGACCGGCCGATCAAATCCATCTTGCAGATGAGCTGGATCCGTTCCTCCGACTCGTCCTCGAGTTGGAACATGAAGCGAAAGAGATCGCACGTATCGATGAGGCAAACAAGGATGATATCTCTCGGGCTCGGAATCTCGTTGCTGAAGATCACTCTGTTGATGCGCGTTCTGACGAACTCAGCCGCGGTGCCTTCATGGGAGTTGCTGAGTAGATCCGTCTGCCAAGCAGTACTGGCCAGCGACCAAAAATCGCCTTCGTGGCGTTGCAGGATCTTCAGGTCAACCAAGCGATCCATGGTCAAATCAATGATCGACTCCGCATGGGGAGCGAGCCGCTCAACCCAATACTGGGCGTTCCGTTGCACTGGTTCGCTTGCAATCTCCTTCAGGATGGGGTCCAGGGCCGGGTCGCCCGTCTCCGTCTGGTCCAGAAGGATCAGGGACTCCATATCCGTGTCAATGCGAGAGTCCAGCGACAGTTCCGCGAGTACGGCGCCGACGACGGCGCAGTTCAAATTCCAGCCGGGTATTTGGCGAAAGTAGCCGCTCTCTTCGTTGAGGAGCATCAGGACGAGCTCGTCGGGCAAACTGAGCGACTGGGTGACCCCAGCTTTCGTCGCGATAGCCATGAGTTTTGCCCCGTCCATTATGGGGAAAGCCTAAGCGGCTTAGACTTTCCCCATAATGGACAGTCTACCTTACTTACCGGGCAGGGAAAAAGACGGATGACCGTCCCGCAGGGGACGCGGGACGCACAGGCAAGTGGGTGGACCGGGTGTGATGGGCAAGCGGTTCTCGTATCCTAGACGGGTATCTTGGCAATGGAGGCCGGCAACCCGAGATTCCGAGTGAGGAGTATCGAAGGATGCCAACCCAGCGTGGGGAACCCGCGATCGCCCCATTCCCTTCCCTGTTTCCCGAGGGATGGTATTTCGTCGCAAGCCGCCGGGACATCCTGAAGGCGAAGCTCATCCAAAAGACCTGGATGGACGAGAACGTTGTCGTCTGGAGTGAAGAGAACGGGCGCGTCTGCGTCGCCGAGGCCGTCTGCCCGCACCTGGGCTCCGATCTGGGACCCGCCGCGGGGGGGCGCATTTGCGATGGCCGGCTCGTCTGCCCCTTCCACGGCTTTGAGTTCGATACTACCGGTCAATGCGTCGCCACTCCCTTCGCCGCCCCACCCAGGTCCGCGAGGTTGCGAGTCTTCGAGACACGAGTGATCCACGGCCTGATCTTCGCCTGGTGGGGGATCGAGGGCCGAGCGCCGCAATGGCACCTGCCTGCGGACCCGGACCAGGCCGGCTGGAGTGACTTCAAGATCCAAACCCTGCGCTTCCCCGGCCATCCCCAGGAGACCACGGAGAACTCCGTGGATCTGGCTCACCTTCGCTACGTCCACGGATACGACAATGTGGGCGGCGTCGATCCGGTAGCGGTGGACGGTCCCTTGCTCAAGACCGGCTTCGACTTCCGGTCATCCCGGCGGATCGCCGGAATCATGACCCTCAACTTCGACATCTCCGCCAAAGCCCGCATCTATGGGCTGGGCTACTCGTTCGTGGAGATCCACGAGCGTTCGATCGACATGGATCTGCGTCTGTGGGTATTGGCGACGCCGGTCGACGGCACGCTCATCGACCTGTCGCTGGTCTCGCAGGTGCGGGAGATACGCAACCCGAGGCGGCGGATTGTCGGTCTGGGATTTCTGCCGCGGAGGCTGCGCGCGCCCCTCATGAACAAGTTCATGTCGCTGCAGCAGAAGCATGACGTGCTGCAGGACGTGGTGATCTGGGGCCGCAAACAGTACCTCTCCCATCCGCGCCTCTGCCGCTCCGATGGGGAGATGCGGACCTTTCGAGCTTATTGCGCCCAGTTCTATCCCGATCTGAGCGATTACGGGGACTCCACATCGACGACATAGCCTCATGTTACGACTCCAGGACGGACGCGCTCCCCGCTCGGATGATCTCCGGCCGCGGAGGTTCCATGGCATCCAGCGCTACGCCTTCCGGAATCGCGAGCCGTACATGATGCTCCCGTAATAGTTGAACGACCGCTTCGCCGCAGGATCGTCGAAGGGGTAGTCGGCGCCGATCTGTCTGGCAGTGGCGAGCCCGGTAACGAGGCAGGTTTCCTGGCTGTTGATCAGCGTGTGAGCGCCACAGTGCCACGTGCGCCTCTTGCCCTGAATGAAGCGGAACAAGTTGACGAGCAATACCACGTGGCGCACGTCATGGACGATGTGCTGAAACCACCACCTCTTGACGATCTTTCGTTCATCAATGGAGCTGATCGGGTTGTAGGTCACCAGACAAGGCTTATCGGACCGATTCGCCCATGGTTGCTGGTTGTGCATGATGTATGTGATCTCATAGTTGTCCGGTCTCGCGCCGTACTGCTCGACATGCGTGCTCCGCGTTGTCAGGGGCTTCACCTCGTTGTCCGGCAGGACTGAGGCGTCGGAGTGGACGACCGCGTGGTTGTGAAGTTCACTCTCATAGCGGATCGACGAGAGGATATAGCGCTCAAGAAGCGTGGGGTTGTCGAGGATCATCAGCGTCTGGTTCGCATTGCAGGCGAACACCACTTGGTCGAACGTCTCCCGTACGCCGTCCTCGTCCTCGACTACGACGCGGGACGCCCGCCGGTACACCTTTCGGACGGGCCGGTTGAGGTAGATCTTGTCCCGAAAGTTGGCCGCTAAGTTTTCGTAGATGCGTCGCGTTCCCTGGTCCCAGGTCCGCATGGGCGTCGCGGTTTCGATATCGAAGAATTCGAGATACCTCGCGAAGAGCGCCGCAGGCATATCGAATACGTTCGTCGCCATCAGGAAATTGACGAACATAGGCTTCAGAATCTTGTAGCGGAAGTCTCCAGAAAATCCTCCCAGATTCAGGATCGTCCCCATGCTGAGGTAATTGAACGGATTGAGGGCGTTCAGCAACTTCGATTGGGAGCGGCTCAGCCAACCAAACCAATGCAACCATCTCAAGACTCGCTGGAACCTCGCGATCTCCGCTTGCAGCTGCTCCCTGATCTCGGAATCGAAATCGTGGGCGTAGACCTGCCCGCCGTACTTCACGCTGTAGCTGAACCGGGTATCGATCAGCTCGATGCCGAACTTTTCCATCAGCAGCAGAACGTGGTGATAGACCGACGGGATACAAGCGGTGACAGAGATGTCGAAGGGAATCGAGCTGCCGTCATCCTGCGGCATATCAGCGGTAATCGCATTGCCGCCAACCTGTTCCCGCGCCTCGAACAGCCGAAAATCAAAACGGTCCGGGTGGTGATACAGCGCCCAGGCGGCGCCCAGCCCTGAAATGCCGCCACCAACAATGGCAATGCGCCGTGGCATGGGCCCTCTCCCGCTGGCTGCCATGGCCTCCTGTCCTACCACCGTCGTTGGCTGCTGGCTAGTCGGCGTAGCGTCTTCTGACAGGTTGGCCTCCTGGCCCTGCCGGGTGTGTGCGGATCGTAAGCGTCGCCCTCGTACGCCCTGCTACCCTCTCCCGCCGTGACCGATCTCTTCACCCGCTGCGCGTGGGCCGGCGACGACCCCCTCATGCAGCGCTACCACGATGAAGAGTGGGGCGTCCCCATCCGCGACGACCGCGCTCTCTTCGAGCTCCTCGTCCTCGAAGGGGCGCAGGCGGGGCTCTCCTGGCGCACCGTTCTCCACAGGCGCGAGGGCTACCGCGCCGCCTTCGACGGCTTCGACATCGCGACCGTCGTTGCTTACGACGATGCCGACTGCGAACGGCTCCGCGGCGACGCCCGCATCATCCGCAACCGCGCCAAGATCGCCGCCGCCATCGCCAACGCCCGCGCGACGCTCGCCGTGCAGGCCGAGCAGGGCTCCCTCGACGCTTTCCTCTGGAGTTTCGTCAAGGGCGAGTCCCGCCGCAACGCCTTCCTCAGCCTCGCCGACCTGCCAGCGCAGACAGACGAGTCACGCACCATGAGCAAGACGCTGCGCCGCTACGGCTTCTCCTTCGTCGGCCCGACGATCTGCTACGCCTTCATGCAGTCCGCCGGCCTCGTGAACGACCACCTCACAAGCTGCTCCCGCTACGGGCAGATCTAGCGTCGTCCAGGCGACCACAATCCGCTTCGGCCACCAGAGCCAATTACTCCCACAGTCCACATTGGTACACCCGACGGGACTGTACTACGCACGTTCGAGTTGGCCATGGCTCTGTAGCCAGGCACCTAGATCCTGGTGTTCAGCCGGTCCGCCCGAAACAGGCTGTGTCATCCCCCTAGCACAGCAGAGACATCGGCATGACGACGCGCTCGTGCGAAAAGAGATGCGCCCGATTCTACGTAAAGCTCTCGTTCTGAGCGTACTTCGGGTCTCCGTAGGAAGGGGACCTGACACGAGCCCCACATAGGGGCTGCAACCCATGCAGGGACCGGACTACCACCGTCTGAGTGTGTCAAAATGCGCCGCACGTGAGAATCGCAGCCCCACTGGATGCCAGACGGCCGTGAACTTCAAGCTTCTTGCCCCTCATGAGGCGCCGGCCGGCAAGGTTCGGGCACGAGAGTTCGTAGCTGGTTACCTCCACGACGAGAGGTTCACACGAGCTCGGGTCGCAGTTGCCTTTGCTCGCAAGGCTGGTGTCGTCCGAATCATCCAGGCCGTTGACGAGTTCCGTGCCCGGGGTGGTCGCGCGGAAGCCATTATTGGAATCGACCATCGTGGGACCAGCGAGGAAGCACTCCGCCTGCTGCTTGATCGCTTCGATGCGGTGAGTGTCCTTTACGAACCGAATCCGAGCGTGACTTTCCATCCGAAACTGTACTTGTTCGACGGTGCTACCGAAGCGCAAGCACTTGTCGGCTCCCACAACCTGACTCTCGGTGGACTGGAGCTTAACTACGAAGCGGGGGTTGCCTTTGAGTTTTCCCTTCCCGCGGAGTCTGAGCAGTGGTCCCAATTCGACGTCGCGTGGTCTGCGATGCTGCCTTCCGCTTCGCCGAGCGCGGCTGCACTGGATACGGAACTGATAGACGAGCTGGTCAGCGCAGGGCTCGTTGAGCCAGAACGGGCGATTCAAGCGCGGTCACGGGTTGAGCGTGGCGAGCACGGAGGCACCGAGGAGCGGGAGGCCCAGCTTCCATTCAGGACCTCTGGGATTGCGCCACCGTCTGCGATACCCGCACACACAAACAAAGGGTTTTTGAGGACACATGAGAGTGCCGCGAGCGGATTCAGTGCCATCGCCTCAGTGTTGCTGATCGAGGTTGTACCAAGACCCAACTCTGAGGTTTTTCTCAGCGCCAGGGCCATTGACCAAAACCCCGGATTCTTTGGGTGGCCTTGGTCTGGACAAACGACTCCAAAAGTCGCCGGCAACAAACCCTACCCTAAGATGGATCCTCACCCGACTGTACGATTCGTTGCCTTCGACAGCACAGGCAAGGTTGCTGAGAAGACCACGATTCGGCCTGAGATCATGAAATACCACAACGCCGACGTACGGATGACTGTTGGTCAGGAGCTGCGTCAGTACATTCCTCCGTACTCTCTCCTCCTCATTCGCCATGCCGACGAAGGCTTGGAGCAGGGGACGAACTACGAGATGGAGGTCCACCCGGAAGGTTCCCCTGGCTACCGGAAGTGGATTACGCGGTGCGACCAGACACTGCCATCCGGTGGTAAGCCACGGGCGCGCAGGATGGGGTGGGTCTGAACACGGACTCGTCTTGACGGTTCCTCACACTGCGACTATCGTTTCCCCATGTTTCACCCAGATCATCTCCTCACAGAGGCTGAGGTCGAAGATATTCTGGGGGTGTCTCGGACGACGCTCTGGCGACTCCGAACTCGAGGGGACATTCCTTTCGTCAGGGTAGGCTCGAATGTTCGGTATGAGCCCGCCGCTCTGGAGGCGTGGCTCGCGCAGCAGTCTGCTGAAGAGCATCACGATGAAGTTCCCCTTGACGAACCCAGGGATGACTCTGAGCGCGAGTGGAAGCGCATCCTCGATGATTCCGACTGGGCGTTCGAGGACGAGCGGACCGACGAATGGACCCACAATCTCCACCCCTATCCGGCCAAGTTTCCCCCCCAAATCCCGCGCCGGCTGATCAACGTCCTCACGAGTCCAGGAGATACGGTCCTTGACCCCTTCTGCGGATCGGGCACTACCTTGGTCGAAGCAAGGGCTCTCGGCCGAAGCAGCATCGGGATCGATTCAAACCCTGTCGCGGTTCTTGCATCGCTAGCCAAGACCCTTGTTCTGGATAGTCCCGGCTTTAGTGCCCTGGATGGGCTCGACAAGGCTGTTGAGGCGGATATCTCCCGCATCACCGGCCAGCCAATCCTCATGGCAACAGTCACACCGGACATCGCACCAGTTACCCCTCCACAGATCCCGAATCGAGAACGTTGGTTCACGCCCCAGGCGATGCATGAGCTGGGCATGATCCTAGCGAGGGTTGACGAGCTGGCTCATCCGTCCGCAGCTACAGTGGCGCGGGCATGCTTCTCAGCCATCCTCGTCCAAGCTTCCAATCAGGACTCCGAGACGCGCTACACGGCGAGGGCGAAGACCGTCGAAGTTGGCGATGTCCTCCGCCGCTTTCGGGAAAAGCTGATGCATACCGTGCGGATGCACCGCGGGTGGCTAAGGGGCGCTTCATCCTCGGCGGCCACAGCCCTTGTCGGGGATGCTCGTCAACTTGACGCCAGTGAAATCGGGCTCGTGGACGCAGTCATCACCTCCCCACCCTATGCCAACGCTTTCGACTACCACTTGTACCACCGCCACCGCCTCTATTGGCTCGGATTCGACCCAAAGCAGGTTCGCGAGGCGGAGATTGGCTCTCACCTAAACCACCAAGGTCAGGCGAACGCCATCAGCATCTACCAGGACGACCTCAGGGAGTGTCTCGCCTCAGTCATGACCTGCCTGCAGCCTAGACGGCCGATTGCCTTCGTAGTTGGGGACTCCGTGTTTGGTGGCAGGCTCGTGAACAACGCTGTAGTGCTCTCTGGAGTCTCCCGGCGGCTTGGTCTCCGCACCATCGCATGCGTCGGCCGGGTAATTCACCCAAGGAAACGTTCAATGATCCACGCCGCACGCCGGGCCCGCAAGGAGCACATCTTGCTGTTGGTAAAGGAATAGCTGGTGTTTGAGTACAAGATCGCGAAGCCTGGCTACCAGCCGTTTCCCTACGAGGAGACGCTTGCCCAGCACGAACTTGTTGCTCTCGCTAACGGCACGCCTCTTTCCGGGAGTACGGTTGCTACGCCACTGAGAATCTCACCCGAAGTGCTGCGTCGCATTGCCTTTTCGTCGAGGGTTTCCGGACACGGCGTTGAAGTCACCACTGACGTCTCTCTCCTTGAGCAGGCCACACTGGCACTGCAAGGTCGTCACAGTGGCCGGAAAGAGTCGAACTACCTCACACATGGTCTCCACCGGTTTAAGGGAAAGTTCTACCCGCAGCTTGCCCGGGCCCTTCTCAATCATGCGAAGGTGTCGCCGGGCGATCTCGTGGTCGACCCGTTCGCTGGTAGTGGGACTTCGCTAGTCGAGGCCTGGCTGCTTGGAGTCGACGCCCTTGGTTTCGATGTCAACCCGCTTGCCGTTCTCATTGCCAGGACGAAGGTGCGAATGCTTCGAACCCCCGCTCACTCAATTGCTGTGGCTATCGAGAGATTTGAGGACGACCTGATCCGCTTGGCGAAGGCAGAGGGCATTGCATGGGGCGGCCTTGGAGAAAAGGAGCCACCAGGGCGTTCCGACTACGAAGCGAGCCGGCTCGCTGCGCTGTGTGGTGTGCCGGGGGCGGAAGCAGAACTGCGAGGCTGGTTTCCCGGGTCCGTCCGCCACAAGCTTGCGATTACGCTGCAGGCGATAGACAGCATCGCAGAGCCCGGCATTCAGGACTTTTTGAAGGTCTGCTTGTCCGACCAGCTACGGTCGTGCTCTCAGCAAGACCCACGGGATCTGCGGATGCGACGAAGGCCGGAACCTATCCGGGACGCTCCTCTGTTCACTATGACAGTGAACAAGGCGATAAGTGAGATGAAAAAAATCAGAGCGGGGCAGGACCTCACGAGACATTACCCGTGGAAAGAGCCCAACGTTGATGTCCAGGAGGAGGATACAAGGACCCTAGCGCCAGGGCTGCATCCTGTCTTGGCCCAGCATCCGGTAGATGCTGTCGTCAGCAGTCCACCCTACGCGACCGCTCTTCCCTATGTGGACACGGAACGCTTGTCATTTACCGTACTTGGATTGATGTCGCACAAAGACAGATCTAGGTTGGAAAAGGAGATTATTGGAAGTAGAGAGATTCCAGAAAGGTGGCGTAGGAGCATTGAGCAGGAGATGCTTGAAGGAGGCTTGGCGAGGCTACCTTCGGAGGTGGGAGGAGATATTCGTGAAATTATGGAGACTAATGAGAAATTTGAGGTTGGGTTCAGGAAACGGAACACTGCGGCGTTATTATACCGGTACTTTACAGGAATGCGTCGTTCTCTAGAAAATGTTTCTGCAGCCATGAGAGTTGGGGCGGAAGCCCGCCTGGTTCTGGGTGACAGTAAGACCGTTCTTGGTGACGGGCGACAGTTCCAAATTACGACCTGCTCCCACATCGTTCGGATAGCGGAACAGGTTGGCTTTTCTTGGGAGAAGTCGATTCCCATTACTGTGACAACACAGAACTTTGCGCATGTAAAGAACGCGATCACCGAGAACGAGGTCATCGTCCTTCGGAAGTGCTAGGCCAGGGGGCTGCGGCAACGTGTACAGTCTCGTCTGGTACCCCCGGCAGGACTCGAACCTGCGCTTCCGGCTCCGGAGGCCGACGCTCTATCCGGCTGAGCTACGGGGGCACGCTTCCCCCGATCTTATCCCACCGCACCGATCTGTCGAGATGGGGCCGCTGCTGGGTCTTGCGGGGGCGGCTCCCCCGCGCCCACCATCCACTCCCCACCGGGCTTGACCTGGTAGAGCTCCAAGAGCAAACCATCGGGCGCTTCGCACATCGTGTAACGGAAAGCGGGAGCCTCACGGATTCCTCTCGGGAAAGCAGCCCCCTGCGCCCGCATATGCGCGACCAGCGCGTCTAGGTCGTCCGTGCGGATCCCGAGGTGGTGAATCAAAGGCCGCCCCGCGCCGCGCGGCGGCTGCTCATAGACATGTACGGCGCCGCCACCGATATCCACCCGCACGTTGCGCTGGCCCACGAGCTCGGTGTCGTAGACGATGGTGCCCCCGAACATGGTCGTGAAGAATTCGACCGTCTTCTCGATGTCGGATGAGAAGAGATGTGCGTGATCCAAGCGGTTCATCGGGCGCTTCGCCTCCAGACGTCCTAGCGATCCGCGCCCCGCTGACGATAGACCAGCGCCTCGGCCATCTGCTCCGGGCCGATCTCCTCGGCGCCGCCGAGGTCGGCAATGCTGCGAGCGACCTTCAGCACCCGGTGGAAGGCCCGGGCCGACAAGGAAAGCTGCGCCATCGCCATGCGCAGGATCGACGCCGCCTCGGGCGCCAGCAGCTCCTGACAATGCACCCGCACCTGCCGCGGCGACATTCCCGCGTTCAGGCCCGAACCGTCCGCCGCAAGGCGCGATCGCTGGCGCGCCTGAGCGGCGGTGATCCGCTCGCGAACGGCGGCCGACGATTCGCCCACGGTGGTCCCCGCCAGCTTCTCATAGTCCAGGCGCGGGACCTCGACGAAAATATCGATGCGGTCAAGAAGCGGGCCGGAGATGCGGCGCTGGTACCGTTGCACGCTGCCTTCCGAGCAGGTACAGGCGCGGACCGCGTCGCCGTAGTAGCCGCAAGGACAGGGGTTCATCGCCGCTACCAGCATGAAGCGGGCCGGATAGGTCACCGCGCCGTGAGCCCGCGCGATCGTCACCTGGTGATCCTCCAGCGGCTGGCGCAGCGCCTCGAGCGCCGCGACCCCAAACTCGGGCAACTCGTCGAGAAACAACATCCCGTGATTACTCAGGCTGATCTCGCCCGGCCGAGGCTGGCGCCCTCCGCCCACGAGTCCTGCGTTGGAGATCGTGTGATGCGGCGCTCGGAAGGGGCGCTGACGCAGCAGGGCGCCCCCTTCCGGGAGCGAGCCGTTGACGCTGTAGATCTTGGCCACCTCCAGTGCTTCCTCCAGCGTGAGGCGCGGAAGGACATCGCGCATCGCCTTGGCGAGGAGGGTTTTGCCGGCCCCAGGAGGACCGACCATCAGAACGTTATGCCCGCCAGCCGCGGCGACCTCCAGTGCGCGTTTCACATGTTCTTGGCCCCGCACATCGCCGAAGTCGACGACGGGCTCGGGCTCGGGCTCGTCCACCACCGCAGCATCCCGATCGAACAGCTCCAAGGCCGCGGACCCACGCGCCACGTCAATGAGCTGTCGCAATGATGGGAGGGGCTGCACCTCGATCTCCCGGATCAGCGCGGCCTCGGGCGCGTCGACGGCGCCGACGACGAGGCGCCGCAGCCCACCGTCGCGGGCCATGGCAGCGACGGACAGCGCACCCGGTACGTGCCGTACCTCTCCATCGAGAGCCAGCTCTCCGAGAAAAACGGTCTGGTCGCAAACGGCCGCTGGCATCTGCTCGGAGGCGACGAGAATGCCCGCCGCGATGGGCAGGTCGTAGCCCGACCCTTCCTTGCGCAGATCGGCCGGCGCGAGGTTGACAGTGATTCGCTTCTGCGGAAAGGTCGCGCCCGCGTTGCGGATCGCCGCCCGCACGCGCTCTTTCGCCTCCGACACTGCGGCGTCAGGCAGACCAACAATGTTAAAGGCGGGCAGACCCGTGGGTGCGATATCCACTTCCACGCTGACGGGCTCACCGACCAGCCCGACCACTGCGCAGCCCATGACCCTCGCGAGCATCACCCGCATAGAGTACCGCGCGCCAGGGGAATGAATGCCAGGGAAAAGGCTAGCGTGCGCGCTCCACGCTCAAGACACCGCGAACCGCGTCGACCTTGGTCATGACGCGCTGCAACTGCGCGACCCCGCTGGCCTCCACCGCCATCCGCAGCGTGACCAACCCGTCGCCCGATTCGTCGGTGCGGAGCCCGACCATATTGATATCTTCATCCGCCAGAATCGTGGAAACATCCCGGACCAGCCCCACGCGATCCCAGCCCACGATTCGAATCTGGGAAGCGTAGTGCGTGCCCGGCGCACTCCCCCACTGTACCTCGACGACGCGCTCCGGCTCGGCGCTGTTCACGATGCTACGGCAGTCGCTGCGATGCACCGTCACCCCCCGCCCACGCGTGATATAGCCTGCAATGGGGTCCCCGGAGACCGGGCCACAGCAATTGGCGAGACGGGTGAGAACGTTGCGGGCGCCGAGGACGTGCACACCCGTCATGGCACGGTCCCGGGCCCGTGTCGACTGCGCCAGCGGTACCGACCCAGAAGGGATCTCGTCGGCCAGGGCGTGGGTAGCCAGCTTGAGCGCCACTTGGTGCGCCGAGAGATCGCCGCGCCCGATCGCCTGGCAGAGGTCATCCAACGTGTCGTGTGCCGTGATCCGCAAGAGATCCGCTTCGATCTCTCCTAGCCTGAGATTGAGGCGCCGCAGCTCACGCTCCATCTGCTCGCGGCCACGCGCGATGTTCTCTTCGCGCTCTTGTCGCCGGAACGCCTGCCGGACCCGGACCCGCGCGTGCTGCGTCTTGAGGTACCCCAGAGTCGGATTGAGCCAGTCGCGGGAAGGCCCGCGCGACGTGCGACTGGTGAGGATCTCGACGACATCCCCGTTCTGCAGCGGCGTGGAGAGCTGCACAAGGCGCCCATTCACCTTCGCGCCCACACACGAATATCCGACCTCCGTGTGGATGAGGAAGGCAAAATCCAGCGGCGTCGCGCCTGCGGGTAGGTCTTTCACTTCGCCCTTGGGCGTGAAGACGTAGACCTGGTCTTGGAAGATATCCGCCTTGATCGTTTCGACGAACTCAGCGGCGCCCGACAGGTCGCGCTGCCAATCGACCAACCGGCGCAGCCAGGCGATGCGCTCTTCGTCGGGACGGCGCCCCACATCCCCTTCCTTGTAGCTCCAGTGCGCCGCGACGCCGTACTCGGCCTCACGATCCATCTCCCGGGTCCGGATTTGGACCTCCAGCGGGCGGATTCCCTGCCAGTACACCGTCGTGTGTAGCGACTGGTACCCGTTGGGCTTGGGGTTCCCGATGTAGTCGTCGAATTCGCCCGCGATCGGGCGCCAGAGGGCGTGCACGCTGCCGAGCGCGTTGTAGCAATCCTCCTTGCGCTGCACGAGGACCCGCAGCGCGAGCAGGTCGTAGATCTCGCTGAAGGAACGTCCTTGCTTCGCGTATTTCCGGATCTTCTGGTGGATCGAGTAGATGTTCTTGACACGCCCCTTCACGTCCGCCGCCAGGCCTTCCGCCGAAAGCGCCTCTTGCAGCTTGCGACGGAGTTGCTCAACGTAGCGCTCGCGCGTCGCCCGGCGGTTCGCCACCAGCCTGGCGATATGCCGGTACTGCTCGGGGTCGAGATAGCGGAAGGCGAGATCTTCCAGCTCCCATTTGAGCTGCCAAATCCCAAGCCGCGACGCCAGCGGCGCGTAGATCTCCATCGTCTCTTGGGCGACCGCTACACGCTTCTCGGCTGGTAGCGGTTCCAGCGTGCGCATGTTGTGGAGGCGGTCAGCCAGCTTCACGATGACGACGCGAACATCCTCCGCCATCGCAATGAACATCTTGCGCAGGTTCTCGGCCTGCACTGCTTCGGCACCGGGCGCCTCGCTCCGATCACCCCAGGGAATCGTGCCCAGCTTGGTCACGCCGTCCACAAGGCGGGCGGTTTCCTCTCCAAACGCCGCGGCGAGTTCGCCGTGGCTGACGCCACAGTCCTCTTCAACATCGTGCAGCAGCGCCGCCTTAAGCGTCGCCACGTCTAGTTTGAGCTCCGCGCAGGAAACCGCCGCCGCCAGCGGATGGACGATGTACGGATCGCCGGTCAGCCGCGACTGGCCTTGGTGCGCCGCCTCGGCGAACGCGTACGCGCGCCGGACCTCCGCAATCTGCGCCTCATCCAGGTAACGCTCCACACGCTGGTGGAGATCTTCATAGGTCGGCCGGATCGGCTCCGCCCGCTGCCGTTCCGCCTCCGCGACCATGCTTCAGTCTAGCGCGTGCTTCCGCAGGGCAGAGACCGCCCGTACGATGTTCGGTGCACAGCGGTCAACCACGCAGCATCCCCGTGGATGATCATGAGGAGTGGCACCGTGTTGCGCGCCCCCCGCGGCACCCACGACATTCTCCCCAGCGACCAGCCCACTCGCCGACACATCGTCGCCACGGCGCAACAGCTGGCGGAACTGGCCGGCTACCGCGGCTTCGAGCCCCCGACCTTCGAGCAAGCCGATCTCTTCATCCGCGGCGTGGGCGCGGGGACGGACATCGTCGAGAAAGAGATGTACCTCTTCGAAGACCGCAGTGGCGACCGGCTCGCATTGCGTCCCGAGGGCACGGCCTCAGCCTGCCGCGCCTATCTCGAGCACGGGATGGCTAACCAGCTCCAACCGGTCAAGCTCCACTACCACCTGCCCATCTTTCGCTACGAACGCCCGCAGGCCGGGCGCTTCCGTCAACATACGCAGTTCGGGATCGAGGCGATCGGCATCCGGGACGCCGCCCTTGATGCGGAGGTCATCGAACTAGGCTGGCGAATCCCCGAGGCGCTCGGCATCAAGCAGCTGACGCTCTCCATCAACAGCATCGGAGACGCGCAGGACCGCCAGCGCTACGTTCCGCTGCTGCGCGATCATTTCCGGCCCCACCAGGACCACCTCTGCGATGACTGTCGCGACCGCTTCGAGCGAGCTCCCCTGCGGCTACTCGATTGCAAGCAAGATCGTTGCCGGCCCTTCCGCACCGGCGCACCTCGGATGAGCGAGCACTTGCGTCCCGAGTCGAGAGCCTATTACGACGAACTCAAGCTCTCGCTGGAGGCGATCGGCATCCCCTTCAAGGAACGTCCAACACTCGTGCGCGGCCTGGACTATTACACGCACACCGTCTTCGAGATCGAACCGCCCACCAGCGGCTCGCAGGTGACGCTGATCGCCGGCGGGCGCTACGACGGCTTGATCGAGGAGCTCGGCGGGCCGCACACCCCAGGGATCGGCTTTGGAATGGGGATCGAGCGTTTCGCATTGACGCTCGACGCGCAAGGGCTCGGGGCCGTATCGCCGCCCGCGCCCCCGGTCGTCCTGGTCCACCTCGGAGCAGCGGCGCGCAGAGCGGCGGCGCGGATTGCATCCGCCTTGCGACGCGAAGGGATCGGCGCACACCTCGTCTTCGGCGATCGCTCGTTGAAAGCGCAACTGCGGCACGCGGGGCGAACAGGCGCGCGCATGGCGGTGATCATCGGGGAGCGTGAACTCCAGCAGGGCCAAGCCACCATCCGTGATCTGGCCGATAGCCAGCAGCGCGAAGTTGCGATCGATCGGGTCGTCGCCGAGCTTGCCGCCGCCGGTCTTTATACTGAAGAGCGAGCAGGTGGCTGACGCATCTGCGGAAAACACCGGTATGTGGGATCACGTTCACGCGACACGCCGTCGCTTCGACGCACTCGAAGCGGAGATGGCCGCGCCGGCGGTCGCGACGGATGCCGCACGCCTACAGGCGCTCGCGAAGAAGCGTGCAGAGCTGGAGGAGCTGGTCGCCATCGCCGGCGAGCACACGCAACTCGAAGATAACCTGCGGCAGGCGCGCGAGCTGCTCGAAAACGAGCAGGACGCCGCGCTTCAAGAGATGGCCCATCAAGAGATCGCCGCGCTGAGCGAGCGCCTCGAAGATCTGACTGCACGCGCCAAGAAGGCGCTCCTCCCCAAGGACGTCAACGACGAGCGAGACGTCATCATTGAGATTCGCGCCGGGACGGGCGGCGACGAGGCAGGGTTATGGGCCGCCGACCTCTTCCGCGCCTATACGCGCCACGCCGAAAGCAACGGCTGGCGTACCGACGTGCTGGCTGCCAGCGAGAACGCCGCAGGCGGCTTCAAAGAGATCATCTTCGAAGTGCAAGGGACGGGGGCGTTTTCGCGGTTCAAGTACGAGAGCGGAGTCCACCGCGTGCAGCGCGTCCCGCAGACGGAGGCGCAGGGGCGCATCCACACGTCAACGGCAACGGTGGCGGTGCTGCCGAAAGCGCAGGATATCGATATCGAACTCAACGAAGCGGATATCCGGATGGACCGCTTCCACTCCGGCGGGGCCGGCGGGCAAAACGTCAACAAGGTGGAAACCGGCGTGCGTCTCACCCACGAGCCGACCGGCATCGTCGTGACCTGCACCGGCGAGCGCTCGCAGCTCAAGAATCGCATGCAAGCGATGAGCATCCTTCGGGCTCGCCTCTACGAGCGCGAGCGGCAGCGCCTGCAGGACGAGCGCTCGGAGAGCCGGCGCGCCCAGGTTGGAACGGGAGAGCGCTCGGAAAAGATCCGAACCTACAACTTCCCGGAGAACCGTATCTCCGACCATCGCGCCGGCATCACCATGCACAACCTCACAGCGGCGCTGGACGGCGAGCTGGGCGATCTCCTTGCCGCTGTCGCCGCCGCGGCGGAAGCCAAGCAACTCCAGCAACAGGTCGCATGAGCCCGCTTCCAGCGACGCTGCGGGACGCCTGGATGGATGGCGCCGATCGTCTGAACCGTGCAGGCGTGGACGACGCCCGCTTCGAGGCGGAAGTCCTCCTGCGTCACGCCAGCGGCCGCACGCGCTCCGATCTCTACGCCAACCTCACCGAAACCGTCGATCCCGCAGCCCAGCTGGAATTCGAGGCAGCCCTGGCACGGCGGGCACGACGTGAGCCGTTGGCCTACATCATTGGGCACCGCGAGTTCTATGGTCTCGACATACAGGTCACACCCGACGTCCTCATCCCCCGCCCGGAGTCGGAGCTGCTGGTCGAGACAGCCTTGGATGCCCTCAAAGGACAACGGGTGCGTCAAGCGCTCGTCGTGGACGTGGGAACCGGTTCCGGCGCCCTCGGCATCGCCATCGCGAAGAATCGCCGCGGCGTCCGGCTGGTCGGCATCGATCAGTCGCGCTCGGCGCTGCGCGTCGCGGCCGCGAACGGCGCCCGTCTCATCCCCAAAACCCCTCGACTCTGGCTACAGGCGGACTTGCTCACGGCCCTGGCCGGCCCGGTCGACTGCATCGTCGCCAATCTCCCGTATATCTCCGAGGAAGCACTGGAGCAGCTCCCGCCCGAGATCGCCGACTTCGAGCCGCGCCAAGCGCTCGTCACGCCCGGTGGCAACGGCGCCGATCTCATCCTACGGCTACTCACGCAGCTCGCACGCCGGCTGGCTCCCCGAGGGATAGCCGTGCTGGAGATCGATCCACACTGCGCCGATCAGGTCAGCGACGCAGCACGCCAGCTCCTGCCCGACGCCAAGCTTGATCTTCTACAGGACTTGGGTGGGGACGCGCGCGCGCTCCGCGTCGCCGCTGGCTAACAGCCCTAAACCACTGCTGCCCGACGCGAGCTATTGCGAAAGCTGGTAGAGCTTGCCTTCGGTTTTGATTGCGGGAGCGATCACCATCTCGGCTCGGTGCATCTCACGGATGTTGCGTGCGCCCACCATCGCCATGCAGGTGCGGAGGGCGCCGGCGAGATTCTCGCTGCCGTTCGTCCTGCTTGTCGGACCGAACAGCAGCCGCTGCAGCGTCGTGCGCTGGCCAACCTCCACCCGCACGCCGCGCGGCAGGTCCGCGTGGGCCGTCGCCATGCCCCAATGGAAGCCACCACCCGGCGCCTCTGCCGTCCCTGCGAAGGGCGATCCCAGCATGACCGCGTCCGCTCCGGCCACGAAAGCCTTGCACATGTCGCCGCCCGTGCGGATGCCTCCATCGGTAATGATCGGCACGTAGCGGCCGCTATCAGCGTAGTACTTGTCGCGGGCGGCAGCGCAATCAATGGTCGCCGTGACTTGCGGCACCCCCACGCCCAACACTTCACGGCTGGTGCAGGCAGCGCCGGGCCCCACTCCGACAAGCAATCCCGCGATGCCCTCACGAAACAACTCCAGGGCACCCTGATAACTGACGGTATTGCCAACGATCACTGGCATCGAAACCTGATCCACGAGCTCGTTCAGGATCAGCCCACGGAGCGAGTGTGAAATGTGCCGCGCCGTTGTCACCGTGGACTGTACGACGAAGAGATCCGCGCCTGCTTCCTCGGCAACCGACGCCAAATGCTTGGTTTTCGCCGGCGTGGCAGCAACCGCAGCGGGCACACCGCCTGCCCGGATCTCTTGGATCCGTTGAGCGACCAAGTCATCGCGGACAGGCGCACGGTACGCTTCCTGCAAGATCGCGGTCGCCCCGGTCTTGTCGGCCGCCGCGACCCGTTGCAAAATCTCGCACGGCTCATCGAACCGGCACTGCAAGCCCTCCAAGTTGAGCACGGCCAGCCCGCCCATACGGCCATAGGCGATCGCCACCTGGGGATCGACGACGGCGTCCATCGCAGCCGCGAGAATCGGCAACTCGAACCGGAGTTCGCCCACGGCCAGCTGAACATCGGTCATATCCGGATTAAGAGTGGTCGTGCCGGGGACGATCGCCACGTCATCGAAACCGTACGCTTGACGCAGGTCTTTCAAGTACGGAATCGACATGGCTTCCCTTTCCTCGTAGGGAGCACTGCTGTCCAGTGCCCCATACGCAAACCGCGCGGCATTCGGCCGCGCGGCATTTCCAGTCTCTGGGGTCGGGGCAGCAGGCCCAGGCAAGCGATCCACCCTCCGCTGCTGTATCACTCAGTCCTCTTCAAGCGCACTGAGTAAGTGCGCGAAGTATACGCGCCGTCGCCGGAGCCGAGCAAAGCCCAGCTTATCGCGCTTATCACAGCGCGCACGTGGCCGAACGCTGCGCCACGTTTGCGGCGGGGCGGCTCTATACTTTCCCGCGTGCCGGGCACGCTTTACGTCGTTGCGACGCCAATCGGCAACCTTGAGGACCTATCGGCCCGAGCGGCGCGCGTTCTCGCCGAGGCTGAGATCGTTGCGGCAGAGCGTGTTCAGACAGCCAAGAAGCTCTTACGTCATCTTGCCATTGAGGCTCGTTGCCTTTCCTACAACGATCGTAATAAGCGCCGTACCACCCAGCGTCTCCTGAACGCGCTCCGAGCGGGTGACAGCGTCGCACTGATCTGCGACGCAGGAACGCCCGGCCTCTCGGATCCCGGCCAGGATCTCGTCGCCGCCGCAGTCGAGGCGGGGGCGGCCGTCACCCCCATTCCAGGGCCATCCGCCGCAACGGCGTTGCTCTCGGTGGCGGGGACGCGCACCCGGACTGTCACGATTATCGGCTTCCTGCCCAAACGCACGGCCGAACGGCGGCGCCTGCTCACCACGCTAGCGAAGGGGACCGACCCCGTGATCGCTTTCGAGTCACCGCATCGCCTACGACAGACCCTCGCGGAGATCACGGATCTCCTGCCCACGGCTCAACTGGTCGTCGGGCGGGAGTTAACCAAGCTCCACGAAGAGATCTGGCGTGGCACGCCAGAGGAGGCGCTCGCGCACTTCAGCAGTCCCCGAGGGGAATTCACGCTCTTGCTCGTCCCCAGCGACCAGCCCCGCGCCTGGTCCGATGACGAAGTCCGCGCCGCCCTCCTCGCCCAGCGCGATAACGGCGTCAGCCGTTCCAAGGCGGCGGCGGCCGTCGCCGCCGCCGCGGGTAGGCCGCGCCAAGCGGTCTACGCTCTGTGGGCTACAGAGCAGCACTAGCCGGGCGCACCAGCTCAGACACGCCGCGGTGTGCTTGGTACCATCAACGACAAGCGATCGTCACGCTCAGCGCGCCTTCCGCGCGCTCGGCAGCCAGCGTTGCGCAGGATCTCTCGTTCGTGAGCGACCTATCCGTCACCGAAGTGAGCCCGGTGTGAGTGAGACGATCCTGGTCGCGGTCGCCTGGCCCTACGCCAACGGGCCGATTCATCACGGACAGCTCGGCGGCGCCTACCTCCCCGCCGACATCTTTGCCCGCTACCACCGCACCAAGGGGAATCGCGTTCTCATGGTTTCCGGCTCAGATGCGCACGGTACGCCCGTCACTGTCCGCGCCGAGAACGAGGACCGGACGCCGGGCGAGGTAGTAGAGGAATACCACGCCGGCTTCCTGGAAACCTGGCAACGGATCGGGATCTCATTCGATCTCTTCACATCCACCGCCACCGCCAACCATGCAACCGTCTCGCAGGACATTTTCCGCAGCCTGCTCAACGCGGGCTACCTCTACACGGCAACGCAGACGCTCCACTTCGACGCCGAAGCGCAACGCTTCCTTCCGGATCGCTACGTTGAGGGCACCTGCCCGCACTGCGACTACGACAAGGCACGGGGTGATCAATGCGATGACTGTGGCCGCCAGCTCAACGCGGCGGATTTGATCGCTCCGCGGAGCAAGATCAGCGGCACTACCCCAGTGCTGCGCGAAAGCGAGCATTACTTCCTCAAGCTCTCGGCGCTGAACGACCAACTTGAAGAGTGGCTCGGCCACGACAAAGACCACTGGCGAAAGCATGTGCTGAATTTCAGCCTCGGCATGCTCCGCGAAGGGCTCCACGACCGCCCCATTACCCGCGACATCGGCTGGGGCGTGCCCGTCCCAGTTGATGGTTTCACCCAGAAACGGATCTACGTCTGGTTCGAGGCGGTAATCGGCTACCTCTCCGCCGTCAAAGAGTGGGCCCAGCGCACGGGCGATCCGGATGCCTGGCGCGACTTCTGGCAGAACCCTGATGCGAAGTCGTACTACTTTATCGGCAAGGACAACGTCCCATTCCACACGATCGTCTGGCCGGCCATGTTGATGGGCGTCGGCGGACTGGCCCTCCCCTACGACGTACCCGCCAACCAATACATCACCATGTCGGGGAGCAAGGCCAGCACAAGTCAAAACTGGGCCGTCTGGGTTCTCGATTACCTATCACGCCATGACCCCGATCCGCTCCGCTACGCGCTCGCCGCACAGATGCCGGAGACCAGCGATAGCGACTTCAGTTGGTCGGAGTTCTTACGGCGCAATAACGACGAGCTGGTCGGCACCTGGGGCAACCTCGTCAACCGTGTCTTGACCTTCACCGCCCGCCACTTCGACGGGAAGGTGCCAGACCCGGGCCCCCTTGATGAAGAGGCACGACGGCTGCTGGACGCCACGCAGTCGGCGCTGGACAGCGTCGATGCGTCACTCCACGCGGTGCATCTCCGACAGGGCCTGCAAACCGCTTTCGGACTGGCGCAAGAGGCGAACCGCTACCTCGACTCTACGGCGCCCTGGCGCACCATCGCTTCGAACCGGCAGGCGGCCGCCCGGTCGCTGTACACGACGCTCAACGTCATCGCAGGGCTGCGCACCGCGCTGTATCCCTATCTGCCGTTCACCTGCACAGTGCTGCACGGATACCTTGGCGCGCAAGGTACCGTAGAGGAGGCTGGCTGGCGTCTCGCCGCGCTCGAGCCAGGAACCAAGCTGGGCGACCCTCAGCCGCTGTTCCGCAAGCTCGATCCGAGCATCATCGAGAAAGAGGAAGCACGGCTCGGCGCATGAGCGGCCTCATCGACACACACGCCCATCTCCACGATCGCGCTTTCGATTCGGACCGGGCCTCCGTACTCGCCCGCGCCCGTGCGGCCGGCCTTGCAGCGATCGTGACCGTCGGCACGGACCGAGTCGAGTGCGAAGCCGCCGTTGCGCTGGCGGAAGCCGAATCCGACGTCTTCGCCACGGTCGGCCTGCACCCTCACGATGCCAAGGACTGGGACACGCACCTGCGCGAGCGACTCGTCGCCCTAGCCCGACGCGACGCAGTCGTGGCGATCGGTGAGATAGGGCTGGACTACTTTCGTCTCCTCTCACCACAGAGCGCCCAGCAGCGCGCCTTCCACGAGCAGCTGGAAACCGCGAACGAGCTGCACTTGCCCGTGGTGGTGCACGTACGCGCAGCGGACGAGCCCGCCGCGTCCATCCTGGCAGAATGGGCGCCCAGCGCCACTTGCGGCTACCCGCTGGGCGTGCTGCATTGCTTCGCCGGCGATACCGCCCTCGCCATGCGCTACATCCAGCTGGGGTTCCTCATCTCGATCGCCGGGCCCGTCACCTACCCCAAAAGCGACCGTACCCGCTCGGTAGCGACAGTCATCCCGCTGGAGTCTTTGGTCGTCGAGACCGACGCGCCCTATCTCCCACCCCAGCGCTGGCGTGGGCAACGCAATGAGCCCGAGCGCATCTTCGAAACGGCTCGTTACATCGCGAAGCTGCGCGGAACCGACGGCGACGAATTGCTCACCATTTGCGGCGAAAATGCAAGACGGCTCTTCCGCCTGCCCGTTGCATCCTCCACCTGCGGAATCCCTGCATGACAAGCGTGACGGCGCTTTACGGACCGGTCGCCGAAGATCTCGCCCGCGTCGAAGAGACGCTCACTTCGGTAGCGACCGCTGATTACGCGCCCCTCACGGAGATGCTTCAGCACGTCCTCCACCGGGGCGGTAAGCGCTTGCGCCCGGCGATTGCGCTCCTAGCCGGGGGGTTTGGAACGTACGACAGCGACCGACAGGTGCCGCTGGCCGCTTCGATCGAGCTGTTGCACACGGCGACGCTCGTCCACGACGACGTGATCGACACCGCCGACACGCGGCGCGGTCGCCCGACCGCTAATTCCAACTATGACAACGCCGCCAGCGTCATGCTGGGCGACTACATGTTCGCGCACGCTGCGGAGCTCGTCGCGCGCACCGACGATATCCGGGTCGTCCGGCTCTTCGCCGAGACCCTCATGGTCATGGCCAAAGGCGAGCTGAGCCAAGATATCAGCGCTTACGACATGGCAGCCGGGAACTTGCGCGACTACTACGAGCGTATCGACGGTAAAACCGCTTCCCTCTTCGCCACGGCCGGCACCGGGGGTGCGATGCTGGCTCACGCCGACGAAAGAGTCGTCTGCGCGCTGCGCTCGTACGGTCACTCCGTGGGCATGGCCTTCCAAATCGTGGATGACATCCTCGACTTCACCAGCGACGCCGAGACGCTGGGCAAGCCTGTCGGAGGGGACTTGCTAGCCGGCACGCTCACACTGCCCGCGATCTTACTGATGGAAGCGAACCCGAAAGACAATCCGGTGCGACGGCTGTTCGTCACGGAAGATCCTGATGCTCGCGCCCAGCAGCTCCAAGCAGTGCTGCAGGCGATCGCGGACGCTGACATCCTCGGCTGCTCAAACGCCATTGCGCTGGAGTGGCGCGATACGGCCTTGCGCGCACTGGAGCCCTTGCCAAACGGATCTCACCGGCGAGCGCTGGAGGATATCGCCGCGTTCATTACCGGCCGGAGCTTCTAGAGAGAGGCGCAGCGCCTGAGCGCTAGCTCTTGCGAAAGCCTTTCCTCTTCACCAACTCGCCGCGCTTATCCTTCCAGTGCCATTTATTCTCAAGTTCAGCGCGACGTCTTTCGCGCTTCGCGCGGCGTTCCTCTCGGCGCTTATCCACCGCATCGACAAAATCCTGCTTGGACACCGGCGGCGTCTGCTTCCCCTTTTTCGCCTCGAGCTCCGCATGGGTATAGGGATTACCGCCGCGCGATAGCTGTGACACCTCTTTACCCATATGCCAGTAAGTGCCTTTGTCAGGGATCTTGCGGGGAAAACCGCCGCGCACGATGAAGGCATTGAAGGTTGACGGCATGACACGCTGGGCATCCTCGTCGCAGAGCGGACACGAACCCGGCTCATCGGCTTCGCGCATCGTTCGAACCAGCTCGAAGATGCCGTCGCAGGGCTCGCAGTAATACTCATACACCGGCATCGCTAACGCCTTCCGCTCCGTTGGGCTGCAACCGGGCTGGTCGCACGCACAGCATCGACGAACTCTCCGGCCTTCACCTCTTGGTCCAGCGCCGCCTGAACGGCCTGCCGAAGGTGCATCTCCAGCTCTCGACCCAACACCGCATCGACGCGAACGCGAGCCACTTCAGCGAACGGTCTGCGTTGCATGTAGCGTAACAGCTTGAACGCGGCCCCGGACAATGGCCGGCTCCCGGGCGCTTCGCGGCAACCCGGACAGACCACGCCGCCCGCGAGTGCGGCGAAGCCGTTGCCCTCGAGCGCCAGTTCGGCATTGCAGCGGACGCATCGCTCCAGATTGGGCTGGTAGCCCTGCTCCATCAGCAGCCGCATCTCAAACCAGCGTACCGCGAGGTCCAGCGCCTCGGTCGCGCCGAGACGCTCGATGGTATCGATCAGCAAGCGGTAGAGCCCGCCGACATCGGGAGCCGCGTCCGTCATGCGATCGACGAGTTCCGCTACGTACAACGCCCGGCTGAGACGCTCGATCTCTTCGCGCAGCGGCGCGAAGCTATCCAACGCCTGCGCTTGCGTGATGGTATCGAGCGATCGCCCCTTCGCCAGCAGCAGAGATACTCGCGTCAATGGCTCCAGATGCCCGGCTAGCTTGCTCCGGGGACGGCGTACACCCTTCGCGACCGCCTCAATACGCCCGAGGTTGGGCGTAAACAGCACGCAGATCTTACCGGCATCGCCCAGGCGCCGCTGACGGAGGACGACGGCTTCGGTTCGGTAGATGCGAAGCGCCACCGCTACCGCTCCCCGCCTTCGACGGCGGTCCCCTCCTCCGTCTCAACCGGCACCCGCTGCCGCAGCGCTCGGCCCAGCGTGATCTCGTCCGCATACTCCACGTCTGCGCCGACGGGCAGTCCGCGCGCGATACGCGTAACCGCCACCCCGGACGGCTGGAGCAAGCGCACGAGATAGCTTGCCGTCGCGTCGCCCTCCATCGTGGCGTTTGTCGCCAAGATCACTTCCCGCACGCCCCCACGGCTCACCCGCTCGACGAGCTCCCGGATCTTGATCTTCTCGGGGCCCACTCCGTCCATCGGACTAAGAGCGCCGTGCAACACGTGGTAGAGGCCCGCGTAGACTCCCGCTCGCTCCACCGCCAGAGTGTCCAGCGGCTCCTCGACCACACAGATCAGTCCCTGGTCCCGCGCCCCGTCGGAGCAGAGATCGCAGGGGTCCTGCTCCGTTACGTTCTGGCAGCGACTGCAAAGGCGGACCCGATCCTTCACATCGACCAGCGCAGCCGCCAGAGCTTCCGCCTCCGCCCGCGGAGCGCGCAGGACGTGATACGCCAACCGCTGGGCGCTCTTCGGCCCAATGCCAGGCAGCCGGTGGAACGCTTCGATCAGGCGCGCCACCGGCGGCGCCGTGACCAGCGGCCTGCCGTTCACTGCCTACGTCAACCCTGGCAGCGAGAGGCCGTCCGTGAAGTCCGCCATGCGATCGGCTTGCTTCGCCGCAAGCTTATCGACCGCATCATTCACCGCCGCGATGATCAGATCCTGCACCATCTCGGGATCATCAGGGTCCAGGATCTCCGGATCGACGCGCACGGCCTTGAGTTTGTGCGCGCCGGTCATTTCGACGGTGAGCGCCCCCCCGCCCGCACTCGCCTCGACTGTCGCCTCCTTCAGCTCTCCCTGCGCCTGGGCAATCTGTGCTTGCAACTCTTGCGCGCGACGCAGCACGTCCGGAGACATGCCGCCCCCCGCCCCCTTCGGTCCGCGCTTGGGCTGCCGGAACATTCCACCGCGAGATTTCGCCAAATCGCGCTCCGCTCTTTAGCCTTCCGCCTTGCTTATCACACGCGCACCCAGCCGCTCCGCCTCTTCGACCAGCGCACTATGCTTCGTCTGCTCAGCGTCGTCGGCCACAGTGCAGCGGATCGCCATCGGCCGACCAACGATTTCGCTGGCCACTGCGGCCAGCACGTCACGGCCTTCTTCGACCTTACCCTTGTGGATCTTCACGTAGTTAGGGAAGAAACCAAGCGTGAGCGTGTCATCGCTCATCTCGGTGATCCGACAAGAGGAATTGAGCCAGGCAGCCAGCGCGCCGTCTCCGCGCGCTTTGACCCCCTGCCGGATCGCGCGCAGCATCTCCTCTTGCGGCGACAGTTCACGACGACGAGGCGGCGACGGGGGAGCAGGAGGCTCCGTTGCCGGCACCGTCCCAGCGGCTCGCCTGGCCGGAGGCGTCACGGCTCGCGGGGCAGGCGTACGCGCGGAGGAAAGCTTCGGCTTTCCTTCGCCACGCCGCTGGTCTCGCCCGCGACCGGCGCCGCCAGACGGCCGGGTACGGCGTTCGGGTGGGGCGGCGGGCCCGGCGACGGCCAGCGGCGCCTGCCTCTCAAGCGCCACGTCCGCCATCGCCAGCTCAAGCGGGAGCGACGTGTACGGGTCACTCTGCACATCGGCACTACCAAACGCTTGCAACGCAGCCACGGTGGTCGAAGGCTCCACTCCATCAACCAGCCCTCGCAGCGCGGCGAGTTCGGGTTCGCTGAGAGCGAGTCCCGCCGCGGCACCGCTTTGCAGAAGCAAGGCCTGCCGGAGATGCGTCACGACCTGTTTGGTGAAGCGAGCCATGTCAACGGCGTCGTCCTGCACTGCCGCGAGCACGCTGATTCCCTTGTTGAGATCCTTGCGCAGGGCGGCCCGCGCCACCTCCATCGCGCGGGAGTCAGCGCTCAGGCCGAGCGCCGCCACTGTGTTTTCCACGCTGATCTGGTTCCCGTAGGAGGAGGCGGCCTGGTCGAGCAGGTTCACGGCGTCGCGCAGTGACCCGGTCGCCTCACGTGCGATCAGGTCCAGCGCCTCATCAGGAATCGTGTAGCCCTCCGCCTCAGCAATCTCGCGGAGGCGCCCGCGAATCTCCATCACCCCGACGCGCCGAAAGTCGAAGCGCTGACAGCGACTCACGATCGTGGCCTTGAGACTCTGCGGGTCGGTCGTCGCCAGCACGAATAGCACGTGCGGCGGCGGCTCTTCCAGCGTCTTGAGCAACGCGTCCGCAGCGGCGTCCGTAAGCTGGTGCACCTCGTCGATCAAGTACACCTTCACCGCGACGGCGCCGGGCGCATAGTTCGCGCGCTCGCGCAAGTCGCGGATATTGTCGATGCCACGGTTACTGGCAGCGTCGATCTCGACGAGATCCAGCGCGCGCCCCTCATCAATGAGGCGGCAGCTTTCGCAACGATCACAAGGATCGCCGTCTTCCGGACGAGCGCAGTTGACGGCCTTCGCGAAGATCCTTCCTGTACTGGTCTTACCGGTGCCACGCGGGCCCGAGAAGAGATAAGCGTGAGCCGGTTTGCCCTGCGCCACCGCGTTGCGCAGCGTGCGAACGATGGGGTCTTGGCCCACTAGATCGGCGAACCGCCGAGGGCGCCATTTGCGGTAGAGCACCGCTTCCGTCACGACAACCCCTTCGTCCGGCCGACCTGGAAGCGCGACTCATTATATCGAGATATCGCGGCTCGCCAGCACCGGTCTGCCGCAGCGCCGCTTGGTTATCGCCCCTTGCTCACCGCACCGCTCCCGGACGACCAACGCGCTCCAGCGCGACGCGCTCCATCTCGCGCATGGCCGCATCGTCGCGCCGCGTAGCGTGATCCACTCCAAGCAAATGGAGTGTCCCGTGCACGACCAGCAGCGCCAGCTCGTCCTCCAGAGTGACGCCCCGCGCTCGCGCGCCGCGCGCCGCTACCGGCAGCGCGATCACAACCGCGCCCAGCTCCTCCACGCCATCCGGCCCCCGCACCCCTTCGAAACGGGTCTCGAACGCGAGCACGTCAGTGGGTTCGTCCAGTCCAAGGTAGTCGCGGTTCAGACGCCGGACGCTTTCCGTGTCCGTGACGGTGATGGCCACCGCTCGAGCCAAGCGCAGCCGCCGGGAGCAGAGCGTGCCCACGGCCGTGTCTCGCAACAGGCTCGCATCAACGCGACGGCGGTATCTTCGGTCCACCGCAACGCTGATCCGGTGCGGGACGGGGCGCTTTCCCCCCTTAGCCAACGAAGATGGTGACCGCCTCATTGGCGACATCGATGAGCAGCGAGGGCGCCAGCCCGATCACGAGCACGCCCGCGCTCGTCAGGCCCAGTGTCAGGGCAAGCGGTGCGTTGGGGCGCCAGCGCGCGGGCATCTCGACGGTGGACGCAGTCTCGTCAATGAACATCGCCTTCACCGGGCGGAGATAGTAGACGGCGCTGATCACCGAGTTCACGACCCCGACCACGGCCAGCCAGGCCAAATCGCTCTGGACTGCGGCGTCAAACAGGTAGACCTTACCGAAGAATCCTGCGGTCGGCGGAAAGCCCGTGAGGGAGATCAGGCTGAAGGCGAGCAAAGCCCCGAGCAACGGCGCACGCTTCCCCAGTCCGCGATAGGCATCGATCTCGCACGACCCGATCCGATTGAAGACCGCGATCACAACCAGGAACGCGGTCAGATTGGTAACGGCGTATCCCGCCAAATAGAACAGAATTCCCCCTGATCCCAGAGCGATCGAACGGTCCGCCGTGATCGCTGCGAGGCCGATCAAGATCGTGCCCGCCTGTGCGATGGACGAGTAGCCCAGCATCCGTTTGAGGTCCGACTGCTGAATCGCCAGGATGTTGCCCACGAACATCGAGAGCACCGCCAGCACGGCGAAGATCGTCGACCAGTGCGCGCTGAGCAGCTCGGCGCCGAGCGCTTCCAGAAACACGCGTATCAGAATGGCGAAAGCAGCCGCCTTGGAGGCCACAGAGAGATAGGCCGCAATGGGCGTGGGGCCGCCTTGGTAAACATCGGGCACCCACATCTGGAAAGGCACGATGGCCGCTTTGAATCCGAAGCCGACGATCAGGAACACCATCGCGAGCAGCAGCGCCTCGATAACCCCGCTGTCGCCATCGGCGACGTATTCGGCGATGGCGCTCAGATTGGTCGATCCACTCAACCCCAACAGGATCGCCATCCCGTAGAGCAAGACCGCAGAAGCGATCGCCCCAAGCAGCAGATACTTCAGCCCTGCCTCACTGGAGAGGCGATCCTTATGAAAGCCGACCAGGATGTACTGGGAGATGCTGGTGAGCTCCAGGGCCACGAAGATACCGATCAGATCCCGCGTCCCCGCCAAGAGCATCAAGCCGGCCGTACTGAACAGCAGCAGGGCAAGGTACTCGCCCTGGCGCGACGGGAAGCGAGCCAGCGCGTCCCACGACGCCGCGATCACCGCCAATGCCACGCCACCCAGCAGGAACTGGAAGAACAGCGCGAACTGATCAAAGACCAACACCTCGTCGAAAGCGGTGCGCCCGACTTTGCCATCGGCGAGAAGGATGGCGCTGTAAGCCACAGCGCCGAGCACGGCCGCCATGGCAATGGCGACGAGCACCCGGCGATCGCGCACGACCAGCTCCGCCACCAGCAACATGCCGCCGACGCACATCAAAACGAGTTGCGGCCCGAAGAGGTTGACTTCACCCAGCATCAGCCGCCCCTCCCCAGTCGAGCGACCTCCAAGGCCTCGCTCTCGACGATGTCAGGCTGGAAGACCGCGATCCCCTCGGCGATCGGCCGCACGCCCAACTCGAAGACGTCCAAAACCACCGATGGGTACACACCCAGCAAGACGATCAGGCTCACCAGCGCCCCGAGCGGCAGAAACTCCCACCAGGCCCGCACGTCCTGCAGTTCTCGCCAACGCTCATCACGCGGCCCGAAGACCGACCGTTGCAGAGCCCATAGCACATAGCCCGCAGCCAGCAGCACCCCGACCAGCGCCACCGCCGTCTGCGGCTCATGCCGTCCGAACGCGCCCAAGAACACCGTCACCTCGGAGACAAACCCCGCCAGGGCCGGAAGTCCCAACCCCGCTAGCCCTGCGAAGACCAGCATCGTGCTAAGCAGCGGCAGGTAATGGGCCAGCCCCCGCATCGCTGAGATCTGACGGGTATGGGTTCGGTCGTAGATCATCCCCACCACCACAAACAGCATCCCGGTGATCAGCCCGTGCGTCACCAACTGCATCGCCGCCCCGCTCATCCCCACCACGCCCAGCCCGGCAACGCCCAACAGCACGAATCCCATATGCGACACGGACGAGTAGGCCACCAGCCGCTTTAGATCGGTCTGGCGCACCGTGATCACCGCCCCGTAGATGATCGAAACGGCCGCGAGGATCGCCAGCGCCACATCGGCTGCAGCAGCGGTCTCCGGCATCAGCGTGAACAGCAAGCGCAGGATGCCGTATCCCCCCATCTTGAGCAGGACGCCCGCCAGCATCACCGACGCCGCGGTGGGCGCGTCGGTGTGCGCGTCGGGCAGCCACGTGTGGACGGGAACCAGCGGCAGCTTGATCCCGAATGCGAGGAAGATGAAGGCGAAGATCGCGGGTACCGGCAGCACCGCGCCCGCCAGCGCCGACTCTTGGATCTCCCGCATATCGAAGGTGCCGGCCACCACGCCCATGACCAAGAAGCCGACGAGCATGAAGGCGGAACCGAAGAAAGTGAACAGGACGAACTTCATGGCCGAGTAGCTACGCCGCCCGCTTCCCCAGACGCTGATCAGGAAGAACATCGGCAAGAGTTCGAGCTCCCAGAAGATGAAGAAGAAGATCAGGTCCAACGACGTGAACACGCCCAGGACTGACGTCTCCAACACCAGCAGCCAGGCGAAGTACTCTTTGGGCCGCACGTCGATCCGCCAGGAGATCAGGACGGCGATAGTGGTGAGCAACCCCGTCAGCAGCACCAGCGGCATCGACAGCCCGTCGACGCCGAAGGCGTACGAAACATCGAACCCCGCATCCTGCGCGCTGATCCACAGGAACGTATCGGTGAACTGAAAGCCACTGTCGGCGCGGTCGAAGAGAACGAACAGCACCAGCGCAATCACCAGCGTGGCGAACGCGACCGCGAGCGCGATCCACTTGGCATGCGCTTGCTGGTTACCCGGCAGGGCACGCACCGCGGCCGCCGGCCAGGGCACCCGCTGGCCCGGCAAGAGCGCGATCAGCAGCGCCCCAGCCAGGGGCAAGAACACCAGGATCGAGAGGATGGGAAAGCCCTCGCCCATTATGCGTGCACGCTCCTCACGCCCAGAAGAGCACGACGGCGCCCCAAACCACGACACCGCCAGCAACCAACGCCACCGCCATCATCTGGACTTGTCCGTTCTGCACCAAGCGCCCCCAGCGCCCCGCCTCGAAGCTCACGTGCCAGACTCCGTCCAAGGCCCGATCGACCCCTTGCTCATCAACGCGCGCCATAGCCTTCACCAACCCCCCGTGGAAGAAGCGCCGTACCAGCCAGTCCTCAACCAACAGGTCCATGTAGAGCTTGCTCTCGAGCGCGCGATACACCGGGCGCAGCATCCCGGTCCGCAGCGCCGCGACGTTGATGAGCCGCAGCCGGTAGATCGCTACCGCGCCGCCGATGCCAGCCGCCGCGACGATCGTCGATGCCAAGAACACGCCGAGATCAAAGACGAAGTGCCCTTCCTCCGGATGCGGTAGCGCTCCCAGGACCCAGGTCTGAAACTCACCGCCGAAGGTGAGGAACCCGGCCGCAACAGCGGGGACTGCCAACAGCACCAGCACTCCGCGCATGCTCCAAGACGACTCATGCGGGTGAGCGGCGTCACCGCCATGCCCGCCCGGCTCCGGCTGTCCGCCGCCCCGGTAGGAGCCGTGAAAGGTCAGAACGATCGCGCGGAACATGTAGAACGCCGTCAACCCCGACGCGACGAGGGCAATGGCGAAGATCGCTGGCTGGTGATCCCAGGCCTCGATCAAGATCTCATCTTTCGACCAAAAGCCGGCCAGCGGAATCACTCCGGAGAGGGAGAGCGCGCCGATCACGAAGGTCAGGTATGTCACCGGCATCACGGTGCGCAACCCGCCCATGCGCCGCATATCAAACGTATTGGTCGCGTGGTTGACCGAGCCCGCGCCCAGGAAGAGCAGCGCTTTGAAGAAGGCGTGAGTCATCAAGTGGAAGAACGCGGCGGCGTAGGCCCCCGTGCCCAGCGCGAACATCATGTAGCCGATTTGACTGATCGTGGAGTAGGCCAGTACGCGCTTGATATCGGTCTGCACCACCGCGACTAAGCCCGCACCGAGCGCCGTCCCGACGCCGATCCACGCGATCAAGTCACTCGCGGTCGCGGATGCCTCCAGCACCGGGAAGAAGCGGCCTAACAGGTAGACCCCCGCCACGACCATCGTCGCCGCGTGGATAAGCGCAGAGACCGGCGTCGGTCCCTCCATCGCATCCGGCAACCAGATATGCAGCGGAAACTGCGCGCTTTTGCCCACCGCGCCCGCCACCAGCCCGACCGCAAACAATGTCAGGGTCGTCTGCCCCAGCAACCCCAGCTCCACTGCACCCACGACCTCTGTGTTAATCGTGGCGATATCCAAGGTGCCGGCGCGCACCCAGATAAAGATCAGCGCGGCCAAGAGCCCCAAATCGCCGGCGCGCGTGACGAGGAATGCCTTCTTGGCGGCGGCCGCCGCCGCGGGTTTGTGGAACCAAAAGCCAATCAGCAAGTACGAGGCCAGACCGACAAGCTCCCAGAAGGCGAACAGCACCACCAAGTTATCGACGAGCACCAGGCCCAACATCGCCGCCGTGAAGAGCGACATGTAAGCGAAGTAGCGCGCGTAACCGCGGTCGCCGCGCATGTAGCCGGTCGAGTAGACTTGGACTAAGAGCGATACCGCCGTTACCACCACCGTCATCACGGCGGTCAACCCGTCCAGCCGGATGCCGATCGTGATCAAGAGCGATCCCACATCGACCAACTCGTGGGTCTCGAAGTCCAGTGGCCGGCCGGCGGCGCCGATCGCTTCCATCAGCAGCCAGACCGAGATCCCCAGCGATCCCCCAATCGCGAGCATCGCGATCCATCCGGCGGGGGCCGGATATCTGCGCAGCACCGGGTAAAGCGCCGCGATCAGAACGAAGGACGCGACTGGAAGCCCGAGAATCAGCCAAACGACGACTTCGGAAACCGGCGCGCTCATCAAACCTTGCGCATCACTTCGCGCGCGACGTGCGTCTTCGAATCGGGGACGAAAATCTTGCGCGGCGTGAAGTCACTCACGACAGCGTCCTCCGGCGGAGCGGTAACGATGAGGCGCGTCGCGATCCCCTCGGCGTGGAAGAGTTCACGCCACGTCTCCGCCACGTAGCGGTTCGGAACCTCCATCAGCTCAGCCCACATGCCGGCCTACCACTTCAGCAAGTTCACACGATCGACGTTGATCGTGTCGCGATTGCGGTAGACGACCATCGCGAGTGCCAGACCCACCGCGATCTCCGCCGCCGCCACTGCGATGATGAACACGACGAACACGCTCGTGGACAGCGCTACCTCACTCTCCACGAAACGCCCAAAGGCCACCAGCGTTAAATTGACCGCGTTCAGCATCAACTCGACGCCCATCAGCACGCCGATTGCGTTGCGCTTGGCCAGCGCCACGTACAACCCCACTCCGAAAAGCAGCGCCCCCAGCACCAAAAAGTGTTCGAGCCCAATCGTCACGAGCTTCCGCCCGAATCCTCCCGACCCTCCAGGGTCAGGCTCTGTTCATGCGCGTCGATATCCTCGTCGTCGCGGCGTGCCAGCGCCACTGCGCCGACCAGTGCCGCCGTCAGCAGCACGGCGGCGATCTCGAACGGCAGTACGAATTCATTGATCAACGACTGGCCGATGATCCGTGCCGACTCCGTCACCGGCTCCTCGCGGACGGCGCCCCAGTCGGTCTCGAGTGCAACGAACACGGTCGCGGCGATGACCAAGCCCATCAAAATCAATCCCGGGTAGCGCATCGCCGTTTCGGCATTATCCCGCGCCGCCCGTGGAGTGAGCAGGATCGCGAACAGCATGAGCACCGAAATGGCGCCGACGTAGACCAAGATCTGGACGACGGCGATGAACTCTGCCGAGAGCAATAGATAGAGGCCCGCGACGCCGATGAAGCTCAAGATCAGCATAACCATCGCGTGAATGAGGTTGCGGCTGACAAGAATGCCGAGCGCGGCGCCAACGGTGATCACCGCCAACGACCAAAACGCTAAGTGGTGTCCGACGCCGTCCACGTACCCTCGCCTGCACTGACCAGCCGAAGCCAGCCCTGTTTACGCCGCTCCAGAGGCGGCTGTTAGTCGCCCCCGCTCGGTGCTTGAGCCAGCTGCCGAGCGGCCCGCAGCCCGCCCAGCCGCCCGCGCGCCATCCGCGGGCCCGCGGACGCTCTATGCGCGCCTGCCCCGGTCGCCCGAGCGTATGCGCCAATCACGGCAACCGTCACGGCCGCATTGATCACCGCCATCACCGGCAGCGCGATCGTGCGGTCCCAGGCGTACTCGGAAAGCAACGTGTGCTCCACAGCCGCTATCGCCACGAATAGGAGCCCGGCAGGCACCAATAACTTCCAGCAGAACGCCATCAGCTGATCGATCCGAAGCCGCGGCAGCGTCCCGCGCAGCCAGATGAAGACGAAGTACACCAGCGATGTCTTGGCGAGCAGAATGATCCAGCTCGGCACCCATGCATCCAGACCCCAGAGCCACCAGCCACCCAAGAAGAACGTTGCCATGAAAGCGGACATCACAAGCGTGTTCGCCAGCTCGACGGCGTAGAACAAGCCGAAGCGCATGCCCGAGTACTCGGTGTGGTACCCGGCCACGATCTCCGACTCCGCTTCCGCGATATCCATCGGCGTGCGATTGAGTTCCGCGGTGGCGCCGAGCAAGAAAGTCAGTGCGGTCATCGGCAGAAGCACGATCAAGATCAGGTCCTCTTGCTGCTGCCACAGCACGATGCCGTTAATGCTCATCGTCCCGGTGAGGAATACGACCGTCAGCAGCGCCAACACCATCGCGATCTCGTAGCTGATCGTCATCGCGATCACACGCATCGCGCCGAACAGCGCGTACTTATTGTTCGACGCCCAGCCGGCGATGAAGACGGCAAGCACGTTCGTGCCGGAGACCGCAAGCAAGAACAACACGCCCACATTCAAGTCGGCGACTTGCATATGCGGTCCGAAGGGCAGCACGCCCCACACCAGCAGCGCCGGGATGAACACCAGAACCGGCGGCAGGAAAAACAGCCATTTGTCCGCCGCGCGCGGCACCAGCTCCTCTTTGAGGATGAGTTTGACGGCGTCCGCGACGGGCTGCAGCAGCCCGCGCGGTCCCACGCGGTTGGGGCCGTAGCGCACCTGCAATCGCGCGATGACCTTCCGCTCCGTCCAGATCAGGATCATGAGCGTCGGGCCAATAACGGCGAGAATGGCGATCGCTCCGATCGCGCCCGATACCGCGGAGGCAAGCCACTCCGGCCCCCAGCTGGCAACCCACTCCGTAATCTCCCGGCTGATGCCGCTGAGGTCGCGCAGGTCGTACCAGGCCGCCAAGAGCCAAGCACTCACCGGTCGATCTCTCCCACCACGATATCGATCGAGCCGAGGGTCACGATCGCATCCGCGAGCGAGCGCCCCACCGTCATCTCCTTAAGTGCGGACAGGTTGATCAAGCTGGGAGCGCGGCAGTGGAAGCGCCAGGGGGTGGGGCCGCCGTCGCTGACGACATAGAAGCCCAACTCGCCCCGTGGCGATTCGATGCGCGCGTAGGCCTCGCCGGCGGCGGGCCGCAGGTGCAGCGGCACCTCCGCTTGCCAGGGACCGCCAGGGATGCGCTCCACGACCTGGTTGAGGATCCGCACGCTCTGGCGCACCTCTTCAAGGCGCACACGGAAGCGATCGTAACAGTCCCCATCGCGACCCACGGGGATGTCAAAATCCAGCTGGTCGTAAACACAGTACGGATCGGCCTTGCGCAGATCCCAGGGCACGCCGCTGCCGCGCAAAAGCGGCCCGCTCAAGGACGCGTTGAGCGCCGCCTCGGCACTGATCACGCCCACGCCTTTGGAACGTGCCAGCACGATCTCGTTATCGACTGTCAACGCGGCGTACTCTTCGAGCCGCTCGGGCATCTCGTCAAGCAGACTGCAAAGCGCCGGCCACAGCTCCAGCGGCGGGTCGAAGGCGACGCCGCCAATGCGCATGTAGTTCGTCGTCAGGCGCGCGCCGCAGGTCATCTCGAAGAGGTCGAGGATCTTCTCGCGCTCGCGGAACATGTACATCAGCGGCGTCTGCCAAGCGCCGCAGTCGTTCACGAAGGTCCCGTTGGCCATCGCGTGGCTGGCGATCCGCTGCAGCTCGGCGAACAGGACGCGAAGCCACTGACCGCGCAGCGGGACTTCTATCCCCGCGAGTTTCTCAACCGCCAGACAGTAGGACAGGTTGTTCGACATCGCCGCCAGATAGTCGATCCGGTCCGTGAAGGGAATGTTCTGCGTGAAGGTGCGCTCCTCGGCCAATTTCTCCATGGAGCGATGCAGATAGCCGATCAACATGTCGACGTCCTGGATGATCTCGCCGTCCAGCGTGGCCTTGAGCCGGAACACACCGTGGGTCGATGGGTGCTGTGGACCAATGTTGACCACGACCGGCTCGGAGTGCACGCGTTTCGGAGTCTCGCTAGCCATCAGCGATCGTGGTCTCGGCTCTGCGGGATCACTGGGGTGCTCCCCGGCACCGGCCAACGGTTTTCCCCGCTCTCATGCGGGAAGCCGGGCAGACCGGCGCTCAGCGTTCCGGGCATGCCCAAAAAGTCCTTCCGGAGCGGGTAGCCAGGAAATCCATCCCAGAGAAACATCCGGCGCAGGTCCGGGTGACCCTCGAAGCGAATCCCCATTAGGTCGAAGACCTCACGCTCCTGGAGATGCGCTCCCCGGTACTCCCCCGTCAAGGAGGGAACACACGGCGCCTCATGATCTTCCGCGACCGTCTTCAGCGTGATCAGGTGATTCCGGTCTAGCGACTGCAGATGGTAGACCAGCTCGAAGTGCGATTCGCGATCGACGGCCGTCAAGCTGGCCAGGAACGAAAGGTCCAGCGCGCTTCCCGCCAAGAAGCGCACCGCCTCGACCAGATGGCCGGCCGCGACGATCACCGCCCACGCATCGGCGCGTGGTGTGGACTCGGGCACGGCGCCGCGCAACTGATCGGCCACCACTTGGGGGTCGAGCAGTACGGTCACGCTAACGCCACTCCAACGCGCGTTTCTTCCACTCGTACACTAACCCCAGCGCCAGCACTCCGATGAAGATCAGTCCCGCGACCAAGCCGAAGGTCAGGACGTCATCAAGTGCCACGGCGAGCGGGAAGAGGAATACCACCTCCACGTCGAACAGCACGAACACCAGGGCGATTAAGTAATAGCGAAAGTTGAACTGGACCCAAGTCGGGCCCTCCGTCTCGACCCCGCATTCGTACGTGTCGTCTTTCACGACGTTGGGGATCCGCGGGCGCACGCGCAATTGGTGCATGGCCCAGGACGCGACCAGAGGAATGGAGGGAAAGATCAGCGCGAACACGAGGAGAATCGCAAGGTGGCTATACTGCTCCAGCACCTCGCGGCCTCCCAATCTTGTGAAAAGCGGCGCAAACAGCAGGATAGCAGTGGCCTGTGACCTCCTCAAACGCTCGCGCGTTGGCTAAGCGAGACGAACGCGCCTTTCGGCTCGCCGCATGACGCTGCGAGTCCGCCCGATCGGCTTCAATCACGATCGCAAGGCCTTCACAGCACTGCTGTGGCGCATTTACGACGACGATCCCATGTGGGTCCCGCCGCTGCACCGCATGCTGCGCGATCAATTGGACCAGGAGAAGAATCCGTTCCTCCAGTACGGCACGGCGCAGCTCTTCCTCGCCGAGCGTGACGGCGAGGTCGTTGGCCGCATCTCCGCGCATATCAACCCCGTCCACGACGAGACGCACAACGAGCGCGGCGGCTTCTTCGGATTCTTCGAGTCGATCGACGACCCGGCCGTCTCTCAGGCGCTCTTCGAGAGCGCGGAAAACTGGCTCGCCCAGCACAACGTCGATTGGATACGCGGTCCGATCTCCTTCACGATGAACCAAGAGATCGGCGTGCTGATCGAAGGCTGGGATACGCCACCCGTGCTGGGCATGGCGCATACGCGCGACTACTACCCCGCCCTGATCGAACAGGCCGGATACCACAAAGCCAAAGACCTCTACGCCTGGTCCTACGCGGTCGGAAGGCTCAGCAAGCGCCTCGCCGCGCTCTACGCGCGCACCGCCGCCAAACCTAACGTGCACATCCGGACGTTCGACCGCAAGCACCTGCGTGACGACATCCGCATCGCCGCGCAGATCTTCAACGAAGCCTGGGCGGACAATTGGGGCTTCGTTCCCATCAGCGAGGCCGAAGCGGACCGCACCGCCCACGACTTCGCCCAGTTCGCCAACACCTGCGCCACTTCGCTGATCGAGATCGACGGCGAACCCGCCGGCATGGTCGTCGGCTTGCCCGACCTCTACCACGTGATCCGCGACCTCGACGGCCGCCTCTTCCCGCTGGGGGCTATTAAGTTAAAGTGGCGGCTCTGGCGCGGGTCACCGCGGGGGCGTGTCGTCCTGCTCGGCGTGCGTCCCCAGTTCAGGCGCAGCGCAACCGCTTCGATGGCGGCGCTGCTCTTGGGCGAGATCCACTACGCGGGGCAGCGCTGCGGCTACCGCTGGGCCGAGCTGAGCTGGGTTCTGGAAGACAACGATCTCATCAATAAGAGTCTGCGCCACGCCGGCGGGCGCATCTACAAGCGCTACCGCCTCTACCAGAAGGATGCCGCATCCGCGTGAGCGTCGCCATTGATTGAGGGCGCTCGGAGCCGCCCCTAGACTGATCGCTGCGGCGAAGACCAGCGCGCCGCTTCTCTCATGCTGATCGACCTCCACAATCACACTTGGCCCCGCTCGCACGATTCCGTCCTTGACCCGCTCGATCTCATCGCGCGGGCGCGGGAGGCGGGACTGGACGCGATCTGCCTCACGGAGCACGACGCCGTCTGGCCCGCCGCGGAGATCGAGCAACTCTGCGCGGAGACCGGTTTCCTCGTGATCCCCGGCGTCGAGATCAGCACCGACGACGGACACATCCTCGCTTTCGGCGTCGAGAAGTACGTCTTCGGGATGCACCGCGCCCAGAAGCTCGCCGACCACGTCCAGGAGCGCGGGGGCGCCATGGTCGGCGCCCATCCTTATCGCCGCCTGATGCCCTGGCGCGACGACGCCGACGAGTGGCGCCGCGCCATCGAACGGGCCGCCCGCAATCCCGGCTACGCTCAATGCGTCGCCCTCGAAGCGCTCAACGGGCGCGGCAACGACAAGCAAAACCGCTTCAGCGCCGAGCTCTGCGAGCGCATGGAGCTCCCCGGCACGGGCGGCACGGATTCGCATGCCGTCCATGACGTGGGCGCCGTCGCAACACACTTCGAGTCCGATAACATCCATGACTGGCGGGACCTCGTGCGCGAGCTCCGATCGGGCCGCTACCACCCCGTCGATCTGCGCACCCAGCAGGAGATCAGCGGCAACCGCTAAGAACCGGCGATACCGACCACCCCACCACCCACCCGCCCCGGAGAGCACCCATGGCCAACGACCCGCAATTCGAATCCGTTCTCACTGATGCCATGCGCGCCCAGGTAGGGGTTGAGGGCGCGCCCGCCACGCACGAGGTGACGACCACGGGCGTCCGCATGTTCGCCCGCGCGGTCGGCTACAGCGATCCGGTCTTCTACGACCGCGACGAGGCCCGGCGGCACGGCTACCGCGATCTGCCGGCGCCCCCCGCCTATCTGGGCACCTTGGTCTTCAATCCTGCGACGCCCGATCGCACTTGGGGCCGCCCGCCCGGCTTCTCCCCCCGTCTCGACCTGCCCTACAAGAACACCCTCAACGGCGGCACCGACATCGAGTACTTCGACGAGGACATCTGCGCCGGCGACGTGCTCACCGTCCGCATGAAGATCGAGCAGCTCAGCGAGCGCTACTCCCAGGCGCTGGGAGGAGCGATGGTGATCAGCGTCACGGCCACCACCTATCGCAACCAGCACGACCGGGTCGTCGCCATCATGCGCGGCACCTCCATCGCCTACGGCAGCTAAGAGAAGAGAGGAAGGATCAAGCCCACTCTGATCCAAATCCCGTCGCCCTCCACCACGACATCGTGCCGGGACGAGACTCTGACCCTCGCCGCAATAGGTACCCGCATCGCCAGCTGCCTCAAACGCCGCCGCCCTCTCTCAGCAAGTAATCTTCGCGCAGAACACGAAGCCGCACACGGCCTTCCGGAAGGTCGGCGCTCCAGAAGTCCCAACCATTGGTTAGCTCACCACGGAGAGCTGTCGCTGCTTCGGATGGAGATTCAAAGGCCTCTCCATCCATGTACACGTTCCCGTCAGGCAGAACGGTAGCAATTGGATCGAGCTCCCCATTCGACGGTAGAAGAGAGACGCCTGCGGGAAGAACGTCGGCAGTGATCAAGTCGCGGAACCTAACTTCTGTGCGGCCGCCTTCGGTGGTCAAGACCTCCGGTTCTGCAGGAGCGGCGCTTTGGAACATCTCTGGCTTGTAGCCCGCGTCGGTGAGCCGCGCGAAGGCGTCTCGTACCACTCGCGCCATGGATTGGCGTCGGGTCGCGAGGAATTCGTCGAATGGCATCGTCTCCCAGCCCTCTGGCAGGGCGTGCCAGTATCGGTGGGCCTCGAGCTCCCCCGGCGCCAACTGCTTCTCGGCGATCTGCCGAGGCCAGTACTCAGATGGAGGAGAGTCACTGATCGCAATGTTGTCTGACCACTCCACGAGAGCGTAGTTGGCAATTTGATTGATGGACCGAGTCTCAGAAATTCCAAGCACGTTGCGTAGATAACCGCGAGGGAACAGGTGGTGTCGTTCGATGCCTTTCTTCAGCGTCACGGCTGGTTCCAGCCGTGATCGCACCTTCGTATCGGACAGCAGCACGTCCGCATCGAGGATGTTGAGTGCGGCAACGTAAGCGAGCAGCGCTGGCGATTTCGGAGCCGAGGTTGCGAGATTATTCGGCAACGTGATCGTCCAGTAGTCGCTGGTGAGCGTGTCGTCGATCATTTGGTTGAGCGTATTGACGAATCCGGAGGAGTCGTTCGGTGGCAGATCCACGAGCCGCGCGACATCCGCCTCGAACTGCGTCTCGAACGATCCGGAGTAATGAGAAGTGGTGTGGGCCATGAAGAACCATCGCGCGATCACATCACGCAATACGGGCAATGGAATCCGATAGTCAACACGACCGATAAGCCAGAGTGCGTAGCTGTAAAGGAGAGCGTTCTGACTCGAAATCATCTTTGATCCACGAAACCCTGCTCGCTCCAAACACTGCAGGAACTCATGCCAGTTGGTGAGGTCGACAACCTGGGTTTGCGCCTTCTGGAGTCTCGCGAATTGCTCGTCGCGCTTCTCCGAAGAGACTTCGCCCGTCTCGAGATCCTTCCCGCGGAGCAGCGAGTATGCGTGCCGAAGCACGGCACGGCGGAATGCGAGCGCGATCGAGACACGCAGGAGCTGATCTGGCTGCGGCTGGATGAACCAGTTGAACGGTCCGGCTTTGACTGGCTGGGGCAGCTTTGCTGCCCTCGCGAACTCTTCCAACTGCCGGCGGGACGCCTCCTGAAAGACGCTCATGAGCGTCAAGATGAAGTCGGCGCGATTCAGTAGTACTCCCTCCGAGTTGATACGCACGAAGACATCGGCGACTCGCTCCTCGTCCATCCCCGAGTCGAGCTCGACGACTTCAAATGGGTACGAGCGCAGGTCTCGCAGCCGATCGAACCGTTCCTCGATTAGGTCTTCTAGCTCTGCGCTAAGGGGGCCACGACTGGACTCGAGCCGCTCAGTGTACGCGCGGACAGTCCCACGGTAGTTGTCCCAGATCGGTGTGATATCCGCGAGGAACTCGGGATCGCGTTCGATCGCAGCGTCCGTGACCTCAAAACGGCCATCAAGCGGGGAGAACGCCAAACGCAGGCGCGCCTCGGTATAGTCCTCCCGTACGATCGAGTGACCGGTAATCACCGCGTATAGGCTGGTGAGCCGCTGCTGTCCGTCGACGATGAGCCAGCGCGCTATCCTCTCTTCCTTTGCGTCCGTCCCAATCTGCCGCGAGCCTGCGGGGGCCTCCGTCACCCAAAAGAGCAGGTACCCGACCGGGAAGCCATTAAGCATGGAGTCAAATAGGTCGCGCACCTTTGCGGTCGACCACACGAAAGGGCGTTGGATATCGGGCAGGGCTACGTCGCCACGGTCGATGTTCTTCACGAGGTGGTCGAGGTCGAACCTCGTCGTTCGGAAGAGTGTGCGCGACATGCTGTTCTCCTCGCTCAGTGGAATTAGTCCGACTGTGCCTGTACTGCTGACGCCACTATCCGGCGCTGCTTCGCTGGAAACGGTGCCAGTCGACTGGAGCGGACGCAAGCCTCCCTCCAGCCTGTCCAATTTCCAATGTAAGTTCTAGTGCACGACCGGGTCTGGTAGCCTGACGGCGGGAGGGAGCTGTGGTGGACCAGGTCTACTTCGAGGATGTCGAGGTCGGGGCGGAGATCCCGAGCTTGGTGAAGGAGCCGGATAGCCTCCAGCTTGTGCAATGGGCCGCGGGCTCCGGCGACTTCTACCAGATCCACTACGACCCCGCATTCGCCAAGCGCAACGGCCTGGAGGGTCCGATCGTGCACGGCGCGCTCAAGCACGCCTTCCTGGGCGAGCTGCTGCACCAATGGGTCGCGCCCGGCGGCCGCATCAAGCGGGTCGCCTGCTCCTATCGGGGCATGGACCTCCCCAACCGGCGGCTGACCCACAAAGGCAAGATCACCAAGAAGTACCAAGAGGGCGCCCGCAACATCGTCGAGTTGGAGATCTGGGTCGAGGACGCGAACGGCAAGACGACCACGCCCGGCTCCGCCGTCGTCACCCTGCCGTCGCGGGCCTAGCCACCCTGGAGCGACGCCATGGCCACCGACACGCCCGCGTTCGAATCCTCGCTCACGGATGAGATCCTGGCGCTCGTGGGCGTGGAAAGCGCACCCTGCACCCATGAGGTGACCCGTCCGGGCATCCGCGCCTTCGCACGGGCCGCCGGCTACCGCGATCGCGTCTACTACCACGCGGACGAGGCCAAGCGCCGCGGCTACAGGGACCTTCCAGCTCCGCCCGGTCACTTGGGCTTTCCCGCCTACGATCCGGAGCAGAGCGACTACCTGATGAGTTGGCCGTTCGACTCCAATGCTGCGGTCAATCATCCCTTTTCACCCGTGCAATCCATCCACACCGAGCTCCTCGCAGGCTCCCTCGATCTCGAATACATCGACCCAGACATCTGCGCCGGCGACGTACTCGTCTCCCGGACCAAGCTCGAGGACATCCGCGAGCGCTACTCCAAGGCGCTGAACGGCCCCATGGTCATCCAAACGACCGCGACGACCTTCAGGCGCGACGAGGCGCCGGTCGCCGTCTACCGCTTCACGCTCATCGGCTACACGCCCGTAGAAGGGACATAGAGATGGCCGACCAGATCTACTTCGAAGACATCGGCGAGGGCGACCTGCTCCCCGAGATCACGGAGCGCCCCACGACCACGCAGCTCGTCCACTGGGCCGCCGCCGTGGGCGACTTCTACCCCGTTCACTACGACAAGGACTTCGCGGTCGGGACCGGGGTCCCCACCGTTCTAGTGCATGGCCCGTTCAAGCACGCGCTGCTGAGCCGTCTGGTCTCCAGCTGGGCCGGTCCCCAAGCAACCGTGAAGCGGATCGCTTGCTCGTTCCGCGGCCAGGACTACCCCAACCAGGACCTCACGGTGAAGGGGCGCGTGACCGGCACGCGCAGCGAGAACGGCGAAAATCTCGTGGAGCTGGAGATCTGGAGCGAGAACGAATCCGGCGAGAAGACGACCCCAGGGAGCGCCCTCGTCGCGCTGCCTTCCCGCCCCGCCGCCCAACCCTAGCCGCGCCCGGCCGCTAGCCCTCTCGCCGCCACTCCCGGCGCGCTTCCATCACGTGAAAGATGTGGCCGCTGCGGTAGGCACGGCCGCAATCGCGAAACCCGGCGCGCGCGAAGCTGCGCTGCGCCCGCAGGTTCCAGTCGAGTGTATGCAGATAGAGCCGCGTCAGGGACGTCGTCGCGAAAATGTAGTCGACCAGCAGCCGCACGGCTTCGCTGCCGTAGCCGCGGCCCCAGTAGGCCGGCTCCCCGATGGTGATACCGACCTCCGCCTCACGACGAGCGAGATCAATGTTGTAGTACATCACGTTGCCGATGTGCCGCTCCTGCAGATCGTCGACGGCGATCACGCGCCGACAGGCGGGAGGATGGAGCAACTCCTCAGTGTAGCTGGCGACGTACTCAGCCTGCGTTCCGCGTAGCGGCGGACTGGCATCGTAGCGCGCCAGGTTGGGATCGCTGCGCCAAGCGTAGTCCTGCGGGGCGTCCGACAGCCGCTTCCCCCGCAGCACCACCCGCGTCCCACGGGCCAGTTCCCCGTCATGACGGGCCACGCCCCTCTCTTCCTCATAGACGGACATCAGCCAGCCTCCGCGGGGCCGGTCGCCTCGAAAGCCGCATCGCCTTTGTCGAGCAGCGTGGCCGCTTTCCGCAGAATCGCCTTCGTGTTCTCATGCGTCGCCCGCTCGAGCGCCCGCTCCAACGAAAACCAGCGAACGGAGATGTGCTCGGCATCGTGATCGGCGATGCTGCCCCCCGTCGGCCGCATCAGCCAGAAGTGCACGTACTTGTGCACCCGCTGTCCTTCCTCGGCCCGCACGAACCAGTATTCGATAGTCCCGATCTTGCCCTCCCGATCCACCTGCAAGCCGGTCTCCTCCACCACCTCGCGCACCGCTGCCTCTTCTAGCTCTTCGTCACCGCCCGGCGTCCCCTTGGGCAGGCCCCACTGCCCTCCCGGCGTCTCGACGAGCAGCACCGCCACCTCACCCGCAGTCCGTCGATACACCACGCCACCGGCCGAGACCGCTCGTCGTGTTTGAAGTCGATTTTCGCGTTTCACGGCGGCCAGCTCAGTACTGCATCCCCGTCATGCCGAGCGGATCAGCGAGGATCGCCGTCCTCTCGCTCACGGCCCTTGCCGCGTCCCGTACCTCCGCCTCAGGATGCGTGGAGGCGGCCGCTAACGCCTCCAACGCCAGCGGGCCGCCGATCTCCCCCAGCGCCGCAACGGCCGTTAAGACGACATCCAGGCTCTCGTCCTCAAGGAGATCGCGGAGCGATGGGACCGCATCCTCATCCTCGATCTCGCCTGCCGCGAACGCCGCCGCAGCCCGCTCTTCATCGTCCAGCGCTGCGACCGCGTCGAGGACGGTCGGCAGCCAGTAGGGATCGGCGCTCCAGCCCATCGCGCGCAACGCCCCAAGGCGCAGCCTTTGATCCTCCGCCGCGAACGACTCATGGATCAGCTCGCGGACCCACTCCTCGCTCAGCACGCCAAGGCTCTCGACCGCGCTCCCCCGCAGCGACGCCTCCGTGCCGCCGTCCTCAGCCAATTCCCGCAAGGTCGCGATCAATCCCGATCGATCGTCGGGCCGCAGCTGCCCGAATTCGGCACGCAGGACCCAAGGACGGAGCGCTCCGATCGCCTCCGCCCGCACCAGTGCGTCCGGGTCGTCGGCAGCGATCTGCTGCAAGCGAGCCAATGCCTCACGCCCTTCGACCTCCCGCAGCCCGTTCGCCGCCAGAGCGCGCACACCGGCATCCGGGTCCTGCAGGCGATCGAGGCAGATCGGGCCGGCATCGAACCGGACCTGCACCTCCGCCAGATCGATCAGCCGAGCCAGCACCCCGAATCGCGCACTGGCATCAAGCCCATCGAGTGCTGTCCGCAGCTGCCGATGTCCATCGGACCTCAGCGCGATGAGCGCTTCCAAGTCCTCGTCATCAAGCAGCGCGCCCGGTTCCATGAGCGCCGCGAACAAGCGCTCGAAGTCGATCGCTGCGCTCGTGGGCCGGCTCGACGCGGTCTCCATCACGCGACCCGCCGTTTTCGCTCCCCGTCATCCTCGTTCCCGCATAGTGTACGAAGAGACCCCAAGCACGAGCCAGGGAACGCTAGGGCGACGATCGTCCCACCAGTTCCTGCTGAGCAGCACGCGTCATCAAGGATCGCACGGCGTCCATCGGCTGTTGACCCTCGGACAACACCCGATAGATCGCGTCCACGATCGGCATCTCGACACCGACCCGGCGGGCCAGGGTGCGCGCTACGCGCGTCGTATCCACACCCTCCGCCACGTGCACCATCTCCCCCAGGACCGTATCCAGGGAGCGACCTTTGCCGATCTGCTCGCCAACGTAACGATTGCGCGATCGCTGGCTCGTACACGTCAGGATCAGATCACCTAATCCCGCTAACCCCGTCAGCGTGAGCGGCTCTGCCCCCAACGCCATCCCCAGCCGGGTAATTTCGGCCAACCCACGTGCAGTCAGGGCAGCCCGCGCATTCTCGCCCAGGTTGAGTCCGTCCCCGATTCCCACGCCGATCGCGATCACGTTCTTCAGCGCCCCGCCCAACTCCACCCCGACGATGTCGGAGCTGGTGTACACCCGCAAGGCCGGGGTCATCAGCATGTCCCGCAGCGTCTCCGCCACCGCCACGTCCCGGCAGGCGACGACCGTCGTCGCCGGCAGTCCGAGTGCCACCTCTCGCGCGATGTTGGGACCGGACAATGCCACAAGCGGCGGCGCTTCCCCCAAGGTTCGCGTCTTTTCCGCCATGACCTCCGTCATCCGCAACTCCGTGCCGATCTCCAGTCCCTTGCTGGCGCTCACCAGCGGCGGCAGGGGGCGCGCCAACGCCGGCAACACCTCCTCAACGTTGTCCCGCAAACGCTGCGAGGGCACGACGAAGAAGATCGCGTCCGGCGACGGGGGAACCGCCTCCGTCGTCGTGAACTCCAGCGAGTCCGGCAAGGCGATGCCGGGGAGCAGCCGCCGCTCCTCTCGCTCCGCGCTGAGCTGCTCCGCCGCCGCCGCGCTACGACAGTGGAGCGATACACGGCTGCCGGCGCGGGCGAGTTGCATCGCCAGGGTGCAACCCCAGGAGGTACTGCCGACGACAAGGACATGCGCCCCGCTCACGGTCGCTCCCCGGCCTCGGTGGTCAACTTGTCCGTCCGACCCATCTGCCCAATGCGAGGCTCGGTACCCGCCAGCAACCGCCGAATATTGTCGCGATGCGCGATCAGGATGATTACGCACGAGCACCAAGCGTAGGCATAGTACGCCGTCGGCTCTTCCCCAAGCGCCACAAAGGCCGACAGCAGAATGGCGAGCAGGACCGCCGTCGCGAGAGTCGCGATCGACACGATCCGCGTAGCGACAACGAAGAAGATCCCGGACGCGAAGCCGATCGCCCCCAGGGGCGGAGCGAGTACGAGCAACGCAACCAGCGCCGTCGTGGCGCCGCGGCCCCCACGGAAGCGTGCGAAAATCGGGAAGATGTGCCCGACAATCGCGGCCAGCCCCCCGATCACCTCCGCGGTGGGACTGTCCCAAATCAGATAGGGAACGAGCACCGCCAGGGCACCCTTCGACCCGTCGAGGACGAACACCAGCAGCGACCACTTCTTCCCCAATCGGCGCAAGGTGTTGGTCGCGCCGATCTTCCCGCTCCCCACCTGTCGCAAGTCGACGCCGCCTACAGCACGACCGACCCACAGCCCCACCGGGATCGAGCCCAGCAGGTATCCGGCCACGCAGCCAACGAGCCAGGCCTCAACCATGGTCTACTGGAAACCGCATTCAACGATCCGCTTCGTGCCCGTCGCGCCCGCGCAGCACCATGCGTATCGCGGCACCCTCGAATCCGAAGGCGTCGCGGATCTGTCGCTCGAGAAAGCGCTGGTATGAAAAATGCACGCCATCAGGGTAATTGACAAAGAACTGGAAGGTCGGCGGCTCGACGTCCGTCTGCGCCACATAGAAGAGCTTCACGGCCCGTCCGTGCACGGCGCCAGGCGGATGCTCACGCATCGCCTGCCTGACCACTGCGTTCAGCTCCCCAGTTGGAACGCGGCGGCGGCGCTCCTCGGCCACCGTCGTCGCCGTACGCAGTAGGAGATCCAGGTTGCTCCCTTGCAGGGCCGATATCCAAATCGCCGGGGCCCAGGGCATGAAGCGGGCGCGCCAGCGCAGTTGGCGTTCCCGGCGCGCGATCGCCTCCACATCACCCGCGATCAGGTCGCTCTTGTTCAACGCGAGAACGACACCTCTATGTGTCTCAAGCGCCATGCCCACGATGTGTTGGTCTTGCGCGGCGATATCTTCGGCCGCGTCCATGACGACCACCGCAACGTCGGCGCGCTCGATCGCCCGGCGCGCCCGAACGACGGACGCGCGCTCCACGCCCGGCTCGACCTTCCCACGCTTGCGCACGCCCGCCGTATCCACCAACAGGTACCGCTTACCCTCGAACGCCATCTCCGTATCGACCGCGTCCCGCGTGGTGCCGGGCGTCGAACTGACGATCATCCGATCCGCATCAAGGATTGCATTCACAATCGACGATTTCCCCACGTTCGGCCGGCCCACGATCGCCAGCCTGCAGGTCGGCGGCGGCGGCGGCGAGCCCTCGGGCAGACCAGCAACCATTCGATCCAACAGCTCGCCCACACCGCGGCCGTGGAGAGCGCTCACGGTCAGCGGCTCGCCGAGCCCGATCGCGTAGAACTCGGCCGCAGCGGCCTCCATCCCGGCGCTGTCGCTCTTGTTACCGACCAAGAACACCGGCTGCGACGCCTCCCGCAGCAAAGCCGCCACGTCCATGTCGAGCGGCAACAGCCCATCGCGGACATCGACCACGAAGCAAATTGCGTCCGCCTCAGAGAGCGCGTAGCCCACCTGTTCACTGATCGGGGTAGCGTACGGCCCCGACACCGCCTCACCCAGCAATCCCCCGGTATCGACCACGCGGAACGCGCGCCCGCACCAATCGGCGTCATCGTAGTTCCGGTCCCGCGTCGTTCCCGGCTCGTTTTCCACGATCGCCTTGCGTCTCCCAACGATCCTGTTAAACAGCGCCGACTTCCCGACGTTGGGCCGCCCAACGATCGCGACGAGCGGGAGTTGGGTGTGGATTCCGGTCTTAGTGGTCACTCCGACGCTTCCTCGTCCGTTTCCTCGTCCTCGTCTTCGTCTTCTTCCGCCGCCGCCTCTTCCTCTTCCTCTTCCTCCTCGATCACCACCACCACCTCCTCGGGGCGCAGCGTCACGGCCACGCCGGGCATCGCATCGAACTCCACGGGTAGCGGATAAAGGCCCGGCGTCAAGTCAGTCAAATCAACGATCGCAGTGCCTCTCCCTTCCACGATTTCGGCGATCGCCGCAGACGGTCCTTCGAGCGTCAGGGTAACCAGGAGCGGGCGCACATCCGCAACCAAGCCGTCGCCGAGCCCCACCGCCTCCACCAGCAGAAGGAAAGCTGTTTCGGTATGGATCGGTTCGATCGCTACCCGAACAGAAACGGTCGTCTCGGTTTCAAGCGCCAGCCCGGCAGGGAGCACCAACCCCACGTCCGTCCTGAAATCCGCCTCATGCGCGGCGACGGAGATCGGCACTGTCATCACCGTTTCAACACCCCCCAGTGCATCGAGCGTCCCGACGACGACCACATTGAGCGGCTCCACTCCCACGCCAGCCACCCGAAAACCGGTGCGGGGACGCCCGGTCAGTTGGGGTTCCACCGCCACAGAACTGCGGAACGTCACCTGCTCCACGGGCACCCGCACATCGACCGTCGCCGGGACAATCTGCACACCACTGACCGCGGCGCCGGTGGCCGTGCGAGCTTGGAGGATCGCAGTCACCTCGATCGCAACGGTCGCTCCTCCAAGATCAACCGCGGCCACCACGACATCCACAAGGTCCACAAGCTGCCGGATACCGCTCACCATCACTGCTGTCGCCGACAACTCCGGTTCTCCGACCTCGAATCCCAATGGCGGGGGGTTCGCGTGCACTACGGTCACCGGGAGCGAGCGCTGCTCCACCGGCTCCAGGATCACCTCCACGGATTCCGGCGTGACCGAGCGGACCCGTACCTCGTCCGCCAAGGACCGTACACGCACCGGTATGTTGTGCGATCCCGCTTCGAGTCCCGCCAAGTCCACGGTCGCGACGAAGTCATCCGCGATCACCGCCTGCACACTCGACTCGCTGCCCGCGATATTGATGGAGGCCGTGGGCAGCCGGTTGGCCGGTGCGAGGCCGTTCGGCGTGTTGACCGCCTCAACTGCCAACCCGAATCCCAGCCGTTCCTCTACCGTCTCCAGTTCAGAGTCAGTCACCAAAAACCAGATCACGAGCGCAAGAATCACGGAGACCGCGGCGAGGATGAGGTTGCTCGCCAGACTCCGCCCGCGCCGGCGCGATCGTCGCCAACCCCGCAGTATCTCAGGCCTCCGTCCGCGACGTACGTAGCCGGAACTCGCGCCAGGCACCGCTCGTGAGGGTGCCAAGCAGCGTGCGCAACCGCTGCTCGTTGAGCCGCTGCACAAGCCGTCCGCCCATCGTGACCGAGATCGCGCCCGTCTCCTCGGACACCACGACCGCGATGGCGTCGGTCTGTTCGCTGATCCCCAGCGCCGCCCGATGTCGCAGTCCCACATGCGCGCCACGGACCGTCCGCTGCGGCGATACGGGCAGCGTGCAAGCGGCTGCAACGACCCGCTCCGGCCGCAGCAGTACAGCCCCATCGTGCAGCGGCGAATTCGGGTAGAAGATCCCCTCCAACAGCGCGGGCGTCGGGAGCGCATCGACGGGCGTCCCCGTATCGGCGATCTCTTGCAATCCCGTCTCCCGCTCGATCACCATCAACGCTCCCGCGCGCTGCGCCGACAGCTCACCAGCCGCCACGCTCACAGCGTCGATCAGTGGGTCGTAGCCGTCCCGTCTCACGCCGACGAGCGAGCGCACTCCCGTCCTCCCCACGCGCTCCAGGGCACGGCGGAACTCCGGTTGGAACACGATCAGCACGAACAAGGCCAGTACGGCGAGGGCGTTATTGACCAACCAGCTCAGCACGGCGAGGTCGAACACGCGGCTCACCAGCACGATCGCCACCACCACGATGCCGATGCCGCGCACCACCGGCATCGCGCTTGTACCACGCACCAAGCGCAGCAACGCAAAGATCACGAAGGCCAAGATCGCGACCTCAAACACCGCCGGCCAGCCGAAGCCGGAAAACACGTCCGTAATAGCGTCGAATAGATCGTCGTTCATGGGCGTTCCGCGAGTCCGGCCGACGCTTTACTCATCGCGCGCACCTGACGCCGCACTAGGGACGTCCCGGCCCCTGGCAACGACATTCTCGCTCGTACGGCCCACGCATCGGGCCTGCATCGCCCACGGGCGGCCGTCAATCCTAGCCCAGCAGCTGCCACAACACCGCTTGCTGGGCGTGCAACCGGTTCTCGGCCTGCGCGAACACCACCGATTGCTCGCTCTCGATCGCTGCGTCCGTGATCTCCTCCCCGCGATGGGCGGGAAGGTCGTGCATGACGATCGCTCCGGGACGGGCAAGCGCCAGCAACTCCTGTGAGACCTGGTAGCCGAAGAACGCGCGCCGCCGCGCGGCGGCTTCGTCCTCCTGCCCCATGCTCGTCCAAACATCCGTGTAGACGACGTCGGCCCCGGCAACCGCTTCCCGAGGGTCTTCCAGGAGCCGGACGCTGCCGCCCGACGCCTTTCCGCGACTCGCCGCCGCCACCGCGCTGGCCTCGTCCAGCGCGAACGCCGGCGGAGACGCCAGGCGCACATGCATTCCCACGGAGGCTGCCCCAAGCGCCAGGGAACGCGCCACGTTGTTGCCATCTCCGACGTAGGCCAGCGTGTGCCCTTGTGTCCCTCCCAACTGCTCCCGAACGGTGAGCAGATCCGCCAGCGCCTGGCAGGGATGCTCCCAATCGGATAGGGCGTTGATCACCGGCACGCCGGACCAATCCGCAAGCTCGACCAGCACTTCCTGGCTGAAGGTGCGGCAGGCGATGGCGTCGCAGTAGCCGCCGAGCACGCGCGCCACGTCTTTGACGGGCTCGCGCTTGCCCAGCCCCACCTCCGCCGGGGACAGATAGAGCGCTGTACCACCCAACCGCTGCATGGCCAGCTCGAAGGAGACCCGCGTCCGCAGCGAAGGTTTCTCGAACAGCAGCGCCAGCGATCGCCCGGCGCAGGCTCGCCCATGCGGACCGCCCGGATCGGCCTTCTGAGCCTGCGCTCTATCCAACAACAGCTCGATATCGGCAGGCGGTAGATCGGCGATCGCCAGCAACGAACGGGGCCACATCGACACCAACCTCCGCGAAGGGCGCCTACTATAGCAGTCGATAGCAGTTAGCCTGCGGCGCACCCGACGCGATGCGATCCCGCCGGGCGAGAGCACGAGACCAACGATGGGGGCGCTCACTTCTTGCGCGCACTCCTAAGGCAACCTGTCTGGTGGCCCGCCGCCACTTTGTTCTTGCTGCTGGTCGCCGGATTGGCCGTTCTCGCCGCCGATTCCGGGAGCGTGCCGCAGCCACCGCAGCATCTCTCGCCAGAAGAGCTCCCCATCCGGATCCGAGTGGACGGGGCCGTCGCGCGGCCCGGCGAGTACGAACTCAGCGCCGCAGCGACTTTGGGAGACGCCATTTTGGCTGCGGGCGGGCCACTCGACTCCGCCCGCGGCGACATTGACCCCAAGATGCAGCTCTTCGATGGCGTCCACGTTTTTCTCGCTGTCGATGCAGACGGCGCCCCTTCTGCTCCACAGCGCATCGCCCACCGCGTCGACCTCAACCGAGCCTCCCTTGCCGAGCTCATGGCGCTACCGGGCATCGGCGCGAAGCGCGCGAAAGCCCTCATCGACGCACGCCATGACGAGCCCTTTGCGTCGCTGCAGGATGTGGTGGATCGGGGCCTGCTGCCCCGCAGCACCGCCGAGACACTGCGGCCATTGGTAGGCGTATCCCCGTGATCACCCACGGCCCGGGCTCGTACCTGACTCGCTACCTTCTCGCGCTACCACTGTTGGCGGTTTGCCTCGCCTTCGTCGCAGGCGTCGCCACCGCAACCGGCTTCGACAGCGACGCTATCGAACTCGCGGCGCTCGCGGCCGTCGCCGTGGCCAGCAGCCCTCTCACCTGGCGCCGCAAGCGGACAGCATTCGTCTTGGCGATTCTCATCCCGCTGGCCTTCGCGGTCGGTCTCGCGCGCGCTGACGACGGACCGCCCACGTTCGGAAGCGTCGCATCCATCTCCGGTGAGCGCGTTGAGGTTACGGGCGCCATCGTCGGGGACATCGAGCGGCGTGGAACCGACCAACGTCTTCGCCTCAATGTCGAGACGCTGACGATCGGCACCGAGCAGATCGATGCAGACGGGACGGTGCTCATCCGCGCCCCGCTCGGCCCAGCGTACGCCTACGGCGACCGGCTACGGCTGACCACTACACTGCACCCGTTGCCAGCCGCTCCTCGGATGCTGCGAGACCTCTTGTCCGAGCGGGGCATTAGCGCGACCGGTACCGCCTCCAGCGTCGAGGTCCTTGCACATGGCCACGGCGATCCTCTGCGTGCCGCCCTCGGCGAGGCCCGGCTGGACGTTGACCGCGCGCTGGCGCATGCGCTCGATGAGCCGCTGGCCGGACTCGCCCAAGGCATCGCGACAGGACGACGCGGCACGTTGGAGTCAGAGTTCCGCACGGACCTCAACGACACCAGTCTTTCGCACCTCGTCGTCATCTCGGGCAGCAATGTCATCATCTTGGCGACCCTGCTCGTCGGCGCCATCGCTTGGGCGATCGGCCGCAGATGGGCAGTCGTCATCGCCATCGTCCTGATGGGTGCCTACGCTGTGTTCGTCGGCGCGGATCCCCCCGTCATCCGCGCCGCAATCATGACCTCGCTTTTCCTCGGCGCCAGCATCTCGGGTCGAAGCAGCAGCGCCGTGCCCGCAGTCACTTTCGCCGCTGCGGTCATGGTGGCGGCTGCGCCCTCGCTGATCACCAATCTTTCCTTCCAACTCTCTTTCGCCGCCACGTCGGCGCTCGCCCTCCTGGCGACGCCGCTACGTGAACGCATCACGGCGCAACTCGGTGCTAGACCGGAGTCAGGCAAGGGGGGCGCGACTCTGATCCGAATAGTGGTCGAAACTGCCGTGATCACCGTCGTCGCGACGGCCGCCACGTTGCCGCTTATTGCCCTCCACTTCGAACGCCTCTCCCTCGTCGCGGTGCCCGCCAACCTCCTGGTCGCGCCAACCTTCCCCTCCTCTTCCTCGGCAGTCTTGCTACCGGCATCGCCGGCACGATCTCCGCCACGCTCGGCAGCAGCGTCGGCTGGATGATCGCCTGGCTGCCACTCTCTTGGTTCGTCGAAGTCGCGCAGAGACTCGCCGATCTGCCGTTCGCCGCGCTCCAGATCGAGGGATTCGGTCTTTGGCACACCTTCGTAATCTACGGCGTCTTGATCGCGCTTGCTGCTTGGATCTGCCGCCGCCGCCGACCGAACCAGTGGACTCTGCCGTCCATGAAAGCGCCGGTCGCCTGGCTCGCTGCCGGCGTCCTGATCGCAATCAATATTGTCGTCTGGTCCACGGTCACCGAAGAAAACGATGACGATCTCCTCGTTCACGCTCTCGACGTCGGCCAGGGAGACGCAACGCTTATTCGCGATCCGCGTGGAGCCACCGTACTGATTGACGGAGGACCCGACGAGCGGATCATCATCCAACGCCTCGCCGACGTACTGCCCTTGGGCGAACGCTCGATCGAAGCGATCGTGGCGACGCACCCCCAAGCAGATCACGTCAATGGCCTCTTCGGCGTGATGGAGCGCTACCACGTCGACGTGCTCTACGTAGCTCCCGCGCAGAAACTCACGGAACCGGGCCGCCGGCTAGTTGCCGCGGCGATCGAGCGCGGGGTCGCCGTGGAAACGCTCTGGGCAGGAATGCAGCTTCGCCTTTCGGACGAAAGCACACTCGACGTGCTCGCGCCCCCATCACCCGTTGTCGACGGCACGGCGACCACGATCACGAGCGCTGGCATCAACAACGCCAGCCTCGTCTTGCGGCTTGCGCACGGCGATGTCCGCTTTCTCTTCACCGCCGATATCGAGGCGCCAGCGGAGCTGCGCCTGGCGAGTGCGCCCGGTGACCTTGCCGCCATGGTGCTCAAGGTCCCGCATCATGGCAGCGACAGCTCCACCACGGACCTGCTGCTTCGCCGAGTACAACCGGCCATCGCGGTCATCAGCGCCGGATCGGACAACCCCTACGGCCATCCAGGCGAGAGCGTCCTCCAACGCCTCACAGACGTGACCGTGCTCCGCACCGACGAGCACGGCACAATCACGTTTCGATCAGACGCCGCCACCTTGCGCATCAGCAGTGACCGCCTACCGCCCTAGCCGCACCGCCACCATGCGGGACGCCGGAGGCAGGCCCGGCTAGACTCCCGCTATGCCTCGACCCGACAGCCGACAGCCGCGGGACATGCGCCCCCTCACGATCGAGACCGGTATCCAAGTGCACGCCGAGGGCTCGACGATGATCGCCCTCGGCCTGACACGTGTACTCTGTGCCGTCTCGGTCGAGGAGCGAGTGCCGCCCTTCCTGCGCGGCAGTGGTGCGGGCTGGATCACCGCCGAGTACGGCATGCTGCCGCGCAGCACGAACACCCGCTCTCCGCGCGAGACCGGCCGGATCGGCGGCCGCACCCACGAGATCCAGCGATTGATCGGCCGCAGCTTGCGCGCCGTCGCCAACCTTGACCTGCTCGGCGAACGGACTTTCACCGTCGACTGCGACGTCATCCAAGCCGACGGCGGCACGCGCACGGCCGCCATCACCGGAGGCTACATCGCGCTGGCGCTGGCGATGCAGCGCCTCGTCGCGGATGGCCTCTATGCCGCAGTTCCTCTCACCGATGCCGTCGCAGCCACCAGTGTGGGGCTGGTCGATGGCGAAGTCCGCCTTGATCTCGCTTACGAAGAAGACTCACAGGCCGATGTCGATTTCAACATCGTCAAGACGAGCGCTGGGGCCTACGTCGAGATCCAAGGCACCGCAGAGGGCCGAGCCTTCTCGCGCGACGCCATGAACGCAATCCTCGACATCGCCGATGCGGGCCTCGACACGCTCTTCCAAGCTCAATTCGAGACGCTTGCTAGGGTGGGCAGCGCTTAGCGCGCCGCACCCCGCTCAGGCATACTCGCCCAGAAACGTGCCGCCCAACAGGTGGACGTGCGCCTTCTCGCCGTCCGGCTGCACGGCATCTCCGGGGAAGTTTGAGAGTAAGCGAAAGCCTTTCTCGCTGAGCTCCCAACCCACATCGACCACGTCCGCCCCGAACGCACGGATGTCTTGCCAGAACTCGGCTTGGCGCTGCTCCGGGCCCGTGGGCACCGACAGCACCGTGACCGGCGCCTCCGGAATCACCGGGCGCGCATCATAGAAAATCGCGTGGCCGGTCCGCGACAGCTCCTGATCGCCGGCGGCGCGCACGATATCGACGATCGAACGACCGTCCTGACCCCGGGCCTCCAGCTGGGCCTCCGTCCGGTCCAAGATGTGGATGTGGCCGTGGGACTGGCTTTGCATGGCCGGTGCGCCGAAATTGGACAGTAAACGAAAGCCATCGGGGGCGTGCGCTTGCCCCATCGCCAGCGCAGCTCGCCCCACCGGACCGAGATCGGACCAGAGTTCGCTCTGGGTTCGATGCATTCTGGGCACCGCCAGCATCATGACGGGCGTCCAGTTGAGCACGTTATCGAAGACGACCACGTCGGCGTCCTGATAACGGATCTTGGCAGGCTCCCGTCCTTCCACGATCGCACAGAAGACGCAGTTGGCGTGAGTCGTCATCGTCCATCCGGAATGCCAGTCACAGCACGGGCCCGCACCTACGGGCCTTATCAGTCTACGGCGCTCTATCATGCAAGCGATGGCCGACCTCCAGCCCTTCACCGGCCTGCGCTACAACCTCGCCCGGGTCGGCGACTGGGGATCGGTCCTCGCGCCGCCTTACGATGTCGTCGACGACGCTCAGCGGCGTGACCTGATCTCGCACAGTCCCTACCAGATCACGCATATCGAAACCGCCAGCACGAATGCGGGGATCGCAAAGGCGGCGGAGACGCTGCGCCACTGGCGCGCCGCTCGGGTGCTCGAACGCGAGCAGCGTCCGGCCTACTACTTGCTCGAACAGCGCTTCGTTCACGAGGGCCGTGAGCGCTCACGCCTCTGTCTTTTCGCACGCGCGCGCATCCTGCCCTGGACAGAGGGCATAGTCCTCCCTCACGAGTGGACCATGGCGACCCCCAAGAAAACTCGCACGGCGCTACGGCGCGCCGCACGCGCAGATCTCTCGCCGCTTCTGGCAGTCGTCCCAGATCGTGATCGCCAACTCGGATCACTCTTCGACCAAGCGCTACAGGAGGAACCCGTCGCAACGGGCTCCGATCCCAATGGCGACTACCACCGGCTACGCGTCATCGACCAACCGGACGCCGTGGAGGCGCTGCGCGCCGCCCTCGCCCACGAACCCGTTTATATGGCCGATGGGCATCACCGCTACGAGTCCGCTCTCGCCGACCGCGACCGCGCCGCGGCAGAGGCCGCCGACTGGACCGGGGAGGAGCCGGAGAACTTCGTCCTCATGGGATTCGTGCGCGCGGGCGACCCCGGTCTCATCGTTGGTCCGACCCACCGCCTGCTCCACATCGACGGATCCAGCGATGCCTTGCGCGAGACACGCGCGCGCTTCGAGGTGCGCGACCTCGGGCCGCTGAGCGACGGCCCGGAGCGCCTGCTGCGTGCCATGACCGAGGTCGCACCTCAGGAAATCGCGTTCGGATCGGTCGGTCTCGACCCCGGCCGCTGCCACCTGCTGGTCGCTACCGACGCAACGCTCAGCCTCCTGCCCAAGTCCCTCCCCGCATCCTGGAGCAAGCTGGCCGTGGCGGTGCTCCATTCCATTCTGCTCGATCCGATCTTCGGTATCGACGACCTCGTACTCCATTCGGGGCGCGCCGTGACCTACGCGCATGAGGCAGAGCCTGCCTTCAGAGCCGTACGCAACGGCGAAGCGCGCTGTGCCTTTTTGCTCAATCCGCCGCCGCTCGAGCAGATCTTCGCGACAGCGCGCAGCGGCGAACGGATGCCGCAGAAGAGCACCTATTTCAAGCCGAAGCTTCCAACCGGCGCGGTGCTCTACGCGTTCGACTGACGCCTGATTGACGCGCGCCTCAGATCCGCGCCTGTACGACCCGGTCGATGCCGGGGATCGCACCGATACGATCAACCTCCGTCTGCGTCAGCGCCCGGCCGACCGTCAGCACCATCAACGCCATCCCGCGCTCCTGACGGCCAACGTCCATCGACGAGATATTCACACCCATGTCGCCAAGCTCCGTCCCCACCGCTCCAATTCGCCCAGGCCGGTCCTCGTTCTCGAGAAGCAAGATATGACTATGGCCGTCGGAATGGTCGTCGCGCGACACATCGACATGCGCGCCGTCGACCTCGACGATATGGCCCACACCATGCGCCAGCGTCCCGGCGACGCTTGCCTCGCCGCCCGACGTCATGAGCCGGACCGTGATCAGGTTGGCGTATTCCTCGCTCTCAGGATTCTTCTCTTCGGTCACCTGCCAGCCACGGTGCGCGATAACGTTGTTCACCGAAACCAAGTTCACGCGCTCTTCACTGATCGTCTCCAGTAAGCCGGCGACCGCAGCCGCCTTGAGCGCGGTGACATCGTGCTCCGCGATCTCGCCGTCGTAACTAATCCGCACCGAGCGCCACTGGCCCACGGCTACCTGCGTTGCGAGGGTGCCGCACATCCGTGCGACCTCCAGATATGGCCCGACCGCCTCCAGCGTCTCCGGATCGACGAACGGCGCGTTGACAGCCGCAGTTGCGGGATGTCCGTCGAGCACCAGCCGGATCTCTCGCGCCACGTCCAACGCGACCTGTTCTTGCGCCTCCAGCGTCGAAGCGCCGAGGTGCGGAGTCACCACGACGCGAGGATGCTCCAAGAGTGCCTTGGCCGAGGGAGGCTCTTGCTCGAACACGTCCAAGGCAGCGCCAGCCAGCTTTCCCGCCTCCAGCGCTTCAAGCAGTGCCTCCTCGTCGATCAGGCCGCCCCGGGCGGTATTGATGATCCGCGCCTCCGGTTTCATCAGCGCGATCTGATCCCGGCCGATTAACCGGCGCGTTTCGTCGGTGAGCACGGTATGTAGTGATACGAAATCCGCCCGCCGCAGCAGATCATCCAACTCCACCAGCTCAACGCCCACCATGCGCGCCCGTTCGTCCGGGACGTAGGGATCGACGGCGAGCACATGCATCTCCATCGCTCGCAGCCGCCGGGCCACCGCCGATCCAACCTGCCCAAGCCCCACTAACCCCACGGTCTTACCCCGCACCTCGACGCCCAAAAAGGCCTTTCGATCCCACTCTCCCTGCCGCAGACTCGCGTCGGCAGCGGGGATATGCCGCGCCAACGCCAACAACAACACGACCGTCAGCTCGGCCGTGGAGACAGTGTTTCCCATAGGGGCATTAACCACCACCACTCCTCGCTCAGTCGCCGCCGCCACGTCGATGTTGTCGACCCCCACTCCCGCGCGCGCCACTACCCGCAACCGCTCGCCGGCGCGAATCAAGTCGCCCGTCACCACGGTTTGGCTCCGCACCACCAACGCGTCGTACGCCGGGATCGCCGCCAGCAGCTCGTCCGGGCTCAGCCCGAGCCGCACGTCCACCGCCGCCGTCCGCGCGAGCAGATCGATCCCTTCTTGCGCGATCGAATCGCTAACGAGAATCCGCTCGTTCACGGTCAGGCGCGCGCGACGGCTGCTTCGCTCCCCACCTCTGGCAGCGTTGCCCGCAGCGCATCGAGCGCCCGGTCGATATCCGGTTCGTCCACCCAACCGAGGTGTCCGATGCGGAAGATCTTACCGGCCAGCTTGCCCTGACCGCCCGCGATCACGGTCCCGCGCTCCTGGCGCAGAACGCGGGAGAGGGCCTTCCCATCGACGCCCTCGGGCACGCGCACTGCGGTGACCGTGTCGGAGGCCACCGCTTCGGCGGCGAGCAGGGTGAGGCCAAGCGCCTCCACACCCCTACGGGTGTGCTCCGCAACGCGGGCATGCCGTTCGAAGATCGCGTCCCGGCCCTCCTGTCGCATGCGCGCGAGCGCCGCGTCAAGGCCGTACAGCACCGGCAGCACAGGCGTCGTGGGCGTCTGTCCCTTAGCCGCGAAGTCGCGATGCATGCGTGCATCCAAATAAAAGCGCGGCATGGTCGCGCGCTCGGACGCCGCCCAGGCGCGGTCACTGAACGCCAGCATTGCTAAGCCGGGCGGCACCAACCACCCCTTCTGCGACGCCGTGACGGCGACATCGACGCCCCAGGCGTCCGTTGCCAGCGGAATCGATCCCAAGCTCGACACGGCGTCGACCAGTAGGAGAGCATCGCTCTCCGCGTGTACAACGTTGCTGATCTCTTCGAGCGGGTTGGTCACTCCGGTCGAGGTTTCGTTGTGCGTTACGAGGACGGCGCGGTAATCCGAGCCCGCGCGCAGCGCGTCGCGTACCTGCTCGATCTCCACCGCCCGACCCCACTCAGCCTCCAGCACGGTCACGTCCGCGCCGTATAGTCTCGCGATCTCGGCGAAGCGATCACCAAACGCTCCGATGGAGATCGCCAGCACGCGGTCACCCGGCGAAAGCGTGTTGACGATCGCAGCCTCCATACCGCCCGTGCCGCTGCAGGTCATCAGGAGCACGTCTTGCCGGGTCTGGAAGAACGGCTGAAGACCGCTGGACAAGCGCTCCAGCAGCGCCGCAAACTCCGGTCCGCGATGGTTGATCATCTGCCCGCCCACCGCGTCGAGAACATCGGGCGGGCATGGCGTGGGTCCGGGAATCCGTAGATTCACCTGATGGCCTCCGTAGTCACCGTATGCGGGATTGCACTGATGATATGCAGGGCCTTCAACAGCGGGCAATGCCTCCGGGCTACGGAAGGAGCGTGCTAGCCTTCACGTGAAGGCCCGCCGGCATGTCCAATCCGTATCGTGCGTTACCAAGCGTCGATCGCATCTTGCAGCATCCCGCCGTCGCACTCCTGCGGGGACGCTACGCCAACGGCCGTCTCACCGAGCAAGCGCGCGCGGTCTTGGAGCGTGCCCGCGCCGATCTCGCCGACTCTTCGCGCAGCCCTGCCGGCCTTGAAGGGCTCGCCCAAGCGGTCGTCGCCGGCATTGAGGCGGTGGACCGTCCCCCACTACGCCCCGTCATCAACGCGACCGGTGTCGTGCTGCACACCAACCTCGGCCGGGCGCCTCTCTCGGACGCCACCCGCGCGGCCATGGACGCAGTGGGCCGCAGCTTCTCCAACCTCGAGTACGACCTCGCCGCCGGCCGCCGCGGCTCCCGCTTCGACCACCTCGGCGCACTCGTCCAAGCGGTAACCGGGGCCGAGGCGGGCCTCGCTGTGAACAACAATGCCTCCGCCCTCCTCCTCAGCCTCGCCGCGCTCGCCGCGGGGCGGGAGGTCGTCGTCAGCCGCGGCCAAGCGGTCGAGATCGGCGGGGGCTTCCGCATCCCGGACATCGTGCGACAGAGTGGCGCCACCCTCGTCGAAGTCGGGACGACCAACCGCACGCGCATCGGCGACTATCGCGGAACCGGAGGCGCCGCGCTGTTGCGGATCCACGCCAGCAACTTCAAGATCATCGGCTTCACCGAGCAACCCTCGCTCTCCGAAATGCGTACCGTCGCCGACGAAGGTGGCGCCCTCTTTCTCGACGACCTCGGTTCCGGCTGCCTCCTCGACACCACGCGCTACGGCCTCTCTCCCGAGCCCACCGTGCAGGACAGCCTCGCCGCCGGCGCGGATCTCGCCCTCTTCTCGGGCGACAAGCTCTTAGGCGGACCACAAGCCGGCCTCATCGTCGGGCGCGCCGAGCTCGTCGCGAAGATCGGGAGCCACCCGCTCGCCCGCGCCGTCCGCCCCGACAAGACCACCATCGCCGGCCTCGCCGCCACGCTGCGGCACTATCTTCTCGGCGAGGCCGAGACGCAGATCCCCGTCTGGCGCATGATCGCCGCCCCCGTCGACGCGCTAGACCAGCGCGCAACGGCCTGGCGCGACGCCATCGGCTCCGGCACCGTGATCGAGGGGCGATCGATGATCGGCGGCGGCTCCCTGCCCGGCGAGAGCTTGCCGGCCCGCGTGCTTGCGCTCACGCCCAGTGACGGCGCGAACCGGCTCGCGGACCGTCTGCGGACCGGCGAACCCGCCGTCGTCGCACGCGTCGAACACGACTCCCTCCGTCTCGATCCGCGCACCGTCGACCCAAGCGAGGACGAAGCCGTAATCGGCGTCTTGCAGCGGGAGCTCTCGTCCTGAACACCTCACCGCGCCCGGTACAATAGCCGTTGCGGGGAGCTACCAAGGGAACTGTATGGCGTCGCCCGTTTTCGCCTGCGTCGCGCCGCATCCTCCCATCATCGTGCCGGCGGTGGGGCGCGGTCGCGAGAAAGAAGCGAGCGCCACCATGGCAGCGATGGGCGCGCTGCACGATGCCCTGCGGGACGCTGCGCCGGACCTGCTCTTGATCATCTGCCCGCACGGTCCCATCGAACGCGATCGCTTCGGAGTACTTACCGGACCGCTCCGCGGCGACATGAGCTACTTCGGCGCCGGCAGCGAGCGGTTCGCGATCGAGACGGACCGCGATTTCGTGGCCGTTCTCTTGACCGAAGCCAAGCAACACGGCATCCCGATCCGCCCGCTCGACCGCTGGAACCCCAACGACCATTCCGCCTGGGTGCCCCTCCATTATCTGCGGAGCGCCGCTCCCGACGCGGCCGTCGCAATGATCGCCGTCAGCCTCCTGCGCCCGCATGATCACTACGCCCTAGGCCAGGCGATCGCAGCCGTCATCGCCCGCGCCGACAAGCGCGTCGCCATCATCGCCTCCGCCGACGGCTCTCATGCCCTCAAGGCCGAAGGCCCGTACGGATTCCACCCGGCCGGACCTCGCTGGGAAGACGCGTTCCAACGCGCTCTCGCCGACTGGGACCTCGATACTATGCTCGGCTTCGATGCAGTCTTCCGCCGCGAGGCGGCGGAAGACTCCGTGCCATCCGTTGCGATGCTGATGGGCGCGCTCTCCCTCGACGACGTGCAACCACGGATCATCACCGCCGAGGCGCCCTGGGGGGTGGGATACACCACCGCCCACATCGACATCCGGCCGCGCGCGGCCGACGGAGAAACTCCACCCACGCCGGAGATCGTGTGCCTCGCCCGAGCCGCCGTGGAAGCCTACGTCCGCGACGGCACGTATCTGAGTACCGACCAAATAGACGATGCGCGCTGGCTTGAGCGGCGCGGCGCCACTTTCGTCTCCATCTTCAATGCGGCCGGCGAATTGCGCGGCTGTATCGGAACCACCACCCCACGGCAGGCGAACCTCGCGGCAGAGGTCATTCACAACGCTATCGCGGCCGCCAGCGCCGACCCGCGCTTCAGCCCGGTCATCCCCAATGAACTCGACCAACTGCGGTACAAGGTCGATCTGCTCTCGCCGCCAGAGCGCGTCCACGATGAATCGCAACTCGACGCCCGCCGATACGGCGTCGTCGTTGAAAACGGCCGGCAGCGCGGCGTGCTCTTGCCCAACCTCGACGGCGTCGAGACACCTGCGCAGCAAGTAGAGATCGCACGTAAAAAAGCGGCGATCGCGCCCCACGACGCCGCCACCCTCTACCGATTCGAGGTCACGCGCTACAGCGAGCCATCACCCACGCTCACTCAGGAGTAACCGCTGGACGCCAAGACGCTCGAAGCGCTCGAATTCACCAAGATCCGCGACCGGTTGGCAGATCACTGCACCCTGGAAGCCAGCCGCGCGCTGGCGCGCGCGCTCACGCCCAGCGACGACCGCGAAGAAGTGCTGCGCCGGCAGCGGCTGACAGCCGAGGGCAAGCGCTTGCGGCGAATCAAGCCACGCTTCACCATCAGCGCGCCCGGGAACCCCACGCTTCTCGTCCAGTCGGCGGCCCGCGGCGGGCGGCTCACGGCCTCCGAACTCCTTGACGTGCTCGGCTTCGCCCGCGCCGCCCGGCATACCCGCAACCACGTGATCCCTCTCGGTGACCGCATTCCCACGCTCACGGCGATCGCCAAGCGGATCGGCGATTTCACCCCCCTCATTGATGCTCTCGATGGCGCGATCGGGGCGCGCGGCGAGATCTTGGATAGCGCCAGCCCCGAACTCCCCGAGCGGCGCCGCGCCATCCAGGTCGCGCACGCCCGTCTGCACGATCGCATGGAGCGATTGCTGCGGCAGGCCGTATCCCGTGGCTTGGCCCAAGAGCCGATCATGACGGAGCGCGACGGCCGCTACGTCGTGCCGATCAAAGCGGACGCCAAGCGCTATTTCCCCGGCATCGTGCACGGCGTCTCCTCCAGCGGCGCCACGCTTTTCATCGAGCCGATCGGCGCGGTGGAGCTTGGCAACGCCTGGCGCGAGGCGCGCGCGCGCGAAGAGCAGGAGGTGGAAAAGATCCTCCGTCGCCTCAGTGCAGCCGTCGGCGAGGAAGCCAGCCCGATCTGCCAGGCGACCGCCGCCATGGGGGAGATCGACTTCGCCCTCGCCAAGGCCGATCTCGCCGCCGACCTCGACGCGCCCCTTCCACACGAAGGGCTCGCCGACGATGAAGCAGCGGACTGGATCGGAGAAGCACCAGGCGAGTTGCGCTTGGAGGCGGCGCGCCACCCGCTGCTCAGCGGCGATATCGTCCCGATCTCCCTCTCCGCCGGAGCCGATCATCGTGGCGTCTTGATCACCGGCCCCAACACCGGCGGCAAAACCGTTGCACTCAAGACCACGGGGCTGCTCACATTAATGGCGCTCGCCGGTCTCCCGATCCCCGCCGAGCTCGGCAGCCGCATCCCGGTCTACACCACCGTAGCGGCCGACATCGGCGACGAGCAGAGCATCGAGCAGTCGCTCTCGACCTTCTCCTCCCACATGCGCAACATCATCCGCATTCTGGAGAGCGCCGATATGCGCGCCCTCGTCTTACTGGACGAGCTGGGCGCAGGCACCGATCCCACGGAGGGCGCGGCGCTCGGCCGCGCTCTCCTCACGCATCTGCTTACCCTCGGCGCCACCTTCGTCGCCACCACCCATCACGGCGAGCTGAAGCTCTTCGCTCACGAGACCCCCGGGGTGATCAATGCATCCGTGGAGTTCGACGATGAGACGCTCTCCCCGACCTATCGCCTCAGTCTTGGCTTGCCGGGCCGCAGCAACGCGATCGCCATCGCCGAGCGCCTCGGTCTGCCGCCTGCCGTGCTGGACGATGCCCGCGCCGTCTATGCCCCCGGCGAGCAAAGCGTCGAGCGGCTCCTCACCGAGCTGCAACGCGAGCGCAACGCCGCCGCCGACGCGCGCAGTGCCGAGGAGTTCGCGCGCCGCGAGGCCGAAGAGATCCGCAGGCATCTCCGCCGTCGCCTCGACGAAGTGGAGAGTGAGCGCGATCGCGTCCTCGCGCGGACCGAGGCCGAGATGGAGCGCGAGTTAACCGCGATGCGGAGCGGCATCCGGGATGCCGAGAAACGCCTCGCCGCCGCCCGCAAGGTCGAGGTGCAAGCGGCGCAGGCAGAGGCCGCGGCCGGGCGCGCCCGCCTGACCAGCATCCGCCGTGAGCGCGCCGCCATCACCGAGAAGCGCGCAGCGGCAGATCCCGCGACTCGCGGCGCCCCCGTCAACCCGAGCGTGATTCGAGCGGGCCAAATCGTCCGCTTGCGCGGCGTCCCGCAACCCGGCGAGGCGCTCGGCACACTCGACGAAGACGGCACGATCGCCGTGCAACTGGGAGCGCTGCGCACACGCGTCCGCGCCGACCAGATCATTGCGGTTGGGGGACGGGACACGCGCCCCGGCGCCGTGCGAATACCCACCGGTGCGGTCGATCCGGGCTCTCGCATCGAAGTGCGGGGACGCACGCTCGACGAGGCCATCCCGACCGTCGAGAGCTTCGTGGACCAAGCCTTCCGCGCCGGTCTGGAGCGCATCGAGGTCGTGCACGGCAAGGGCACCGGTACACTGCGGCGGGCGGTGCGCGATCTGCTGCGCCGTCACCCTCTCGTGACGAAGTACGCTCCCGCTGAACGCAACGAAGGGGGCGAGGGCGTTACGATCGCCCACCTCGCGATCTGATGGCCGTCTTCCGCCGTTTCGCCAAGGCCCTGATCCACTCGGACGACGTGCGGCGGCGGCGGCGAACCGTGCTGGAGATCGGCGCCCAGGAATTCCTCTCCAAGCTACGAGTGCGGCAGGGTCGCAAGGGCGGACAAGGTTACGGCGGCTGGGAGCTCAGCAACATCGCCGAGCCCGCCTTTTGGGCGACGCTGCTGCTCTCGCAACGGCGCCAACGTTTTGCCATGCACCTTATCGACCAGCAGTACCCCAACACCGCCGCCGTCACCCCTTACGTGAGGGAGAAACAGGCCACGCAGGAGATCCTGGACGCCATCCCCGGCATCGATGCGGGCTCCCTCATCGGCTTCGCCGATGTCGCCATCGGCCAATTTCAGCCCGCGGGCATGAAGGGCGAGCCGCTCGTCCCGTCGCAGGCGGCCACGGAGATCCTGAAGGCCGTGTTGCTGCGCGGGGCCATGGTGGGCGAACTGCGGCCGGAGGCCGCGCGCGATGCCTGGCTCGCCGCCCACCCGGAAGCCGGACCCGATCCCGATCGCCACTGGCGGACGGCGCAGGGCAAGGCCGAGTCGCTCTACCAGGGCTGGAGCAAGCAGCGCGGCCGCAGGCGCGCCTTCGCCTAGCCCGTCCGCGCACACGCCTCCCGGCGCTATCCTGGCGGCAGACGCCGCCCCGACGCAGCAGACCGGCAATGCCCGCGAGCCATCACGACAACGAACGATCAACAAGCACTAGAGAGGCCGACCCATCGCCACGCGCAAGCGTCCTCCGCCCGGCGCCACGCTCTTCGACTCCGCCAACGTGATCGATCCCGGCGCCCCGCTCGCGGCGCGCATGCGTCCGCGCACCTTCGACGAGTTCGTCGGGCAGGAGCACCTCGTCGGACCGGAGCGCCCGCTGCGGCGTGCGATCGACGCCGACCACGTCCCCTCGCTGATCCTCTGGGGACCGCCGGGCAGCGGCAAGACGACGCTGGCGCGCCTCATCGCCAAGCGCAGCAACGCCTACTTCGCGCCCCTCTCCGCAGTCTCGGCCGGCGTCGCCGAGCTGCGCCAGCTCATCGCGGACGCCCGCGTCCGCCGGGAACGGCAAGGGCAGCGGACCATCCTCTTCATCGACGAGATCCACCGCTTCAACAAGGCGCAACAGGACGTGATCTTGCCGCACGTGGAAGACGGCACCATCACCTTGATCGGCGCGACGACCGAGAATCCGTCCTTCGAAGTGATCGGCCCGCTGCTCTCGCGGACCCGCGTCCACACGCTCAAGCCGCTGCCGCCGGACCTGCTTCGCGCTCTCGTCGAGCGCGCGCTCCACGACGGCGAGCGGGGACTGGGGGGGCGTCGCGCGACCGTTGAAGCGGACGCGCTGGACGCCATCGTCGTGCAGTCCGGCGGCGACGCGCGCCGCGCCCTGGGCGCCCTCGAATCCGCAGTCCTCGCGGCGCGCGGGAAGGAGGCGGTCACGGCCGCACTCGTCCAGGAGGTCGTGCAGCGGCGCCTGGCCCACGACAAGGCCGGCGACTCGCACTACGACACCGTTTCCGCGCTCATCAAGTCGTTGCGCGGCTCGGATCCGGACGCGTCGCTCTACTGGCTCGCCCGCATGCTGGAGGCCGGCGAGGACCCGCTCTTCGTGGCGCGGCGCCTCGTCATCCTGGCGGCGGAAGATATCGGACTGGCGGACCCGCGCGCGCTCCCCGTCGCGGTCGCCGCGCAGCACGCCGTCCATCTCGTCGGCATGCCGGAGGGCTTCCTGCCCCTCTCGGAAGCGACGCTCTATCTCGCGCTCGCGCCCAAAAGTAACTCCGCGCTCGCCTCCTACAACCGCGCCCTGGCCGACGTGCAAGAGCACGGCGCCCTGGCCGTGCCGCTGCACCTCCGCAACGCCCCCACCGGGCTGATGCGAGATCTGGGCTACGGCGCCGGTTACCAGTACGCCCACGACTACGATGGTCACGTCGCCTCCGATCAGACCTATCTGCCCGAGCCGCTCCTTGGACGCCGCTACTACCGGGCCGCCGACACAGGCGAGGAGCCGCGCCTCTCGCAAGGTGCTTCGAAAGGCCGCTCCGAAAGATCGTCCACGCGCAGCACCGAAAGCATTGAACGCACCGAACGCCCCGCCGGCGCGCAGCAAGCCGCGGCGCGCGATCGGCGCCCGCCACCCCCCGATGCCCGCCCGCGCTGACGAGCCCGGCGCCCGCCCGCGCCGCACCACCCGCTTCGCTGGCCTCCCGCGCGAGGCCGCCGAGGCCGTCGCCGCCCTCCTGAGAGCGCCGCTGCGGATCGAGCCGTACTGCGAAGCCGCCGCCGGGCCCGTCTACCGCATCGACTACCGCAGCCCCCGCGGCAACATCACGCTCGTGCTCTGGCCGGCGCAGGCCCGCGTCGACGCGCGCTGCGGCCCGCACACCTGGGTCGCCAAGGGCGTCGCCTCCACGGAGGTCTTGGACGGCATTGAGGTGATCTTCCGCATGCACGCCGGAGGCCTGCTCTTCGTGACCGTCGAGGGCGCGATCCTCATGGTGGGCGGCGGCGGCACCAAGGCCGGCGGCCCGGCGCCCGGCGGCCAGGCTTAAGGAGTGCCGGGGCGAATAAGCGCTACACGTGCTCGCGGCCTATCTGCGCCGCGACCAAGCGCAGAAAGTCGCGCAGCATCCAGGCCGTCGCGCCGGTAACCACGTGCTCTCCCCACAGGTACTCCCGCACGATGACCTCGGAGCCGTGCAGCGTGGTGTGGTAATAGGCCGAGTTGGCCTCGTCCAGCAGGTGGCCCAGGGGCACCTCCAGAACGTCCGCCACCTCCACCTCGCTAATCCGGTAATCGTACGGGGCACGAGGCAGCAACCCGGCGAAGGGACGCACGTGGAAGCCTGAGCGGGTGACGAAGTGACTCAGCGGCCCCAGCACCTCTACCTCGTCGGGGTGGATCCCCACCTCTTCCCACGCCTCCCGCAGCGCTGCCGCTTGCGGGTTCTCGTTCGCCTCAATCATGCCGCCCGGGAACGAGATCTCCCCCTTGTGGTGATCCACCTCCTGGGAGCGGATCGTGAGCAGGACGTGTGGTTCAGGCCTCGTCGGCAGCAGTGCGATCAGTACCGCCGCCGCCGGGCGCCCGTCGACATCGACCGCTTGGGGGGCGTGCGCCGCCATCGCCGCGCGGACCGCCGCCCACCAACCGTTCGACACTGATGCCGTCATCTGACCGTCACCTCACGGTCACCGTATACGATCGTCGCCCCCTGCGATGTGCATGCCGGAAACGGGCTCCGGCCCCACATCTTCCCGGCGATGGGCGGCTTCGGCGCCCACGGCGGCGGGGTACCGATCCTCTGGTTCGCCATCGCCGGCATCATTGGCATCCTCGGGAGCCGTAAGTACGGCATCGAACGCCTGCTGTTCAAGCGGGAGTGCTATAGCGGCAGGCATCCCCGAACGGGGACGCGCGAGCCGGGGAGGCGGGTTCGGCCCTCTCCCCTGCCGTTCTGGGCTGACCGGCGGGCACGCCCCGGCCTTGGCCCTCGGCTTTGGCGCGCCGGCCGTTGCTCGCGCGACGGATTCCTGCAGCAACCGAGCGCGATCGTTCATACTCCAGCATCGACGGCCCCTACGCCGTTGATGCAAGCCGCCGCGCCGCGAGGTGCGCGCCCGGCGGCGGCCGGAGGATGAGGCGGCCCACCCCATGTCCGCACCGCGTATCGCCGACTTCGACCCCACCCTGCGGGTGAGCCGCGCCCACTACAAGCGGGAGCGGCGGCGCCTGCAGCTGGACCTGCTGCACATCCAGAGCTACCTGCGCGACGAGGCCGCCTGCGGCGCCGTCATCGTGTTCGAGGGCGTCGACGCGGCGGGCAAGGGCGGCGCCATCGCCCGGCTGACGGGGCATCTCGACCCCCGCGGTTTCGCCGTCTATTCGACCGGCCCGCCCGCGCCGCGCGAGCTGGACGAGCTCTACCTGCAACGCTTCTATGCCCGCATGCCCGCGCGTGGCGAGTTGGTGATCTTCGACCGCTCCTGGTACGGCCGCGTGCTCGTCGAGCGGGTCGAGGGTCTGGCCACGCGCGCCGAGGTCGAGCGCGCCTACCGGGAGATCCGCGAGTTCGAGCGGCACTACACGGACGCGGGCATCGTGATACTCAAGCTCTGGCTGCAGATCACCCAGGAAGAGCAGTTGCGCCGCTTCGAGGCGCGCGCCGCGGACCCCTTCAAGCGCTACAAACTCAGCGACGAGGATTGGCGCAACCGGGATCGCTGGGACGACTACCTCACGGCCGCCGACGAGATGTTCGCGCGCACGCACACGGAGAACGCTCCCTGGGTCCTGGTCTCCGGCGAGCACAAGCGCCACGCGCGCCTGGCGGTGCTCTCCGCCGTGCACGACCACCTGCGCCGCTACATCGGGACGGAAGTCCTGCCCGCCGGCGCGGAGAATCCAAGCACGATTGACGGCGGCAGCTCAGAATCCTGCCAAAGGGACTCCTAATACCGGCCGCAGTGGCAGTAGCGGAGGCCGCGGGTGACCGCCACACCGGCGCAGTGGGAACTAGCTTCCCCCTAGCGGAAACGGATCCTCTTCACTCAGAAGTGCCTGTGACTCCCGAATTGACACGCCTTGGTAGGTCTTGTCGCCCCAGAGGCTCTTGATATAGGTCAGCACGCCGATGATCTCTTGGTGGCTGAGCCGCTCCCCAAACGCCGGCATGCCGCTCTTGAAGCTCGGCAGGTTCGATATGGCCCCGCCCTGATGCACGATTCGGTACAGGAGGCCGTCCGCATGGTGCCAAGTGTGACCCTCCCCATTGAGCGGGGGCGGCGGCAGCGTGCCGTCCTCCTTAGCGACACGCCAGTTGGGCTGCCCCTGCCCAGCGGCCCCGTGGCAAACGGCGCAGGTCGTGGCGAAGATCTCTTGCCCCGTTCGGGAAGCAGCGGCTGGCGAATCGGCGCCGCCTATGGCCGGATCAGGCGCACCAGGCTGGGACGAGCAGGCGACAGCCATGACAAGCGCCGTGGCAAGGGCGAGGAGCACTCCAAGGAAAGCGGCTGTGCGACGGCCGGTCCGCGCAACGTTGCAGCAGGAATACGGACTCTTGGTCACTGGTCTCCCCACGGCCAGGCGCGGACACGAGACGACTCCATGTCGCTACCGCAGCCTTCCATCAAGGCTACGCTCAGACTCCCCTTGATGGGGAGCCTGGATCTTCAGGCTGCGCCGCCCCGAAGATCGCGGATAGATTCCGTGCAACAGTAGGCTGCAACAGAATTGGGGCTGGGCACTTCGATTCTCATCCGATTGCAAAGCCGCCCGCGCGACGGAACATGACGAGCGATTCAACACCAGACGGCGACTTCGCGGAGATCGTTGAACGTTTCGCGAGCACGATCGCTGAAAACTTTCGGCAGCTTATCGAGGCCCAACCGGAAGACCAGTTGAAATCGCCTACCGGCGATTTGCTGGGTGACGTGGGCCGAATCAATCGCCTGGACGTGAGATGGCGGACCGAGGTCCATGCGGACGATATCAGCGGACGTCCCGATCTCGGCGTGACCACGGGCGGATTGCTGACGGGGCACGTGGAACTCAAGCGTCCTGGGTTGGGCGCGCGTGCGGAGCAGTTCAAGGGCGCGAACCGGGATCAGTGGAACCGCTTCAAGGCGTTGCCCAACCTGATCTACACCGACGGCTCGGAGTGGAGCCTGTACCGCTCCGGCAAACTCCAGCAACGGGTCCGGATCGCCGATGACGTGAGCAAGGGAGCGGCGAAGGCCGTCGATCCAGAATCGCTAGCAGGTCTCCGCGACCTGCTTAGCGACTTTCTCTACTGGGAGCCGGTGGTTCCCAAAACGGCGGAGAGCCTGGCGAAGTTCCTGGCGCCGTTAGCGCGCATCCTCCGCGACGAGGTCAGGAAGGCCCTGGAAAAAGAGACAGCCCCGATCCAGTCGCTCGCCAAGGAGTGGGGCGGGCTGCTGTTTCCAGAGGGCGACGAGGCCCAGTTTGCCGACGCCTACGCGCAGACGGTGACGTACGCGCTGCTGCTGGCCAAGTTCGAGGGAGCGGAGAGCCTCAGGCCATTGCTGGCAGTAGACACCCTCCAGAAAGAGCACGGGCTCTTGGCCGAAGCCTTGCAGCTCTTGGAGGCTAATCCCGTTCGAAGCGAACTCAATATGCCCATCGAGCTGCTGGAGCGGGCCATCGGCGCGGTGGACTCGGAAAAGATCAGCCGCGGTGGCGACCCCTGGCTGTACTTCTACGAGCATTTTCTAGGCGCCTACGACCCGGAGCTGCGGAGGAACCGGGGCGTCTACTACACGCCGGTGGAGGTCGTTCGCGCACAGGTGAGGCTGGCCGGAGAGTTGCTGCGCACGCGCTTCCAGAAGCGGCTCGCCTTCGCGGGCGATGACGTAGTGGTTCTCGATCCGGCCGTGGGGACGGGTACCTATCCCCTTGCCGTCTTGGATCATGCCACGGACGCGGCGGAGCAATGGCTTGGGAAGGGAGCGGTAGCTGAACGGTTGCGGAGCTTAGCGGACCGGCTGCATGCCTTCGAAATCTTGGTGGGGCCGTACTCCGTGTCGCACTTGCGGCTGTCCCAACGGCTCAAGGACGCGGAGGTAACAGACAGGACACCGAAAGTCTATCTGACAGACACGCTGGAGTCCCCCAACCGGATACCGGACTTCACGGGCGGCCTGCTTCAGGCCCGGCTCACGGAAGAGCGGAAACGGGCGCTGCAAGTGAAGAAGGATGTACGGGTCGTCGTGTGTCTGGGCAATCCCCCCTACGACCGGGAGGAACAGGACCCGCAGGATGAGGAGGCGCAACGCAAGGGCGGCTGGGTGCGACATGGAGACACGGAGCAAGACGTTCCAAACTCGCCCAAGCCGATCCTTGAGGACTTCCTTGTGCCAGCGCAAGAGGCAGGGGCGGGCGTCCATCTCAAGAACCTCTACAACGACTACGTGTACTTCTGGCGGTGGGCGCTCTGGAAAGTGTTCGACTCCACGGAGGATGCAGGCATCGTCACTTTCATCACCGCTTCCTCATACCTGCGAGGTCCCGGTTTCGTGGGCATGCGCCGCAAGATGCGCGAGGTGTTCGACGAGCTGTGGATCATCGATCTGGAGGGCGACAGCCTCGGCGCGAGGACGACCGAGAACGTCTTCGCCATCCGAAGCCCCGTCGCCATCGCCATCGGGGTCCGGGACGGGCCGCCGAAGGCGGACACGCCCGCCCGGGTGTGGAAAACGAAGCTGACCGGCTCTAGACAGGACAAGCTGTCCGCGCTTGATGCCGCCGAGCGCTTCCGAGACTTCCAGTGGCGCGAGTGCTCCCAGGAGTGGAACGCACCGTTCTACCCGGCGGGAACCGGAGCATACTTCGACTGGCCGGCGGTTACGGACGTGTTTCCCTGGCAGCACTCGGGGGTGCAGTTCAAGCGAACATGGCCGATCGGCGAAACTCGCGAGGTGCTCGCAGAGCGGTGGCGCACCCTGCTCGCCTCTCCCCTGAAGTTACGAGCCTCTCTATTCCGAGAGACCAGGGACCGCCTTATTGGCGGGCGATATTTCAAGTTATCCGGGAGAAGCAAGGCCTCAACACTCGCCAAGCTCGATGCCAGCGAGCCAGCTCCTGAGATTGCTCGGTATGCCTACCGATCCTTTGACCGCCAGTACATTCTCAAAGATGCAAGACTGGGCGACTTCTGTCGCCCAGTCTTGCATCGCGCCCATGGAGAAAAACAGGTTTATCTCACCAGCTTGCTGACTAAGGTGGTGGGTACCGGCCCAGCAGCGGCCGCAACTAGCGCGATACCAGACATGGATCACTTTTGCGGCCGGGGAGCCAAGGATGTCATACCCCTTTGGCGGAACGCTGAAGCCACCCAACCCAACATCACCAGCGGACTGATCAAGCGCATCAGCGAGGCACAGAACGCAGAGATCACTGCGGAGCAGCTATTCGCTTACGCCTACGGCATGCTCGCGCAGCCCGACTACGTGCGCCGCTTCTGGGACGAGCTTGAGCTTCCGCCCCCACGGCTGCCCATCACTCAGGATGCAGGTTTATTCCAGCGCGTGGCCGAGCACGGCGCACGGCTGCTGTACCTGCACACCTACGGCGAGCGGTTCGCCGGTCCCAATGACGACGGCTCCGTGCCGCAAGGGATAGCGCGCTGCACCAAGGCCGTATCGTCTGACAAATATCCGTCCGACTCCGCGTACAACCAGACGACGGAAGTGCTACGTGTGGGCGATGGCGAGTTCTCGCCGGTGAAGCCACAGGTATGGGAATACTCCGTTTCGGGTCTGCAGGTCGTCAAGTCATGGCTCGACTACCGCAAGCTGCACCGAGCAGGGCGTAAGTCGTCGGCCCTTGACGAGATCAGGCCGGAGCGGTGGGAGTTTACCGAGGAACTGCTGGAACTGCTCTGGGTTCTCGAAGCGACGGTTAGCCTGGAGCCCGAGGGAGCAGCCTTGCTAGAGGAAGTGTGCACATCGGACCTGTTTTCGCGTGACGAGCTGCCCAGCCCGACCGAAAAAGAGCGACAGTCTCCTTCCAATGCACCGGAATTCCAAGAAGAGTTACCTGCTGCGGAGTCGGTTTGAACTACGGAGGCCTACCCACGCATCAAGGACTCTGCCAAGCGCGACGCTCCCACTTGGACTAGCCCACTGAGTCGCATCCCCTCTCTCGCTCTTCGGCTCAAGGGGAGTCGTGGACGCCCGCGCGTCCACGGGCATAGGCCCCTAGACTAGCGCCGAGTCGCGGGGCGATCTTGCAAGGACCGAGCGTCAACAAGGCCATTCGCTACGAGGCGGACGAGCGCTGTCCGCTGCCCGTCGCCGTCGGCGTCGGCCTGCAGGGCGTGATCTTCGCCATCGCGCCGCTCGTGCTGATCGTGGCGATCACCGTCCAGGCGGGCGGGCAGGGCGAGAGCTACCTCGCCTGGGCCGTCTTCGCCACGCTGATCATCGCCGGGACGCTGACGGCGCTGCAGGCGAGCCGGATCTGGCGGCTGGGCGCCGGACACGTGCTCATCATGGGCGCCACGCCCAACTTCGTGGCGGTCTCCGTTCTGGCGCTGACGGAGGGCGGCCCGCCCCTCCTTGCGAGCCTCATTGTCGTTGCATCGCTCTTCTACCTGGCGCTGGCCATCTGGCTGCCGGTGCTGCGCCGGATCATCTCATGGAGTACGCCCGGCTGTACTCGGTATTCATCGATTTCGCAGATATCCAGTGCCCGATCAAGGTTCTCGGCGCAGACCCAACCCTGCCCTATTCCTACCTCCCGACGCTGGACCTCGGGGACATCCGCGAGGTCGACTACGACTTCCTCCCCGATGCCACGCACTTCCTTCAATTGGAAAAGCCGGAGGAATGTGTTGCGATCATGCGCGATTTTCTAAAACAGCAGGATTTCCTATAGGCATGTGGACAGAATTTCGGGAAGACGAAATTTTCGATTGATGGGTAGTGAACCTTCTAGGGAGGATCCACTCCAGGATTCTTTGTGATCTTCTCGTGGCGTAGCCCTCTCCATGCCTGCCGCCCTCGATCGTGCCGTAAGAGAAGCAGCCCGCCACTCGCTCACAGCACAGGCAAGCCGCGTGCCGTCACCGGCGTATGCACGAGGAGGACCCTTCCCGCCGGCAGCTTCGCTACTCGGACGCCGACGCCGCTTCCGCCGGCGGGACCTCGATCGCACTGCTGCGGAGCCAGGCACCGACCGGGATGGCCGCTGGCAGTAGCGGAGGGCGAGCTGGATCGGAGTGGGAAATCCGGTACACGCAGTGCTAGGGTGGAGGTAGCGCGGGCACGGGTACAGCGGGCATAGGTTAGGTATTGAGAGCATGCGCTGCGCTCTGCCCGCCGTCCTGAAAGTCGGGATGGCCGCTGTACTGCTACTGGCCGTCTCTTTGGGCGCTAGCGTCGCCAGCGCCCAAGGCGGGAACAGAGCCGACGGCAATCCCGTCACCATCGAACTGCGCGTGTGGCAGCACGTGCTTGATGCTGAGCGCATCTACGTCAGTGCCCGTCCCGAGGGCGGCGACTGGCGCACGCTGGGCACGATCCCCCTCCCCCTCGACGACGGCCATAGCAGCGACGGAAGCTACCGCTACGGCGACCTCGCCGTCGCCGACATCCAGGTGCGCGTGTGGCAGCACGTGATTGATGCCGAGCGCATCTACATCGGCGCTCGTCCCAAGGGCGGCGACTGGCGCACGCTGGGCACGATCCCCCTCCCCCTCGACGACGGCCATAGCAGCGACGGAAGCTACCGCTACGGCGACCTCGCCGTCACGGTGCCCCGATCCACCCCCGACGGCACACCGGCCATCGCCATCTCACCCGAAGGTGTGGAAATCCCGCGGCTCGCGACCGTGCGGATCACCTTTCGCGATCCGCCCCGTGAAGCCGACGCCAGCCGACTCGTCTCAATCGATCCACCGGCCGAAGGAGCCTTCATTTGGGCCGACGAGCGCACGCTGCTGTTCCAGCCCGCCTTCCCCGGCTGGCAGCGGGGGCAACAGTACCGGCTGCGCGTGGACGCCGGCGCCGCGGGTATCGCAGCCGACCAGGCACACACGTTCACCGTCAAGGGTCAGCTAGCGGTGTCCTACGTCATCCCCAGCGATGGCGACAGGGAAGTTCCCACGACCGCCCAGATCCTCGTGCAGTTCAATCGCTCAGTCGCGCCGCTCACAGTGCTCCAGGAAAGCCCCGCGGCGGCAGTGCTGGAGTTCGACCCGCCGCTCGCGGGACGGGGCGAGTGGCTCAACACCTCGCTCTACCGCTTCATCCCCACCGATCTGCAGCCGAGCGCCGAGTACGCCGTGCGCATCCCCGCGGGGCTGACCTCGGCGGCGGACGGCGTCCTCGCATCCGACTTCGCCTGGAGCTTCGCGACCGTCCAGCCCGCGATCACGAGCTTTACGCCGAGCGACAACTCGGTCCATGTCGAACCGGATAGCCCGGTCGTGATCGCGTTCAACCAGCCGATGGACCGCGCCTCGGTCGAGGCGGGCCTCGCCCTGCGCGAGCAGGGCGGAGACGCCGTCAGGACCTCACTCACCTGGAGCGAGGACGACACGGTAGTCACGCTCACACCTGCCGAACCGTTGGCGCTCGACACGGATTACGCAGTCGTCGCGCCGGCCGGCTTGCGCGGTGCAGACGGTGGGACCACGCACGCCGAGCGGGGTGTGCGTTTCACGACGGTCGAGCCGCCGCAACTCGTGCGCACGGACCCGCAGGACGGTGAGACCGCTGCCTGGCCGTACGGGATCGAGCTCCACTACAACAACCCGATGGACATCGACTCCTTCGAGGGACGTGTCTCGATCAGCGGCGTCGACCCCGAGGACATCGAGCCGATCTCGTATTCCTGGAGACCGGAGACCGTCTACTTGGATGTCCGCCTCCAGTTCTCAACGGATTACACGGTGCGTATCGCGGAGGGCGTGCGCGACCGTGGGGGACGGCCGCTGCCGGCCAGCGAGTTCTCGTTCACCACGCGTGCCCCGTTGCCATCGCTGAGCCTCGCGGCGCCGGCCAGCTTCTCGACCTTCTCCGCGAACCGGCAGCAGATCCTGTACTACCACGCGGCCCAGCTCGAAGAGGTGCGCTTCCGCCTGTATCACTTGTCCGACTCCGAAGCGGAGACCTTGCTGCGCCGGGGCTTCATCGATGGGTGGAGCGCCAACGATCAGGAGTACGTCACCTTCCAGCCCGGCAGCGATCCCATACGGGAGTGGGTGGAGCCGATCGACGAGGATCTGCGCGGCGCCTCGCGGCTCTACTCGACCGCGCTCAGCACCGGCGAGCCTCTCTCCAAGGATCACTATCTCGTAGTTGCGGACAACACAGCGTTAGAGCTTGAGCGGAAGCTGGTGTTGAGCGTCGTCGATGCGGCGATCGTAACCAAGCTGGCGTTCGATGAGCTGCTCGTCTGGGCGCTCGACTACAACACGGGCGAACCGCTCAGCGGCGTCGAAGTTCGTGTGGCCCCCCTTGAGGAGCCTCTCCACCGCCCCTACGAGACCGCCGTCACGGACTCCAACGGACTCGCCCGGTTCGCCGTGCTCTCCCAGGGCACCGAAGACAGCTACTACTACTTCTGGGGAAGCCCCTACGGGGATTACCTCGTGCGCATCGACGAGGGCGGGCGTCAGGGTGTGGCCTCCACCTGGTGGGATTCGGGCAGTTCGCCGTGGGAACTGGACGTACCGGCCCACGCGTACTTTCCCGGCACAGTGGGCTACCTCTACACCGACCGGCCGATCTACCGGCCCGGCGAGACGGTGTTCTATAAGGGCGTCGTGCGCGACGAAGAGGACGCGTCGTACTCCATTCCAGGGACGGACGCCCGCTTCACCGTGACCATCCGTGATGCGCGCTACGCCGATCTCCTGCAGACGAGCGTGCAGATCAGCGAGCTGGGAACGTTCGCAGGCGAACTCGCACTCCCCGGCGATGCGCCCACGGGGACGTACCGAGTCGAGCTGTTTGACACCGGACGTTACATTGCCACCACGTACTTCACGGTCGCGGAGTTCCGCGCGCCGGAATTCGAGGTCGAGGTCACAGCGGCCGGGGCCCACTACCTCGCCGGCGACACGATCCCTACCGAGGTGGCGGCGCGCTTCTTCTTCGGCGGCGCCGTCGCGGACGCAGGCGTCGAATGGGTGGCGCTGGCATCTCCAACGGCGATCCGCGTCGAGGGCTACGAGGACTACTCCTTCTCCGATCACGACTACTACTGGACACGGGCCGACGGCTACAGGGACCCCGCACGTGATAGAAGCGAGACGCGAACGGACGCCTCAGGCGTCGCGCGTTTCGACGTTCACGCCGCGCTCGAAGCAGACGAGGGAACGCAGCAGTTCACGATCAGCGCGACAGTGACGGACGCGAACGCGCAGGCCGTGGCGAATAGCACCACCGTGACCGTTCATCCCGCCACCTGGTATGCGGGCATCAGGCCCGAGTCGTATATCGCCACAGCCGGGGAGCTTGAGGCCATCCACCTCGTGACCGTCGATGTCGAGGGCCAAATCGCGCCGCGCCGGGCGGTGACGGTGCGCATCTTCGAGCGTGAGTGGATCAGGACGAAGGAGCGGGCCGACCACGGCGGCTACCACTATCGCAGCGAGCCGCGCGACACCGAGATCGCGGTGCAGTCGGCGATGACGAACGAGAGCGGCGAGGCGACGATCACGTTCACGCCGCCTTCGGCGGGCACCTACCGGCTCGTGGCAGAGTCGACCGACGATCAGGGCCGCGTTGCCCGCTCCGCCACCTCCCTCTGGGTGAGCGGCGACGAATACGCGCCCTGGCGGGTGCGCGACGACGACATCATCGAGCTCATCGCCGACCGCGAACGCTACGAGGTCGGCGATACCGCCGAGGTGCTCGTGCCCGCACCCTTCGCGGGCGCCACCGGGCTCGTGACGATCGAGCGGGGCCGCGTGCTGAGCAGCAAGGTGCGCAGCTTCGACACGAACAGCGAAGTGCTCCGCATCCCGATCGAGGACGCGCATCTGCCCAACGTTTACGTCGGCGTCGTGCTCTACCGTCCGCCTACCCAAGACGACCCGTGGCCGCGCTACCACGTCGGCTACGTCGAGCTGTCCGTCTCGACGGCACCGCGCGCACTCAAGGTGCGCATCGATCCGGATCGAGAGCAGGCCACGCCCGGCGAGACGGTGCGCTACGAGGTGCAGGCGACCGACGCCGATGGGCGCGGCGTCGCGGCCGAGGTCTCGGTCGCGATCGTCGACCAAGCGGTCCTCTCATTGGCGGACGAGGCAGGGCCGGACGGCATGGGTGCGTTCTGGTACGAGCGCGCGCTGGGCGTACGGACGGCCTCGTCGCTCGCCGTTTCGGTCGACCGCCGCAATGAAGCGTACCAAGAAGCTCTAGAGGGCGATGAGGGCATGGGCAGCGGTGATGCGGAGAATACGGCGGGCGGAGGTGTTGGCGGCGATGCGGAAGAAGCCGCAGCGCCAGCGGCACAGGCCCTCGCCCGAAGCAGCCCGGAGGGTAGCGCCGGTCCGCGGCTGCGCTCGGACTTCCGGCACACGGCGCTCTGGATCGGGCAGCTCGTGACCGACGCGCACGGCAGGGCCGACTTCGAGCTGCGCCTGCCCGACAACGCCACCACCTGGCGCGCGCGCGCGCGCGCCGTCAACGGCGCGACGCAGATCGGCGAGGGCGAGAGCGAGCTGCTGGTCACGCAGCCGCTGCTCGTGCGCCCGGCCCTGCCCCGTTTCCTGCGCGTCGGCGACGCCGTCATCCTGCGGGCGTTGGTACGCAACGACACGGCGGCCGCCCGTGACGTGACTATCGCTCTCGAAGCCGAGGGCCTGACGCTCGACGGCGAGGCCTCCCTCTCCGGACGCGTCGAACCCGACGACTCGACCGTGTTTGAATGGCCCGCCCGCGCTCTGGCGGAGGGCAGGGCGGCGCTGCGCTTCCGCGCCACCGCCTCCGGCGGCTACGGCGACGCCGTCGAGATCAGCGTCCCTGTGTACCTCGACGTCACGCCCGAGACGACCGCAACCGGGGGCGTCGTCGAGGACGCCCCGGCGGTGGAGGCGGTTTACCTTCCCGACTACGTGGTCACCGAGGCCGGCTCGCTGGAGCTGTCGATCCAAGGGTCGCTGGTCGGGGCGCTCGATACGGAGCTGTCCCACTTCAGTCCTTATCGCTACGAGTCAAGCGTGCGGATCGCGAGCCGTGTCGTCGCCACCGTCGCGGTACGTCGCGCCAACGCCGACGGACTGACCGAGGCACAGAAACACCAACTCCAAACCGACGTGACGGCGCTGATCAGGACGCAGCGCTACGACGGCGCCTGGGGCTGGTGTCGTGGCTGCAGGAGCAACATGTGGGTCAGCGGCTGGGTGCTCTTCGCCCTTGGCGAGGCGCGCGATGTTGGCCACCATGTCCCAGACGATGTGCTCACGCGCGCGGCGGGGTTGATCATGGACTACATGAACCGCGAGACCGATGTCGAGCGGCCCGCAAACCCGAACCAGCACGCCTTCCTCCTGTACGCCCTCGCCAGCGCCGCGAACCGCAGCGGCGTGACGAGCACGCTCGCCCGGGATCAGGCGGACGCCATGCTCGCCATCGTCGAGCAGCACCGGGCGAGCCTCACGAGCTGGGGGCGCGCCTACCTGCTGCTTGGTCTCCTGGCCAGCGGCCACGACGCCGGCCACGACGCCGTGCGCGCTCTTCTGAACGACCTCACCGCCACCACCATCGCCAGCGCCAACGGCAACCACTGGGAGGACCAGCGGCGCTCCGGCTCGATGCACAACGGCAGCGTGCGGCCCACCGCCCTCGTGTTGCGCGCCCTCACGGAGGTCGACCCGAACCACCCGTTGATCGAGGAGACCGCCCGCTGGCTCGTGACCGCGCGCACGGCCGACCGCTGGAAGACGAGCGTCGAGCGGGCTCAGGGCATGGCCGCACTGGGCGCCTTCGCCGAACTAACCGGCGAGACGCGCGGCGCCTACGACTACGCCGTCTGGCTCAACGGTCGTCAGGTGCTCGACGGCGACTTCGACGTACCCGCCGGCGATTACCACGACGGCGCCGCCGTCGCGCTCGCGGATCTGCCGCTGGGCCAGGTCAGCCGCGTCCAGTTCGAGCGCGACGCCAGCCGGGACGGACGCCTGTACTACGGCCTCAACCTGCGCTACGTGACGCCCGCGCGCGATATCGAGGCGCTCAACCGCGGCTTCGCCATCTCCCACCAGTACTCGCTCCTCGACGAGCCCGAGCGCGCCATCACAAGCGCCGCGCTCGGCGACGTGGTCCGGGTGCGGCTGACGGTGGTCGCGCCGGCCGAGCGGCTCTTCGCCAAGATCGAGGACTTCCTGCCGGCAGGTCTCGAACCGATCGACCCGCGGCTGAACATCGCGCCGGTCGAGCTGCGCCAACGGCTGCAAGCCGAGCGCGCCGAATCCCCGCGCGGCAGCGCCCCCTCGTACTACGCGCCCTGGTATGCCTGGTACTACAGCCCGTGGGATCAGGTGGACATCCGTGACGATCGCGTCGTGCTGCTCGCCAGCCGCCTGCCGCAGGGCGTACATGAGTACGTCTACTACGCTCGGGCGACGGCGCCGGGCGACTTCTTCGTCGCCCCCGCACACGCCGAGGAGAGCTATTTCCCCGAGGTCTTCGGACGGGGCGACAGCGGCCGCTTCACCGTCCACGGCGGCGAGTAGCGGAGACCATGGGCTCGCCTCGCTCGTCTTGCGTCGTATAGTCCTGAGATGCAGAGCCCCCTTGAGGGGCACGGCCCGGCGGCAAGGAGGGAGCGAGACCATGAGCGGATCCAGCGGCGCGCAGCGCGCGGCAAGCGTCACGGGAGAGACCATCCTTGAGGCGCGCTTCGATCCCGGCATCGCGGGACACGGCACCTTGGTCATCTCCCTGTTCCTGCTGGTCTCCGTGTTCGGAGCGCTGCTGATCCCGCTGTGGCTTCTGGTGAGCCGTTGGTACTACCCCGAGTACATGCAGCGGCTCTCCTGCCGGTTGACCACCCAGGCAGTGGAGATACGCAAGGGGGTGTTCTTCCGCAAGGAGTCGACGATCCCCCTCAACCGAATCACGGATGTCCGTCTGCACGACGGCCCGATCATGCGTCATTACGGCCTGCGCGGCCTGCGAGTCGAGACGGCCGGGCAGGCGGGGCAGAATGCGGGCAGCGAGGGAGATCTGATCGGAATCATCGACGCTGCAGAGATGCGAGACGCGATCCTGCGCCAGCGGCAGAAGGCCCTGAGCGGTGAACCGGGCGCCGCCGTCTCCGCCGCCACCGGCGATGCGCAGCTGCTGGCCGAGATACGCGACATCCTCGCGCGGATCGAGGGACGGCTTCCGGCCGGAGGTAGCTAAATAGCCAACCGGCCCCTCAGCGCACCACCAGCTTGAAGGCGTCCGCCCGCACGACGGTTCGATCGTGCATCGGTCGTCCCGGCCCGCGCGCGCTGCGGGCCGGGATGCGAAACGCGATCCGGCGCCGGCAGGTCAGGCCGGAACGACCTCATTGAGCTGGCCGGCGGCGCAGTCATAGATGAACCCGCGAACCTCGTCCTTGCGAGGGATGAAGGGGCTGGCTTGGATGCGACCCATGGACTGCGTTACGTCCTTCTCCAGATCCCCGAACGCCTCCAGCGCGAACGACGGCCGCAGTCCGGTATCCGCTTCGATCGCGTCTTTGACGTCGTCGTCGCGGAAGGTCACCATCCCGCAGTCGGTGTGGTGGATGAGCATGATCTCGCGAGTGCCCAGGAGGCGCTGAGAGATCACCAGCGAGCGGATCACGTCGTCGCTGACCACGCCCCCCGCGTTGCGTATCACGTGGGCGTCGCCTTCTTCCAGACCCAGCAGCTTGTGCGTATCCAGGCGGGCGTCCATACAAGCGACGACAGCCAGATTACGCGCCGGGGGCAGTGGCAGATCCCCCTTATCAAAGCTCTCGGCGTAGCGGGCATTGTTGTTGAGGGTTTCGTTGATTGCCGTCACGTGGAATGCCCTCCTTTCGGGAAGAGAATAGGGGCCCCGGTTACCTGCGTACAAACATCGCCCGTGCCTGCAAGCGCCGCGCCTAAACGATTACCACGCCTATCCCCCCGCAAGAGGACCCCGCAACGCACTGGCCGTGTCCCTATCCGGAGGCGGTCCGGCGGGGGCTGAGGACGGCTACCAGCCCGACCAGGACGTGGTCGACGATGTCTGGACCTATGCGCGGGAGACGAACAACGGCTTCGACCACGTGCTGCGCTGGATGCGGGTGATGAAGACCTTCGGCGTCGTCAAGGACATGACCGCAGCCGCTGCAACGCCCGCGCCCAGCCGTCGTTCAACGCCAGGTCCGGCCCCCACGACTCAAAGTTCAACAGCCTGCTAACTCAGTCTAGCAAAAGACGACAAGTTGGGCTTGGCATTACCGGTCCAGTAATGCTCAGTTGCCACACGAGAACAAACCCATATCGGTGCCCCAGTCACTCCAAATGTGCTTCGCGACGTCCTACTCGACAGGTCGCGGAAAGCCAGCGGCCCTCCATTCAGCATATTGCTCGTAAAACTCCTCTACGGAGGTTCCAAACACTTCCGCAAACGCCTCCTGCCATTCGTCGAACACCTGAAGCTGACGCCAATAGTCAATCAGCTTCGCCTCACCCCCATGATTCCTCATCAATAGCTCGACCGCCAAGTATCCAAGGTCGTAGCACAACTCATCAGCACATCCATTGTCAGTTTCCTCCGCCAGACTCTTCAGGCTGTACTCCGTCGAACCCGCTTGCTCTACGGCATACCTTCGATAGTGTTCGCCCCAATCAACCGATCCTTGGCGACGTACCGGGCCGCTGTACTGAAGCCACTGAGCAGAGCCTTCGATCATCCAGCTGGGGGCTCGGCGCTCAGGATCGTGAGCCCACTGAATCGTATGCCAGTACTCATGCACTAACAGACCAAACAGACCGTTACTATGCGCAATCGCAAATGTGTCCAGCGTAATCCCCGTCAGCCCGCCCGAGCTGTGGTGTCGCCACGGTACGATCGTCAACACCAAATCGTCACGCCGCAGGCCATAGTGGCTCCAAAACAGAGCCTGAACGTCCGCTAGCTCTCGCAGAATGAACCTCTCGGTTGACGGGGCATGGTCCACCGCGATTCTGCTCAGAGCGACGTTCGCGCGACTCTGCTGTCCCAGCCAAACGGTTGGGGCTGAGACATCAATGAACAAGAGCGCTCCATGGTCAACCACTGGGTCGTCGGCAAGCCCCAACGCCTGTGGACGCGAGCCCTCCACTCTTGGAATCACGGCGATCTCCCTTAGCAACGAGCCAAGTCCCTTCGCGATATCGGCCAAGCGGGTGTCGGACGGTCCCGGCCAGGCAACGATCTGACCATCTGGTGCAAGTTCAATGGAGTTGAATGGAGGCGGAGGGTAAGTCTTAATCGTAGTAGCGTCGCTGCCGAAGTGAAGGGCAACGAGCACGTCGCCCACGCCAAGATGGCCGTCACGGTCAGCATCTGTCAGCCGAAGCGCGATAGATCCCGGCTCAGGGGCACTACCCGCTAGCCGGGCGAGCATCGTCGATCCGCCAACTGCGTTGCGGATGCGGTCAAGTGGAATGGTCCCTGCGGTCCAGGGTATGATGTTGACTCCCGGCACCAACTCAAGCTCAACCTCAATCGGGTCGAAGACATCAAGGGCGGTCGGCAGAGTCAGCGTCAGCCCTGCACCCGCTAGATCACCAGGGTGGTGCGTAACGGCGTCTCTGCGATCCAGGCTCCAGTTACCCTGTCCTGCATCATAGTAGTAGTGACCGGCGGGCGACTGGAGGAGCACGCGGAAAGCGCTATCGGGGAGCGGCAGAGTCTGTCGATTGCCCAGTTGTGAGATACCAATGGAAGCGCCTCTGTCTGAGTACTGCGCCTCGTAGCTCCAGCCTGCAAGAGACGATGGAGGCGCCGTGATGTTCACGGTGTAGTACTCGAGATCATCGGGATCAGGTATGCGGAACTCAAGGTGTTTTCCGGAGTCCGCCGGAAAGTTGATGACGAGCGCTTCGCCAAAGTGCTGTGTAGGTGCACCATTGTTTCGCGAAAGATAGTAGATGGTGCTTTCGACAACGGCGTGTAGCCTATAACTCCCGTCGCCACCTGCGAGTTCCTGGCGAGGGCTGGCGGAGTTGCCCGACTGACATAAGCCGCCATTGCTGTGACAGAGGCCAAGGCTAATGCCGGAGATTAGATTGCCATTGGCGTCTTTGGTGGTTACCGACACGAAACTGGCATTGGTGAGGATGATGGTGAGATCAATGGGGAAGTCGGACGGCTCGAATCGCGCTAAGGGGGAATGTCCTGCAGTGAGACGTGTCGGCGTGAGGGTGCTGTAGTAGCCTGGTGCGAGGGACGAGGTCGATGGAGGGAAGAGCTGTAAGTGGTAGGTGTCGTGCGGTAAAGTTAAGGAGAACCCACCATCGGCAGTCGAAAAGGTCTTAGAGACGTTGTTGTGGTTGAGATTCGTGACATAGGCCGCTACCCCGGCTACTGGATCGCCTTCGGGGTCGTGAATGGTGGCAGTGATGGTGGTCAGCGGAGGTAGCGTGATGTCCTTTAGGGTGACTGACCCGCTGCTGGCTTGTATCACCGTGGAGGTTCTAAAGTCGAAGGTCACGTTTCCTGGGGATGACTCGTCGTACCAGGCTTGCAGTGAACCTGAGCCGATTTTGAACCAGACCTGATAGGCGCCTGCTGGTACTGAAAGCTGGAATCTCGATCCGGATGTGATTGCAATCGATGGGAGGCAGGAGAAACTTGGCTCAACCGGGTGACATACGTGGATCCGCAGGGCGACAGGTTCATCACCGGGCGCGTGAGAAATCCGGCCAGAGATCGTGGCGGTGGTTGCCGAAGCGGAGGCTTCGGTCGTTAGCGCTGACAACGCGACGAGCAAGATGGCTGAAGCCGTCAGAAGCTGTTTCACTGGTTCGCCCCGATTGCGTCCAGATCGAATCGCTAGCGACTCGGAGAATATCACATGGCAGGTCGAAGCACTTTGCGGACAGCCGTCAAGCTGAAACTCCTGCTCTGGCTAGTCCCCGTCCTCGTCGTCGCCACACCCGCCCTCTCTGTGCAAGGTACAGCAACGCAGGAGAACATATCTAGGCAGCAGACCTGGGTTCGGATATGGGCTAAGTGGAGCGAAAGATCCAACACGGTCGCCACGGTATGGCTGTACGACTACGCTGCACCGGATAGCGACAGGTGGCACCGGGTCAACTTTCCTCCTACCACGGCCCCTGACTGGTCTCAGACGCACCGAATGAGCGGAGTGAGTCGTTGGGTTGAGAGCGCTGAACTGGAACTAGCCAACGGCTTCTCAGGCCGCGTCATCGCACGAAAGATCCATAGCACCGGATCGCTTCAGCTCGCATTTCGCGTCGCTTGGCATCCCAGCGACATTAGACCGACTATCTGGACACTTCAAGCCAGTCATTCCGGCTGGTTCGCTACATCTTGGATTCAGATTCCCATACCACTGAGTTCCGTCTATTCTCATCCATTCTGCCAAGACGACAGCTGCAAGAAACAAGTTCTCCTAAGTTATCTGTTCGCGAGCGAACCCGCGCAGACAACCGGCAACTATGGCGACAATCGAAGCTATGAATGCAACGGCCGAACCGATTGGAAGCACGCAGGATGGGATTCGCAGACGTTAACCGTTGCTGGGGACGACCCTGACGAGACTGACGACGAGTACTTCTACTCGCTGACGACGGGGGTCGTGACCAGAGCCGAAGATGGGACTGGGCTAGGAACAATTGCAATCTACGACAAACACAGGCGCACTACTGTCGTCTACTTGCATGCGCGAGCCGCTGAAGTGGTGAAAGATGAAACAGTTTGGGTGGGGAAGCGGCTTGGCATTCAAGGTGGCTACCCCTACTTAAACGGTTCTGCAGACGAACATGTCCATGTGGAGGTTCGTACCGGCGAACGTACCCGTGCCACCTGCGGTCAGGATAGAACAACCAGTCCGCCCATTGGTCACCTGTATGCAGCAGTAACAGGGCGCTGACACGTTCGCGTCTAGCAGGGAATGGCCAATGCGCATCGAGCGTTGCGGGGTTGGACACCGACTGCCGAGGCTCGGTCGGCGGAATGATGCAGACGCTTGATTGCCTCAGCGGAGCACGACGGATGCATACTCGGCGTACGGCGACAACGGAGACACGGATTCGTTGTTGGTGAGCTAGACGTTCTCAACGACGCTCTCGGTACCGGCAAGCCTTAGCAGAAGCCTCCACACTTCTGACTTCAAAAGCGAGTCTAGCTGGTCCAAGTCGGCCAGCTTAGCCGCTGGTGTTGCCGTTGTCTTTGGCGTCGAATGCAAGGCGCACAGCATCAGACACTCGTAGAAGAGTTGTGCAACTGAGGAGATGGACGGCGCGGCCCGCGAGGAGCGCGAGCAGCTGGAGACTGCGGCCGAGCTGCGCGAGATTCGGCTGATGCTGGACCGCATCTGGCGGGTGATCGAGAAGACCGACCTTGATGTGGACGACGCCGCGCCGCGCATCCGCGAGTACATGGCGCGCAAGAAGCAGCTGGAGACTGCGGCCGAGCAGGCGAGGAACGCCCTCGCCGAGCGTCGCGTGTTGTTGGATAAGGCCGAGGTAGTGGCCGAGTTCGTCGCAGATATGGCCGAGTTCCTGCGCAGCAGCGACATCACCGATCGAAGGCCTTCCTGCGGACCTTCATCAAGCGCATCGCCGTCGAGCCCGGCCGGGCCGTGATCCACTACACGATCCCGATGCCGGAAGACAGCCCGATCGGGCACAAGGACGCCGCCGAGGTGGCGCTCGCCGAAGGAGTTCGCAGTTCAGTACGTGATGGTGGGCCCGGCTGGATTCGAACCAGCGACCGGACGGTTATGAGCCGCCTGCTCTGACCCCTGAGCTACAGGCCCATCACGAGTGTAGGGTGCCCCGCCGCCGGGGCCCGGCTCCGACTTTGTCCACGGCTTCTCTTCCGATACCGCATCTTCCGATACTCTAGAGCGCGATGCGGTCCATGTCCTCGAAGCTCACCCCGACCAAGACCGGCCTGATCCTCCTGGCGCTCTCCGCAGGGCTGCTGCTCGCGTGCGCCTGTAGGTCCCAGCCCTCCCCTCCCACGCCCGATCCGCGCGATGTTTCTCTCCCAGAGGGCGTGGAGTCGATCTCCTTCAACACCCTCTTCCTCAATCTCGAAACCGCCGACGGTCGCTCCTTCACGCTCGACCTCGAGATCGCGGATACCTTCGCGCGCCGCACGCGCGGGCTCATGCACCGCGCCGAACTCGGGCCGGATGCCGGCATGCTCTTCATCTTCCCCGAGGAAACCGCTGGACCCTTCTGGAACCGCGACACTCCCTTGGATCTAGACATCGCTTTTCTGGCCCCCGACGGCCGGTTGATCGCGTTGCTTCACCTTGAGGCGCTGAGCACGGAACTCGTCGCCCCCCGCCGGCCCTATCTCTACGCCCTGGAGATGACGCGCGGCTGGTTCGCCGCCCGCCGAGTCCAGATGGGCGACCGCCTTCTCGTTCCGCCGGACCTCGTGGCCCTTCCCGAGTAATCGCGGGCCAGACCGGCCATCCTCAAGCGGCTGCCAGCCGCGCATGCGTAATGCTAGTATTCGTCTGCCCTCGGCCTAGGTCGCCGAGGCGAGAACGACCCCGGGTTGGCTGGTTCCGGCCCGCAGTCGAAGGAGTGCGACGTGAAGCGAATCCTGTTCCTCAGCACCATCCTCGCCCTCGTGGCCGCCGCGGGAAGGATCATCATGGGACGCCGCGGCGGGGACGAAGACGAGGCCTAGCCCGCTCGCCCGGCGCAACCGGGTTTCACCGGCTCCGCACTCACGCAAGCGTCCGGCCACCCCGGAGGGTGCAGTCTTGCCATCCCTCCGGCCGGTCCGTTCCCCATCAATCGACGCCGGCCTGCTCGCGCGGTAGCGGAGCCTCGCATCGCCCGTGGCCACCGACTACGACGTCATCCTCATCGGCGGCGGGATCAACGGCGGCGCCGCGGCCGCCGCCCTGACGCGCCAGGGCTACCGCATCCTCCTGCTCGAGCAGAATGACTTTGCCTCCGGCACCACCGCCGCTTCGACCAAGCTGATCCACGGCGGCCTCCGCTACCTGCAAGCCGGCAACGCCCGCTTGGTTCACGAGTCGCTGCAAGCGCGGGAGCGGCTGCTCCGCAGACGCCCCCATCTCGTGCGTCCGATTCCGTTCCTCTTTCCCGTCTACCAAGACGACCCGCGTCCCGCGCCGTACGTGCGCGGCAGCCTCTACCTCTACGACCTGATCTCGCCCCGCAAGGTCTCCCCCGGCCACCGCTCTCTCGCGCGGCGCGAGTTGGAGCGCCTCGAACCCGCTCTCAGCACGGAGGACCTCGCGGCCGCCTACCTCTACTACGATGCGCAGATCCTGATCCCGGAGCGTCTTTGCATCGAGTACATCGCCGAGGCCCGCAAAGCGGGAGCGGACGCCCGCAACTACTGCACCGTCGACTTCATCCTCGTCAACGACGGGGTCGCCAGCGGGGTCGACTACCACGACGTGATCAGCGGCCGCCGCCACCACGCCGACGCGCACATGATCGTCAACGCAGCCGGCCCCTGGGTCGACGCAGTGCTCAAGGCCACGGGCGAGCCGCTTCGCCCCCGGCTCGGTCCCACCAAAGGCTCCCATCTCGTCCTCGACCTGCAGGGCCGTGGACCGGGGCATGCCGTCGTCGCCAACGCCCACGCGGACGGCCGCCACATCTTCGTAATTCCCTGGCTCGATCACCACATTCTGGGCACCACCGACGTGCGATTCGCCGGCGACCCTCGATCCGCGGCGACGGAGGACTGGGAGGTCGAATATCTTGTGAGCGAAGCCGCGCGCTTGCTACCGGGGATCGGCATCGACCGATCGGGCATTCTCTACGCCTACAGCGGCGTCCGCCCCCTTCCTTACCGCCCGCGCGAAGCTCTCGAAAAGGGTATCCCGCGCCGCCACCACCTGATCGATCACAAACGCGAAGGCGTCGCTGGACTCTTCTCGATCGTGGGAGGAAGGCTGGCAACGGCCGAGCGGACGGCCGAGGCCGTGGTAAAAGCCGCGCGCCGCGTCATCGGGGCCCCGCCGCGCAGCGGACGGCCCCGCGCACTCCCCGCGCACGAGCCCGTCCGGATGCCCTTCCTCTCCCCCGACGCACGCGATCACCTCGCGCAGCTCTACGGGCCTGTGGCCGCCGACGTCGCCGGGCTCGCCGCCGCCGAGCCCGACCTGGCGGAGCCGGTCAGTCCCGTCCACCCCGACATCGGCGCGCAAGTCGCCTACGCGGTCGACCGCGAGGCTGCCCGCACCATCGGCGACGTCCTCCTGCGCCGTACGGCAGTCGGCCTCACCCACGACCAAGGCCGCGCCGCTGCCGCTCGCGTTGCCGCCATCATGGGCGACCGGCTCGGCTGGGGGGAAACCCAACGCCGCGCTGCCGTCCGTGAATACGAGCGGGAACTCCGCCAGCGCTTCACCTTGATGGCTTCCGCCCCTGCACCGACGGCAGCCAAGGCCCTGCCGCAGCACGCCTAGAGCCGGCCCCAAAGGCCCGCGACGCTTCGCCTCTCTCTCCCGCCACCGGAGCCGCTATGGGGCGATCTTCAGACCGTCCGCGGGGATCCCCCGCGCATCATGGATCGAGGTGCAAGCGCTGCAGCCGCAACGAGTTCACCATCACGCTCAGACTGGACAGCATCATCGCGACGGCCGCCACGATCGGTTCGAAGAAGCCTCGCTCGCCCAACAGCCATGTGAGTCCCCCCGGCACGGATCCCAGCGCCTCGAACAACGGATAGAAGATCCCCGCCGCAACCGGGATCAGCAGCAGGTTGTATACGAACGCCCAAGCTAGGTTCTGACGAATCACCCGCATCGTGGCGCGGCTCAGAATCAGCGCCCGCGCCACGCCGCGAGGATCGTCGCGCATCAATGTGACATCGCCGGATTCGATCGCCACGTCCGCCCCCCGGCCCATGGCGATCCCGACATCCGCCTGTGCGAGGGCGGGCGCGTCATTGATCCCATCTCCTACCATCGCCACGCGCGCACCCGCCGCTTGCCAACCTCCGATGGCCGCGAGCTTCTCATCCGGGAGCAGCTCCGCCGCCACCGTATCGATGCCGAGATCGGCGGCGACGGCCTCCGCGGTCGCGCAGTGATCGCCGCTGAGCATTCCCGTCCGCAACCCCAGCGCTCGCACCGCAGCGATCGCCCGCCGTGCCGTCGGCTTGATCGCATCCCCCATCCCGATCACCCCCGCAAGCTCGGAATCCACGCCGACGAAGAGGGGCGTAAGCCCTCGCTCCGCCATCCGCGCCGCCGGTTCCCGCGCAGCGGCGGTCTCGCACCCCGACGCGCGCATGAACGCTTCGTTACCCAACACGACCCGCCGTCCGTCGACGATCGCCCGTGCGCCCCGGCCCAGCACCGCCTCGAACCCATCCACCCGCATCTCGTCCGGCGGACGGGGCGACGCCGCAGCCACCGCTCGCGCCAACGGATGCTCCGAGTCCCGCCCCGCCGCACCCGCCATACGGAGCACGGCCGCGCGGTCCCAGCCGCCGAGCGGCCCCACCTCCACGACCGCCGGGCGACCCTCGGTGAGCGTGCCGGTCTTGTCAAAGGCAACGATCTCGACGCCCGGCAGCGCCTCCAATGCCTCGGCCGACCGAAAGAGCACCCCCTGCTGCGCCGCCCGGCCGCTGCCGGCCGTCACCGCCGTCGGCGTCGCGAGACCGAGCGCGCATGGGCATGCAACCACCAACACCGCAACCGCGTTGAGTGTGGCGATGGTGAGCGCCGGATCGGGGCCCGCCGCCCACCACACAAAGAACGTCGTTAGCGCGATGGCGATCACCACGGGCACGAAGACGCCGGCGATCCGATCCGCGAGCCGCTGGATCGGGGCTTTGGACGCCTGCGCCGCTTCGACAAGCGCCGTGATTCGGGCCAGCGCCGTCTCGGCGCCCACTTGCGTCGCCCGCAGCCGCAGCGCCCCGGTGCCGTTGATCGTCGCGCCGAACACCCGCCCTCCCGGGCCCTTCTCCACCGGCAAGCTCTCGCCGGTGAGCATCGACTCGTCGACGCTGCTCAGCCCCGCTATTACCTCCCCATCGGTGGGGATCTGTTCGCCAGGCCGGACGACGAACACGTCCCCTACCTGCAACGTCGCCGCGGGCACCTCGATCTCCCGTCCTTCGCGAACGATCCGCGCCAGCGCCGGCCGCAAGTTCAGCAGCCGCTGGATCGCCGAGGAGGTCTTCCCTTTCGCCCGCGCTTCCAGGTAACGCCCCAGCAGCACGAACCCAACGATGATCAGCGCGGTGTCGTAGAAAACATCCCGCCTTAATCCCGCCTCCTCGAAAGCTCCGCCCGCGAACGTCGCCCCCAGGCTGTACCCGAACGCCGCCGCCACCCCCACGGTGATCAACGTGTTCATATCGGATGTCCCATGTCTGGCGACCTTTAACGCGGCCCGAAAGATCCGTTCCCCGCTCAAGAGCAGAACGGGAGTCGCCACCACGAAGATCGTGATGAACAGCGCGTCGCGGTCCAAGTTCAGCCCGGCCCAACGGTTGACCTGCATCGCCAGGAACGTCGCCCACCCGAGCAGCAGCGCCCCCATTGCGCTCCACAGCAGCGCAGACCGCTCTCGAGCCTGCTCCTCCCCCTCCCACGCCTCCACCGCCGCCTCGGCGGGCGGGCGGCGAATTTCGTACCCGGCGTTCCGCACCGCCGCGACGAGCGCAGCGCCATCCACTCCACCCGCAGCCGGCTGCACCGTGGCCGACTCGCTCACCAGATTGACCGCAACCCCATCGACGCCGGAAACGCCGCGCAGGGCCTCTTCCACTCGCACCACGCAAGAGGCACAGTGCATTCCCTTTATGTAAATTGTCGTAGCGCCGGCAGCGGCCTCAATCGACATCGCCACTCCTTCGTCCCTCGCGAGCATACCGTGCGGCGGCGTGCACCCTACCGTGAGCGCGCGGCTACCCGCAGCTACAATGGACCAGTGCGGCGCGTTCTGCTCCTCATACCCAGCGCTACCTACCGCGCGGACGCCTTTCTCGCCGCAGCCGAACGCTTGGGCGCGGAGATCGTAGTCGGCAGCAACCGCGCGCCCGCGCTCGCGTCCGCTCGCATGCTCCACGTCGACTATGAGGATCCCGAAGCCGGCCCACAGCAGATCGCGGCTTTCGCCCACGACCATCCACTCGACGCCATCCTCGCCATCGACGACCAAGGCATCGCGCTCGCCTCCCGGGCCGCCCGCTGGCTGGACCTCCCGCACAACCCCATCGACGCCGTCTTGGCGACGCGCAACAAGCTCAGCTTGCGGCGGCGGCTTGCCGAGGCCGGGCTGGCTTCGCCCAAGTATCTCGCCGCCGTCATCCGCGACGACCCCACCGTCCTAGCCGAACGCGCGCCCTACCCGTGTGTCCTCAAGCCGCTTGCATTGTCGGGCAGCCGTGGCGTTATCCGCGCCGACAACCCGCCAACCTTCGTCGCCGCGTTCCAGCGGCTTCGCGCTCTGCTCTCCAACCCCGAAATCGCCGCCGAGTGCGGCGACGCGGCAGCGGGAGTCTTGATCGAGGAGTTCATCCCAGGCACCGAGGTCGCCCTTGAGGGACTCCTGGAGCACGGCGACCTCCAACTCCTCGCGCTCTTCGACAAACCGGACCCATTGGACGGTCCTTACTTCGAGGAAACCATCTACGTCACCCCATCGCGGCTACCGCAGAAGGAGCAGGAGACGATCGCCGCGACCGCCGCCCGGGCCGCGCACGCGCTCGGCCTCCATTCGGGCCCGGTCCACATCGAGCTCCGCATCAACGAAGACGGTATCTGGCCGATCGACCTCGCGGCGCGCACGATCGGCGGGCACTGCGCCCGCGCCCTCACCTTCGCCGGCGGTGCCTCCCTGGAGGAACTCGTGCTGCGACAGGCGCTCGACGAGGCGCCGAACGTGGAGCGCGACTCGCTCGCATCGGGCGTGATGATGATCCCCGTCCCCGGGGAAGGAATCCTCCAAGCCGTCCACGGCGTCGACGAGGCACGCGCGGTACCTTTGATCACGGAGGTCCTCATCACCGTCACGGCGGGGAGACGCCTCGTCCCCCTACCAGAAGGCGGCGAGTATCCGGGCTTCATCTTCGCTCGCGGAGAGGCGCCCGGCGCCGTGGAAGCGGCGCTGCGCCGGGCCCACGCCGCGCTCACTTTCGAACTCGATACGAGCAGCGCCGGCAGTCCGTCTTCGCCCGCCGAGCGGAGCCGTCCCTCATCGCCGTGAGCTTTCCGGATCTTCCGCAGGCGCCGCGCATTGAGGCCCGCGCGTAGAGTTGGTCGCTAAACCGTTGCCGCGACCTCGAGCGGAGCCAACTGCTCCGCGGTCGGCTCCGCTCAACAGAACCATGCCTCGGTAAGCCCCGGCACCACGGCGGGCGGTTGCGAAACCACCTCCACCGCTCCGTCCACGCCGGTCACGGCCCGGTAGGCCACGCGCTTCACCGCAGTGAACGTCGCCAGTGCGGATTCCCGCCGGTCGTGCTCATGAGCCGCGCTCTCAACGATCGTCGCCACGTCCGCCTGCAAGGCCTCCACCCTCGGATCGACGCCGCGCCATGTATAGGTCAGTCCATCCTCGTCGTACTCGCCGAGCAATCCATCCGCCTCCAACGCCTCCACCAACGCCGAACCCGGAGGGACCAACAGGCGCAGCGCAAGCTGCACCGGCTGTACGCTCTCGACCAGTCCCCAGCGCTCGACGAACTCCAGCAGCTCCAAGAAGTCCTCGGCTGTTGCCCAGGGCGTGAACGGAAGCCAGGTGGGCCGCAACGTCAGTCCCGCGTCTCGCACCAGTGCCAAGGCTCGCTCCATATCAGCGCGCGTGTGCCCCTTGTCGAGCCGCGCCAGCACGGCGTCGTTCGTCGACTCGAACGCCGAGGTCAGAAACAAGCCGCCCAACTCTCGCAGGCGCGGCAGCAGATCCGCATGCTCCAGCAGGTGCTCGACTTTCACCGTCGCGTCGAAGGTCACGTCCGCATGGCGGCGCCGCATCTCCTCGACGATGGCCAGCGAGCGGGACACGGCGTTGAAGAAATCCGGATCGCCAAAGGTGATATGCCGCGCGCCCATCGCGACGAGCTGGTCAATATCGGCCAGCGTCGTCTCCATCGCCGCCACCCGCAGACGCCCGTCGTATACCGGCGTGATCGGACAGTGGCGGCAGACATGCGCGCAACCCCGGCTCGCTTCCACGTAGCCCGCCAGCCGCAAGTCACCCTCATGCGAGCCTTCGCCTCCCTTGTTCCCCAGGGAGAGGCGCGCGTAGTGATGCAAGGGGGGCAGTCCACGACGATCCGGCACGATCTGGGCGCCTCGCGCGAAGCTCGGATCGACGCCCACGCCGTCGATCCCCTCCGCCGCCGCCTCGCCCGCCGCGAGAGCGCGGGCGAGCCGCACAAGCCCCGGCTCATACTCACCGCCCACCACCGAATCAACGACCCCGCGCCCCAGCAGCTGCGCGTGCAGCGACGAAGCGTAGAGGCCGTACAGCACGATATGGGCGCTCGGACTCAGGGCCCGCACCCGCGCCGCGAGGGCCAAGCCCAGCCGCGCGGCCGTATGCATGGGCACGGAGATGCCAACGAGTTCCGCTTCGGTGAGCGCCGCCCCAGGCAGCCGTTCCACGGCCAGATCGAGGCAGCGGACTTCGTGTCCCGCCGCCCGCAAGGCGGCCGCCGGCGACGCCAGCCCGAGCGGCTGATGCCCCAACTCGTACGTCGAAGCGAGGAGAACCCGCATAGGGCGCGGCTCCGAGCCGCGAAGGCCGCGGCTACTTCGCCGCGCCGGCTCCCGCCTTGGAGGGCGTGTAGTAGGGATTGGACCCCGATGCGTGGTCGGTCGTATCGATGATCTGTTCGATCTCCGGGATCTCTTCCCGAATCACCACCTCAATCCCCTGTTTGAGCGTGACGTTCGCCATGCCGCACCCCTGGCACCCGCCGCCCATCTCGATGTAAGCGGTCCTGTCCTGCACGTCCAAAAGACTCACATAGCCCCCGTGCGCCGCGATCTGCGGATTGATGTGCACGTCGAACAGCTCCTGCAGCCGCGCGGCGAGCGGATCCAGCCACGTGGGATTCGGATTGTCGAACTCCAGGCCACTCACTCCAAGACCCTTGTCCTCATAGTGGATCGAGACGCCGTCCAGATAGGACACGTTCGCGCCCTCGACGAATACGGTGATCCCGCCGGCATCGACCACCGCGTCGCCCTCCGGCTCGGTGCCCTCTTCAACGATGGTCAGCAGGTGATCGAGGCCTTCGGGCCCTCGGCGGGCGACCTTCAAGCGCAGCCCCGCGACCGGCTCCGGGTAATTCGCGATCACCTCGCGCAGCTTGGTCTTCGCTGCCTCCGTGAATTCGACACGCGGTGACTCGGCAGACATGGCACTCTCCCCCCGGCTCGGCGGCTCCGGCGTCCTCCTACGCTCATTCTACGCGCCTCTGCGCGCGCTCGTACGGCTCATCCCCCGGCCGGGCACAACTATGTGCGGCGCTATGCGTTCGAACGGTATGCTCGGCCGGCGTGAGGAGCCGCCGCGTGTCATATCGAGGGAATCCAAGCCCGGAAGCCGCCGCGCGCGCCGCCTTCGCCGCGGAATCCCTGACGCCGCACGCTTGGTCCAACGCCGCGGCTACCCGCTACGACTGGCACGCCCATCCCTACGACAAAGTTCTCTTCTGCATCCGCGGCGGCATCACCTTCCACACGGATACGGGCGACCACGTCCTCGCCCCCGGCGACCGCCTCGACATCCCCATGGACACCCCGCACGCCGCCACCGTCGGCGCTGCCGGCGTCACCTGCCTAGAAGCCGCGCATCCCGCCTAGCCCCCGTAGCCGCGCTGCGAGACGACTTAGAACAGATCGCGCTGGCGTTGTCCAGCATCAGGCCAATTACCCGATGGTCTCCAGCGAGTACTCCATGCCACGGCGACGGCACCACAACTCAGCGGCCTGACGCTTCCGCTGAACAGCCTCCGAATCGACCAGCCCCGCGCCTTTGACCTCGATCAGTGCGAGCGAGCCATCGACGTACTCAATAAGGAAGTCGGGGCGATAAGTGTGGCGGCGGTGGCGCGAGTCGAGCCAGCCGATCGAAACGCCGTGGCGTTTCGTCCACTTGCGCACGGTGGGGTCAGCCTCAAGGCGCTCCATCATGCGGTGTTCGAGACCACTGTCGTAGACCTCGAAGTTCCACGCGCTCTTGCCAGGATTCTCGAAGTTGCCGCGCTTACCGAGCGCCATGCTCAACCATCCCGCCGACGATGTCCGTGCGCGCCAACAGCGCGGCCTCCAGTTGGTGGAGCCACCGCGCCGCACCGCGCAGCGCGTCCTCTTCCGCGAAGGGGATAGCCACGCCGCCGAGCCAGCGCTCCGAGAGATGTTCGAGCAGCGGCGGGTAGACGTGCCGCCGCAGCGGCGCTGGATAGCCTGCCTCGATCGTCGCTAGTTCCGCGATCTGGTGGAGACGTTCCCGTATGTGCTCGCGCAATTCGTCGGCGGATAGCTGCTGCGTGCCTTCGCCCGCGGCGATGTCGGCAGGCGCTCTCTTGTGCCGCGTCCAGCCGCCCGGGCTGAGTTCCTGTCCTGTGACGCCCTTCAGCATCACATCGGTGATCTCTACTGCCTCAGCCCCATACGCGAGCGCGGCAAGCTGCTGGCGCCAGTCGCGCGCTGGCTTCGGCGATGGCTCAGCCGTTACCGGATCAAGGATCACCGATTCGTCCTCTTGCGGCTCAGGGATACTGATAAGCAGATCGCGGTTGACGATCTCCTGGCGCGGCGGGGGCTCACCGACCTCCTCGCGCTCATCGAACTGTTGGTCTACGCCGACATCACTGCGCACGCGGGCGCGCAGCAGTTCCCACAGCCAGTCGTGGTCGAGCTTTGGATGATCAACGATCGCGCAGATCTGTGGCTCGTCCGGCTCGATGCCGTCCCGGCGGACGCGGCGCAGCCCGCGACCGACCACCTGCGGGCCGTAGACCTTGCTGCCGAACTTGCGCAGCAGCAGGATCACCGCGACCTCTGGCACGTCCCAACCCTCGCGCAGCATCGCAACGCTGACGACGGCATCGTACTTACCTCTCTTGCCGATCGCAGCGGCGTCGATACGGGCCTGCTCGTCCTCGTCCTCGGTCACGAGCAGCGCGCGCAGCCCAAACCGCTGTTCCAGCATTCGCTGCGCAACCCGCGCGTCGGCCTTGCAAACGGCGACGACGAAGAGCACCGGATGGTAGCGGCCGTTGGCGTTGCGCTTGGCCTCGCCGAGACGGTTGAGCGCGATGCTGATCTGCTGACTCATCGGCTTGTCGTCGGTCACCCACTGGGTGGCGCTGAGACCCGCGCGATCGACCTCGTCCCAATCGATCTCCTCAACACGGCGCGTCTCACCCGTTTCCGCGTCGGTGTAGGTCAACTCGACCGTCTTGATGTTGGGTTGATAGACGACGGGGGTCGCGATGACGCGGTCATGCAGCGCGGCGGGAACGTCGTATTCGTAGATCATGCGGCTGTCGACCGGCTTACCGTCGGCTCGATCCGGCGTCGCAGTGGTGTCGAGGCGAAAGCGGAACCCGCCGTGGGTGTGGAGGTCTCGCAGCGTGGCGTCGTACTCCGGCGCGGGCGTGTTGTGCGCCTCGTCGTTGAAGAGAGCGAACGGCGTCTGGTCGGCCTCCAGCAGACTCCAGAGATTCTGCCGGCCGGTCGCGCTGCTACGGTAGAACTGGTGGATGTTGGCGAGCACGACGTTCGCGCCGAAGAGATCGCCCGCCGTCGCCCTTGATGCCCCGCCGAGCGTGGTCAGCGCGAAATCGTCCGACGAGACGATCGCGCCGGGAGGGATCAGGCCGCGCTCGGCGAACACCTTGCCGCTGCGAAAGTCACCCTCAAGGCGATCGCGCACGATCAGGTTGGGGCAGAGGATGAGAAAACGCCGCACGTCGTGGGCGAGCCGCAGCCAGACCATCGTCGCCGCGATCAGCGCCGTCTTACCGCCGCCGGTGACGACGTTGAGCAACAGGCCGTCTTCCCAGAAGCCGCGATTCGCTACCTCGCGCGCGTAGATCAAACGTAGCAGCGCCTCCCACTGGTGGCGCCACAGCCCGTTCGGCCGCGGCTCCCGCTCGTCGTCCGGGTCCGCGAGGAAGCGCAGATAGTCCTGCGTCGCGGGCTCGGAGGGCATGAAGCCGCTCTCGACCCAGAGCGCGAAGTCGTCCTCAAGCGGAAGGAAGGCGTTCTGCACGGCGCTACTCCACCGCGATCTCGCCGCTCCACTCGCCCTCGCCGCCCTTGTCGTCCTGCACGCGGCAGGCGACGCGGAACGAGCCCGCGCGGGGGAACGTGTACTGCGCATCGAGCACGGGAGCACCGCCCTTGCCCTTGCGGTGGAACCACTCCCCGCGCGCGGCGCGGAAGGTGCGTCCGTCGTAATCGAAATCCCACTGCACGTTCACGATCGAAGCGTCCGCGTTCTGCGGTTGCGTGTCGCCGGCATCGAACTCGTAATGCAGTCGCTTCATCCGCCGGTGCGCGACCTCGACCAGCGGCGGCTGGACGAAGGTGAGGAACTGCGAGTAGTCGCCGCGCTCCGTGGACTGGCTGGCGATATGCCGGCGGAAGTCGGGCGAGTCGATGCGGACCTGTTCGAGGCGCACGAAGGCGAGCGAGACGCCCTCGCGCTCACGCAGCTCCGTGGCAGCACGGCGCGCGCCGGGGCTGAATCCCCACGCCAGCATCACGCCGTCGCGCAGCCCCTCCTCGCCACGGTAGCGGTCGAGCCGCGCGATCGCCTGCGCGAAGGCGTTGACGTCGCCCGCGTCGACGGTAGAGGTCAGCGCAGGCGGGCCGACCCAGACCGGCACGCGCGCCGACGCGCCCTTGTAACCGTGGATACCCTCATCCGTGCTGGGGAGGCGGGCGTCGTAGCAGTCGAGGACGAAGGCGCGGAACTGTTCCAGTGAGAGCGACGCCAGACGTTCAGCCTCGTAGACGCCCCAGTGCTCGATCGTGAAATCGGGCAGCGGCGCGTCGCCGAGCGCGCGCTCGATCGCCGCGTGCTTGCACCGCTCGGCGGTGACGGCGACCGCGACGCGCGATTGGTCGCACATGATCCAGCGGCGGCCGAGCCGCTGAGCGACCACCCCTGTAGTGCCCCCCCCGCGAATATGTCAAGTACCAAGTCGCCCTCGTTTGAGGACGCCCGGATGATGCGCTCGATCAGCGCCTCAGGCTTCTGCGTGGGGTAGCCGACACGCTCGCTACCAATATGCATAGCATCCGAGATGTCGGACCAAGTGTCTCCGACCAAGACGTCTTCTACGACCATCCCGTTCTCTTCACGGAGGAAGTATTTGATACGAATCGAGCCAGTTCTCGTTCGGTGTATACGCCCTTCTTCATCAAGCCGTTGTATGGAGTCGTCTGTGTAATCCCCCCTCGGAGCGGTCTTGAACCATCGACCGTCAGTGTCTTTGCGCAAGCCCCGACGCCGTGCCTCTTCTGGTGTAGCAAGGCGATCCGCATACTGCCTATGGAAACTCGGATGCCGATCTCCTATGGCGTAAAACAACACCACATCATGATTCCGGGGGAATCTCTTCGCAACAGCTTTGGCACCTCGGCCCCCATAGTGCCAGACGATCTCGTTCTGAAAATTCTCGTATCCAAAGACCTTATCCATCTCGACCTTGATGTAGTGCGAGGCGTGCCAGTCGCAGTGGACGTAGATCGAGCCGCTGGGCTTGAGCAGGCGCTTCATCTCGTAGAGACGGGCGTTGAGCCAGATCAAGTAGCCGTCGAGGCCGCCCTCCCAGATGTCGGAGAACGAGCGCTCCTCGTGCTCGTCTCCCCAGATCACGTTGTAGACGCGGTTCGAGAAGAACGGCGGGTCGATGTAGATGAGGTCGACGCTCTCCGAGGGCAGCGTGCGCATCACATGCAGGTTGTCGCCCCAGATCAGGCGGTTCGGCTCCAGCTCCGGCGCGCCGAGGCTGACACGCTCCACCACCTGCGTCGGCAGCCGTACGTTCGGGTAGTGGTTGCGGAAGCCGGGGTTGCGCGCGTCCCAGCCCTTGGGCACATCGGCAACGGGCACGTGCCCGAAGCGCGCGGGCGCGCGGTAGACGCGCTCCTGCTCCGGCAGCGCGATCTCAGGCGCACCTTCCGCAGCAGCCGCTGCCCTATCGGCGGCCTCCTGCATGTCGTCGCTCACGACGGACAACCTACTGCGTGAGAGACGGATGCAGCGTACCCGTACGTCTTAAGCGGCAGCGGTTTCCCCAGCCAACAAGCGGCATTGTCAACGATCCGAACGGCTAAGCACGCGAGCGGAGCAAGCCACAGTACGGCCTCGATCGCATGAAGCGGATCGTGGCGGGGAGCATGGAGACTGCACGCCGCAGCGACGCTGCAACCTCGGGGTTAGTTGACCTGAAGCTCCGCGATCTCGTGGAACTGCTGGTAATGCGAGTCGGCGAGGCAGCTCACGAGGTGCCGCCCGGGCGCCAGCGACACGGTCAGGGTGGCCACTTCGCCCGGCGGGTTCTCCGCCTGGGTCAGCTCTCCGATGAACTCGACCCCCGGCTGCGTCGGGTCGATGGTGAACTCCCGCAGCTTCAGGTCGAACACTTCGAGATCGCTCCGCATCACCACGAACTCGTGGGCCAGTGCGTGGTCATTCTGAATGATGAACGTCACCTCTCCGGACGGGACCGAATCCTGATCCAGCGTGAGCGAGAAGTCACTGTTCTGTGTCACGTTGACCACGGTGGAGGCGGAGCCGATCGGGCCGGCCGGTTCCAGCTCGGGCGTGGCCGGAATCTCTGTCGGTTCGGGCGGCGAGTCGCTCGGCGCCGACGGTTGTTGACTCGCCGCTGCGCTCGGGGCAGCTGCGCCGTCGCCGTCGTCACTTCCGCCGCACCCCACGAGCGCGAGCCCCATCACTCCGACGACCAACCCGATCGATAGCACCAACATCCGACGACGCGAGATCTGCATCGCGCGATGCCTTCGGATCTTCTCTATCATTGCGCTCCTCCTGTCGCGGCGGCGAAACCCGTCGCGCTATCCGCTGATTCGAGCATGCCTCGCTCCGCATAGCAAGAGCTTCCGGCCGCGCACAGCGAAGCCGGAGCCCGGATTATCTCTCGGATCATGCGTTCTCGATCTCTCAAGCGGCGCAGCCCGATCGCACCCTCACAGCCCGCCTGAACCCCTACCATGCAGACGGCTGGAGCACCGGTGAGCGCCCGCGCGACCAACCTCGCAATTCTTACCCTGCTGCTACTGGAAACCGCCAGCGGCATCGGCGGCTTTGTCACAGGCCAACCGGCCAGCCGGTGGGTATTCTGGCTGCACAGCCTCGGCGGCTTCACCCTCGTCGTGTTGCTCCTGTGGAAGTGGCGCATCGTCGCACGATCGTTCGCGCGCCGCGGCGCCGGTCTCTGGTCGCTCCTGCCGGCCCTCCTCACGCTCGTCTTCCTCGGCGCCCTCGCAACCGGCATCGCCTGGGCGACGGTCGGGCTGCCCATGATCACGTTGCCCTTCTACGGGCGCGTCAGCGGTCTCACGCTGCACGTCATCCTGTCGCTGGCGCTGCTCCCACCCTTCCTGATCCACGCGCTGCTGCGCTGGCCGCGCACGCGCCCCTCCGACTTCGTCAGCCGCCGCACCGCGCTGCGCGGGACCGCCGTCGTGGCAACGGCCTTGGTCGTCTGGCGCGGGACCGAAACCGGCACGTCGCTCGCTTCCCTCTCCGGCGCCGGCCGGCGCTTCACCGGCTCGCGCGAGGAGCACAGCTTCGCCGGCAACGATCACCCCGTCACCAACTGGCTGAGCGACTCACGCCAGCGCATCGATCCGGCCGACTGGCGCCTCCGCGTCGACGGCGCCGTCGCCGCGCCGCTCGCCATCACCTACGAGGAACTCGTCGCCGCTGCCCGCGCCCAGGGCCAGGCCGTTCTCGACTGCACCGGCGGCTGGTATACCGAGCAGGTCTGGCACGGCCTCCCCGTCGCCGATCTCCTTCGCCGGACATCCCCCACGCCCGAAGCCCGGAGCATCATTTTCCGATCCGTCACGGGCTTTCACCGCCGCTTCGCCCTCGACCATGCCGGGCGTCTCCTGCTCGCCACCCACGTCACCACGATCGACGGCGAGATCGAGCCGCTCTCGAGCGCTCACGGCTACCCGCTGCGCCTGATCGCGCCGGGGCGCCGCGGCTACAACTGGGTGAAGTGGGTCGAACGCATCGAGCTCAGCGGGCGCCCCAGCTGGTGGCAGTCCCCGCTTCCGTTGCAGTAGCTACTGCGGACATCGGCCAAGCTGCCTTAATCGCCAGTTACTTCTAAGCCCTCCCCACCCTCTGTTCCGCGCGTGGCGGGGTCTACAATGCCGCTCGCGGATCCATCCTCCCGCACAGCGAGGAAGTACAACCATGGATGAGCTGCGAATAGTCGTATCGTGCACGATCGCATCGGGCAAAACGGACGCCTTCAAAGCCACGGCGGGACAGCTGCTGGCCGCCGTCCGAGAGAGAGACCCCGGCACTTCGCGCTACGACTGGTTCCTGAGCCCGGACGGCGCGCGCGCCAAAATCCAGGAGACCTACTCCAACTCCGAGGCACTCATGGCGCACATGAGCAACATGGGCGTGCTGCTGGAGCGCTTGGTCTCGCTGTGCTCGGACGTCACGATCGATGTCCTGGGCGACCCTTCCCCGCAAGTGCGGGAGGCGATCGCTCCTTTCAATCCCACGATCTACAGCGACGCCTTCCAGTTGCTGTAACAGCATCCCGCCCAGCAATCCACCAACCACGGAGGAAACCATGACCGATATCGGCATCATGATGTTCGCCACTGACGAAGCGATTCAGCCGCCGGACCTTGCCAGGGCCGTCGAGGAGCGCGGCTTCGAGTCGCTCTTCTTGCCGGAGCACACGCACATCCCCAGCAGCCGCGAAACGCCCTTCCCCGGCGGCGGAGAGCTGCCTCGCGAATACTCCCGCCTGCACGACCCTTTCGTCGCCCTCACCGCCGCGGCCGCCGTGACCTCCCGGATCAAGCTCGCGACCGGCGTCTGCTTGATCGCGCAGCGCGATCCGATCGCGACCGCCAAAGCGGTCGCCTCGCTCGACCAGATCTCCGGCGGACGCTTCATCTTCGGGATCGGCGCCGGCTGGAACGCCGAGGAGCTCGCCAACCACGGGGTCGCGTTCCAGGACCGCTGGCTGGTGGTGCGCGAGCACGTCCAAGCCATGCGGGCGCTCTGGACCCAGGACGCGGCCGAGTATCACGGCCGCTTCGTGGACTTTGGTCCGGTCTGGTCGTGGCCGAAGCCGGTCCAGCCGGGCGGGCCGCCCATCCTCCTCGGCTCCAACGCGACCAAGTGGGCCTACGGCCGCATCGCTGAGTACTGCGACGGCTGGATGCCGCTGCCCGGGCGCAGCGACCTCACCCGCGCCATACCGGAGCTCGAGAAAACCGCCGCCAACTTCGGCCGAACGATGGACTCGATCTCCCTCACCGCGTTCAACCCCTGGCCCAAGGCGGACCCCGCCGCGCGCGAGGAGCACGCCCGCGACCTCATCGGCCTCGGCTTCCAACGGCTGGTCCTCGGCGTCCCGCCCGCCCCCGCCGCAACCGTGCTGCCTCTCCTGGACGAGTACGCCGAGCTCGCCGCCAAGCTCGCCGCCGACGACACGCGGTAGGTGGAAGCGATGCGCTAGCGTCCCTCGGCCAGCAAGAACTCGTTACCGTCTGGATCGCGGAACGCCGCGAACGTGCCCCAGGGCATCGGCGCCGGCTCTTGCGTGAAGACGACGCCGCGCTCGCTCAGGGTCCGGTGCTCCGCCGCAACGTCCTCGCAGCCGAACACGATCGAGGGCTTCCGCTCCGCCCAGTCCTTCATGAGCGATCGCGGGTACAGCACCACCCGGCTCTCCCCGCCGGGCGGCGCCATCTCCAGCCAGGAGGCATCGGCCCCCATCGCCTGGCGGCGGCGCACTTCGAATCCCAGCTGCTCCGTGTAGAAGCGCTCGGCCACCTCCTGGTCGGCCACGTAGATCGCCACGGTCTTGATGTTTCCGATCACGTCCCGCCTCGCTTCCTCGTTGATCCCCCATTGATCTCGCGAGCAGATCCCGCGACGCACCCCGCAAGACTGCTAGCGTAGAGGCCGCTCACGCTCAAAGGAGACGGCTCATGCTCAGCAGCATTGAAGACTTCCTGCGCTATTTCAGCTCCATCAACAAACGCACCATGCGCGACGTCGCCGCCCTGCCGCCCCAGGCCGACGGATGGAAGCCTCCCGCCGGGGAGGGCGAGAACGCGTGGAGCGTGAACGAGATCGTGGCCCACGTCGCGGCCTCGCGGGGGTTCTTCGCCAGCGCCTACCGCGCGGAGGGCTGGATCTTCCCCGAGTTCCCCGACGTTAGCTCCCGCGAGCAGTGGATCTCCGCCCTCGAACGCAGCGAGGAGGCCTTCCGCGAGGCCCTGCAGGACACCCCGGCCGACTGGCTGCAGCGCCGGGTGCCGCTCGTCGATACGGACAGCACCGTGCGCGGCTGGCGCGTACTGATGATGATGACCGAGCACGACATCCACCATCGCAGCCAGATCGACACCTACGCCGGTCTCAACAGCTGGGACCCGCCCCAGATCTACGGCCGCCGCTACGAGCAGATCGAGCAGATCCAGGACGCGCAGCGGGCGCAGTATCGCGGCGCCGCGCAGAGCTAGGAGAGAGCGGGGAGCAGGGACCCATGTCGACCGTAGAACGCACCGCCGCCGATCAGGCGATCGCGATCCTGGAAGCCACCCCCGACGCCCTGCAGGCCCTGCTGGGCGCGCTCCCGCCCGAGCTGGCGCAGGCCCCCGGCGAGGACGGCGGCTGGGCCGCCGTCGACGTGCTGGGCCATCTCGTCTCCGCCGAGGAGCCCGCCCTGCGCGCCCGCATCCAAACGATCCTCGACAGCGACGATGCCGAGATCGTCAACGTCGACGGACCCGCCGTGCTCGAGGCGCTGCGCAGCCGCGGACTGAGCCTGTCCGGCTTGCTAGCGGCCTTCGCCGACGAGCGGACGCACACGCTGGCCGTCTTCCGCAATCTCCGCGACGATCAGCTCGGGCGAACGGGCCGGCACAGCGCCTTGGGCCCGCTCAGCGTGCTCAACGTGCTCTCTCACTTCGCCTTCCACGACCTCCAGCACACGGCCCAGATCGCGACCGCCATCGGCCGCTCGACCTACGCCGGCCGCGGCAAGCTGGCCGCCGCCGGGGAGTAGCATCCTGCAGCACGCGGCCTGTTCTGGAGCCGCACCACTCGCAAGGGTGCAGCGCAAGCCGCCGTAGACGGAATCAAGGGCGACGCCAGCGCATCGCTAGTCGGTGCATGCCAAAGCGGCCACGAAAAGCATGGAGCGGGGGACGGGATTCGAACCCGCGGCCTCCTGCTTGGAAGGCAGGAGCTCTACCCCTGAGCTACCCCCGCAATAAGACGGCTACTCCTCGGCGACGCAGGGATTCACCAGCTCCCCCAGTCCCTCGATGCTCGTCCGCACCACCTGCCCCGGCTTGAGGAAGACGGGCGGCTTGCGTCCCGCTCCCACCCCGCTGGGCGTGCCCGTTGCGATCACGTCTCCGGGGTCGAGCGTGAAGATCTGGCTGAGATAGCAGACCAACTCCACGATCCCGAAGAGCAGGTCGGAGGTGTTCCCCTGCTGCACCACCTCCCCGTCCACCTCGCACTGCACATCCAGCTCGCCCGGGTAGAGCAGCTCGCCGTGCGTCACGAGCGCCGGCCCCAGCGGCGTCGAGCGCTCGAACGTCTTGCCCGAGAGGAACTGTCCCGTCCGCACCTGCCAGTCCCGCACCGAGACGTCGTTGATGATCGAGTAGCCGGCCACGACGCGCGTCACCTCGTGGGGCTGGACGTGCCGCGCCTCCTGCCCGATCACGATCGCCAGCTCCACCTCCCAGTCCACCTTGTCCGACACCCGCGGCAGCAGGATGGGGTCACGCGGCCCGATCAGCGCGCGGGCGTACTTAGCGAAGAGGATCGGGTGCTTGGGCGGCTCGTTGCCCATCTCCTGGATGTGACTGACGTAGTTCAGCCCCACCCCGATGATCTTGGGCGGGAAGAGGATCGGTTGGGCCAAGCCGGCCGTCGCCAGGTCGTGCGTCGGACCGCGCTCCTCCGCCGCCACCCGCTCCCATTCCGGGTGGTGCGAGAGCAAGGCCCCCACGTCTTCGAAGGGAAGCTCGACGATCTCCCCGTCCTCGACCCGGCCCGCCCGCGTCGTCCCATCCTCGCGCCGCAAGGTCACCAGTCGCATGGCCGCCTCTTCCGCAAAAGTTCGTTGTAACGGCTTCCGATGCTACGCGACGCGCTACCTCCCCGGCCAGCCGCCGGGAGGCGCACCAAACGCACCAGCCTGTAAAATCACACGGTTGCGCCCCGTCTAACCAGGAACGTGCCGGCCCGCAGGGAGGATCGAGCAGCGTGAGCGAAGACCCCAGGCAACACGGCCGTCTCGTCATCGGGGAGCTGGCGTTGGAGGCGCTGCGCCTCGGCGAGGGCCGTCCCCTGCTCATCCTGCACGGCGGCGGCGGCATGGAGCACGCGCCCTACCTCGACGCTCTGGCCCAGCACTTCGAGGTCATCGCGCCCTCCCATCCCGGCTTCGGAGGCTCCCCCGGCCCGGAGGCGATCAACACGATCGACGACCTGGCCTACCTCTACCTCGACTTCCTGCGTGATCTGGCGCGACCGGACGCCGTCGTGATGGGCTATTCCATGGGCGGCTGGATCGCGGCCGAGATCGCCGTCCGCGACACCCGCGACTTCTCCCACCTCATCTTGGTCGACCCGGTGGGGATCAAGGTGGGCGACCGCTGGACCCGCGACATCCCCGACGTCTTCGCCATGCCCTGGGACGAGGTCACGCGCCGGCTCTACCACGATCCCGAGGCGTGGCTCCCCCAGCTGGAGAAGATGTCGGACGAGCAGCTGGCCATCGTCGCCCGCAACCGCGAGGCGCTGGCCCTCTACACCTGGGAACCCTACATGCACAATCCCAAGCTCAAGGGGCGCCTCCATCGAGTCGATGTCCCCGCGCTGCTACTCTGGGGCGAGAGCGACGGGCTCGTCGGACGCGCGTACGTGGAAGCCTTCGCCGCCGCCATCCCCGGCGCCCGCTTGGAGACCATCCCGGAGGCCGGGCACCGCCCTTACCTTGAGCAACCCGAGCGCTTCGTCAACCTCGTGCGCGGCTTCGCCGGATAGGTGATCACATGCAAGCCTGGCACTTCAGCGAGAACGCCTACCCCTATCTCCCCGATGAGAGCACCTTCGACTCGATCCGCGTCACGCTCCCCAACAAGTACTACGACCCCAAGATCGGCGCCGACCTCTACCACCGCTACATCGACGAGTGGCTCATCGCCGAAGAGCTCGGCATCGAGATCATGGCGAACGAGCATCACCAAACCGCGACCTGCGTCGACCCGGCGGTGCCCATCGTCATGGGCATCCTGGCACGTGAAACCAAGACGGCGCGGCTCCTGATCTTGGGCAACCCGATCGCCAACCGCAACCAGCCCGTCCGCGTCGCGGAAGAGATGGCGATGATCGACGTGATCTCCCGCGGGCGCCTCGAACTCGGCTTCGTGCGCGGCGTCCCCTATGAGATCTCGGCCGGCACATCAATCCCACGCGCATGCAGGAGCGCTTCTGGGAGGCGCACGACCTGATCATGAAGGCGCTCACGACGCACGACGGCCCCTTCAATTTCGAGGGCAAGTACTACCACCATCGCCAGGTCAACATCTGGCCCCGCCCCTACCAGCAACCCCACCGCCGGTCTGGATCACCACGCTCAATCCCAAGAGCGCCCCCAAGATCGCCGAGCGCGGCTACATCGCCGCGAGCTTCCTCACCGGCTTCGACGTCACCAAGGAGATCTACGCCACCTACCGCGCCCGCCGCGGTGCGATCGGCCTGCCACAACTCGGCCTCGACCGCTTCGCCTACGCCGCCCTCATTCACACCGGAGAAACGGACGAGCTCGGCTACGAGGGCGCCCGCAAGGTGCTCTGGTATCTCGAAGCCAACAAGGTCCCGCCGCACTTCGCCAACCCGCCCGGCTACTCCTCCGTCGAAGCCAACGTCAAAGCGCTGCGCGCCAACAGCCTGGCCGGCCCGCAGGCGCACTTCGGCCGTACCTCGGTCGAGGAGCAGATCGCGAAGGGGATCCTCTTCGCCGGCAATCCGGACACGGTCTTCAACCAGATCAAGAAGCTCTACGACCACGTCGGCGGCTTCGGGCACCTGCTCATGATGGGCCAAGCAGGCTTCTTGGAGCACGAGGAAACGGTGGGGGGCATGAAACTCTTCGCCGAGGAAGTTTACCCGCGTCTCAAGGAACTCTCCCGCACCGCGGCCCCCGTCGCCGCCGGCGGCGACTAGGCGGCACCTGATGCGCTACCGCACCATCGCCGGCACCAACATCCAGGTCTCCGAGATCGGCTTTGGCGTTTGGACGCTCGCCGCCGGCTGGTGGGGCGACTACTCCGACGACGAGGCCGTCGCCCTCCTCCGCCAAGCCCGCGATCGCGGCATCACGTTCTTCGACACCGCCGCGACGTACGGCTTCGGCCGCGGCGAGACCTTGCTCGCCAAGGCGTTTCCCGGCGCCGCCCGTGACGGCGTCGTCATCGCCACCAAGTTCGGCTACGACTGGGAATCCGCCAAGGAGCGCCGGACCGGCCACACCGAGCCGCCCCACCGCCTCGATCCGGACTTCCTCCAGCGCTCCCTGGACAACGCCCTTGGGCGCCTGAATACGGACCGCATCGACCATTGGCAGCTACACAACGCCCGCATGGAGCATCTCGAACGCGACGACGTGTGGAACTTCCTGGACCGCGTCCAGCGCGAGGGCAAGGTCCGATCCATCGGCGTCGCGCTCGGCCCCGCGATCGGCTGGCTGGACGAGGGCCGCTATTCCCTCTCCCAGCGTCCGGCGCACACCGTCCAGATGATCTACAACGCCTTGGAGCTTGATCCCGGGCGCGCCTTGCTCGCCGCCGCTCGCCACAACGGCCGCTCGCTCCTCGTGCGCGTTCCGCACTCCTCCGGAATGCTCGAGGGGAAGTACACCAAGGACACCACCTTCGGCCCCAACGATCATCGCAGTCACCGCCCGCGCTCCTGGCTCGTCAACGGGCTGAAGAAGATCGATCAGTTGGAGTTTCTCAAGCAGGACGGCCGGCGCACGCTGGGCCAAGCGGCCTTGCGCTACGTTCTGCGGACGCCCGAGGTCGTGAGCGCGCTCCCCAATATCTACGGCCTCGACCAGATCGAGGAATTCGCCGCCGCGTCGGACTGCCCCGACATCAGCGACGAGGAAGCGTCCCGCATTGAGGAGCTCTTTGCATCAAACTACGGCCTCCCGCGGGAAGTCGAAGCCGCTCAGCCCAAAGCCGCCAGCGCCCGATGACCCCAGAAGCGCAGCCGCCAGAGGCTCCGAGCCAATCCGACGCAGCGGATCCGTCGGCCCGCGCCGCCCACACTCGAAGCGACAATCCGGCCCGCGGCAAACAGTTCGTCAAGTTCGGATTCTTCCGGCTGCGCGACTCCGTCCGCGGCGCCCCGGACGAGGCCCGTAATCAGCTCGGCAGGATCCTCAAAACGCTCCCTGGAGAAATCCGGAGAGCGCATGCTCACCCGCACCTACTCGACCATCGGCACGCGCGCCGACACGGACTTCCTGATCTGGCAAGTCTCGGACGATCTCCGGCTGATCATGGATTGGCACGCCGCCCTCGTAAACTCGCCGCTCGGCGCTGCCCTCGAGCGTCCCTACTCCTATCTCTCCATGACCATGCGCTCGCAGTATCAGAACCCTCTTCACCCCGAAACCGCCGGGCGCGAGACGCTGCGCGAGGATGGAGGCCGCGCCGATTACCTCTTCGTCTACCCGATGGTTAAAACACGCAAGTGGTACACGCTGCCGCTGGATGAGCGGCAGCGCATTATGAGCGAGGCACATCGCAATCGGCCACAAGTACCACGACATCCTCATCAACACGACCTACTCCTTCGGCCTCGACGACCAAGAGTTCGTTGTCGCCTTCGAGGGCAACGACCCGGGCGAGTTCCTCGCCCTTGTCCGCGAACTCCGCGACTCGGAATCATCCTCCTACACGGAGCGAGACACGCCCGCCTTCACCTGTCGCAGCATGGCCGTTCCCGATCTCCTCTTTCACGTCGGCCTGATCCGGCCCACAACCAACCCGGGCACCACCGCACCCGCCCGCCCAGGCGCGCCGGCGGCGCAGCAAGCGCAGCCGCGGCCCCAAAGCCCGCCCAAATCCCAGCCGAAGCTCTGGAAGCCATGACGGCCTCCGCGCCCCCCACTTGCAGAGCGATCGTCGCGTCCGCCTTCTCCGTGGAACCTTAGCAAAGCAGTCGGCAGCGACCTCGGCGACAAGCCACTCCGCCGCCGATCCGCTCGACCACAAGACCAAGCGCCTCTTCTCTTGCACCCACAGGGCTCTCAACCGTCCGAGCCGCGACCGTGATTAACCGGGAGTTAACCGCGAAGGCAACGACCCGACCCGACCCATCGATACACTCACCATGACCGTCCAGCATCCACCAAAAGCCCCGCTGGACTATACGCGCCGGAGGCGTCGCCGTGGCAACGGTCCTAGTCGTCGAGGACGAAAACCATATCGCAACGACGATTCGGTTCAATCTCGAACGGGAAGGCTTCGATGTCCACACCGCCGGGGATGGCGAGCAAGCGCTCGAGTCGGCCCGGCGCCTCCAACCCGACCTCATCATTTTGGATCTCATGCTGCCGCTACTGAGCGGTACTGAGGTCTTGCGGCAGATCCGCCGTGACTCGAACGTCCCCGTCCTTGTCCTCACCGCTCGTACGGCCGAGGCCGATCGCGTTCATGGCCTCGACCTCGGCGCGGACGACTACATTACGAAACCCTTTAGCATCGCCGAACTGCTGGCCCGCGTCCGCGCCCATCTCCGACGCCGCAACGGCGCCGCGAGTGCCGCGCCGCTGATCATCACCTTTGGCGATTTCACCCTCGACACCGCTCGCCGCGAACTCCGGCAAGCCAGCACGGTCGTCCCGCTGCGCCCGAAGGAGTACGATCTCCTCGCCTATCTCGCACAGCGCCCCGGCCGTGCCATTGACCGCGACCAGATCCTCAATGACGTCTGGAATTACGATTTCACCGGAGGCAGCCGCACCGTCGACGTGCACGTGCGCTGGCTCCGTCGCAAAATCGAGCCTGATCCCGCGACGCCGACGCATCTCTTGACGGTCCGCGGCGCCGGCTACCGCTTCGAGCTGTAATGTAGAGCCGTGCTTCAGAGCCTCAGCGCCCGCTTCAGCGCGACGGCCATCGTCGTGTTGATCGCCGTGATAGGCGGAGTCGCTACCTACGCAACCCTCACGGCCATCAACAGTACGCACGACGCGGTCGACGACCGTCTCGCCGCGCAGGCGCGCCAACTCGGCCATCTCGCCGTCGACGCGCTCGCCGCGAATAACGGCGACGCGCTGGCAACTCTCGCCGCCTCACTCGCCCAAGGCGACGGTGCGGTCAGCTTTATCGCCCCGAACGGTACGGTCTTCGGCGCGCCCGACGGCGCGGGCATCAACCAGGCGACCCAGCCCGAAATCACCGAAGCCACTGCGCGTGGCGTGGGCCGCGCCCGCCGCCACGCCCCTGCCGTTGGCGAATCCGCAACCTTCGTCGCCGTCGCCGTGCGCGATAGCACAGGCGCGCTCCTCGGATTCGCGCGGGTCGCCCTGCCGGATTCAGCGCGCGGCGGCGACTCGCTGGTCAGCTCCGTCGCGATCGCGACGGCCATCGCCACGCTCGGCGGTATCATCGCGATCCTTGTCCTTCACACCGCGATCGCTCGTCCCTTGCAGCGACTCGGCCGTGCCGCCATAGCCGCCACTCCCCTCCCGCTCAGCGGGCCCGAGCAGACGCGCGCCATCGCTCGCGCGCTCAACGCAACCCAGGCAGAGCTGCAGCGTGAGCGCAACGCGCTGGCTGACGAGCGCCGCCGCCTCGCGGCTGCGCTCGCCGCATCCGCGGACATCGTCGTCGCGGTCGACCATGGGGGCACCGTGCTCTACCGCCAACCCAGCCGCGCACGCGGCCCGCCCCACCAACGAGACCGTCGTCGGTGCATCCCTGCTCGACGTCCTCCCTGACCACCAGATCTATGAACTCGTCCGGCAAGCTCAAAGCGGGACGCCTGCTCCTCCCGCCCTCATTCGCCACAACGAGCGCCACTTCCAAACCGTCGCCGCTCCCGTTGCTGAAGGGGGCGACTGGTCCGCCGTCCTCGTCATGCACGACGTCCACGGCCCTCCACGCAGCCGAAGCCGCTCGCCGTGACTTCGTCGCCAATATCTCGCACGAACTCCGTACGCCGCTGACCTCAATCAGCGGCGCCATCGAAACCCTTGAGCAAGGCCTCCCCCAGCACGAGGCCGCCCGCTTCCATCAGATCATTCACGCCGAGACGGATCGCATGGCCCAACTGGTTGAGGAGATGCTGGAACTTGCCCGCCTCGAATCCGGCCTCGCCCAGCCACAGATCCGATCCGTGGAGGTTGCGCAATTGATCACGGAAGCCGCCGAGCGCATCCGCCCACAGGCCGCCCGCGCAGGCTTGACCCTTGCGGTGGAGCCCGTCGTACCGCCCCACTTCGCCATCGCCGCCGATCCCCGATCTCGCTCTTCAGGCCCTCCTCAATCTTCTCCAGAACGCTACCAAGTTCACCCCGGCGCCCGGTGCGATCACCGTCTTCGCACGGTCACAAAGCAACATGGCGTGGCTCTGCGTCCGTGACACCGGCATCGGGATCCCCCGCGAAGAGCAGAGCCGGGTGTTCCAGCGCTTCTATCAGCTCGATCGCTCCCGCTCCGGCCAGCATGGGGAGCGGCTTGGGCTTGGCGTTGGTTCGGCATATCGCCCAGATCCACGGGGGCGAGGTCGCCCTCGAAAGTGAACTCGGCCACGGCTCGACGTTCTCCTTCTCCCTCCCCGTCTCGATAGATCGGGAACGCGCCGCGGACGAGCCGCGCCGCAGGAGTATCACGCAGACGGCGCAGACGGAGACCTTAACCGCCTCTTAACCCACTCCCGCAGCGTGCTCCGTAGCCTCGGCGCGTGATCCACACGCTTCCCCGTCGCTCCACGCTGCAACATCTCTGGCGCACCTACCTCAACCCGAGCCGGAGCGGCGCGGGGCGGTGAAACGTCCAGCGGCCGCGTCGCCCATCTCCTCCTCTTCCTCAGCGCCTCGCTGGGCGCACTCGTCACCATCGGCATCGTTTTCATCCTGCTCTTCGAAAACGATCGAGTTCTTCCGCGAAATCAGCTTCCTCGAGTACTTCGGCTCTACGCAGTGGTCCCCGCTCATCACCTCGGATCAGAGCTTCGGCGTATGGGCGCTCGTCAGCGGCACCGTGATGGTGGCGGTGATCGCGCTCATCGTCGGAGTGCCGCTCGGACTGCTGGCCGCGATTTTCCTGAGCGAGTTCGCTCCAGAAAAAGTTCGCGAAGTCGTCAAGCCCGTCCTTGAAATCCTGGCGGGGGTCCCCACCGTCGTCTACGGCTACTTCGCCTTGCTCTTCATCACTCCAATCATCCGCGACATTTTCAACATTCCCGGAGTGAGCATCTTCAATGCGCTCAGCGCCGGCATCGTCATGGGCATCATGGTCCTCCCCATGATCTCTTCCCTCAGTGAGGACGCCATGTCGGCCGTACCGCGCTCCCTCCGGGAGGCGTCCTTCGCAATGGGCGCGACGCGGATGGAGACGGCGGTCCGCGTCGTGCTTCCCGCCGCGCTCTCCGGCGTCATCGCCTCCATCATCCTTGCCTTCTCGCGCGCGATCGGCGAGACCATGATCGTCACCATCGCCGCCGGCCAGAACCCCAATTTCACCATCGACCCCCGCGAGACGATTCAGACGATGACCTCGTTCATCGTCCAAATCAGCCTTGGCGATACCCCCCAAGGCAGCCTGGAGTTCCGCACGCTCTTCGCCGTCGCGATGACGCTCTTCGTCTTCACGCTGGGCATGAACCTCATCGCCCAGTGGGTCGCGCACCGCTTCCGTGAGGAGTACGAATGACCACGGTCGCGGCGCCCGCGCCGACTGTCTGGAACCCTCGCCTCACGCTTCGCCGCTGGATCGGTCGGATCTTTGTCGGCTCCTGCCTCCTCGCGGTGCTCATCGGACTTACCATGCTGGGCGCGCTCGTCGTTGATGTTGTCCTCGACGGCGCTGCCCGTCTTTTCGGACTCCCCACCATCCTCGACACCAATTTCCTGAATAGCTTCGCCTCCCGCTTTCCCGATCGGGCGGGGGTGAAGGCGGCCGTCATCGGCACGCTCTACATGATGGTCATCACCGCTGCCGTCGCTTTCCCTCTCGGGGTCGCAGCGGCCATCTATCTAGAAGAGTACGCTCGGCGCAACTGGTTCTCGCGTCTCGTCCAGCTCAACATCGCCAACCTCGCCGGCATCCCCTCCATCGTCTACGGCCTGCTCGGCCTCCAGCTCTTCGTACGCGCCATGGAGCTCGAGCGCAGCGTGCTCTCCGGGGCTTTGACGATGGCCCTTCTCGTCATGCCCATCATCATCGTGGCCGGCCAAGAGTCCTTGCGCGCCGTTCCCCCCTCCATGCGCGAAGGCGCCTACGCCCTCGGCGCCACGCGCTGGCAGGTCACCCGCTCGGTCGTCCTGCCGTATGCCTTCGGCGGCATGCTCACCGGCAATATTCTCGCCATGTCCCGCGCCATTGGCGAAACCGCGCCACTGATCATGATCGGCGCACTCACCTTCATCGCCTTCCTGCCCCAGGACCCGCTGGATCCCTTCACCGTCCTGCCGATCCAAATCTTCAACTGGGTATCGCGACCCCAGCCCGGTTTCCAAGAGATCGCCGCCGCCGGCATCATCCTGCTCTTGATCATCCTGCTGATCATGAACAGCCTCGCCATTTTCCTCAGAGCGAAGACCCGCGTACGCTGGTAGAAACGAGGGATCGGGTGACCATGCTCAAGCACCCTAAGACCCCGGACACCCACGACGACGACTCGGACGCCGGCCGCCGCGTCCCGGCTCCCCGCACGGGGCAGGCCGCAACGCAAATTCCCAGCGCGGACCGCGACCTTACCGGCGAGATCCGGGCCCAGCAGGCCGCCGTCCGTCAGGAGGTCAGGGAAGATCTCTCGCTGCGCGTTCGCAACCTCTCCGTTTACTACGGCGACTTCCAGGCGCTCGACAGCATCGACCTCGACATCGCGAAAGGGCGCGTCACTGCCCTGATCGGCCCCTCCGGTTGCGGGAAGAGCACGCTGCTCCGCTGCTTCGATCGCATGAACGATCTGGTCCCCAGCTTCCGCATGACGGGATCCATTGACTTCGAAGGGGAACAGTTGGTCGGCTACGGCGTCGATCCCGTAATCATCCGCCGCCGCATCGGCATGGTCTTCCAGAAGCCGAATCCCTTCCCGAAATCCATCTTCGACAACGTCGCCTTCGGCCCACGGGTGAATGGCTACAAAGGGGGACCTCAAGGAACTCGTAGAACAATCCCTCAGGCGCGCTGCCCTCTGGGACGAAGTCAAAGACGATCTGAAGAAGAACGCGCTTGCGCTCTCCGGCGGTCAGCAGCAGCGCCTCTGCATCGCTCGCGCCATCGCCGTCTCACCGGACGTCATTCTCATGGACGAGCCTTGCAGCGCCTTGGACCCGGTCGCCACCCTCAAGATCGAGGACCTCATGCGCGAACTCGCGGAGGACTACACGATCGTCGTCGTCACGCACAACATGCAGCAAGCCGCCCGCGTCTCCGACTACACGGCTTTCCTGCTCGCCGCCGATGACCGTACCGGCCGCCTCGTCGAATTCGCGCCGACAAACGACATCTTCACCAACCCCAAGGACTCCCGCACCGAGGATTACATCACAGGGCGCTACGGCTAGCCGCGGGCGGAAGGATTCGCTATGGCGCGCACGCTTCTCGAAGAAGGCATCGCCAGACTCCACGACGATGTCCGTCTGCTCCACTCTCGTACTGACAAAGCCATCACCGACGCGATGGACGCACTCCAGCGCCGCGACCTCGCGCTTGCCAGAGCGGTCGTCGAGGGTGACGACGAGATCAACGCCGAGCGATACGCCATTGAGGAACGGTGCCTCGACATCATGGCTCGCCAGGCGCCCGTCGCCTCCGACCTGCGCGAGATGGTCTCCGTCCTCTCCATCGTCACCGAGCTCGAACGCATCGCGGATCACGCCGACGGTATCGCCCGTATCGCCTTGTTCCTCCAAGACGACCCCATCGCCAGCGAGGAACCCGCACTCTGGGAGATGAAAGACAAGGCCCAAGGCATGCTCCGCCTCGCCATCGCAGCGTTCATCGAGAAAGACGAAGCGCGCGCGCGTGCCACCTGTGATCTCGACGATGAGGTCGATGAACTCTACACCGCCGTCAACCAGCGTCTTGTGCGGCGGCTCGCCGGCGTTCCTCACGACGCCAGCGAGTTCGACGCCGTCACTCACGTGATCTGGTGCTCCCATAACCTTGAGCGCATCGCCGATCGCGCCACCAACATCTGCGAGCGCGCCATCTTCCTCGTCACGGGCCAGCTCACCGAGATCAACGTCTCCACCTACTAGCTCCCGCCACCTGCCGCCAGGCCACTAGGCGCGGCATACCCGCGCGGCTGACAATAGCCCCATGGAGATCCTCGTCGTCGGCGCGATCCGCGTCCTCGGCTCACTCCCAGTTCTGCGCTGGGCTTTCGTGGGCGGCCTCATCGCCGTCTTCATCGATCTGAGCGACCTGCTCTGGATGAACCTGCTCGATCTGGGCGGTCTCGGTGACTACCAGCGCTTCGACAAGTACAGCGACCAGGTGTATATGCTGGCCTTCCTGCTCGTTGCCTGGCGCTGGCAGGGCCCCGCCAAAGATATCGCCCTCACCCTCTTCAGCTATCGCCTCGTCGGGTTCATCGTCTTCGAAACCACCGGGAACCGTGACCTGCTGCTCTTCTTCCCCAACGTCTTCGAGTTTTGGTTCCTCTTCGTCGCCAGCCTTCCCCACTGGTACCCGCGTCTGCGCGGCACGCAGTTCCGTTTCAATCGCTGGAACGTGGCGTTTTGGCTCGTCTTCCTCACGGCGATCAAGACGTTCCAAGAATTCGTCCTGCACGAAGGCCGCTGGCTCGACGACTTCACTTTCATCGAAGCCCTTGAGGCGATCTGGGACTGGCTCCGCGCGCCGTTTTGAGCCCTGCGCACCAGAGTGAACCCACCAGTTCGCAACCCGCAGCTCCCGCCGATCTCCCCTCGGGCAACTCAATGCCCCACGCCGTCCACGACGGCGAAACTGCCAGTCTCCCGGCGGGAATCCCGCACCCTAAGGAACCGCGCAATTCCCGCTCTCGACTGCGATCGGATCACCACCGCGCGCGGTGACCACCTCTCGCAGGAGGAACCGGCGCGGCTCCTGGTCCCAGCGGATCAAGAGTTGGGGGTCCTCCACCGCGTACCACACGGTCTGCCGGTCCAGCCCAGGCCGCACTTCCACCTGCCATGCAAGGAAATTCCCCGCCGGCACGGCGACGCAATCTTGGCCCCGCACCCGTAACCGTACGAGTTGACTTCGCCGCTGGGGCACGTTCACCGAGCGGTACACCACTTGCGCGTCTTGATCGAAGGCGATGCTGCGCCACAGCCAGGCTGAGCTGTCGTTATCGAACGCGAACTCTCCCGTCTCCACTTCCTCTTCCCCGTTCTCTGCCACTCGCACGATCCCGTTCTCTACTATTCGCACGACCACTGTGTCTCGGCTGTAGCTTCCCGTCACCTCCAGTTGGTCCTCGTCGTCGGACGCTCGCCGCTCGTAGCCGATCGGCTCCAGCGAGTCCGCCCGGATGCGTACCATCGTCTCATCGTGCAGCGGCGGGTTGTCCAGCATGAACAGCACCCGCAGCGCATACTCCTCTCCCTGGCGCGCGATCTCGAACTCAACCGAGCCCAGCACCTCGTCCGTCTGATCCGTGATGGTGTAGCGCGTCAGCTCGTAGTCCGGCCAAGGCAGGGCGCTGACCGGATCACTAGGATCGGGAAACTCGGACTCCTCGCTACAGGCAACGGCGAGGACAACCACTACCGCACAGACGGCGAGCAGGCGCTGCCGCCACCGGCCCCTCACTCCGCAACAGCCTTCACAAACCGCTCCGGTAACACGGCCTCTACCCGGCTCAGCGCCTCGTCCACGTCCTGCTCTTCGATCCCATAGTGCGTCACGAACCGCGCCCGCCCACTACTAATCACCGTCGCCAGCACTCCCCGCTCCGCCAGCGCGCGCTGGAAAGCCTGCCCCGCGCCGCCGGGAACCGGCACCACCACGATGTTCGTCTGGACGCCCTCCACGTCGACCGGCAGGCCGAGCTCCGCCAAGCCCCAGGCCAAGCGGCGCGCGTTGGCGTGGTCCGCCTCCAGCCGCGACACCATCTCACGCAGCGCCACCAAGCCCGCCGCCGCCAGCACCCCCGCCTGGCGCATGCCACCACCCAGCATCTTGCGATACTTGCGCGCGCGCTCAATGAAAGGCGCCTCTCCGCAGAGCAGCGATCCCACCGGCGCCGCCAACCCCTTTGACAGGCAGAACCCCACCGAATCACAGCTCGCCGCAAGCTCCGCCGCCGACGCATCCGCCGCCAACGCGGCATTAAATATCCGTGCCCCATCCAAATGGCTGCGCAGACCCATCTCCCGCGCGATATCAGTGAGTGCACGCGTCCGCGCAACGCTCAGCACCGCCCCACCCAGATAGTTGTGCGTGTTCTCCAGCGTCAGTAAGCGAGTCCGGGGTTCGTGCAAGTCCGATCCGCGCACCATCCGGCGCACACGCTCCGGATCGAATCCTCCATCGGACTCGTTTGGCAGTGTGCTGATCATCAAACCCGCTACGCGCGCCGCCGCCCCCACTTCACGCTGAAAAATGTGCGCCTGATCGCCCACGAGCACCTCATCGCCCGCCTCGCAGTGCGTCAGGAGCGCAACCAAATTCCCCATCGTCCCGCTTGCGACGAACAGCGCAGCCTCTTTGCCCAACCGCCGCGCCGCCTCCATCTCCAGCGCATTGACGGTTGGGTCCTCGCCGAAGACGTCATCTCCTACCACCGCCTCCGCCATTGCACGCCGCATAGCCGGCGTCGGCTGCGTGACGGTGTCGCTACGCAGGTCGATCGCCACAGCAGGCCCCACTGCGCTAGTCAATCTCGGGATCCCGCTGCCACAAGGTCTGAAACCCGTCACCACCCCGGATCGCCGCCACGAGCATCGCCGACTCCTCGCGCCGCAGCTCGTCATAGGCCTCTGTGCACGCGGTCTGCGCCGCCGCGCCGCCCAACTCGCCCAAGCGACGCTCCAATCGACCAAGGACGCCGGACTCTTCCAGTGCCAGCACGCCACGCGGCCACAGGAAGGAAAGAATCCGATCGGGCAGGGGGAAAGCCGGGCGCAGCTTCTTCAGGCTACGGAAGCGCTCCTCCACCGACCCGGCACGTGGAACAACCTTGACCAGCGGCTCCTCGCTGGGCGACGTTCGAAAATCGAGCAACAGCCGCGCCTCCACCACCTGGAAGCGCACCACCAACACCTCCGCCGCATCAATGACGCGCCCGATCTCGTCTAGATCGACCCCGTATTCGTCCACGGCATCCCCGTGCCGCGCGAGCGACTCGCAGGTCGCCCCTCGCGCGCTGTAGTCAGTCTACGGCTGCCAATTCGGCCCGATCAATTTTCTGTCCCCCAACGAGCACGAGCCCAACGTCGAGGGATCCGGACGCAATGCTCTCACCACTGGCGGATCCCACGGGATCGGCGCGACCGCGGCGTCGCTATCACCAAATCCACCACCGCCGCAGGCCCCTACCGCGCCGGCGGTCCGGGAGGGATCGCGAATCCATCCGCTTCCGCTCCTGTATAGGGCAGACCCAGCAGCTTGCGCCGCGCCGCGTCGTAGCGTTCCTTGGCGCGCGTCTCCCGGTTCAGCAACCCTTTGAGTTGCGGGGCCCCCAACGGCACACCATCCAGAAACGTCTGGTGCACCCTCTCTAACTGCAATTGCCAAGCGTCCCACGCTTCCCGATACTCCGCTACCACACTCGCGTCGCGCTCGACTATCACGTTCTCCTCTTTACTCCGATCGCGGTCTGCGCTCGCCGACTGGCTACCTTGAGTATATAAACGGAGCTCTCTCCAATGGCGGTCCTTCGTTTCCCTGCTGCCTGCATCGCATTCGCCACGACGCTCGCCTTCCTCCTCACTGCTTGCGGTGAGGACCCCCCGCCCCGCGCCAGCGAAGCTCCCCGCCAGCAAGCCTGGGAGGACATCGAGCCGCCGCCCGCACCGCCAGCCACCAACGAACCACCTCCTGACGCCCAATCGCCTCCCATATCGCCCACATCCGCCGAGCCGCCCCTCGTCGCGCAACCGCCCCCTAACGAGCGCCCTCCTCCCCAACCCGTTGAACCACCCTCTCCACCGGATGCCGGCGAACCCGTAGTCCCCGCGCCCAGCCTCGAAAGCGCCCCACCGGGACTTCGAGTAGACCTGCTCATCGCGCTGACCGACCCGGCGGACAAAGAGATCCTGAACGAAATCGGGCAAACCGTCGCCGAGCGGCGCGGCCTTCCACTTCTCCGAGAAGTCCCCGTCTACCTCATCCGCCGAAGCGACATCGTCACCTACTTCGAATCCGGCACCGACGATGCCGATCGGCGCGAGGATCTTGCCTCCGAGTTCGCCCTCCGGCTCCTCGGCCTGCTCGACGAGAAGGACAGCTTGGTCGAGCTGCAACGGGACCTGATCGAGAGCGGGGTGCTTGGCTTTTACGATCCGGATATCGCATCCTTCGTCATCGTTAGCGGCAACGACGGCCTCTCCTCCCGTGATCTCGACACCGTTACCCACGAGTTCATACACGCCTTGCAGGACCAGCACTTTCAGATCGGAGACACGTTCGAGGAACTCTCCGGCAACTCCGACGCTCGCCTCGCCTTCCGCTTTATCGTCGAAGGCGATGCCACAGTCGCCGAAAGTCTCTTCAGGGACCTCATCGAACGGTACGGACCACAACTCCCCACTGCACTAGACGTCCTGCCCGCCCCGCGCCTGGCCATCCCCAACCATCGTTAAAGAGATCTTCTTCTCTCCCTACATCGAAGGCGCCTTGATCGCCGCTCATATCCGCGACAGATCCGGGTTCGAGGGCATTAATGGCGTCCTTGCCATATCTCCTAAGTCCACCGAGCAACTCCTCCACTCCATCGACCCTCCGGCCGACCCCGCGTCGCTGGAGCCCATCGTCCTTCCCAACCCCGATCTCCGCACGGCGCTTAGCGGCGCCGACTGGCTGCCGATCGGTCACGACACCATCGGCGAGTTCATCATCACCGAGTATCTAGACCACTTCCTTCCCCGTGCAGACGCCGCCCGCGCGGGCGCCGGCTGGGGCGGCGACCGCCTTAGCCTCTATATCGGACCCAACGACACCAGCCTGCTCGCATGGCACACCGCGTGGGACACGCGTCAGGACGCCAGTGAGTTCTTCGAGCAGTATGCCCGGCTCCTGAGCGAAACCGCGGACAACGTCGTCGAGCTCACGGCCGGCGGTGCCGTCACCGCCACCGACGGTAATCGCTCGATCTGGGTGGCGAGGAACGACACGGAAGTCTGGGCCGTGATCGGCACCGATGCGGCCGCCGTCGCCCGCGTGCAGGAGGAATGGAGCGCAACGCTCGGACTCCTCCCCACGCGCGAGGCCGCCGGCGGCGCCTAGCTCGTCGGGCTCACGTCCAGCTGGCGGTACAACGTGACCATCGTACTCTCGAACATCATCGCCGCCCGTACGCGCTGCCGGATGCCCGCAAAAGCCTGGTCCTGTGCCACGAGCTCCTCGAATTGCTCCAAGTCCTGCAACGACTCGAATTCCGAGACGATCTCTACCTCGCTCGCGCGCCCCGTGAGCGCGTCCCAGACCGAGTAGCGGGCACGGATCCCGCGCTGATGCTGGTAGAGAAGCGCCTCCTCCACTGCCGCCAAGAACTCGCCGTGGCGTCCCGGCGCCACCTGCCCCCGGAATACGCGTCGGTACATTGCTCGGCCTCCTCTATGCCGCTCACGAATTCGCCGCGGCGCGCGCTTCCAATTCCCGTTCGACTCGTTCCAGATCTTCTGGATAGTTGACGTTCGTCAGCGACACCAGACGCGGGTCCGCCACACGCAATTCCGCCGCGGTCAATCGCCGAACCCACAGCTCCTTGAGAATCGCGACCGGACGGCCCTCGCCGGTGGCCAACGCGCTTCGCACGGACTCCAGGCAACTCATACGATAAGCGGCCGCGAGCGGCTCCGCCCGTCCTTCGACTACCGGAATCGCGACGTCAACGCCAACCGCCGCCCGCGCCAGCAATCGCACCAGCGCCGGCCGCAAGAGCGGCATGTCGCACGCGAACACGAGCAGCAAGTCGTGCCGAGCAGCCCCAAGCGCCGCTTCGATCCCGGCCAGGGGTCCTCGCTCCGCCTCCCGGTCGACCGCTTCCCGCCAGACAACCCCCTCAGCCCTCGCTATCGTCTGATCCACCCGGCGCACCACGATCAGATCGTCCGTCAGACACGCGACCGCTGCGGCAGTCCAGTGCAGCAACGGACGGCCGGCAGCGAGGGCCCGAGCCTTCTCCATCCCCAGTCGCTTCCCAAAACCGCCCGCCAGGATCGCGACGCTAAACGGTTCCGGGTCGTACTGCGCGTTCACCCGGCCAGTTTACGGCGGAGCCTCACTCAATGAGTGACCTTCCCTGAACGTCATCACCGCCAACTGTGGTAGCTCGCCAACCCGCGCAGTACATACAATGACGGCCTGCGTGCGCTCCCGCAGGATGGCCGTCAACCGCGCAGTCAGACCCGCAACCCCCTAGGTTTCTGATCGTGCGGCCACACCCATCGCGTTATGCCATCCTAGAAACCCTCCCCATACGCGCTCGCGCCGCAGTACCCTGCGCCGCTGGAGCAACGCCATGGTCAATCTCAAGGTCGGGGTCACAGCGCGCGGCTGGGGTGCCGCAACCGCGCGCGATCCCAAGCAAGCCCTCGAAGCCGGTCGTCGCGCCGAGGCCGCCAACCTCGACGGCATCCACACCGGCGACCACGTCACCTTTTACGGCAAGGGCACGGACGGCCTCCTCACGCTCGCCGCCATCGCCGCCGTCACCGAGCGGATCGAGCTCAAGACCAGCGTCTATCTGCTGCCGCTGCGCCATCCTTCGCCGGTCGCCCTACAAGCCGCGCAACTCGACCAGCTCTCCGGCGGCCGGCTCATTTTCGGCATCGGCGTCGGCGGGGAGGATCCCAAGGAGTTCGAGGCCTGCGGCGTCGATGTCCACACCCGCGGCGCCCGCACCAATGAGGCGATTCAGATCATCAGGCTGCTCTGGAGCCGGGACCACGTCACCTTCGAAGGCGACCACTATCAGCTGCGCGACATCAGCATGAACCCCAAGCCCACCCGCCCCATCCCCATCCACATCGGCGGTCGCAGCACCGCAGCCCTTGAGCGCGCCGGCCGCCTCGCCGACGGCTATACCGGCATCTGGCTTTCCCGCGATCGTTTCCGCAGCGCCGCGGAGACGATCGCGGCAGCGGCCACGGAAGCCGGCCGCGATGCCAGCGCCGTCGAACTCGGCCTCCAAGTGTGGACCAGCGTTGACGATCATCGCGGCGCGGCCCGCACACGAGTCGCCGCCGCCATGGAGGACGTTTACCGCATCCCCTTCGATCGCTTCGAGCGCTACACGCCCTACGGTTCAGCACAGGAGATCGCGGAGCACCTTGCCCCCTACGTTGCGCTCGGCGCTCGGCACTTCAGCCTCATCCCCGTCCAGGCCACTCTCGAAGAGACCATTGAGCGCGCGGCCGAAATCCGCGGCGCGCTCCTCGCACTGCAGCCCTAGTCAGCGGAAAGGAACAGGCGATGCAGATCGGCAGTTACATGCCCACCCACGGGGTCTTCATGCGCAACGAAAACGAGTTCTGGCTGGAACGCGCGGAGCCGCAGGACCAGAAGCCGGTCGCGTTCGCCCAGCTCGCGGAGCGGCAGGGCTTCCATTCGCTGTGGTTCCCCGACCACGTGACCCTCCCGCGCCAGACCACCAACGTGAACATCGTCAACCCGGAAACCGGCCGGCGGCACTACCCCGTCAGCCCCTCCATGTACGACGCCCTCGCCACCATGGCCGGCGTCGCCGTCGCCACCGAGCGCGTCAAGCTCGCCACCTCCGTCCTGATCTCGCCCTACCGCCCACCCCTCCACGACGCCCGGCAGTTCGCGACCGTCGACTGGCTCTCCAACGGGCGCGTGATCGCCGGCGTCGGCGCCGGCTGGGCGATCGAGGAGTTCGAAGCGCTGGGCCTCGACTACGAGCGCCGCGGCGATCAGACCGACGAGTGCATCGAGATCTACAAGCGCTGCTGGACGGAGGAGATCGTCGAGTTCCATGGAGAGTTCTACGACTTCGCCAACCTCTCCATGGATCCCAAGCCCGTCCAGAAGCCCTACCCGCCCTTGATCTTCGGCGGCCAGTCCCGGGCCGGCGCCCGCCGCGCCGCCCGTCTCTGCGACGGCTTCTACCCCATCTTCTCCAATCCCCAAGTCGGGCCCCACGACCTCGACCACTTCCTCGACGAGATTCGCCGCGAGGCCGACCGCGTGGGCAAAGACCTCTCGCAGTTCCAGTTGATCGGGCTCTCGTCCTGCCGCATCACCGCGCCGGACGACCCCTGGCTCTCGACGGGGAAGAGACGCCCGAACTGCTCGGGCACACCGGAGATGATCCTTGAGGACCTCGCAGCCTTCGCCGAGGCCGGCTACTCGCTGATGGTCTTCTTCCAGGATTGCCCGAGCGGTACCGTCGACGAGTTCTTCGAGCGGGCCCAGCGAGTCGGAGAAGAGATCATCCCCAAGGCCAAAGAGATTCAGGCCGGAGGCGAATGGATGCCGGTGCCCTAGCCCTCTAGCTCGCGAGAAGGGCGCAAGCTCCTCGGCTCCTGGTGCGCGTGCGCCGCGCGCACAGCGACGCGCCGGCTACGGGCAAGACTCGGCCGAGCGCGCGAAACCCTTGGGGTGTGCGGTCTCGCGCCTCCGCGATTCGCTCGTCGCCACGCGCAGCCGACCCCGCCATCCCGCGTTGCCCTCGCGAGCGGAACCGGGATCGCGGCACGCTCCGTTACAATCGTCCAGTCGCAAAACCGCTTCCGAGAGGAGCACCATGCCATGGGAGATCCGGCGGCCCTCTGCCGTGACTTCAAGCCCGCCTTCGAGGCCGACGGCACGCCCGTCCCTCCCTTCACAGAGAGTCGCGCCGCCAACAAGCTCCTCGGCCGCAGCGCCAACGCTTTTCTGATCGGCCTGGTGCTGGATCAGCAGATCCCGATGGCCAGAGCTTGGATGGGGCCCTACCTGCTCAAACGCCGCCTCGGGCACCTCAACCCCAAGCGCATCGCGGCGATGCCCGAGGAAGAATTCATCCAGGTCATGTCGGAGAAACCCGCCGTTCATCGCTTCCCGAAAAGCATGGGCCGCCGTGTTCAGCAAGCATGCGCCGTCATCGCCGAGGATTACGGAGGCAAGGCCGACAACATCTGGAGGGACCAGCCCGACGCCGCCACCGTTTTGAAACGAATCGGTACCATCCCAGGCATCGGTAAGACCAAACAGGGCCTGGCGATCATGATCCTCGGCTACTTTTACGGCCTCGAGATCCCCGGCTGGCGCGAGGCCGCGCCCGTCAAAGTGCCCGCCTAGCCACTCCAATCGCCGACGACGCGCATCGGCGTAGCCACAAGGGTGCGGCCCCTCTTGGGCAAGCGCGCTGTCATGCGCCGCCCAGCCGCCTGCCTCTCTTCGTCACCGGGCCCTCAGGCAAGCCCCGCCATCGCTCCCGCGGTAGCGTCGCGCCGCTAAGGCGTCACTTGCATCAGGCGGCCCATGCGATGCTGGAGCACATCCGGCACCGCCACGCCACCATCGGCTCTCTGATAGGTCTCTAAGATCGCCGCCAGCACACGACCTGTCGGCAGGCCGCTGCCGTTCAGCGTGTGCACGAACTCCGGTTTCCGCTTCAAACCACGCACCCGCACATTGGCGCGGCGCGCTTGGAATGCGGCGCAGTTGGAGATGCTGCTGACCTCCACCCACTCCCCAACACCGGGCGACCATACCTCCAGGTCATAGCTTGCCGTGGCACTGAACCCCAAGTCGCCGCTGCTGAGCCGTACGACCCGGTAGGCCAGCCCCAACTCCTGGAGCAGCAGCTCGGCCGCCGCAAGCATCTCCTGGTGCGCCGCGGCGGATTGTTCGGGCGTCGTGAACTGATATATCTCCACTTTCTCGAACTGGTGCACGCGCTTGACACCCCGCACGTCCCGCCCCGCACTCATTTTCTCGCGGCGGAAGCAGGGGGTATGCGCGACGTAGCGCAGCGGGAGGTCCGCCTCGTCCAATACCGTACCCCGGTGCAGATTCGTCAGCGGCACCTCGGCCGTCGGGATGAGCCAGTAATCCTCTTCCGCATCGTGGTACAGGTTGTCGCGAAACTTCGGTAGCTGCCCCGACGCCCACATCGACTCCTCACGCACTATCGCCGGCAGATACACCTCCGTGTAGCCGTTCGAAGCGTGGGTATCCAAGAAGTAGCCCACGAGGGCCCGCTGGAGCTGCGCGCCTTTCCCCTTCAGTACGTACATCCGCGTCCCCGCCATCGCCGCCGCCGCCTCGAATTCGATGATCCCTAACGCCTCCCCTATCTCCCAGTGCGGCTTCGGCTCGAAGTCGAACACCCGCCGTTCCCCCTCCTCGCGCATCACGACGTTGTCTTCCTCTCCCGTCCCCTCCGGCACCGACGAATCCACCATGTTCGGGATCGCCGACAAGGCATCGCGCAGCCGCCGATCCACCTCCCGCAGCTCGACATCCAAGGCGTCGATGCGATCCGCTACCTCCCGTTGCGCAGCGATCAGCCGCTCCCGCGTGGCGCCGTCCCGCGCTTTTCCGATCGCCCTCCCGGCCTCGTTTCGATCAGCCTTGAGCGCCTCCACTTCTCCCAGCAGCCGCCGCCGATCCTTGTCCAGCGACAGAGCCTTCTCCAACGGCGCCTCCACATGCCGTAACGCCAGCGAACGCCGGACCGCATCCGGGTGCTCACGGATAAACTGCATCGCCAGCACGGCTACCGGCTCTCCATGGCTACCGCTCCCGCGCCGCCCGCTCGATCGCCGCCAGCCCCAGGACACGGACATCCTGCGGGACACGCGCCGAGCGATCACCGTCCCGCATCCCTCCGTCCGACAGCGGCAGCGCTGCGTTCGTCCGCAGCGCCGCCGCGTCGACCCAGTGCCATCGAGCCGACGGGCCCGCCTCGTCTACCTCCGGACGCCCCTCGATCTGGGGTCGCGTGAAGTAGATCAGGTCCAGATGCTCATGCGCCGGATCACCCGCTGACGCGGGAATCGATTCCACCATGATCGTCACGGGCGCTGGTAGCTGCCTCGGCGAGGCAAAGCCGAATGGCTCGGATGTCGGCAGCACCGTCACCGCGATCCCCGTCTCCTCCATTGTCTCCCGCAAGGCCGCCTCCAGCGGATCTTCATCGGGTTCGATATGCCCCCCGGGCGGCAACCACATGCGGTTCTTCGCGTGCCAGTGCAGCAGCGTCGCCCCCTCCGCCGAGACGAATGCCGTCACCGTCAAGTGACGCTGCATCTGCCGACACCGCGAACACGATTAAGCACGGCGCATCTGCGGGAACAGGATCACGTCCCGGATCGATTGCGAGTTCGTCAGCACCATCACCAGCCGGTCGATCCCCATACCCAATCCCCCCGTCGGCGGCATCCCGTACTCCAGCGCCACGAGAAAGTCCTCATCCATCATCTCCGCCTCCTCATCTCCCGCTCGTCGCAATGCTTGCTGCTCCTCAAAGCGGCACCGTTGGTCGTCCGGGTCGTTCAACTCGCTGTAGGCATTCGCGATCTCCCACCCCGCCACGAACGCCTCGAACCGCTCCACTCGCGAGGCATCATCCGCCACTCGTTTCGCAAGCGGCGTGGTCTCCACCGGCCAGTCGAGAAGGAACGTCGGTTGCACGAACTCCGGCTCCACGCGCTCGCTCAGCAGCGTATCGAACAGCTTCGCCCAGCCCCCCTGCTCCGGCACCGCAATCCCTTGATCGCGCAGCCACGTGCGGAGATCCGTCTCATCACGGTACTGCTCCAGATCGATCCCCGCGTAATCCCGCACCGCTTCTGCCACGGTCAGGCGCCGCCACGGCGGTGCCAGCTCGATCGTCGCATCGCCCCACGGCACACGCGTCGATCCCGTCGCCACCGCCGCCAGATAGGCCACGAGCTCCTCCACCATCGCTGCCACACCCAAGTAATCCGTATAGGCCTCGTAGGACTCCATCATGGTGAACTCGGGGTTGTGACGGGTTGACACGCCTTCGTTCCGGAAGATCCGCCCGATCTCGTACACCCTGTCGAACCCACCCACGATCAACCGCTTCAGATGCAGTTCCAAGGCAATGCGCAAGTACCGCGCTTCATCGAGTGCATTGAAGTGCGTCCGGAACGGGCGTGCCGCCGCTCCTCCCGCCTCCGGCTGCAGCACCGGCGTCTCCACCTCCAGAAACCCCCGTTCGTCCATCCAACGTCGCAATGCCGCAATCACGCGCGACCGTACCTCGAATACCTCCCGCGACCCCGGATTACTCTGTATGTCCAAGTAGCGCTGGCGATAGCGCGCCTCTACGTCCCGCAACCCATGGAATTTCTCTGGGGGCGACCGCAACGCTTTCGCCAGCAGGCACCATCCCTCCACATCCACGGACACCTCGCCCCGTCGCGTCCGCATCATCGACCCTCTGGCCTCCACAAAATCCCCTAAATCCAGCGACTCCAGCAGCCCCCACCCCGCCGACTCCCCCTCATGCGTCATCGCGTCTCGGCCGCAATGCAGCTGCAGCTCGCCGCTGCCATCCCGGAGGTCAAGAAAAGCGATCTTCCCGAGGTTCCGCAGCGCCGTTACCCGGCCGGCCACCACTACCGAAGGCGCTGTACCGCTCGCCTCCTCACAGGCGACGAACTCCGCTTTCGCTTGCGCAAGCGTGTGCGTACGCGAAGTACGGGCGGGATAGGGATCGATGCCCGCCGCCCGGAGCGACTCGGCCTTCTGCCTTCGCTGCTGCTGGAGTTCGCGCTGCCGCGCGCTGAGTTCCTCAGTCATCCGGGCTGGATCCTCTGCCCCCAGATCATCGCCGACACCCTTGCAGGCATGGTAGAGCCGACCGACTGCAGACGCTCTCCCTGTCGTCTCAGTGGGCTCAAGGATTTCAAGGACAACGTGGAGCGTGCAGAGAGCCTGCGCTAGTGGATCTTCTCGATCTTGATCTTGATCTTGCCGGCTGGAGCGTCCGCCTCAACAGTCTCGCCGATCTTGTGCCCCAGCAGCGCGCGTCCCACCGGCGATTCATCGCTCACGAACCCATGTGACGGGTCGACTTCCGCCATTCCCACGATCGTGAACTGCTGTACCGTCCCCCCCACCGTCACCTCCACCGTCGCTCCCAAGTGCACCGCGCTCGCGTCGTGCGCCTGGCTCTCATCGATCACTTCCGCGTTCGCCAGGATCTTCTCGATCGTCAAGATCCGGCCCTCAATGAAAGCCTGCGCGTTCTTCGCCTCCTCGAACTCGCCGTCTCCTTGCGTCGTCGGTGCCAGCTCGCGGATCTGATGGATCCGCTCCGCAGTCGCCACACGTTTCACGGTGACGAGCTCGTCCAACTCCTCCTGCAGCCGCGCCAGCCCTTGGCGAGTGATAGGGACGGGCTTCTGGGCCGCCATCTCGCGCACTCCGTTCTTGAACGTCCGGCGGCCTGAACGGAACCATCCTGGAGTCTGCGCTCCGGCCACGAACGGTCAGTTGCTATCGACCAAAACAGTATAGTCGTCGCCTCGATCGCACGGGAACATGTCGCCCGCCTCACCACGCGGCGGGAGCCCGTGCCAGTGATAGACTGGCGTATGGTAGGGGCGGGACTGGAGTGTTCCGCGCCCCGGAGCACACAACCCGGCGACCCCTTGAAGAACTCCGTGCCTCACAGCATCCTCACGGCGACCGGCGCCGGCATTCCAAGCAGCATCACTGACCGATCCCGCACCGTCGGCGCGCCGGACGTTTCCTGGTCGAGCCAGTCTGTCATCACGATCGGCGATCCCTTCCGCAAAGAGATCGCCTTGCCCGACGCGGGCGTCGTCAGCAACCCTGGCACACGTGACTAAGCCATGACTGAAGACAGCCCCTTCCGCCCACGGCAGCCGCGCCGGATCAGCGCCGGCGCGTCTCGGCCCTACGACCCTCCCGAACCTGAGGAACGGGCCCCAGAGCGTTCGAAGGACCGCGGTGGGATCTTCTTCGTCGTCCTCCTCCTCGCCGCCACCGTCGCGATCGCCGCGCTGATCGTCATCCTCTTCGTTCCTCCCATCGCCCTGCTCAACAGTGATGAGGAATCCGATCCGGCCTCAGCAACGGCCGCCGACACCGTGATACCCGCCTCAGATGTCGAGGTCGCCACCGTCGACCAGATGCCCGATCTCCCGGATTTTCTCACGCCTGCCAGCTTCCTCTACACCGTGCGAGTCCCCGCACGGCTCCCAGGCCCTTACGCCTTTACCCTCCGTCTCATCCAACCGACCCAAGACCAGCGCAACCTCGGCGCCTACACATTCCAGGGCGGCGCATGGGAGCGTCTCACTTCCGCGATCCTTACCGACGATGGCACCAGTGCCCGCATCGCTCTGGAAGTCGCCCCCGCGAACATCGCTATCCTGCGCCGCCGGCAGTTCCGCAACACGGTCACCGGCCGCCTCCCGGCCGGCGCGGAGATCTCGGCCGTCGCCACCAACAACCTCACCATCATCAACCCGGTCGGCTTCACCCCGGGCGAGGACGCCTCCCTCCTCGGACGCGTTGAAACGATCCCACCGGACCTCACCCAACCCGTCTACCCCGTCGTGTTCGCCGGGGAGCCCGAGGCCGACATCGTCAATCAAGTCATCGCCTCTACCCAACTGCGGCGACAACACATCAACAATATTCTGCTGATGGTGCAGACCGGCCGCCACGATGGCGTCGACATCGACTACCAAGTCATCAGCCCGGCTCTCCGGGATGCCTTCACGGAATTCGTCACCACGCTCGCGGACGAACTTCGTCGCGACGGCCGCGGCCTTACCATCGCCGTCCCCCTGCCTCGTCGCGACGCCTCAGGGATCAACGAGGGCGCCTATAACATCACCGCCCTCGGCGCTGCCGCAGACCTCGTCAAGCTCGTCCCCCCTCGCGACCCATCGATCTGGCTGGACAGCATCCAGGTCGCCCTGCCTTGGGTGCTGGACCGCGTTCCCGCCGAGAAGCTCCTCCTCTCCCTCTCATCGCATAGCGTCGAGAAGAGCTTGCAAGGCTTTCGCCTGCTCACGCAACGCGAAGCGCTCGGACTCGCTGCCCAGATCAGCGTGCGGGAGGCTGGACCGATCCGCTCCGGCCAGCGCGTCACGCTGGTCGGCGATAACATCTTCCAAGACGCAGGCGCCAGTGGACTTTTCTGGGACCGATTCGCGCGCATGGTCTCGTTTGTCGCGGCCGGACAGACCGAAGATCCGGTCACGGTCTGGATCGAGAACCGTTTCAGCATCGCCTTCAAGCTCCAAGCGATCAGCGAGTTCGAACTCGGCGGCCTCGCCATTGAGGATATCTCGGCCACGGACGGCGCTGCCGACGTATGGGAGCCCGTCATCGAATTCCTGGAGCAGGGCACCGTCAGCCCCACTTTCCCGAACGATCAACTCTTCGTCCCAATCTGGGAGGTTGACGCCGGTGAGCTCAGCGGCTCCGGCAGGGAAGGCTGGGTCGTTTGGGAGAGTCCAGCCATTCCCGGTCAGTACGAAGCACGTCTCATCCTCAGCGACGGCAATGTACGCGTGGGCCGCGCGCTCGCCGTCACCGTGGAGCCCTAGGAGCACCCCCTGGCGTTCTCCCCACCTCGCGTCACCGGCGGACAGCTCAAGGGGCGACGCCTCTTCGCCCCCGCCACGGGTACCCGTCCCACCACTGCCCGGCTCCGCGACTCCATCTTCAACCGTCTTGACGTGCGCAGTTGCCTGGACGCACCAGTTCTCGACCTCTACGCCGGTGCCGGCTTCTTCGGCATCGAAGCGCTCAGCCGCGGTGCCCCCGGCGTCGACTTCGTCGAGCGCGATCGCACCGCCTGCGACGTCATCCGTCGCAACCTTGCCACGCTAGAGATCTCCGCCGGGGCACGTGTCCTCTGTCTCTCAGCCGAGCGGGCAATCCGGCGGTTACAAGGGCCCTACGGCCTGTGCTTTGTGGACCCGCCATACCGAGAGGACGCCACGGCAGTCGCCGAAGCGGTCGTCCACATGGGCCTCCTCGCCCCGACCGCTCTCGTCCTCTGGCGTCATCCCCGGAGCCGCCCCGCCCCCGAGGCGCTTGGAACGCTGGCACGCCGCGACACGCGTCGCTACGGTGATGCAGTCCTGGAAACCTATCGCCTCGCGGTGGGTGACCCATCTCCAGGCCAAGACGAGAGCGCACCATGACCACAGCGGTCTACCCCGGCGGCTTCGATCCAGTCACCAACGGGCATTTGGATATCGTCGCGCGCGCCGCCCGTCTCTTCGACGAGTTAACCGTCGGCATCTATCAGCGCGATCAGCAGCTCTTCACCCTCCCAGAGCGCCGCGTCCTCATTGAGGAGGCGGTCCGCTCGTACCCCAACGTCCGCGTCGCCGCCTTCGATGGCCTCGTCGTCGACTTTGCCCGCGCGCTCGGCGCCACCGTCCTCGTCCGTGGCATCCGCGCCGTCACCGGCTTCGAAGCCGAGTTCGACATGGCCTTGATGAACAACAAAATGGCCCCGGAGATAGAATCCGTCTATCTCATGGCCAGTCTCGAGCACCTTTACATCTCCGCCAGCCGTATCCGCGAGCTCGCCGGTCTCGGCCATCCCGTCGACGATCTCGTCCCGGCGCATGTGGCCGAGGCACTCAAAGCAAAGCTTGGCCCCCTGCGCCCGAACTAGCCGAATCGAAGGAACCGGCCATCAATATCTTGGAGCTCATCGACCAGTTCGAAGAGACGCTGCTCGCCGGGCGGCGGGCGCGGTTCGGTGGCGGCGTCTCCGTCGATCGTGATCGCCTCCTCGATCTCGTCGATCAAATTCGCGCCTCCGTCCCCACAGCCATCGCAGACGCCCAGAACGTCCTCCACGACCGGCAACAGATCATTGCCCGCGCCAACGAGGAAGTGGAAGTGATCGTCGCCAAGGCCCGGCAGGAAGCCGACGCCCAACTCAATGGACACGACCTGGTCCGCCAGGCTCAGCTCCGTGCCGCCGAGATCATCAAAGAAGCTACGCAGCAAGCCCAGCAGATCACGAAAGAGGCACGGACCGAAGCCACCGCCATCCGCGGCAGCGCCACGAGCCAGGCGATCGAACAAGCGATCGAAGCCGACCGCTACTCCCTCGACGTACTCCGGCGCCTCGAGAGTCAGCTCGCCGCCCTGCTCACCAGCATCCGCGCCGGGATCGAGCAACTCAGCCAAAAGCTCGATCAGGAACAGGAGCAGCGCTCTGTCGCCCTTCGCGACGCTCGCATCCGCGAGCAGCACGCTCCCAGCGAGCCCGACTGAACCGCTAGCTCGCCACTAAGTTAATCAACTTGTCCGGGACGTACACAATCTTCCGGATCGACATGCCCGTTAGCTGAGCCGCCACCCTCGCCGAACCCTCCGCCGCTGCCCGCGCCTCCTCCTCCCCCAGCCCAACCGCTACGGTCAGCCGGTCGCGTACCTTCCCGTTGACCTGCACGACCAGCGTCACCGCCGCCGCCGCCGCCAACTCCGCATCCCACGCCGGCCACGCCTGCTGATGCACTGAGTACGGCCGGCCCAAGCGCTCCCATAGCTCCTCCGCCACGTGGGGTGCCGATGGCGCCAGACACAGCACCAACGCCTCGATCGCCTCATCCCACGCCGCCCCGTCCACGCAACCGCGCTCTCGCTCTCCCGCAAGGGCGTTCGTGAACTCCATCATCGCCGCCAGCATCGTGTTGAAGTGGAACCGCTCCATATCCTCCGTCACCCGGCGGATCATCTGGTGCGTGCGTCGCCGAATCGCGCGGGCGCTTTCCGCATCCTCGCTGCGCTTCACTGGCCCCAGCACGAGCTGCCAGACCCGATTCAGCCAGCGCCAGAGCCCCTGGATCCCGCTGTCGTCCCAATCGCCACCCCGGTCCCACGGTCCCAAGAACATCAGATAAGAGCGCACGACATCGGCACCGAGGCGTTGTACGAACGCATCCGGGTTCACCACGTTGCCTCGACTCTTGGACATCTTCTGGCCGCCCTTGAGGATCGTCCCTTGATTGAAGAGCCGCTGGAACGGCTCTCCCACCGGCAGCACTCCCATATCGCGCGCCGCTTTCGTGAAGAAGCGCGCGTAAAGCAGGTGCATGACCGCGTGCTCTGCTCCGCCCGTGTACTGGTCGACAGGCAGCCAGCGCCGCGCCTGCTCCATCTGCAGCGGCGCGTCATCGTTGTGCGGATCGAGGTAGCGGAACATGTACCACGACGAACAGACAAACGTGTCCATCGTGTCCGTCTCACGCCGCGCGGGTCCCTCACACTCAGGACAGGCGACCTGCGTGAAGCCATCGTGTCGCGCTAACGGCGACTCACCCGTCGGCAGGAATTCCGCGTCGGGCGGAAGCAGGACGGGTAATTCGTCTTCCGGTACCGGGACGATCCCACAGCGATCGCAATAGACGACGGGAATAGGTGCGCCCCAGTAACGCTGCCGACTGATCAGCCAGTCGCGGAGCCGGTAGCTCACACTGGCGCCTCCCAAGCCCACTGCCGCCAGCTTCGCCGTCACCGCCGCCTTCCCTGCCTCCACGCTCAATCCATCGAACTCCCCAGAGTTCACCATCCGCCCATCCCCCACGTAGGCCTCGATCAACGGCGGACCGTCCCAATCCGGGGGCGCGATCACCACCGCGATCGGCAACTGGAACTTCGTCGCGAACTCGAAATCGCGCGTGTCGTGGGCCGGCACTCCCATCACCGCGCCGGTCCCGTAAGACGGCAACACATAGTCCGCCACCCACACGGGGACTTCCGCTCCCGTCAGCGGATGCAGCACAGACCCACCAGTGAACACCCCGGTCTTCTCCCGTGTCGTCGACTGCCGTTCGATCTCCGACGCCTGCCGCGCTGCCGCCACATATGCCTCCACGGCGTCCCGCTGCTCCGGCATGGTCAGTACCTCGACCAACGGATGCTCCGGCGCCAACACCAGATAGGTCACGCCGAAGACCGTGTCCGCGCGCGTCGTGAAGACCGGAATCGCGCCGCCTCCCACCCCAGCCCCCAGCGGAAAGCGGATCTCCGCTCCCTCCGAGCGGCCGATCCAGTTCGTCTGCATCGTCTCGATCCGCGACGGCCAGTCGATCGTGCGGAAGTCCAACAACTCATCGGCGTACTTCGTAATCCGGAAGAACCACTGCTCCAAGTTCCGCCTCTCCATCACGGACCCGCATCGCTCACAGCGCCCCACCTCGTCATCTCCCCGGATCACCTGCTCGTTCGCCAGTACCGTCTGGCACGAGGGGCACCAATTCGCCGGCGCCAGCTTGCGGTAAGCCAAATCGTGCCGCAGTAACTGGAGAAACCACCACTGCGTCCAGCGGTAGTAGTCCGGATCCGACGTCACGATCTCGCGCGCCCAGTCAAAAGACGGCCCCATCCGCCGCAGTTGCTCCCGCATGGCCTCCACGTTCGCGGCCGTCCAAGTCATGGGGTGGATCCCCTCGCGAATGGCCGCATTCTCCGCCGGCAGCCCGAACGCATCGAAGCCGATCGGGAACAGCACGTCCTTGCCCCGCATCCGCTGGTAGCGCGCTGCCGTATCGGACGGCGCAATCGCGTACCAATGCCCGATGTGCAGATCCCCACTCGTGTAGGGAAACATCGTCAGCAAGTACCAGCGATCGCGCGGCGTAACGTCGTCATCCGGCACCCGATAGAGCCCGTCCGCCTCCCAGCGCGCCTGCCATTTCGGCTCGATCACGCTCGGCCGGTAGGCAGGAAGCTCCGCGCCGCTTGACGCCGCTGACTTCGTCATGGAACCGCAATCCTTCTGTTGGGCACGTGTAATCGATTATCCGAAGGGCACCGTCACTCGGTCAATGAAACCGCGTTCAGAAGCGAGTCACCTTCCGGTGATGCGACGATCACTGCAAAGCGGCGACCATAACTCGCATCAGTCGATGGTATGGCCTGCCCTCCCGTCGCGACTTTCGGCCCCGCGCAGACTTCCGCGATTTCGTGCCCGCCCGTCCAGCCGACCTCGCGATTCTAGGAAGCGGCACGTCCACATTCCGCGAGACCACGGCCCGCGTCCAGTGACCCGCACTTGTGACACAATCCAGCGCGCAGGTCCATAAGCGGACCGGCGCCGAGCGGTGTTCGAGCCGGCGGCGTTCGAAAGCCCCATACCGACGGCCCTTGCAGTGACCTCCATCCACAGTGCAGGAAGCCAATGCATCTATGAAAGCGATCGCTCTTCACCAGCACGGCGGCGTCGACGCCCTGCACTACGAAACCCTCCCCACTCCCGATCCTGGTCCCGGCGAAGTGCTGGTGCGGGTGCGCGCGGCCGGCGTCAACCATATCGACCTCGACATCCGCAATGGCAGTGCGGGGATCGCCAGTCCCTTCCCACATGTCATGGGGGTGGACGCCGTGGGCGAGGTGGCAGCCCTCGGCACGGGCGTCGAAGAGTGGCAGCTAGGCGAGCGAGTCGTCCCGCACTTCATCCTGCATTGCGGCTCATGCGCCGACTGTACGGCGGGACGGGAGAACACTTGCCAGGCAGCCGGCATCCTGGGAGCGACCGTCTGGGGCACCTATGCCGAGTACGTCAAAGTGGGACGCCAGCACCTCGTACGCGTTCCGGACGGCCCCGACGACGCGGAAGCCGTCTCAGCCTACATCCCGTTCGCGACGGCCTGGGAAGCCTTGATCGAGGTGGGACATCTGCAAGGAGGAGAGACGCTGCTCATTAACGCGGTGGGCAGCGGCGTCGGATCGGCGGGTCTGCAGGTCGCGGCGCTGACGGGAGCGCGGATCATCGCAACGGCGGGATCGGCGGCAAAGCTCGAGCGAGCTCGCGCCGCCGGCGCCGAAGGCACGATCAACTACCGCGACGAGCCGATCGAGGCGCGCGTGCGCGACCTCACCGAAGGCCGCGGCGTGGACTGTGTCTTCGATTGCGTCGGCGGCAACGTCCTGCAGCAGAGCATCGCCGCACTCGCACCCGGGGGCCGGCTGCTGAGCGTCGGCGCGCACGCGGGCGAGGTCGTTCCGGTGGACATGATCCAGCTGTTTCGCAAGCACGCGACGTTGCACGGCTGTGGACGCTCGACACGAGCCATCGGACAACGGGTACTGGAGCTCGTCGCCGAAGGAAAGTTGCAACCGGTCATCCAGCAGCGGTTCTCCCTCGCGGACGCGGGCGCGGCACAGACCCTGATCGAGAGCCGGGAAGTGTACGGCCGGCTGGTCCTCGAGCCCTAGCGCCTCAGCCCGGGGGACGGCGCATCGCCGCAGGTGCGCGCGGAAAGCGGTCGGGAGTCGGCACGCGCTTCCGTGCGAGCGCCAGCTTCGCGGCGCGCGACGAGCCGACCCAAGTCACGTCGAGAACGAGGGGGGGCTCAGCGCCGAGATGCGCAGCGGAGCGAGCGGCAGCGGGAAGCTGCGATGTCAGCGCAGGGCCAGCGAAGACCGCCGTCCAGCCATCGACCGCAACGATCGGCAGAAGCAGCTCTAGCGCAGCGGGCAGCGGGGCCAGCGCGCGCGCCACCGCCGCGGCCGCCGTCCCGCGCTCCCTTCCACGAGCGACGGCCTCGGCACGCGCTTGGATCACGCGAACGTTCGGCAAAGCCAGCTCCTCCACGGTCGCTTGGAGGTAGTCGGCCTTCCGCCGGCGCGCTTCGACGAGTACTACCTCGCGGCTGGGATCGGCGATAGCGATCGGGAGGCCAGGCGTGCCGCCGCCGCTGCCCACATCGAACAAGGAGCCCGATGCGAGGCGCGGGGCCAAGAGCCGCCAGCCCGCCAGCGGCTCGATCACGTGACGAACAAGCACATCGCCGGGATCGGTGATGCGGGTCAGGTTGAGACGCGTGTTGGCGCGCAGCAGTGCGCCGAGAAAGGCAGCCAAGCGATGGACGGCGTCGGGGTCGAGCGGCAAGCCAGCGGCGGTCAGAGCGGCCCGAACATCGCCGGGAGTAGGAGAGGGGGGGGGAGGATGCATCTGAGTTCGTTTGCCGATCGCCACCACGGCATGCTGCGGCGCGTGCGCGTCGCGGGCAAGCTCCCAATTCTCCCCGTGGAGCCCCGAACGCGTTGAATCCCACGGCGCGGCGCTCGTACGATGGGCATGCAGCAGCGCCGATCCCAGCCTGCATCCCCAGGCGGAGCGGTCTGAAGAGGAGCGGACGGTGGCGGACCAGCAACGACCCACGACGCTTGAAGAGGCCGCGACCTTGTATTTAGAGGCCGTAGCCCAATCAGTGGATCAGCGGGCTCGGGTCGAGATTACCCGCTTCACATCATGGTACGGATCGGATCGCAGGCTCGATGCCCTCACAGGGCACCAAGTAACGCAATACCAGGAGGCGCTCGGGACCACAACCGATGTGATGGACCGCCTGCCGCCCGTCAAGGAGTTCTTGGCCTACGCAAAAAAGAAGAATTGGACCGCGACCAACTTAGGCGCGCACTTGCGCGTCAAGCGCACGAAGAGAGCCAGTGCGAGCGCAACGGCCGTCCCCGAACAGGCCGAAGTCGTGGAAATGACCTCGGACGGCCTGGCCGCCGCCAAGGCAGAGCTCGAGCGATTGCACGCGCAGCGGCCCCAGATCCAACAAGCGCTGAAGTTGGCGATGGCGGACAAGGATTTCCGTGAGAACGCCCCGCTGGACGCCGCCCGCGATGCGCAGGGGCACTTGGAGGGGCGCATCCGCCAGCTCGAGTACGACATCAAGTACGCCGTGGTCGTAGCCGGGGAAGAGGAGAGTGGCCGCGCGCACCTCGGAAGCAGCGTCACGGCAACCAATCTTGTTTCAGGTAGGACCGTTGATTACACTCTCGTCGGTCACAATGAGGTCGACGCGACCGCTGGCAAGATCTCGATAGCCAGCCCAGTGGGTCAGGCATTCGTTGGGCGCGGGCCGGGGGACGAAGTCGAAGTCACGATCCCCTCGGGTAAGGTGCGCTTCCGGATCGAAACCGTCGTCGGGTGATGGGTCGACGCGGCATATTGACAATGGAGCGACGATGAGCGACCGGCCCGCGATCGAGTTCACCATCACGGAGAAGCAGCTGGATACCGGCCTCCGCGGCTACCCCGTAGGAACATGCTGGACCAGCGGCGTCGATCCGCAGCGGGGCGTCTCGTACGTCGGCTATCCGATCGCGGAGATCGCGCATCTTCCACCCGAGGACGTGATCTACCTCCTCTTCCACAAGCACCTGCCGAGCGCGGACGAGGCCGCAGCCTTCAGGCGCGACCTCCAGCAGCGGGCCGAGGTCGACCCAGCGGTGTACTCCTCGCTCAAGGGGCTGCCGTCCGGCGCCCATCCCATGGAGATGCTGTGCGTGGGAATTCAGTTGCTCGGAATGACCGCCAAGACCGGCGACTACAAAGAAGACGCCTTGAACCTGGTGGCGCGGATCCCGAGCGTGTTGGCGGCGATCTTCCGCATCCGAGAGGACTGGGGCGACCCGATCGAAGCTGACCAATCGTTGGACTACGTGGCGAACTTCGTCCACATGCTGGGCATGCCCAGCGGCGACTTGGAAAAGCTCACAATCCTGCTGCGCACCTTCTACGTCCTCCACATGGATCACGGCGGAGGGAACCTCTCGACCTTCACGGGCAAGGCAGTGGCCTCCGGTCTGGCGGACCTCTATCAATCCCTTGCTTCGGCGATGAATGGGTTGGCGGGGCCGCGACACGGCCGGGCGAATCAAGACTGCCTGGAGTTCGTGCGCCAAGTGAATACGGACGACGAAGCCTTGGTCGAGCGCTGGGTGCGGAAGCGCATTGCGGAGGGCGGGCTGATCTTCGGATTCGGACACGCCGTATTGCGTGAGGAGGATCCGCGAGCACAGGTGCAGATCGCCGTGGGCGAGCGGATCGCGCCGGACAACCGCGAGTTTCGGATCGTGAAGATCCTGCGTAAGGTCGTGCCCCCGATCCTCAAGGAGAACCCGAAGATCGCCAACCCTTACCCCAACGTGGACCTCGTCTCAGGCAGTCTGCTTAACGCAGTCGGGTTCACCGATCCGGAGTACTACACAACGCTCTTCGGCTGGGCACGAATCGCAGGCATCGGAGCCCAGATCGTCGACGAGCGCCTGGCCTTCCGCAACGGCAAGGGGGTAGCGATCTACCGCCCAAAGTACGTGCCGGTCAACCAGCCGACGCAGACCCTCTCGCCCTAACCGGCCGCCTGTGTGCTTGCGCATCTGATCGTCGCAGCGCACCCCAGACCACGTCACGCTCCGGGATCGTCGACCGCGTTATCGGTGGTGTCTGGTTGTGCGATCGTGCACAATCGGTCACACTGGCGATCGAGCCGGGCAGCCCAAACGGGGTGGGGAGCGCGCGGTCCGCATGCCGACGGTTGATGTAGAGCGCACCAGGGCAGCAGATATCGTCGAGCAGATCGCTGCGGAGCGCTTCTCGTACCCAAACGCCGATCATCCCAGCTGGCAAACCTTCGTGAACGTGCCCAACGAGCAGATTGGGATACAGGTGCGCGGGGGAGGCTGGATTTACCCCGATATCGTCGTCGTCGAGGAGCCAGGCCACTTCATCGAGCTACTCGGCCTCATCGCACTGCGCCATGAAGTAACGGAGACAACCGCGCGGAAGCACTGGCTCCCGCTCTCCAAGGCGGGGCCGCTCTACCTGTTCGTTCCGGCCGGGCAAGCGGGCAGGGCAAATCGACTCTGCAACGAACTCGGCATCCCGCTCGCGGGGATCCGGGCATGGAGGTGGACGCGCGCCTTCGGGCTTGAAGTCGAAGAAGCGTACACGGGCGTCGACGTGGGGGGGCTCGTCGCCGCGATTCTGCCGCCGTTCCTACGCTCGCGGAGCTATCAGCGGCCGCGGCGCGAGCAAGAGGCAGCCTACTCCGCGCCGGCCGCTAGGACGGCCCTACCCGCGGGAACCGCAGCCCTGCTGGAAGCGGGAGCTGCGACAGAGGAACACGCATTCCACACGGCGCCGCCATCGCCCTTCCCGATTCTGATCGGATTGGGAGCCGCGCTCACCGCCTTTGGAATGGTATTCCCCGCCGAACTCCTCGGGGCGGGCCTGGCGACAGCTATCCTCGGCACGCTCGGCTGGCTCTGGGAAGACATTCTGAACTTCACCCGTGAGACGGGAGGAGCCGGGGGACACGACGACGACGCTGCTCCTGCGGCCGCGCAACACGAAGCGGCGGCGGACTTGCCGGAGGGCTTCCATACCGCACCCCCCTCCTGGAGCCCTATCATCGTCGCGATCGGCGCGGTCATGACCGCATTCGGCATGGTGTTTCCGGCGGAGTTGCTGGGCGCCGGCCTGACGCTCGCGATTTTGGGGACCTTGGGCTGGCTGGGCGAAGACATCAAAAGCTTCGCCACCGGTCATTAGGGCGAACGTAGCCGCGGCGGGCCAAGAAACGGAACGGCATTGGAGACGCTGCACGACCTCTGGAGTTCTCGAATGCTGCGGCTGACGGTCGTTGCCGTGGCCGCTGCACTCCTCGCGATGCTGGCGACGCTGGAGGCGGTCGGCGCACAGGCCTTTCCGCCCCAGGCGCGCACCGAGCAGGGAAACGAGATCCGTACGCTCTATATGGTCGTCTTCATCGTGGCGGCGGTGGTGTTCGTCGCGGTCGAGATCGCGATCGTCTACATAATCTTCCGCTACCGGCGGCGCGGGGACGCACTGCCCAAGCAGACACACGGCAACATGATGGCCGAGGTAGTGTGGACAGTCACACCGGCGGTCATCGTGATCGCCCTCTTCGTCTACTCGTTCATCATCCTGGAGAACGTTGAATCGTCGCCGGAGGCCGGGGAGCCCGTCGAAACGATCGATGTACTGGGGCGGCAGTGGACCTGGGCCTTCCGCTATTCGGCCGAGCTGAATACGGCAACGGCCTCCATGCTGCCAGAGGGAGAGGCCCAGAGCACTCTCGCCGTCACGAACCCCGATGCATTTGCGGAGTTGGCGCCGTTCACCACTTCGCTCCGGATCGACGTGGAGCATGTGCGCCTGGTCGAAGTGCAAGACGACAGCATCGTCGTCGACCGCGCGATCGATGGAACGGTCGCGGAGGAGCATCCCAGCGGATCGAAGATCTGGCTGCTGTTCGACGGCACGGAGACACGGGCCGAGGAGCGCTTGGGCGGCTTGGAGGAAGACGGCGTTCCCACCCCGGTGGTGACCGTACCCATCGGCAAAACGGTGCGCTTCAATCTCGCGGCGGTGGACGTGATCCACTCCTTCTATACGCCGGAGTTTCTCTACAAGTTGGACTTGGTGCCTGGTCGGGTGCATGCCATGTGGGTGGATCTCAATGAAGAAGATGTCGGGCCGGAGGGCGTGTACTACGAGGGGCAGTGCGCGGAGTTCTGTGGACGCGAGCACGCGCGTATGCTGTTCACGGTCCACGCCCTGCCGCTTGATGCGTACACGGAGTGGTTCGATACCCAACTGGCGGAGGCGCTGGAACGCCTGAAGCCGCTTCCGGCACCCGCCCCAGGCGCAGAGCCCTCTGGTCAAGCCGCCCCAGATGCCGGACCGCAAGGCGACCCGGTGCGGGGGCAGCAGCTCTTCTTTATCAACGGCTGCAACGTCTGCCACGGCGACCAGGGAGAGGGTGGCATCGGACTGCCGATCGCGGGGACCGCACTGCCGCTGGAGGAAGTGATCAGCCAGTACCGCAACCCGCGCGATCAAATGCCGGTCTTCCCCCCCGATGTGATACCCGACGAGGACATAGCCGACACCTACGCCTGGCTGCAAACCCTGCCAAGCCAGTAGCGAAAGAAGAGAAGAGAAGCGATGGCAACGGCCGCACCAACAGCCCCCGGTTACGCAGGGATGCGCGCCGTCGATGTGATCATTGAGTGGCTGTCCACTACGGATCACAAAAAGATCGGGCTCCTCTACATCTTCACCGCGCTGGGATTCGCCCTCGTGGGCGGAGCGTTCTCCCTGGTAATGCGCACCGAGTTGGCGCAGACCGGGACCATCATCGGCGACGAAACGTACAACCAGCTCTTCACGATGCACGGCAGCATCATGCTGTTCCTGTTCATCCTGCCCGTCGCCGCGGGCTTCATGAACTACATCGTGCCCCTGCAAATCGGCGCGCCCGACATGGCGTTCCCGCGGATGAACGCGCTGTCCTATTGGATGTTCGCCTTTGGCGGGATCATGATGGTCAGCTCCTTCGCGTTTTCCGGTGGCAGCGCCTCGGCCGGCTGGACTTCGTACCCGCCCGTGGCGAGCAACACGGGCGCGAACGCGCAACCGCTAGGAGCGGGGACGGATCTCTGGCTCGTCGGCGTCGTGGTCCTCGGAGCTGCGTCAACCGCCGGCGCCATCAATTTCCTCACGACGATCTTCAAGCTGCGCGCACCCGGAATGACGATGTTCCGGCTACCGCTGTTCACGTGGACGACGCTCGTCACCTCGTTCCTGATCCTCCTCGCGACGCCGGTGCTGGCCTCGGCGCTGATCATGCTGTTCGTGGACCGCAACGGCGCGGGTGGCGCCTTCTTCGACCCGACGGGCCAAGGCGGACAGGTGCTGCTGTGGCAGAACCTCTTCTGGTTCTACTCGCATCCAGCGGTCTACATCATGATCTTGCCGCCCATGGGGGTCGTCTCCGAGATCATCCCCGTCTTCAGCCGCAAACCCCTCTTCGGCTACCGCTCCATGGTGCTGGCGATCGTGGGGATCGGGCTCCTGGGGTTCATCGTCTGGGCGCACCATATGTTCACGACCGGCGGCGTCTTCCTGCCGTTCTTCATGGCCTCCACCTTCCTCATCGCGGTGCCGACGGGCGTGAAGTTCTTCAACTGGATCGCGACGATGTTCCGGGGAGCCGTGACCCTGCCGACGGCGATGCTCTTCGCCATTGGCTTCCTCATGCTGTTCCTGATCGGCGGGATCACGGGAGTCTTCCATGCCGCGGTGCCGGTCGACTTCCACCTCCATGACACCTACTTCGTGGTGAGCCACCTCCACTACGTCCTCGCCACCGGCGCGGCCTTTGGGATTCTGGCTGCGGTGTACTTCTGGTTCCCCAAGATGACCGGGCGGCTTTTGAACGAAGGGCTGGGCAAGCTGCACTTCTGGTCCGCCTTCATCGGCGCCAACATGCTGTTCTGGCCCCAACTGATGCTGGGATTGGATGGGATGCCGCGCCGGATCAACGACTACGCGGCCTATGGCGGCTGGGAATTGATGAACCTGGTCTCGACAGTCGGGGCCTTCGTCGTGGCCGCAGGCATGATCCCCTTCCTCTTCAACATCCTCTACTCGTGGAAGTACGGCGAAGAGGCGGGCGACGATCCCTGGGAGGCGAACACGCTGGAGTGGGCGACCAGCTCCCCGCCACCGGCCCATAACTTCGACCGGCTGATCCCGGTGAAGTCCGAGCGGCCCCTGTTCGATCACCGGATGGCGGAGAGTGGAACGGACGCGGGCGGCGCATCGGCTGCGCAGCCGGCCGCGCCACAGGACGGCTAAGGACGGCTATGGCGACTCAGGCGCGGCCGCTGCCGCAGACCCCCTTCCTCCGGCGAATCTTCGTTGGGGACGAACCCATGACCGTCGGACTTTGGGGCATGGTCTTCTTCATCTTCTCGGAGCTCATGTTCTTCTCCGGGCTGATCGCCGCCTACCTAGCGCTGCGGGAAGACGCGGTGGTCTGGGCACCGACCAACGGCGGCCACGTGTTGGGAGCGGACTTCCGGCCCGTGTTCTTCACCATCCTGCTCGTACTGAGCAGCATCCCCATGCAGTGGGCCGCGATGGCGATCCGCCAAGGCAAGCGCAGGCAGCTCCGCTGGGGGCTGTTCCTGACGTTGTTCCTGGGGATCGCCTTCATCATCAACACCGGGGTGGAGTGGGCAATGCTCGACTTCGGAATCGGCGACGGACCCTACGGCGCAACCTTCTACATCCTTACCGGGTTCCACGGAGCGCACGTGATCGGTGGGTTGATCTTCATTTTCACGCTCTGGTTGCGGACCTACCTGGGCCACTTCGACGCAGAACGCAACACGGCCGTAGAGGCGGCGTCGATGTACTGGCATTTCGTGGATGTCGTCTGGATCTTGGTTTTCTCCCTGATTTTCTTGGCATAAGACATCTGCACGGCCTGCGCGTGGTAACGGCGCCGGATGGCTCGCTGGCGCCGCTAGGATCGAGCCGTGTGTGACGTCAACCGACTGAGGCGGCCGGGGTTAGCGGCAGTCGCGGGGCTGCTGGGCGGCGCTGGCTGGCTGGCAACGACGGGCACGGCAGCCGCCCACAGCGGAGCCGACGTATCTGGACGGTTCCCGGATGCGCTTGGAGAGTGGTCGCTGGAGCCGTTCGGGTTCAGCATCGTGGCCCTCCTCGTCGGACTGTACGCCTGGGCCTACTGGCGGCTGCGGCGGGATCCTCGACGTTTCCACTTCCCCCGCTGGCACCTCGCGGCGTTCGGAGCGGGGGCACTGCTGTTACTGCTGGCGCTCGTCTCGCCGATCGACAGCTACGGCGACGACCTCTTCTGGGTGCACATGGTGCAACACATGATCATGGTGATGCTCGTGGCGCCGCTACTCCTGCTGGGCGCCCCCGTCACGCTGGCGCTACGGGCCTCGTCCAACCACGTGCGGCGCGAATACCTGATCCCGCTCATCGAAAGCCGCTTCGCCCGCGTGATCACGTACCCCCCCGTCGCCCTCTTGCTGTTCGTCGCGTCGATGTGGGTCTGGCATCTTCCTGTGGCCTATGAAGCAGCGATCGACAATGCCGCCTTGCACGCATTCGAGCACGGCAGTTTCCTCGGCGGCGCGATCCTCTTCTGGTGGCTCGTGGTCGCGGTGGACGCGACACGGCTGCGGCCCGCCCATGTCGGCCGCATCGCGCTGCTGATCGCAGCGCTTCTGCAAAACATCGCTCTCGCGCTCATCCTCACGAGCATCGACGAGCCCATCTACGACCGATACGTGGACCTCACGCGGGACTGGGGACCGAGCGCCCTGATCGATCAACGTATCGGCGCCGGCGTGATGTGGGTTCCCGGAGCGATGATGTTCTTCTTCGGCATCCTGGTGACGGTGTATTACTGGGCAGAGCGCGAGCACTTCAATGGGCGCCGCGGGGACATGCTCCGCGAACTCGCGGAGCGCCGGGCGCCGTGATCCCAGCTTGACCGGCCGGCGGAGAGGGCGCGACCCTAAATCGGCGCGGGGAATTGGAGTATGAGGAAACACATCAGCGGCTACCAGCGACTGGGGATCGCAACCCTTCTCGGCGTGTTGGCGCTGATCGCGCTCGGCGCGACGGTGCGCGTCACCGATTCCGGGCTCGCGTGCCCGGACTGGCCCCTCTGTCATGGACGCGTCATTCCCGCGGGCGACTACCACGTCTGGATCGAATGGACCCACCGGCTGGTAGCGAGCGTCGTCGGCCTGATCATCCTCGCCTTCGTCGTCACGACCTGGGTGCGATACCGCGCACGGCCCTGGGTACTGTGGCCCATCATCGCCGCGCTGGTCGCGCTGGGGATCCAAGTGGTGCTCGGGGGGCTCACCGTGACCGAAGACCTGCCGGCGCAGATCGTGACGGCGCACTTGGGGGTGGCCTTGCTAATCGCGATGCTGCTGACGCTCGGCCTGCTCGCCAGCTTCGCACGGGCAAGGGACAACCCCCGGCCGCCGAACTCCAGGCACACGACTCGCACGACCCGGCTGGCCCTGGCAACCGCCGGGGGGATCCTGTCCGTGATCCTGCTGGGCGCCTACGTTTCCGGCACCGACGCCGGCTTCGCCTGCTCGGGGTGGCCGCTCTGCAACGACTCGCTGCTGCCAGGCGGCCGGGCGGCCAGCATCCAGGTCGCGCACCGCTACCTCGCCGCCTTCGTGGCGCTGCTCGTAGTGGCGCTCGTCATCTCAGCCTGGGCCGGACGCCGACAGCAAGGTACGCTGCTCCTCAGTCTGTCGCTGCTGGCGGCGGCACTCTACATCGCGCAGATTATGGTGGGAGCCGCGAACATCTGGACCACACTGGCCGAGGGCTGGCGCGTCGCGCACGTCGTCCTCGCCTCGTGGCTCTGGATCGTCGTGATCATGCTCACAGCACTTGGGGCGTACCGGGCCGGGTGGATCCCGGATGTCCGCTCGGAGCGGCCGTTTCCCACGCTCCGCGCCGGATCACGCGTCAAAGCGGAAGGAAGCCACTCGGGTGACTAGCGAGCCAGTGTTGCGTTCATCCCCAACGGCAACCCGCGCAACGGCCTTCCTACTCGAAAATCGCTCCTGGCCGCGCGAAGCGTGGCTCACAGCGCGTGCCTACGCGACGCTCGCCAAGCCGGGGATCATCTGGCTGCTGCTAGTCACCACGGTGCCCGCGATGGTCATGGCGGAGCAGGGCTGGCCGGGGCTCGATCTCGTCACGCTCGTGCTCTTCGGCGGCGTGCTGACGTCCGGTGGAGCCAACGCGCTCAACCAGTGGTTCGACCGCGATATCGACGCGCTGATGCACCGCACCCGCAACCGCCCAATCCCGCAGGGACGGGTGACGCCCAGGCACGCGCTGCTCTTCGGCAGCACATTGGCCGCGGTGGGCGGCGTGCAACTGGCACTCACGGTCAACCTCCTGAGCGCGGGATTGGCTCTCGGGGCCGTAGCGTTCTACGTGCTCGTCTACACGATCTGGCTGAAGCGCTGGACGCCGCAGAACATCGTCATCGGCGGCGCCGCCGGGTCGATACCGCCGCTGGTGGGCTGGGCGGCAGTGCGGAACGACCTGGATCTTACGCCGCTGCTCCTCTTCTTGATCATCTTCCTCTGGACGCCGCCGCATTTCTGGGCCTTAGCGCTGCGCTATAAGGACGACTACGCGCGCGCGCAAGTGCCGATGTTGCCGGTGATCAGCGGTGAGGCCACGACCAAACGACAGATTCTTCTCTACGCCCTGCTACTAACGGCGGCGTCGGTTCTCCTTTTTCCCTTGAGCGGAGCGGGCTGGCTCTACCTCGGGGTGGCGCTGGCGCTTGGGGCGGGCTTCGTAGGGATGGCGGGGTTCTTGTGGCGAGGGCGGGTCCAGCCGATGTCGGTGTTCTTCACCTCGATCGCGTACCTTCCGGTGCTGTTCATCGTGGCCGGACTGGACGCTGTCCTCTAGCGGCTCCCAGGGAACGCCGTCCAACCATTCTTGACCGCGTAGAAGTCGCGTGCGCCCCGCTCTTGATGGTGATCCGCTTGGTCAGACAACCTGCGGCGAGCGCTTGAGTCCCAGAGTAAAGAGGACCGCGGCCAGACCACCGAGCACCGCAAAGTCGATAGCCGGGCCGATAAAGCCACGCGTGTCGGCCGCATAGGCAGCCACTTGGAGCGCGTCCACCGCGTAGCTGAGCGGATTGGCGAGCCCAATGACATAGAGCCACCCAGGAAGGTCGCCGAGAGGAAAGAAGGCACCGGAGAGAAAGAAGAGCGGAAAGAGCACCAAGTTCATGACCAGATGGAAGCCCTGCATCGTCCGGATGCGGGTAGCGACGACGAGGGCGAAACCGGAGAGCAGCAAGTTCAGCAGCAGTACGGCGGCGACGGCCATGCCCAAGCCCCCCAGCCAGCCGTACTGCCAGTCGAGATCGATCCCCGGGATCACGACGGCGACCGCGAGGAGGACGAGTGCCTGCACCGAGCCGATAACGATGGCGGCGAGCGCCTTCCCCAAGAAGATCGTGCGAGGACTGTGGGGGGAGGCAAGGACCGTGCGCAACATACCGCTATCGCGGTCACGGTAGAACGACGCGCTGGAGAACGTGGATGAGAAAAGGGCAGTGAGCGCGATCATGCCCGCAGCAAGGTACGAGACGTAGTCGCCATCGCGAATGACGGAGGAGGAAGGCTCCAACCCATCGGAGATGCCGATCCCCAAAACAGCGAGCAACATCAAGGGAAGCAGCAGCGAAGAGTAGAGCTGGGAGCGAGATCGCAGGACGACGCGCAGATCGCGACAGAGCAGCGCCCAGCAAGCGATGACGGCGCCAGCCAGCGGCCCTGAGCGTCTCCGGACAGGCGAACGCTCCGCCGTGGCAGCAGTGGCCGAGATCGTGCGCATCGTCATCACAAGGCGAGGGTAACGGTCAGGACGGTAGGCGCACCGCCGCCGTAGGCCGCAGAGCTACTCACGGCCGTTGGGAGCGAAGGGGTGGCGGACGGCCTGGAAGTAGGCATCCTCCAAGGTCGACTCGTGGATCTGGACGGCGCGAATGCCGCCTTGAGCAAACGCGAACAGACGCGGCACAAAGACGGAGGCATCGTCGACGGTGGCGTGGAGGTGCGGACCGGCGCGGGTCACGGAGCCGACGCCCTCCCAGGCCGACAGGGTGCCCTCGATCGCATCAGGAGGATCAGCCCACTCCACGCGAACCGAATCACGGCGCAGGCCGCGCTTGAGCTCGGCTGGAGTACCGCTCCGAACCAGGCGGCCGGCGTCCAGGAAAGCGACCGTATGGCAATAGCGCTCCGCCTCCCCGACATCGTTCGTTGCGACGAGAAGCGCCGTCCCTTGTGCGTTGACGTTTTGCAGCAGCTGCCAGAGAGCCGCCTTGGAATCCGGATCCAAAGCCAGCGTCGGCTCGTCGAGCAAGAGGAGATCGGGCCAATGCAGGATCGCCCGCGCAAGCTCCAGCCGGCGCTGCATGCCGCCGGAGAGCGCCCCGACGGCGTCGGAGCTTCGGTCGCTTAACCCAATGAGAACGAGCAGCTCATCGATGCGCGCGTGAAGATCACCAGTGGCTAAGCCAAAGAGGCGCCCATGCAGCCACAGCGTCTCGCGGACGGACATCAGCGGGTCGAGACTCGTGTCCTGAAACAGCACACCAACACGAGCGCGCAGGCGATCGCCGCCCTGCTCGGCGAGGGAAGCACCCAGAACGCGTACGGCACCCTCCTGGGGCGCGCGAAAGCCAGCAGCGAGGCTCAGGATGGTGCTTTTACCAGCTCCGTTCGGACCGAGTAACCCAAGGATGGCGCCGGTTGGGAGATCGAGGGTGATCTCTCGGACACCGTAACCGCCTGCGTAGCGGAAGCAGGCTCGCTCCAGAGCGACCACAGACTCTTGCGGGAAGGCGTTTGCTTCTTGCACGGTACTCAGCAACACATTCACCTAGCCATCAAACGCGTCGAGTGTATCGGTCCCGTTGATTGACCGCCCCACCGGCCCACACGTAGAGTTGAAGACAGTTAGTGTATGGATGACACTAACTCCGCAGCGAGTCCCAGCGGGAACGGTGAGGTGCGATGCGTCGTTTCCGAGTCGCGCTAGCGCAGATTAACTGCACGGTCGGGGACTTCGACGGCAACGTGCGCGCGATCACGGCGCAGATCGCGGCTGCGGAAGCCCAGGGAGCGGATCTCGTCGCCTTCCCGGAACTCGCGATCACGGGCTACCCGCCCGAGGACTTAGCGCTACGGCGGCGCTTCGTGCGCGACAACCTCGCAGCACTCGAACGCGTGCAGGAGGCAACGGCGGGACGGCACGTCACGGCCATCGTCGGGTTCATCGACCTCGGCGTCGATACCTACAACGCCGCCGCCGTCCTCCACGACGGCCAGCGGAAGGGCGTCTACCACAAACAGTTCCTTCCCACCTACGGCGTCTTCGACGAGAGCCGCTGTTTCCGCGCAGGCGAAGAGGCGCCGGTATTCGAGATCGCAGGGACGCGGGTCGGCTTGAGCATTTGCGAGGACATCTGGTACTCGTCGGGCCCGGTGCGCGAACAAGCGCTGGCCGGCGCCGAGGTGATCGTCAACATCAACGGCTCGCCTTTCCATGCCGGGAAGCGCGCCGAACGCGAGCAGATGCTGGCGACGCGCGCATCCGACAACGCGGTGACCCTCTGCTATCTCAACCTCGTCGGTGGACAGGATGCGCTCGTCTTCGACGGCGGCAGCATGATTTACAACGCGCAAGGCGAGTTGATCGCGGCGGCACCACTGTTTGAGGAAGCTATGCTGGCGGTCGACCTCGACCCGGACGCGGTGTTACAGGTACGACTCCACGATCCGCGTCTCCGGCGCCTCGGCGCGCCCGGCTCACGCGCAGTGCGAGTTTCGAGCCCAACCGCGCCTCGGGATCCGCTCCCTGCGCCCGTGTTATCGCAGCGCCCGCGCGAAGAGGCGGAGATCTACGCGGCGCTCGTCCTCGGCACGCGCGACTACCTGCATAAGACCGGCTTTGAGAAAGCGGTGGTCGCGCTATCCGGCGGCATCGACTCGAGCCTCACGGCCGTAGTCGCGGTGGACGCCCTGGGAGCGGAGAACGTCGTCGGCGTGTCAATGCCGTCGCGGTATTCGTCGGAGGGCAGCGTGCAAGACGCCAGCGCGCTGGCGGAGAACCTCGGAATCCGGTTGCTCTCCATCCCCATAGAAGGACCCTTCCAGGCCATGCTGGACGCGCTGCACAAGTCATTCGACGGCACGGAGCCAGACGTTACCGAGGAGAACCTGCAGGCGCGTATCCGCGGAACGTTGGTGATGGCCCTGAGCAATAAGTTCGGCTGGCTCCCCCTAAGCACGAGCAACAAGAGCGAAACGGCAACGGGATATACCACGCTGTACGGCGATATGACAGGCGGATTGGCGGTACTCCAAGACGTACCCAAGCTGTTGGTGCAGCGGCTGAGCCGGTACCTGAACGAGCAGGCGGGACGTGCCTTGATCCCCCGCTCGGTTTTGGAGAAACCCCCCAGCGCGGAACTCCGACCCGGACAGCTCGATGAAGAGGGCCTGCTGCCATACGCGCGGCTCGACCCCATTATTGAAGCGTTCGTGGAGGAAGATCGGAGCTTGGAGGAGATCGTGGCGGACGGCCACGCGGAGGAGGAGGTCCGGCGGGTGATGTCACTCGTGACGGCGGCGGAGTACAAACGGCGACAGGCTGCGCCGGGGATCAAGATCACCCCGCGGGCCTTCGGCAAGGAGCGCCGTTTCCCGATCGCCAATCGCTACCGAGGCTTCTAGCGCCGTCTCTCAGGACAGGTAGTTCAACGGGTCCAGGAGCCAGCCGTTGTGCGCGATCTCCAGGTGCAAGTGGGGCCCGGTGCAGAGACCCGTACAACCAATCGCGCCAATCACCTCGCCCTGGGCGACGAACTGTCCCGCGACGACGGTGCCAAGATACGCGAGATGGGCATAGCGGCTGACCCAGCCATTACCGTGATCGATCTCCACGTAGAGTCCGAGTCCGCAACAAACCGACCCGCCCGAGAATGTGACAATGCCCCCCGCGATCGCACGGATATCAGAGCCCGCAGTGGTGGCGATGTCTAAGCCATTGTGGCGGCTCGCGCACTCCCAGCGGCAGATACCGAAGTAGTCACTGATCTCGCCGTTCGTCGGCCAAACGAAAAACGGCGTCGCAACCGGGACGACGATCTGCTGGCCGACGACCAATGCGGTGGCGCTGAGCCCAACATTGCGCGGATCCGCCAAGATCGCATCAACCGTAGAGCCCTGGATGGCCGCAATCGCAGCGAGCGTGTCCCCCGGCTGCACCGTGACGATGACGCCCTCGACATCGGGAACGGTCAGCTCTGTTCCGGCAACGATGATCCCGCTCGGGTCGAGTCCGGGATTGTTCGCAAAGAGTGTCTCCGGCAGGATTCCGATATCCGCCGCGACGTACTCGGGGAAATCACTGGCCTCGACGACAAATGTCGAATAGCTGATCGGAGGGGGCGGGGAGATGGGCAGGAAGAGCGTGGCGCCGGGGGTGATCAAGTCCGGGTTGACGCCGGGATTGATCGCCAGCAGCGAGTCGATGGAAAACCCTCCGCGGTCCGCGATCTCACTCAGCGTGTCGCCCGCCTGGATTGTGTAAATCGTGAGCGTTCCCATGTCCGCTCCGACAACAGCAGCGTGTGGTGCGGTGTCCGGAAGGACGAGGGCTTGGCCGATGCTGAGTAGATCGGGGTTGAGGCCCGGATTGAGAATGCGCAGCTCCGCCAAGGTCACGCCGTACAGCTCCGCCAGCGCGAGCGCCGTGTCGCCGGGCTGTACGACGTAGATGGTGCGCGGCGCCTGCAGCGGGTCGCCTGCAGGAGGCTCCGGTGCGGCGGCCGCAGGCACCAAGAGCGAGTCGCCCACAAAGAGAACGTCGGTAAGCGGCATGGTGGGGTTGAGCGCGAACAGCTCTGCTTGGCTGAGGCCGAACCGCGCCGCGATCGCACTGTAGGTATCGCCGGGCTGTACGCGGTAGGAGACGACCGCCGGATCGGAATCGACGGCGAGCGGCGGAGCCGGACCTGAAACCACAGGGGCGCCGCCCTCGGAGAGCACGACGATCTGGGCATCGATGGCGATCAGGTCCGGATCCAACCCAGGGTTGAGCAACAGCAGATCGATCGTCGAGACGCCGTAGCGATCCGCGATCAGGCTGAGCGTGTCCCCCTCCTGCACCGTATGCACCAGTTGGGCAGCGGCGGGCAGAGTGGATCCCTCGGGCAACCCATATCCGTCCGGGACGGTAAGGATCTGGCCCGCGAACAGCAAGTTGGGAGATTCGATCTGGGGATTCAGAGCGAGGAGTAGGTGAGTCGGCACTCCGAGACGCTCGGCGATCGCCGAAGCGCTGTCACCAGGCTGGACCTCGTACGTGTCGGCGGTGATCGAGGGCGGAGCGAGAGAAGCGTGGGCAGCCAGACCCACGAGCATGGCCACCGCGCCGAGCCAGCGCGCCGAACGCCGAGCGGGTAGGAACAGGGTCAGCCAGCGGATGGCAGCACCCGAACTATCCCCGCTCACCGCCAGCGCTCCCGAACCGGGTACGCAAGACAGGCACTGTACGACGGGCCGCATCGCGGTGCAAGGAAAGAGAAAGGCGGCAACAAGACACCCGGCCCATTTCGCACCAGCAGACAGTCCACAGTTGCCGGGTAGGGATAGTGGATGCACAATAGTTGGGGCGGGGCAACGAGGTGCGGCTTGTCCCCAGAGATCGCTAACGGCCAGCCCGACCCGCCTCTGCCGCTGCCGCCTCAGGCACCGGGAGCCCCACAAGAGTCCCCACAGGCAGACGACCAACCCGCAGACGCGATGGGGGCAACCGCTGAAACGGCAACGCCGTCCGCACACGGGCCAGCGTTGCCCGTCCCGCCGCCCCCGATCGCGCCGCTCGAACGGCAACCGTCCGTTGTCGAACGCGCAGAGGCGGACGAAGAGCCCTACACGATCCCCACCCCGTCGACGATCTGCCCCTATCTCGCTCTACGCGACGACTCCGCGACCGCGGCAGCCTACGCACGCGAGGACCACGTCTGCACGCGAACCGGCGCGGCCGCCGCCATCCACGAGCGCTATCAGACGACGTTCTGCATCGGCGATCAGTTCCAATTCCGCACCTGCCAAGTCTTCGTGGGCAAGCGCGAGCAGCCACCGGGGCCCGCGCCTTCTTGGATCGCCATCGGCCGCCGCCTCCGCCACCGCGTGCCTCTGCCAGCGACGCCCCTGCAGTGGGCTCTCCTGGGACTGTTCGTGGTGCTCGTCCCCGCCGTGCTGGGAACCGTGGTCGCACTCATGAGCGACGACGAGGACGATCTCGGGATCGTTGCGACGGTGGACGAAACCAGCGCCATCGACGCCACGGCGCCCGCAGACGATCCCTCCCCAGCCGCCGAGAGCGCGGCGGCGGCGCAGGAGCCCGCCGGCGAAGGCAGCAGCACGGAGGAGGCAGCGCCCGCCGACACGGCGGACGTGGACGCCGCCACGCCGGCCGCCGCAGTCGCCGCAGAGGAGCAGCTCACCCCACTCGAGCAGTTGGAGGCGTGGCCGGTCATCCAGGAATGGACCGTACGCAGCGGGGACTCGGTGGCGGCGATCGCCCGGGAGTTCGGGACGACGATCGAGGCGATCGCGATCTACAACCAACTCGACGATCCCGGAAGGATCTTCGAAGGACAAGTGCTCGACGTCCCCATCGGGTTCGCTCTGGACCTGGCCGAGCCCGAGACATCAGAAGAGCCCGTGGAGCCGACCCCGGCTGCGCCCATCGACCCGTTCGGCGCCGCGATCGTGGCCCTGCCGCCCGCGGTGGTGGAGGCGCTGCGGGACTGGCCCAACCAAATTCCCTGGACGGTGCAGGAAGGCGACTCCCTCTCGGCGCTCGCCCAGGAGTTCGACACCTCGGTGGCGGCGATCGCCGTCCTCAGCGGCATCACGAACCCAAACCAGATCGCGGTCGGCGACCCATTGCTGATCCCCGTCGGCTTCTCGGGGGGCGCCGTGCCCCTCCAGCCGACAGAAGCAGTGCCGGCCGAGGAGCCGCCTGCCGAGGGCGACAGTGGGAGCGAGGCGCCGGCGCCCGACGACGGCGCCTAGCGCCACCGGATTTGCTAAGGCCAGTCGGGCCAGTCCCAGCACTCGACGTTGATCTTGCGGGAGACGAACTTCCAAGCGCCCTCGACCCGGCGCAGCCTATCGTCGTAAATCCCCGTGGCCACCAACTTCGGCGGCGGCGTCTTCTGGCCACCGCTGTCGGGATCGTGGACCTTGATCAACATGTAGCAGCGCATCGTCGCCAGGTCCTCATCGCCCTCAATGACCCAGTTGCTGGACATGTGGCGGACTCCCGGCATGGCAGCCTGGATCACGTCGACCATTTCAATTAAGGCCTCGCGTCCCTCGACGCGGCCGACAGGCATCTCGAACGTCCCGTCCGGAACGTACGTATCGGCGTAGCCGGGGCCATCACCCGCATCGACCGCCTGGCAATAGCGGCCCACGAGATCCAGGATCTCCAGCTTGTCGGCCGCGGTGAGGGGCATCGCGCCTAGCCGTCCGGCGCGCGGTCGATCATCACCTTGCGCGTCGCGAACAGCCATGCGCCATCGACCTTGCGCAGCGTGTCCTGGTAGGTCCCGGCCGCAAGCAGCTTGGGACCGCCCTTCACGCCGAAGAAGTTGAGATAGCACGACATCGTGGCGCTCTCGCCGGCTCCGGCGATCACATGATTCGCGTTCCAGTGCCGGGTATTGGGGAACTGGGCGATGTGCCCCTCGGCGAACTGCCGGAGGCCATCCGGGCCGTCGAACACGGCCCTGCCCGGCGGGTCAAAGTGGGCGTCCGGGGTCCAGCAAGCGATCCAACCATCAATGTCGGCGCTATCGATGGCCTGGTTATAGCGGGCGGCGAGGTCGAGTATGGCTTGTCGGTCTTCGGTGCTGAGAGACATCTTCTTGCGTTTTCCTCCAAGTGCCCAAGGGGCTCGCTGCGGGGAAGCAGGCTGAATGATAGCCGCTGGAAAGACCGTGAGGGCTAGTCGAAGGCGACGGTGGCGTTGCCGCGGACCGAGGGCAGGCCCGCCTGGTTCTCGATCCACAGCTCGAAATCGACGAGCTTGCCGCCCTCCTCCTCGTATTTGCGAGTGACCATTCCCCCGATCGTGATCGGCCGGTCGTGGTAATCGGGCCGGCGGTGGGTGATATGAATGCGCTTGAGGGTCCCGGCGCCGCCGAGCCAGCGCCGCAGGAACTGCTCCAAGAAAGCCATCCGCGCGGGACCGGGGACGATAGGGCCTTCTAGTCCCATCCGCTCCGCGGTCGCCTGCTCGTGGAACTGCGGCACCCACTGCCACGAGGCGCCGATGAACATCAGGACCTTGCGGTGCGTGGGGAGGCGCTCCTGCGGCGGCAGCTCCTCCCCTTCCCGAATCTCGGCATACGTACGCGGCGCGTTCATGCGCTCCCCGCGGGATCGCGCTCCGGATAGTGCGCGATCGTCCGCCGCACGCGAGCGATCTCGACCCCGGCCTGGTTCTCACAGATCCACTCATGCCGCACGAACAGCGAATGTCCCACGCGCCCGCCGATGCGCTCCTGGATATCGGCGACACGCGGGCGGACCGTGATGCGATCGCCCACCCGCACTGGGTTGAGGTACGTCCAGTCGTCGGCGGCCATGAGCCCGTGGCCGGGGACGTCGGGCACGCGCATCTCGCTCATGTGCGAGAGGATGCAGATCAAGGCGTACGAGGGAACAACGGGATGGGGATCGTCGCCGTCAATGGCGGCGAGGATAGCGGGATCATCCTCGTCGAGCGCCTCCGCCATGCGCCGCACGATTTCGCGGCTGATCTCGACGCGCACGGGCTCGCCCTCGCTCCCGATGGCGGCTTGCATCGCGGGCGTGATCAGGCTCTCGTCGGCAGCTTGCCCATCGCGGGCGCCTGTTGGCTCGGACATGCGCGCCAGTTTAGTGGGTGCCGGCGAGGTACTTCTCGATGTCGTCGGCATGCTCGTTAAAGTGGTGCGTACCGCTGGCGTCGACAAGGCGATTGGCGGTCTTGTTGTCGCCGAAACGGCCGGTGTCGACCTCTTCCGCACCGGCGCGGAAGGCAGCGTAGCTCTCTTCGATCGCCGCGATCGCCTCGGCCACGGTCTGCTCGCCGCGCACCTCGACGAACTTCGCGTTCCACGCGTCGAAGTTACTGTAGTCGACGCCCGCGGGGGTCGGACGTTCGCCCTGGGCGAGCCGCTCGAGCGCAGGAGTCATCTCACGCAACCACCCGTCCATATGCTGGAGCAGGTTCACGACGGACCAGGTACCGTGCGCCTCTTTCCAAGTGCCGTGGGCGTCATCAATAGGACGAACGATGTCGATGAGCCGCTGGAAAGCGGCATCCATCGCGCTGAGCTCTTCGGCCTTGCTGGGCATCGTGACCTCCTTGCTTGCTAGGCGCGGCCGCGCGCCTGTAGCTCCATGCGCACGAAGGGATTCTTCTCACGCTCGTGGCCGATGGTCGTCTGGTCCATGTGTCCGGGCAAGACGATCGTCTCGTCCGGAAGGAGCAGCAGTTTATCGACGATGCTCGCCATCTCCTGGGCATGGTCGCCGCCGGGCAGGTCGGTTCGGCCAATGCTGGCCTGGAAGAGCGTATCGCCGCTGAAGAGGAGCTCGTTGGTATAGAAGCAGGTGCTGCCGGGCGTATGGCCGGGCGTGTGGATCACATCCAGCGACAGCCCATCGATCTCAAGCTTGGTAATGGTGTCGAGAGTGGCGTCGGGCGCGGGCGGAGCCTCCGCGTTCAGACCGAATCGCTGGGCGCTGAGGGGGACCGTACGCAGAATCTCCAGGTCCGCAGCGTGCAGTAAGAAAGAGGCTCCCGTCTGGGCCTGGATCGCCCGCACGCCGAGCACGTGGTCGATGTGCGCGTGCGAACAGGCGATCAGCTTGATCGTCATCCCCATCTCGCTCGCGAGATGCAGGATCTCATCGGGCTGCCCGCCCGGATCGACGCAGATCGCCTCGTGTGTGCGCCGGTTGCCGATGATCCAGCAATTCTCTTGGAACACGCCGACGACCACGCCCCGGACTTCAAGCTCGTTGACGAAGGGCGCTTCGCTGGCGTCAGGCATCAGCGGAACGGCTAGCGCTCTGCCAGCGGACCCGGATCCTGCGGGGAGTCATCCCGCCGGAGCAGCCGGTCCACCTCCGCGAGGACATCGGAGCTGTGCAGCTCTGGACGAGGGGGCGGCGCGGCGGCATCTTCATCCTCCGACTCATCGGCCGCTGCCTCAAGGCGCTGGACATACTCCTGGATCTCCGGATTGTCTTTGATGGCCTTCTCGATCTCCGACTCATAGCGCACGGCGCGACGGTCGAGGTCGTCCAGGTTGAGGTCCAACCCGTAGATCATGCTGAACTGGCGCAAGAGGGCCTGCGTAGCCCGCGGGTTATGGATGCCAGCGACGTAGTGGGGGACATTGGCCCAGAGGCTGATGTAGGGGAGACCCTCACGACGGCAAGCGTCGTTGAGCACGCCGACGATCCCAGTCGGTCCCTGGTAATGCGACGGCTTGAACCCGAGAGCCTCGGCGCGCTCCGGATCACTCGCGATGCCCGTGAGCGGCACGGGCCTTGTATGGGGCGTGTCGGCCAGCAAGCCGCCGAGCGTCACGACCTCCCGCACCTCCAACTCCTTCGCGAACTGCACGATCAGGCGGGTAAACCGCTTCCATTGGAGGTGGGGCTCCGTCGCGAGGCCGAGGACGAGATCGAGCTTCGGCTGATCAAGCTGGAGGTAGGAGAACTTCATGCTCGGCCAGCTAATCTCCCGCTGGCGCCCGAGCGTCAAGCGCACTTGAGGCCGCCGCTCCGTGAAGACAAAGAACTCCTCGGGATCGATCTCGGCGAAATGCTTGGTGGGCTTCAGCCGGCGGAGATAGCGCACTGCGTTGCTCGCCGACTCGGCTGCGTCATTCCAGCCGAGAAAGGCGGCGACCAGGATAGGCCGCTCCAAGGGAGGGTGGTCGCGAACGGTCAACGCATCCATGCGGTTCAGGATACCGCCCGCGCCGAGCGCGGGAATAGCTAGTAGGCCGTGACTAAGTCGGCAGGCAGATGCCGGATGTCATTGAGGCGATGGATGACAGACGCGTAGGGCGCACTCAGAGCATGCCGCCCGTTGGGCCAAAACTCCACCTCGGTTATGGAAGCGTTGAAGAGCTCGACATCGGAGTGCCAATCGTGCTCGGGCGTGAGGCCGTAGGCCCAGCGCATCGCCGCCGCGATCGTGCCCCCATGCGTGAAGATGACCGCGGTGCGGCCCAGACAAGCGTTGCTCACCTCGTCCAGGAAAGCGGAGACCCGGGACTGGAACTGCCACAGGCTCTCTCCTCGATCGCTCTCCTTATCGTGAGGACGCCAGAGCATGAGGTAGCGCAGCTCCTCCACGATCTCGTCGATCGACTGCGTGTCCTCGCAGCCCAACCGGAACTCCATGAGGCGATCGTCGACCTGCGGCTCACACGGCATGCGTGCCGCCAGTGCGCGGGCCGAGTCGAGCGCGCGGCGGTGCGGGCTGCTATAGATCGCGGCGATCCCAGCGCCTGATCCATTTAGCGCAATCACCTCCGCGGTACGCTCGGCCTGCCGCCGGCCGGTCGCCGTCAGCGGCACATCGTCGGCGTACGGGACACCGGCGCCTCCCGCCTGTCCGTGACGCACCAGCACCAGGCGCGTGGAAGGATGCAGCGGCGGCCGCTCTTTTGTCGATTTCGGAAGCTCAGCCGTCGACATCCCGCTCATGCTACGAGGAGCGGCGGGGTCGCAGTAGGGCTAGATTGCTGAAACCTATACGGAGGAACCACTCCACATCGGTCACTCAGCGGGACAAGGATCTCCGTTCGGTCCGCCCAGCCGTTCAACGCGCAATATCGCTAGCGGGCGGGGAACGTGATCGGCGGGAATTCGCTGGAAGGATCCGGATCGTCCTCTTCGATCGGCTCGATCGTGATCCCGAATCCAACGAGCATCTCGTCTACAGGCAGGACCAGCGCCACGGCTGCCCACCCGTCGTCCCGAGGGAGAAAGTGCACGTCGGAAACGCGAACTCCATCCGAACGGAGTCGGTGCAGCTGGTAGATCCGATCCTCCGGCGGCGGATCGAGGCCGCGGAACACGATGCCGATCGGCCGGCCGTCGGTGTAGGTCACGTAAGCACCGGCACTGTCCGTGCCGGCGAGGTCGATCCAGCGGCCTCCGGAGGGAACGCCGTCGCTCCCGATCTCCACGAACAGCATCACGGCCAGCACCGCCGCGGCCGCCGCGAAGCCGACCGCCAGCAGATGCGGGAGAAAGCGCAAAGCGGCCCGCTGCGGCCGCCGCCCGATCATGAGGGAACGGAACGGTCGGCGGCGCTGGCGCGCCTTCGCGATGATGCGGCCCTCTAGACCCAAAGGCGGCCGTTCCTCGGTGAGCGCGACGGGCAATGCGTCGGCGACGGCGATCAGCTGCGCGAGCTCGGCGCGTCCCTCGGGCCACTCCAGCAGCGCCTGCTGGAGCGCGCGCGCCTCCTCTTCCGGCAAGGCGCCCAGCGCATAGGGAGCAAGCAGATCGCGGGCGGACTCGCGGTCCATCAGCGCCGGCTCGCTCCCTGCGCCGCTTGCGACTCCCCGAGCCGCAGCTCTTCCAGATACCGCCGCATGCCCCGCAGCCCCAGCCGCATGCGTGACTTGACCGTGCCCGTGGAAATCCCCAGCCGCTCGGCGATCTCCCCATACGTGAGCCCTTCGAAGTAGGCCATCTCAAGCACGCGACTCTGCGTGACCGGGACCTGGAGGAAGGCCTCCCGAACCGCGAACCGGTTGACGGCGATCGGATCAACGGGATCACTGAAGGAAAGCCAGTGCTCGACGTCCGTGATGGCACCCGCGCGCTCGATCGGGTCCTCGCGCCGGATCATATCGACGCAAAGGTTCCGCACCACGCGTGTGAGCCACGTGTGAAAACCCGCGCGGGTTGAGTGGAACGATGCCGCGTTCCTCCAGACCCGGATAAAGAGCTCTTGGACTACGTCCTCGGCGCGGTCTTCGCGGCCGAGGATCCGGAAGGCGATCGTGAAAGCCAAGCGCCCGTTCTCCCGCCAGAGGAGACGCAGCGCCTCCTCGTCGCCCTCGGCGACCCGTTGCAGCAGGCGGGCGACCACGTCGCGGTCCGTCACACACCTCCACAGCTCGGTGGCAGCCGCCTGCCGCCGGTGCATGGATGATAAGCGGGAGATCGGCAGCGGCGACACCACGCCGGATCGGCTGGGGAACGCGATACCCCGGCGCACTCTCCCGGCGGACGCCGGCCGCCACGCCCGTTACCGGGCGGCCGATCAGGCGGCGGAACGGACGAGCGGGAACCGGGACCCGGATTAAGGGGCGGAGGTGCCCTCCCGCCCAAAGTCATCGGCCAGCCGGACGATGTCATCCAGCTCCGGACTCGAGGCTTCGATGATCTGCGAATCCTCAAGCGCCTGCACGCGGTGGACCGTCCCCACCGGCAGGTCGATCAGCTCGCCCTGGCCGAGCTCGACCTCCTGCAGGTCGTCCTGCGAGCGACCGACGGAGAGCCGGATGCGACCATGCAGGAGATACATGGTCTCGCTCTTGTGCTCGTGGTGCTGCAGGCTCAGGCGGCTCCCACGCGCCACAAATAAGATCTTGCCCGCGTAGCACTCGGTTTCGGCCAAGATCGTCTCGCGTCCCCACGGCTTCTCAATGATGCGCGGTTTGCGCGGTTGGAGAGAGGGGTCAGGTTCTGCCACAGACATCGGCTCCCGGTGGGCTTTAGCGCGCAGGGTACCGTACCCTATCCAAGACTTCTCCATGGCGCGGGGCGAGGTTTAAATGGCCCTGTCCAGAGACCGACTGTACGCTTGGCGTTGGCCAGCGTGGCTCTCCCTGGTGCTTTGCGCAACGGCGATCCTTACCTACGCAGCATGTGACGGAGTCGAGGGGCCCCCGGCAGAGTCCCAAGCGCCGCCGCCGGCTCCGCCAGCGCCCGCAGAGCCCGTCGTCACGATGCCGAGCGCCATGCCAGGAGGATCACCGCTCGCGGAAGCAAAGCCCAGGCCGGAGCCGCCGCCTTCACCGCCCCCGCTTCCCGAGCCCAGGTCACGACCGAAACCGGAACCGCCGCCCAAGCCGGAAGCCAGCCTCATCATCGTGCCGGAGACGATCCACCCCGGAGAGAGCGCACGCGTCGAGGTCCGAGCGGCCGGCGCAGCGAAAGCGCGCGTTACGGCGGAAGGTCGCACGGCGCCGCTCGTCTCGATCAACGACGCCGTTTGGCTCGGCTACGTCTCCGTGACCCCGATCGCGGCAGAAGGCGCCCGCACGCTCACGGTCGGCCTCTTGAACGCAGACGGAGAGCTGCTGGACTCTCTCGTAGGGGAGTTCGTGGTGGAGCCCCCGCCGTCACTCCCGCCTCCCGCTCCGGAGGAGACGGCCGCGCAAGAGCCGGTAGAAGCGATCACGCTGCCGCCCGAGGTGATCACGTTGCTCACGCCCGAGAACGCCGCAATCGATGACACGGTACGATTCGAACTGCACAGCAACGTTAGCGGCCCTCCGCGTTGGTCGGGGCCCTGGATCCGGCCCGTCGACGGCCAAGACGACAGTCCCTTCGGCATCCCACGCTCATACAACGGCGGCCCCGTGACCAGTTGGCACCACGGCCATGACATCGTCGCGGACCAGGGCCAGCCCATTTGGACTGCGGCAGCGGGCGTGGTCGTCTTCGCCGGAACGCTGCCGATCCACGGCCAAGGTGTGATCGTCGATCATGGGGCGGGCGTTTTCAGCGGCTACTGGCACATGGCGGCGATCAGCGTCGTCCCAGACATGGAACTGCGGGCAGGCCAGGAGATCGGGCTGATCGGATCGACCGGCGCCTCAACCGGCCCGCATCTCCATTGGGAAGTCATCGTCAACGGCCGGGATGTCGACCCATTACAGTGGCTGGAGGCGGAGCTGCACCCGTGATCACCGCCGCAGACGATCTCGAACTAGCACGCTGTGCAGTCGCGGTACGAACGGCGGCGCCGAACCTCCGGGATGTCGAGCCGCTGACGCTCGTCGAGCGCGACGCCGACTTGCTGGTCGTGCGAACGGCCGGGGGCGAGCGCTTTCACCTACCCCTGAGCGAGCGAGGCGTCGATGCCGCCGGCGTCCAGACACGCCTGCTTCCCTTCCTGCGCGGTCACGTTGAGCCCACGCTGTCCCAGCCCGCCTGGGAGAGCGGTCCCTCCGATGAGGCGCCCTTCGGCCTCTGGGGGCAGCGACAGCTGCCGGGCGTGCCCCTGAGCGTAGAGACGGTACCGGACCGATTGATCACGCGGGTGGCGGGGTCGATCGCGACGTTCCTCCTCGGATTGCACCGCTTTCCGGTCAAACAGGCGCAGGGTCTCGCCGTCCCGGGGCCGCGGGCTTGGCGCCAGCATCTCGATGAGGCGGGACGCGAGGGCTTGCCGCCACTGCGCGGGGAGCTCAGCTTCTCCGAGTTCGGACGCTTGCGGCGCTGGTGGCGCAACTTCACGGCGGATGATCGCAATTGGAGCGATGAGCCAACCTTGGTGCACGGCGATCTGCGGCCCGGCGATCTGCTCGTCGATCCCGAGCAGACGGAGCTGATCGCGGTCGACGGGTTTCAGAGTGCCGCGCTCGGGGACCCGGCGATCGACTTCGCGGGATTGGTGCGCTGCACCGGCGCCGAGTTCAGCTGGCGCGTCGTAGATGCCTACCGGCGCGGAGGCGGGCGCATAGGCGCGGATGTGCTGCGGCGCGTGCGGCTGTTGGGTACCGCTGTCTCGGTCCGCGCAGCGGCGCGCGCCGCACGCAACGACGACGCAGCGGCGCTGGCAATGATCGCCGCGGAACTCCGCGCCGGGCCCGTGCTAAGCGCGCCGCCGCAGGGACCGCGCTCGGGCTGAGCTAGATCTCATCGCCCTTCAGACCCTGCATCGTGCGCAACATCTTGATCTGCCCCAGGTGGGTGCCGCCATGCGAGAGGATGGTCTGCCCGATGTGCTGCAGCTTCGGCTTCACGCCGAACGGCTTCACCTCCGTCTCGACCGCCAGATCGTTGTCATCGATCGCGTCGAAGTAGCCGAGCACATCGCTCTTCACAGCGGCGATGTAGCTTTGAAATTCCTGGTTGCTGGGGAGGCGGAGCGCCTGGGCCTGGGCAAGATCCATGCCGGTGCCCTGCGCGGCCTTTGGCAAACTCCATTCCTCGTGGAGATTCTGGCGCATCCACACGGGCCGCTTGCGGTCCTGGCACACGAAGTTAATCACGTTGTCCACCGTACGAATGACGTGCCACGCGTGGAAGGCAGCGTGCACGCCCCCCTCCGGGTAGTAGTAGAGCTGCTCGTCCGACAGCTCGCCGACAGCCTTGGCGATGTCGTCGTGGAGCTTGCCGATAAAGTGATGGAGGAAGGCAGTCTCTTTCATGGTGGTTCCCTTCGCGCTGCTGGGCCGCGACAGCAAGGGGCATGATAAGCGAAAGAGCAGAGAGCGTCGCCCGGCGGAGCCCAGCCGGCCGTGGCGGCGGTCTCCCGCTCCCAGGGAAAAGAGCGCACGGAGACAGGCACGGGGTAGCCCCATCGGCAGATCGATCAGCGCACCGATCGCCGCCAGCGTCCGGGCGATGGTCTTGCACTGCCCGCCGGCGAGTTGGCGAAGCGCTCGGCCATCCTGTGCAGGGCGTGACTCACTCTCCCAGCACCGGTCCTTGAGCGCCGGAGAGCGGCGGGTAGACGATCCCCGCGCCCGTCGCGAAGACGCTGGCGCGGCGTCCCGGAGGAAAATCGGCATCGGGACCGAGACGCGCGCGGATACGTGCTCCTGAATCGAGACGCAACGTCACGAGCTGATCGTGACCGTAAAATTCCCGCCGCTCGACGACCGCCTGACCATGACCCGGCCCCGTAGCGCCCGCCGCAGCGAGCTGAACGCGTTCGGGGCGCAGCATCACATCGACCGATCCGGCAGCCGCGCCGGAATCGTCTTCGATCGGGATGCGGCCGATCTCGGTCTCGACGCCGTCGGACGTCAAGGTGCCGGGAAGGAAGTCGGCCTCTCCAACGAAAGCAGCGACGCTGCGTGTCGCAGGGCGATGGTAAATCTCGACGGGCGAACCCACTTGCTCGATCCGACCTCGCAGTTGTACGGCCACCCTATCGGCGATAGCGAACGCCTCCTCTTGATCGTGGGTAACGAAGATGGACGCGGTGGAAGCACGGCGCAGGATCTCACGCACCTCGCTCCGAACGCTGGCGCGGAGCGGCGCATCCAGGTTTGAGAAGGGTTCATCCAGCAACAGCAGCGCGGGCCCCGGCGCCAGCGCCCGCGCAAGCGCGACACGCTGCGCCTCACCGCCGGAAAGCTCGTGCGGGAAGCGCCCGGCGACGTGCGGCAGCGCCACAAGCTCAAGCGCCTCCTGAACACGCGCGTCGATCGCCGCCGCCGCAGCGCTACCAAAGCGAAAGCGGCCACGAAGCGCAGCGAGGGGACGCCGCAGGGCAGGAGTCCAGCGCCCGACGGTAGAATTCTCCAAGCCGTAGGCGACATTGTCCGCCACGGTGAGATGGGGGAAGAGCGCATAGTCCTGAAAGACCATTCCCACCCGGCGCCGCTCGGGAGGGAGGAAGGCGCCCGCGCCGACCACCTCACGTCCCGCGATCACCACGCGCCCCATGTCGGGCCACTCGAAGCCGGCGATGAGCCGCAGGGTCGTAGTCTTGCCGCAGCCGCTGGGACCAAGGAGAGCGACGGTTTCACCGGAGCGGACGGTCAGGGACAGATCGTCAACGGCGCGCACCTCGCGAGCCGAACCCTGCGCGAAGCTCTTCCGCAGGCCCGCACACTCCAACGCAGCCGGCGCCTCAGCGTTCAACTCGGTGTTCACGGGCGACCAACAGCGCCAGCGGCAGCGCCGCCACGAGGATCAGAATGAGTGCAGGCGCCGCCGCACGGGCGAAGAAGGCTTCGGAAGAGGCAGACCATACTTCAGTAGCGAGGGTATCAAATCCGATCGGTGCGAGAAGGAGCGTCGCGGGCAATTCTTTCATAGCGGTGAGGAAAACCAGCGCAAAGCCGCTCACGAGTCCAGGGACGAGCAGGGGAATCGTGATCGTGGCCAGCACGCGCCCCGGCGATCCGCCCAAGCTGCGGGCGGCCTCTTCGATCCCGGGACGGATCTGGACCAACGAAGTCCGGATGCCCCCCAGCGCCAGCGGGAAAAAGAGCACGAGATAGGCGAAAACCAGCAGCACCCAACTCTGGTACACGGCCGGTACGACCCGCAAACCGAAGAACACCAGCGACAGCGCGACCACGATGCCGGGGAGGGCAAAGCCCGTATAGCCGACGCGCTCCACCAAGGCCGCGAGCGGCGACGGCTTGCGCACGGCGACGATCGCGACGGGAATCGCCACGACCACCGCCACCAGCCCCGCCACCGCAGAGACCCAGGCGGAGTTGAGCGCGGCGCCCCATGCGCCCGCGAACGGTTCACCGGCTTGCAGCCCCCGCACGAGCCAATGCAGGAGGACGCCCACGGGCACGCCCAAGGCGACAAGCACGATCACGGCGAGAAAGGCGAGCGCCGGCCAACGCCAACGGCCCAGCCGCAGGAGCCGCGGCGGTCCGGGTGTGCCTGGGCCGGCGCCGTGGAAGCGACCGCGTCTGCGATACAGCCACTCCAGCACCAGAATGAGTGCGACCAGCCCGACGAGCTCAAGTCCGAGCACGGCCGCCGCCGCCCGGTCGAACGAGGTCTGGTACTGGATGAAGATGGCGCGGGTGAGGGTATCGGTCCGTAAAAGCGACACGGCGCCGAAGTCCGATACGACGTAGAGCGCCACAAGCAGGGACCCCGCCGTGATGGGTACCCGCAGCTGCGGGACGGTCACGCGGAAAAACGTCCGCCAGGATCCCATCCCCAGGCTGCGGGAGGCATCCTCGAGTGCCGGATCGATCCCGCGCAAGCCCGCCCGCAGAACCAGGAGGAGGTAGGGGTAGCTGAACAGCGTGAGAGCCAGGAAGGCGCCTGGAAAGCCGTAAATCTGCGGGACGGTATCGACTCCCAGCGGCGAGAGGATCTCCTGCAGAGTGCCGCGAGGACCGAACGCAGCTATGAACGCAACCGCACCAACATAGCTGGGGATGACGAGCGGGACGATCGCAAGCACGCTCCATAGCCGGCGAAGCGGGAGATCGGTCCGAACCGTGAGCCAAGCCATTGGAAGCGCCAGCACCAGCGAGGCGCCGGCGACGGCGAGGGCGAGGAGGGCCGTACGCAGGACAAGGCGCAGGGAGGACGCGTCACCCAATGCGCTCCAGGCGGCCGCGTCGGCATCAAGCGCCCGGATGATGAGATAGATAAGGGGAAGCAACATGGCCGCGGCCACAACGAGGGCCAGCGGCCATGCTGGGCCTGGGAGCCGCCTACGGTGAGCGAGAACCGTTGAGCGAGCAGCGACTCCGGCCATGGAGCGGGGAGGCGCTGCCTTAAGGCAGCGCGCCGACTTCCCTTAAGAGATTGAGTGTCCCTTCCAGATCAGCGAGCGAGGTGAGCGCGAGTGAGGGCGGGTCGAGCGTGTCGAGACCGGGGATGCCGGGGTTGGGATCGACACCCGTGATCAGCGGGTACTCATGCGTCTCCGTCGCGAAGTACTGTTGCGCCGTCTCACTCAGCAAATAGTCGACGAACGCACGCGCGGCCTCCTGATTAGTCGAGGAATCCAAGATACCGACTCCCGCGACGTTCACAAGAGCACCCGGCTCGCCCGCGTCGGTGTAGTGGTTGGCGGCGGGAAAATCGGGATCTTCGGTGATGAAGCGCCAGAGGTAGTAGTGGTTGACGAGCCCAACGTCGATCTCCCCGTCGCCCACCGCCTGCACAATGGGAGTGTTCTTAGGATATTCCTGCACACCATTGTCGATCATGGCGCGGAGCCAGTCAGCGGTCGCCGCGTCACCGTGGACCTGGCGCATCGCCGTGACGAAAGCCTGGAAGGAGCCATTGGTCGGGGCCCAGCCCACACGTCCACTCCACTCCGGCTCAATCAGATCGAAGATGGAAGCAGGAAGCTCCTCCTCACTCAGCTGGGTGGAGTACACGACGACGCGCGCGCGGCCGGACGCACCGACCCAACCGCCGGTCGCGGAGCGGAACACGGCATCGACCCGGTTCAGGAGTGCATCATCCAGATCGAGGAAGCGGCCGTGGTCCTGTAGCGCCCCCAAGGCACCGGCGTCCTGAGCAAAGAAGACATCTGCGGGCGAGCGGTCGCCCTCTTCCAGGATAGCCACCGCGAGCTCCGCGGTGCCGCCGTAGCGGACCCGCACATCGATGCCGGTATCAACTTCGAACTGATCGAGCAGCGGCCCCACGAGCGATTCCTTGCGGCCGGAGTAGACCGTAAGTGTCTGCGGACCATCCACGTCGGCTTCGGAGACGGTCTGTTGGGCGGGCATCTCCTCCTGGGCGGACATCTCTTCCTCAGCGGGCATCTCCTCCGCAGCAGGCATCTCCTCCTCGACCGCCGCCGGCTCTGGAGCGGACACCGGTTCCGGGGGAGCAGGCTCAGCGGCCGGTTGTTCGGCCACCGATGGTTGCGGAGCAGCGGAGCTATCGCCGTCGTCGCCGCCGCATGCGGCAACCAGGGCGAAAGCCAATAACGCTATGGCGATGAGAAGGTAAGGCGATCGCCTTGGGATTGAAGCAGCCACGGGTTGGGGTCCTCCTGTTGCGGTCTGCGATCCAAGGTGTTGGATCAGCCGGGTGTCGTGTGCGTCATCGGAAGCCGTGCCAAATATTAGGTAATCTTAATACATATTATCAATACCTATTTTTATAGAGAGTAAGAGGCCTTGCACAGTAAGATGTGGTATCATTACACTAAGCCGATAGGAGAGTTGCTCGTTCCAGCAGCGGCGATGGATCGATGACCAGAGGCTTGCGCTCCTTGCTCCCGATCGCCCGCACCGGGGGAGAGCACGCTCGGAAAGCTCGGCGACCGTTTGATCGCGTCGTGCTCGGCGAACTCATGCCGCCCCGCTATCGACGGCGCTACGACCCCACCTACCTCGACGGCATGATGGCGCGCTCGCTGGCCCGAGCCCGGCGCCGCGCGGAGCGCAAGGAGCGCGCGCTACAGATCTCTCCGCCAGACGCGGACTAAGACCTGGACCTACCGACGGCGAAGGCGGCCACGGGATCAACCGAGGGCGATCAGATCCTCGCGCGGTGTCTCCCAAAGCACAGATCCCTCACGAGCGAAGCAAGGGGCCGCCGGAACGGGCAGAGCACAGCTCGCTGGGACGGGAAGGCGATCGGAGAGAAAGAGCGAGCCGCGCGCGCTACCAGGAGGCCTTGCGAATACCCGGCAAGAGACCTTCGGAAGCCATCTCCCGGAAGCTGATGCGGGAGAGCCCGAACTTGCGCATGTAGCCTCGCGATCGTCCCGTGACGGCGCAGCGGTTCTTGAGCCGGGTCGGGCTGCTATTGCGCGGCATCGACTGCAACTCAGCCTGAATCTCCGAGCGAGCCATGGGAGCGTCCCAGGAAGTCTTGAGCTTGGCCTTGAGTTCGGCGCGGCGCGCGCTGTGCTTGTCGTACATGGCGCGGCGCTTCGCGTCGCGGGCGACCTGGCTTTTCTTCGCCATAGCTCCATCCCGATGCCGCGCGGCCCGCTGCTCGTCCGGCGCGTGACTGATTACGGCTCAGAGTAGCGGCGGGGCGCGACCCCGAGCAAGCAAGCGAAGCACCCTCAGCGCAACCGACGGACCGAGCACGGCCGTTTAGCCGCCCGAGTCCTTGACGCTCTCGCTATCTCCTCGCTTCTTTTCCTCTCCCCGCTTCTTTTTCTGAATCGTGCGGCCCGTCTTCTCCTGCAGCCTCCCGATCGCCCGCCCTTTGTCGGGCGTCGGGTCCCGAATCACCCCATAGATCTCACGGCCTTCGTGGTCTTTGGGGAGGTACTCGGTGATCGGAAGACCTTCCGGATCGCAAAAGAGCAGTCAGTGGCAGTACTTCCACTTCTGCATCTCGTCGCACGGGCAGATCCAGGTCGATGATTTAACTTCCTCCGCCTTGTCCTCGTAAAAGTTGCAGGGACAGAGGGGCCGCCCAAACTCATCCACATGCTTGGCGAGACCGATCACCAGCGCCTCGGTGATCTCGGGCTGGGGGTGCAGAAAAGTACCGCTCTTCTCCGCGTAGGAACGGACGAATTTCCACATCTTATTGAGGCTTTTCTCGGAAGCCTCTTTGTGGTCGTCGGCGCTGGGGACATCAACCACCGCGAGGCTCGCCTTCTTGCTGTGAGGAGCCATCTTGCTGGGTGCCACGCAGGAACTGCTCCAAGTCCTCGATCAGCGACTCGGCCGGAGGCAGTTCCTCCGAACGCGGCGCGGGCGGTTCGAAGGAGGCGAGCTGGCTGCCGGACGATTCCAGGCGGCGCACATAGGAGGCGAGGTCATCGTCACGAGCGATCGCACGGTCGACCTGTTCCTGGAACTGCGAAATCTCCGAGCGCAGCCCGGCGAGCGGGAGGGGCAGATCGAGGACCTTCTGCAGACGCTCGAGCAACGCCAGTGATCCGACGGGATTCGTGGTGTCGCCGAGATAGTGGGGCACGCTCGCCCAGAGACTGATCGCGCCGACGCTTTTGCGACGGCAGTAGTCGTGGAAGACGCCGACGATGCCGGTCGGCCCTTCGTAAGCAGGGGGCTGCATGTTATGTTTCTCCGCCAGCGCAGCCGTGTTGGCGGCACCCCAGACCACCACGGGCCGCGTATGGGGGACGGGCGCGGCGACCGCCGCCAGTGAGATGACCAGCTCGGTGCCGAAGGCCTCCACCCCGTCAAACAGCGCCTCCGTGTAGCTTCGCCAGCGATTGGCCGGTTCGGAGCCGATGGCGATGCCCAAGTCGCGATCGGCGTCGGCCGGCGCGCCGTAGTAGAAGTCCGTGCTGGGCCAGACGATCTCCCGCTCCCCATCGCGGTAGCGGGCGAACGGCCGCGTCACGGAAAAGTCGTAGTAGTTCTCCGGGTCGATGGACCCGCAGGGCTGCGCGTCGATGGCGTTGGCCAGCGTACGGAGGCCATGAGTGGCGGCACTGCCCGCGTCGCTCCAGCCGCCCCAGGCCAGGATCATGGCGGGCGTGCGCAGTGGCGGAGGCTTGTCGAGATGCAAGTCGGGATGCATAAGATGCTCCAGTAATTGTAGCTGAGCCGCCCCCTTACCGTAGCGCGGTCGCGTCAGTGGAGTCGCGCATCTCCGCTCGCCGGGCCGGCCGCCGCAGGGCGGGCAATCGAATGACCAGCGGGAGCACAAGCATGCCGGACTACCCGCTCTGCCTCGCCGACTGGAGAGCCCGCGTGCGCGCCAACAACGCACAGGTGGAGCGCCTCGCCGAGCGGGACGACGGCAGTGACTTCTACGCACCCATCGCCGAGAGATTCCGTGCCGATCCCACCCGCAGGGACGATGCCTGCCTTAACGCCCTGCTGGCGCTGGCGCAGCCCCAGGAGACCTGGCTTGATGTCGGCGCAGGAGGCGGCCGCTTCACGCTGGCGCTGGCCCGCCATGTCCGGCGGGTCGTCGCCGTCGAGCCCAGTGAGGCGATGCGGACGGTGCTGGAGGAGGTGCGCGCCCAGCACGGCATCGAGAACCTCGATCTGATCGGCGAACGCTGGCCCCTCCAGCGCGCGCTGCAAGCGGACGTCGCGTTGATCACCCACGTCGGCTACGACGTTGAGGCGATCGGCCCTTTCCTTGAAGCGTTCGAGGCGGCGGCGAAACGGCTTTGCGTCGCGCTCCTGCTCGATCGCGCACCGGGAGCAGCGTTCGCAGGCTTGTGGAAGGCCGTCCACGGATCGCCCTACGCGCCGTTGCCGGCGCTGCCTGAGTTCCTGCGTCTATTGGAAGCGCGCGGCCGTCGCCCCGCGCTGCGAAAGATCACCGAACGTGCCTGGGGCTTCGACTCGTGGGAGGCGGCGACCAGCGATGCCCGCCGGCGGCTGTGGCTGCGTGCAGGATCGGATAAAGCGCGTCTGTTGCGACAGGTGATCGGCGATCATCTTGTCGCGCGCGACGACGGCTACGCGCTCAAAGGGCCGGTGGATACCATCGTGCTCGTGACCTGGACGCCAAGCTAGCCGCTACGACGGAGGGGCTTCCGAGCGGACCGCCTTGAAGTAGGCGCCGGGAAAGCCATCGTTGTCCATCGTCCGCATCGCCTCTTCAAACTCCTCGTCCGACATACGAGCGCGCATCCCCAAGACGAGAGCAGCTTCGTCGCCGATGGGAAGACGGAGAGGAAGCGGGTCAACGGTCTCGACCAAGTCGGCGATCATGGAACCGACGGTACGGGGGCCGGGTCGCTGGCCGGCATACCCTTGGTGCCCTTGGACGAGCGCATTGCAAGGGCCGGCATAGGGGCTGGCGCCTTCCCGAAGCCTGCGGGCGAGCACCATGTTGTCGAACTGCGCCCCAGTGTGCTGCGTCCCCGGCTCGACGATCACGACATCGATCCCCCAGGGGGCAACCTCAAAACGGAGCGCCTCGCTCATCGCTTCGAGCGCCCACTTGGAGGCGCAGTAGGCACCGAAGGCGGGACCGGTCATGCGGCCGGCGACCGAGGAAACGTTGATGATCTTGCCCGTCCTCCGCTGGCGCATGGCAGGCAGGACCGCTTGCGCCGTGCGCACGCTGCCGATCATGTTGGTGTCGAGCTGGCTGACAAGCTCGTCCTCGTCAAGGTCCTCAACGGCGCCCAACAAGAGGTAGCCCGCGTTGTTCACCAGCGCGTCGATCCGGCCGTGCCGCCCAAGCGCCATCGCAACGACAGCGTCGATCGAGGCCCGGTCCCTGACATCAAGACGGTGGATCTCGAGGTTGTCGCCCATTGACTGCGCGACGGCGGCGCCACTGCGATCGGGGTCGCGCATGGTGGCGATCACATGGTGGCCTCGGACCGCGAGCTCCCGCGCCGCGGCGGCGCCAAAACCGCTGGAGCTGCCGGTGATGATGACGACTTGAGGACTGGCCATGAGGCTCCTTCAAGCGTTCGCCGGCGCACACCACCGGCTCCGCGCTACTGAACGCGGACTACTAAGCGACGGGGACGGGCGGATTCTCCTCGATCGTACCGAACCAGGACCCCGGGAAGCCTTCGTTGCGCATGCCGCTGATCATCGCCTCGAATTCGTCGTAGCTCATGCGCTCGCGAAGGGGCATCACGCGGTGCACGTCGAAGCCAACGGGGATGTGCAGAGCCAAGGGGTCCGGGAACTCGACGGCGTCAGCGATGTTGCAGGCCACGGTGCGTACACCGGGATTGAGGTTGGCGCGGACCTTCTCTCCCTCAATGAAGGCCTCGCAGGGCGCTTGGTAGACACTCGTACCGTCCTGCAGCTTTTGGGTGACGAAGGTGCTCTTGAACTGCATCTCCGTCCGATAGGCGCCCATCGTGATGAGGCTGACTTCGATGCCGAGGGGCGCAAGTTCGTAGCGCAGCGATTCCATGAGCCCTTCCAGCGCCCACTTGGAGGCGCAGTAGCTGCCGAAAGCAGGCCCGGCGATGCGCCCGGCCAGTGAAGACACCGTGATGATCTTGCCGCCCTGTTGCCGGCGCATCGCTGGCAGAACGGCCTGCGTCATGCGCATCTGACCCGTGAGATTCGTATTGAAGAGGCTGTGAATCTCCTGATCCACGACCTCTTCAATCGCGCCGATGAGGAGCAGCGCCGCGTTGTTTACCAGGGCGTCGATGCGGCCGTGTTGCTCCAGAGCGAAAGCGGCAGCGGCCTCTGTCGCGTCGCGGCTCGTGATATCGCAGGCGATGACTCGGATATGGCTTTCGAAGCCCTGCACCACGGCAGGACCGTCACGGTCCGGATTGCGCATGGTCGCGACGACTTGATGGCCGCGAAAGGCAAGTTCACGGGCGGTCTCGCGGCCGACACCGCGGGAGGCGCCCGTGACGATGACGACACGCGGAGCGAGCTTCTCAGCGACTTCCATCAGCGGACCCCTCCCAGCCTGGAGGCGGCTATCCGACGCCCTGCTCTTCGACGGCCTGAAAGTAGGATCCGGGGAAGCCTTCGTCTCGCAAAGAGGTGAGGAACCCCTCCCACTCGTCGTCCGTCATCAAGCCGCGCTGCTGGCTGATGCGGATCGCGTCGTCCCCGATGGGGACGCGCAGGGGCAGCGGCTCGGCGATCTCGACCAGATCGGCGAGCTGGGAAGCGACGCTGCGCGGGCCCTGGCGGCGGTTGGCAGCGGCCCGGAGGCCCTTGATGAGGGCCTCGACGGGGCCTTGGTACCTACTGCGGCCCTCGCGAACGCTCGCGATAGCGGAGAGATTGCCGTGAAGCATCTCCGTATTGACGACCCCCGGCTCCACGGCGACAACCTGGATGCTCCAAGGCTGCATCTCATAGCGGAGCGCTTCCGTGATCGCCTCGAGCGCGAACTTGGAGGCGCAGTAGGCACCCACTGCGGGGCCGCCGATCAGCCCCGCCACGGAGGAGACGTTGATAATCTTGCCGCTGCATCGCGCGCGCATGCTGGGAGCGACGGCGCCGATCACGCGCATCGCGCCAACCACGTTGACGTCCAAGATGTGATGGAGTTCTGCATCCGTGATCTCTTCCACGGCGCCGAAGAGGCTCACGCCGGCATTGTTGATCAGGGCATCGATCCGGCCGTGTTGGTCCAGGGCGGCGGAGACGGCGGCGCTGATCGTGCCCGCGTCCGTCACGTCGAGCCGCTGGGGGGAGATGCGGCCCGCATATCCTTCGACGAGAGCCGGCGCATCGCGGTCGGGGTTGCGCATGGTCGCGATGACTGTGTGGCCGCGCTCGGCGAGCTCTCGCGCGGTGGCGGCGCCGAATCCCTGCGAAGCGCCGGTGATCAGAACGACTTGCGGATCAGCCATGGAGGTCGCTCCCGTCATGGTTGCGGACAGCCGGCGCAGCCGTGTTGATCGTCAACGCTAGCCGAAGTGCTGGGCGCGCGCGGCCCGCTCGTTCTTGAAGAATCCGAAGGGATAGCCTTCCTGGTCCGTGGTCCAGAGCATGGTTTCCCACTCGTCATCGCTCATCGCCGCCCGGTTCGCGAACGCCCGGATCGTGTCCTCGCCGACGGGGACACGCAGAGGCAGCGGCTGCTCGTCGATCTCGATCAGGTCTGCCATCTGCACGGCGTTCAGACGGCCTCCGGGCCGGCCGGACGCGACCTTCCGCACCTCGTCAAGCATGCCTTGCATGGTCTCCTGATACTCGCTGACCCCGTCGTTGAAGGCGTTCGACGTGTCGAACGACCGCCACTGGTTGTCCGTCTTGACGATCCCGGGCGCGACCAGACAGACCTGGATGCCGTGCCGGGCGAGCTCGTAGCGAGTCGCCTCAGAGACAGCTTCCAAGCCAGTCTTCGTCGCGCAATAGACGCCAAACAAGGGGCCGATCAGGCGCGCGGCGATCGAGGTGACATTGAGGATCTTGCCGCCCCCGCTCTCCCGCATAATCGGCACGGCAGCGCGCATCATCCGGACCACGCCGTAGAGATTCGTATCAAAGACCCGATGGATCTCCTCCTCGGTCTGCTCCAAAACGGCGCCATAGGTCGTGTAGCCGGCGTTGTTCACCAGCGCGTCCAGCCGCCCGTACTTCTCCTGCGTGAGTGCGAATGCCGCATCAATGCTGGACTGGTCGGTGACATCGCACCGAGCCACGTCCATGCTCGCCTCGAATCCGGCCTGCACCCGCGGACCATCCCGATCGGGATTCCGCATCGTAGCGATAACATGGTGGCCGCGAGCGGCCAGTTCACGCGCGGTATCCGCGCCAATGCCGGTGGACGTGCCTGTAATCAGGATGACTTTCGGGTCGGCCATTGAGACTCCCTTCGCCAAGTACTAACAGCAGCAGCAGTATAGAGCGCGTCCCAGCGGGCGCACTCTCGGCGGGGATCAGGGCAGCGGGATCACCGCGGTGTCGGCCTAGGCATGGACGACATCCGCGACATCCTTCAGGCCAAGCTCCTCCAGCTTCGCGCGACTGGGTAGCGTGGTCTCCTGATCCCAGTCACAAGCCGCCAGGAAGTCCCGCTGCATCGTATCCACGTCGATCATCACGCCTTCCAGCGGGCCCACGGTTTGCGCGGCATCGCCGGCCCCGGTCACGCGCGCGGGCACCGCGCGCTTCGCCGGGTTGTTGCCCTCACGCACCTCAAAGGCCATCCGCAGATTCCCGATCCGCTCGCCCGCCTTCTGCAGCTCTTCGGCCGTGATACCCCAATCGGTGACCTGATTGATCCATTCGGGGAACCGATCCGTCGGCGCAGCCGACATGATGAACATGCACATGCCCGTCGCATTGACGACGTGCATGTATTCCGCGGCACCTTTGTGGTGCTCGCCCCGGCTGGTGTAATCCTGCCGATCCTTGGGAGCCCGCGGGAACCGCACTCCCAAGTTTTTTGCACCCTCGTACTGGGTGTGACGCGCGGGAGTCGGGTCGATCTTGTAAGCGGTAAAGTACTCCGGCTGCAGCTTCGGGTCGTGCATCGGCAGCTCTTCGCCACCGATGTGCATCGCATACCGCTCGGACCCTTTCCCGATCTTTTCCGCGGCCACCTTCACCCCGTCTGCGAGCACATCCCCGATGCCGCGGCGCTCGCCGATCATCTTGAGCAACTCGATCATCGCCTCGTCGTTGCCCCAACGCAGCTCGAGACCGTCCGTATCCTCCTCGGTCAGGATGCCGTTCTCGAAGCACTCGATCGCAAAGGAGATCGTGCCCCCAGCGCTGATGGTGTCGATGCCGTACTCGTTGGAAAGATGGTTCGCGTAGATCAACGCGTCCAGGTCGTTGATGAGATTCATCGTCCCAAAAGAGCCCATCGTCTCGTACTCGGGGCGGTGGGTGTGGCGCGGGTAGGGGTACTTGCTGTTGGTGGACTCGACGCTCTCCGCCCCGCACGCCAGGGGGCAGTGCCAGCAGGCGTAGTGCTTCTCCATCTTCTCGTTGACGACCCCTGCCCTTCAGGCCAGCGACATCCTGGAAGACCTCCACCCCGACGCCCCCCCAATTCTGCACAGGCGAGTCCCCGCTGTGGGCAGACTTGGCGGTGATGCCAGTGGTGCCGACGGAGCGGAAGAAGTCGCGCACCGGAGCCACAAAGTCGTCCAGCGACGAGCGCATCACCTGACGGGCTGCCTTGTCGTGCTGGCGAATCATTTGGCGGCTGGACTTGACCACCACCGCCTTCAGATTCTTGGACCCCATCACCGCGCCGACCCCGGAGCGGGCGGCGAGCCGCCCGTGATCATTACAGATCCCCGCCATGTAGGAGAGCTTCTCCCCGCTCTGCCCGATCACGGCGACCGACGCCTTCTTGCCGTGCTTCTCCTTGAGTTGCTTCTCAACGGTGATCGCATCGGTGCCCCAGTACTCCGAGGCGTCTTCGACGCTCACCGCATCGTCATCAATGAAAATGTAGACTGGCTTGTCCGCTTGGCCGTAGATCAAGATCCCGTCCCAACCCGCGAACTTCAGGTAGGGGCCGAAATCGCCGCCGCAGTTGGCGTCGCCCCAGCCACCCGTCGCGGGACTCTTGCACACGGCCTGGAAGCGGTTGCCGAAGATCGGCGTCCCCGTCATGAGGCCGGAGATCAAGCCGAGCACGTTATCCGGGCCCAGCGGATCGGCGCCTTGGGGAATCCGATCGAAGAGCAGGCGCACGCCGATCCCGTACCCGCCAAGGAAGTCGCGATACATCTGCTCCGGCAGCCCCTCCGGAGTGACCTCCCCAGAGCCCAGATGGACGTTCAAGATCTTGCCGTTGTATGCGCGCTCTTCGGCCATGGTGCACCCTTTCCCAGGGATTGAGGAAACCCGCGCTCGCTCAAGCGCCGGTCAAGGTAATTATCCGGGCCGGGACGAGGAGGGCGCAACCCGTAGGCCGGAGAAAGACGCGCCGTCAAGGCCCAGAGACGCGGCTAGCCGTTATCGTATCCGGCCGTCAAAGGCCGGTCGACGCGCTGGCCCGCGCTCCCTTCCGGGCCGAAGTCCTCAATCGTGCGGGCCAGCTCGGCATCCGAGGGAAGCGGGGGATAGCTGGGCTTGCGCTCCGGCGTCTCAACCACGTGCAGCGTCTGCGTGGGGAACGCGAACTCGACCTGCAGGGACTCCGCCAAGCGCAGGATGTCCAGATTGAGGACATGGCGGACGCGCAGCTCTTCGTTCCAATCGCGCGCGCGGATAAAGCAGTAGAGCAGCACATCCAGCGTGGAGGCGCCGAAGCCGTGCAGTTCGACCATGTAGTAGTCGGTTCGCATGGAGGGGTTGGCGCGGATGATCGCCCGCACCCCCTCCACGAACGCCTGCACCTTCTCCGGCGGCGTGTGGTAGGCCAGCCCCAGTGTGCTTTTGTAGCGCCGCCACTGACGCGCGCCCATGTTGTCGACGACTCCCTCGGTCATCTTCATGTTCGGGATCGTGACCTTCGAGTTGTAGAAGGTACGGATCTTCGTCGAGCGGAAGCCGACCTCCTCTACGGTGCCCTCATCGCCACCGATGACGACCCAATCGCCGACCTCGAACGGCTTGTCTGTGAAGACGGTGAGACCGCCCAAGAGATTCTTGATCGTGTCCTGGGCAGCGAGGGCGACGGCCAGACCGATAATGCCGGCTCCCGCGACCAGCGAGGCGATGTTGACATCCAGGTTGGCCAGGACAAAGAGCCCGCCCACGATCACCGCAAAAATCTTGAGCGCGGTGCGGACGATCGGCACAAGCTGATCGTCGAACTTCGTCTCGGTGGACTCGGCCCGCTGCCGCAGCGTGTCCGCGAAGATGTCGATCGCGCGGAACAGCAGCAGCACCACCGCGATCGAGCCGAACACGCGCGCGATCAGATTGACGACACCTTCGATGTCGGAGTCGAAATCGAGAACGGGAAAGCCGATCAGGACGGTGGCAGCCAACGCGAGCAGGAGCAGTGGCCGGTTGAGACGTTTCCGTTCCTGGTTCCAAAAGTCACGGTTCGTCGAGCTAACGACGTGCCGCACGTAGAGCGTGATCAGCAGCCGGAGAACGAACGTCGCGACGAGGAAGATGGCGACAAGCGCCCCGACGCCGATCCACTGCTCCACCGCGACGCCGATGAACTCGTTCTTGAACCAGTCCGGTGTGAAGACGAGACGGGGATCCAACGGCACGGCAACACTCCCAGCGGCGGCGCCGTTCAGGGGGCGCTACCAGAGCGATGGTAGAGGCGCGGCGTAGCACGGTCGGGCCGCCGCTTTCGTAACGAACGGGTAACGGCGACCGTTACGTAGACGTTCGGCGATCGCCGACGGAGCGGCCTATCCGGGAACGCAACAGCGCAGACGGCCAGCGGCCGCGCTCGTGAGACGCGATCAGCGATTGGGACTGTGCGTGAACCCCACGCGCTTGTGGGTGCCGTCGCAGAACGGCTTGCTGTCGGAGTGGCCGCAGCGGCAGAGGGCGGCTTGCTTCCCCTTACCGAGCGGGATCGCGTTGCCGTCCTGATCCTTGAGGATCAAGTCATCGGCATCGATCAGATAGGGGCCGTCGGAGAACACAGTGATCTCTGGCATGGGAATTCCTCTCCACGAACCGCTGGGAACCCACCAGGATGGTTGCGATCAGCCTACGACCTTCCCGGAACCGTGGAACGGCACGGCGTCAACGCTGACGCCATTATGACGCGGACGCCTCCTCGGGAAGACCGGCAAGGCGCCGAGCAGCGGCAAGCAGCGCCGGAACGTCCGCGATCTCCCCTTCGATCGCGATGCGCTCTCCATCCTGGGCCAGCACGTACCAGCGCACATTGCCCATGGTCTCGACGCGCCGCACTTCGGTGACATCGCTCCACACCAGCGATTGCAGCGTGCGGCCTTGGTGCAGGGCGTCCAGACCGGCCGTGCGCACGACGATCACCGTGGGCGTGCGCCGCCACGTCAGCCAGACCAGGGGCAGCATCACGCCCGTGACGGCGAAGAGGAACATGCTCAGCCCGAGCAGCTCGAGGCTGCCGCTGACTGCCCAGGCGATCAGCACGCCGATCGCGCCGAGCAGGGGCAGCACGAAGGTGGCGTTGTTGTACCAGCTTCCCTCGTACGGGTGCGTGGCTTGGACATCCCCCAGCGCGCCGACGGCGCGCGCGTCACGCCCGCGCAGGCGAGGATGCGCGTCGACCGCGGCCGCGTCTACAGCCGGCTGAGGATGTTGGGGGCCGCGCTGACGCTGCACTCGCCCGCCTTCGCCTCCACCTCGATGGCGCTCACCGTGCCGTTCTCCGCGATCAGCGCGAACCGCGTCGTCCGCTGCCCCAAGCCGAAACCCGTGCCGTCGAGAGCCAGGTCGAGCGCGTTGGTGATCTCCCCATTGCCGTCCGACAGCATGAGGATGGACGCGGCGCCGCTGACCTTATTCCACTCCTGGAGGACGAAGATGTCGTTCATGGACATGCAGATCACCTGGTCCACGCCCTTGGCGTGCAGGTTCGAGAGCTCCTGGACGTAGCTCGGGAGGTGCTGCTGATCGCAAGTGGGCGTAAAGGCGCCGGGGACGCCGAACATGACGACCGTCTTGCCGGCGGTGAGATCCTCAAGCGTCTTCGCTGTCGGTTTCTCGTTCTCCATCACGAAGCCGGTGACATCGGCGGGGAGCTTGGCTCCGGCAGCGATCGGCATGGGTTGCTCTCCTTCTTGGCATCTCTCCACGGGTCGGCCATCAGCGGCCTGGAAGATGATAGCCGCTGCGAGCAAGCATCCTCAGGCCGGGCCGTGTTGGCGGTCACAAAAGAAAAGGCCGGCGCACGTGCTAGCCTAAAAGCAAGCGGGCGCACCCAACGCGCAAGCCCCCATCGTCTAGAGGCCTAGGACGCCAGCCTTTCAAGCTGGTAACGGGGATTCGAATTCCCCTGGGGGCACCAGCGCGCCCGCCTGGCTACGATCTCAGGGGCGTACTGTGGCGCCTGGTGCATCCCGGTCCGCGAGGCAACCGGAAGTGGGATGGCACCCTTCGCCTTCGCATTGGTCATCGCTTTCGGCAGCCTGCTCTTGGCGCTCCCCCAGTATCGGAAGCACGAGCATGGACCAACGGCTGGGACGCGCCCTTCGCAACGACCGAGGTCGTGACACAGGGCGGAGCCAATGCCAAGCTAGAGACAACGGTTCACGATCGACTCTGGGAGCAGATCCCTGCTGAACGCCAAGCTCGAGGGCACCCTCAACGACCATCTGCACAGTGAGCTCTACTCCGCCCATCTCTACCTCTCGATGGCCGCTTACTTCGAATCGGAGAACCTGGGGGGATTCGCCCATTGGATGCGCGTCCAGTACCGGGAGGAGCTCTCCCATGCGATGCGCCTCTTCGACTACATCAACGACCGCAACGGCCGCGTCGTCGTGCAGGCCATTGAGCAGCCTCCGACCGAGTTCGCATCCGCGCAGGCTGCCATGGAGAAGACGCTGGAACACGAGCGGGAAGTGACCGCCATGTTCGAGAACCTCTACCGCGAGGCCCAGGCCCAGAACGACTATGCGACCCACGTCATGCTGGAGTGGTTCATTGAAGAGCAGGTGGAGGAGGAGAAGACCGCCGGCGAGATCGTCGAGAAGCTGCGGCGCGTTGGCGACGACGTCACCGGATTGCTCTTCCTCGACGCGCGCTTGGCAGAGCGCACAGCCGACTGAGGATGTTGGGGGCGCGCTGACGCTGCGCTCGCCCGCACAGGCCATCCTCCACGCTAGCGACATCACAGCGGCTCGAAGCCGATAAGGCCCAACCGCAGGCGCGCGCCGGCCCGCGTGGCCCACGATCACGGCAGCGCCCGCGTGCCCGTCCGGTTCGAATTCGGGGTCAGCCATCTGTTGTGCGCTTACCTCGGCGGCAGCCGTGTTGTGACGGCTGAGGTATCCCGATCCGGGAGGCAGTCGTAAGTTGGAAGCGGCCCCGGGAAGGCCGATCGCCTCTCGCGGCCAGGGGCGGACATGAACCAGTCCGATCCGAGACGTCCGGGCAACGTCGTGCTTCGGCGCTCGCGGGTGCGGCCGGAGACCGTGCAAGTCTCCCGGCGCCGACTACACGTCACCTTTCATCCGCAGCTGTGGATGGTGCCCCTCGCCTTCGCGCTGATTATCGCCCTCGGCGCCCTGCTCCTGGCGCTCCCGGCGGCATCGGAAGCGCGAACCTGGACCAACGGCTGGGACGCGCTCTTCACGGCCACATCGGCCGTCAGCGTCACCGGGCTGGTGCGCGTCGACACGGCCGATCACTGGAGCGGCTTCGGAGAGGTGGTCATCCTCACGCTCATCCAAGCGGGCGGGCTGGGAGTGACGATCTACGCGGGGATGCTGCTCCTGATCGCGGGACGCCACTTCGGGCTGCGCGGCCGCGAGTTCTTCGGGTTCGAGCTGCTCTCGGTCGGGGAACGCGACATTCGCCGCCTCCTGCGCCGCGTGATGATCTACGTGGCGGCGGTCGAGGCCTTGACCTTCATCCTCTTGCTTCCCTGGTTCCTCGACCACAGCGACGGCGCCGGGCTGGGCGCATGGCGCGCCTTCTTTCACGCCATCTCCGCCTTCAACAACGCAGGCTTCGACATCATGGGCGGCCGGGCGAGCTTCACGGGGCAGATCGCGTCGCCGTATCTCCTGGTGGTGCTGGGACTGGCCGCGTTGCTCGGCAGCCTCTCGTTCGTCACCGTCTTCAACCTGCGCAAGCGGCCGCGCTGGTGGTCGCTCGATACGCGCCTGGTGATCGTGGGAATGGGGGCGCTGCTTGTCCTCGCGCTCTTACTGTTCGCGCTGGGCGAAGTCCAAACGGGCCGCGTGCTCGATCGCGCAGGGGTCGGCGACGTCGTCGCGAACGGATTTTTCCTCTCCGTGAACCGCACCACGGGCATGACAACCGTCGACATGAGCGCCATCCGCGAGTCCACGACCATCGTCCTCTTGGCGCTCATGTTCGTCGGCGGCGCCTCCACCTCCACCGCCAGCGGAATCAAGATCGGAACCTTTATGGTGGTCATGATCGCCGCGCTCTCCAGCCTCAAAAGGCGGTCGCGCGCGGAGGTATTCGGACGCGAGATCCCAGAGCCCGTCATCCTGCGGGCCGTCGCGGTCGTGATCCTGGGGCTCATGACGCTCGTCCTGGGAGCCTGGATCGTGAGCTGGACCGACCAAGACGCGCCCTTCTTACCGCTCCTCTTCGAGGTCACGTCGGCGCTGGCGAACGTGGGCTGGTCGCAAGGACTGACGGCCAGCCTGTCGGCGGGGGGGGCGATCACGCTCACCGTGCTGATGTTCGTCGGCCGGCTCGGACCCTTGATGATCGCGCTCTCGGTGCCGGAGCGCCCCGAGGTGCGCTATCGCTACCCCAGGGAAGGCGTGCGGATTGGCTAACAGCTGTTCGGGCGGCCGCGGGGGCGGCTACGCGCCTGAGCGAAAGGAGGCAGGTCGATGGAGATCGCAGTGCTTGGGTTGGGACGGTTCGGCAGGCAGCTCGCCCGCACCCTGGCGGACGAGGGCCACAACGTCCTCGCCTTAGACCGTGACGAACGGATCGTCCAAGACCTCGCGGACGAAGTGACCAAGGCCGTGACGCTCGATATCACCGATGCCGAAGCCCTGGAGGACGTCGGCGCCGGCCACGTCGAGGTCGGGGTGATCGCCACGACGGAGGTCGAGGCCAGCGTCCTCGCCGCGCTCAACCTCCAAGCGCTGCAAGTTCCCACCATCCACGCCAAGGCGGGCAACCAGCGGCACGCCACGATCCTGCGGCGCCTGGGCGTGCAACGCGTCGTCATTCCCGAGGAAGAGGGCGGCGAACGCTTCTCGCACCTGATCCGGATGCCCGGCAGCGCCGACTACCTGCCGCTGACGCCGGGCTACGGGATCGGCGTCTACACTTCCCCGGAGAGTTGGACCGGGCAGACCCTGGAGTGGATCCTCGCCCCCGTCAATGGCGAAGGCAGCGGGACGCGCCGCCTGCTCATGATCGTCCGCGGCGAGACCGTCCAGCTCAACCCGGTGCGCACCCAAGCCATTGAAGCCGGGGACCGGCTCGTCTTCGCCGGCTCCGACGACGACCTCCGCCGCCTCATGCTCGATTAAGTCTCTTCGTAATAAGTCTCTTCGTAAGTCTCTCGACTCGGGATCGACAGCACACGCAGCCGGCCAGAAAGAAACCGGGCCGGTCTCACGACCGGCCCGGTTGCTCATTTGGTAGCGGGAGCAGGATTCGAACCTGCGACCTTCGGGTTATGAGCCCGACGAGCTACCACTGCTCCATCCCGCAGCGCTCGAAAAGTGCACGAGCCGACAAGCTTGCTGAAGGGGACACACTGCTGAAACCGCAGAATAGGTCAAGCCCTCGGCCATTAGTACGGCTCCGCTGCGCCTGTTACCAGACTTCCACGTGCCGCCTATCTAACGGGTAGTCTTCCCGTGGCCTTACCCGGTCTAGCCGGTGGGAGAGCTCATCTTGAGGAGGGTTTCGCGCTTAGATGCTTTCAGCGCTTCTCCCGTCCGGACGTGGCTACCCAGCCATGGGGGCTGGCCCCCCAACTGGCACACCAGCGGTCCGTCCACCCCGGTCCTCTCGTACTAGGGGCAGCGCCTCGCAACTCTCCAACGCCCACAGAGGATAGAGACCGAACTGTCTCACGACGTTCTGAACCCAGCTCGCGTACCGCTTTAATGGGCGAACAGCCCAACCCTTGGGACCGGCTTCAGCCCCAGGATGCGACGAGCCGACATCGAGGTGCCAAACCTTGCCGTCGATATGGACTCTTGGGCAAGATAAGCCTGTTATCCCCGGGGTAGCTTTTATCCGATAAGCCACGGCCCTACCACTCGGGACCGTAGGATCACTTTGGCCGACTTTCGTCCCTGCGCGACGTGTCTGTCTTGCAGTCAAGCTCCCTTATGCCAATACACGTGTCAGGTGATTTCCATCCACCCTAAGGGAACCATTGCGCGCCTCCGTTACCGTTTGGGAGGCGACCGCCCCAGTCAAACTGCCCCCCTGACACGGTCCCCCTGCTTGCTCAGGGGTTAGACGGACACCAAAAGAAGGGTGGTATTTCAAGGACGCCTCGCCCGCGCCCGCAAGCACGGGGTCATCGGCTCCCACCTATCCTACGCATCTGATAGCGACCGTCAGTGCCAAGCTGCAGTAAAGCTCCACGGGGTCTTTTTGTCCATCTGCGGGTAGGCCGCATCTTCACGGCCACTTCAATTTCGCCGAGCTTCCCGTTGAGACAGTGCCCAGATCGTTACGCCATTCGTGCGGGTCGGAACTTACCCGACAAGGAATTTCGCTACCTTAGGACCGTTATAGTTACGGCCGCCGTTCACTGGGGCTTCGGTTGGGAGCTTGCACTCCGCCCCTTAACCTTCCAGCACTGGGCAGGCGTCAGCCCCTATACGTCCGGTTTCCCGTTCGCAGAGACCTGTGTTTTTGTTAAACAGTCGCCTGGGCCTGCTCTCTGCGGCCCCCAGCCGCCACGCGTCGCGCGGACGCGCTACGGCTCGGGGCGCTCCTTCTCCCGAAGTTACGGAGCGATTTTGCCGAGTTCCTTAACGGGGAATCACTCGTCCACCTGAAGGTACTTACCCCCACCTACCTGTGTCGGTTTGCGGTACGGGCACTGCCCGCGCTCGCATCCGAGGCTTTTCTGGCCGGAACGGGATCACGCGAATTGCATTGACTGACGTCGCCGCTTCCCCCCAGTCCTCCGCTTTACCGGCCGGTCTTTAACCCCCGGCCGCGCCTCTGACTGGGAGACGCACCATATCCAATAGCACGCTCTCGCTACCCACCCGGGTCCCCCCTGATGCTCAAACGCGCGGGCGGTGGTGCCGGAATATGAACCGGCTGTCCATCGCCTACGACTGTCGTCCTCGGCTTAGGCCCGACTAACCCTACGCGGATTGGCCTTCCGTAGGAAACCTCAGGCATTCGGTGGGCGTGGTTCGCACACGCCTTTCGCTACTCATACCGGCATTCTCACTTCTGTTCGCTCCAGCAGCCCTCACGGGTCCACCTTCGCGGCCGAACAGAATGCTCCCCTACCACTCCGGGTTACCCCGAAGTCCACGGCTTCGGTACACGTCTTGAGCCCCGTTGAATTGTCGGCGCTGAACTGCTTGACCAGTGAGCTGTTACGCACTCTTTCAAGGATGGCTGCTTCTAAGCCAACCTCCTGGTTGTCTCCGCGGATCAACTTCCTTTCCACTAAGACGTGATTTCGGGACCTTAGCCGGTGGTCTGGGCTGTTTCCCTTTCGACTGTGAAGCTTAGCCCCCACAGACTCACTGCTCGACCGCGGCCATGGCATTCGCGGTTTGATTGGGGTTGGTAGGCTGCTCGCCCCCGAGCCCATTCAGAGCCCTACCTCCATGGTCGTATCGGCCGAACGCTGCCCCTAAAGGCATTTCGGGGAGAACCAGCTATCTCCAAGTTCGCTTGGCATTTCACCTCTACCCACAGCTCATCCAATCCTTTTGCAACAGAAGAAGGTTCGGGCCTTCACGAACTTTTACGTCCGCTTCACCCTGGCCATGGGTAGCTCACCTGGTTTCGGGTCTACCTCCCGCGACTCTGATCGCCCTGTTCAGACTCGCTTTCGCTCCGGCTCCGCCAGTGACTGGCTTAACCTTGCCACGAAAGGTAACTCGCCGGCTCATTCTTCAATAGGCACGCGGTCAGCCATCCGAGGACGGCCTCCCACTGCTTGAAAGCACGCGGTTTCAGGGACTCTTTCACTCCCCTCCCGGGGTACTTTTCACCTTTCCCTCACGGTACTAGTTCGCTATCGGTCACTTCGAGTATTTAGCCTTGGGAGGTGGGCCCCCCAGCTTCCCACGCACTTTCCCGTGTTGCGTGGTACTCAGGAGCACGCCCGGCAGTCTCCGCGGATTTCGAGTACGGGGCTCTCACCCTCTGTGGCGGTCCCTTCCAGGAACCTTCCTCTACCCGGGAGATTGGTAACTGCCGGCCGGCCGATTGGAGCCAGCATGGCGCGTCCTACAACCCCTGCAGCCTATAGGCCCAAGCGCCACTCAAGTCTGCAGGTTTGGACTGATCCCCGTTCGCTCGCCACTACTAGGGGAATACTGTCTTTTCCTCGGGGTACTGAGATGTTTCAGTTCCCCCGGTGCCCTCCACCGGGCCTATGTGTTCAGCCCGGGGTGACGGCGTATCACCGCCGCCGAGTTGCCTCATTCGGGAATCCACGGATCAGCCTGTTTGGCGGCTCCCCGTGGCTTATCGCAGCCGAACTACGCCCTTCATCGGCTCGAAGTGCCAAGGCATCCACCGCGCGCCGTAGTCGCTTGACCTACTCTACGGTCTCAGCGTGTGCCACCTTCAGCGTGATGCGCCAGCCGTCGCCGGCCGTGCATCACCAAATATCCACCATCGCAGGTGGAGTTACTTGCGCTCGTGCACTATTCGATTCTTAAGCTGCCCGCCACGCGACCGGGCGGATAACACAACCACCCGCCCCGGCCGTTTGGTCGGTAACCGACAGAACATACGACCGATTTCCGACCGTTGTCAAGCGCCTGCCTGTACGGAACGGCCATCCCGCCGCGCAGCGGCGCCAATCACCCGTACCGCTCCTCCGCCCACGGCTCGCCGCGAATGTGATAGCCGTACATCTCCCAGAAGCCGGGACGATCCTCGGGGAGAAACTCCATCCCGCCCACCCACTTCGGACTCTTCCAGAAGTAGAGCGACGGCACCACCAACCGCATGGGCCCACCGTGCTCCCGCGCCAGGGGCTGCCCGTTGTGGCGCACGGCGAACATCGCGTGATCGTCCGCCGCCAAATCTTCCAGCGTTAGGTTCGTGGTATAGCCCCCGTAACAGTGGAACATGACCGCGGCAGCGCTGCGCTTCACCGCGATCCGCCGCAGGACATCCGCGAAGAGGACCCCTTCCCACTCGTTGTCGTACCGACTCCAGTGCGTCACACAGTGGATATCATTGGTCCGGCGCGAGGTGCCGATGGCGAGGAACTCGTCCCACGACCACGTGACTTCCCGTTCGACCTCTCCCCACACCCGGAATCGCCAGGACTCCGGGGCAATGCGCGGCGTCGCACCGTAAGTCAGAACGGGCCAGCCCTCGGTCACCCGTTGACCGGGCGGAAGACGTTCCTCGCCCGTCTCGAGACGCTGCTGATGTTTCTCGCTGTACGTGGTGGATGCTCCTCGCCTTCGACGCGATCATCGTAGGCGGGGGGCAAGGAGCGGAGCAAACGAGGCCAGAGTCTGCGGACCCCTTTGTTAAGATGGCAGGATGAACAGCGAGATGGACGTCGTCGCTCGCACCACTCGCGCATCAACGGAGCCCACGGAGAAGCGGAAGCGGCGGCCCGCCCGCGGCCGTCGCGACCTCTGGCTTCTGGGAGTCGTCGCAACCTGGGTCGCACTCGACCAGATTACGAAGGTGGTCGTGCGGGAATCGCTGCATCGTGGGGAGCACTGGGAGCTCGCACCCTTCTTCCGTTTCTCGCATATCACCAACGACGGCGCCGCCTTCGGTCTGCTGGACAACATGAACACGCTCTTGGCTGTAACCACCGTCGTCGTGATCGTGGTCCTCGTCATCTATTACTTCGCGCCCCCCATCGACCATTGGCTGCCCCGCCTCGGCCTCGCCCTGATCTTGGGTGGTGCACTGGGAAACCTGCTGGATCGGCTCTACCAAGGGAGGGTGACCGACTTCATCAACTTCAGCCACTACCCGGCCTTCAATCTCGCCGATTCCGGGATCACGCTCGGCGTGATCGCGATCGTGGCCTCCCTCATCCTCTGGAGCGGCGGCGAACGGGGCACCACGTCGAAACCGCGTCCCGATGGCACCCTTGCTCAGCCTCCCGAGGACGGCGGGGCCGATTCGTGACGGATCCAGAGTTGGGAGCCGTTTGGGATAGCGACCCGGCCGCCCTTCCCCCCACCGAATATCTGGTCGACCGCGAAGGCGAACGCCTCGACGCCTTCATGGCTCGCCGCATCGAGACGCTTTCCCGCACGGCCGCACGACGCCTCATTGAGGACGGGCGCGTGCGCGTCGACGGCAGCCTGGAGCGGCCCAGCTTCCGCCTGGGCTTCGGCTCGGCAGTCGTGGTCTGGCCCACCGCCCCCGCGCGGCTGCTCACCGACCCCGAGCCGATCCCGCTCGACGTGCTCTACGAAGATGCCTGGCTCATCGTGATCAACAAGCCGGCCGGGCTCGCCGTGCACCCCGCGCCGGGGCAGCCGGACGGAACGCTGGTCAACGCCCTGCTCGCGCACTGCCCCGATCTTGGCGCGATCGGCGACGCCGTGCGCCCCGGGCTGGTGCACCGCTTGGACAAGGACACAACCGGCGTGATGATGGTCGCGAAGCAAGAGCAAGCGCTGCGCCACTTACAGGAGCAAATCAAGAGCCGCAGCGTGGAGAAGCGCTATCTCTGCGTCACGGCGGGCGTGCCGGACCCAGAGGTGGGCGCGATCGAAGCGCCAATCGGCCGCGACCGATCCGATCCAACGCGGATGGCGATTATCGACGGCGGCAAGTCGGCCCGTACGGAGTACCGCCTGCTGGAGCGCTTCGCCGACGCCGCCCTAGTCGAAGCGTGCCTGATCACGGGCCGCACCCATCAGATCCGCTTGCACATGGCTGCACTCGGCCATCCCATCGTCGGCGATCACACGTATGGAATCCGGTCCGCCTTCATCGATCGGCAGGCGCTGCACGCCGCCACGCTCGGCTTCCGTCACCCAGAAGACGAGCGCGCGCTCCGCTTCGAAGCACCCTTGCCCGCAGACATGCAAGTATTGATCACCGTCATGCGAGAGCGACCCGCCAGCCCCACCGCCGCACTGCGCCCCAGCGCCTCGCGATCCGCGCGTCTGACGCGCCACCGCGCCCGACTCGTCCGTTGAGCATCCGCGTCCGCTACGCGCCCAGCCCCACCGGGGAGCCGCACGTCGGCAATCTGCGCAGCGCCCTCTTCAACTGGCTTCTCGCACGCCGCCATGGCGGCCGCTTCATCGTCCGCATTGAGGACACCGACCAAAGTCGCAAGGTGGAGGGCAGCGTCGCCCAGACCCTAGACGCCTTGCGCTGGCTGGGACTCGTCTGGGACGAAGGGCCGGAGGCCGGCGGAGCATTCGGGCCCTATTACCAGTCGCAACGACTGGATCGCTACCACGAGGCCGCCGACCGCCTCCTTGCCGCGCGCGCAGCCTACACCTGCACCTGCACGCCGCAGCGCTTGGCGGAGCTCCGCACGGCGCAGCAAAAGCGGAAGCAACCACCGGGCTACGACGGCCGCTGCCGCAAGCTCTCCCCGCAGGAGCGGGCGCGGGAGCGGGCAGCGGCGGGCGCGCACGTGGTTCGCTTCGCGATGCCCGAAGCGGGAGAGACCCTCGTCGAAGACGCAGTGCGGGGCCAGGTGCGGTTTGAAAACACGCTCCTAGACGACTTCGTGATTCTCAAGAGCGACGGCTTCCCCACCTACCACCTGGCCAACGTCGTCGACGACGCGGCCATGGAGATCTCACACGTGCTGCGGGCGGAAGAATGGCTCCCCAGCACCCCGCGCCATTTGCAGCTCTACCGGGCGCTGGAACTGCGACCGCCGATCTTCGCCCATCTGCCGATCATCCTGGGCGCGGACGGCGGCAAGCTGAGCAAGCGGCACGGCGCCACGAGCGTCGCCCACTACCGAGCGGAGGGGTATCTGCCCGAGGCGATGCTCAACTTCATGGCCCTCCTCGGCTGGTCCTTCGACGACAAGACCACCTATCTATCGCGGGAGGAGCTGGTGACGGGGTTCGCGCTCGAGCGCGTCGGCAAAACGGGCGCCACCTTCGATCTCGACCGCCTCGAAGCCATGAACGGGCACTATGTGCGCGCGCTGCCCCCGGACCAGTTCGCGGAGCGCCTGCGCCCCTGGCTCGAGGATGGTCTGCCTCCTTCGGTCGCACGCCCATTGGACGGCGCGCGGCTCCGAGCGGTCGGCCCGCTGGTGCAGGAACGGATCAAGCGGCTGGCGGAGGTGGTGGACCTCACCGACTTCTTCTTCCTGGAAGAGCCACTCTCCTACCGGAACAAAGAGCTGATGGGCAAAGGCTTCCGCGACAATCCCTCGGGCGCGCTGCAGGCACTGGAGGCCACACGCGCAACCCTGGCGCATCTCCCCGCCTGGGACGCCGCTGCGATCGAAAGCGCGCTGCGCGCGCTCGCGGAGCGACTGGACCGCAAGCCCGGCCATCTCTTCACGCCGATCCGCGTGGCGGCGACCGGCAAGACGGCCGCGCCGCCGCTCTTCGAGACGCTCGCCCTCATCGGGCGCACGCAAACCGTGCAGCGCCTCGACGCCGCCGCGGAACGGCTCGCACGTCCGGACGACTAGCCGGTCCGAGGACGAAGCAGCCCTCCGTTACGCTTGGGGCCACCCGCCAGCGGCTAGATCAAGCCGCTCACCCGCACGTGCGCCAGCGTGTCGTCGAGCGCCCCTTCCAGGGCATCGAAGAGCACGTCGATCTCGGACTCTTCGATGATTAGCGGTGGGCAGAAGGCGATCCGCTTCCCGGCGCAGGGACGCAGAATCACGCCGCGACGCAGGGCGGCGTCGCCGCAGTAATTCGCTACCTCCGGATCGAAGTTTTCCTTGCTGTCCTTGTCCTTGACGAGCTCCACGCCGCCGATCAGGCCGACGCCCTGCGCCTCGCCTACCAGGGGATGGGTCGCCAGCGCCTGCAGACGCTCCTGCGCCCGGCCGGACACCGCTCGCACGTGCGCGCCGATATCGATCTCCTCGTACACCTTCAGCGTCTCCACGGCGACCGCCGCGGGGACGGGGTGGCCGGAGTACGTGAAGCCGGTCGCCAGCATCGAATTCTCGATGCTGAACTCGCGGATCGGCCCGTACACCTTCTCGTTGAGCAGCACGGCGGAGATCGGCAAGTAGGCGGACGACAGGGCCTTGGCCGTAATCATGATGTCCGGCTCGATCCCAAAGGTCTCGCAAGCGAAGGTGTTGCCGGTCCGGTGGAAGCCGGTGATCACTTCGTCCGCGACCATGAGCACGTCGTACTTGCGCAGCACCGCTTGCACCTTCTCGAAGTAGGTGCGCGGCGGCATGACCGCGCCGCCGGCGCCCATGATCGGCTCGGCGATGAAGGCCGCCACCGTCTCCGGCCCTTGCTCGACGATCAGCTGCTCCAGCTCGGCGGCGCGGCGGCTGGCGAACATCTCTTCGGACTCCCCCGCCTCCGCGTAGCGGTAGTGATGATGGCTGCCGGTGTGCACGACGTTCGCGATGGGGAGATCGAAGCCCTTGTGCATCAGCGGCAAGCCGGTCAGCGAGCCCGAGGAAACCGCGATCCCGTGATAGCCCCCCTCGCGCGCGATGATCTTTTTCTTCTCAGGCCTCCCCAGTGCGTTGTTGTAGTACCAAACGAACTTCACCATGTGGTCGTTCGCCTCGGAGCCCGAGTTCGCGAACCACACCTTGGACATCGGCACCGGCGCGATCGCGAGCAGCCGCTCGGCCAGCTCGATCGCGGCGAAATTCGAGCGACCGAGAAAGGTGTGATAGGTGGGCAGCTTCCGCATCTGGTCGATGACGGCTTGGATCAGCCGCTCATTGTCGAATCCGAGCGACGTCGACCACAGACCGGCCATGCCTTCCAGGTACTCGTTGCCCTCGCTATCGCGGACGTAGCACCCGCGCCCTTCTTCGATAATGAGCGGGCCCTCCTCCTCCATCGTGAGGATGTTCGTCATCGGGTGCAGTAGTGATTCGATATCGCGCGCGTGAGGGGTTTCGAGCGTGCTGACCATGAGGACCTCCCTTGGATTCAGGAGCGCGGCGAGTCTACCGCACGACGGCGGCGAGCGAACCGGGTCGCTAGCGCGCCGCGCGCATCTCCTCGCGCAGGCTTTCCGTCGCAGCGCGATCCACTTCATACGCCAGCCGGCGCGGATCGAGTGCCCGCACAACCACCCCATACTGCGATCGCGCCGCCGCCGGCGAGAGATACTCGTCGCGGATATCCTCGACGACCGCTTCCACCGAGCGCTCCAGCGGGTCACCGTAGCCGCCGCCGCCCGCAGACCAGAAAGAGACGTTCTCGCCCGGCTCGATCGGCGCGCCGGAGCAGAAAATACCGATATTGCGCGCCTGCTCCGAGCCCTTGTTCACTACCAAGCCCGCCAGAGCGCCCGGCCCACCCCCGAAAGCGCCGGGCGGACCGAAGACCTCGCGGTCGCCGATGCAGGAGAGCGTGCCCGGCGCGTAGGGGAACTCCATCAGCTGATCCAAGGCGAGGCCCCCGCGCGTGCGCCCCGCGCCGCCCGAGTCCTGCCCGAGCTGGTAGCGGCGCCAGAGCATGGGATAGCGCCGCTCCTGGATCTCGCAGGGGATGCTCTGGGTGCCGCCGGAGTAGGCCGAGGCGACGGCGTTGGGTCCGTCCGCGTACTTCGTCGCGCCCCAGCCGCCGAAGCTCCACACATAGTTGATGAAGTCCGCCTCAAACCCCGGACGCCGATCGCTGCCGGCAAAGATCGTGTTGAGGATGCTGTAGGGAACGGCGACCCCCCGCTCCGGCGAGGCCTTGGTGAGCGCCTGCATGGTGGCGCTGATCACCATCTCCATGCTGGTCGCGGCGAGGCCGGAAACCGCCACCGGCGGCTGCGCCCATACGATCGAGCCGCGGTTCGCGACGATCTCGATCGTGCGCATCACCCCGGCGTTCATCGGCATCGGCGGCAGGATGGAGGCCGTGGCGATGAAGATGCCCGAAGTGGTCGCGGCGATCGTGCAGTTGATCGCGGCCTGTGCGGCGCTGTCGCTCTCGCGGAAATCGAAGGTGGCGTGGTCGCCGTCGATGGTGAGCTTCAGCCGGATGGCGACCGGCTCCCCCGTATAGACGTCCATGTCGATCCGGTCGTCGCCCTCGTAGACACCGTCGGGGATCGCGGACCAGGCGGCGCGGGCGAGCCGCTCGGAGTGGTTCTGCACCTCCCTCATCGATTGCAGCACCTGCTCGAGGCCGTGCTTCTCGATCGCCGCCCGCACGCGCGCCTCGCCAACGTTGACGGCAGCGACCTGCGCATTCAGATCGCCGTTGCGCTCCCAGCCCTCGCGCATGTTGGCGAGCAAGATCTGCAGCACGTCCTGATTGAGCTTTCCCTGCCGGAAGATGCGCAGGGCGGGGATGCGAATCCCCTCCTCGAAGTGCGTGCGGGCGCGCGAGTTCAGCGATCCCGGCAAGATCCCGCCAACGTCCGACCAATGGGCGGTCGAGGTGGCGAACCCGACCAATCCGCCCTCGTAGTAAAGGGGCTTCACCAGGTGGACGTCGTTGCAGTGCGTGCTCGCGACGTAGGGATCGTTGATCAGGTAGATGTCCCCGTCCTTCATGTTCTCGATGCCGATCGCGCGCACCACTTCGGGCACCGTCAGCTGCGTGATCCCCACGAAGGCCGGCAGATCGAACTCGCCCTGGGTGACGAGCTTGCCGTGCCGGTCGTAGAGCGAGGCGGAGAAGTCGTGCCCCTCGTTGACGACCGTCGAATAGGCCGTCTTGACGACAACGAGCGACATCTCGTTGCAGATCGCGTTGAACGCGTTCCGCAGGATCTCGAACGTGACCGGATCGACGACCGCCCCTGTGCTTGAATCGGACACCGCTGCGCTCCTCAGGCCTGGAAGGCGAACTGGGCTCGCAGGATAGCCCACATGGATCAGGGACTCGGGCGAACGCCGGCCGCGACTCGCCGCATCCGCTCCGCCGGGCGGCCCGCACGAGAACGCACACAAAAAAGCGGCTCCCCCGAAGGAGAGCCGCTGCCTTTGCTGGTAGCGCATGCGGGATTCGAACCCGCGATCTCCGCCTTGAGAGGGCGGTGTCCTGGGCCGCTAGACGAATGCGCCTTGCCGTTGCCAGCGTATCCTACGCTCGCTCCGGCGATGCCGGGGATGGAGGATTCGAACCCCCGTTAACGGATCCGGAACGTTATGTTAGTGGTCGAGGGTGCTTCGGCAAACGCGGAAAACTCGCTACAGGCCTAAACCTCCGCTTCGGAAGCATCACGTGTGGCCAGGTCGTGATGCGCGATCGGAGGCGTATCGGGAACGCAACTCCATGGTTTGCGCTCCACCTCGGTCCCATCGGCATGGGTGACGACCCAACCAGCGCTGTCCGGTTCGATCTCGCTGCAATGGGCGATCTTAGCCGTGCGGATGCACTTCCCGTCGAGGACGTAGCTCGTGGCAGATGCGACCTTGGACATCGTGCCGTCGGCTGAGATGCGATCCGCCGCAAACATCCCCATCTGGATCTCCCGGTCCATAGCGTCGTCGAACGGGCGGCCGTGGACGGCCTCCGCCTCGGCGATGGCGTAGGACAGCACCTGCTCCACGGTGTGGCCCGCCAGGGTGACGTGGACCCAGCGGACCTGCACGCCGCGAATCTCGCCGGTCTGTTCTCGTACTGCTGCCGTCATGACGGGCTTCCCGGGTGCGATCCGGTACCTCGAGTTTGGCAGGCATGGTCATACAGGCGATCGGCCAGCGATTCGATCTCCGCCGCCATCGTCAGCCGCTCCCGCCAGGCGACCGGGATCGCCTCTGCTCCGTAGTGGGCGCCGGCGATCTGCCCATAGATCGCGCCGGTCGTGTCGGCGTCGTCGCCGAGGTTCACGGCAAGCAGGGCGCCTTCGCGGAAGTCCTCCGAACGGTGGAAGGCCCACAAGGCCGCTTCGAGTGCATCGACGACGTAGCCCGTTCCCTTGATGTCGGGAGGGTTGCGATCCTTGAAGGAGCCGTTGGCGGTAGCTGCGATCTTCTCCGCCAGCGGCTCGCGCTCCCACAATCCCGCGACCGGGCAATAGGCCGGGGAGAGCAGCGCCTCCTTGCCGACCCCATCCAGCGCGCCCACCAGCAGACCAGCGTAGTAGCGGCAGGCGTCGACTGCCTCCCGTGCCCCATGCGTCGTTTGAGAGCTGACAGCGGCCATGCGGATGGCCTCGGGGACGTTCCCCCCGAAGTACATGGGCAGCGGGGCGAGCCGCATGAGTGAGCCGTTCCCGGCGGTCTGCGGATCGGTGGATCCAGCGTACGGGTCGCCGTCCCGCTCGAACAGCGACAACGCGTCGCTTACGGTGTTCCCGATATCGAAGCAAAGCCCTATCGACGACAGATAGCCCTCCTGCCACCAGCGGACGTAGCGCTCCATCTGGTCCCTGGCGTCGAACCCGTTCCGCTCGATCAGGCTCGTCGCCAGGCACAGCGCCATTGAGGTGTCGTCGGTCCACTGGCCGGGCTGCAATCCGAACGGCCCGCCGCCAACCATGTCGTCGATCGGCTCGAACGTGCCGGGCGAGCGGAACTCCAACGTCGTGCCGAGCGCGTCGCCCGCCGCCAACCCCAGGAGGCAGCCCCGGAACCGATCCCGCTCGGTGAGCGCGCTCATAGGGCGCCGTCCAATGGCGGCTCCGTCCAGTCGCGTACGTAGGCATGTTGCTGGGATGTTTCGGGCGAGCGCGGCTGGCGATAGGCCTTCTCCATTCCCTGCCACCACTCCGCGATCTGCGCCAGCGCCGCGTTCCCCGTCCTTCCATGCCGCACCAGCCAGCAGCCGACCACGGTGCCCGTGCGGCCGACCCCACCCCAGCAGTGGAGGTAGATGGTCCTGGCGTCACCAAGGGCGGCATCAATGGCGTCGAGGATCTCTGCCATCTCCTCCCGCGTGCACGGGACGTGCCCGTCGGCGATCGGATGCCGTGCATGCACTACGGTCGTGCCCCGGTGAAGCGCTTCCCCCTCCGCGAGGGCGGCGTAGGGCTCCAGACCCTCGTGCGATTCCGTAAGGTCGACGAAGTGGTCGATCCCAGCGCCCAGCAGGGCCCGCAGCCTGGCAGCGGCCACTGCGGGATCCTTCGCGCCCGGGTACTCCCCGGCCGCCAAGCGGCCCGGGACGACCCAATAGCTGTTGGAGAGCGGGCGTTCATGGCCGGTGGACACGCTCATGTTCGAGCGCCTTACTGTGCTGAAACCCGCCGAGGGCGCCCAGCGAGACCGGCGTGTACCGTAGCATCAGCAAACACTCCCCCGACTACGGTGCAATGCGCCATCGGGATCAGCTGCGGGCTTGACGCGGGGCGCGTACCCACACAGTCTTCTCATTGAGGCGATAGTGGAGGAACCCGACACCGGCATGACCGTGAGCGTGGTTGATATCTTCCGGATCGACGACGAGGGTAACCACGTCGATGAGCCCGTCGCCACCTTCGCCGACTACGACCTCCAAGACGGGGCGACAGCGGAGTTTCTCGAACTCTGGCGCAATCGCCCGCGTGCGTTAGCAAGGTCTTTCTGCATGCGCCAAGATGACTACTTGGTGCGCTATTGCATAACCCACACGCTAGAAGACGACCCCGTTGGCTACTTTGTCGCACTGTACGGATGAATGTTGGAGCGTGGGTACAGGCTGCAGGGACGATGAGTAATCAAGGAGCAAATGCATGTCCGATCTGATCACGCACCTGCGATCCTTCAACCGCAAGGAGCGGTTCATCCTGCTTCGCGAAGCCCTCGGCGCGAAAACGTTCTCTCTCGACAACGACTTCCGTGAACGGCTCGGGAACCTGCTGGGGTTAACGGTCCCGGCCGACACCTTCGTGGCGATGGACTATCACCTCGACTGGCTGCAGATGGCCCTGTATTTGGCGGCGACCCCCTCGCCGCCCTCGCCGATCCCGAACGACGATCTGTTCAAGGCCAACCAAGAGGATGTCGACTTGCTCGTCGCATTTGACGGCGCTGGGACGACCCACCTCGTGTTGGTCGAGGGGAAGATGGAGACGGGGTGGACAAACAGTCAGCTGCGCTCGAAGGCCCAGCGGCTCCGCCTGATCTTCTGTACGGACCGGCCCGGTACCAGCCTCGCAACTCCGCATTTCGTGCTGGCATCGCCGAAGGAGTCGGAGCGCGTCCGCATCGACACGTGGCCCGAGTGGATGGCGCCCAACGGTACTGCTCTTTGGATGGAGTTGCCACGGCCCGCAGGGCTGCGCGAGGTGACGCGCTGCAGGGAGGACAGCCGTGTCTCGGCGTCCGGCGGCTTCCTGCGCATCGACCCTTAACAGGGCGCGGCATCCCTCCGCTCAATCGCCGGTGACCTCCCCATCGCCTTCACGGACCCCCTCTCGTAGCGTTGCCGGGCAGTGTTGCGTTCGGTAGTAGGGGCACCGCAGGCAATGCGAACCGGTCGAGGGATTCCACTCCACACTTCCGGAAGCGATCTCCATCACCATGCTGTCCAAAACTTGGCGGTGCGCGACGAGGCGCTGCTCTGAGAGAGGGACCGGCACGATCGTCGGGCTCAGCAGCGGATAGATGAACGCGCCCTCCCGAGCCACCATCCCGCTCAGCGAGGCGGCAACGCCGTACGTCAACAATTGCCCGGGTTTTCCTGACGGCGTCGCGACCGATGTCTTGAGATCAAAAATCGTTGCGCGCGACGGATCCAGCACGTCCCAGGCGCCGCGGAGCTTGGCCGCGCCGTCCAGGTAGTCCAGGTCAAACCGCGTCTCGACCGATACGTCCCGTTGCGGAAACTCCATCTGGAGATAGATCGACTCGGCGATTCGCGCCGCGCGGGCCGCGCGGGCCCCATACTTTCGAGCCTCTTCCTTTGAGAGGCGAATGCTTCGTTCACGCACGGTCGCGTCGAAGATTCGCTGGATGTTGGCCTTCACGAAGCCTGGCTCCCAACCAGCCCTATACCACTCCTCCAGCGTGTCATGGACCGCGGAGCCGACGAGGAACGGCTTCTGATTCACAGGCAGGCGAATGTCGTCGAGATACTGCAGCTTCCAGCGGAGTTTGCAGTCTTGGAATACCTCCAACGACGCCCACGACAGCGGGACGGTCATATCCAGTCGCTCTCTGTCGGAACCTTGCTGCAGAGGGCTCCGAGACCGGCAATCGCTCTGGAGATGGTACCCGGCGGAGGCCGCACACTCCTTGGCAAGGCATACTCGCTGGATACGAGAGCCTTAAGAGAGCACGGTGTGACGCTGTCCGATCAGCTGCCGGTCAAGGCGGAGCGCTTGCGCAGAGGATGTTTCCCGTCGCCTGCTCCGTGCAGGATTTCGATGGATATGATGTGAGGTAGCGAGAGCGATCCTGAGAGCAGCTATCCGGCCCGCGCGACCCGTGCCGGCAATCGATCCCCCGGCAAGTGCTCGGAATCAGTACGCCCTTCGGGGGCAGGTCGGGAGATACGAGTTACTTGACCGTTTAGTGGACTGCTGGCGACGATGCCGACCGGCGGGCGGGCGATCTTTTCTAGGATTACAGGCTAATCCGTGGCTGGGGATGGAGGATTCGAACCCCCGTTAACTGATCCAGAGTCAGTCGTCCTACCACTAGACGAATCCCCAGGGAGATCAAACGCTATCAAAGGCCCACAGGGGCGGCAATGCAGGCGCAAACGCCTGCCGCGGGCGCCGATCTAGCACCCCAAGATCCGCAGCGCGCTCAGGAAGGCCTGCTTGGTCTCGCTGGGCGCGAACGGCATGGGATAGATCACGGGGCGGTGCAGCCCGGCCTCACGGTACTCCTGCACCCGCGCACGGCAGTGGTCCAGATCCCCGACGAGGCCCACCTGGTCGACGATCTCATCGGCCACGGCGTCCACGGCGGCGGCCTGGTCGCCGCCGCTCCAGATCGCGGCGACGCGGTCGACGTTGTCGGCGAAGCCGCTGGCCCGCAGGAGATTGGCGTAGAGGGGGAGCTCGCCGGCGTACCAAGCGATCTGGCGCTTGATCAGGTGCCGTCCTCGCTCGCGAGTCTCCACGTCCTCTGCCACGATCGTCCAGAGGTAGGCCCCCAGCTCGATCGCAGCGGGATCGCGGCCGGCCTCGCGCGCGCCCTCGGCGACCCAGCCGGCGTTGGCGCGCACGCGATCGGGGGTGACGCAGGTGTGCAGCGTGCCATCGGCCAGCATGCCGGCGCGCCGCGCCGACGCCTCGACGAAGGGCGAGTGGATGATGGGAACGTGCGGGCGGTGGAACCGGACCCAGGGCTTGTAGTCGAGCGTGAAGATCTCGCCGCGATAGGAAAGCTCGCCCTCACGAAGCAACCGGCGGGTGATCTCCGTGTACTCGCGCAGCCGCTGGACCGGGCGCTCATAGGGAAAGCCGCCGACTTGCTCCTCAACGATGCTGCGGTGGCCGATGCCGAGGCCCAGCAAGGCGCGCCCCTCCGAGATCGTGTCGAGCGAGGCCGCCCCCAGCGCCATGGCGACGGGCGCACGGTTGTAGATGATCGCCACGCCGGGCGCGAGCTTGATCCGCTCCGTCACGACCGCGCAGGCCGAGAGCACGGCGAAGACGTCGCCGCTGGCATAGTCGGACATCCAGAGGGACTCGAAGCCGGCCGCGTCCGCCGCACGGGCGCACGCCAGCGTGTCCTCAATGGCGAGGGAGTCGGTGTCGGGGAATTTGATGCCGAGAGCGGGCATGGGGAACTCCTGGGGCAGGGCCGCGTGGCCGCGAAGCGGTCTAGATAACCAGCAGTGCCACTCCGCCGACGGCAACCGCGGCGCCGGCGACACCCCAGATGGTAACGCGCTCCTTGAGGAAGACGACACCGAGGGGCAGCGCGAAGATCGTGGACATGGCGAAGAGAACGGCGGTGGGGCCGGCGCCAATCCGCTGCACGGCGAACACCACCAGCATCGTCCCGAGCCCGGCAGTCAGCATTCCCGTGAGACCTATCAGGGAGACGGTGCCCGGCGTGGCGCCGTCGCCGAACACCCGACCGCGCCGCACCACCAGAAAGACGAGGACGCTGATCACCACGGCGGGCGTGAGCTGGACCGTGGCCACCGCGGCCGCATCGATGCCCGGCGTCACCGCGCGCAGGATCGTGGTTCCCGTCGCCCAGAGGATGGCGGTCACGAGGCCAACCGCGACACCAGCGAGGAGCCGCGGCAGCACAAGCGGCGTGCCGGGAATACGGACGGGAGCCGTGGCCGCTGTGGGGACAACGCTTGGACGGACCTGTCGGCCGGAGGCCAACGCGCCGGGTCTCGCCGGCTCGGGATCGCGTTTCCCCTCCGAGAGCGCGGCGGCGGGCCGCGCACGGAAGATCGTGGTCGCCGTCACCCAGAGAGTGGCGGCCACGACGCCAACGGCGACACCGGCGAGAAGCCGCGGCAGCACAAGCCGCGTGCCGGGAATGCGGAGCGAGGGCTGCGCACGGAGGATCGTGGTCGCCGCCGCCCAGAGGATGGCGGCCACGACGCCGACAACGACACCGGCGAGGAGCCGCGGCGGAACGGACGGCGTGCCGGGCATGCGGATCGCGGGCGCCGCCTCGGCGACGGCATCACGGGGAAGACGGTAGCCGGCATGCGCCAACGCATCGGAGCCAGTGGGTTCAGACGCGCCCGCGTCATCCGGGAACGCGGCAGCGCGCAGCCTGCGGCCCCGGAACGTGACGACCGTCACGCCGGCGATGATCAGGACGCCCCCCAACGCCGCCTGCCAGCCGACGGTCTCGTCCAAGAAAATGACGGGCATGACGAAGGCAGCGAGGCTGAAAATGCCAATGACCAGGGTGTAGCCGCGGGTGAGCCCGAGGAGCGCGAGCGTCAGGGCGTAGCCGGGCTCGGCCAGGGTGTACCCGGCCAAGGCGCCCAGGAAGAGCTGCCACACCGTGTGGAAGCTCATGCTCCAGAGATCATCCTGCCCTCCCAGGATGAAGAGCGCCGGCCAGATGAAGGCGGTCGCGAAGATCAGGCGGAAAGTGGCGACGGAGAGGAAGTCGATCCGCGTGAGCCGGGACGTGATGAGCGTGGTCGTGCAGGCCCACACGACCGCGTCCGCGAGAATCGCGACGGCGCCCATCGACTAGTAGCCCTGTGAGCGGTGGTAGGGGTGCCGCATGCCCGCCTCAAACACGCCGCCGCGAGGAGGCGCTGCAACTTCGGCCGTGTCCGGAACATGCTGCCTCGGCGAACCAGACTCGACCGCAGGCAGCACCAGGCTCTCGAGCCAGTAGTCACCCTATAGGCTCGGGGCGGGAAAATCCCGAAGGGGTCGTCGAATCGCGCCGCGGCGAGTTCCCCGACGAGGTGTGCGCTGCGCCGGCTTCGGGCGCTCGTGAGCATGGGCGAACGGAACGAACGGGACGGGCAGAACGGGCGGCGAACTCCGGGAGCGAAGCCTATTCGAGGGGATCGGGGAGTAGCTTGCCGCGCCGATTTCTGGGAGTCTCACGGTAACGAGCAATCCAGCGCGTTCCTGCCACACCAATCGAGGTCGAGTGCTCGCGCTCATCGAAATCAGACGCCGCAAACTGCAGTTCGGATTCGTGACCGGCGTCGTTGCCCTGATCGCCTACCTGATCATGATGGTCACTGGGTTGGGGCTGGGGCTGAACCAGCAGGCGGGCACGGCTCTGCTGAATCTCAACGGCGACCACCTGGCCTACGCCAGGAATGCGAACCTCTCGGTCATCCGCTCTCGTCTGACGGACCGCGACGTCTCCGAGATCCGATCGCTCCCCGGGGTTGAGCGCGCCACGCCGCTGGGCTACGTCGCGGCGGTGATTGAGTACGCCCCCGAAACCAGCGACACCGCCGCGATCCTCGGCGTGATCCCGGGCTCGTTCGCCGAACCGGAGGTCATCAAGGGCAGGCCGATCGCCGACCCGAACGAGATCCTCATCGATAGGACATGGGCGCGGCTCGCGGGGACGGATGTCGGCGATTCCCTGGCGCTGCCCGTCGGCTTCGACACGCGGAATTTCACGGTGGCGGGGATCGTCGACCAAGGCTACTTCTTCTTCCAGCCCGCGATGTACATCGACCTCGTCGCCTGGCAAGCGATCGTTTTCCAGGGCGACCGAGAGCAGCAACCGGCCGCGAGCATCGTACTGCTGCAGGGACGGCAGCTTGCCGGCAGGAGCGGCACGGAATGGCGGATCGTCACGAAGCAGGACGGCTTCGAGAACATCGAGGGCGTGCGGGCGCAGCAGTCGACGGTCGACGCGCTCCGCTACATGGGGCTGCTGATCGGCGCGATGGTGATCGGCGTCTTCTTCTACGTCATCACTCTCCAGAAGACCGCCTTGCTGGGAATCCTCAAGGCGATCGGAGCCTCCGGCGCCTACCTGGTTACCCAGGGCCTGCTACAAGTGCTCGTTGTATCCGTCGTGGGAAGCGGGCTGGCGGTCGGCCTCGCCCTGCTAACGGAAGCGACCGTGCTCTCGTCGGACAACATTCCGATCCGATTCACCTGGGGAGCCATCGCCACGGCGGCGATCTCGGTCATCGTGGCGGGGCTGGTGGGCGCGGCTCTCTCGGCCCGACAGGTGACCTCCATCGACCCCATCATTGCGATGCAGCAGCAGTAGAGGCGCTTCGTGACCATCCTTCAGCTTCGCGGCGTCTCCAAGTCCTTCGGCGAAGGTTCCCACCGCGTCGACGCGGTGCGCGGGGTCACTTTCGATGTCGGGCGTGGCGATGTGGTTGCGCTGGCCGGTCCCTCGGGCTCCGGTAAGTCCACGCTGCTCGCGCTGGCCGGGGCCCTGCTCTCCCCCACGTCGGGCGCAATTACCGTCGACGGGGAGGACATCACGCGCTACGGCGCCAGGGCGCGGACCCGCTACCGGCGCGATCGGGTTGGGTTCGTCTTCCAGGGCAGCAACATGGTGCCGTTCCTCACGGCACGCGAGAATCTGCTCCTCGTCGGCGACTTCGGCGGGATCGACCGATCCGCGCTCCGCCGCCGAGCCAACGACCTCTTGGAAAAACTCGAACTGACCGGCGTCCGCGACCAGCTTGCCACCCGCCTCTCGGGCGGCGAGCGCCAGCGGGTCGCGATCGCCCGGGCGCTCATGCGCGATCCCGCCCTGCTCCTCGTCGACGAGCCCACCGCGAGTCTGAACCTGGAACTGGGAATCCGCGTCGTCGACGCACTCGTGAACGAGGTGCACGTCCGCAACAAGGCCTGCATCATGGTGACGCATGACGACCGCATGGCACGGCGCGCGGACCGGCTCGTCGAGATCCGCGACGGCCAGGTCCTCGCGGGCTGAACCTGCCGCTCGCAGCCGAATTTTTCCAGGACGCGCGCCCGCAACCTGCAGGCAGCGATACCCTGAGACCGCTCAATGGCGATGGCCGCAGGGACTCGCCGCGCGGGGGAGCGCCCGTCGCACACCCTCGCTCTAGGCCACGACCTCCCGCGCCCGCAGGTCCGCGATCACCGACGCCTCCACCCCGAGTGATCCCAGGATCGCGTCCGTGTCCTGTCCCGGATACGGCGCCGTGTGCCGCACCCGCCCCGGCGTCTCCGAAAACTTGGGCGCCACCCCCACCTGCTTCACCGCTCCCACTCCGGGCGCCTCCAGTTCCACCACCATGCCTCGCTCCCGGTTGTGCGAGTCGGCGAACGCCTCACTCAGCGAGTACACCGGCGCCACGCAGATGTCCTCGTCGAATAGCGTCTGAAACCATGCGTCGCGCGTCTTCGTCTTGAACTGCGCACGGAAGTACGCGGCCATCTCATTCCGCAGCGCCGCGTCCGTGCTGTACTGGTGCGCCCCATACTCCGGCCGGCCCAGAATCTCGCACAGTCGCGCGAAGAACCACGGCTCCACCGAGCCGATACTCAGCCACTTGCCGTCCGCCGTTTCGTACACGTTGTAGTACGCCCACCCGCCGTTCAGCCGGTGCTCCTCGGGCGCGATCGCCGCGCCATCCGCGAAGAACGTGCTCGCCAGCCCCGTGATCAGCGACATCACCCCTTCCGTCATCGCCATGTCCACGTATTGCCCCCGCCCCGTCTCCTCGCGCGCCAACAGGGCCACCGTGATCGCGAAGGCCGCCATCAATCCGCCCCCCGCGTAGTCCGCGATCACGTTCACCGGGATCGCGGGCGGCGTTCCCTTGCGCCCGATCATCCCCAGCGCCCCCGCCATGGCGATGTAGTTAATATCGTGTCCCACCATGTCTCGATAGGGTCCATCCTGTCCGTAGCCACTGATCGAGCAGTACACCAGCCGCGGGTTCCGCGCCGACAGCGTGGCGTAATCCACCCCCAGCCGCTCGCTCACCCCCGGCCGATACCCTTCCAGCACCACGTCGGCATCATCGACCAACCGGTAGAACAGCTCCCGCCCTTCCGTGCTCTTCAGATTGATGCGGATCGAGCGCTTGTTCCGCCCGAACGCGTTGTACGCCGTCCGCCGGCGCCCCTCTGCCGTCTCGTTATCCCCCCGGACGTCGGGGCGTTGCCGGCCGGCCCGCCGTCCCGAGGGCCTCCCCGCTTCTTCCACCAAGATCACCTCCGCCCCCATGTCCCCCAGCAGCATCGATCCATACGGTCCCGGCGCCAGCCGCGACAGATCCAGCACCCGGATCCCTTCCAGCGCCCCCAGCGCCTCGCCCGGCATCAGGCGACGACCTCTTCTGCCCGATAGGCCGCGATCGTCTCCGCCTCGTAGCCGCACTCCCTGAGCAGCTCATCCGTATGCTGCCCAGGAAGCGGCGCGGGGGCGCGCACTTGCCCGGGCGTCTCGGAAAGCTTCGGCCCTACTCCCACCTGCCGCACCATCCCGATCCCCGCCGCCGACAGCTCCGCCACCATCCCCCGCGCCCGCGCATGCGGGTCGGCGAACGCCTCCTCCAGCGTATACACCGGGGCCACACACACATCCTCCTCTTGCAGAAGCGCAAACCATTCCGCCCGCGTCTTCGTCTTAAATCGCTCCCGCAGGTACCCCTTGATCTCTTCGCGCTTCGCCGCGTCGTACTGCACCTCCGCGTACGCCGGCCGCCCCAAGATCTCGCACAGCCGCGCGAAGAACCACGGCTCCACCGAGCCGATGCTGATCCACTTCCCATCCGCCGTCTCGTAGGTGTTGTAGTAGGCCTCGCCCCCGTTCATCCGATGCGACTCCGGCTCCAGCTCCAGCCCTTCGGAGAAGTGCAGCGCCCCGATCCCCGTCAGCAGTGACAGCACCCCATCCGACATCGCCAGATCGATGTACTGCCCACGCCCCGTTCGCCGACGCGCCAGCAGCGCGACGCAGATCGCGAAGGCCGCCATCAGCCCCCCGCCCGCGTAGTCCGCGATCGTGTTCATCGGAATCGCGGGCGGGCGACCTTGCCGCCCGATCATCCCCAGTGCCCCGCCGATGCTCACGTAGTTAATGTCGTGCCCTACCAACTGCGTGTACGGCCCCGTCTGCCCGTATCCACTCAGGGAGCAGTACACCAATCGCGGGTTCCGCGCCGACAGGGTCGCGTAATCGACCCCCAGCCGCCGCGCCACCCCGGGACGGAATCCTTCCAGGACCACGTCCGCACCGGCCGCCAAGCGGTAGAACACCTCTTGCCCCGCGGCGCTCTTCAGGTTGATCCGGATCGAGCGTTTGTTCCGCCCCAGCGCGTAGTACGCCGCCTGCCGCCGGCCCTCCTCCGAGTAGTCATCGCCTCGCACCGTCGCCTGCAGCTTCCGTCCAGCCCGGCGCCCCGACGGCCTCCCTGCCTCCTCCACCATGATCACATCCGCTCCCATATCCCCCAGCAGCATCGACCCATACGGCCCCGGCGTCAGCCGCGACAGATCCAACACGCGAATCCCCGTCAATGCCAGCGGACAGTCGGAACTCACTGCGCTCACCCTATCTGCAGATGCTCAGCTTCGAACGAAGCATCACCACCCGGCGATCTCACGTCAAGCGCCCGACCCCCTCCGCCGTTGCCGTGCGATCGCCCCCCTCCTACGATGGACCGGCGCAATCGCCGTGGGGCTGTAGCTCAGCTGGGAGAGCGTTTGACTGGCAGTCAAAAGGCCGGGGGTTCGAGTCCCCCCAGCTCCACCACGTCCAACCAGCGCCTACCCCGTCGCCGTACTTGCGGTCCCAATTCGATCAGTGGTAGAAGCGTGGGGTATAGGCTGGGAATCAGTCCTACTTGAGGGGAGTTGGCCATGCGCGCGTTGCCCAAGAAGTGGGTGGCTTCCCTAGGCGTACTGTCAGCCCTCGCGCTGGTCGCCTTTGCTTGCGGCGGCGAGGAGGAGGAAGGGGAGACTTTTAAGATCGGGGTCATGGAATCGCTCACGGGCCCGGGCGAAACCTACGGCACCGCAGCCGTGCAAGCCAAACAGATGGCGGCGGACGAGATCAACGCCGGCGGCGGCATCAACGGGCGCATGCTGGAACTCATCATTGAGGACTCGAAATGCAACGCCCAAGACTCGATTACCGCCTATAACAAGCTGACCGATGTGGATGGCGTCAAGATCATCCTTGGGACCTCCTGCAGCGGCGCCATGCTCGGCGCCGCGCCTCTCGCCGAAGAGGACGGGGTGATCCTCTTCTCCGGGCTGGCAACCAACCCGGACATTGCGAACGCCGGGGACTATATCTTCCGAACCTCTCTGAGTGATGCGCTATTGGGCGTCGACACCGGCAACGTGCTCTGGGCTGATGGGATCCGCAACTTGGCCACGATCACCGAGGCAACCGACTACGCCGAGGGCGTGCGCCGCACCACCGTCGACCAATTCCAGAAGCGGGGCGGGCAAGTGGTGGGCGAAGAGCGCTACCCATCCGATACCACCGACTTCCGGACCCCGCTGACAAAGCTGTTCAACGAAAATCCCGACGCCCTGCACGTCGCCGCCCAGGCCGAGTTTGCCGGCGGGACCATCATTAAGCAGGCCAGGGAGCTGGGCTATGACGGCCCCATCTATGGAGAAGTCGTAGCGATCGGGACAACCGCCTTAGAGGTCGCCGGCGAGGCCGCCACCGGCACGAAGGCGATCATCACGGACCTCGATCCTGCCAACGCCAAAGGTCAGGAAGTCCTTACAAATTTCAGGAGCCGCTACGACTACGTCACACTGCCATGGTACCTGGGCTCGGCATACGACAACGTCTATATCGCAGCCGAGTGCCTCAAGCAGACCGACGACGACCAGGACGCGGACGGATTCCGAGACTGCATGTATGGGATCACCTGGAGCGGCGCCATTGGGGACGACTACAGCTTCGACCAAGATGGTGAGGTTGTCGGCCTTGCCAACGTCGTCGTAGAGGTCCTGCCGCTGGCCGAGAGGACGCCGGACAACCAAGGCTACCGCGTGTTGGGCAGCGCTCCCGCCGAGTAGCCGCGATCACGCTGCCAAAAGACCCAGGGGGTGACCAGCGGTGCCTCCCCAACGTCGAGAGGGTGGTCCGAGAGGGCGATCCGGCGGATCCATAGCGCTGTCAGCACCCACTGACTTCGACGCGAGCGGCCCAGTTGCTTAGCAACTTCTCCGACCGGCGCAAGCTGCTCGCGGTCGTACTGATCACCCTCGTCACGGCCTACGTCGGCTGGAAAATCGGCCAATCCCCGAACCAAGCCCTGCAGTTCGCTTTCAACGGCCTCTCCGTCGGCGCCGTGTATGCGCTGCTGGCGCTGGGGTTCACCATCGTTTACAGCACGGTCTGGTTCTTTGATCTGTACTACGGAGCCGCTGCCGCCTTGGGGGCCTACGGCGTTTTCTACCTCAGAGGTCAAGAGGTCCTGGGCGGCCAGCATGCGGTGAATAGTCCCTATGTGAATGGCGTCTTCGCCGTGGTCATCGCTGGAGTGGTCGCCTGGGCCCTTCACGTCGCCTTCTACCGCCGGCTCCGATCTCGCTTCAGCCCACCCGCCTTGCGCGCCGGCGGAGGCGTGCTCTCCGGAGCGGCAGGAGTTTACACGGGACTCGTCCTCACGTATCCGGACCACCTCCACATTGCTCTGAGCCCCCTCGTCGGCGTACTGGTGGCGCTGGCCGCGAGCTGGGCGCTCCAGAGAGGATGCCGCCGTATTTGGAGAGACGCCGAGCACCGGGCTCTCCTCATCATGAGCGCGGGTGCGGCGGCGGCCATCGGGGCATATTGCGGCTTCCTAGTAGCGAACGCTCCCGGAGCCAAGCTGTACCTGAGTTGGGCCCTCTCCTGCCTGTTGGCAGGGGCCGTCGGTCTAGCGCTTTACCGAGGCTTATACGTTTATATGCGGCAACGGGCCCGATCTCCGTTGGTCATGCTCGTCGCTTCACTGGGCATCCTGCTCGCCATCACGGCCTTCATCGTCATCGTTTTCCAAAGCACGCCGCATCCCCTTCCGGAACCGTTTGGAAACGAACCGTGGACCATCGGGGAAGCCACTATCAAGGGATTCAACGTCTTCAGCATCGGCATGGCCATCGCTGGATTCGTCGGCCTGCTGCTGCTGCTCAAAAAGACCCGTTTCGGAAGAATGGTGCGAGCCATTGGTGACGATGAAGAAGTATCAAAGGTCGTGGGGATAAACACGACCGTCATCATCGCCATCGTGTTCTTTATAGGGGCGGCCTTCGCGGCGCTGGCCGGCCTCCTGAGCGGGCACGATACCGCCATCCAACCCAGATTAGGGCTCTTACTTTTGCTGAAAGGCTGGATCGCCTCCGTGGTTGGGGGAATCGGCAACCTCTACGGCGCCATCGTCGGTGGATTCATCTTGGGCATGATCGAGCAGTTCGGCATTTGGGATCTCGCCGGTGAATGGAAGGACGTCATCTCCTTCGTCGTTCTGATCCTCTTCCTATCGTTCTGGCCCCTGGGGCTCTTGCCCAAGAGATAAGCATGCTCTGATGGAACTGCCGGTTATAGGAGACATCATCCGACTTTCGCGCGATCCCAAGGACTGCCTGCGCTTGAGCAGAAGCAACCTCGAGTTCTGGGTGAACTTGCTCATTATCTCCTGGGCGGTGGCGTTCGCTCTCTGGCAAGGTGTGGGCTTCGCCATCACCGTGGGGACGGTCTTCGCCATCTGGGCGATCCTATCGGTCAGCCTGAACCTGGTGGTGGGGTTTACCGGGTTGTTGTCGGTCGCCCACATCGGATTCTTCGGCATCGGCGCCTACGCGATGGCCATCCTCACCTCAGACGCGGCCTACGAGCAGCTACGAACGGAAGCCATCCCCACGCTGGGCTGGCCCTTCTTCGCCGCGCTGCCGGTCAGTATCGGCGTGGCCGGCCTGGTGGCCGTGGTGGTCGGCATCGTGTTCAACCGGTTCAGGGACGACATCTATGTCCTGGTCTCCTTTGGCTTCGCCACCATCGCCTTCAACGTCTTCTTAAATTGGCGCAGCCTCACCCGAGGAGCGTTCGGGATTCACGAGATAGAACGACCCGCTATCGGCGGGTGGGTGTTCGATGGTGAACTGGAGTTTCTGGCTCTGGTCTTGGTATCGCTGGCGGTGGTGATCCTGATCGCCTGGCTTCTTATGACCTCCTCGTTTGGGCGCGTCCTAACCGCGATCCGCGAGGACGAGCAGGCGACCGAGGTCTTTGGATACCAAGTCACGCACTACAAACTCGCTATCTGGGTCATTTCGGCCATGATGGCAGGGCTCGCCGGCGGCTTGTTCGGGAGCTGGACCACCTTCGTCGATCCCAATTCCTTCGTGCTGATGGAGTCCATTCTCTTGGTCTCCATCGTCATTCTGGGAGGGTTAGCCACCATTTGGGGCTCTCTCCTCGGCGCCATGACCTTCGTCCTGCTGGAAGAAGGGATGCGCTTTCTGCCGTTCCTCCCGAGTGAGTTTGTCGGCCAAGCCCGGCAGGTCGTTCTGGGTATCTTGCTCGTGGTGCTTATGCTGTTCAGGCCGCAAGGCCTAGTTGGGAGGTACAAGCTGTGACGACGGCCTCTACCGCCTCAGGCGACTCCTCCGCCCTCGAAACCGGTCCGAGATCTCGAAGCTCTTTGGTGCCGTGAAGGCGGTGGACGAGCTCACCATCTCCATTCCCAGAAAGGGGATGACCAGCATCGTCGGGCCCAACGGCTCCGGGAAATCGACCCTCGTCAACCTGCTCAGCGGGACGTTGCCCCTGGACGGAGGGATCGTGATCATCGACGGCGTCGGCCTCAAGGTCGTGAAAGCCCATGAAACGCCAGATCACGGAATCACCAGAACCTTTCAAGAGGTCCGGCTCTTTGATCAGATCACCGTATGGGACAACATCATGGTCGTACTCACCAATCGCAAGCTTTTCCCGGCAATGCTGGAACGGACGCAATCCAGCCACCGAGAAAAGGCGCAGGCTATTCTTGAGAACGTCGGTATGTGGGACAAGCGGCGCGCGTTGGCCATGGATCTGTCCTACGGCCAACGAAAGCTCTTGGAGATCGGCCGCGCCATGGCGTTGGACGTGAACATCTATCTGTTCGACGAGCCCTTCGCAGGCCTTTTCCCCCAGATGCTGGAGCAGGTCAAGGCGATCATGAAAGGGGTGCGGGACGAGGGCCGCACGATCGTATTCATCTCGCACATCATGGACATCGTCCGGGAGATGTCCGACCACATCATCGTCCTCGACAGCGGGAAGCTGCTCACGGCGGGCGAGGTGGAGGGCGTCCTGAATCGTGAAGAGGTGATCGAAGCCTATCTCGGCGCGTAGCTCCCCGCCGAAGCTGGATCTCGATACGCCGGGCGATCGCAACGGTATCTACGGATGGCAACAACGGACGACGTAACCCCACAGCCGACTGCCGAGCCAACCGCCGGCATTTCCGACGGAACCGACGGGTCCGGCGCCAGCATGCTCCTGGAACTGGTCGCCGTGTCCGTTCGCTACGGAGCCGTCGTCGCTCTGAACAGAGCCTCTCTCGGAGTCCAACGGGGGGGAGCTGGTGGCCGTGATGGGTCCCAACGGCGCCGGGAAGTCCACCGTCCTCAAAGCCATCATGGGACTCGCGCCGGTCGTCGGTGGAACCGTCTACTTGCGACGGGAACCGTTGTCCGTGGCTACCCACGAAATCGTGAAGGAAAGGGGATCGCTTTCGTTCCCCAAGGCAGGCGCGTATTCACCCACCTCACCATCGAAGAGAACTTGGAAATGGGCTGCTTGCATCTGAACGACAAAGCGGAACAAGCGCAGCGAATGGATGCCGTGATGGATCTGTTCCCCATCCTGCACCGGAAGCGCCGCGATCTGGCGAGTCAGATGTCCGGAGGGCAGCAGCAGATGCTGGCGATCGGGAGGGGACTCATGGCCGGGCCAGAGGTGCTGCTGCTCGACGAACCGACCCTCGGTCTCGCACCCATTGTGGTCAAAGAGGTCTTCGAGAAGATCTCGGAGATTAACGAGCGACTGAAGACAACCATCTTCGTCGTCGAGCACAATATCAAGAGCGTCCTGGACATCGCGGACCGGGCCTACGTACTCGACAAAGGCCGCGTCGCCCACGACGGCACTCCTGCGTCGGTCCGGCAGTCCAACATATTGACCGACGTCTTCCTGGGCAGGATCGACGCCGGCTAGCCGGTGGCGGACCGATGACCGAGCGTATCTACACCAGAGGCGCAGGGGGCGCGCTCGACCCGCTTGAGGAGAGGCCGTTCCCGACCGAGGACGAGCTACAAGCGCTGATCGCCCAACATCTCGAGCTGCTCGACGGAGAGCAGATACGCCCCGACAATCCCCGGCGCTGGATTCTAATCACTCGCGAAAAGAGAATCGCCGAAACTCCCGACACGGGTGCTCGATGGGCACTTGATCACCTGATCGTCGACCAAGACGCCGTGCCGACCTTGGTAGAGGTGAAGCGAGGCGCGAATCCGGGAGATCCGCCGCACCATCGTCGGGCAGATGTTGGAGTACGCGGCGCACGCCGCGCAGACTTGGACCGCCGACGAGCTGCGCCGGATCTTTGAGGATTCAGCTAAAGCGCGAGGCCTTGATCCCAGTGAAGAGCTTGGAAAACTGCTGCAGGCGGACGGGGGAACCGGATGCTGACGGTTTTTGGGAGAACGTGGCCACAAACCTCGCCGGAGACGTCTCCGTCTTCTGTCGTCGCGGATGAAATACCTGACCCACTCAAGGGTGTTGTGGAGTTCCTCAACGCGCAGATGCCGCGTATTGAGGTGCTGGCGGTGGAGATCAAACAGTTCCGGGGCAAGTCGACCCAGACACTTGTGCCTCGGGTCATCGGGAGGATCGCGGCCTCGTCCACTCGCGGTATATCCGGGCCGCGACCGACGCTCACACGGGAGTCATTCTTAGCCGATTTCACCGATGGCGTATCGCGGAATGCTGCCGCCAAGCTCCTTGACGTAGCCCGCGAGTCTGGCTCCTCTTTCGAATGGGGACCAAGCGGCGTCAGCATCCGCGGGCAGTGCGCGCGTTGGCAGCAGCCGATCA
>CAXXRD010000004.1:0-123138 GCA_963663895.2 Dehalococcoidia bacterium | reverse complement strand
CTGGCTCCGTGCCCTGGCGACCGGCGGCGGCGGCCTTCGCGGCCGCCCATGACGTCGAGCTTGTCGTGACCGACGCCGCCCGCGGCGCGGCCCTCTTCTTACCGCCGCGGCTCGGCGGCGGCGAGGTCGTCGCGAGCGGCGTCGGCGTTTCGGCGGTGGTCGACACCAATGGGGCCGGTGACCTCCTGACCGCGACCTACGCGGTGGCGCGGGCGCGTGGCCGTTCGCCGGCGGATGCCCTCGCGGCGGCTTCCGCTGCGGCGATCGGGCTGCTGAAGCGCCGGCAGCGCGCGCAGCCCGTTGCGGCGCACGTTCTTCCCTGTCTGCGCGCGCTTGAGGTGACGCTGCTGCGCCGGACCCGGCGGCGGGCGCCGGCGGGAGAGCGGGCGTGGGCCACCGCCCCTGCGGTCACGCCGCTGCAGCGGGCGATCGAGGCGCAACTGGGCGGGCGCCTTGTGGCAGCAGCCGCCACTCCCGAAGACCGGGCGGGGGCCGTTCTGAGCGGCGCTTGGGCGCTGCTCACGCGCGGCTGGCCCACCGATCTCGCGTCCTCCGACCCATTGGCTTCCCAGGGATTAACCGGGGCGATCGTACGCGAGCAAAGCCTGCTGCGGCCACCCGAACGCTCGTCGGGCTGATCTCGCATATGTTCGTGTTTTCGGAGCGCGTGGAGGGGGGAAGAGTCGTTAGTTCCGGCGGGCTCCGTGGTGCATGATTGCCTCACTCAATGAGGCGAGCAGTCGGATCGTCGCTCGGCCGCCGTGTTGGGCCCGGGCGTTCCTATAATGCAAGTGGAAAGCTTACGAAGGCTTGGACCCATGGAGGTCTGCACGGTTGGCTAGCGCTCCCTCATACCTCGTTCCCATTGGGAAGTCACCCGCTCGCCAACAGGCGCTGGAGCTTGCCTGTCGGCTGGCCGGTGCGGCCAAGAGCGGCCGCGTGCACGTGATCTACGTCGTGGAGGTCAACCGCCGCTTGCCGCTGGACGCGGATCTGCCCCAAGAGAGCGAGGAAGGAGAGCGCATCATCGCGAATGCCGAAAGGGCGGTGCGGAAACACAAGGTCGGCTGCGACGGCGAGATCCTGCAAGCACGCGATACCGGACACGCCATCGTCGACGAGGCCGTCGAGCTCGCCGTCGACGCCATCGTGCTGGGCGTCCCCCGCCGCGGGCGTCCCGGCGGGCCGCTTGCCCTGGGTAAGACGGCCGACTACGTTTTGCGCAATGCGCCGTGCGATGTGATCGTCGTCCGCAGTTCGCGCGAGTGAGTGCGCTCCAGACAGGGCAGGCGAACCTGATCGAATGAAAATCGTGATCATGGGCTGTGGCCGCGTCGGGGCGATGCTCGCGGGCCGCCTCAGTGACGCGGGTCACGACATCTGCGTCGTCGACCTGACCGCCTCCGCCTTTCGCCGTCTGCCCGAAGGCTTTGCCGGGACGCAGATCGTCGGCAACGGCGTCGATCAGGAGACGCTGCGCGAGGCCGGCATCGAGCAGGCCGATGCCTTCGTCGCGGTGACGCAAGGCGACAACCGCAACGTCATGGCGGCGCAGGTCGCCATGCATCTCTTCGGTGTCGAGCGCGCCGTCGCCCGGATCTATGATCCGGAGCGGCAGAAGATCTATACGGAGTTGGGGCTGCGGACGGTGAGCCCGACCGTCATCCTCAGCGATCGCCTCTTCGATGCGGTGGTGGATTCCTAGATGTACGTGATCGTCGTCGGCGCGGGGAAAGTCGGAGCGCAGGTCGTGCGTGAGCTCGTCACGGCTGGACATGAGGTGCTGGCGATCGAGCGCGACCCCGCCAAGGTCGCGGCGATCAACGAGGAGCTCGGCGAGATCGCGATCCTGGGAGACGGCCCCGAAGTGCGCGTCCAGGATGAGGTCGGCATGGCGCGCGCCGACCTCTGCGTCGCCACCACGGGCCGGGATGAGACGAACCTGGCCGTTTGTCAGGTGGCGCAAGTTCGCTTCCATGTTCCCCGTGTGATCGCGCGCATCAACAATCCCAAGAACGAAGCGATCTTTCGCGTGCTCGGCGTCGAGCTCACCGTCTCGGCCACGCAGGCGATCCTCGCGCATATCGAGCAAGAGCTTCCCAGCCATCCGCTCATTCACCTCTTGCAGCTGCGGGGAAGCGGCTTCGAACTGGTGGAGGTCATGGTCCCCGAGGGCGCGTCGACCGTGGGCCAGCGCGTGGATTCCATCGATCTCCCGCCCGGCGTTCTGCTATCGCTCGTCGTACGTCCCGACGGCACGCCCGAAGTGCCCAACGGAGAGACCACCTTGGAGGGAGGCTCCGAGATCCTGGCCGTTACCCAGCCGGAGCACGAGACGTGGCTGCGTCGCGCGCTCACCGGGGGTGCCTGAGCGCCGATGGCGGTACGCCTCGCTTACCTTGGCCCGCCCGGCACCTTTTCGGAGCAAGCGGCCCTCACCTACGACCCCAACCCGGACCCCCGGCCCGCTCCGTCCATCACTGCCGCCGCCCGCGCGGTCACGAAGGGAGACGCGGACTACGCGATCGTGCCGGTTGAGAACTCCCTTGAGGGCTCCGTGCCGGAGACGCTGGACCTTCTCATCCACGAGCTGGACCTGTGTATCAGCCGCGAAGTGGTGCTGTGGATCCGGCACTGCTTGGTCGCTCCGCCGGATGTCGGGGAGGACGGCGTGCGCCGTGTCTATTCCCACCCGCAGGCTCTGGCGCAGTGCCGCGACTTTCTGGCCCGCGAGCTCCCGCAGGCCGAGCCGGTCGCGGCGATCTCCACCGCCCACGCCGTCGAAGCGATCATGGAGCGGACGGACGCCGTGGCCGTCGCGCCGCGCCGCGCCGCGGAGATTCACGGCGCCGCGGTTCTGCGGGAGGGCATTGAGGACGCCCCCCGCAACCGTACGCGTTTCGTGGTGCTGGGCCACGAGGACGCCGCGCCCACCGGCGACGACAAGACGTCGATCGTCCTCCATCTTGCCGATCGTCCTGGTGCGCTGGCGCGCGCGCTCCAATGCTTCGCCCGGGCCTCGATTAACCTCACCAAGATTGAGTCGCGGCCGGCGCGCGAGGAGCTGGGCGTGTACGTATTTGTGCTCGACTTCGCCGGGCACCGGAGCGATCCGCCGGTCGCGGCCGTGCTCGATCAGGTGCGCTGCGAGAGCACCGAGCTGAAGGTGCTCGGATCCTATCCGCGCTTCCGGGCGACCGGCTGATCTACCCGCATTCCTCCGCTGGGGTCAGTGACCGCGATTCCGCCAAGCGGCCGGCTCGGCTAGCCACCCGCCGCCGCGACGCCGCGTGCGTGCCACTCCCGGTCGAAGCCGGGGAAGAAGGGCCGCCAGGTGGGCCGCTTCTCGAGATCCGCCGACAGGAGGGAATGCAGACTGGCAGCGGGCCGCACCGGCCGCCGGTGCAGGCGCATCCGTGCTTCTTGGGGGGTCCGTCCCGCCTTGCGATGGTTGCAGGCCCGGCAAGCGGACACCAGGTTCTCCCACGCATGATTCCCGCCCCGCCGCCGCGGGATCACGTGATCCAGCGTGAGTTCACTGCTGCGCTTGTTGCAGTACTGGCAGGTGAATTGGTCCCGCGCGAAGACCTCCCGCCGTGACAGACGGGCGAGCGGCCTCGGCCTGCGGATGAAGTAGCGCATGCGGATGACGCTTGGAATCCGGAAGGCGCGCGCCACCGTCCGCAGCACGCCCTCCGCCTCTTCCACCACCTCCGCTTTCCCGCCCCCGACGAGCACGAGCGCGCGCCGCGCGTTGCACACGTTGAGCGGCTCGTAGTTCTGATTCAGGACCAGAACACTCGTATTCGCCAATGTCACGGATCTCGCCGCCGATCGAAAGCGCCCGCCTCGACCGCCGGCCAGGGCGCGCGTCCGTCCCGCGCCGCGATCCTAGCAAACTGTACCGTTTACTCCGGGCGCCGCCCGTGCCTAGGCTGTGAATTCGAGCAGCGCTTGATCGAACTCGCTGGGCAGCAACGCACGCACGATCGGCGTCGTGTCCAGAAAGAACGCCCCGATCGTGGAGTCGTCGATCACGGCCTCCATGCCCAGCGTCGGCTGCAGCACGAAGATCACGGTCAGGGCCTGCACGATCAGCACGGCCTTGAAGAAGCCGAAGACGGCCCCGCCGGCGCGGTCCGCCCAGCCCAAGAACAGCATCTCCGATGTGTTCCGCAGGAACAGCGCCGCGATCCATCCCAGGATCGCGACGATCCCGAAGATCAGGAGGAATGCGACCACGCGCAGTGCCGTTTCGTCGCCCGCGAAGATCGTGAGATTCTTCGCGAGTTCGTCGTGGTAGAGACCCGCCAGCGCCACGCCGCCAACGACCGCGACGAGGCCGACGGTCTCGCGGACCAGCCCGCTCAGGAACGCTTGCAGGGTGAACCAGGCCACGACGCCTAGGATCACGAAGTCGAGCCAATTCATCGAGGAAAGGATCCATCACCCTGCCGCCGGTACCTTACCATTGGTGGTTCCTAAGCCCCACGCGACGCGGCGATGCCGAGCCGGGGCCCGCAGGAGGAGGGCGCAAGCCATTGACCGCCTAGCGCTCCAACGGATCTTGGAAGCCGTTGCGGCGGGCACCCTGTCGCCGCGCGAGGCCCACGAACGGCTGCGCACGCTGCCGTACGAGGATCTGCACTTCGCCAAGCTCGATCACCATCGCGCTTTGCGCGACGGGCTCCCCGAAGTGATCCTGGGGACCGGTAAGACGCCCGCCGAATGCGCGGAACTGGCGGTGCGGATCGTCCGTCAATCCGACCGCCTCCTTGTCACGCGCGTCAATGCGGATCAGGCGCACGCTGTCCTGCAGGCGGTGCCCGCCGCCTGCCACGATCAACGGGCGCACTGCATCACCTGGCGGCGCGATCCACCGGCCGCTTGGCCGGGGTTGCTCATCTGTAGCGGCGGCACGGCCGATCTGCCCGTGGCCGAAGAAGCGGCGCGGACCGCCGAGATAATGGACTGTGCCCCCATTCGCATCTTCGATGTCGGCGTCGCCGGCCTGTCCCGGCTCCTGGATCGCGTCGGGGAGCTACAGCGGGCGACCGCCATTGTCGCCGTCGCTGGCATGGACGCCGCGCTCCCCAGCGTGATCGCCGGCCTGACCGCCGCTCCCGTGATCGCTGTGCCCACTTCGGTCGGCTACGGTGCCTCCTTCGATGGTTTGGCGGCGCTGCTGGCCATGCTGAACGCTTGCGCGCCTGGCGTCGCAGTCGTCAACATCGATAACGGCTTCGGCGCCGGCTACCTGGCCGCCTCCATTGTGCGCGCTGCTGGTCTGCCGGACCGGTCCGAGGCATGAGCGGGGCGCGCGACCGCATCGCCTACTTCGACTGCGTCGGCGGCGCCAGCGGCGACATGTTGCTGGCCGCCCTGATCGATGCCGGCGCGCCGCTGGAGTCGATCCGGCGCGCGCTGGGTTCTCTCCCGATCCAAGGCTGGTCGCTCACCAGCGCGCCCGCCCGGCGCGGCGCGCTCCGGGCCCTGCGCGTCTGCGTGAACGTGGACGCCGAGCCTGGAGATGGTCGCACCCTCGCCGATCTTGAGGCGCTCCTTGCCGCCGGCGCGCTTCCGGACGCTGTCGCCGCGCGGGCGCTGGAGGTCTTCCGGCGCTTGGCGCATGCGGAAGCGAGTGTGCACGGCACCGCGCCGGAGGCGACCCCCCTGCATGCGGTCGGCGCGACCGACGCCGTCCTGGACGTCGTCGGCGTGATCACGGCGCTGACGCTGCTCGAAGTCGGATCGGTCTACGCTTCGTCGGTTCCTCTCGCCGCCACTGGCCAAGCCCAGAGCGGGCATGGCCCCGTGCCGCTGCCCGCGCCCGCGACGCTCGAGCTGCTGCGCGCCGCCGCCGCTCCCCTGCGCGCCGCCGACCCACGCGACGATGCGGAGCTCGTCACCCCGACCGGCGCCGCTCTCCTCGCGGAGATCGCGCGCTTTGAGCGACCCGCGATGCGCGTCGACCGGATCGGCGTCGGTGCCGGCGCGCGCGCGCTGCCGCATCGCCCCAATGTGTTGCGGGTCTGGTTGGGCGAGCCTGCAGCGACGGCGACTGCGATCGAGGCACGGGCGCTCGTCGTGCTCGAAACCACCGTCGACGACATGACCGCCGAGCAAGTCGCCTTCGCGCGCGAGCGGCTCCACGCCGCCGGCGCGCTGGACGTCTGGGTGACGGGCGTCGCGATGAAGAAAGGGCGCAGCGGGCTGCAGCTCACGGTGATCGCGCGGCCAGGCCGGGAAAGCGCGCTGGCCCAGACGCTGTTGCGCGAGACATCGACATTGGGAGTCCGCGTGCGCGATGAGCGACGCTACGAGGCCGATCGCGAGTCCTTGCGATTCGAGTCGTCCCTGGGGCCGGTCGAACTGAAGTGCAAGCGGCTGCCCGGCGCGCCGCCTCAGATCGCCCCGGAGTTTGAAAGCTGTCGCCGCTTGGCGGAGCAGCACGGCCTGCCGATCGCGGAAGTTTACGCGCGGGTGCAAGGGGAGGCCGCGGCGCAGTTGCCCCAGTGATGTGGGCTAGCCGGGCGGAGTGAGGAATCCTTGCGCCCGCAGCGATGTGTGGCGCCTGCCCGTGCCCACGATGATGTGGTCGATCAGATCGATATCCAGCAGACTTCCCGCCGCCACCAAGGCCCGCGTCATTGCCACGTCGTCGTCGGACGGCGCCGGATCGCCGGACGGATGGTTGTGCACCACGAGGATAGCCGGACAGTTGCGACGGACCGCCTCGCGGAGGATCTCCGCATTGCGCACCGCCGCCGTGCGCACGTTCCCGCGATAGATCGTATGAGTCCCGACAACCTGGTGCTTCGTCGTCAGCAAGAGCACGCGCAGCTCCTCCTGCTCCAGCAGCGACATTTCGGCGCCAACCAGGTCCAGCACGTCCTCGGGGCTCCCGATCGTGGGACGCTCTTCCGGCCGAAGCGCTCTCAGACGTGCTCCCAGTTCCAGGGCCGCTTTGAGTTGCGCGGCCTTCGCCTCACCGAGTCCGTGCTCTGCGGCGAGTTCCGCCGCGCTGGCGCGCTGGATTCCGTCGAGTCCCCGACTCGAGACGAGACGTGCGGCGATGGCGAGGGCGCTCTCCTCGCGCGTTCCCGTGCGGATCAAGATCGCGAGGAGCTCGGAGATGGACAGGGCCTTGGCGCCCGTCTTCAGCAAGCGCTCTCGCGGTCGTTCGTCCGGGGGCAGGTCCCGAATGCGGACGTGGTACTCGGCGTCGCGTGGTTCCCCGTTGTCCGTCACGAGGGATGGTGGGGGTCGGCTCGGTGCGGCGGCGCGCCCGCATTGGGATGGGCTCGCTCCTCCTGCCATCGCGACGGGACCAGCGCCGGGGGTGCGAGAGACGGCGGCGCGGCGAGCGGCCACCAGTCGACCATCGTGTGCGTATGCGGGAAGTGGCAGACGCCGATCAACTGGTCTGCGCCGGGGAGCGCTTGAAACTGATCCTTGCGGACGCGGAAGACCGCGTCGCCCACTTGTACGTAGTGCTGGCGTAGCAGCAAGAAGTCGGACTTGCGCCATTTCCTCTTGATCGAGCCGTTTGTCTCTAGGGGATCGACGAAGAGGTCGCGAAGCGACTCCACGGCCGTGGTCGCCAGTAGCAGGGCGATCAGCGCCATCAGCGCCGTCACGATCCAGTCTCCATTGTTCCCTTCGGCCGCGCGAATCAGATAGAACGTTGTGAGGGCCGCGAAGAGGATGAAGGGGGGCGTTGTGACAACTGCGGTCCGAATCAAGCCGCGCCGCGCACGCCGCTCCGATCCGCTGGCATCATCCGTTATTCGTCGAACTGGGGGACCAGCACTTCCTGCCCCGCGAACACGCGGGTGCCGTCGCCGAGCTCCGGGTTGAAGTGGAGGATCTCCTCCACGGAAACGCCGTGGTCCACGCTGATATCGAAGATCGTTTCACCCGGCTGAATCGTGAAGCGAATGAACGAGTCGGGGCGCTCCGGCTCGGCGGGTGGGGGCGGACCCGGCAATTGACTGGGCGTTTGCTCTGTCCCGCTGTCGATCAGCGATGGCTGAATTCCCGCGCGCACTTCGGGTAGTGGGGGAACGATCGTAGGCTCTCCCAGCGCCGGGTTTTCGGGCGGGGAACTATGAGGCTGTGTCACGCTGGCGACTGCCACAACCCCCCCTGTCACGGCCGCAATCGCTACCAAGCGCAGAAGCCGGATGCGCCAAGCGTCGGGGAAACCCGCTTGCAGGCTGAGCCCCGATCGGCTCTGGTGCGGCGAGGGAAGGAGGCGCATCTCCGCGCTCATCGGCGTGCCCTCCGATGCCCGTCTTCGGATCAGTAGGTTACTGAATCTCGACGGCCGCGCCTGCCCCTTCCAACTTCGCCTTCACCTGTTCGGCCTCCTCCTTCGTCACCTCTTCCTTCACGGTGCTCGGAGCGCTCTCGACGAACTCTTTCGCTTCCTTGAGCCCCAGCGTCGTGAGCTCTCGCACCACCTTGATGACATTGATTTTGTTGGCCCCGAAGTCCTTGAGCACCACGTTGAAGGCGGTCTGCTCTTCCTCCTCGCCCCCGCTGTCGGATCCGGCTGCCGCTGCCACGGCGACCGGCGCAGCCGCGGCCGACACGCCGAACTCCTCCTCAATCTTGCGCACCAAGTCTCGAGCTTCCAGCACGGTCATGCTCTGGATTAGCTCGAATGCCTCATCAACCTTCGTCATGTTGCCACTCCTTTGTTTTTCCAGCCACGCCCGATCGCGGCTGGGTCCTAGCTTTCACTCGCGGCTGCCGCACTGCCTTCTTCCAACTGCTGGGCGCGCGCGTCGACGGCGGACGCGAGCTCACGGAGCACGCTCGACAGCGTTATCGCGATCCCGGCGATCGGTCCGGCTACTCCCCCGGCGATCTTCGCCATCAACTCGATCCGGCTCGGCACGGCGGCCAGCTCCATGACCTCGGCCGCACTCAATACCGTGCCGTCCGTCTCGCCCCCGTGGATGGGAAGCACAATGCGCTTTTCACGCTGATAGTCGCTGATCGCCTTGGGCGGGTTGACGACTTCCTCATACCCGAAGAGCAGCGCCGTCGCCTCGTGCAGGATCGCCTCGGCGCCCTCGCGGCCCGCGTTGGCGAACGCTCGCTTGGCGAGGGTGTTCTTCACCACCCGCAACTCGATGCTGGACTCGCGTTTGCGCAAGGCACGGCGCAGCTCCCGCAGCTCCGCGACGGGAAGCCCCCGGTAATCGAGACCGATCACGATCGTGGCGCGCTTTAGTCGTTCCTCTAAATCGGCGACCGCCGCCACCTTACGCTCCGTCGCCATAGCGCTCCTGCCTCTTCCGTGGCACAAAAACCCGCCACAGCAGGCGGGCGCTGGAAACCTTCGGTGGACTGTGCCCGGCACGGGCTGGAAGAGTCCGCCTGCGCTGGAGATTAAGGCGGGGATGCCCCGCCGCCAGCGGTCTCCGGCGTGCCGTGTCTATTCGGCCTTCATGCTCAGGCTAGTCTGCAACTCCAACTTCACGCTAGGCCCCATCGTCGATGTCAGGTACATCGAACGGATATAGGAGCCCTTCGTCTCTTTCGGCTTGGCCTTCACGATCTCTTGAAGCGTCGTCAGCAGGTTCTCGACCAGGTGCTCTTGCGCAAAGCTCGCCTTCCCGATCGGGACGTGGATTAGAGCGAGCCGGTCCAAGCGGAATTCCACGCGCCCCTGGCGCGCCTCATCGATCGCTCGAGGCAAGTCGGCTCCATCTACCACCGTCCCCGCCTTCGGGTTGGGCATGAGTCCACGCGGGCCCAAGATCCGCCCCAATTTTCCGACTTTGCCCATGAGCTCTCGCTGCGCCAGCGCCACGTCGAAATCGGTGAATCCGTCCGCCACCCGCTTGATCAGGCTGTCGCCGCCGACCTCGTCGACGCCCGACTCGGTGGCGACGCGCGCGGCCTCGCCTTCGGCGAAGACGACGATCCGGACCTGCTTGCCTAACCCGTTGGGGAGCAGCGCCGTTCCGCGCACCTGTTGCTCGGCGTGTCGCGGGTCGAGACCGGTTCGGATGTGCAGCTCGATCGTCTCATCGAACTTGGCGGTTGCATGCTCCTTGACGAGCGCCACCGCATCGGTCGGCGAGAAACTCTCGTCCCGGCTATACGATGCGACCGCCGCGCGGTACCGCTTGCCATGCGCCATTGGCGTCAGCCCTCGACCTCGATACCCATACTGCGTGCCGTGCCGGCGATGATCTTAGCGGCTCCGTCGATATCGTTGGCGTTCAGATCCGGCATCTTCTGCTCCGCGATCCGGCGCACGTCGGCCGCGCTGATGCTGCCCACGATCTCCCGGCGCGGCGCGGCGCTGCCTTTATCGAGGCCGGCGGCGCGGCGAATGAGGTCGGAGGCGGGCGGTGTCCGGATGACGAAAGTGAAGGTCCGATCCTCGAAGATCGTGATCTGCGCTGGAAGGATCTCGCCGGCCTGACTGGCCGTCCGTTCGTTGTAGGCCTTCACGAAGTCCATGATGTTGACGCCGTGCTGGCCGAGCGCCGGCCCCACGGGCGGGGCCGGACTGGCCTTGCCGGCCTCCAGCTGCAGCGTCAACATCGCCCGGACCTTTCGCGCCATATCGTGTCCCTAGACCTTCTCGACTTGGATGAAGTCAAGCTCTACCGGCGTCTCGCGGCCGAACATCGAGATCAGCGCCCGCACCTTGCCCTTTTCCAAGTTGATCTCGTCGACTTGTGCCATGAAGTCCATGAAGGGGCCGTCCGTCACACGCACGGTGTCTCCCAACTCGAAGCCGACCCGAACGCGCGGCTCGACCACGCGCATCTGGCGCAAGATCGACCGGACTTCCTCGCGCGGGAGCGGGCTGGGTTCGTCGCTGCCGACGAAGCCCGTCACCCCGGGCGTGTTGCGCACCACGTACCAGGTGGCGTTGTCCAGCAACATCTCCACGAGCACGTAACCCGGCAACAGTTTGCGCTGCACCTGCCGGCGCTGTCCGCCGCGGATCTCCAGCTCCTCTTCGGTCGGCACCACCACGCGATGAATGCGGTCGGCCACGTCCATGCTGGCGCTGCGCCGCTCCAGGTTCTCCTTGACCCGATTCTCGTGACCCGAGTAGGTATTGAGCACGTACCAGGCGCGCCCGTCCGTCGGCTCGGGTCCGAGGAAGTCATCCTCTTCGACCTCTTCGTCCGCGGCCTCCGGCGGCGGCTCAAGGGTCGGAAGGGGCGCCTCCGGCTCGTCGGCGGACTGGTCCAAGCCGAGGGCGCTGACCAGGCGCGCAGCCTCTTGCTCTTCAGCGCTCGCGGACGGGGTGGCCGACTCGGTGTCCAGGCCGAGCGCGCGGGCGGCATCAAGCGCTGCGCGATATTCGCGTTCGGCCGCGCTCGGCTCTGCGGCAGTGGACGCGAACGGGTTCCCGTCGCTGTCGGCTTCGGCCTCGGATTCCTCCGGAGAGTCGGATGCAGGATCGGAATGGGAGTCTTCGGGCGCGTCCGTTTCAGCAGCCGTCGGCGGGGCAGCCGCCACTTCCCGCGGTGCCGGCTCTCTGTCCGGGGACTCGTCCACCTCGGACGCTTCCGGAGGAAGGGCATTCTGGGGTTCGGTGTCGATCGTCACGGGACCAGCACGTTCTCTAGGAGCCGGTTGAATGCGATGTCGACTCCGGCGAGGTACACGGCCGCCGCCGCCGCCACGATCACGACGACCGTGGTCAGATTCCGCGTCTCCGCCTGGCTCGGCCAAGTAACTTTACGCAGCTCTTCGGTCACTTCGCTAATGAAGCGCGGGTGGGTCAATCGGTAGAGTCGGCCGCGCTCTCGCCGCTGTCCGGAGGGACGGGCACCGCGGCGTGGCCGTACCGTGGCGTCAGTTTCCATCGCCGCCGCTGCGGGCGTTGCCATGCTGTGGCCGGACTGCGGCATGGCGACACCGGTGTCTCCCAGCGCCGCCTCCGCCGCGCTCCCGCTCACGCGAGGCAGCGAAGGGGTGGGGCGCGCCGCGCCGCTCTGGCGGCGGCGGCGGGATCGACGATTGGAAGCTGGCGGGCTCATGGTCCGGCCGCTCTCCTAGCGCGTCTCGCGATACAGCTGGTGCTTGCGGCAGCGCGGGCAGAACTTGCGCAGCTCCAGTCGGTTGGAGTCGTTGCGTTTGTTCTTCGACGAATGGTAGGTCCGCTCGCGGCATTCGCTGCAAGCCAGTGTGATGTGAACACGGTCGCCTTTTGCCATAGGGGGGTTACTCCAGGATTGCGGCGACGGCGCCGGCACCGACGGTGCGGCCGCCCTCGCGGAGGGCGAAGCGCAGGCCGGGTTCGAGGGCGATGGGGGCCAGGAGGCGCACGGTCAGGGTGACGTTGTCGCCGGGCATCGCCATCTCGACGCCGGCGGGCAGCTCGATGGCCCCGGTCACGTCCGTGGTGCGGATGTAGAACTGGGGGCGGTAGCCCGGGAAGAAGGGGGTGTGGCGGCCGCCCTCCGCCTTGGTGAGGATGTAGACCTCCGCCTGGAAGGCCGTGTGGGGCGTGATCGAGCCCGGCGCCGCCAGCACCTGCCCCCGCTCGATGCCCTCCCGCTCAATGCCCCGCAGCAGGCAGCCCACGTTGTCCCCCGCCTCCCCCACGTCCAGGCTCTTCTTGAACATCTCCACCCCCGTCACCACCGTGGCGTGGGTGTCGCGGATGCCCACGATCTCGACCGTCTCTCCCGTGCGCACCACGCCCCGCTCAATGCGCCCCGTCACCACCGTGCCCCGTCCCTTGATCCCGAAGACGTCCTCGATCGGCATCAGGAAGGGCTGGTCCTTGGGCCGCGGTGGCGTGGGCACGTAGGCGTCCACCGCCGCCAAGAGGGCCTGGATGGGCGCGTAGGCGGCGGCCTGGGGATCGGGCTCCGTCGCCTGCAGGGCCTGCAGGGCCGAGCCCCGGATCACCGGCAGCGTCTCCCCCGGGAACTCGTACTGGCTCAGCAGCTCCCGCACCTCCAGCTCCACCAAGTCCAGCAGCTCCGGATCCTCCATCTGGTCCACCTTGTTGAGGAAGACCACGATGCGCGGCACCCCCACCTGCCGCGCCAGCAGGATGTGCTCCCGCGTCTGCGGCATGGGCCCGTCCGGCGCCGCCACCACCAGGATGGCGCCGTCCATCTGGGCCGCCCCCGTGATCATGTTCTTGATGTAGTCCGCGTGCCCGGGGGCGTCGATGTGGGCGTAGTGCCGCGCCGCCGTCTCGTACTCCACGTGCGCGATCGCGATCGTGATCCCCCGCTCCTTCTCCTCCGGCGCGTTGTCGATGCTCTCGAACGAACGGAAGTCCGCCCCCCCCGCCTGCCCCAAGACCTTCGTGATCGCCGCTGTCAGGGTCGTCTTGCCGTGATCCACGTGCCCGATCGTCCCCACGTTCACGTGCGGCTTCGTCCGCTCGTATCGCCCTCGCGCCATGATTGCTCCTCCCCCGGCCGACTCTAGCTGGAGCCCACATCCAGATTTGAACTGGAGACCTCGTTCTTACCAAGAACGCGCTCTACCGACTGAGCTATGTGGGCGTGCCCGAAAGCGCTCGTTTTCTTCACGCTGACCTTATCGCGCTGGTGCTGGGGGCAGGATTCGAACCTGCGTAGCCCTTCCGGGCGCCAGTTTTACAGACTGGTGGTATTAGCCGCTCACCCACCCCAGCGGGAGTCACGTCCGTTCGACGGCAGGATGGAGCCCGAGAAGGGAGTCGAACCCCTAACCTGCCGATTACAAATCGGCTGCGCTACCATTGCGCCACTCGGGCCGATGCCGAGAGTCTGCGCTCCACGAAAAAAGCGCACGCTCCTGCGCGCGCTGTCAAGCGAAGTATATGAGGCCCTTCGAGAAAGGGTCAAGAAATCACGGTGCGATCGGCCCGGTCGCGCCGCGTCGAGCAGAGCGGCCCGCTGTTAGAAGGCCAAGGTGTCGCTGGCGGCCTTCTCGGAGCTCCCAGGGGGCGCAGTCTGCCCGTCCTCCTCGCCGGTTCCCGTCGTCTCCGTTGCCCGCCAAGTGGTGCCCTCGCGGCCGTCTTCGAGCGCGATCCCAAGGGCCGTCAGCTCCTCGCGGATGCGGTCTGCCAAGGCAAACTGTCGGGTTGCGCGCAGTTCCTCGCGCACCTGCACCAGCAGATCGATGAAGGGCGCCGCCTGGCCTCCCCTGCTCGGCGGGGCTTGGAAACGCAGTCCGAGCACGCCGCCGAGCTCCCGCAGGAGCGCCAGCGCGTTGCCGGCGGGGACCCCCGCGTCACGTGCTTTGTTAATGTCCCGGGCCAAGTCAAAGAGCACGGCCAGCGCCTGGGGCGTACCGAGATCGTCGTCCATTGCCGCCCTGAAACGCTCCCGCGCCTCGTCGACCGGGTCGCCATCGCCTGTCGGGAGTGGAGCTTCCACGGCGAGTTGCAGCCGCTCGGCCCCGCGCCCTGCCGCATGCAGGCCTGTCGCCGAGTAACGCAACGGGCTGCGGTAATGTCCCGTGAGGACGAAGAGGCGCAACGCGTCCGCGCCGTACCGCTCCAGCGCCTCCCGGATCGTCACGAGGTTGCCCAGCGACTTCGACATCTTCTCGTCGCCCAATTGCATCATCGCGTTATGCATCCAGTGCCGCACGAACGGCGGTCGTCCCGTGAAGCACTCCGACTGCGCGATCTCGTTTTCGTGGTGCGGGAAGATCAGATCCATCCCGCCACCGTGCAGATCAATCTGCTCGCCGAGGTAGCGCAAGGCCATCGCCGAGCATTCGATGTGCCAGCCCGGCCGTCCTTCCCCCCAGGGCGCTTCCCAGGCCGGCTCCCCTGGCTTGGCCATCTTCCACAAGGCGAAGTCCATGGGGTGCTCCTTCTCCCCACCGACCTCCACCCGCGCACCTGCCACCATCTCAGTGAGATCGCGCCTGGAGAGCTTGCCGTAATCCTCCTTACTGCGAACGCGGAAGTACACGCCGCTCGCCGTGGCGTAGGCGGAACCGGAGTCGATCAGGTGCTGGATCAGCTCTTGGATCTTGGGAATCTCTTCAGTGGCTCGAGGGTGAACATCGGCCGCGCGCACGTTCAGGTCGCGCATGTCGCGCTCAAACGCCGCGATCTGCTCCGCGGCACGCTCCGCGACCGTCACGCCCAGCCGCTCGGCCCGCGCGATCATCTTGTCGTCGATATCGGTGTAGTTGTAGACGAACCGGACGCGCCGTCCGCGCCACTCAAGGTAACGGCGAAGCACGTCGAAGATCGCCGCGCTCATCGCGTGCCCTAGATGAGCGGCGTCGTACGGCGTCACGCCGCAGACGTACATCGTGATCGGGTCGCCGGCCGGTTCGAACGGCTCCTTGCGACGAGTGAGCGTGTTGTAAAGCTGCACGGCCGGGCTGACCTCTTCGTTTTACCTGCCGGGCGCCGGCAAGACTAACAGTCGTTTCCCGACACGATCTGTGCGACAGCTTGCACCGCCACGCCCTCGCCCCGCCCCAGCGCGCCCAACCCTTCTGGCCGGGTCGCCTTCACGCTTACTGCCCCCTCGGCGACCTGCAGGGTGCGAGCGAGCTGTGCCCGCATCGCGGCGATATACGGCGCGATGCGGGGCCGTTCCGCAACGACCGTCGCGTCGACATTGCCCACCCGGAATCCGTGTCGCGCCAGCAGGTCGATGGTGCGTGTCAATAGATCCTGACTGTCCGCATCCGCCCAGCGCCCATCGCTGGGTGGGAAATGCATTCCAATATCGCCCAAGGCGGCGGCTCCCAGGAGCGCGTCGATGATCGCGTGCGTGAGCGCGTCGGCGTCGGAGTGTCCCTGGAGACCGTCGCTCTCCGAGATCCGCACGCCGCCCAGGATGAACGGCCGCGCGGCCGCGAAGCGGTGGCTGTCGAACCCAATCCCGATGCGATGATTCACCGGGCGTCTGTCAGGTGGTTGCCGTGGGGATTGCTGCTCCACTCTTGAGCAACGCCTCCGCGATCGCCAGATCCTCGATCGTCGTGACCTTGAGATTGCGAGCGGAGCCCTCGTACAGCGCGACCGCCTCGCCCAGCGCCTCAACGAGCATCGCGTCGTCGCTGACTTCCTCGTGAGCCGCCGCATGCGCCCGTTCCAATAGTATCCGCTTGAAGGTTTGTGGCGTCTGCACGCTCCACAGGTGTTCGCGGTTTAACGTCCGCCACACGAAGCCCTCTCTGCCCTCCTTCACGGTGTCGAAGACCGGCGCCGCGACGACGGCAGCGCCGTGCTTGGCCGCCAGCGCCAATCCCCGCTCGATCACGTCGGATGTCACGAAGGGCCGGGCGATGTCGTGCACGGCGACGAACTCGCACGGGGGCAGCATGCGCAACCCGGCCGCGACGGAGTCCTGGCGCCGTGCGCCTCCCAGCACCACGGCGCACACCTTGCCGGCGCCGTGCTCTGCGGCGATCTGCGCCAGTGCCGAGTAGTTGGCCGAGCTGCTCACCAGCACAATCGTGTCGATCGCGGCGCAGGCCGCGAACGTGCGCACGCTGTGGGCCGCCAGGGGGATCCCGCCCAGCTGCGCGAGTGTCTTTTCCCGCCCTTGCATCCGCGTGCTGCGGCCCGCCGCCAGCAGAATCGCCGCCGCGCCGCGACTCACCTCCCGCTCTCTCCGCCGTGACTCATGCTTGGCAATTCCGTAAACACCATGCGCCCTGCGGACGTCTGGATCACGCGCTGTACCTCCACCGTTACATCTTCACCGAGCCGTCCCCTCCCCTCCTCAATCACCACCATGGTGCCGTCTTCGAGGTAACCGACGCCTTGCCCGCGCTCCCGCCCCTCTTGTTGTACGTGCACCTGTAGCAGCTCGCCCGGCAGCATCTGCTGATGCACGGCTTCGGCCAGCGCGTTGAAGTTGAGGACGCGGATCTGCTCAACGTCGGCCACGCGGCTGAGGTTCGCGTCCGTGGTCAACAGCCGGCCGTTACGGGCGCGCGCCAGCGCGAGCAGCTTCGCAACCACGTCGCGCGCCGCGGGGAAGTCCTCTTCATCGATCTGGATCTGCGTGTGTCCGGTGTCTTGGAGATTCGCCAGCGCCTCAAGCCCGCGCCGGCCTCGCTGGCGGCGTAGTGGCTCGGCGTCGTCGGCGATACGCCGCAACTCATCGAGCACGAACCGCGGTACGATGAGCGTACTCGGCAGGAAGCCCGCGGCTGCCACGGTAGGCAGGCGGCCGTCGATGATGGCGCTCGTGTCGATGATGAGCGCCGGCATCAACGCGGTCGCCGTCTGCGCGTTCCCCGATCTCCCGAATGCCTCCGCTGCCTCCGGTTGGCGCAGCATGCTCAGCCAGCGCTCTACCTCCCTGCGGCGACTGAGGGCCAGCGCGATCCCCACCGGCGCCAGGATGATGGCCATCCCCACCGGCGCGAAGTCCCCCGCCGCCCCCGGCAGGGCGCCGAGCGCGGGCGAGAGCAACGCGGCCGTCACCAGCGCTGCCACCAGCCCGAATCCTCCCAAGAAGATGTCGAGCGTGCCCAGCGTGTCGCTCAGGCTCTGGCGGATCGTGCGCAGGGGCCACAGCACGGTTTCGCTTACTGTCGTCGCGGCGTGATTCAGCACGTCCATGCCCGCCTCGCTCGCGGCCACCTCTCGCTCGAAGGCCGGGCCTCCCCGATCTCCCATGCTAGCAAGCATTGCGCCCGCTCAGACCGGCGTCCTAGTCGAAGGCGCCGATTATCGCTTCGAGGCCCGCATCGCCGAGAAAGGCGAGAACGCAGTTCTTGATCAGCTTGCCCACGAAGACCGTGACCAGGAAGCGCCATAGCGGCATCCGCACCGCTCCGGCCAGGAACCCGCCCACGTCGAATACCGGGTTGGGGATCACCGAGAGCACGAACATCGTCATGATTCCGTGCCGCCGCATCCAACGGTCGAGCCGGTGGTAGATCGGCCGGTCCTCGATCACCACCTTGCCGCCTACTCCGGCGAGATAGCCCGTCAGCTCTCCGATCGTCTCTCCCAGTGATGCGGTGAGCCCGACGAGCAAGAAAAACGGAATGCCCGCGACGGCATCGACGAACTGCCCGCTCCCGACGACCACGGCCGCCCCCGGGAGCGGCAGCGCCACCGAGGCCGACCCCACAAGCGAGATCAGGAAAATTCCGAGATAGCCGAACCGCTTCAACTCCTTGAGATCAAGGTCCAGGAAGAAAAAGAGGAACGCCAAGACCGACACGAGTAACCCGACGGCGAGGAGGATCGTGTACTCCCGTCGCCACCGGCGCACGCCGCCGCGCGCGGCCAGACTGGGAGCGCTGCCGCGTGGGGCTCGCGATTCGATCGGGGGGGCGGGTGGATCGGCGATACGCGTGCCTTCCGGATCGCGCGCTCGACGTGGTAGAAGTCGCACTCCGGTAGCCAATGCGGCGGCAGTTCTTTAGGGTCTTAACGCTAGCGTAAGGCCGAGTTGCTCTGGGAGGGCCCTGCCGTGTCGGCTATCGACCTCGACCCCCTGCTGGCCGGCGTTTCCAAGCCTGCTCGCTACTCCGGCGGCGAATGGAACAGCCTGCGGCCCGCATGGGACGACGCCGACGTGCGCTGGGCGCTCATCTATCCCGATGTCTACGACATCGGGATGTCCAACATGGGCATCGCCGGCCTCTACGACATCCTCAATCGGGCGCCGCGCACACTCGCGGAGCGGAGCTTCGCGCCGTGGCCCGATATGGAGGCGTCGCTGCGCCTGCACCGTATGCCCGTCTTTAGCTTAGAGAACCGGCGGCCTTTAGCCGAGTTCGACGTGCTGGGCTTCTCGCTCTCCTACGAGCTCACCTACACCAACATCCTGAACATGCTCGACCTCGCGGGTCTGCCGGTCCGGGCCGCCGACCGCACCGGCGACGCTCCCCTCGTCTTCGCCGGCGGGTCGGGCGCGCTGGTGCCGGAACCGCTGGCGCCGTTCGTCGATGCGTTCGTGCTCGGCGAAGGCGAGGAGGTCGTCCTCGAGATCAACGATCTCCTCGCCGACTGGAAAAGCTCCGATGGTGACCGGACCGAGCTCCTCCGCGCGCTCGCCCGTGTCCAGGGCGTCTATGTGCCGAGCCTCTACGAATGGCGCTACAACGTTGATGGCACCGTCGCGGAGGTCTTCGCGACCGACGCCGCGGCGCCCCTGCCGATCATCAAGCGCTTCCTGCAGGGGATGCCCCCGGTCCTCACCAAGCCCATCGTCCCGTTCCTGCAAACCGTTCACGACCGCGCCGGCATCGAAATTCAGCGCGGCTGCACGCAGGGCTGTCGGTTTTGTCAGGCGGGGATGATCTACCGGCCCCTGCGGGAGCGCACGCCGGGCGAGGTCGTCGCGGCGGCCAAGGAGATCTTCGCCAATACCGGCTATGACGAGCTTTCGCTCGTCTCGCTCAGCAGCACCGACCACAGCCAGATCAAGGAGATCGTGCAGACCCTGCGCGCGGAATTCGGGGAGCGCATCACGCTTTCACTGCCCAGTACCCGCGTGGACTCCTTCAGCGTCGATGTCGCCCTCGCCTGCGCCAGCGGCAAGAAGCATGGCATGACCTTTGCGCCCGAGGCGGGTAGCCAGCGTCTCCGCAACGCGGTCAGCAAAGTCGTCGCCGACGAGGACTTGTTGGAGGCCGCTCGGAACGCCTTCGCGAACGGCTGGACCAATATCAAGCTCTACTTCATGGTCGGCCTGCCTACCGAGACGATGGAGGACGTGCAGGGCATTGTCGACTGGGCCGCCCAAGTCAAGGCGATCGGTCGCCAACACGTGGGGAAGCGCGCCCGCGTGCGCGTCTCCACCTCCAACCACGTCCCCAAGGCGCATGCCCCTTTCCAATGGGCGCGGCAGGAGACCGCCGCCGAGCTGCGGCCCAAGCACGAGCTGCTCCGGCGGGCCTGTCGCCAAGCCGGGCTCGACTTCACCTGGAACGATCCCACGGAATCGATCCTGGAAGGCGTGCTCAGCCGCGGCGACCGCAGGCTGGCTGCGGTCGTTGAGGGGGCCTGGCGGCGCGGTGCCCGCTTCGATGCCTGGAGTGAGCACCACACCCCCGCTGCCTGGGACGAAGCCTTTCGCGAAGCGGGTCTCGACCCGGCGTTTTATTGCCATCGGGAACGCGATCTCTTCGAGCGCTTCCCGTGGTCCCACATCGCCAGTGGCGTGAGCGAAGCCTTTCTGCGCCGCGAGTGGCTCCGCACCGCCAAGGAGCTCACCACCCCCGATTGCCGGTTTGGCTGCGAGGTCTGTGGACTCGAGCACGAGGCAAAGCTCTGTGCAATCAAGCTGGACGATCTGATCGCCGCGCGCCGCGCCACTCGGAGTGAATCGGTCCCTGTCGTCTCGTCAAGCTGAGGGTGCTGATGCCTCGCGATGTGCTGGAGTTCCTCATCTGGCAGCTCGATGAAGCCTTCGAGCGCAAGCCGGAGCATTCCCTTCTCGCCAATCTGTCTTCCGTCGTTGCGGACGAGCTCGATCTCCTACCGCCGTCGGGCGGCCGGACCGTGCGGGACTTCGTCGCGCATTGTGCCTCGGTCAAGCGGATGCACGCCAACCACGCCTTCGGCGACCGGCGCCTGTCTTGGTGGACCACCTGGAACGGCTCCCACAAGATGGAAGAAGCGGGGCTCGAAGAGCTCACCGAGTGGCTCCGCCGTGCGCATGCCGAGGTTATCGCCGGCGTTACCGCTCTGAAGGACGACGCGGAGTTGCGCGTTCTTCGCCCCACCCACTGGGGCGAAGAACGCGAGACGCGTCTTCTGATTGACGCGATCATCATGCACGACATCTACCACGCGGGGGAGATGAATCATCTCCGCGGCCTCTTGCAAAACGCAGACCATTTCCCCAGAGGCGGTACGAACTAGGCGCCGCCGCTGCAGCTAGAATCGCAAGAGCGTCGCGAACGGCTCCGCCGAGGCGAAAGGCCCGACCACGGCCAGCAATAGTCGCTCCTCACACACCACGTCTCCCGCTACCCGTGCTAAGTCGTCTCGCGTCACCGCGTCCAACTTGGCGATCACCTCTTCAACCGACCGCGCCCGCTCCTGCAGCAACGTCTGGCTTCCGAACCAGGCGGAGACGGCGCGCGTATCCTCCAGGCTGAGCAGTATTCGCCCCTTGGTGCACTCCCGCACCTTGGTCAGCTCCGCCTCGCTGACGCCCTCGCGTAAACGTCCCAGCTCACGCACGGTCAGCCCGATCGCTTCGTCCACATTGTCTGGGTCGACCCCCAAGTAAACCGAGAGTGCGCCGGTGTCGCGCAGGTGGGTGGCGTAGGCTTGGACGTCGTAGGCCAAGCCACGGCGCTCTCGCAGTTCGACGAACAGACGGCTGCTCATCCCCTCGCCCAGCGCGCTGGTCAAGAGATGGAGCGCGTAGCGGTCGGGATGCTGCCCCGAGAGCCCCGGCAATCCCAGGAGCACGTTTGCCTGCTCCGTCGGCTTGTTCCGCACCGCGATCCGCTCCGTCACCTCTCGCTGACTGGGAGCGACTGCCCGCTGCCAGTCCGTGGGCGCGCCGAATGCCCAGTCCTCGGTGCTGGCCGTTACCGTTTCGATGGCCGCCTCGGTGTCGATCGCTCCTGCGATCGACACGAGCGTGTTGGCCGGGGTGTACTGATTGCGCCGGTAAGCAGCCGCGCTCGCGCGGCTGATCGCCCGCACCGTTTCCGGTGTCCCCGCCACATCGCGTCCCAACGGATCGGCCGGCCAAAGGAGGCCGTCGAGTGCCAGTTCGGCCAGCTGGCCCGGCTGGTCCTCCACCATTGCCAGCTCCTCCAGCACCACCTGCCGCTCCTTCTCGAACGCTTCGGCGTCGAAGAGGGGCCGGATCGCCAAGTCCAGGATCACGTCGAGCGCGAGGGAGAGGTGCGCTGCCGGAACCTTGGCGTAGAAGACGGTCAGTTCGCGATCCGTTCCGGCGTTCAGCACTCCCCCCACCCCTTCGATCGCCTCGGAGATCTGCTCGGGCGTTGGACGGCCCTGCGAGCCCTTGAAGCAGGCGTGCTCCACAAAGTGGGAGATCCCCGCATCCTGCGGTGGTTCGTACCGCGCCCCCGCCCCCGCATAGAAGCTCACGGTCGCCGAGCGACTGTGCGCCATCTCGATTGTCAGCACCCGCAGCCCGTTCGAGAGGACGGTTTGCTGCATCAAGCACTCAGCCCAGGGGCGACTTTGGTCGGCTCGATCGCACTCAATCCCGTCTCCAGAGCACGTCGCCGTGTAGATCGGGATCGTGATGGCGCTTGGCGAAATCGGCGTACTCGGCCTTGCTCTCGGCGATCGTGCCGTCGGCGCCGTGGCCGGGGAGCAGCACCGTCTCGTCCGGTAGCGCGAACAGATCCGCCGTGATCGAACGGATCATCGTCAGCAACGCCGCGGCGCTGCCGCTACGGCCGGGCCCGCCGGGGAAGAGGGTGTCCCCCACTACGCAGATGGGCGGTGCATGATAGCAAAGGCTGCCGGATGTATGGCCGGGCGTATGGATCACCCGTATCTCGGTAGAGCCGAGCGTTAACCTTTCGCCGCCCTGCAGGTGGACGTCAATGCGGTCGTGGTCGACATTCGGCTCCGCTGGATGCATGCAGAACGGCGCTGCGACCGTCTCTTTCAGCACATCAAAGCTCCACACGTGGTCCACGTGCGCATGCGTGAACAGTACGAAGCGTACTTCGGTCCCGGCCGTGGCTTCGATCACCTGCTCGATCTCGTCGGCCGCGTCGATGATCGCACTCTGGTTTGTCGCCTTGTCTACCAAGACGATGCCGTTGTTGGCGTACGGTCCCAGAGGACCTTTCTTGAGGACTCGCAGTGTATCGGATTCGAGATGCGCGTCCATGTCGCTTTCCGGCCTGCTTCGTCAGGGTCCGCCTCGCGGCGGGCGCCGAGTCTAGTCGAGGCCGCCGGGCGCTCGCCAGGGCGGATCGCTCATCTGTGGCTCCGCTCATGACACCTGTCCCCGCCGCCGCTACGATAAAGACCTTAACGAACGAAACCGGCCCGTCACGCCGCGCCGTTGCGCCGCGCCGGCGCGGGCCGAGGAGCGAATCCCGTGAGCGACCGGACGGGTGCTGTGCACGCGCTGGCATCAGTACTTCCCACGACCGCTACGACGGATGCACGGGGCCACCTGCAGATCGGCGGCTGCGACGTCCCAGCGCTCGTCGCCGAGTTCGGCACTCCCCTATACGTCTATGACGAGACGACGATCCGCAGCGCCTGCCGCGAGTTCCGCGTGCAGTTCGATCGCGTCCTCCCGGGTGCTGACGTGCAATACGCGGCCAAGGCGTATCTGAGCCCCACCATCGCCGCGATCGCGGCGCAGGAGGGGTTGGGGCTCGACGTCGTTTCGGGCGGCGAGCTATTCGTCGCGCGCCGTGCCGGCTTCCCCATGGCACGGATCGTGTTTCACGGCAACAACAAGAGTGAAGCCGAGCTCAGGGAGGCTCTCGATGCCGGCGTCGGCCGGATCGTCATCGATAATTTCCACGAGCTCGCGCTCTTGGACCAGATCTCGCAACAACGCGGCCGCCCGCAGCCCGTGCTCCTCCGCGTGACCCCCGGCGTCGACGCGCATACTCACGAAAAAACGACCACCGGTATCGCGGATAGCAAGTTCGGCTTCCCTTTGGCGCCGGGCGACGCCGAGGAAGCCGTGCGGCGCACCCTCGCGGCCGATGGTCTGGAGTTGCGGGGCTATCACGTTCATCTTGGCTCCCCCATCTTCTCCATCGAGCCCTATAGTCGCGGCATCCAGGTTATGGCAAGCTTTGCCGCGCGCATGTGGGACGCCTTTGAGTTTCACTGGCGCGAGTTCTCGGTGGGCGGCGGCTTCGCCGTCGCCTACACGCCCGATCAAGTCCCGCCCGCCGTCGCCGACTATGCCCAAGCCGTGAGCCGTACGCTCCACGCTGCCTGCACCACGCACGATCTGCCCGTTCCCCGCGTCCACCTAGAGCCCGGCCGCTCGATCGTGGCCCGCGCTGGCGTCGCCGTGTATACGGTTGGCGCCCGCAAAGCGATCGAAGGCGTCCGTACCTATATCAGCGTCGACGGGGGCATGGCCGACAACGTGCGGCCCGCCATGTACGGCTCGCGCTACGTCGCCTTGGCGGCCAACCGGATGCACGACGCCGTCGAGGAGACCGTCGCCGTGGCGGGCAAGTTCTGCGAGAGTGGCGATATCTTGGTGCGCGAGGCGGGGCTGCCCCGCCTGCAGGCTGGCGACCTTCTCGCCCTGCCCGCCAGCGGCGCCTATCACCTCGCGATGGAGAGTAACTACAATCTCGCAACCCGGCCGGCCGTCGTCTTTGTCGGGCAGGGCAGGGCCCGCCTGGCGCGCCGCCGCCAGAGTTATGACGGTCTTCTGGCGCTCGAAGAGGATGCGACCCAGGTGGGGCGGACGTGATCGCGCGCTGGGGCCTCGTCGGCGGGGATAGGGTGATCGGAGCGTTGGAATGGGCTCTGGTCGCGGACCGGCTTCCCCCTGCAATGCTGCTCACTGGCCCGGCGCACGTCGGCAAGGGGACCCTCGCCCTCGCGCTGGCGCGCGCTCTTAACTGCCAGGGCGAGCCTCGTCCCTGTGACGAGTGTCGGTCTTGCCGCCGGATCGCCCGCGGTCAGCATGCGGATGTGGAAGTGATCGCGCCCGGCGGCATCTGCCGCGTGAGCGACCACGACCACAGCCGCAGCCACACCATCGGTATCTGCGCCGTGCGCCGCATGGAGGCCGCCGCCGCCATGCAGCCCTACGAGGGGTGCCGCCGCGTCTACATCGTCGATCCGGCGGACGCACTCACGGACGAAGCCGAGAACGCTTTCTTGAAGACGCTGGAGGAACCCCCGCCGGCTGTCACTTTCCTCCTCGTGACCGAGCGTCCTGCGCGTCTGCACGACACCGTGCGCTCTCGCTGTCAGGAATGGACGTTGGCCCCCCTGCCCGTCGCGGATCTGGCGACTTGGCTGGCCACCGAGCGAGGCGTGGAAGCCGAGACGGCGGCGGTCCTCGCTCGCCTCGCGGGCGGACGGGTGGGTTGGGCGATCACCGCGCTGGACGAAGGCGATCCCCTGGAGGTGCGCCGCACGCAGACGGAAGAGGTGGGCCGCATCCTCGCGAGTAGCTGCGCCGATCGCCTCACCTATGCCCAAAGCCTCGCGGGACGCGGCGGCGCCGAGCCGGTCAACGCTCTCAACGCGCTCGATCACTGGATCGCTTGGTGGCGCGACCTGCTCCGCGTCGTCACCGGCGCCGCCGAGCGTGTCACCCACCAAAACCTGATCGAGCAGCTCCGGGACGACGCCACGCGCTACCGGCCTGCGGATGTCGCCCGCTTCCTACACACGCTTGTCGAAACGCGCGAGCATCTGCGGCGCGGGGTGAATCCTCGCCTCGCTCTTGAGGCGATGCTGCTGCAAACCCCGCCGGCCGAAAGGAGTGCGTATGACGGCTAACGTCATTGGCGTGCGCTTCCGCGAGGCCGCCAAGATCTACCACTTTGCGCCTCCCCAGGAAGAGGTCTACGTCGGCGAGTACGTCGTCGTCCCGACGGCGCACGGCGAGGAGCTGGCTCGTATCGTCACCACCCCTGATGCGGACGCCGGCCCCGTCCCCTCCGATGTCAGGCCCATCAAGCGGCTCGCCTCCAATGATGATCGGGTCCGCGCGATCGAGATGCAGGATCGCGCCGGCGCCATGCTGCGGCGCATGCGCGTGATGATCGCGGAGTTGGAGCTGCCGCTGTATGTGTCGGCGGTGCAGATCAATCTTGGCGGCACGGAAGCAACCGGCTTCTTTGAGGCCGATGAGCACGTCGACTTCCGCGGCCTGCAGGAAGCGATCGAAGTGGAATACCAGCTCTCCCTGCACATGAAGCGCATCGGGCCGCGCGACCGCGCCAAGCTCATCGACGGCTACGACATCTGCGGGCAACGTCTCTGCTGTGCATCGTGGATGACCGATTTCCCCAAAGTGGGGATTCGCATGGCGAAGGCGCAAGATCTCTCCCTCAACCCCGACAAGATCTCCGGCGTCTGCGGCCGCTTGCTGTGTTGCCTCACCTTTGAATTCGACGTCTATAAGGAGATGCGGGGCACTCTCCCCAAGGTTGGCGCGCACGTTTCCACGCCAGTGGGGCAAGGGCGAGTCGTCGCCGTCAGTGTGCCGAAGCAAACCGCGACGGTGGAGCTGGAGCAGGAGCGGCGGCGCGTCGAGGTGCCCGCCGCGGAGATGGGCACCGCCGTGCGCGTGGAAACAGCGCCCAACCAAGCCATCGTCGAGGCCAGCGAGCGCACGCAGGCTGCCGCTGCCCCTCCGCGCCAGCGCGACGAGCCTGACCGGCAGGACGATCGACCCGTCCGGGGACGCCGGCGGCGCCGGCGCAGAGGCACGAGCAGCGAGCAGGCAGCCCCCCGCGATCAGAGTCCGCGAAAGCACCGCGCGGGAAGGGGCGACGGCCAGGCAGGCCAGACCAGCGCAAACCGCAGTGAGGCCGGCGCCGATCGCCGCGCCGCGCCGCGCCGCCGCCGGCGCGGCACTCCCTCGCGCAACGACGGCTCTTCGGAGAGCTAGCTCCGGCGCTCGGCTCGGATCTCTAAAATCAGCTCTACTTCGACGGGGGCGCTGAACGGCAGCTCGGCCAAGCCGATCGCGGATCGGGCCGCGATCCCGTCCTCGCCGAAGAGGTCGCGCAGCAGCTCCGAGGCGCCATCGATCACCTTGGACGGCTGGTCAAAGCCCGGCGCCCCGTTCACATAGCCCGTGATGCGAACTACCTTCGTTATCCGGTCGATCGAGCCGATGGTATTGACCGCGCCGGCGAGCGCGTTGATCGCTGCAAGGCGCGCCGCCTCGCGGGCCTGCTCCAGCGTGACTTCGCCGCCGACTTTCCCGGTAATGGTGAGATCGCCGTTGGCGTCCTGGTTGATGTTGCCCGACACGTAGCACAGGGATCCCGTGACGACTGCCGGCTTGTACAGCGCCACCGGCGCGAGTCCGGTCGGTAGCGTGATCCCCAGCTCTTCGAGTCGCGTGGACGCTCGCATCTCGGCTCCCTCCGCGCCGCCGTGTTAGAAGGCCATGGTAGCCGCTGCCTGCGCCGCCACGGGGCCGGGTTGCGTCAGACGGCGATCGAGTCCGGCGCAGGCGACCGCTCTTCGATCGCCGCGGCCGTCGCGACCAACGCGGTCACGATCGCCTCGAGCTGCTCGTCGTCGTACCACTGCACTACGATTCGCCCGCCCTTGCGGCCGCGCTCCACCCGCACCTTGGTGCCGAGTGCGGATTGCAGGCGTTCCTGCGCCAGGTCGTCGCCCGGCTTCCGCGCCTTCGCCCTGCCCGTCAGCTTTGTGGGCCGCAGCGCTTGCACCGCGCGCTCGGTATCCCGGACCGATAGCCCGCGCCGTTTCACCTGCTCCCAAATCTGGAGCTGCTGCTCCTCTCCGTCCGCGCCCAGGATCGCGCGCGCGTGCCCTTCGCTGATCTCGCGGGCCGCCAAGCTCAAGCGGATCGGATCGGGCAGCTGCAGCAGCCGCAGCGCGTTCGTGATCGCGGCGCGGCTCTTCCCGACCCGTGCCGCCAGGCGCTGCTGCGTCATTCCCGTCCGATCGATCAAGCGGGCGTAGGCGTGCGCCTCCTCCAAGGGGCTGAGGTCTTCTCGCTGCAGGTTCTCGACCAAGGCCACCGCCAGCAGTCCATCGCTTGCCACGTCCGTGATGATCGCGGGAATCTCCGAGAGCCCCGCGAGCCGTGCCGCGCGCCAGCGTCGCTCGCCGGCGACCAAGACGTAGCCTGCCTCCGCGTCGCGCCGCACGATGATCGGCTGCAACACGCCGTGCTCGCGGATGCTCGATGCCAGCTCCTCCAAGCCCGCCGGGTCCACATAGCTGCGCGGTTGGTCGGGATTCGGTTGGATCGCCGCGATGGGGAGCGCCGTGCGCGCCGCCGTTGGCGTTTCCGCGGGTGGTTCCACACGACCGCCGCCCGCAGGCGAGATCAAAGAGTCCAAGCCGCGTCCTAACGCATGTCGGCTGCTCATGCTCCTGCTCCTACCGTAGCCTGCACGGGAGGCTGCCGCGCTCCGAAAGCCGTGGCTTGCAGCTCCGCCGCCGCTTGGGCGTAGGCGACTGCTCCCGCGGACTGTGGCGCGTACTCGAAGATCGTGCGCCCGTGGCTGGGCGCTTCCCCTAATCGGATCGACCGGGGGATGACGGTCTGGAGCGTCTCCGGGAAATGCTGCCGGACCTCGTCCACCACTTGCTGCGCCAGATTGGTGCGCCCGTCGAACATCGTCAGCAGCACCGCGCCGACGGCGAGATGCGGGTTCAGGTTGCGGCGCACGAGATCGATGGTCGTGATGAGGTGCCCCAACCCTTCCAGCGCCAGGTATTCGCACTGCACCGGCACCAGCACGGTATCCGCCGTGCAGAGCGCGTTCACGGTGAGCAGTCCCAGCGATGGCGGACAGTCGATCAGGATCTGATCGAAGCGCGCCGCGGCCCCGGCCAAGGCGCGTTGCAGGCGGTGCTCGCGCGCCGGCGCCCCGGCCAGTTCGACCTCCGCGCCGGCGAGCGCCGGCGTGGCGGCGATCAGATGGAGTCCCTGCTGCCGCGTCGGCAGAATGGCCGCGTCCGGCTGGGGAGCCGCAGCGAACAAGAGATCGTAGATGGTGGGCGTGTCGCCCGGGCGGATGCCGAGACCGCTCGTCGCGTTACTTTGCGGGTCGCTGTCGACGAGCAACACCCGCAGCCCGCGTCGCGCGAGCGCCGCGCCCAGGTTGATCCCCGTCGTGCTCTTGCCGACGCCGCCCTTCTGGTTCGCGATAGCCCAAATGGCCATCAGGCTCCAGCATGCGCCGACCCCGCCGCGGAACGAGCAGTGCTAACTCTCGTCAAGGTACACAATGGTCACCCTGCGCGCATCACCCGCCCCCACCGACTCCGTCGCCACGTCGGTCTCCTCCGCCAGCGCGAGATGAATGATGCGGCGCTCGGCGGCGGACATCGGCTCCAAGTCCACTTCTTCCTTGGTTCGGCGCACTTCGTCCGCCATCTGCCGCGCCAAGGCGTTCAGCGACTCCTCCCGCCTGCGTTTGTAGTGATGCACGTCAACCGTGACTGGATTTCCGCCGCTGTGCGTCTGGCTCAGGATCACGTTCACGATGTACTGCAGCGCCGCCAAGTGTTCGCCACGGCGCCCGATCAGGAAGCCGAGGTCGTCGCCGGCGTGCGCCGGATTCACGTCCAGCACCGCTGCCGCGTGATCGAGCCCGTCCATCGGCGTTTCCGGCGTCCGGCTCGTGATCTCGGCGTCGATGCCCATGATCCGCATGAGATCATGCAGGATGTTGCGCGCGTGCTCGACCGGATCCTCGACGGGCTCCTCCAGCGGCGATGCGAGCATTTCGAAGGGAATGCGCTCCTCCAGCGGAACCTGCGGCTCCGGCTGTTCGCGCGCCCGTCCGCGTCCCTGCCGGCCACGATCCCACGGCGCCTCCCGCGTACTCCCCCTCCCACGGCTGCTCCGTCCCGGCCGCGTGCGCGGGTCCACCTCTTCGCGCTCATCCAGGGCGTAGTCGTCGATCCGTGGCAATGCTTCCTCTCTGGCGGTCGGCGCGGCCTCGACCGGCTCGCCGGGCGCCAGCGGCGCCACCCGGACGCGCGCTGAGGTCGCGCCGATCCCCAGCACGCCCGTCCGTCCTTCGCTGATCACCTGCACCTCGACTTCGGTCCGATCGAGGCCGAGGTCGCGCAGCGCGCGCTGCACCGCCTCGTCGACTGTCTTGCCGGTCCGCTCCACCGCCTCGCGAGTCCGTCGCGCCATCCCTTGCGTCCTTACCTAATCCCGCGGCTGTGCCGCTCTCGCTTAATCATTGTGCGGAGGGATCGTCCGATGCTCCAGATGAAGATCGCGAGTTGCCGTCCCCCGCCGCCCGGTTCTCTCCTTGCTCCCAAGGCCGGTTGCCGCCGCGCCGCCGCCGCCGGCGCCGCCGCCGCCGCGACCGCCGCGCCGGCGCCTCCTGCGCCTGGGGCTTGGCCGGCTCGCCCGGCTCGGCCGCTTTTTCATCCTCGCTCGCCGTGTGCTCGTTTGATGATCGGCTTCCGCCGCCGTCCGCCGCCGCGCGGGCTGCGGTGGAGGGGGCCAGCATCGGCTCCATGGTGAAGAGCTGCCGCCAACGGAAGTTCTCCGGGCCGTTGTAGATGTAGGCCGCCACGATGGTGAACAGGGTGGTGACGAACCAGTAGAGCGAGAGGCCGCTCGGCACCTGCAAGGAGAAGAAACCGAACATAATCGGCAAGATCCAGATCATGGTGCGGTTCACGGAGGCCTGACGGTCGTCCTTGGCCACCGATCGCGTAGTGCTGAGCTTCTGCTGCACGAACGTGCCCACGGCGACCAAGATCGCCAGGATGAAGGACGGATTCGCCAGGTCCAGCGTCAGGAAATTCCGATCGAGCGGCGGGGCCTCGGTGATGTAGGTCCAGTCGTAGAGGCGCCCCGACAGTCCGAAGAGCGACTCCGGGGTCGTCCCCAGTGATTGACGGATAACTTGGTATAGTGCGATCCAGATCGGGAGCTGAACCAACAGCGGCAGGGCACAGCCCAAAGGATTGAAGCCCACCTCTCGGTAAAGCTTCATCATCTCCTGCTGGCGCCGGCGCGGGTCTTTGTATTTCTTCTGGATCTCTTGCAGGCGCGGCTGCATCTCCTGCATGGCGCGCGTCGTGCGCAGCTGGCGCAGCACCAACGGGTAGGTCACGAACCGGGCGATCAGGGTGAAGGCGATGATCGCCAGCCCGTAGCTCCCGAAGAGCGCGCTCGCCAAGATGATCAACGCGTTCATGATCGGATCGATCAGGATCGTGTCGAAGATGAGCTCGATCGTTTCCATCGTCGTTGGCGCTCGCGCTCCCTAGTCCGGCGGGTAGAAGAGCTCTACCGCGTCCTCGCTCACGCGGAACAGCTCACCCGCTTCGTTCGCCACGAAGATCTCGCTTCCCAGCACCAGCGGGTTGGCATAGAACAGGTCGGGAAGCTGCGTCTCCCTCGGCTGAACCCATACTCCGCTGCCGCTCTCCCGATCGATCGCGTGCGTGAAGCCGTCGCGGTCTACGACGATCAGCATCGCCCCGTCGGCCGTCAGGCCCGGCTTGGCGCGGAAATCGTCTCCGCCTGCATAGGGGGCATCCCAGCGGGGAGCGCCGGTCGCCGCATCCAGCGCCCAGACGTAACCGTTCAGGTCTCCCGCGTAGACGGTGCCGTCCGTGACGAGCACCTCGGTCCAGAACCAGTCGCTGCTGCGGTGCCGCCACAGCTCCGCTCCGCTCTCGACGTCGATCGCGTACAGATGGCGGTCGAAGCTGCCGATGAACAGGCGGCCGTCGGCGACCACGGCGTCGCCGCCGATCCCGGCGTCCGCCTCGAACGTCCAGGCCACCCGCGCCGTCCCGCCCGCCGGGTCGGTCCGCAGGGCGTAGAGCGTCCCCCCCAGCGTCGGCACCAGCAGGATCTGGCCGTGCGTCTCCGTGTCCGCGAGCGCGGGGCTCCCCCAAATGGTCCCGTCGAAAGCGTTGTACTGCCAGAGCAGCCCCGGCTGTTCGCCGGCGCTGAGGGGCTTCTCCGGGTCGAGCGGCAGCGCGGGGTCGATCGCGAACACCCCCGCGGTCGCGGTGGTCACGTACAGCACCCCGGCCGCGTCCAGGTTGAGCTCCGACACGATCTCCGATCCCGTCTCTATCAGGAGGCGGGCGCTGGTGCCGTCCAAGCGCAGCGCATAGACGCGACCGCGCTTATGCGTGGCCACGGCCAGCTCTTCACCGGCCAGGAGGAGCGGCTCGGCGTAGAAGGAGTCCGCGTCGACCTTCTCATCGATATCGGGAAGGAGCCCGGGGAAGCGGCCGTCGGAATCGGGGTCGGGGAATTCCCACACGCTCTCGCCCGTCCCGGGATCGATCGCCACGATCGAGTCCTCGCCCGTGGCGTGAATGATCAGCTCGCGCTCGCCGACCTCGAACACTTGGGGCGACGCCCAACCGTCGGCCGTGTCGAAGCTCTGGCAGGCGAGGGCCAGGGTTCCCGCCAGGAGAGGGAGAACCAGCAGCCGGTGGCGGCGTTTCACGTGAAACCACGGCCGGCTCGGCCCGCTGCTCATCGTTCCAGCACTTCGGTTTTCCCGGCGGCTCCGTCGTGTCCGGTACCGGCCGTCCCGGCAGGCGGGCGGACCGGGTCGTACCCGCCGCCGTTGAGCGGATTGCAGCGCAGCAGCCGCCAGCCGGTCTGGAGCGAGCCCCTGAGCAGCCCCCGTTCCCGCAAGGCCTCGACGCCGTACTGGGAGCAAGACGGTTCGAAGCGGCAACTCGGCGGCAGCAGCGGCGACAGGCAGCGCTGGTAGCCCCGGATCAGCGCGATCGCAAGCTGCTTCGGCGCTGCCGCAGGCCTCACAGGAGCTTGGCTTGGCCGAGCAGCAGGCCCAGCTCCCCTTCGATCTCCTGGTAGGACGCCCGCAGCGCCGCCGGGCGCGCGATGACGACCACGTCCGCTCCTCCTCGCGCTCCGCTCCCGCGGGCCGCCGCCCGCAGGCGCCGTTTCAGCCGGTTCCGCACCACGGCGCTTCCCAGCCGCTTGCCCGCCGCGAAGCCGAATCGCGGACCGTCCACGTCCGGATTGGCGCGCACGCGCAGGACGAGCAGCCGGCTGCGAAAGACCGCTCCGCTGCGGTAGGCAGCCGCGAACTCCCGCCGGTGACGCAACCGTTGCTGGCGACGCATACGGGAAGGAGGCAGGGGCGCTGATGCCGGCCCGCGCTCGAATGACTTAGACGGTCAGCCGATGGCGCCCGCGGCGGCGGCGGCGCTTGAGCACGGCGCAGCCGCCCTTGGTTGCCATCCTGGCCCGGAATCCGTGTACGCGCTTTCTCCGTTTCCGCTTGGGTTGGTAGGTTCGCTTGGGCATGGTTATGGTCGTCTTCGGCCGCCTCGGGGCGGCCGGGGCTTATTTCCCGCAGTATCGCACCCGCGCCGAAACGGGGTCAATCGCGCCCGTCACGCCTTAGACCGCTGGCCGATGAGCTCGGGGAGGTCCCGACGGCTTCTCCAGTGACGTACATTGGCTGGGCGAGCGTCTGCGCTGCCTCGGCGTGCGCTCCACGATCGCGAGCACTCCGAAGCCAGCTATCCGTCTGTCTACCTCTGCTATCGGTAAGCACAGCGAGTGACCCAGCACGGTTCCCTCCTCCCCGACCACCACACGTGAGAAATTGTTTGGGTAGGCCCGCTATCATCCCCCTCACTGGACGAGACGCCCAGCGAGTGTGAAGAGCAACGATGGCATTCAAGTACACGCCTGACGAAGTCCTAGATGTCCACAAGGAAGGGGCGGTCAGGCTGATCTGCTCCGAATTTCAGTCGCACGAAGGCGGCCTCCCCGAGTGGGTTAAGAATTCGTCTGACGAATACGCGCGGAGAAATACTGCCCCTTCCGATCGCGTCATCGTTGTCATCTTCGATCAGGGCACTCGCAGGCGGGGCAAGGGGATCGGTGTGCTCGACTTTGGCGGAATGACCCCTGCGACCATAGAGGGCAACTTCCGGGTCTGGGCTGATCCGGACGCGGCAACACGGAATGCACCTGGAATCCAGGTTCAGGGTGGGCATGGCAATGGTGGTAAGTGCTACATGAGCATGATGTTCAGTGAGCATGCGGAGATACGGACGGTGAGTGAGGGTGGAGGTAGTAGATACGGGGTCGCGGCGAACTCGTTCCAATTTGGATACATCCCGGATGCTGCACAGAGCCGGGGATACCCTGTCGCAGATCGGCAAGCTGAGTTAGAGGATGCACTCCGGGATCTGGGAGTCACGTTCGCAGGCTTGCCCGACAATGCTCGTGCTGCCTTCGAGATCGCTAATGGCTTCACCCTCGTGATGGGGCGAGAGCCAAAGGGCTATAGCCGGAGAATCCCTGTCCAGGAGCTTGTGCAGTCCATCAAGAATCACCCACAGACGACACGTGCCGTTGAACTCTGCCACGTGTACGTCATGGAAAGAGGCAGGATCGTCGGTGGAGGACCGCTCGCCCATGAAACGATCCCTCCATCCTCCGAATTTCCCGAGCCGGTTGAAATACCGATTCCCGACGAGCTACTAGATCCTCTCACCACCGATGTCATTCAGGCAGTTACGCCAGGGGACGAGAAGGGACGGCTTATCCTCAGAACTTCCGAAGTCCGAATGACGCGTAGTCACCGACACCGCCATAGCATTACCTACTTTGCCGACGATGATTTTCTTGGCTTCACACCAGTTGAGGCACTGAATCTCCAGTCCTCATACCTGTGGAAGGTATATGGAGAGTGCCAACTAAAGAGTTTGGCAGACTTTAAGACAAACGCCCGCACCAACTTGGCGGAGAGTCCGCTGACTCGGGCTGTGGAATCTTGGGTTGCCGAACAATTCTCGAACTTCTGTCGAGATTGGGAACAACGAGAGCGCAGAGATAGGACCCAACAAGGGCAGAGTGAACTCAGTCGCATTAACGAGGCGCTGGATCAATGGAAGAATCAGTTCATGTCGCGTCATTTCACGACATTGTGGGGTGGCCTAAGGGGAGGAGGTGACCCAGTCCCCCCGTTGCCAAGAGGTACTCCTACACGAATCGAGCTGAGCTTGAGCCATGCCCATGCGGGTGTTGGCGTGTCCTTCCGACCTAATATCCGCTTCTTCCAGGAAGAGCGACGCATTCAACCAACCCCATTTGACTGGCAAGTCGATGACACCAATGTTGCTCTGGTCGACGAAGATCTTAACGTAATAAATACTTTCGCGCCGGGGGTCACGAAGATTTGGGCCGAGACTCGCGATCGAAAACTTACGAGCGAACAGGTTACTCTTGAAGTCGTTGATATCCAGGACATGGAGGTTGTTCCCCGCACTATGAGCGTTGCTGTAGGGTCGCGCTCTTCCTTGAGTGCGATGTGTACGCTGCGGGGCGGTGGCCGGTCGACGAGCGATATCTACTTGATTTGGAATGAGGCGAACCCTGCTGTCGCAAGTGTGAGCGCGGCAGGGTTGGTGTGGGGCAGAGAGGTCGGGGAGACCGAGATCGTCGCAGCTGACGATCGATGTGCGGCCGCTCCCAGTCTGGTGACTGTTGTTGAATCAACCGAGAAGGACCGCAGGCAAGGGTTCCCCAAGATCTTGATATCGGGCATTGACCCCGATCCGGAGACAGGTGAGTCTGTTCAGCTTAGTCGCGATGTTCCACCGGTTTATCAACGACCCCGCGACGTTGAGCTAAATGTTTGGTGGATCAACAGCGAAGCGCCGTTTGCTGACCTCTACCTTGATGAATCGAGGGGCTTTGGTTATGAGAGCCGAGAGTGGCGCATGTACCATATCGAACGGTATACGGAGATCATGGTCTACATAGCGCTACTTGCCGGCCCCGATGCTGAACTACTGGACCAGACTGATTGGTTGGCTCGATTGGGAGATCAGATGTCCGAGGTACAAGGGAAAGCCGCACGAGCCTTGACACCGTTTATTACTGAGGGCCGCTTGCCCGAGGCAATGTGATGCCTCGGTCCTTGGGCGTCGCGGAGAAGCTCATCCTCTCGGCTTGGCGACTTCGAGAGACAGACAAGTCGGTCTTTACGGCCGAGGACTTGGTAGTCGCGGCCTGGAAGGCTTCCCCTGAAACGTTCGGGTTGAGAGGGTTCCTTGATGAATCGGGGACGCCTATCTATCCCGACTCAAACCGTGTCTTCGCAGAGATCATGGGGTCTAAGCCCCTCCGCAAGCGTGGACTCATCGAGAGAGTCGGGAATAAACAGTACCGACTCACCGCCGCAGGTGAACGTCGTGCCCTCGATCTCTTGCGCGCTGGTTCTGACGCATCACCTCGCAAGGCGGGTCTTGATCGAGCCACTGGAACCGACCTCCAGCGCTATCTTGACTCTCGTGCGATGACCAAATGGCGAGAGGGCCGATCTGGTGAGATCACGTTCCACGATGCATGCTCCTTTTGGGGCATTTCTGCCAGGAGCAAAGCGAATGACCTTCGTGCGCGCCTTGCGCACTTCAGGGCAGTCATTGAAGAAACGGAGGCCGCGAGCGCAGGCGACCCCTTCATTTTCCGGCATAGCGAGCGCCCTATCAGCCCTGAGGCCGTCGCTGCTCTCACCGATTTGAGTTGCTTCTTGGAGAAAGAATTTGATTCTGATCTCGCGGTGATCAACCAGCGGACAGATCGATAGCGAAGATCTTCTCGAAACTCTCGTGTTGCCGGTCGCTGGTCTCAACCGATGGAAACCTGGCTGATGATGTCGAGGCGAATTCAGCATCCGCCTCGACACTGATCCATTTGCGCCCGAGCCGCTCCGAGACTGCCCCTGTGGTGTTTGAGCCTGCGAAAGGGTCCACGATGATGTCTCCGGGATCGGTGAGGAATTCGACAAAAAACTCAACAAGTTTTACCGGCATTCGGGCAGGATGCGGATCAATCCCTTCAGTCCGGCAGTGCTCCAGATAGGAATCCTGCGAGGATGTATTCGAGACGGGTATCAGATTAGAGATAACATCCTCTTCGCTTAATGCGTCCTCTTCAAGCACATCGGCAGCGCTTGGAACCAATACATTTGGTGGGACTGCCCCGCCGTTATCACTGAGAAACGACGTGGTGCCGATATCGTGCGCGGAGGGGCGCTTCCCGGGGTTGTACGTGCCGCGGGAGAGCAATTTTTGCATACTTTTACTATAGGCCGTGAGGATTTTGCGATTATCGGCCTTAGGTCTGTCAGTCGGGGAGAGCCACCAGACTCTGGTAAATGCATCCTTGACTCGGATTCGCTCAACGTTCACCCACTGGACAGGCGAGGGCAGGCGAGCAGGATTAAACGCAATGAATTCCTGACAGAGGTGGAGCCCCGACGCTTCCTGGAAGCTGAGAAGAGCCCTGTGCGGGAGTGTCGACATAATCGGACGCCCCGCCTCCCATGCGTTGCCTATCTCGATGACCAATGAGCCGTCAGGACGAAGCAACGAACTTAGAAGGGGAGCGAGACTGGCGAGCCAACGCAGGTAGTCATCACCGGTGCGGTTGCCATAACGTTTCTTGGTGTTGAGGGGGAAAGGAGGGGATGTGAAGAGGAGATGAACGCGGCCCTGCAATTCCGTGAGGGGGTGTCGGGCCAAGGCTGATTCACAGCTATCGTGGAACATAAGACCCAACTCGGTGCTGTAGAGCGGCTGGGCCTCGTCCGTGGGCAGTGGCAAGGTACCTCCTAGAACGGAATATAAGCTATCGTCCGGCACTCGCTTTCGCATCTATCCCCCTGCATTATTATCCAGCCGCCCCACGTTCTCGCCGAATTCGCGCCGCCTCTACGAATAGAGGCCTCAGAGTTCGCCCTCAGGTCCCCGTCAGGCTGGGCGCGGGGGCGTTCGCGTAGAGGAAGCGGTACCAGGCGTAGTTCTCGAGCACCGCTTCTAGGTACAGGCGAGTCTCGGCGAAGCTGATCCGCTCGAAGAAGAGGTCGGGGTCGATGCCCGGATCGTCGCCCGACCAGCGGATCGCGTTGCCGGGGCCGGCGTTGTAGGCCGCCAGCGCCGGCGGCAGCGCATGCTGGAATGTCTCCAGCTGCACGCCCAGGTAGAAGGCGCCGTAGCGGATGGAGAGGTGCGGCCGGAAGAGATCGGCCGTGTGGAAGGCGCCGTCGCCGAGCCGCTCCGCTATCCAGATGCCGGTCGGCCCGATCACCTGCATGAGGCCCAGCGCGCCGGCCGGCGATCCCGCGTCCGGGTTGAAGCGGCTCTCCTGCCGGATCAGGGCGTAGAGCAGGAGCTCGTCGAAGGCGTTCCCCTCCGTTTCGTGGACGGCCAGCGACCGCCAGCCGGTTGGGTAGGCCCAGGCCAGGATCTCCGGCGGCGCGGCGGCGCGCTCCTGATCGCCGAGCGGCGCCAGCAGCGCCTCCGCCGCCTCGATCCGCAGGTGGGGGAGCCGCAGCGCCTCGAAGTGGCGCCCCAGCACGTACAGGAGCCAGGGCTCGGCCCGGTAGGCGTCGATCAGCGCGCGGAAGCGGGCGTCCGCCTGGACGCGCAGCCCCGCTCCGTGCAGCTCCTGCGCCGCCCGCCAGTCCTGGGAGCGCACGATCACGGCGCCGCGCCGCGGGGCGGCCGGGCCCGGCGCCGCGGCGAGCCAGGCGATCGCGCCGCCGCCGTCGCGCAGCCGGGGGCCGTCCGGCGCAAAGGGCGCGCTGGCCGGCGTCTCCCGGATCTGATCCGTTGCCTGGTCCACCCGATCCGCCAGCAGCGCCGCCGCCCGCAGGCCGTAGTACGAGTAGGGATCGCGCGTCATCGCTCGGGCGTAGGCGATGGCGGCCCGCTCCGGCTCGTCGAGCAGGGCGAGGCTCTTGCCGCTCCACAGCAGTCCGCGCTGCGCGTCGGCGGCGCGCTCCTCTCCGCTCAGCCGGGCAAAGCGCTCCCGGGCACCCGTTATGTCTCCATTTGTAAAGGAAGCCAGCCCCGCCAGGAAGCGGGCGTCCGCCGCGAAGGGCGATTCGGCGTAGCCGTCGGCCAGGCGATCGTAGTGCTGGATGGCGGCTGCGGGCTCTCCCAGCTCTTCGGCGAGGCGGGCGGCCCACCAGAGGGCGTCGTCGGCCAGCTCCCCGCCCTCGTCGGCCGCCACCGCGCGCAGGTATCCGGCGATCGCCTCGCGGCTCCGCCCTTGGTCTTCCGCGATCGCCGCGAGGTAGTAGGCCGCGCCGTGCCGCTCCGCCGCGGGAGGGTCGGTTTCGAGGAAGACGCGCAGCGCCTCGGCCGCCTCGTCGTAGCGCGCATGCCTGTAGAGAACGAGGCCGCGCAGCACGGGGTTGACGGCCCAGCCGCCGTCGGTGAGCTGGGAGAGGGCGTCGCTCGATCGCCAATGGCGCGGGTGGTCCCGCATCAGCGGGATCCACGACTGCTCCGCGCCGAGCGGGTCGCCGAGCGCCCAAGCGATCGCGCCCAGCCGGTGGAGCGCGATCGCTTCGTACCAGGGCGCGGCGGCCAGCAGGGCGCGGTACTGCGCCTTCGCTTCCTCGTAGCGCGCCTGCCCCTCCAGCAGCGCGCCCAGTTCGACGCGGGCGCCGGCGATCTGGTCGTGGAGAGCGGCGGCGTGGTCGATCGCCGCGCGCAGGTCCGCCTCCGCTTCTTCCATGCGCTGAGCGCCGGTGAGGAGCCGCGCGCGCATCAGGAGCGCCGTGACGGCCGCCGCGCCGTCGGCCGCCAGATAGCGCGAGAGCGCGTCGATGGCGGATGTCCGCTCGTCCACGGCTGTCGCCGCCCGCGCCGTCAGCAGATCGAGCGTGCGCCCATTCGACGCCTCGAAGCCGTTCCGGTCCAGCGATTCGATCAGGACCAGGGCGTCGCCCGCGCGGCCGAGGCGCAGCAGCAGCCGCACCTGCGCCAGCTGTGCGCGCTGGCGCTCGCCGGCGGGCAGCGCCGGCCCGAGATCGCCCTGCGCGACGCGGCCCCGCGTCTCGGCCGCGGCCTCCCAGAAGCCGTCGTGCTCCAAGGCGTCGGCCTGTTCGATCAGCCGCCGCGCCGCGTCGATCTCCTGGACCGCGCGATCGGGGGCCGGCGCCGGCACGCTCTCCCCGGCCGGCCCCCGGCCGTCCGCTGCCGGGAGGTCGGGCGTCCGCTCAGCCGCGGCCGGGACGCGCTCTTGCCCGTCGCCTCCGCAGGCGGCTCCCACGATCGCCGCGAGCAGCACCGCGCCGGCGAGCGGAATTCGACATCCATTCCCCACGGCACGTCCGTTCCGGGCCTTGCGCGGCTGTTTTCCCCGCCTCCTCCACGGTCACGATATCGATGCCGCCGCCGGCCTGTCCACGCACGCGTATGGGCGGGGCCGCCGGGGTTTGCCCGGGCGGCCCTGGGTTTCCTAGCATGACTGGCGATGACACAGCGGCTTCTCCTGCCCGCATCGCGATTCCTGCTCGCCCTGGCGCTGTTGCTGCTGGTGGTGGGCACGGGGCTGCTCGCCGCCGGGGCGGGCGCCGCGGCGTTGGAGCCCGTCGAGACCGACCCCCGCGCGGGCGCCGAGGTCGGTGAACTGCACGAGGCCATCCGCATCACCTTCGATGAGCCCCTGCTGCTGGAGCGGGGCGTCAACAGCGCCGTCGTCTTGGACGGCGAGACGGGGCGTCCGATCGAGGGCGCACGCGTCGAGGTGTCCGGCTATAGCGACCGCACGCTGCTGATCCACGCCGATCATCTGCCCGAGGAAGGCCTCGTCTCGGTGCAATGGACCGTGCGCGACCGCACGGGCGAGGAGTTCAGCGACACCTTCTCGTTCGCCATCGCCCCCGGGGCCGAGGTGGATGAAGCGGAGCCGCTCGAAGCCGCCGCCGGTGAGCCACGCGGCCGAGAGTCGCTCGTGCTCTGGACCGTCCTGATCGCGCTCGCCGTCGCCGTCTTTGGAATCGGGTTGTACTTCCTGCGCCTCAAGCTCGGCCTTGGCAAGAGTTCCTTGGAGGAAGACGCGCACTAGCGGCCGGCTAAGGCACGCGATCCTCGTCCGCTTCCTCCTGGCCTTCGCCGCCGCTCACGCTGGGAAGCGTCGGCGAGTCGCCGCCCCGGTGCTGGCGCGGGCGCGCCGGTATCTCCGCGATCCGCGCCGCCAGCGCCGCGACCTCGGCTGCCGACGGGCTCTCGAGAAGCACCACGGCCACTCCGGAGTCGCGCAGCGCGGTGAGCGACTCGACGTCGATCTCCGCATCGACCGGGGCGCCCAGCGGCGTGCTGCTCATCATCGCGACTTGCCGCAGATCCATCGCCCGGTCCAGGCTGATCGGCGTTTCGGCCGGTGAAACCACGATGAACAGCGGTCGCAACGAGCCCAGCGCGCGCAGTTCGCCCTCGCTCGGCAGGCCGTCGACCCGCAGGACCCAATCGAGCTTGGGACGTGTGAGCGCCGCCGCCGTTGCGTTGTCGACCCCGAAGACGACGAAATCGACCCCCGCCTCTTCGGCCGTGACCGCGCCGGCGTGCGTCAGCTGCGGCGGTTCGATCCCGACCGGTAGTTCGTTCGCGGAGGTGAGCGTGCGCAAGGCCGCTTCGTCCGCAAGGTCGGCGCGCACGATGAGCGCATCGCCGCCCTGCGCTTGCTCGCCCGTCACGACGATCAACAGCGTACGGCGCTTGCTCGCGTCGGCCGCGCGCGCCGCGAACCCGATCGGCGGGTCGCCCCGTCGCTTTGCTATGCGTAGACGGTCGGCAAGCTGGCCCACGAACGCACCCTCCTCCGCTCGGCAAGTCGGCCTGAAAGCAGTATCGCAGTGTGCCCCGCGGTGCCGCCAGAGGCCGCCGACGCGCACCCGCCGTATCGACGGGTCCGAGCGTCATGCGCTAGGGTCGCCAGCGCGAGTGGAGGCCCCTACGTGCTCGATCCCCCGACGCTGGACTGGGTAGCGCAGCCGTGGGGTCTGTCGAACATCGAGTGGGCCGCGATCCCGTTGCGCATCGCGCTCGGCCTCATCTTCGTCGATGCCGGCTTCGGGAAGTGGTCCCGCGGCATCCGCGGGACGGGCGACTGGATGGGGGAGTTGGGGATCCCCTTCCCCCATCTGGCGGCGCCCGCGGTCGCGACCTTGGAGCTCGTCGGAGGGCTGCTCTTGCTGATGGGCTTGGTCGTCAGTTGGATCGCCATCCCCATGGCGGTCAGCATGCTCGTCGCCGCCTATATCAGCAAGGTCAAGCTGCAGATGCCGTTTCAGGGCGGTGAGCGGCAAGGCTACGAGCTCAACGTGATCCTGGTGGCGGGGCTCGTTGCGCTCGTCCTGCTGGGCGCCGGTCCGCTCTCGCTGGATCGTCTCTTCGATTAACCTCTTCACTGAGCGCATTCGAGCAGATCGCTCGGGCCGGCAACCGATCGGACCCGAGCCGGAAAGGAAGCGACAAATGGGACAGCTAGACGGCCGCGTAGCACTGATCACGGGGGCGGGCCGGGGGATCGGCGCATCCTTGGCACGCGTCATGGCGCGCGAGGGCGCGCACCTCGTGGTCAATGACCTCGGTGGCGCCGTCGACGGCGCCGGCGAGGACCAGGCCCCCGCGCAGCAGGTGGTCGATGAGGTCACCGCGGCCGGCGGCGTGGCCGTCGCGAATTTCGGCAACGTCGCCGACCACGGCGACGCGGAGGGCATGGTGCAGCAGACGCTCGACGAATACGGACGCCTCGATGTCCTGATCAACGTCGCCGGCATCCTCCGCGACCGCATGGTCTTCAACATGACCGAGCAGGAGTGGGACGCCGTGGTCGCCGTCCATCTGAAGGGCACCTACAACACGACCCGCTTCGCCGCCATCCACTGGCGGCAGGCGCGCGAGGGCCACTACCGCCTGATCAACTTCACCTCGGTCTCGGGCCTGCACGGGTCGCCGGGGCAGCCGAACTACGCCGCCGCCAAGATGGGCATCACGGGCTTCACGTGGTCCTGCGCCAACGCCCTGCATCGTTACGGCGTGACGGCCAACGCCATCGCCCCTTCGGCCGCGACGCGCATGCTGCAAGACATCCCCATCGGTCGCCAGAGCGGCTCCATGGGCGACCCCGCCGATGACCCCCGCCGCTCTCCGGACAACATCGCACCGCCCGTCGTCTACCTGTCCAGCGCCGCCTCCGATTGGCTCAGCGGCCGGGTCATCGGCGTCCGCGGCTACAAGATCCAGCTCTACGCCAACCCGTCTATCGAGCGAGAGATGATCGGCTCCCGGCCTTGGACCGTCGACGAGGTCTGCAGCGAGATGGAGGGCGCCTTCCGATCCGCGCTGGAGGGTGGACCGGTCTTCCCCTGGGCTGGCCTTGATCCGCAGATCGTGTAGCCGATCATGTCGGCTGGGCCGGCGAGACCCCGCCGCCCGCTACAGGGGAACGTCCCTTGGCGCGCGATGGGGATAGCGTCTCGCTAGAGGAACGGCCGAGGGATCTCGGCCATCGCCTTGACGTCCGCTATCGCTAGCCGCCGGCCGCCCCGCCCGTTGCATCCGCCGGCGCGATGCCGGGCGCGGGCGCGGCGGGCATGGCTCCGCGTGATACGACCAGCGTCACCGTGGAGGATACGTCGAGGGCTTCGCCCGGCAGCGGCGCTTGCTCCATGATTCTGCCGGCCGGGATCCTGGCGTCGAACACTTCGATCACCGCGAACGGCAGCCCCGAGCGGCGCAAGATCGTCAGTGCATCCTCCAGCGAGCGGGGACGGAAGTCGGGCATCGTTCCCAGCTCGATCATCGGCTGCTCCTGCACCACGGCTTCCGGGACGATCGGAATCTCGGAATCGACCGCGACCCCGGGCACCCCCGTCGCCGGCGCCGCGGCGGGCTCGTCCTCGCCGAGCGTCACCACCGCGATGACGCCCGCGAGGACGACGAGCACCACGAATCCCGCCACCAGCCAGGGACCGAGGCGCACGCCGGGGGCGCGCATGTCGACGTGGGGGATCGACGCCAAGCGCTCGGTCGTATCGGCGCTGGGGGCGTGGTAGGGGTCGAACGCCTCCTCGGGGTCGAGACGGCGGCGATCGTGCTGGCGGCGGCCCGTCTCGACACGGGGACCGGTCGCTCGCGGGTCGGGGAGGGCGGTGGGCGGACGCGGCTGTCCGGGGAAGTCAGCGGTCAGCGCGTCGGCGTCCAGACCGAGGAACTGTGCGTACGATCGCAGGAAGCCGCGCGCGAACACGGCGGCCGGCAGCGCCGCGTAGTCATCGCTCTCCAGCGCCTCCAGATAGCGGCGCGAGATCCGCGTCGCGCGCTGGGCCTCGTCCAGGGTGATGCCGTTGCTCACGCGAGCTTGGCGAAGCTCCTCGCCCAAGCTGAGCGGCCCTTCCTCCGGGATGCGATCCTCGTCGTAGCTCGGATCGGTAGTCACGGGCGGCGCCTGGTGATCCATGTCGCCATTAGATCATGCTAGCTGGCGGCGCGGCGCGAGGGGAAAAGGCTGCCTTAGCCGGCGATCGTGGCGGGATCGGGCGGGCGTGTGTGCGCCACGGCGGTACGCTCCGGGTTTCGGGCCGTGTGGTAGCGGCGCAGGAGACGCGACTTGCGCCGGGCGGCGTTGTTGGCGTGGATTACGCCCTTTTCCGCGGCGCGGTCGAGCGCCGAGACGGCCGCGACGACCGCGGCATCCGCTTCCGTCCAATCCCCTTCCGCGATCGCCTCGATCGCGTCGCGCACGCTCGTGCGTGCGCGCGTCCGCACGGGTTTGTTGCGCATCCGGCGCCGCTGAGAGGCGCGGTAATACTTCTTGGCCGCCGCTTTATTTGCCAAAGTCTTCTCGCTGCTTCGATCGAACGCGCACCCTCGTGCCTGGAGCCGGATGCCGTGAGACTATCGTACCGACGGGCACGGGAGCAGGTCTAGCTTTGCATTGATGCGATCCGCACTCGCTCGCACTTCGTCGATTGGGGGCAGGGCGTGTCTGCATTCGGTGGAACGAACCGGGGTGACTGCGGTTCCCTCCACCTAGCGGCGTGAGGGACGCGTGACGGTCTTCACGGGAGCCACCAGCACCGTGGCCGGAGCTGCGGTGCTGGTGGGATTGGGGTTCCTCGGCAGCCGGCTCCTGGGCGCGCTTCGGGCGGTGGCCATCGCGAACGAGTACGGCACCAGCGCCGAGCTGGACGTCTTCTGGGTTGCGATCCGCTTGCCCGACTTGGTCTTCCAGGTGCTCGCCGGCGCCACGCTCGCCGCGGCCTTCATCCCGGTCTACGCAAGCTATGTCGCCAAGCGCGGCGACGACGAGGCCTGGCGTCTCGCCAGCATCGTGCTCAACTGGGTCCTCCTCGCGACCATCGCCCTCGCCGCGATCGTCTTCCTGGCCGCGGAGTGGATCGTGCCCGCCATGGCGCCGGGGCTCGGCGACGGCCTGCCGAACCAGGACGAACTCCAACGCGACGCGATCTTCCTCACCCGTGTGATGCTGGTCTCGCCCATTCTCTTCGCGGTATCGGGCATGATCACCGGCATCCTCAACGCGCGGCAGCACTTCCTGCTCCCCGCCTTCGCACCCATGCTCTATAACCTCGCGATCATCGGCGGGGCGGTGTTGCTCTCGGACCGCTACGGCGTGGAGGGGCTCGCGATCGGCGTGATCGTCGGTAGCGGCCTGCATCTCGCTGCGCAGCTGCCCGCGCTCACGGCCGCCGGCTTCCGTCTCGTGCCGAGCCTGAACCTGCGCGAGCCCGGGGTGCGGCGGGTCCTGCGGCTCATGGGTCCGCGGATGATCGGGCTGGCGGCGGCCCAGATCAATCTCGTCGTGCTCACCTTCTTTGCCTCCTTTGAGGGCGAGGCGGCGATCTCCGCCCTGAACTTCGCCTGGCTGATCTTGCTCTTTCCGGTCGGACTCTTCGGGATGTCGCTGGCGATGGCGGTCTTCCCCTCCCTGGCGGCGCAGGCCGCGCGCGACGACCACGGCGCGGTCCGCGAGATGGTCGCCGGCACGCTCCGCTTCACCATGTTCCTCAGCCTCCCGGCTGGCGTGGCGATGATCTTCCTGCGCGAGCCGCTCGTCCGTACGCTCTTGGAGCACGGCTCGTTCGACGAGGTCTCCTCGGCGCTTGTCTCGTCGATATTGCTGTACTTCGCGGTCGGCCTCTTCGCCCACTCCGCCATTGAGGTCCTCTCGCGCGGCTTCTACGCCCTGGGCGACACGCGCACCCCGGTGGCCTTTGCCGTCGGGGCGATGCTCTTGAATTTGGTGCTGGCGGCGGTCTTGGTGGGGCCGCTCGGCGTGCGAGGGCTCGCGCTGGCGCTCTCCGTCGCCACGATCGTGGAAGCCGGGCTGCTGTTGGCAACGCTCCACGGGCGACTGGAGGGCGGGCTCTGGACACGTCCCTTGGCGACGACGCTGCTGCGCACGCTCATCGCGACTGCCCTCATGGCGGAAGGCTTGGCGGTGCTCCTCGAGGTCCTGGACGAGAGCGGCGACTTCGGCCCGCGTTCCTTCTTCGCGTTGCTGGTAGGGACGGTGGGCGGCGCCGTGATCTACTACTCGGCGTCGCTGATCATGCGCGCACGCGAAGCGGAGCTGATCGCGGCACGCATACAGTCCCTGTTCGCGCGCTGAGGCTGCGGGGTTTGATATACTGATGCCGTTCCAGGTGTTCGATGAACGCCCCGCCACACCTGGCGGGGTTCTTGATTAAGCGCCGAACCTCAGAGGGGAGCACTGTGAGTTATCAGGATCGCAACATCACCTGCCGCGACTGCAACCGTGAGTTCGTCTTCACCGGCGGGGAGCAGGAGTTCTACGCCAGCAAAGGGCTGATGAACGATCCCGTCCGCTGTCCGGACTGCCGCGCCGCCCGGAAGAGCGCCCGCAGCACTCTGGAGAGTGACTCCGGCTACGTGCGCTACGGCGGTGCCGCCTCGTTCAGCGGCCGTACCCCACGACAGATGCATCCCGCGACCTGCGCCACGTGCGGCGAGATGACGGAGGTTCCCTTCATCCCCCGCGGCGACCGGCCCGTCTACTGCTCCTCCTGTTTCTCGAAGGTGCGTCAGGAGCAGGAGGCGGCGGCTGCGGCGGCGCAGCCCAACCCTGCACCCAGCGCTCCGCCTGTGGAGCTGGCAGAGCGCTAGACCGTGTCCACGGGACTCGCGCGCCGCCACCTGCTTCGTCTGCTGGAGCGCGTGGCGGACGATGCCATCGACGATGCAGCGCTCGCGCAGCTCGCGACGACGCGGGTCGGTTCGTTGGCGGCGGGGCTCGTGGCGGAGGCCTTTGCCAGTGACGACGTTACCGCTTCCGTCCCCGCCCAGGACTTCGTCAATGAACGGCTCGGCGAGTTCGGTGCACTGATCACTGCGGAGACGCGCGCCGCGATCGCCCGGCGCGCGCGCGCGCTCATCGTCGAGCGCGCCCCCTAGTGACGTCTCCGATCCGCGCTAAGCGCGCCTCCGCGCGCGCCGGATGAGCGAGCTTCCCGTCGTTGCTGCCGCCTGCGCCATCATTGCCGTGACGCACTCGGCTTCCCTCCCTCGTTTACGCCGTCGGAGGCGGAGGCTGGGTAAGCGGCGGGCGGCCATGGCGACCGCTGCGCGGACAACCTCTGCTCCTAGGCGCGGACCGCCGTATTGTTAGCCTATGCCGGACGCACGGTTCCAACCGGTGGCCAGTCAGATGCCCTTCACGCAGATCGAGCAAGATCTGCGTGCTCTCTGGCGCGAGCGCCGCATCTTCGAACGGAGCGTCGAGGATGAGCCGGAGCGTCCCCTCTACACGTTCTACGAAGGCCCGCCCACCGCCAACGGGGTGCCCGGCGTTCACCACGTCTTGGCGCGCATCTTTAAGGATCTCTTCCCCCGTTACAAAACGATGCGGGGCTATCGCTCGCCTCGCAAAGGTGGCTGGGACACGCACGGCCTGCCGGTGGAGCTGGAAGTCGAGCGGGAGCTGGGGCTGCGATCCAAAGCGGAGATCGAGGCCTATGGAATCGCGGAATTCAACGCCAAGTGTCGCGACTCGGTTTTCCGCTACGTCCAGCAGTGGGAGGATCTCACGGAGCGCACGGCGTTCTGGCTGGATATGCGCGATGCCTACGTCACCTACGATCCGGCCTACATCGAATCCTGTTGGTGGATCATCAAGCAGCTCTGGGACGCCGGTCTCATCTACGAGGACCGGCGTACCGCTCCCCATTGCCCCCGCTGCGAGACCTCGCTCTCAAGCCACGAGTTGGCCTTGGGTTACCAGGAAAACACCGAAGACCCCAGCATTACCGTGAAGTTCCGCGTCGCCGCGGAGTCACTGCCCGCTCCCTTGCAGGATGCCGCCGGCGATGACACCTTTCTGCTCGCTTGGACCACCACCCCTTGGACGCTCCCCGGCAACACCGCGCTCGCCGTTGCCACGGCCGAGCGCTACGTCGCTGTGACGGACGGCCACGGCGGGCGCTTGATCCTCGCCGAGGCGCTCGCCCCCACGGTGCTGGGCAAAGCGATGGCCGTCGAGACCGCCGTCACGGGTGCCGAGCTGCTCGGCCTGCGCTACGAAGGGCTGTACGAGCCGGGCGATTGGGGCGTGCGACTGCAGAAGTTCGATCAGGGCCGCCTCGGCGCCTGGCGAGCTCCTGCGGACGGACGCGCTTGGCGGCGCGTGGTCGCGGGCGAGTTCGTCTCAATGGAGGAAGGCACGGGCATCGTGCACATCGCGCCCGCTTTCGGCGCCGACGACTACGCCCTTGGCCGGCGGGAGGGGCTGGTGTTCGCACAACCCGTTGGTCTCGACGGACGCCTGACCGGCGAACGCTCGCCCTTCGGCGGCCTATTCGTGAAGCAGGCGGACCCGCAGATCATCGACGACCTGCGCGCGCGCGGGCGCCTCGTCCATGCGACCACGATCCGCCACACGTACCCGTTCTGCTGGCGCTGCGATACGCCGCTGCTCTACTACGCCAAACCATCTTGGTATATCGCCACGACCAAAGTGGGCGATACGCTCCGCCGTTCGAACCAAGAGCTGATCCAATGGCATCCCCAGCACCTCCGTGACGGCCGCTACGGCGACTGGATCGCCAACAACGTCGACTGGGCTATCAGCCGCGAGCGCTACTGGGGCACGCCCCTCCCGATCTGGCGCTGCGCGGGCTGCAACGCCTGCGAAGCGATCGGCTCCTTCGCGGAGCTGCGCGCGCGCGCGCGCGGCGGGGCGGTGGCGCTGCCGGACCCGCACCGCCCCTACGTTGACGCGCTGGAGCTGGACTGCCGCGCCTGCGGCGCGACGATGCGCCGTATTCCAGAAGTAGCGGATGCCTGGTTCGACAGCGGCGCCATGCCCTACGCCCAGTGGCATTACCCCTTCGAGAATCCGGAAACCTTCGCGGAGCGCTTCCCGGCGGAGTTCATCTGCGAGGGCATCGACCAAACGCGGGGCTGGTTCTACTCGCTGCACGCATTGGCGGTCTTGCTGTACGCCGCCGGCGCGATCCCGGAGCCCACCGCCTACCGGCACGTCCTCTCCGTGGGCCACGTTCTGGACGAGGCCGGCGAGAAGATGAGCAAGTCCAAAGGAAACGTCGTCGATCCCTGGCAGGTGCTGGCGGAGCACGGCGCCGACGCACTGCGCTGGTATCTCTACACCGCCTCGCCACCCGGCAACCCGCGCCGGTTCAGCAGCGCACTGGTGGGGGAGGCGCAGCGCAAGTTCATCCTGACGCTCTGGAACACCTACTCCTTCTTCGTTACCTACGCCAACATCGACGGCTTCGATCCCGCAGACCCGCCTCCCGCTGAGCGCGCGGAGTTGGACCGCTGGCTGCTGAGCGCCCTGCACGGTCTGATCGAGCGGGTGACGGCGGATCTCGACGCCTACGCGCCGACGAACGCGGCGCGCGCGATCGAGGACTTCGTCCAGCAGCTGAGCAACTGGTACGTCCGGCGCAGCCGCCGCCGCTTCTGGAAGTCGGAGGACGACTCGGATAAGGCCGCGGCCTACCACACGCTCTACGAGGCTCTCGTCACGGTGGCGCGGCTGACGGCGCCGTTCACGCCCTATCTCTCCGACGCGATCTACCGCAACTTGGTAGTCGCGGTGGACGCCGGCGCGCCCGAGTCGGTGCATCTCGCGCGTTGGCCGAACGCGGACGGTTCCCGCCGCGTCGCCGCCCTCGACGAAGCGATACCGCAGGTGCAGCGCGTCGCCTCGCTCGGGCGATCCGCGCGGAGCAATGCGGGGATTAAGGTGCGGCAGCCGCTGCGAGAACTGCTGGTCAGCGTGCGCTCGGACGACGATCGGGAGACGCTGCGCCGCTACGCGGAGATGCTGCTGGACGAATTGAACGTGAAGCGGCTCGTCTTGGTCGAGGCGGCATCCGAGTTGGTGACGGCGACGATCAAGCCCAATCTGCCCGTGCTGGGCCCGCGGCTCGGGAGAGAGGTCGGCCGGCTGCGCGCCGCGCTCCAGGCGCTCTCCGATCCGGAAAGCGCGGCGATCGCGGCGCGGGTTGCGGCCGGCGACACGGTCGAGGTCGCCGGCTTCGCGTTGAGCGCCGGCGATCTGCTCGTGGAATCGAAGCCACGCGAGGATGTCGCGGTAGCCGCAGACGGGTCCTACACCGTTGCCGTGGCGACGGCCATCGATGCCGAGCTGGCCCGGGAAGGGACCGCGCGCGAGGTGGTGCACCGCGTCCAGAGCCTCCGCCGCCTCGCGGGCTTCGCACTCGCCGACCGGATCGTGCTTTGGCTCCGCGTCGCCGGCGATGTCAAGGACGCCGTCGAGGCACACGCCGCTTACGTCCGGGCGGAAACCCTCGCGACCGATCTGCAGTTCGATTCGCCGCCCGGCGATGCCTACTCCTCGGAGGAGCGAATCGACGGGCAGCTGGTCACGATCGGTGTACGGCGGCTCTAGGCAGGGGCCGTACTAGTCCGCGTCGCGCCCGGCCTCGGGGTCCACCCGAGCGCTCGGTCCCCGGCGGCGGGCCAGCTCCCGCTCCACGTGCTCGGCCTTCTGCTGTTTGCGCGCCGTTCCGGCCTCTGCCTCCACATGCTTCGGCATCGGTGAGGAAGCCACGAAGAGGCCCTTGGCCGCCGCCACGAGCTGCTTGCGGGTCGAGCCGCCGGGCGGACGGTCGAGCGTCGCGTCGTAGTGCCCGTGGATCACTCGTGGCCATTCCGCCGCCAGCTCGGCCCCGAACAGCATGATGTTGGCGCTGAGGAAGACGAAGAACAGGAAGGCCGTCACGGCGCCCAGCGATCCGTAGACGGCATCGTAATTGCCGAAGGTGGCCAGGTAGATCGCGAACGCGTTCTTGACTACCTCGAACCCAACCGCGGCCATCAGCGCGCCCGGCCAGACGTGGCGGAAGTGCGTCTGCACCGCCGGGACCACGGTATAGAGCGTCAAGAAGACGCCGAAGGAGAGCAGCAGCGGCACCAGGACCGCCAGCACCTCGAAGCCGATCGCGGCTCCTGCTCCTGCCGGACCGAGGGCGTCGGACAGACTCTCGCTCGCGCGCCGCGCGACTTGCAAGAAGAGGGTCGCGCCCATCGACAGCATGACGAGGACGCCCAAGCCGATGATCATCGCGAGGTCCAACAGCTTGGCCTGCAGGAAGGGGCGGCGGAACTCGGTGTCCCACGCTTCGTTCAGCGCCCGCCGGATCGCGCCCATCATTCCCGACGCCGACCAGATCAGCGCAATCACGCTCAGCAGGCCGAGGGCCGAGAGACTCGTTGCGACGCCATCGACAAGCTCCTCGATGTTGTCGCGCCCTTCATCCTCCGATAAGGGGAGCGCCTCCGTGAGTTCGGCGATCAGCTCCTCGCGCAACCCCTCGTTTTGCAAGACCAGGCCGCTGATTGAGACGAACAGGATCACGAACGGAAAGATGGAGAACAGCGCGTAATAGGAGATACCGGCCGCCAGATAGGTGCAGCGGTCGTCCAGGAACTCCTGCACGCTGCGCCGCACGAGCAGTGTGGCGTCGCTCCACCACCATCGCAGGTGGACCGCCCACCAGTGCCGCCAGTAGAGCCAGCGCTCTCGCATCCTGCAATGGTATCGGTCGCGGCGCGGCGTCCGGCCGAGCGTTGTCTAGACGCCATGCTGTGGCGAATCGCTGCTCTACAGTGATCGCGAAGGGATCACCGAGGCGAGACCTATGGCCGGGACCGACGCGCAAGGCGCTGTCAGGGGGGGGAAGGCGGAAGCCTGCGGATCGTGGCGAAGTTCGGCAGCAAGCTGTTGACCTCGGACGGTGGGCAGCTGGATGCGGCCGTGCTGGCTGACTTGGTGCGCCAGGTGGCGGCGCTGGCAACGGATGGCGCGCAGGTGGCGGTCGTCACGAGCGGCGCCGTGGCGCTTGGTCGCGATCGCCTGGCCGTCCCTCACCTGCAGCGGGACATCGCGGACCGTCAAGTGCTTGCGGCGATCGGCCAGAGCCGCTTGGTGGAGCGCTACGACACCCTCCTGCACGAGCACGGCCTCATGGCGGCACAGGCGCTCCTCACCCGCGCCGACCTGGCCCAACGTGGCGGCTACCTGAACGCGCGCAATACCATCGATGCGCTCCTGCGCCTCGGCGTCGTGCCGATCATCAACGAGAACGATGTCGTCGCGGATGAAGAGCTCCGCGGCGGTGCCTTCGGCGAGAACGACAGCCTCTCCGCGCTGGTCGCCAACCTGATCGACGCCGATCTGCTGGTCATCCTCAGCGACGTGGACGGCCTTTTCCGCAGCGACCCCCGCACCGATCCGCAAGCTGAGCTGGTCCGCGATGTCGAGGATGTCGATGCGGTGGCGGACTACGCCGGGCCGCCGGGCCGCGGCGGCCGCGGCGGCATGCGCGCCAAGGTCGAAGCCGCGCGCCTGGCGACCGGGACCGGCACCACCGTGGTGGTCGCCAACGGCCGCGAGCCGGACGCGCTCCAGCGCATTGTCGGCGGGGAAGCGCTGGGGACGCGTTTCTGGCCGGGGTCCACGCACACGGAGAGCCGCAAGCGCTGGCTGCTTTCCGGATTGGGTGCGGGCGCTGGCCGCCTCGTGATCGACGAGGGTGCCGTACGGGCGCTGTGCCACAACAGCGGCAGCCTGCTGCCCGTCGGCGTCGTCGAAGTGCGCGGCGACTTCGAGCGCGGCGACATCGTGGCCGTGGAGGGCGCGGGCGGGGAGCGGCTCGCGGTCGGCATCAGCAACTACGGCGCCGATGAGGCGTCGCAGATCCGGGGGCGGCGCTCGGATCGGATCGAGGAGTTACTGGGCTACCACTACAGGGACGAGATGATCCATCGCGACAATCTGGTCTTGCTCTAGCCTCCGGCTTAAGGTTCTGCCGGCCCGGCTACACTGCTGACGAACGGGCGAGCGATCAGCAAATGACAACCATGCGTCGCCGGCGCGAGTTCGCAGCGCTGGTGCTCACCAAGAGGGGGAGGCCGGTGACGGAGGGCTACGTGCATATGGAGATCGAAACCAGCATCAACGGCCGTGTCCGGGAGCATCGCTGGTCCGGCAAGATCTCTTCGCTCACGGCGCCGGCCTCCGTGCTGCACGGGCCGTACCAGCTGCGTCCCCTCGATCGCTCCGATTTCTTCCCCATCCAGGTCGTGCAGGGCGCCGGCCAACGCTTCGGCATCACCAGCGACGAGTATCTCTTCCTGGGCGAGGGCGACCCCCCCGAGATCGCGGCCAAGGGTCGGAATCGATGACTGCTTCGCTCGGTACCGTCCGGGCGCAAGCGGAAGCCGCGCGCGCCGCCAGCCGCGTGCTGGCCTATACGGGAAGCGCCGCCAAGAACGCTGCCCTGGAGGGTATCGCCGCGGGCCTGCGGCAGCGGTGCGAAGCGGTCCTCGCCGCCAACGCGCAGGACATGCGCGACGCGGAGGAGGCGGGAATCAGCGCTGCCTTCCTCGATCGCCTCCTGCTCACTGAGGAGCGCTTGGCGGCGCAAGCGGAGGACGTGCGTCGCATCGCCGCGCTGGACGATCCGGTAGGCGAGACCATCGCGCAGCACGTCATGCCCAACGGCTTGCGGATCCAGCGAGTGCGCGTGCCCTTGGGCGTGATCGGCGCCATCTTCGAGAGCCGTCCCAACGTCACGATCGATATCTCGGCGCTTTGCCTCAAGAGCGGCAACGCCTGTGTGCTGCGAGGCGGCAAGGAAGCGCTCCGCAGCAACCGCGTGCTGGCAGGGATCTGCCGCGAGGCCTTGCGCGCCGCCGCCTTGCCGGACGCTTCCCTGCAGTTCATCGATAGTACGGACAGGACCTTCGTCGGCGAGCTGCTCCAGATGAGCGACCTGATCGACCTGATGGTGCCGCGCGGCGGTGCCGATCTGATCCGGCGCGTGCGCGACGAGGCCAAAATGCCGGTCGTGGCCGGCGGCGTCGGCATCTGCCACGTCTACGTGGACGCGACCGTCGATGCGGGCGCGGCCCTCGATATCGTGGACAACGCCAAGACCCGCCGCATGTCGATCTGCAACGCGATGGATTCCCTCATCGTCCATCGCGAGATTGCCGCGCCCTTTCTGCGGAGGCTGGCTGCCCGCTGGACGGACAAGGACATCCAGTTCCGTGCCGACAGGGAAGCGCTGACGATCCTGGAAGAGACGGGGGCGAACACGGTCGCGGCCGGCCCCGACGACTTCGATACCGAGTTCCTGGGACCCGTCGCGGCGGTGCGCGTCGTGGACGGCGCCGACGAGGCGCTGAAGCACATCGCCGTTCATGGCTCCGGCCACTCGGAGGCGATCTGCACCGCGGACGCTGCGCTGGGCGAGCGCTTCCTGCGGGAGGTCGACGCTGCGGCGGTCTATGTGAACGCCTCCACCCAGTTCACCGACGGCGGGCAGTTCGGCTTGGGCGCCGAGATCGGCATTAGCACCCAAAAGATGCACGCCCGCGGGCCCATGGGGCTGCGCGAGCTGACCTCGTACAAATGGGTCGTGCGCGGCGACGGCCAGGTTCGTCCCAGCTAGAGGGACGTCATGTTCCAGTATGAGCGCGAGAGCCGCACGCCCCAATCGGAGTGTTTCGTCATTGAAAACGAGGCTGGCAGCGCCGCGCGCGTGGACCTTCACTTCACGCCCGCGATCGTGTATGGCACCCTCTGCGTGCCCCCGGACTGGAGTGACGTTGACATCCAGGATGTGATCGCGGATATCGACGATAAGATCGTCCGTACCGCCGAGCCGTTTCGCGACGATTTCGTGGTGACGGTCTGGAGCGGCTCCGAGTTGGGCGTCTACTCGGACGAGGAAGGGATGGGCAATGCTGACGACTTGGCCGGCGGCGCAGAGAGCTGATCCATGACAGAGGTCGAAACCCAACCGTCCCCGCGCGACGAGCCGGCCGGCGACGCCTCCGACGTCCTGGAAGCGTTCTTCGCCGGCCGCGTGGAGGAGGCACTGCCGGCCGAGGAGCTCGGCGAGTTCCATGATTTCGTTCGGAACGAGGCTGTCGGCCGCCGCCGCTTCGCGCTCTCGTTCCGGGTAGAGTGCGGCTGTCTGGCTTGGATCGGCTATGCGCTCTCCCGTCTCGTGACGCACGAAGACGGAATCGAGTTCAAGGCCGAGCCCATGCAGACCTATGTGCCCGATCACGAGCCGGATGTGGAGCATCCTGAAGGGCCCACCGAAGACCCGCCCGATCAGTTCGCCGACTGGCCCATTTGGCCCTATGAGATCTACCAGGACGAGTTGGAAGAGGCTGAGGCGGCGCGCGAGGCCGAGGGCGAGTCGTAGCGCGCATGTCCCGCTACCGCGTGGTCTTTTTCGACCTCGACGGCACCCTGGTCGATGAGCGCGCCGGCGTTCAAGCGGCGCGCGCCGCCGCTGCCGAGGCGCTCCGCGCGCTTGGCTACGACGTGCCGGACGAGGCCTTCGACGCGGCCGTCCAGTTGGTGGTGGACCGCACCTTTGCGCGGCACGGCGGCCAGTGGCCGGGGATCTGGTCGCGTGAAGCGCTCATGGCGGACGTGCTGCGTGCGCTTGGGCTGCACATGGCCGCGGCGGCTCGGATCGCGGATGCCTACGCCGCGGCGCGCATCGAGCACCTGGCGCTGATGCCGGGGGCGCGGCAGACGCTGGCGCTGCTCTCTCGGCGGCTCCCGATCGGACTCATCAGCAACGGGTCGGGGACGGAGCAGCGCGCCAAGCTGCGGCGCGGCGGACTCGATGGCTACTTCCGCGCGCTGACCATCTCCGGCGACCTGGGAGTGGCGAAGCCCGCGCCGGCGATTTTCCAGGCCGCGCTGCGGTCGCTGGACGTCCGCCCCGACGAGGCCGTGCACGTCGGCAACAACTTCGAGCAGGATGTCGTGGGAGCTCTCGGCGTGGAGATGGGCGCGATCTGGCTGAACGTGAGTAGGGAAAGAGCGGCCCGCTCCGACTGCCGAGCGACCGCCGTCGTACGGAGCTTGAACGAGCTCCCGGCCCTGCTCGCGCTCGGCGCCTAGCCGTTGCTCGTCAGATCTTGCGCTGCAGGACGCGCTGAACGGCCTCCTCGACCCCGCCTGCATCCAGGCCGAACCGCTCGAGCAACTGGTCCCACCGGCCCGATTCTCCATAGCGGTCTCGTACGCCCACCTGCTCCACCGGCGTGGGGTAGGTCGCGGCCAGCGCACGCGTGACCGCCGCCCCGAGCCCGCCCTGCACTAGGTGCTCTTCGGCGGTCACGATCGCGCCGGTCTCCCGCGCCGCGGAGATGACGGCCTCTTCATCGAGCGGGGTGATGGTCGCCATGTTGAGCACGCGCACGGACACGCCCCCCGCGGCGAGGCGCTCGGCGGCCTCCAGCGCCGCCGCAACCAAGTGGCCGCACGCGATCACGGTCGCATCCCCTCCTTCGCGCAAGCGGTGGGCGCGGCCGAGAGCGAAGCGGTACTCGTCCCCGTAGACCACGGGCACCTTGGGCCGCCCCAACCGGATGTAGAAGGGCCCCGCCGTGGTACCGGCGGTCCAGATCGCCTGCGCCGCCTCCACGACGTCGGCCGGTACGACGGACGTCATCCCCGGCAGCGCCGTCGCGAGCGACAGATCCTCAATCGCCTGCGCCGACGCCCCGTCCTCGCCCACGCTGACGCCGCCGTGACTGGCGACGAGCTTCACGTTGAGCCCAGGCTGCGCCACGCTCATGCGCACTTGATCGAAGCAGTGGCCGGGAACGAACACGGCGAAGGAGGCCGCAAAGACGGTCTTGCCGTCCGCGGCCAGGCCCGCCGCCATGCTGATCATGTTCGCTTCCGAGGCGCCGACCGTGTACCAACGCTCTGGGAATGCCGCCTTCAGCTGCCGCCCGCCCGTCGACGCCGACAGATCCGCCTCAAGCGTGACGATGTCGTGGCCGGCCTCGGCCAGCCGGATCAAGGTGGGGCCGAACGCCTCGCGCGTCGCTGCGACCCGCGCCGCCGCCGGCGTCACGGGCCGATCTCCTCCAGCGCCTGCGCGAGTTGCTCGGGCGACGGGCCTTTACCGTGCCAGGCGGCGGGGTTCGCTTCCATGTAGGACACGCCCTTGCCCTTCGTCGTTTCGGCGATGATGACCTGCGGCCGCCCCCTGACCGCCGCCGTCTCCGCGAAGGCCGGCAGCAGTTGGTCGAGATCGTGCCCGTCCTCTACCTGGACCGCGTGCCAGCCGAACGCCCGGAACTTTTCGGCCACGTCCCAGAGCCGCAGGATCTCGCCCTCCGGACCGTCGTTCTGGAAATGGTTGCGGTCGACGATCGCCGTGATCCGGTCCGTCTCGAAGTGGGCCGCGCTCAGCGCCGCCTCCCACACCTGCCCCTCGTTGAGCTCTCCGTCGCCGAGCAGGCAGTACAAGCGGCTGTCTCGCCCGTCCAGCCGTGCCGCCAACGCCTGCCCAATGCAGAACGAGAGCCCCATCCCCAGGGCGCCGGCGCTCATCTCGACGCCGGATGGTTTGCCCCGCACCGTGTGGCCCTGCAGCGGACTGCCGAGCTTGCGGAAGGTCGGCAGGAGATCAGTGCTGAAGTAACCGGCCTCGGCCAGGACGGCGTACAGCACGGGGGTGGCGTGCCCTTTGCTCAGCACGAAGCGGTCCCGCTGGGGCCAGTCGGGCCGGGCGGGGTCGTAGCGCAGCACCCCTCCGAAATACAGGGCCGTCAGGATCTCCACGGCCGAGAGCGATCCGCCGGGGTGCCCGGACTGGGCTGCTGCTGTCATCTCCACGATATGGCGGCGGATCCGCTGGGCCGTCGCTTGGAGATCGGGCGTGGTGCTGACGGTCATGCGCACTCCAACTGTCCGGACCGGGGGCACGTCAATGCTACCGGCGGCGGGGGAGGCCAGCCAGAGCCCGCCCCATCGTCTCGGCATAAGGCTCGACGCGCCTGCGTTAGGCTCACGCGCGCCATGCCGACCGATTCTGTCCGGCTCTTCACCGCCGTGCCCGTGCCGCCCGCGGTGCGCGCGGAGCTCCAGCGCGCGCGCCGTCGCTTCGAGCGGGGTGGAGCGCCGCGCCTGCGTTGGGTCCGCGCCGAGGCGATCCATCTGACGTTGAAGTTCCTCGGCGAGGTCCCGCCGGCGCGCATCGGCGCCGTCGAGCGGGAATTGGAGGAGATCTGCGCCGAGAGCCGGCGCCACGCCCTGCGGCTTCGCGGCTGCGGCGTCTTCGGTGGACGCCGGACGCGGGTGCTTTGGGCTGGGCTGGAAGGCGCCGTCGCGGATACAGCCACGCTTGCGGGGGCGATCGATACACGCTTGGCGGCGCGCGGTTTCCCATCCGAGCGTCGGGACTTCCGCCCCCACCTGACTCTGGCGCGCGTCCCCGACGGCGCCACTGCCGAGGATCGGGCCTGCTTGGTCGGCTTGGTCCAGCGGATCGGGGCACTCTCGCCGCTTGTCCTGCCCGTCGAGCAGATCCAGCTTCTTCGCAGCGAGCTGCGACCCGACGGCGCGCGCTACACGACGCTCCGCGCATTCCCCTTGGGTGTCGCGCCATGAAGTCGCTCCATAAAGATTTCGAACGAGTCCGAGAGCGGAGTGCTAGATTGGAAGCAGAAACAGCGGAAGCGTGAGGTGGCGCCCGTTGATACGAACAGCTTTCGAGTAGCGTGGCAACACAGCGGCCGCCGGTCAGGCGGTCTTTTTAGTGCAGCGAGGTCGGTCTTCGCGGTCGAGAGGGCCTGAGTATGAATAGCAGTCTGATCGGCAAGATCGAGAAAGCGCGGATGTACGCGAGCGAGCCGGATCGGATCAAGATCGACTCGCTCAGATGTAGCCTGCGGGGCGACAACAGCACCCACACGATCACCCTCACAGCCGGCGCTTGGTCCTGCGACTGTCACTTTTTCCGGAGCCACGCAACCTGTTGCCACTCCATGGCCATGGAGCGCGTGCTCGGCGAGCTCTTGCCCAACGAAGTGCGCCCGCGCGCCATCTCCGCCTAGCGCTCCCACGCCGCTAGCGGCGCTGCTCTTCCTCGTAGCGCCGCAGCACGAGGCAGGCGTTCTGTCCGCCGAAGCCGAAAGAGTTCTTGAGAACCACGTCCACCTTCGCCTCCCGCGCGCTGCCCGGGACGTAGTCCAAGTCGCAGGCCGGGTCCGGCGTCTCCAGGTTCACGGTTGGGTGGATGTGTCCCGCCTCGATCGACCGCACCGCCGCGATCGATTCCAGTGCGCCCCCTGCTCCGAATCCGTGTCCGATCATCGACTTCGTCGCGCTAATCGCGACCCGGTAAGCGTCTTTCCCCAACGCGGTCTTCAGCGCCCTGGTTTCGGAGACGTCGTTGAGCGGTGTCGATGTGCCGTGCGCATTGACATAGTCGATCTCGCCGGGGCCGATTCCCGCGTCATGCAGGGCGGCGATCACCGCACGCACGGGACCGTCGCCGCTCTCGTCCGGAGCCACCAAGTGATAGGCGTCCGCGCTCGCGCCGAACCCGGCGACCTCGGCGCGGATGCGAGCGCCGCGCGCCCGTGCGTGCGCCTCGCTTTCGAGCACGAGGATGCCAGCGCCCTCCGCAGGCACGAAGCCATCCCGATCCGCGTCGAAGGGACGGCTGGCGCGCTGCGGGGCGTCGTTGCGGGAGCTGAGCGCGCGCATCACTGCGAACGATCCCGCCATCACCTCGACCATGGCGGCCTCGGTGCCGCCGCTGACCACGACGTCTGCCGTCCCGCGGCGGATCAACTCCGCCGCTTCGCCGATCGCTTGCGTGCCCGCCGCGCAGGCCGTCACGATCGTGCTGTTATACCCGAGCAGCCCGAATTGCATCGAGACGTTCGAGGCGGCCATGTTCGGGAGGACGCGCGGGATCAGGAGCGGGTCGAGCCGCATCGCCCCCCGCTCCCGCATGTGTAAGACGCCCGCCTGAATGTTCGGAAGCCCGCCGATGCCGTTGCCCAACAGCACCCCTATGCGTGTGCGGTCCTCGGCGCCGAGGTCCAGTTCCGCGTCTTCGAAGGCTTGGGCCGCTCCCGCGACGGCGAATTGCGAGAAGCGCGCCATGCGCCGCGCGTCCTTGCGGGTCATGTGATCCGTGGGCACGAAGTTCCGCACTTCGCCTGCGATCTGGCACGCTAAGTCCGACGGATCGAACCCTTGCACCCGTTCGATCCCGCTGCGTCCTGCTAGACACGCCTCCCAGAACGCGTCGATGCTGATCCCCAGGGGGCTGATGGCGCCCATGCCCGTGATCACGACGCGCGGGCGGTTGCGCGGCACGGCTAGGACTCCGCGCGCGCCGAGGTCGGCGCCGCGCCGCGCTGCCGTAGCGTGAGGGCGCGCGTCTCGGCCGCCAGGAAGATCGACCCCAGCACGGCGATCACGTCTTGCTCCCCTGCCAGGCCCCGTGCCGCGCCGAGGGCGTCGGCCACGGTCGCCTCCACCAGCATCGCTCCCTCGAATCCGGCGAACGCCTCCGCCAGTGCGGGCGCCTCTAGGGCGCGCGGATGGTCCGGCTGGGTCACGACCAGCGCCGCCGCGCGCTCGTGGAGGAGTTGCGCGACGGCTGCCAGATCTTTATCGCGCAACATGCCCACCACCACCACCAGCCGCTCATGCGGGAAATAGCTGCGCAGCGACTCCAGCACGCGGTCGAACGATTCGCCGTTGTGCGCCGCGTCGATGACGAGCCGCGGGTTGTCGGCGATCAACTCCAGACGCGCCGGCCAGCGCACGGTGGCGAGACCTGTCCGGATCGCGCGCCCCTCGATCGCCAGCCCCTGCGCCCGCAGCCCGTCGATCGCGGCGAGCGCCGTCGCGGCGTTCTCGATCTGGTGGTTCCCCATCAGCGGCAGTAGATAGAGGTTGCTCTCGGCTGACCTCTCTTCGCCATTTTCCGCCGGGTCGGCGGCGGCGTCTCTCGGCCTGATCCGCAGCCACTGGCCGTGTCGGTCGGTACCGGCGTACTCCCAGCGGTAGCGCTCCGTCACCTGCGTCAGGGGTACGCCGACCTCTTGCGCCCGCGCGATCACCCGCGCGGCGGCGGCGCGACTCCGCTGCGGACCGAGCACCGCGGCCTTCGTCCCCGGGACGATGATCCCCGCTTTCTCCGAGGCGATGCGGCTCAGCTCGGGCCCCAGGATGCTGGCGTGCTCTTCCGAGATGGCGGTGATGACGGCGACGTCCTTCTCGGCGAGGATGTTGGTGCTGTCGAGACGGCCGCCGAGACCCACCTCGATCACTTGCGCCTCCACTGCGGCCTCGCGAAAAGCGAGGAAGGCCATGGCGGTGAGCAGCTCGAACGTGCTGAGTCGGCCCGGAGCGTCGCGCAGCTCCGCCGCGACCACGGGCTCTAGCTGCTTGACCAGGTCGGCGAACGCCTCCTGCCTGATCGCCGCCCCATCGATCGCGATCCGCTCGGTGAAATCGTGCAAGTGCGGGCTCGTATAGAGACCAGTGCGCAGCCCCTGCGCCCGCAGGATCGACTCGACCATCGTCGCCACCGATCCCTTGCCCTTCGACCCGGCGACGTGCACCGTGAGGCGGCCTGCCTCCGGCCGATCCAGCCGCTGCAGCAGCGAGGTGATCCGATCCAGTGCGAACGCGCCCGCTTCCCGATCGGCTTGGCGTGACCGTTCGAAGTCGGCGAATCCGAGCAAGTAGTCGACGGCGGCGCGGTAGTCCATGCTCACATCCCCGGTGACGGGTGACCGGTTGGAGGCTCAGCGTAGCGGTACCCTACGCCACGGCAAGGGGGAAGAGCACGCCATGCCCGATCGGCGACCCGCGCGGACGCTCCTGCTGGCAACGCACAACGCCGGCAAGCTGCGCGAGCTGCGCCGGCTGATCGGCGCGGACTGGGCGCTGGTGGCGCTGGAAGAGGCAGACCTCGCTCACCTCCACGTGGTGGAGAGCGGGGCCACCTACCGGGAAAACGCGGCGCTCAAGGCGCGCGCCTTCGCCGATGCGGCCGGTCTGCCCGCCCTGGCCGACGATTCCGGCCTCGAAGTCGAGGCCTTGGCAGGCGCGCCGGGCATCCATTCGGCCCGTTATGCTGGAGCTGGCGCAACGGACGCCGCCAACCGGGCGCGGCTCCTGGCGGCACTGGAGGGCGTCCCGGCAGAGGGCAGGAAGGCCCGCTACCGGGCGCTGGTCGCCATCGCGCTGCCGCGCCAGTCGCGCGTCTGGTGTACGGAGGGGATCGTGACGGGCAGCATCGCAAGCGACGAGCGAGGCAGCGATGGCTTCGGCTACGATCCGCTCTTCGAATTGCCGGACGGCAGACGCATGGCTGAGCTGATCATGGACGAGAAGAACCGCATCAGCCACCGGGCCCGCGCCCTGCAGGCCGCCGCGCCGCTGCTGGCGCGCTTGCTCGCGGAGCCAAGCCGATGAGCGATCGATCGCCTGCGGGGCCTGCGCTGACCGACACCCGCGGTCGCCCCCTGCGCGACCTGCGCATCTCGGTGACCGATCGCTGCAACTTCCGCTGTCGCTACTGTATGCCTCGCGAGCTCTTCGGCCCCGGCTTCGAGTTTCTCCCCAGCTCCGAGATCCTCAGCTTCGAGGAGATCGCCCGTTTGACGCGGATCTTCGTCGCGGAGGGCGTTCGCAAGATTCGGCTCACCGGCGGCGAGCCCCTTCTCCGGCGCGAGCTGCCGACGTTGGTGACGATGCTCGCGGCGATCCCGCACGTTGATCTGACCCTCACCACCAACGGCTCGCTGCTGGAGCAGCAAGCGGTGCCGCTCGCGGCGGCGGGTTTGCGACGCGTAACCATTAGCCTTGATGCGTTGGACGATGACATCTTCCAAGCGATGACCGATGCGCACTTCCCCGTGGCAAAGGTGCTGGACGGGATCGACGCGGCCGCGGCCGCGGGTCTGCGCCCCCTCAAAGTCAACGCGGTGGTGCGGCGCGGCCTGAACGACGCGGCCATCCTGCCGCTGGCGCGCTACTTCAAGGGCAGCGGCCATGTGCTGCGCTTCATCGAGTACATGGATGTGGGACATACCAACGGCTGGTGTCTCGACGAGGTGGTGCCGGCCGCGGAGATCGTCGAGAGGATCGACGCCGAGCTGCCGCTGGAGCCGCTGGAGCCCAACTACCGGGGAGAGGTGGCGGCGCGCTACCGCTACCGCGACGGCTCCGGCGAGATCGGCGTCATCGCCTCGGTGACCCAGCCGTTCTGCGGCGACTGTACCCGTGCGCGTCTCTCGGCCGATGGGAAGCTCTACACTTGCCTCTTCGCGTCGATCGGCACGGACCTGCGCCAACCGCTGCGCGGCGGCGCCAACGACGCGCTGCTGTCGCGGCTCGTTCGTCGAACCTGGAACACCCGCGAAGATCGCTATTCGGAGATCCGGTCGAGCCAAACTGCGAGCCCTTCTCGCATCGAGATGTCCTACATCGGAGGCTAACGGTGGCGGATCCCCGCTCGCTGTCCCATGTCGATCCTGAGGGCCGGCTGCGCATGGTGGACGTCGCCGGCAAGGACGAGGGCGAGCGCGAGGCGGTGGCCGAGGGACGCGTCTTGCTGCAGCGGTCGACGCTCGATCAGATCAAGGACGCCACGTTGGCGAAAGGCGACCTCCTCGCCGCGGCCCGGATCGCGGGCGTGATGGCGGCCAAGCGCACGCATGAGCTCGTTCCCCTCTGCCATCCGCTCGCCCTGACGCACGTCGATCTCGCGCTCCGCCTCTCGGAGCAGGCGCCCGAGGGATTCGGCGGTGCGGTGGAGATCCGCGCGCGCGTGGGATGCCGGGGCCGCACCGGCGTCGAGATGGAGGCGCTGACGGCCGTGAGCGTGGCGGCCTTGACGATCTACGACATGGCCAAGGCCGTCGACCGCGGCATGCGCATCACGGATATCCGGCTTCGCGAGAAGCGGGGTGGGCGCTCGGGCGCGATCGAGCTGCCCTAGCGATTGTGGTCGCCCTTGCGGCCGCATCCGGCCAGCGCGGTGAGCGTCCGCAGCGCTGCCAGGCCGTACAGCAGGCGGTCGGCCGCGCTGAGATCGACTGCGGCCAGCTCCTCGCTGCGCAAGGCGACCGGATCCGGCGCCCCGGGGTGCTCGAACGCTTCCGCGTCGATGCCGATCCGCAGCTCCCTGAGTTCGCCCTCGCGCGTCACGACGATGCAGCCGTGATCGCGCGCGCGCGCTGCCGCCGTCTCCACTTCGACGGCTTCTGTGAAGAACGCGCCGGGGAACGCGGGAAAGGGACGAATCTCTGCCGCCGTGCGACGGAGCAGATCCGCCACCTCGGCGGCGGCGCGTTCGATCACGCCGTGCGCATCATCCGGCTCTTCAGGGTCACTGTGGGGATGCGTCACGCCTCGCCATGATGTCCAACCCGTGCGCGCCTGGGTTCGCGTCGTCTCCCGCGCGCCCGCGATCGCGCGGATTCGGTGCATCGACCTTCCGCTCGGATGGTACAGTGAGAGGGATCCCAACGGGGCGGCGGTGAGGGTCGAGCCGGATGACGGCAGAGTTCTGGACGGCGCAGCTCCGCATCGTCAAGGGCGAAGCCAGCGAAGAATCTCCCGAGATCGCGTTCGCGGAGCGCTACGGTTCCGGGAATCGACGCGAGCGCCTCTACATCGTGGCCGAGCCCGCGCGTCCCGGCAGTGAGCGCTTCATCGGTGAGATGGTCACCCGGATCGGCGAGGAGTTCCTCACGGCCGAGGGATCGCTCACCGGCACCATGCAGAGCGTCCTGCGCGCTCGCCAAGCCGAGCTGCGCGACTGGAACCGTCGCAGCTTGCCCAAGGATCGAGCCAGCTATGGCCTTTCCTGCCTGCTGCTCCGCGAGGACGCGTCGCTCTTGTGCCAGCTTGGTCCCAGCCTGGCCTACATCCGCCACGGCGCGGCCATCGCGCAGCACGCGCCGCGCGAGAAACGCGCGGCGCGCGCGCTCGGCATCGCCGAGATCGCGAATCCGGAGTTCCAGCGCGTGGAGCTCGGTCCGGAGGGCTACGCTCTGCTCATCAGCCGGGCGGCGCAGGCGATCTTTTCGGACGCGGTGCGGGAGCGACTACGGGAGATACCGCCGGACGAAGTCCTCCCTTTCCTATACCCGTTCCTGAACACGCTGCCCAGCGTGTCGGCGCTGGTGGTCGCTCCGCTGTCGGCCGTTGCCTACCTCGCGCCCGAGGCGCCCGGCGATGTGGATGTCGCCGTATCCGTTCCGCCGCCGGGAGACGAGCCGTTGCCGGATGCCAGGCCGATCCAGGCTGAGCCGGTACCGAGCGGCGCGCGTGAGATGGGGGAAGCGGCCTCGGCCGCTCCGATCGCGCCGCCGCCCGGGCTCGAAGGCGAGCGCCCCGCTGCGAGCGAAAGGAGCGGTGCGCTCGGCGGCGATCCGCCCCCTGCCGGAGCGCCGCTACCGCCGGGGTCCGGCGGTTCGAGCGGAACCCCGGCACGTGCGTCCCTGGCGCACTCCGGCGTCCTGGGCGCGATCGCCGGCGGCTTGCGGCGCATCCTCGGTTGGAGATATCGCATTGCTGGCGATGACCCTTGGAAAGCGGTGGAGCCCGAGACGGCGAGCCCTGCGCGGCAGGAGAGACGGCACGGCGTCTCGAAGGCCGAGGCAGCCGCCCCCTCGTCGCTCGGCGATCTTGGGGACGGCTCGGCCACTGCGGCCGGGTCCGCCGCCTCCGATCGCATTGACCCGGCCGCGCTGGTGCCGCCGCCGTTCAAGCCCGTTGAATTTCATCTGCCCGGCATCTCCAGTGAACCCCAGTCCCCGCTTGACGGCCTTGGAGAGTCCCCTGCCGGTGCCGAAGCGGCGCCACTGGACCATTCAGCGAGCGCCGGGGCGCCGGATGACGACCGTGCCGATCGCTCCTCCAACGAATCCCCCCCCCAGAGCGACGGCAGCCCTCCCCTCGTCCCTGATGAGGCCCCTGAGGAAGTCGGCGAGTCGGCTGACGGCGTCTCGGGGGAGACTGAAGGTGCCTACGGACTTGGGGAGCGAAGGGGATCGGTGCCTGCGGGGGCATCGGAGAGGGCGGTGCCGAGGCGTGGATCACCGGCATCCGCCCCTCGGCGCCCAAGCGAGGGCAGCGATGCTTCCTCTCCCGGCCGGGAGCAGGGGGACTGGAGCCGCCCCGCCGGAAGCGACGAAGACGGGGGCGATCCTGCCCTCGCCCCACCACCTCTCCTCGAACCCAATCCGGCCGGCGCGGAAGCGCCGCCGGGCAGGGACGACCCCCCGGCGCACGCGAGTCTCCTCGGCTCGGGCGCTGCTGCGGCCACTCCTCCCCAGGCGGCCAACCCCCTGTTCACACCGATCTTCCCGCTGCCGCTTCCCCAACGGCCGCCCTCGGCTCCGCCGTTCCTTGCGGGCGGGTCCCTTCCCGGTGCCGCCGCCAGGGTGGCGCAACCCACTGCGGCGGCGGTGGCCGACCCGATGGTGGGCCAGGTTTCCTGGCTTGAGGGAGCGCATGCTTTCGAACCCGCCGAACTTGTGATCGAGCCATCGCTAACCGCGCAATCCGTGGCTTGGCCGGCGAACCCCTTCAGTCCGCTGCCCCATGTGTTGCTGCCCGAAAAGCGAGACCTCGACGCTGCCCTTGCCGTGGACCCCTTGTTTGGGCTGCGCCGCATCGTCCCCAACTTGCGCGCCCGCCGCCGCGCGCCCGGATCCGAAGCGGGCCACGATCGCGCCTGGAGGACGAACTGGACAACCGTCGTGTTAGTGCTTGGAGGCACGATCGGGGTGCTCTTGATCATAGGAGGGGCGCTGTTGGTGCCGGACCTGCTGCGGGAGTCGCAGTCCAACCAGGTCGACAGACTGATCGCCGAGGCGCGCTTACGCTTCCGCGCCGCCTCGCTCGCGCAGGAGCCGCAGATCGTGCGCGAGGAGCTGGAACTCGCAGTCGCCAGCGTGGGGGAGGCGTTGGCGTCGGAGCCCGCCAACGAGGAGGCGGTCGCACTCCAAGCCGAGATCGAAACGGCCTTGCGGCGGATCAATCTCATCGTTCGGCCAGACGATGTCGCCGTCGCGCTTGACTTGGGCGCGCTCGTCGCGCCGCCATTCGCGCTGGGCGAGGTGGAGATTGGGCAGTCGGAGATCTACCTGCTGGACGAAAGCGGCGGCCGGGTCTTCGCCTGGCCGCTTGAAGGGACGGGCGAACCGGCCACCGTGCTGCGCCAAGGGGAACGGGTGGGAGAGGCCACCGTCGCGGCTCCGGTTGACGTCCATTGGTCCGTGACCGAGTCGGGCCTGTACATTCTCGACAGCGAGCGCCAACTCTTCCGCTATGCGCCCGGCGCTGGATTGAGCGTCATCGGGCTGCCGGACGCCGCCACGCTCGGTTCGGTCGACGCGGTCACGACGGAAGGCACCGCGGTCTACCTCCTCGACGTCGCCGGCGGGAGCGTCTGGCGCTACGGCGCCGGCCCGGACGGCTCGCTGGTCAGCGGCATGCCGGTGCTGGAGCGTACGGGGCTGGCGGGCGCGAATTCCATCGTCGTGTCGGGCGCTATTTTCATGGCCAGCAGCGACGGCCGCCTGCGTCGCTTTTTCGGCGGCGGCGAGCAAGCCTTCACCGAAGTCGGCCTCGATCGCCCCCTCCTGTTCGCGGCATCGCTGAAGCTCGGCAGCCAGAGCGGTCTGATCTACGCGGTCGACCGGGGAAATAATCGCGTGGTCGTCTTCGACCCCTCTGGCGACCTACTCCTCCAGATCCGGGACGACCTCCTCGCCGGACTCCGAGGCGTCGCCGTGGACGAGGCGGCCGGTCGCCTCTATTACGTCACGCCGGACGCGCTCCTGACCTCGGCCTTACCTGCGTTCCCGGCCTCGGCCGCCGACCAGACCAGCTAGCGCTGCGCACGTCTACCCCAGCCGCTGGCTACACTGCCGCTGTGTCTTTCCAAGTGCTCGCGCTCGAAACCTCCTGTGACGAGAACGCCGCGGCGGTGGTGGCGGACGGCCGCACGATTCGCGCATCGGTCGTCGCCTCACAGATCGAAGTTCATCGGCGCTACGGCGGCGTTGTGCCCGAGCTCGCAGGGAGGGAGCACCTGCGCAGTCTCGCCGCCGTTCTCCAAGAGACGCTCCATGATGCGGGCTGTAGCTGGATGGCCCTCGACGCGGTCGCCGTCACCCAGGGCCCTGGCCTCGGCGGCTCGCTCCTCGTCGGGGTGAACGCCGCCAAGGCGATCGCCTGGGCTCGCGGTCTGCCTTGCCTGCCGGTGCATCATATTGAGGGCCACATCTACGCCAACTGGTTGGATCCCGCGCGCGCGCAGCACGGCGGCGCGCCGCCGCCCCTCCCCGCAGTCTGCCTGGTGGTGAGCGGCGGCCACAGCGAGCTACTGCTGATGGAGAATCACGGCCGTCTCACGCGGTTGGGCGGCACGCTCGACGACGCGGCGGGCGAGGCCTTCGACAAAGTGGCGCGGCTCCTCGGACTCCCCTTTCCCGGGGGGCCGCCCATTGAGCGAACGGCGGCCGCGGCCCGGCACGCGGCTGGACGGCTTCCCCGAGCGCGACTCCCGGGTACGTTCGACTTCTCGTTCAGCGGCCTCAAGACGGCAGTGCTGCACAGGATCCGCGAGCAGCCGCCGCAGAGCCCGGGTCCGCTGGCCCGTGCCTTCCAAGAGGCGGTGGTCGACGCGCTGGTGACGAAAACGGCGGCGGCGGCGGCGGCCTACGATGTCCGTGCGGTGCTGGCCGCCGGTGGCGTCGCTGCCAACGGCGCCCTGCGAAACGCCTTGCAGGAGCGTTGTGGAGAGCGGTTGGGGATCGAGGTGCGCCTGCCCCCACCGGCGCTCTGCACGGATAATGCCGCCATGATCGGCGCGGCCGCCTTCTACCGGCGGGACGCCCTCGGCGCTGACGGGCTGCGCTTTGATCTCTTCTCCACGTCGGGGACACATTCGATCGCGAAACCCGCCCCGCGCTCCGCCCCGACGGCCGGCTAGCGCGGCTGCGCGCTTGGGGCCGGCGGCACCGGCTGGACGATCTGTTCCAGCGCTGCCCCCGCTCGCGGTGCCTGCGCGCGGAAGGGGCGCAGTGGACAGATCGCCGCCGCCCCACAGCCGCAGTAGCCTCGCTCCAAGGCAAGCAGGCCCTGCGTGCAGCCGTTGCGCCAGTCCCGAAGACCGGCCGCCGTCAGTTGCGCGCGCAGGGTCTTGGTCCGTCCGTAGTGCGCGCCCGGCAGCGTCAGCCAACGCTGCTCCAGCTTGGCGGTAGCCGCGCCTGCCGCCGCCAGCGCGAATGGGTAGGCCGCATCGACGAGCAGTTGCGTGGCCGCCCCGCTGCTCAGGCCGCTGAGCGTGCTCAGCTCCTGTGTCGCCTCGGCGGGCGCTGCCGAAGCGAGTGCTGCGAAGCGCGCGGCGATCGCGCGATCCGCCGCGATCAGGCGCGCGGCGGCCTGCAAGCGGCGCGCCATGGAATTGGCCGGTCGCGCCGGGGTCGGGGACGGCGGCTCCCCGCCCCAACGCGCGCGCCGCGCCGTTTCGTAGCCGCGCAGCAGGGTCGTTGCCAGTCGTGACGCATCGCCCGGTCGCGCCGCAGGCAGCTCGGCCAGGGGGGCAGAGCGAGCCAATGCGCGCAGTGCCGCTGTTCCCGTGCCTCCTTGGCCCAACGCGTGCAGCAGCGCTTCGTAGGCGACTTGGTCTCGATCGGAGTCCGGCGTCGGAGACGCTCCCTGGAACGCTCGCTGCAGCCCCAACGCCTTCGCTCGCAGGCGCCGCCGCCCCAGCCGCGTCAGTGCGGCGCGGAGCGCCCGCGGTTGGCGCGTGAGCGCGGGTGCGCAGCACCGCTCCACTGCGGCGGGCGGCCTGGCGCCGGGTTCGATCGCCCGCAGCTCGGCGATGCGCCCGCCCGCGGGTCGCGCCCCCCTGTTTGTGCCGCCGCCCGCTGCGACAACGTGCAGCGTCACGGCCCGGTAGGCGGGGTCGCTCGCATGGCCGTGGGCCCACCAATCGGCGAGGCGGCAATGCAGCTCCACATCGCCGCGCACGGGGCGTTGCTTTCCATTGAGGAAGATGGCGTTGCGGAAGTCCGGCCCCGGGCCGCCGTTCGCGCGGCCGCGAAAGATCACGCGCAGCGGCTCGCCGTCCAGGCAGCGCAGCGGCTGCGGCAGCGGGCCTTCCGCCCAGATCCGCTGCAGCGCTGCCTCGCCGGACGGCTTCTGGGGACGGGTCGCAATCGCTCGCATCCCGCTCACCGAGGGGTGAAGCGCCGGCGCTTGCCGGGTTGCGCTCGAGGTGAACCGCTCTCCTTTTTCGGGAGCGCCCCGGTCCGGCCGGCGTCGGCGGCTGCGCGCGCCACGGGCGGCTGCGGACCGCTTGTCCGGTACGCGAAACCGGCCTGCTCCGCAATCAGGGTGAGCAGGCGCGACGAAGGGCCACGGGGGCGGTAACGTCCGGTCTCCCACTCCGAAACGGTTTGCTGGCGAGCGTTCAGCTCCTCTGCCAGCTCGGCTTGGGTGAGCCGCATATGGCGTCGCAAGCGTAGGATGGCGCCCGCATCCCAGTTGGGATCCTTGCGTTTGGGAGGACGGCGCTGCGCCGTTTTTGCTTTTTGCGGGCTGTCGCCCTGCTCGCGCTGCATCGTTGCACGATACACGTTTTCGTGTTTTCCGCACAGGCCTCTCGGCGGATCACCGCCGAAGCGCTTCCGATGCGGCGGCTGCATTGCGGCTCTTGCATCCCAGCCTGGCGAGCCGATACTATGCCGGTTGGCACTCAGAGGTGAGGAGTGCCAAGCACACCGTCCGACGAGGCGGGTTCTCCAGATCCGGCCGCGACCGGCCGACCAAACGAGCGCCGAGAGGAACCATGGCAGATAGCAGCTTCAAACTCGAGCCCCTGGGCGACCGCATCGTGATCCAGCCGTTGCAGCAAGAGCAAGTGCTCGCCAGCGGCATCGTGATTCCGGAGACCGCGAAGGAGAAACCCCAGCAAGGGGAAGTGATCGCGGTGGGCCCCGGCAAACGCGATGAGAGCGGCGACCGCATCCCGCTTGACATCGTGGTTGGCGACCGGATCCTCTACAAGAAGTACACCGGTCAAGAGGTCAAGGTGGAACGCGACGACCTGATCGTGCTCGAGGAGCGCGAGGTCCTCGCCAAAGTGATCGTCTAGCTCGCAGGGCTCTTCCCCCAGCGTGCACAATCGCCGCCCGCTCGCTTCGTAGCGACCGGCGTCGGCCCCGAGGAAAGGACGCTCGGAATGCCCGCAAAGCAGTTGTTGTTCGATCTCACGGCGCGCAAGGCGTTGAAAGAAGGCGTGGATCAGCTCGCCAACGCCGTGCGCATCACTCTGGGTCCGCGCGGCCGCAACGTGGTCTTGGAAAAGAAGTTCGGCGCACCCCTGATCATCAACGACGGCGTGACGATCGCCCGTGAGATCGAGTTGCAAGGCCCCTTTGAAAACCTGGGCGCGCAGCTCGCCAAGGAGGTCGCAACCCGCACCAACGATGTCGCTGGCGACGGCACCACCACGGCGACCGTGCTGGCGCAGGCGATCGTGGCCGAGGGCATGCGCAACCTCGCCGCTGGGGCCAGCGCCATGGGACTGAAGCGCGGCCTTGATGGCGGCTCGCGCGCCATCGTGGAGGAGCTGCGCAGTCAAGCGCGGCCGGTGCAGACCAAGGATGAGATCGCGGCGGTCGCCTCCATCAGCGCGGCCAACGAAGAGGTCGGCCAGATGATCGCCGATGTGATGGAGAAGGTCGGCAAGGATGGCGTCATCACGGTCGAGGAATCCAAGGGCCTGCAGATGGATACGGAATTCGTCGACGGGCTGCAGTGGGACCGCGGCTACATCTCCCCCTACTTCGTGACGAATCCCGACCGCATGGAGGCATCCCTTGAGGACGCCTACATCCTCCTGACCGACTACAAGATCTCGGCCGTCAATGACATCGTTCCGCTCATTGAGAAGGTGCTGCAGATCACGAAGAATTTCGTCATCGTCGCCGAGGACATCGACGGCGAAGCGCTGGCTACCTTGGTCGTCAACAAGATGCGCGGCACCGTCAACGTGCTCGCGATCAAGGCGCCCGGTTTCGGCGACCGGCGCAAGGCGATGCTCGAGGATATCGCCATCCTCACCGGCGGCACCGCGGTCCTCAGGGATATGGGCCGGACGTTGGAGCAGACGCAAGTGGCCGACCTCGGCCGGGCGCGCCGCGTCGTTTCGACCAAGGACAGCACGACGATCGTCGAGGGCGCGGGCAGCGATGAGGCGGTTCAGAATCGCATGAAGGAGATCCGCGCCGCCATCGACGTTACCTCGTCCGATTTCGACCGCGAGAAGCTCCAGGAGCGCCAGGCCCGCCTGGCGGGTGGCGTAGCCGTCCTCAAGGTGGGTGCTCCGACGGAAGTGGAGCTCAAAGAGAAGAAGGCCAAGCTCGAGGACGCGCTCAGCGCCACTCGCGCCGCCGTGGAGGAGGGGATCGTCGCTGGCGGCGGCGTTGCCTTGCTCCGCTCCCGCTCCGCGCTGGATCCCCTGCGCCAGCGGCTCGATGGTGACGAGCTCACGGCCGTCGAGCTGCTGAACACCGCGCTGACTTCCCCCCTCGTCCGTATCGCCGAGAACGCTGGACAAGAAGGGGCGGTGGTGGTCGATGCCGTCAGCCGCGAGGACGACGCCGAGTACGGCTACGACGCGGCCAATGACGCGTACGGAAGCATGTTTGCGCTGGGCATCATCGACCCCGTCAAGGTTGTGCGCTCCGCTATCGAGAACGCCGTTTCCATCGCCGGCATGGTGCTGACGACCGACTCGCTGGTCACGGACATCCCCGTCAAGGCGCCGGCGGTTCCCCCTGGCGCGGGGATGCCGGAGGACTACTAGCCTGCCAAGATCCGAGCGCGGAACGAGAACGCGGGGCCCTCAGGGGCCCCGTTCTCGTTCGTGGCCGCTGTCCTGCGGAGTCCTTGGACGGGAGTCCCTTGACAGGAGTCCTTTGACGAGAGAGCTAGTCGTCCTCGCCGGGCTCGGCGACGTAGCCTTCCTCGCTGATCGAGTCCAGACTGGAACCGCCGCTGGCGGCTGCTCCAACCGGCTCCCCCGCTCTCTCCCGCAAGTCGTCGAGGCTGAAGCCCAGACCCGCCAGCTGCTCTTCGCTCAGGCGGCCGAGCTGCTCGGACTCGAACAGATCCTCGCCGTAGGCGCCGGCGCTCAGCACGCTGACCGGCTCCGGCTCGGGTATCTGCGGCAATTCGATCTTCGAGCGCGCCGGAATCAGCTTGCCGATGATGACGTTCTCCTTGAGTCCCTCGAGCTGGTCCACGGAACCCTGCACGGCGGCCTCGGTGAGCACCCGCGTCGTCTCTTGGAACGACGCCGCTGCCAGCCACGAGTCGACCGAGAGCGAGGCCCGGGTCACGCCCAGCAGCACCGACTGGGCCGTTGCGGGCTCCTGCCCCGCCACCAGCAGGCGCTGATTGAGCTCTTCGTAGGCGAAGCGGTCGATCAGTTCGCCCGCCAGCAGGTCCGAGTCGCCCGGATGCTCGATCCGCACTCGGCGCAACATCTGCCGCACGATCACCTCGATGTGCTTGTCGTTGATGTTGACCCCTTGGGCGCGGTAGACCTGTTGCACCTCGGTCACGAGATAGCGGTGCACCGCGTCGACCCCGAGGATGCGCAGCATGTCCTGCGGATTCACGGCCCCTTCGGTGATCTGGTCGCCCGCTTGCACCTGCGCGCCCTCATCGAGCCGCAGCCGCGCGGCGGCGGGAATCGCGTACTCGCGCACGTCCTCGTGCTCGTACACGATCCCGATCTTGCGGGCGCGCGCCTTCCGCTCCACCCGTCCGGCGACCCGCGCGCGGATCGCCGGACGCGGCGTCGACTTGGCATCTTCGTCTTCCGTCGCGGGCAGCGTGGCGAGCTCCGCACCCTCCTCCACCTCGTCCCCATCCTTCACGATCGTGCGCGCGCCGGCCGGCAGTTCGTACTCGTCGCGGAAGGTCTCCCGAGCCGTCAGCCGAACCTTGCGGATCTCTCCCTCGCGCAAGATCGATACCTGCCCGTCGATCTCGGCGATCACCGCCTGCCCCTTGGGGGCACGCGCCTCGAACAGTTCCTCCACGCGCGGCAGCCCGCTCGTAATGTCCTGTCCGGCCACCCCGCCCGTGTGGAACGTCCGCATCGTCAGCTGCGTCCCCGGCTCGCCGATGCTCTGCGCAGCGATGATCCCCACCGCCTCGCCGATCTCCACGGGCCGGCCCGTGGCCAAGCTACGGCCGTAGCAGCGCTGGCAGACCCCCACGCGCGAGTTGCAGAGCATCGGGGTGCGGACGTAAAAGCTGCTCACCCCCTGCTCGATCAGATCCTCCAGCGTCTCTTCATCCAGCAGCGCGCTGGATTCGGCCAGCACCTCCCCCGTCTCGGGGTGCACCGCCGCCCCCGCCAAAAAGCGTCCCGCCACCCGCTCTCGCAGCGGTTCCAGCAAGCCCCGGTCCTCGGGCTGCTCCCGGAACAGCAAGCCGGTTGGGTTGCCGCAGTCCTCGTCGCGGACGATCACATCTTGGGCGACGTCGATCAACCGGCGCGTGAGGTAGCCGCTGTCCGCTGTTCGCAGGGCGGTATCGGCGAGCCCCTTGCGGGCGCCGTGCGTCGAGATGAAGTATTCCAGCACGGAAAGCCCCTCCTTGAAGGAAGAACGGATCGGCAACTCGATGATCCGGCCCGATGGATCGGACATCAAGCCGCGCATCCCGGCCATCTGCCGCACCTGCGCGATGTTCCCCTTGGCGCCGCTCGCCACCATGAGGTAGACGGAGCCGTACTCCCCCAGATGGTCGGAGATGGCGTTGGTGACCTTGTCCGTCGCTTCGGTCCAGACCTGCACCGTCTGGTCGTAGCGCTCGGCGCCGGTCATCAGCCCCATCTGATACTGCTCGCGGATCTCCTCGACGCGCTGCTGCGCCTCGTGCAGCAGCGACTCCTTCTCCTCCGGCACGCGGATCTCGTCGACCGCGATCGTGATGCCGGAGCGCGTCGCGTAGCGGAAGCCGACATGCTTGATGCGATCCGCGAGCTCCGCGGTTTCGTCCGCGCCCAGCTCCACGTAGGCGCGGGTCACGAGCCCTTTGAGCGCCTTCTTGTCCATCAACGCGTTCTGATAAGGCAGCCCCTTCGGGACCACCTCGTCGAAGATGATGCGGCCCACCGTCGTTTCCACCAGATCGCCGTTGGTACGTGCGTCACGCACCCGAATCTTGGCGTGCAGCGCGAGCTTGTTCAGATCGTGCGCCAGCCGCGCCTCCGCAAACGAGCCGTACACGCCCTGGGGCGGTGGCCCGGCCCGGTACTCGCCTTGCTGCTTCTCCGCGACGATCGTGAGGTAGTAGCAGCCCATCACCATATCGAGCGTCGGCGCGATCACGGGCTCGCCCGAAGAGGGCGAAAGCAGGTTGCGTGTGCTCAGCATGATCTGGCGCGCCTCGGCGACGGCTTCCCGGCTCAGCGGTACGTGGACCGCCATCTGGTCGCCGTCGAAGTCGGCGTTGAAGGCGGCGCAAACCAACGGATGGATCTGAATGGCGCTGCCGTCCACCAGCACCGGCTCAAACGCTTGGATCCCAAGGCGATGCAGCGTGGGCGCGCGGTTGAGCAGCACCGGCCGCGACCTCACGACATCGTCCAGCACGTCCCACACCTCGGGGTGGGCCCGCTCCACGACGCGCTTGGCGCTCTTAATGTTGTGGGCCAGCCCCCGCTCGACGAGTTCGTGCATGATGAACGGCTTGAACAGCTCCAAGGCCATGCGTTTGGGCAGCCCGCACTGGTGCAGCTTCAGCTTCGGCCCCACGACGATCACCGAGCGGCCCGCGTAGTCGACGCGCTTCCCGAGCAAGTTCTGCCGGAAGCGCCCCTGCTTGCCCTTCAGCATGTCGGACAGACTCTTGAGCTTGTGGTTCCCGCTGCCGGTCACCGCGCGGCCGCGTCTGCCGTTGTCGATCAACGAGTCGACGGACTCTTGGAGCATCCGCTTCTCGTTGCGGATGATGATCTCCGGTGCGCCCAGCTCCAACAGCCGCTTGAGGCGGTTGTTGCGGTTGATGACGCGGCGATAGAGGTCGTTGAGGTCGGAGGTCGCGAAGCGGCCACCGTCGAGCTGCACCATCGGCCGCAGGTCCGGCGGCAAGACCGGCAGCGCTTGGAACACCATCCATTGGGCCTTGTTGCCAGACTTTCGCAGTGCCTCCACGACGCGCAGGCGCTTCATCGCCTTCTTGCGCCGCTGGCCGACCGCGGAGGCCACTTTGTTCTGTAAGCGTACGCTGAGCTCCTCCAAGTCGATCCGATCGAGGATGCTCAGTAGCGCCTCGGCGCCCATGCCCACGTGGATCACCCCGGGGTAGCGCTCCCGCAGCTCCTCGGCGCGCTGCTCGGTGAGCACCGCCTCGCTGAAATCGAGCTCTTGCACGGGGTCGCGGAGCGCCGCCAGCTCGGCGAGCCGGTCCTGTACCCCGTTGTTGATCTCGTCACGCAAGGTGTTGAACTGCTCGCGCAGGCCGTCCTCCTGCACGAAGAAGCGGTCTCGCGTGTCCTGTTCGTCCCTGGCGGCCTGCTTCTCGATCGCGGCAGCGTCCTTCTTCGCCTGCCGCGCGGTCTCCCTGATCTGCTGCGCGAGCTTTTTTTCGACGGCCTTCAATACCCGCCGCGCCACAACGGGCTCCGTGTAGCGGACGATCACCACCTCGCCCAGCTTGAGATTGCGGCGCGCGGTCTTGCCGTCGCTCGCCTCAATGGCCTCGCGCAGCGCTTGCGCCTCTTCCTCTAGCGCGGCGGTGCGGTTCGCCAACGCCTCCTCGTTCGCCTGCAGCGCCTGCTTCAGCGCCGTCTGGATCTCGGCCAGCGCCGCCTCGCGTGCCTCCTCGACCTGCGCGAGCTTGCGCTCCAGATCTTTCTCGGCATCCTCGACGTCGTCCTTCGCGTCCAGCTTGAGACGCTCGATCGCCTTCGCCCGCTGCTCGTCGTTGACGGCGGTGATGATGAACTGGGCGAAGTACAGCACCCGCTCCAGGGCGCGTGGCGAGATGTCCAGCAGCAGCGCCATGCGGCTCGGCGTCCCTTTGACGAACCAGATGTGGCTCACGGGCGCTGCCAGCTCGATATGACCCATGCGCTCGCGACGCACCTTGCTGCGCGTTACCTCCACGCCGCACTTATCGCAGATGATTCCCTTGTAGCGGACGCGTTTGTACTTCCCGCACATGCACTCAAAGTCCTTCTGCGGACCGAAGATCTTCTCGCAGAAGAGCCCGTCCTTCTCCGGTTTGAGCGTGCGGTAATTGATCGTTTCGGGCTTCGTGACCTCTCCGTACGACCACGACCGAACCTGATCGGACGATGCCAGCGCGATGCGGATTGCGTCAAAGTCGTTGACCTCAAGCACGGATCATCTCCTCGCCCTCGAAGCCGGACAAATTGATATCGAGCTCTGGGACTTCAGGACCAACGGCGGCCTCTTCAATCTCCATGCGTTGCTCTTCGGGGTTCAATACCTCGACCGACAGTCCCAGGCTCTGCAGCTCTTTGACGAGCACCTTGAACGACTCGGGCACGCCCGGCTCCAGCACCGGATCGCCCTTGACGATCGCCTCGTAGACCTTCAGTCGCCCGACGACGTCGTCGCTCTTGACGGTCAGAAGCTCCTGCAGAATGTGAGCGGCGCCGTACGCCTCCAGTGCCCAAACTTCCATCTCGCCGAAGCGCTGTCCGCCGAACTGCGCCTTGCCGCCCAGCGGTTGCTGGGTGATCAGCGAATACGGGCCCGTCGACCGCGCGTGGATCTTGTCCTCCACAAGGTGCACCAGCTTCATCATGTAGATGTAGCCGACCGACACCGGCTGGTCGATCCGCTCGCCCGTGCGGCCGTCGTAAAGCCACTGCTTGCCGAAGATCGGCGGCGCCCCGCGCCCGCTGCTGAAGGCCGCCTGCGCCCGCGCCACGAGATCCTCGTAGGGCACGCCGCGGGTGCGCGCTTCCCCAATCGACTCCAGCCACAGCTCCAAGCACGCTCGGCGGGCGGCGCCCGGCGCGTTCTCATTGAAGACGGGGTCCGGATCGACGCCTTGCTCGTGCAGCCAGCTCGCAGCTTCCTCCTGATTGATCGCCTGCTTCATCCCATCGACCGTCGCGCGGCGCTCGACGGCCCCCGCCTCCCGTGCGATCCAGGCACGGCCCAGCGCGTCCTCCACGGCGATGTCGCTCGCGCCGTCGAAAACCGGCGTCACGGCTCGGAAGCCCAGCAGGTTTGCCGCCCAGCCGAGGTGCGTCTCCAGCACTTGCCCCAGGTTCATGCGGCTGGGAACCCCGATCGGATTCAGGATGAGGTCCACGGGCGTCCCGTCTTCCAGGTGCGGCATGTCCTCGGTCGGCATGATCCGGGAGATCACGCCCTTGTTGCCGTGGCGGCCCGCCATCTTGTCGCCCTCGGAGAGCTTGCGGCGCTGCGCGATGGTGACGCGTACGAGCTGATTGACGCCGGCCGGGAGCTCGCTGTGATCCTCGCGACGGAAGATCCGAACGTCCACCACCTTGCCGCGCTCCCCATGCGGCACCCGCAGCGACGTGTCCTTCACCTCGCGCGCCTTTTCGCCGAAGATGGCGCGCAGCAGCTTCTCCTCAGCGGTGAGCTCGGTCTCGCCCTTGGGCGTGATCTTCCCCACCAGGATATCGCCGGGACGGACCTCGGCGCCGATCCGGACGATTCCGTCCTCGTCCAGGTCGCGCAGCGACTCCTCGCCCACGTTGGGGATGTCCCGGGTGATCTCCTCGGGACCCAGCTTCGTGTCGCGTGCCTCTACCTCGTGCTTGGCGATATGGATCGACGTGAACTTGTCGTCCTGCACCAGCGACTCGGAGACGATGATCGCATCCTCAAAGTTGTAGCCTTCCCAGGCCATGAACGCCACCAGCACGTTCTGCCCCAGCGCCAGCTCCCCGTTGTGTGTGGACGATGAATCCGCTAGCGGCTGCCCGGCGCTCACGCGATCGCCCTTGGAGACGATCGGACGCTGGTTCACGCAGGTACCCTGATTCGAGCGCATAAACTTGGTGAGTGGGTAAGTGACCTCCGCACCGTCCTCGTATTGCACGACGATCGCCTCTGCCGTCGCGCGCAGCACCTCCCCCTCTTGCGCCGCGAAGATCACCTGCCCGGAGTCGTAGGCGGCGGGACGCTCCATCCCCGTCCCCACCAACGGCATCTCCGGCCGCACGAGCGGCACCGCCTGCCGTTGCATGTTCGAACCCATCAACGCGCGGTTCGCATCGTCGTGTTCCAAGAAGGGGATCAGCGATGTCGCCACCGATACGATCTGCTTCGGAGAGATGTCCATGTAATGGACCTGCCAAGGGGGCACTTCGTCGAAGTGATCGCCCTCGCGGACCTCGACCAATTCTTCCGTGAAACGGCCATCCGCGCTGAGTTTCGCGTTGGCCTGGGCCACGACGAAGCGCTCCTCCTCATCGGCGGTGAGATATTCGATCCGCTCCGTGACCTGCGGTTGCAGCGGGATTAGCCGGTCGCCGAACGGCTTGAGGCGCCGTATCGTCGCGGCGGTGATCTGGTCTCCCGCCTTGGCGATGATACCGCCGCGCGGCCCCAAGACGTCCTCGCGCAGGTAGTGCCCCTCCAACCCCGCCGCATCGGCGGGGAGCTCCGTGATCACCTTGCGGTAGGGCGTTCGGATGAAGCCGAACTCGTTGATCATGCTGTAGGTGGCCAAGCTCCCGATCAGGCCGATGTTCGGCCCCTCGGGCGTCTCGATCGGGCAGATCCGCCCGTAGTGGCTGTGGTGCACATCGCGCACGTCGAAACCGGCGCGATCGCGGCTCAGACCGCCGGGGCCGAGCGCGCTCAACCGCCGCTTGTGGGTCAGCTCCGCCAACGGGTTGGTCTGATCCATGAACTGACTCAACTGGCTCCCGCCGAAAAACTCCTTCATCGCCGCGACCACCGGCCGGATGTTGATCAGCGCGCTCGGCGTCGCCTGCTCGGGATCGGTGATCGTCATGCGTTCCCGCACCACGCGCTCCATGCGCAAAAGGCCCACCCGGAACTGATTCTGAATCAGTTCGCCCACCGCGCGGACCCGCCGATTGCCGAGGTGATCGACGTCGTCCGGCTGCCCTTCATCGTTATTAATGCGAATCTGCTCGCGCACGATCGCGACCAAGTCGCTTAGCGCGAGCGTGCGCTCCTCCGTCTCGCGGTGGCGCAGGCGCTTATTGAGCTTGTAACGCCCCACTCTCCCGAGGTCGTAGCGGCGCGGATTGAAGAACAGGCTCTCGATCAGCCCCCGCGCGTTCTCCGCGGTCGGCGGGTCACCGGGCCGCAGACGGCGATAGACCTCCAGCAACGCCCACGCCTTGTCACGCGGCGCCTCGTCGGCTGGGATCGGCTCCTTCGCGATGGTGCTGTCGAGGTAACGATGGATGGCGTCCGTGTCGACGTCGTCCAGCAGCGCGCGGATGCGCGCGTCCGTCCCGAGCTGGGCCTCATCCGCATTCTGCGGATCGGTGTCCAGCGCCCGCAGCAACGTCGTCACGGGGATCTTGCGCTTGCGGTCGACTTTGGCCGTGAGGAGGTCGCGGTTGCTCGTCTCCAGTTCGAGCCACGCGCCTCGGTTCGGGATGAGCTTGGCGGCGCAAAGGCTGCGGCCGGTCGTCGGGTCCTGGGTGGTGCTGAAATACACGCCGGGCGATCGGACCAGCTGACTCACCACGACGCGCTCGGCGCCGTTGATGATGAAGGTGCCGGTCTGGGTCATCAGGGGGAAGTCGCCCATGAAGAGCTCTTGCTCCTTGATTTCGCCGCTCTCCTTCACCACCAGCCGCACCGTGACCCTCAGCGGCGCCGAGTACGTCATGTCGCGATTGCGGCATTCGTGCTCGGAGTACTTCGGCTCCCCCAGCGCATAGTTGCCGAAGATCAACTCCATGCGGTTGCCCGTGAAGTCCTCGATCGGAGCGACCTCTTCGAATAGCTCCTTGAGGCCCTCCTGCAAGAACCAGTTGTACGAGTCCAGCTGCACCCGGATCAGGTTGGGCAGCGCTAGCACCTCCGGACTGTGCGCGTACATCTTCGTGTCGGCGGGGACCAACGCGTGCTCGGCGATTCGGGGAGTGCGGAGTTCAGCGGTCACGGGAATCGTCTCCTCCTCGCTCGATGCTTGGCGGCTGGCCTCCGGCGCTTAGCGAAGCCGGGACCACGGCGTGGCCTTGATGAGGACTGCCAGTCACGCAGGGGCTAGGGATGGCGCTGCGCGCGCGAAGTCGGGCGAAAGTTTGGGAGTGCGCTGTGGTTTGGGGTGACGGAGAGTGGTCTGATAGCCATCAAAGATCGATTCTCCTCACACACGCAGAACGGCCCTCGCCGTGCTTGGCGACAGTGGCGTTATAGGCGGCAGGATTAGCTGGGCATACAGAATCAATGTGAGCCTATGTGGGGCTGGGCAACGCGTCAACCAGCCCGCTGACCCGCTCTGCAGCGCGGGATATACTGGCGCCCGGCCGATGGACGGGAGAGGCGCATTTCTTGGTACTGCAGGGGCCGTCGATCTTTACCGGTAATGCGCATCCAGATTTGGCCTCGCGTATCTGCGCCTATCTCGAGCAACCCCTCGGCCACGCCGAAGTCTTCTCCTTTTCCAACGAAAACATCTTCGTTCAGCTGGGCGACAACGTCCGCGAGCGCGACGTCTTCGTCGTCCAGCCCGCCGCGCGCCCCGTCAACAACAACTTCATGGAGCTGCTCATCATGTTGGACGCGGTGCGCCGCGCCAGCGCGGGGCGCGTCACCGCCGTCGTCCCGTACTACCCCTACGGCCGCTCCGATAAGAAGGATCAGCCTCGCGTGCCGATCACGGCGCGGCTCGTCGCCAACCTCATCGAGACGGCCGGCGCGGACCGCGTCCTGACCGTCGACCTCCATGCGGGCCAGATTCAGGGCTTTTTCAACGTCCCCACGGATGAGCTGACCGCGCTCAATCTCCTCGCCACCCACTTTCGTACGCAGGGCTTCGACGGCGTCGTCGTCGCGCCCGATCTGGGCAGCGCCAAGCGCGCCCGCAACCTCGCCCACCTCTTGGAGAGCCCCCTGGCGCTCTCGGAGAAACGCCGGCAAGCCAACGATGACTCCGCCGAGATGCTGCACCTGATCGGCGAGGTGGACGGGCGCGACGCGCTCATCATCGACGATGAGATCGACACCGCCGGCACGCTCGCGGGTGTCGCCGTCCTCCTAAAAGAGAACGGCGCCCGCGATGTCTACGCGGCCGCTACGCACGGGGTGCTCTCTGAGCCCGCGCTCGCTCGCATCAACGAGGCGCCGATCAAGCAGGTGATCATCACGGACACCTTGCCCGCCCCTCCTCCCACAGCGAGCAGGAAGATCACCGTTTGCTCCGTTGCGCCGCTCTTGGGCGAGGCGATCCGTCGCATCCATACCGGGCAATCGGTCGGCGAGCTCTTCAAGTGACCGCGGCCTCGGGGCCGCCCTGAGCCAGCGACTTTCGCAACACCATCACCCCGCCCGCCGCACTATGCTCAAAGGTGGCTGTTCGCACCGGAACGGTCCGGTGCGGCCACCGCGGAGGCGGGAGACCCTCCGGGTGCATCGGGAGATGCTATGGGCCTGCTAGACGGCGCCAAGAAGATCATTGGCGACGCCAACCGCCGCGAGATCGGCCGGCTGCAGAAGGTCGCCGTCGAAATCAACGCCTGGGAGCCCGAGATTGCACGACATACCGACGCTGAGCTGCGCGCCAAGACCGCCGAGTTCCGCGCCCGCCTCGCCGATGGTGCCGACCTCGACGGCATCCTCACCGAAGCCTTCGCCGTCGTCCGTGAGGCCTCCAAGCGCTGGCTCCAGATGCGCCATTTTGACGTCCAGCTCATCGGCGGGATCGTGCTGCACCAGGGTAAGATCGCGGAGATGCGCACCGGCGAGGGCAAAACCCTCGTCGCCACCCTGGCCGTCTACCTCAACGCCCTGGAGGGCGACGGCGTCCACGTCATTACCGTCAACGACTACCTGGCGAAGCGCGACGCCCGCTGGATGGGCGTGATCTATCAGGGTCTCGGACTCAACGTCGGCGTCTTGCAGCACGGCGCCGCCTTCCTCTTCGACCCGGACTACGAACCCAGTGCCGACGAGGACGAAGAGGAGAGCGAAAGCGCCGATCCCGGCAGGAGCAAGGCCGGCGAGGTGACCGCCGAGGAGCGGGCCAAGCGCGCTCAGCGGGGGGACATGCGCTCCCTGCGCCCGGTGCCGCGCAGCGAGGCCTACGGCGCCGATATCACCTACGGCACCAATAACGAGTACGGCTTCGACTACTTGCGCGACAACATGGCCACGGAGGCCGAGCGTCGCGTTCAACGCCCCCTTGCCTACGGGATCGTCGATGAGGTCGACAACATCCTCATCGACGAGGCACGCACGCCCCTCATCATCAGTGGCCAGGCCGAGGAGAGCTTGGACCTTTACCGAACCTTCGCCCGCATCGCCCCCCAACTCCGGGAAGGCGCCGACCTCACCGTCGAGCTCAAGTCGCGCACCGTCGCGCTGACCGAGGCCGGCATCGAAAAGGTCGAGGCCGCGCTCGGCATCGACAACCTCTTCGCTGGCGAGCATGCGCGTCTTACGCGCTTCCTGGAGGCGGCCCTCCGCGCGCAGTTCGTCTATCACCGCGACCGGGACTACGTTGTGCGCAGCGGTCAGGTCATGATCGTCGATGAGTTCACCGGCCGCCTTATGGAGGGTCGGCGCTATTCGGAAGGCCTGCACCAAGCGATCGAGGCGAAAGAGGGCGTCAAAGTCCAGCGCGAAACGGTCACCCTGGCCACCATTACCTACCAGAACTACTTCCGCCTCTACGGCAAGCTCGCCGGTATGACGGGCACCGCCGCGACCGAGGCGGAGGAGATGCACAAAATCTACGGGCTGGAGGTGGTCGTTATCCCCACCCACCGGGCCATGATCCGCGACGACCACTCCGACGTGATCTACCGTTCGGAGAGCGCCAAATTCAAGGCCGTCGTCGATGAGATCGCCGAGGTGAGCGGGCGGGGCCGTCCTGTGCTGGTGGGCACGGTGGCGGTGGAAACTTCGGAAGGGCTGTCGGAGATGCTGACACGCCGCGGCGTCAAGCACGAAGTGCTCAATGCCAAGCAGCACGAGCGCGAGGCGCAGATCGTGCTGCACGCGGGCGAGCCCGGCGCCGTCACCATCGCCACCAACATGGCCGGCCGCGGCACCGATATCAAGCTCGGCGCCGGCGTCGCCGACCGCGGCGGCCTGCATGTGATCGGCACCGAGCGCCATGAGGCACGCCGGATTGACAATCAGCTGCGCGGGCGTTCCGGGCGGCAGGGCGACCCCGGCTCTTCCCGCTTCTTCGTTTCGTTTGAAGACACCATCATGCGGCGCTTTACGCCGGACTGGCTCCCCGGGATGCTGGCGAAGCTCGGCATGGACGACGGCCAGCCGCTCGAATCCGGCATGGTCGGCAAGGCCATCGAGCAGGCCCAACAGAAGGTCGAAGGGCACTACTTCGATACGCGCAAGCACCTCGTCGAATACGACGACGTGGTGAACCGTCAGCGCGCGGTCATCTACGCCGAGCGGGACAAAGTCCTGGCTGGCGAAGACCTCAAGGCGATCATCGTCGACATGATCGAAACCGAGCTGCGGGAGCTCGCTGCGCACTTCAGTGCCGGCGGGCCGGGTGCCGGCGACGAGGAGGGTTTCTGGGCTGAGGCGGCCACGCTGATGCCGCTCGATGACTTCGACCGTGGGGCCTACGATCGCGGCAGCGGCGCCCTCGCCGCCGCCTTGGTCGACTACGCCCTGGCCATCTATGACGATAAAGAGCGCGACGCCGGCGCCGACGTCATGCGGCGGCTTGAGCGCTTCGTGCTGCTGCGAACCATCGACCGTCTCTGGGTGCAGCACCTCACCGAGCTCGATTCCCTGCGCCAGGGCGTCGGCCTCCAGGCTTACGGCCAGCAAGACCCGCTCGTGACCTACAAGCGCGAAGCGTTCGACATGTTCGACCAGCTGACCGCCAATATCCGCAGCAAGGTCACGCAGGCGATCTTGCAGGTGCAGCGGCAGGAGCAAGGCCGGCGCACCCGCGGCGCCTCGCCTGCCCGGGCCCGCCCGGCGGTCGCCTCGCCGATCGCGGCGGGCGGCGTCGCCCAGGAATTGGGCGTACGCAATGTGCGAGAGAGCGGCGGCGGCGTCGCGGCGCAGGCCCCCACTCGCCGTACCACGACGGGCGCGGTGACTTCGTCCAAGATCGGACGCAACGATCCCTGTCCCTGCGGCTCCGGCAAGAAGCACAAGAAGTGTCACGGCGCGGCCTGATGCCGGATCACGCCCCAGCCGCGGTCGACACGGCGGCGCCCGGCGCGCTGGCGTCGCGCGACCCCGAGATGCTCATCGCGCGCTTGCGCCAAGAGATCCGGCGCGGCCGTCTCTGGTGGGAAGCCCTTCTGGAAACGGCCGCGCTTTGGGATCTCGGCGAGGAGCAGGTCGAGAAGCGGCACTATCGCTACCTCATCGGCGGCGAAGCGCTGGACTGGCTCTGCCTCGCCGAGCGGCTCTGTGACGCACTCGCTCCGGACGGTCTCCTCCCCCCCGATGAAGTGGAAGCGCTGCTGGCTGATGGACAGCTGCCGGTCGAGTTGGACGAGGCGGCCCTGCGACGAGCGCTGGGCCCGACGAAGTATCGGGCCCACCTCAATTTCGTGTATGGCGTGTGCGTCGAAGAGGCGCTGCAGCTCTCTGTTGAGGAAGCCCTGCAGAAGGAACGACGCTCCTGGGCGGCCGGCTACGACAGCCGCGTTGATGAGGAGACCTTCCGGCACATCTACGGCGTGCCGCGCCGCGCGCTGCTCGCGACCTTTCGCCGTGAGCAGCAACGGCCAGATGTCGACCGTATCAGCCTCGCCGAGCTCAAGGAGTTCACCTATTGGCTTTTCAAGCGGCGTTTGGCGACACAGGATCCCGCTCGTGTCGCCAGTGATACACGCTGCGGACTCCGCACGTTGAACGCGCTCGAGGAGACGCGCCGCCGCCGGCGCCGGATCGCGGACAAGCTGGCGCGGGAGGCCGTCGTCGTCGACGCGCAGGTCGTCCACGATCCGGTGACGACACGGGCGGGTTAGAATTTCGCTGGCCCCCCACGCTTCCTTCCTGCATAGTTTTCCTGCACAGTTTCATTGCGCGCGTTTTTCCCGCGTCATAGCCTGGAACCCCAGGTCCGACCTACGGATGTCGTGAGCGATCTGCCCGTGACCGAGGCTGCTGCCCCTCTGCCCAAGGCCTATCAGCCCACTGCCGTCGAGAGGCGCATGTATGCGCTCTGGGAGGAGAGCGGCGCCTTCCAGCCCGCTGGCGATCCGGCCCGCGACCCTTTCGCGATCATCATGCCGCCCCCCAATGTGACCGGCGCCCTGCACTTGGGACACGCACTCACGACCACGATCGAGGACGTGCTCTGCCGCTGGCGTCGCATGCGCGGCCACCCCACGCTGTGGCTCCCCGGCCTCGACCACGCTGGGATTGCTACCCAAAACGTGGTCGAGGCGGAGCTGGCGCGCGAGGGACTCTCACGCCACGACCTCGGCCGCGAGGCCTTCATTGCGCGCGTCTGGGATTGGGTTGGGCGCTACCGCGGCCGTATCGAAGAGCAGCTGCGGCTTCTGGGCGCCAGTTGTGATTGGTCGCGCATGGTCTTCACTCTGGATGAGGGGCCGCAACGCGCCGTGCGGGCGACCTTCGTCGACCTCTACGAAGCGGGCAAGGTCTATCGTGGCCATCGCATCATTAACTGGTGTCCACGCTGCCAGACCGCGATTTCGGACCTTGAGGTCGACTATGAGGACGAGCAAGGCGCGCTCTGGTACGTGCGCTATCCCGCTGCGGACGGGGGCGAGGGGATTGTCATCGCGACCACGCGGCCCGAGACGATCGTCGCGGACGTGGCGGTTGCCGTGCATCCCGACGACGAGCGCTGGTCATCGCTCGTCGGCACCGAAGTCCGGCTCCCCCTCCCCGGCTTCGATCGCACCCTGCCGGTCGTCGCTGACGGCGCCGTCGAGATTGAGTTCGGCACCGGCGCGCTGAAGATCACTCCCGGCCACGACCCTCTCGACTTCGAGATCGGTGCGCGCCACGCCCTCGCTGCCATCCGCGCCGTTGCTTGGGACGGCCGCATGACCGAGGCGGCGGGCCCCTATGCGGGCCTCGATCGCGCCGCAGCCCGCGAGCGCGCGGCGGCCGATCTGGAAGCGGCCGGGCTCCTTCTCAAGCGTGAAGTGCACCTGCACAGCGTTGGCCACTGCCAGCGCTGCGCCACCGTCGTCGAGCCGCTGATCAGCGACCAGTGGTTCGTCGATGTGGGTGAGATGGCCGCCCAGGCGGCGGAGGTATTCCACAGCGGCGCCATGCGGATCGTGCCGCCGCGCTTCGCCAAGGTCTACTTGCAGTGGCTCGAGAACATCCGGCCCTGGTGCATCAGTCGGCAGCTCTGGTGGGGACACCGTATCCCCGTTTGGTACTGCTTGCGCTGCGACGCCGACCGCATCACCGTCGCGCTTGAAGCCGCGCCGGCGGCGCCCGTCGCCGAGTGGATCGCGGCTGGACACGACCTCGCGGTGATCGCCGAACGGGCGCGGGAGGTGGCGATCGGCGAGGGCGTGACGCCGATCGTGCGCAGGGAGACGCCCGCACCGTCGGATTGCGAGCAGTGCGGCCGGGGCCCGCTCATCCAGGACCCGGACGTGCTCGACACCTGGTTCAGCAGTGGGCTCTGGCCCCATTCGACGCTCGGCTGGCCGGACGACACGGCCGACCTGCGCCGCTTCTATCCCAGCGCCGTCATGGAGACCGGCTACGACATCCTCTTCTTCTGGGTTGCGCGCATGGTGATGCTCTCCTGCCACAACATGGACGGTGTCGGGCCGTTCCAAACCGTCTACCTGCACGGCCTCGTCCGCGACGCTCAGGGCCGCAAGATGAGCAAGAGTCTCGGCAACGCCGTCGACCCGCTCGTCGCGGGCGAGCGCTATGGCATGGACGCGCTCCGCTTCACCCTGGCGACCGGATCGACCCCCGGTAACGACATGCGTCTCACCGAGGACCGTCTTGAGGCCGGACGCAACTTCGCCAACAAACTCTGGAATGGCGCGCGCTTCGTGCTGGGTGCCATCGGCGAAGGGACGATCGGCGTTCCCGATCCCGCGGGGGCCCTGCAACCGGAAGACCGCTGGATCCTCTCCCGTTGCCAGCGGGTCGCCTCGACCGTCGACGGCTTGCTCACCGACTTTCAGCTCGGCGAGGCAGGCCGGCAGATCCACGACTTCCTCTGGAATGAGTACTTCGACTGGTACGTCGAAGCGAGCAAAGTGCGGCTGCGCGCCGGGGACGCCTCGCCGCTCCCGGTTCTCATGCATGTGCTTGACCAGGCCCTGCGCCTGCTCCACCCTTACATGCCTTTCGTCACCGAAGCGATCTGGCAGGAGCTGCGGCGGCATCTGTCCGCGCCGGAGGCGCAGGCGCTCATCGCGGCCCCCTTCCCACAGTCCCAAGACCGCTGGGTCGATGAAGAGGCGGAGCGGTCCTTCGCAGGGCTGCAGGAAGTGGTGCGCGCTATCCGGACGGTCCGCGCCGAGAAGCAGGTCGAGGCGGCGCGCTGGATCGAGGCCTACGTCGTGAGTGAGGCGGAGGGCGCCGCACTTGATGCGCGCGCGCCGGTCATCGAGTTCTTGGCCCGAGTTCGCCCGCTCCATATCGTCGCGTCGCGAGCGCAAGCGCCCGGCGACCAGGTGATCACGCGCATCCTGGCGCGCGCGGAGATCATTTTCCCCTTGGGGGGACTGGTCGACCTCGCGGCGGAGCGCGCGCGACTCGCGCGCGAGATCGAGGAAAGCGAGGGCCACTTGCGGCGAGTCGAGGGCAAGCTTGCCAATCAAAGCTTCCGCAGCAAGGCTCCCGCTGCGGTGGTGACGCGCGAGGAGGAGCGCTACGCCGCGATCGTTGGGCGCTTGGATGGCCTGCGCGCCCGCCTGGCGGAGCTCCCCTAATTCCCCCGGAGCGTTCGTTTCGTTGACACCCCCCAAGGCCCTCCGTACGATCGCAGCAGAGCGAAGGTGACTCGGGCTGGGTTCTGCGCGGCCGGGTCGCACTACCAAGATCACCAGCGGGGGTCCCGTGGAGCAGCTGCTCGAAAACTATGGCGCCGTACTCATCGCCATCCCGGTCGGGGCCTTTCTCGTCCTCAACGCCCTCGTCGTCACCCAGCTTCTCGCGCCCAAACGCCGCACGAAGCTCAAGGGCCAGGTCTACGAGTGCGGCATGCTTCCCATCGGCCGCAACTGGGCCCAGGTCCATGTGCGCTACTACGTCTTCGCCATCCTCTTCCTCGTCTTCGACGTCGAGATCATCTTTCTCTTCCCCTGGGCTGTCTCCTTCCTGGGCCTCAGCGATACGCTGGGCCAGTTCGTGCTCTGGGAGATGGTGCTGTTCATCGGCATCCTCGTGCTCGCGCTCGGGTATGCCTGGCGGAAAGGCGTGCTGGAATGGCCCAAGCGCATCCCGGCGAGCTAGTCTCGTCCTCGACTCCCTCTGAGGCGCTGCGCCTGTTTCCCTCCGATGCCGAGCGGCCACAGGTCCTCTACAAGGAGATCCTGCCTGGCGTGATGCAGGTGCCCGCTGATGCGGTCATTGCCGCCGCGCGGAAATCGTCGCTGTGGCCCATGACCTTCGGCCTTGCCTGCTGCGCCATCGAGATGATCGCGACCTACATGTCCAACCACGACCTCGATCGCATGGGGATCGTCCCCTGGCCCTCCCCGCGCCAAAGCGACGTCATGATCGTCGCCGGGACCGTCACCAAGAAGATGGCCCCGGCCGTGAAGCTTCTCTATGAGCAGATGCCCCATCCCAAGTGGGTCATCGCGATGGGCGCCTGTGCCACCAACGGCGGCCCCTACACCCAATACGACCGCGTGCTCCAGGGCACCGACAACATCATCCCCGTCGATGTGTACGTGCCAGGCTGCCCCCCGCGCCCCGAGTCCCTGATGGACGGCCTTCTCGCCCTCCAAGAAAAGATCATGGAGGACCGGGCGGCTGGCGCATGACGAGCGGCACGGAACCCCAAGCCAAGGCTCCGCCGAAGAGCAGGCGCGCCGAAAAAGCTGAGCGGGTCAAGGAGCCTCCGCCGCCCGGCGGCATCGCCGACGTCTACCGCGCCGCCCTGCCCGCCTCGATCACCGTCGAGGCCGAGCAAACGAAGTGGGATGTCGCGCTCACGGTTCCCGCTCCGCAGCTGCGTGAGACCCTGCGGGTCAGCCGCGAGCACCCCAAGCTGCAGATGGACCTCCTGCGCAACCAGACTGCGGTCGACTGGACCGATCAGGGCCTCGAGGTGGTCTACCACCTCTACTCCACCGCACTGCGCCACGCCATCACCATCAAGACCTGGGTTCCCTCCGAGAACCCCTCGCTTCCCACGGTCTCCGACCTCTGGCGAATGGCCGACTGGGCCGAGCGCGAATGCCGGGAAATGTTCGGCATCGAATTCGAAGGTCATCCGGATCCCCGCAACCTCCTCCTTGATGAAGACTTCGATCTCCCCGTGCTGCGCAAAAGCCATCCCCTGGCGCCGGTCGAGGTGAAGCAGGGCGTCGACGTCGAGTACTTCGCCAAGGAGCATCCGCGCGAAGCGCCGCCCGTGCGGAAAGACGATGCCGAAGGCGACGACGAGCGCGCGCAGCGGATCGCCGCTGCCAAGAAACAGGCGGCGGCGGGGGCTCCTGCCGAGACGAAACCGGCGCAAGAGCTGACACCCGAGGAGCTGGCCGAGAAGAAGGCCGCCCAGGCGGAGCGCGTCAAGAAGGCACGTGCACTCGCCGCGGCGGCGCGGGCGGCCAAGGCGGGCGGCGGCGCCCCGGTCGCCGCGAAGACGGAGGCGCCCGCAGCTCCCGTGGAGACGAAGCCCGCAGCTCCCGCCACACCTGCGCCCCCCGAAAAGAAGGCCGCCACCGATCTCTCCCCCGAGGAGCTGGCCCAAAAGAAAGCCGCCCAGGCGGAGCGCGTGAAGCGGGCGCGCGAGCTAGCAGCGAAGGCGCGGGCGGAGAAAGCGAAGAGAGGCGGCTAGATGACGCAGGCGCAGGTCACCGTCGAGCCGGTCGTCGTCGAAGAAGAGTTCGACACGGTCGATATGAACATCAACATGGGTCCGCAGCATCCCTCGACCCACGGCGTCTTCCGCATGGTCCTCACCGTCGACGGCGAGCAAGTGAAAGACGTCACCTCGTACATCGGCTACATGCATCGTGGTGGTGAGAAGCTCACCGAGAACCTCGACTACCGCGGGGCATTGGGTTACCAAGACCGGACCGACTACCTTGCCGCTTTCAACAACGAGTGGGTCTACTGCAACGCCATCGAGCGGCTGGCCGGCATCGAAGCGCCCGAGCGCGCCGAGTACGTTCGCCTCATCCTCGCCGAGCTCAACCGCATCCTCTCGCACTTCATGTTCCTGGGCGCCTTCGGCACCGATGTCGGCTTCTTCGGCACGGCTTTCACCTGGGCCTTCAAAGAGCGCGAGCGCATCCAAGACTTCTTCGAGGCCGTCAGCGGAGACCGCCTCATGTACAACTACTTCCGCGTCGGCGGTCTTGCCTGGGAACCCTACCCAACCTTCGTGGAGGACGCGCGCTGGCTGCTTGGGCAGATCGAAGCCGGCATCGCCGACATTGACGAACTCATGACCAATAACGAGATCATGATCTCGCGCTGCCGAGATGTGGGCCGGATGTCGGCCGAAGACGCGATCAGCTACGGAGTCACCGGACCGCTGCTGCGCGCCGCTGGCGTGCCGCTCGATCTCCGCGTCGACGAGCCCTACTCGATTTATGACCGCTTCGACTGGGAAGTGCCCACCGGTCTACGGGGCGACGTCTACGATCGTTATCTGGTGCGCCTGGAAGAGATGCGGCAGTCGGTTCGCATCGTGGCGCAAGCGCTCGATCAGATGCCCACCAGCGGCCCGATCATGGCCGAGGGTTTGCCCAAGGTCTTAAAGCCGCCGCCGGGCGAGATCTACATGCGCCAGGAGAACCCGCGCGGCGAGTACGGTATCTACATGGTGTCGGACGGCTCCGACAAGCCTTGGCGGATGAAGGTCCGCAGTCCCAGCTTCCACAACCTCAGCGCGCTCCGGCACCAGGTCCGGGGCTCCTACATCGCCGACGCCGTGATCATCCTGGGATCCGTCGACATCGTGCTCTGCGAAGTCGATCGCTGACATGCCATTCTTCTTCGTTGTGAGCTTGCGCTCTGGCTCTTCCTTGTAGGAGCCAGTAGCCTGCCTCCAGCGAGCGAGCCGCCCTGGGGCGGGTGAGGCGGGGCCTGAACACACCATGCCAGAGATCGTGCTGAGTGAATTCGCTGGCCTGGGCTTGCCGGACTGGATCGACGCGCTGATCCGGATCGTGTTCATCGTGGCGTTGATGACGGTGAACGCTCTCGCACTCATCTATCTGGAGCGCAAGATCTTGGCGCGCTTCCAGCAGCGCGTCGGACCGACACGAACCGGTCCCTTCGGCATGCTGCAATCGCTTGCCGACGCGCTCAAGCTGCTGACGAAGGAAGACGTACGTCCTGCCTCGGCCGACCGCTGGGTCTTTGAGCTGGCGCCCTACTTCGCCTTCGTCCCCATCTTTCTCGTCTTCATTCCCATCCCTTGGACCGAGACCTGGATCGTGCGGGACTTGGAGCTCGGTTTTCTCTACGTCTTCGGGGTGCTGGGGTTGAACTTGGTGGGGGTGGTGATGGCGGGCTGGGGCTCGGACAACAAGTACGCGCTGCTTGGAGCCGTCCGGGCGGCCGCCCAGGCCATCTCCTACGAGCTGCCGATGCTGCTCGTCAGCGTGGGGGTGATCCTCGTCGTGGCGGCGCGACTGACGGTCGATGGCGGCAGTGCCTTCGGGGCCGTGAACCTCAACGTCATCGCGCTCGAGCAGACCACAACTCCCTTTCTCCTCTTGCAACCCCTGGGCTTCGCGATCTTCATGATCGGCGCCCTCGCGGAGCTCCATCGCCCCCCCTTCGACATGCCCATCGCGGAATCGGAGGTTGTCGGCGGCTACTTCGTGGAATACAGCGGCATCCGCTGGAGCTTCTTCTTCCTGGCGGAGTACACGGCGTTACTGTTGCTCGTGGTGATCGGCTCAACCGTGTTCCTCGGCGGCTGGAACTTCCCCTTCGGAGAGGATGTAGGCCTCGGCCTGCAGGTGCTGCTCACCATCGCCAAGACTGCGGCGGTCATCTTTGTCCTCTTCTGGTCGCGTGCCGTGCTGCCACGGCTGCGCATCGACCAACTGATGGCGTTCTCCTGGAAAGTGCTGCTGCCCTTCTCCATCGTGCAGGTGCTCGCCAACGCCATCATCCTGGCGTACGGCGGCGGCGAGTGGATCATCGGCATCACCTCGCTGGCGCTGCTCCTGCTCTTGATCGGATTGGTCTACGGTCGCGTCCGAACGCTGTCGCGCGGTGCCGGGCGCTCCCTCAACAAGCAGCCTGCGCGTCCGCGGCTGATTACCGCCCACGACCCGGCGGGCGGCGACTGAGGAGCGCTGCGTGAGCGCAACGGAAATCGTCTTCTACGGCATTGCCTTCGTCATGATCGGCGGCGGCCTCGGGGTAGTTCTCGCCCGCAACATCGTCCACTCCGCCCTCGCGCTCATTCTCGCCCTCGGCGCCGTCGCAGGGATCTACGTGATCCTGACGGTCGAGTTTCTCGCACTTACCCAGTTAGTCGTCTACGGCGGCGCCGTGATCATGTTGGTGCTCTTTGCGCTCATGCTGACGCGCGCCCGCGAGCGGCCTCAGGCCCTCTTCGGCAAGAACCGCCCGATCGCCTTCACCATCGCCGCCGGCTTACTGGCGGCCTTCGTGGCCGGGATCGTCGCCTCGGAGTGGGCGACTGCTAACCCGGACGACATCGAGCCAGTCCCCTTCCAGGAGATCGGCGATGTGCTCTTCAGCGCCTGGGCCGTGCCCTTCGAGGTGATCTCCGTGGTCCTCGTGATCGCCATGGCCGGCGCCATCCTCCTCTCCCAACCCGACCAAGGAGAGCAGTAATGCCGCCGCTTGAGCACGTCCTCGTCGTCAGCGCCATCCTCTTCTCGATCGGCGTCTATGGCGTGCTCACCCGCCGCAACGCGGTGAACATCCTGATGTCCGTCGAGCTCATGCTGAACGCGGTGAGCATCAACATGGTGGCCTTCGCGATCTACGGCCGCGTCGCGTTCGACAACACGTTCACGGGCATCATTTTCGCGTTCTTCATCGTGGTGGTGGCCGCGGCGGAGGTCGCGCTGGCGCTCGGCATCGTCGTCCGCCTCTTCCGCAACCGCGCCACCGCCAACGTCGACGAAGTGAACCTGCTCAAATGGTAGGCAGGCGGCAGGGCCAACGGAGGGCAAGCGCCTAGATGTACTGGCTCGACCACGCCTGGATCATCCCCGCGATCCCCGCCTGTGCCTTTATCGCGCTCTTTGTCCTGGGAAACAGGATCCCCCGCGGCGGCGACTGGCTCTCCATCACCGCCATCGCCAGCGGCTTCGTGCTCTTTTTCTTCGTGCTGGAAGCCCACCTCGACTCCATCCAGGCGGGCTTGGGCGGCCTCTCCAACGTCGGCTTCAACTGGTTGCAGTTTGAGGGCTTCACGCTGCGCATCGGTTTCACCGTGGACTCGATCGCCCTCGTCATGCTCGGCGTCGTCACCCTGGTCGCGCTCCTCGTGCAGATCTACTCGGTTGCCTACATGCGACACCACGGCAAGCCGGAACCGCGCTACTGGTGGTACTTCGCGGTGCACTCCCTCTTCGTCGCTGCGATGCTCGCCTTGGTCCTCGCCGACAATCTCCTATTCCTCTACATCGCTTGGGAGGGCGTCGGACTCTGCTCCTTCTTGCTGATCGGGTTCTACTACGAGAAGCGATCGGCGGTGGAGGCGGCCAAGAAAGCCTTTGTCACCACTCGCCTCGGCGATGTCGGCCTCCTCATCGGCATCATTCTTCTTTGGCGCGCGACCGGGAGCTTCCAGATCAGCGACATCATCGCCGCCGCGCAGGCCGGTCGCACCAACGATCTCGCCCCCGTCATGAGCGATGGCTATCTCATCCTGGCGACCTTGATGGTCTTCCTCGGCGCGATGGGCAAGAGCGCCCAATTCCCCTTCCACGTGTGGCTCCCGGACGCCATGGAGGGCCCCACGCCCGTCAGCGCTCTCATCCACGCGGCCACCATGGTGGTCGCGGGCGTGTACCTCGTCGCCCGGCTCCTTCCCCTCTTCGATGCGACGCCCGGGGCGCTGCAGGTCGTGACCGCCGTCGGCTTGACCACGGCCTTGCTCGCGGGCGTGCTCGCCCTCGTCCAGACGGACATCAAGCGCGTACTCGCCTATTCCACGGTGAGCCAGCTCGGCTTCATGTTCGTGGCGCTCGGCGCCGGCGCCGTGGGGGTGGCGATCTTCCATCTCCTTACCCACGCTGTCTTCAAGGCGCTCCTCTTCCTCGGATCCGGCTCCGTGATCCACATGACGGAGGAGCAGGACGCGCGCCGGCTCGGCGGCCTCTGGTGGCGCATGCCGATCACGACCCTCACCTTCGCCATCGGCGCGCTTGCGCTGGCGGGCATTCCGCCTTTAGCCGGCTTCTTCTCCAAGGATGAGATCTTCGTGGTTGTGAACGCCTACCAGAGTGATGTGGTCCTCATCCTGATGGGCCTGGCCGCGTTCCTCTCCGCGCTGTACATGGCCCGGCTCGTGATCATCACCTTCCTCGGCTCGCCCAAGGATCTCGCCATGATCCGGCGCGCCCGGGAAGCGCCGCTCCTGATGGTGGGACCGCTCCTGATCCTCGCCGTCTTGACCCTGCTCGTGGGCTTCTTCGCCTTCGACCAAGTCGGCCGCGCGCTCGGGTTCCCCGGCGGCATCAACAACTACGTCTACTTCCCTCTCCCGGAAACCTTCCACTTCGACGACACGATCGCCGCCGCGACCGGCGTCGCTTCCCTGGCCGGCATCGGCGCTGCCTTCTGGCTGTTCTGGGGCAGGGCCGAGCGCGCTCAGCGTCTCGCGGCCTTTGCTCCCCCCGTGACCGTGCTCGTGCAGAACAAGTTCTACATGGACGATCTCTATCAGGCCGCCATCGACCGCCTCGTCCTTCCCGCCGGCCGCGCCGTCGCCGTCTTCGACCGCGTGGTCGTCAACGACACCGGCATCAACGGCCCTGCCGACTTCACGCGCTACGGCGCTTCCTGGATGCGATACCACGTGACCGGCCGCATCCCTGACTATGCGCTCTTCATGGTGCTGGGCATCGCCGCCGCCGGTGCCCTGGGTTTCCTCGTCCGGCTCTAGTCAATCGCTGGCCGCAGCGGCGCGGCGCGGCACAAAGTAGGAGGAACAGTGGACGCGGGTGAAACCCTTCTCCTCCTGCTGCTGATCCCCGCTGGCGCCGCGCTTGCCATCCTGCTGCTGCCGTCGCAGTACAAGAACGCCGTCCGCGCCATCGCGCTCCTGGCGACGCTCGCCACCTTCATCGACTCCATCTACATCTTCGCTCTTTACGACTACCAAGAAGGCGGACTCCAGTTCGACCTCCGCTACGTCTGGCTCGAAAACGTGGCCTTCCTCCGAGAGAACGGGATCTCCCTCCACCTCGCCGTCGACGGGATCGCCGCCCCCCTCGTCCTCCTCAACGGCATCGTCGCCTTCACGGGCGCGCTCGTCTCCTGGAAGATCGACTACCGCAACAAGCACTTCTTCTTCCTCTTCCTCTTCCTCGTCACCGGCGTCTTCGGCGTCTACATCGCCCAAGATCTCTTCTTCTGGTTCTTCGCCTACGAACTCGCCGTCCTGCCCATGTATCTCCTGATCGTCATCTGGGGCAGCACCAACAAAGAGTACGGCGCCATGAAGCTGATGATGGTGCTGGTCGGCGGCTCCGTCCTGATCTTTATCGGGATCTTCGCCGTCTTCATCGAAGCCGGTCTCGGCACCTTCGACCTGCCGGCGCTGGGACAGGTCGAGTTCGATGCCGGCTTCTCCAAGACCTTCTTCCCCTTCTTCATGATCGGCTGCGGGGTCCTCGCCGGTCTCTGGCCCTTCCACACGTGGTCGCCCGACGGCCATGTCGCTGCTCCTACGGCCGTTTCGATGCTGCACGCGGGCGTCCTGATGAAGCTCGGCGCTTTCGGTATCGTCCGCCTCGGCATCGAGTTGCTCCCCGCCGGGACGGAATTCTGGATGCCCGTGCTGCTCGTCCTCGGCGCGATTGCCGCCATCTACGGCGCCTTCTCCGCCCTGCACCAGCACGACCTCAAGTTCGTGATCGGCTACTCCTCGGTCAGCCACATGGGCTTCGTGCTCATGGGCCTCGGCACCATGAACACCATCGGGGTGAACGGCGCCGTTCTCCAGATGTTCAGCCACGGCGTCATGACGGCGCTCTTCTTCGCCATGGTGGGCGCCATCTACGATCAGGCCCACACCCGCGACATTCACGCCTTCGGCGGCATCATCCGTAAAATGCCGCTCTTCGTGATCTTCTTCGGCATCGCGGGCTTGGCCTCGCTCGGTTTACCAGGCCTCAGCGGCTTCGTCGCTGAGTTCCACATCTTCGTTGGCGCCTTCGACGCCTTCCCGCTCTTCGCCGCCATCGGCGTGCTTTCCGCCGCCGTCACCGCTGTCTACATCCTGCGGCTGATGGGCCGTGCCGCCCTGGGTCCCTTCAACGCCAAGTGGGAAAGCCTGCGCGACCTTCGGCCCTACGAGGCGCTGGCCGGCGTGACCCTCATCGCCGGCATCGTCGCCATGGGCGTCTGGCCCGCGCCCTTTGTCGACCGCATTTCCGTCTCCGTGAACGAGCTGCCGCAGGTGGAGCAGATCGGCAGCCCTGCCGATAAGCTCCCGGGGATCATCGACTGACATGGACTTTGAATACGAACTAGTCGTACCGGAGTTTGTGATGGCGGGGCTCGCCACGCTCATCGTGGCCGTGGCCCTCTGCTTCCCTCGGCTGCGCCAAGAGTTCCTCGGCTACGGCGCGGCGGCGGCGGTCTTCGCCCTCCTCGTGCTCACCGCCGTCTTCTACATCAACGTCAACGATGATTTCGCCAACATCATCGCCGTCGATAACTACACCGTACTTTTCCGCATCTTCTTCCTGGGCATTGCCTTCTTCACCATCCTCGCCAGCATGCAGTTCGCCGCCGATCGTCTCAAGAACCACGGCGAGTACTACGGCCTGATCCTCTTCGCCACGCTGGGCATGATGCTCATGGCGGGCGCCCGCGAGCTGATCACCGCCTACATCGCGCTGGAGCTCCTTTCCTTCAGCCTCTACATCCTCGTCGGCTTCAATAAACTCAACCCGTTCTCTAACGAAGCCTCCCTGAAGTACATGCTGCTCGGCGCCTTCTCGTCGGCGCTCTTCCTCTACGGCCTCAGCATGATCTACGGGGTGACCGGCACCACCACCTACGGTCCCATCGACCCGGACGGGGTGGAGGCCGCGCGCAATATCGCAACGCAGCTTGGCAATTTCGGCGCCGCGATCCCCGATCCCGCTCTCCCCGCGGCGGCGGACGTCCGGCCCGGCCTCATCATCGGTCTGGTGTTGGTCGTCGCCGGGCTCGGCTTCAAAGTCTCGGCGGTTCCCTTCCACCAGTGGACCCCGGATGCGTACCAAGGGGCGCCGCTGCCCATCACCGCCTTCCTCAGTGCGGGCGGCAAGGCCGCTGCCTTCGCGCTCTTCCTCCGGCTCTTCGCCGAGGCCTTCATGCCGGCCAGCGCCGAGTGGGTCTGGCTCGTCGCCATCGTCGCTGCCGGGACGATGATCGTGGGCAACCTCATGGCGCTACAGCAGACCAACATGAAGCGGCTGCTGGCGTACTCGTCGATCGCCCAAGTCGGGTACCTGCTGGTGGGCATCGTGGCCCTGCATGCCGATACCCTGGCCAACTCGCACGCCGCCGCCAGCGCGCTCGTGTTGCACCTCGTGGGCTACGTCGCCACCAACATCGCCGTCTTCGCCGCGCTCATTGCCTTCTACAATCGCACGGGCCGCGACGACATCGCCGACCTGCGCGGACTGGCGGAGCGGCAACCCTTCCTTGCCCTCGCCATCGCCGTCGGCCTGTTCTCCCTGGCCGGGATGCCACTCTTCGCCGGCTTCGTGACCAAATTTATCCTCTTCCAGGCAGCTGCCGACAGCGGCTTCCTCTGGCTCGCCGCTATGGGCGTCACCGCCTCCTTTGTTTCGCTCTACTACTACCTGATGGTGATCAAGCAGATCTATCTGTACAAGCCTGCCGACACTGCAGCGAGTCGCTTGCATGTGCCGGTGCCCATGACGGGTGCGATCGCCGTGCTCACCGCCGCCGTCTTCTTCGTCGGCCTCTACCCCACCCCACTCTTCAAGGCGATCGAGCACTCCACCGCGATGCTCTTCCCGGGCACCTAGAGCACGGGCAGATACCGCTCCCGTTCGAAATCCGTCACCTGTCCGAGGTACGCGTCCCACTCAATGCGCTTGTTGCGCAAGAAGCTCTCGAACACATGCGTGCCCAGGGTGGCGCGCATCAGATCGCTCCGCGCGAACAGATCGATCGCTTCGCCCATCGTGCCCGGCAGCCGCTCGACATTGCGAGCGCGCCGCTCCTCCTCGCCGAGCAACGACACGTCGTCCACGGTCTCAGGCGGCAGCCGGTACTCCTGCTGAATCCCCTGCAGACCTGCCGCCAGCAGGGCACTGAACGCGAAGTACGGATTACAAGCCGGGTCCGCCGCCCGGTACTCAACGCGGGCCGCCTCGGGTCGGCCGGGGGCGGCCTCTGGGATGCGAATCAGGTCGCTGTGATTCCGCCTCGCCCATGTCAGATAGGCGGGCGCTTCGAACCCCGGACGCAGCCGCTTGTAGCTATTCACCCACTGGTTGCAGAGCAAGGTCAGCTCCGGCGCGTGGCGCAGCAGCCCCGCGATGTACCGCTGCGCCACCTGGGAGAGGTGGGCCGGGCCGTCTTCGTCGAAGAAGGCGTTGACCTCGCCGTGGAAGAGCGACTGGTGCGCGTGCATCCCGCTCCCGTTCACGTTCGACAACGGCTTCGGCATGAACGACGCGTACACGTCGTGCTTGAGCGCGATCTCCTTCACCACCAGCCGGTACGTCATCGTGTTGTCGGCCATCGTGAGCGCGTCCGTATGGCGCAACCCGATCTCGTGCTGGCTCGGCGCCACCTCGTGATGGCTGGACGCGACCGAGATCCCCATCTCTTCCAGCGTCAGCACCGTCTCGCGGCGGAGATCGCTGGCCGCGTCGAGCGGCGTCAGATCGAAGTAGCCCCCGGCATCCAGCGGCTCCGGGTCGGTGGCTCCCCGGAAATAGAAGTACTCCAGCTCGGGACCCACATAGAAGGTGTAGCCGAGCGCCCGTGCCCGCTGCAGCGTGCGGCGCAGGACGTAGCGCGGGTCGCCCTCGAACGGGCGCCCGTCCGGCCAAGTGATATCGCAGATCATCCGCGCAACCCGGTCCTCGTGCGGGCGCCAGGGCAGCACCACGAACGTCCCCGGGTCTGGACGCGCGATCATGTCGGACTCGTCGCTGCGGGCGAACCCCTCGATCGACGACCCGTCGAACGCGACGCCGTCGTCGAGCGCCGTCTCCAACTCGTCCACCGTGATCGCGAACGACTTCAAGGACCCCAGGATGTCTGTGAACCACAGACGGATGAAGCGGACGTCGTGCTCCTGCGCCGTTGCCAGGACGTACGCCGTCGTCTCACGTGCCATCGCCGGTTCCTCCCTCTCGCAGAGAGGGAACGGCCCAAGTGGTGAGCTTGGGCCGTTCGGGTTGCTGCTGAGGCGCGTTAGACGTCGAAGTAGAGCTGGAACTCGTACGGGTGCGGGCGCATCCGCATGGGGTCCACCTCCGCGCTGCGCTTGTAGCCGATCCACGTCTGGATCAGGTCCTCGGTGAAGACGCCCCCTTCCAAGAGGAAGGCGTGGTCGCGCTCCAATGCGTCGAGGGCCCCCGCCAGCGAGTGTGGTACCTGGGGGTACCCCGCCTCCGCCATGTCGATCTCGAACAGATCGACGTCGTCCACGGGATCGCCCGGATCGATCTGGTTCCGGATCCCGTCCAGGCCGGCCATCAGCAGGGCGCTGAACGCCAGGTAGGGATTGGCCGTCGGGTCCGGCGAGCGGAACTCCAGCCGTTTCGACTTGGGCGACTGCGAGTACATCGGGATCCGGATCGCGGCGCTGCGGTTGCGGGCGCTGTAGACGAGAGTCGTCGGCGCTTCGTAGCCGGGCACCAGGCGCTTGTAGCTGTTTGTCGTGGGAGCGCAGAAGGCCATCAGCGCCGGGCCGTGCTTGATCAGTCCGCCGGTGTAATGGCGCGCCATCTCCGAGCTCCCCGCGTACCCTTCGGGGTCGTAGAAGAGCGGCACCTCATCCTTCCACAGCGACTGGTGCACGTGCATCCCGCTGCCGTTGTCCTCGAAGATCGGCTTGGGCATGAACGTAGCCGTCTTGCCCGCCTGCCGCGCCACGTTGCGGACGATGTACTTGTACCAAAGCACCTTGTCCGCCATCGATCGCAGCGAGTCGTAGCGCAGGTCGATCTCGCACTGCCCGGCCGTCGCCACCTCGTGGTGGTGCACCTCCGTGTCGATCCCCAGGCTTTCCATCGTCAGCACCATCTCGGTGCGGATGTCCTGGAGCGTGTCCCGCGGGGGAACGGGGAAGTATCCTTCCTTGTGCTCGGTCTTGTAGCCGAGGTTGGGGTTGTTGTTCTCACTCTCCTTGTCGTCGACACCCGTGTTCCAGGCCGCCTCGACGGAATCGACGCGGTAGAAGGCCTGGTCGCGCTCGGAGTCGTAGCTGATGCTGTCGAACACGAAGAACTCGGCTTCGGGGCCCCAGCAGGAAAGGTCGGCGATGCCGCTGTCGCGCAGGTGGTTCTCCGCGCGCTCCGCGACCGCGCGCGGATCCTTGCCGTAGCGATCCCGCGTCACCGGATCGTAGATATCCGCGATCAGATGGAGCGTGCGGCGCGTCATGAAGGGATCGATCAGGGCCGTGCTGGCGTCCGGAATCAGCACCATGTCCGATCGCTCGATCCCCTGGAAGCCGCGGATGCTGCTCCCGTCGAAGCCGATCCCCTCCCGGAAGGCGGCGGCGCCCATCTCACGGGGCGTGAGAGAAAGGTGCTGCCACGTGCCCAGGAGATCGGTGAACTTGATGTCCACCATCTCCACCTCGTTGCTCTCGATGAACTGCTGGATCGCGTCGACCGCCGTCTTGCTTTCCTCCCACTCGACCGACGACAAGCCAGGCATCCGCTTGTGCTGGACGATGTCTTTGAGTGCCATCCCACTTACCTCCAACTGAACCGACGCCGCGGCGGCGCCCATATGAACTGCCCGAATAGATTGAGGGTCCCGGCGATCATAGCCGCGTCCCTGCGCCGCACCACCGTATTACAGTCCGTATTACAGTCAGATTAACTCTGGACCGGGACCCCCGCCGTGTGTATACGCGCAGGCGCTGCGCCTGCGCGGCCGGGCTCGCGTTAGGGACCGGGCACCTCGGCGAAACGGTAGCCCGCGTTGCGTACGGTCTCGATCTGCCGCGCCGCCACCGAGCCCAGCTTGGCCCGCAGCCGCCGGATGTGCACGTCCACGGTCCGCATGCCGCCGTAGTAGTCGTAGCCCCACACGCGGTTGAGCAGCGTCTCTCGCGTCACCACCATCCCCGCGTGGGTCATCAGGTAGCGCAGCAGCTGATACTCCATGTAGGTCAAGGCGATCGCCTGCCCGCCGACCAGCACCTGGAAGCTTGTGAGGTCGAGGCGCAAGTCGCCGGCCACGATCAGGTCGCCGGGACCGGCCCCGCGCCGCCGCCAGAGCGCCTGGCGAATGCGGGCCACGAACTCTTCCGGCGCCAGCGGGGGCAGGACGAAGTCCTCAATGTTGGGTGGCAGATCGGCGAGCTGATCGCTGGTCACGACGGCGATCAGAAGGGCTCTGGGCCAGGCCCGGCGCATCTCCACGAAGGGCGGCGCCGGCCGCAGCGACGCCCCCCGCCAGTCGACCGCCAGCACGTCCGCGGCCGCCGCCGGATCCGGCTCGCTCTCCTCGCTGCCCGCGAGCGCGACGACCTCGTAGCCCGCGTCGACAAGCGGCCCTCGCAGGCTCGTGATCAGCGACGCGTCTCCCGAGACCAAGGTGACCTGGAACATGACTGCACCCTACCCCCGTCGCCGGCGCGCGCGCGGTCGATCCCGCTACACAGCGCCACGATACGCCTCCCGGCAGGGCCGCGCCGGCGGAGGCGTCCCCGCGCATCGCCCGGCGGCCGGGGTTGGGCTGCTACGATCGGACGGCGATGCCGCCGCCCAGCCGATCCGCACTGGCGCCGAATCCGGCGGGACCCAAGCCCGACTGGCTCAAGGTGCGCGTGCCCTCGGGCCCCGCCTATCGGCGCCTCCTCGGCATCATGCGCGACTCCGACCTGCACACCGTCTGCGAGGAGGCCCATTGCCCGAACCTCGCCGAGTGCTGGGGGCGCGGCACGGCCACGTTCATGATCCTCGGCGACACCTGTACCCGGGCCTGCGGCTACTGCCAGGTCACTAGCGGACGCCCCAGCGGGCTCGACCGCGACGAGCCGCGGCGCGTCGCCCTCGCCGTCCAGCGCATGGGCCTCAAGCACGCCGTCGTCACCTCGGTCAACCGCGACGACCTCCCCGACGGCGGGGCCGCCATCTTCGCGGACACCGTCCGCTGGATCCGCCGGCTCTCGCCCGCCACCACCATCGAGGTGCTGATCCCCGACTTCGAGGGCAACTGGGAGGCGCTCGCGACCACGCTGGCGGTGCAGCCCGAGGTGCTCAACCACAACACGGAGACCGTCCCGCGCCTCTACCCCGCCGTGCGCCACAAGGCGGACTACGCTCAATCCCTTGAGTTGCTCCGTCGCGCCGCCGCCTGGTCGCCGCGGCCCGTCACCAAGAGCGGCATCATGGTCGGCCTCGGCGAAACCCGCGACGAGATTCGCGCCGTGCTGCGCGACCTCCGCTCCGTCGACTGCGACGTGCTCACCGTCGGCCAGTACCTGCGCCCCAGCCTCAAGCACCTGCCCGTCGCCCGCTACCTGCCGCCCGCCGAGTTCGACGCCATCCGCGACGAGGCGCGCGCGCTCGGCTTCACGCACGTCGAGTCCGGGCCGCTCGTCCGCTCCTCCTACCACGCCGAGAGCCAGGTGCCCGGCCGCGAGAGCCAGGACCGGATCGTGCCCCTCGTCGATCCGGACTGACGCCGCCCGGCTGCAGCCGTTGCGGGCCCTGTACGCCCTTCGCGATAACGCCAGCACAGGTCTGTCGGCCCAGGCGCCGGCATCTTGTATCGTGCCAGCAGGCCGGTGTAGCTCAGAGGTAGAGCAGCTGTTTCGTAAACAGCAGGTCGAGGGTTCGAATCCCCCCGCCGGCTCCACTCCCTCCAGATACGATGTGACGTAACGACGGCCTCGTGGGCTGCGCGCGGTCCACTGACGGTCCAGTAACTTGCGCGCGGGCGGCCCGATGTTGGGCCCTGGGCGGAACCCCCCAAGTAGCGTCAGCGTTAAGCTCGACAGGACCACCGGGAGGGGACGCCGCATGGCCAGATACGGCGCGTGGGGCCGGACACTCGCGCTTGCAGCCGGGCTGGCGCTGGCGGTCAGTCTGGCGGCGTGCGATGGCTCCTCGGGCGATGATCCTGTAGCCGTCGTGCCGGGCGAGCCACCCGCACCAGCCACTCCCGAATCGGCGTCGGAGACTCCGGAACCGTCGATCACTCCGCCCGATCCCTCACTCCCGGAACCGGTCGAGCCCTCTCTGCCGAAGGCATCCGCGCCCACTGAACCCGCTCCAAAGACCACCGGACCCGTCGAGCCGCCCGCACCGGCGAGTCTCACCCCACCCGTGACGGCGACGTCCATTGCCTCGCCGGCTGCGACCGCGCCGCCAACGGTGACTGAGGTCGCGACCTCTGCCGCGGCCGCAACGCCCGCGCCCACGCCTCTCACGACTCGCCGCCGCGAAGCCGAAATCGTATCCGACATCGAACTCTCGCGCGGCGAGGCCATCACGGAACTTGGCGTCTACGTCCTGAATGTCGAGACGGGAGCGGCGAGCCGGATCAGAGGCAGGACTGACCTTCAGCGGTTTGTCATGGTGGAGGCGGTCGCCCCGGATACGTGGTTCGAGCTTCCATCACCGGTCGGTGGATGGTTCGGTGAATGGAGCCGCGAGCGCGCGTGGGAGAGCCCCGACGGGCGGAGCCTGCTCCTCTTCGATGGAGAGGCCTTCCACGCCATCGGGCTGGACAGAGGCGCGGTCACGGCGTTTCGCCCGCCTGTCGGCATGGCGCCCTTCGGTGCGTCCTCCGCCGGGGACGCCGGTGGGTACCACGTTGGCGTCTTTTCGTCGGGAGACGGCTTCGCCGTGATCGGGAGGGACACAAGGGAGGATGCGACATGCCGCGTGGTGCGCTACGACTGGGCTGCGCAGGTCCTCTCCGACGCCTCCTTCGCGTGTACCTCCGACATCCGGGCGGGAGAGCCATGGCAAGGGCCCTACCTTTCGCCGGACGGGCGTCGCATCGCAGCCATCACCCTGACAAAGCGAGTCAGTGCTGTTTTCACGGGGTCCCTCACGCAGCTCACGGCCGTCTCCGTCTTCGATGCGGTCACCGGCGATGCGCTGTTCCGCGTCAAGGGAGCCTTCTGGGACTTATTGAGAGTCCGGACCCTATCCTTCTTTAAGATTTATCCCCATACGCTCTGGCTCCCCCACAGCGAGGGCTTGGTTGTCAGAACCGTGGCGGGCGATCGCATCGTGACCGCGGACGGCCGCTGGTCGCCCCTGCCGAACACGCTGCAGAACCGCCGGTTCGTGCCGGGTCCGGGAGAGCCACTGCGCTTCCTGCTGAGCAACCTGACCGTCGCCGATGCAGCCGGCACCGTGCTCGCATCAGTGGGTGTCGAGATCGATAGTCCCTGGGGAATCTCGGTGGCAAGTCGCTGGGGCGCAACCAACAACGAAGTGGTCTTCACTGTCTACGACAACTGTTGCGGATCGCTCACCATCCTGCGTTCCGTTCTTCCGCCGGTCATCGAACGTCGGACGTTCGATGACCGCCTGCTGCTCCAGGTCGTTGCAGATGGCATGTGCCTGAACATCCGTGATGAGCCGTTGACGGAGTCCGCGCGCGTGACCTGCCTTCCCGACGGGTCGATCGTCGAGACGGTGGAATCCCAGCAAACCCACTGGCCGCACTTTATCGAGGAGGGCGCTCACAGGCGGTACTGGTTCGGGGAGGGCACTCACACCGCGACCAGTGACTCCGGATGCTCGAGAGGGCAGTCATGCGTCTGGCTGCGCGTGCGGAGTGACGACGGCGCGGAGGGCTGGGCGCTGAGCGACTACCTGCGCTGGGCCAAAGGCGAACCGGCGCCCGCCCCCTGATCCCTCACACCTCAAACAGAGCGACGGCGCGTCCCTTGGTACGGCTGCGGTGGATCCCCTCAATGACGCACGTGATCGCCGACCGTCCGGCGCGGGATCAACGTCGACGCCGTCATCGCCATCGCCCGCAGCCTCTTCGAGCCCCCCAACCCGCCGTAACCACCAAATCGCCGCAGCATTTTGCGCCGCCGCGCATGGGCGTGCAAGACAAGGGCGGCGCGGGTCTAGCTGCCCCTAGCGCTCCCGCGACCGCCGCGTCCGCTCTCTTTCCACGTTCTGCTGGATCGCGCGCCAGGCGAGGACCGGCGCGTCACAGATCAGCCACGTCACCCCGGCCAGCACCGGCGCGCCGAAGGTGAAGGCGACAACCATGACTTTGCTGCTGGAGATGTTCATAGCGCCTCGCGCCGCTCGCGGGTCGCAGTCGTCCTTGAGGATTTCCGCGCGAGCGGCCTCGGTCGTCCGGCGCGAGTGGGATCCGGCGAGCAACCGGACGGCCTCGCCTACACTGTGAGCCAGGAAAACGCAGCGATGTCACAGGACCTCCACGACCTGCCGCCCGGCTTCCAGGTGCCGCCCAAGCGGGAATTCAGCGCCGCCGACCGCACGCGGGAAGCGATGCACGCGCTCGCCTACGGCATCCACGTCATCGGCTCCACCCGTGACGGCGATCCCAACGCCATGATCGCCGACTGGGTGATGCAGGTTTCCTTCGATCCGCGCCTGATCGCCGTCGCGCTCGAAAACGACTCCACCACCTTAGCCAACGTCCGCCACAGCGAGGCTTTCACGGTGAATCTTCTGCACGAGGACGGGATGGAGCTGGCGTCCGCCTTCCTCCAGCCCCGCGACGGCTCCAAGATCAAGGGCCGCAGCGATCAAGCGGCCGCGCAGCTGCACCGCAAGCTCGACGGCGTGGCCCACACCCTGGACGACCGCGGCTGCCCCATCCTGGACGACGCCTTGGCCTGGCTGCGCTGCGAGTTGGAGCAACTCCAACCGGTCGGCGATCACACCCTGGCCGTGGGCCGCGTCGTGGAGGGCCGCCTCCTTCGCGACGGCGACCCCCTCACCTCCGTCTACACCGGCTGGACCTACGCGGGCTAGCTCGCCCGGGCCGGACACGGAGTCCGCGCCCGAGGGGGCGTGCCTGCTGCGCGCTCTCTAGGCGACGACGCCTTCGATCACTAGATCGGCGATCTGCTCGTCGTCGTAGCCCAGACGCTCCTTCAGCACTTCGGCGGAATGCTCGCCCAGATCGGGCGCGTCGCAGTGGATCGAGGCGGGCGTCTCGGTCAAGTTGACCGGGTGCGAGAGCATCTTGATCTTGCCGAAGTGCTTGTGATCGCGGTCCACGAGGTAATCGTTCGCGATCACGGCCGGGTCGCTCGGCAGGTCGCCGATGTGCTGGACGCGCGTGAAGATCAGATCGGGGTTGCGGCCCAGCCGCTCCTCCCACACGTCACGGTTCTCTCGCGCGAACGTCTCGTCGAGCAGCGCCACGAGCTCGGGGGCGTTGCCGTCGGCCAGCGTCTCCAGGTTCTGGAAGCGCGGGTCGGCCACCACGTCGCCCAACTCCATCACGTCGCAGAATCCCGGCCAGTGCCGGTCGTACTCCACGATCCCCAGCATGATCCACTCGCCGTCGCCGCACTCGTACAGGTTCCAGAGCGGGTTGCCGGCGCTCTTGCGATCGAAGCGCGGCCAGTCCTCGTAGCCCTTCAGCATCGAGACGGCGATCCCCCAGTACGAGAGCCACATGTTCGCCATGATGTGCGAGACTTCCACCCGCTGCCCCTTGCCGCCCTGCAGCTCCCGCGCCGAGAGGGCGGCCAGCATCCCATAGGCCAGCATCCCCGCCCCCATCACGTCCGCCACCCCCATCGTGTTCCAGTTGGGCGGGTCGCCCGGCGCTCCCATCGTGTACATGAAGCCCGAGCGCGCCTGCCCGACGGCGTCCAGCGCCGGCTTGTTCGCCTCGGCGCCCTTGAAGCCGTAGCCCGCGGTCGCGGCGTAGATCAAGGCCGGGTTGATCTTCGAGAGCACGTCGTAGCCGAGCCCCATCTTGTCGAAGACGCCGGGGCGGTAGTTCTCCAGCAGGATGTCCGTGCCCTTGATCAGATCCTTGAACACCTCCTGCCCCTTGGGGGTCTTCAGGTCCAAGGCTAGCGACCGCTTATTCCGATTCACCGTGGCGAACAGCGCGCTGCGGTCGCCCGGCATGCGGTTGTCGATACCCGCGATGTTCAGCACGTGCCGCGCGGCGTCCGGGCGCGTCGGACTTTCGATCTTGATGATGTCGGCGCCCAGGTCGCCCAGCATCATCCCGCCGATCGGTCCGAAACCCCAGGTGCTGCACTCGATCATCTTGATCCCCGTCAGGGGTCCTACTGTCATCGGCGCCGGCTCCTTCTATAACCGCCTCCGGGAGGCGCACTTATGAGATCGGGCTGCCATTGTAGTAGGCGATCTCCGGGCGCGGGCAAGCGGGTATCTCGATCGCCTGGGCCGCGCCTTGTCCCAGCGGCGAGGAGGTCCGCCCGCTCGCACGGATCGGTGGCCTGGCGGTGCGCCCGGCAAGGAAGGCGGATAGGGCTCCGGTCGCCTAAGCTGCGTATTGCCATGTTCGCTCGACCCACCTTCCCGCCGCTCGCGCCATCGCGCCGTTCCCCGAATCGTCGGCGCTAGGTGGGGGTCCTCGCCTCTCTAGGCGCGGCTTCCAGCTTCGCAATTTCCAGCACGTTCGTCGCCTCCTACGCGCGCCGTCTCGACCCTTATTCCATGGTCTTGATCCGCATGATCGCGGGCGCGATCTTCCTCGTTATCGCCCTCTTCGTGCTCGGTTCGCAAGACGATGTCGCCCGCATGGGCGTCGGAGACCTGGCGCAGTTCATCGGCGCCGGCACCATCTCCATGGTGCTGGGGGAGCCGCTCTTCATCGCCGCCATCGCCGTGCTCGGCCTGACGCGCGGGTTCCCCACGATCATGGGCCTGATGACCATGGTCGCCTACCTTGGCTCGGTCATCGTGCTGGGCGAATCGGTCGATTGGCAGGTCGCCGTCGGCTCCGCCATGGTCCTGCTCGGCGTGTATCTGGTCGTCCTTTACGGACGTGCGCAGGCGAAGCTGCCTTCCACGCCAGCCTCCGAAGCCGCCGGTGCCGCGGCCGTCAAGGATTACAGCCTCACTGCCCCGGTTCGGATTCCCGTCGTCGGCATCACGGCGCCGCGTCTCGTCGTGGGCTTGCTGCTCGCCATGGGCGTCGGCTTGGCTTGGGGACAAGAAGGCGTCTGGATCCGCAGCTCGTCCGAGGGGTTCGACGCCGTGGCGGTGCATGCCGTGCGCGTTCCGGTCATCGCCGCGATCTGGTGTCTGATCATCAGCTTCATGCCTCGGAGCGCGATTCGGCGGCGGGCCGTCGATCGCCGTGGCGTGGTCTTTATCGCTGCCTCCGGCGTCATCTCGCTGGGCCTCTCCGGCATTCTCTTCATCTATGCGGTGCAGGAGATCGGCGCCGGGCCCAATGCCGTCCTCTTCGCGACCGCCCCGCTGTTCGGGCTGCCCTTGGGAGCCATCTTCCTCAAGGAGAAGATCACCATCTGGGTTGCGATCGGTACCGGCATCGCCGTGGGCGGGATCGCTCTGATCGCCTAGGAGTCACCATGGGATTTTCTATGACAAAAGCGCGCGGCGCCCCCCGCTAGGATGGCGGCGATGACGGCAGCCGATCTCTCCACGCCCAGCCCGCGCCGGCGCGGCGCCAAGATCGTTGCCACGCTCGGCCCCGCCTCCTCCCAGCCCGAAATGATCCGCGCTCTGGTCGCGGCCGGCCTCGACGTGGCGCGGCTCAACTTCTCCCACGGCGACCATGCGAGCTTGAAGGAGCTCGTGCGCTTCGTGCGTGAAGCGCAGGAGGCTGCGGGCCGCCCCATCGCCATCCTCGGTGACCTGCAGGGTCCCAAAATCCGCATCGGGCCGCTGTCCGAGCCTGTCCAATTGACTCCCGGGCTCCCCATCCGCCTCACCACCGCCCCCACTGCTCCCCTCCCCGCCGGCGTCATCGGTTGCGACTACCCAGGGCTTGCCGGTGACGTTCGCCCCGGCGATCGCATCTTCCTCCGCGATGGGGAGATCGAGCTCGAAGTGATCAGCAGCGGCGACGCCCTGATCAACACGGAGGTGCGGAGTGGCGGTCTGCTCACGAGCCGTGCAGGGATGAACGTGCCGGGCGTGGCGCTGCGTTTGCCTCCGCTCACGGACAAGGACCGCGCCGATATCGCCTTCGCCGTCGAGCAGGGGCTCGACTATTTGGCGATGTCGTTCGTACGCAACGTCGGCGATATTGGGCTCGTGCGCCGCGAGCTTGAGGCGCGCGCATCCGGAATCGAGATCATCGCCAAGATCGAGAACGCCCATGCCCTCGAGGAGCTGGACCCGATCGTTGCCGCTGCCGATGGCGTCATGGTCGCTCGCGGCGATCTGGGCGTGGAGGTCGGGGCGGAGAACGTCCCCGTTTGGCAAAGGCGCATCATCCAGGCGGCGCGCCGCAAGATCGTCCCCGTGATCACGGCCACGCAGATGTTGGAGAGCATGGTGACCCGCGCCCGCCCCACGCGTGCCGAGGCCAGCGACATCGCCAACGCCGTCTGGGACGGCACCGATGCCCTCATGCTCTCGGCGGAGACGGCGGTCGGCGCCTATCCCCTCGAGAGCGTTCAGATGATGGACCGCATCGCCCGGCGCGCGGAGGCGGAGGAAAGCGAACGAGATTCCCCGACCTTCGGGCAGGAATGGGCCGGCGACCCCTCCCGCGGCATCAGCTGGGCCGTCCGGCAGATCGTCGAAAAGAACCCCGTGGTCCGTGGCGTGATCGCCTTCACGGTCAGCGGCTACACCGGCCGCCTGATCGCCAAGGACCGCATGAGCGTGCCCGTCCTTGTGCTCGCGCCGGAGGCGGGTGTCGAGCAGCGCGCGGCCCTGCTCTGGGGCGTGCAGCCCGTCCGCTGCCCCCCGCCCCGCGACCTCGAGAGCATGCTCGCCACCGTCGACCGCATCGCGCGCGTCACCCTGGACTGTGACGGCGGCGACAGCGTGGTGGTCGTCGGCGGGCTGCCGCTCGGTCAGGGCATGCCTACCAATTTCCTCAAGCTCCACCAGATCGCGGCGGCCTAGCTCTTACGCGGGATTCACGCGCCGCCGCAGCGACGGACGCCGGTTGGACGTGAACGGCCGCACATCGTCTGGCCAGCGTCCCTGATCAACCGCCGCCGCCCAAGCATCGCTCACCAGCACGTCGGGGCTCTCGATCTCGTAGATCGCGCTGTGCCGCGGCTCGTCCGCAACGACGATCCGCTGCCGCTGGCCGCCCATGATCACCGTCAGCTCTTCCCGCTTGAAGCGCGCCACCGCCAGCACGCCCGGCACTTGGCGGAGCAGGGGGATGTGCTCGTTATCGTACAGCTCCTCGAACAACGCTTCCTTCTCCGGCGCGACGTCCATCGCCGCCGTAAAGATATAGCGTGTCTCGATCGTCATTCCGTCCTCCTTACGGATCGTCCCGCCCCTCGATCCAGATCCCAGAGACGGATCCCAGCGCCGCGATGCGAACGCTTGATTCGTTGCGGCGCCTCGTGCCGTTTCGCGTGGGGGAGCGTTAGTCGCCGCCGGCGGGTGCGAACTCCATGATCGTCTGCCGCGACGCCGCCTCCTCGATCATGGGGTGGATCATCGAGCGCGTCACGGGCCCCATCTGTCCGAACGCCTTCTTGCTGTGGCGCAGCCCCAGCCGCACAAGCAGCTCGGTCAACTGATAGCCTGTGTGCACCGGGCTCAGCACCGGCACCTCAAGCCGCTCCTGCATCGCATTCCGGATCGCCGCCATGCAGGTGCAGCCGAGCATCACCACGTCCGCTCCGTCCTCGTCGATGACGAGGCGGCACTGCTCCTCGACGCGAGCCAGAAAGTCGTCTTGGTGATTCCACATGCGCTTCAGCCAGCTCTCGTCTGAACCGAGGGTCTGCAGCTCGTCGTAGCGCGTGATGTGTCGCACGCCGGCCAGCTTGTCGCTCAGCTCGTACTCGCGCAGCATGTCGTCGTACCAGAAGCGCACATCGGACGGCCACACCGTGACGATGCCCAGCCGCCGCCCCAACGCCAGCCCCACTTGCAGCGTCGCCTGCCCGCCGCCGACCACGGGGATCGTGAGCGCGCTTCGCACCTCGGCCAAGCCCAGGTCCGTGCTGTCACAGACGAAGACCGCGTCGAACCCCTCTCGCTCGGCCGACAGCGCCACGTCCAAGATGCTGAGCTGCACCAACCGGTAGTCGACGTAATTGTCCGGCCAGACCGGGAACCGCGTCGTCTCGAAGTCCACCGTGAAGCCTGGACTGATGATCTCCGGCGGGATCTGGTACTTCGCCGTGTTCTCCTCGCCCGTGCACGCTACTACCTTGATGCGCTTCGTCACCGCTCGGCCCTCCAGTGCTCTCGTCACTCGGCCGCGCCCTTCCACCGCGCGGTTTCCCAGTATCGCATCGCGGTCAACGGCGCTCCTCGCCCCGCCGCTATACTTCCCATGTTTCCCGAGCACGCGGGTTCCCCAGCCCGCCGCCGAAAGCGCTGCTGTGAACGGAATCCACGACCTCGGCGGAATGCACGGCTTCGGCGGCGTCGAGCACGACCCGCGCGAGCCGCTCTTTCATGCCGACTGGGAGCGGACCGTCCTCGCGGTCCAGCTCACGGCCCTCGGCCAGCGCCTCTACAACCTCGACGAACTCCGCCACAGCATCGAGCGCATGTCTCCGGACGAATACCTCAACGCGACCTATTACGAACGCTGGCTCGCCGCCATCGACCGCCTGCTCATTGAAAAGGGCGTCATCGACGCGGCCGAGTTGGAGCGGCGCGCGGCCGCTTTCCAGGACGACCCGCAAGCATTCCCCACTCCTCCCTCCGCCACCCCCGGCGAGACGGAGTTTGTCCACCCGGCGCTGGACCGCCGCCGCGGCCATCCCTTCCGCCGCGAAGCCTCCGCCCCGCCGCGCTTTGCGATCGGCGACACCGTCCTCACCAAACATTGGCAGCCTGCCGGCCACACCCGCCTCGCCCGCTACGTGCGCGGTAAGCGCGGCCGCGTGCACCGGCATCAGGGCTGCTTCGTCTTCCCGGACGCCAATGCCCATGGGCGCGGCGAAGAGCCCGACCACGTCTACAACGTCCGCTTCGAAGCGGAGGAGCTCTGGGGTGAGTCGGCAGCGCACCGCGACGCCGTCTATGTTGACCTCTGGGAGAGCTACATCGAGCCGGCGGCGGCTGGGTAGTGGCCGGATCGCAGGGAGGCAGCGATGGGCAAGAACCATCCCAACGTTGAGGAGTACGTCGTCTCGCGCGTGCGAGCGTTGGAGTCGCTCCTTTTGGAGAAGGGCGTCCTTGCCCCCGGCGCGGTCGACCAATTGGTCAGCCGTTACGAAAACGACACCGGGCCGATGGTCGGCGCCCGCGCCGTGGCCAAGGCCTGGACCGACCCGGACTACAAGCGTCTCCTCTTGGACGACTCCGCGGCGGCGCTCGCGCAGTTCGACCTCAAGTACGACCTGTTGGTCGTGGTCGAGAATACGGACGACGTGCACAACCTCGTCGTCTGCACCCTGTGCTCTTGCTACCCCTGGCCCGTGTTGGGACTCCCTCCCAGCTGGTACAAGTCCCCCGCCTACCGTGCCCGCTCCGTTATCGAGCCGCGCGCGCTCCTGCGCGAGTTCGGATTGGAGATCCCCGAGCAACGGGAGGTCCGTGTCTGGGACTCCAGCGCCGAGTTGCGTTACATGGTGCTGCCCCAGCGGCCGGCAGGGACCGAGCACCTCACCGAGGAGGCGCTTCTTCCGCTCATCACCCGCGACGCCCTCGTCGGCGTCGCTCCGGTGAAAGCGCCGGCTACCGTCGGCTGACGGATGCTGCAGCGCCGCCGCAATCTGGTCACGCGCCCGGACGGCGTCCTCGTCAACGTCGCCCGCATGCGCGGCATGCTCTTCGTGTGCGAGTCCGGCTGCTGCTGCGGCCGCACCGACGACGGCTTCGCCCCCGTGCCGGCCGCGCTCTACCACGCCGAATGGGAGCGCCGCCGCTTTCGCAACATCGTCCACCTCTCGATCGGCGGCTGCCTCGGCCCCTGCGCCCTCGCCAACGTCGCCCTGCTTCTCTTCGACGGACGCGCCCTTTGGTTCCAGTCGATCAACAGCGAGTCGCTCATCATCGCTCTGTACGACTACATCGAGGCCATGCTCGACGCCGACGCCTACCTTCCGCCCCCCGCGCCGCTGGCGGATCTCCACTTCACTGCGTCGCAGTGGCAGGCCCGCCCCGACGGCCTCCCCCTCGACGATCGCCGCGACTGGCGCCGCCGCCTGGCCGTGCAGAGCGCCGCCTGTCCCATGCCCGCCGCCCGCCCCGGGGACGATCGAAACGCGGGCGCGGAGCCGCCCGAGCGCGCGCTCGCACGCTGGCAGGACGCCGCCGCCTTGCCGCGCAAGAACGGCGAACTCGTCTTTGACGCCCCCTGGCACGGGCGCGTCTTCGGCATGGCGGCCGCCTTGGAGGAGCGGCACGTCTACACCTGGGACGAGTTTCGCGAGCGCCTGATCGATCGTATCGCCGAGGCGGAGCGCGGGCAGGATCCCTTCGATTACTACGCCTGTTGGTTGGCCGCTTTCGAGGACATCCTGGCCGAGAAAGGGATGGCGCTCGATCCGGAGATCAGCGAGCGCACCAACGAGTACGAATTCGGCGAGCGCGACGAGATCTTCTGATGGGCGCCGACAGCAGCCGCGTTGTGACCGAGCCTGGCAACGGCACTCTCGAGCTCTTTCCCCTCGACACCTCCGCCACGACGCTGGTCCCGCTGTGCACGGAGCTCTTCCGCGATCACTGGGCCGCGATCCGCTTCGGCATTCTCATTCAGGGTTCCGTACTGGAGATTCGCGCCCCGGCCGCGCCGGTCACCGTCGCCATGCTCGACGGCTATCTCACCGTGGCCTTCGACGCCTGGCACCTGCATCTCTGCATCGACGCCCATCACGGGCTCGACCGGCCCGTCGATCCCCAGCTCGCCCACCACCGTCGCACCGCCCGCGCCGAGTTCTACCGCCGTCTCGATCCCGCTGCCCGCCCGGTTTCCTGGGGCCTGCGGCTCTTTAACGGTCAGGGCGAGCAGCAGCTCACGGTCTTCCTTCCCAACCCCCTTCTTGATGAGGACGACCAACACCCGGTGAGCTCCGACTGGACCCGTCTCACCCTGTGGGACGACCTCCGCCGCCGCTATCTCGGCCTCGATCCCGACCCCCGTGACCGCACCGCGCCCCGCTTCGTCCACGACGAGTAAGCGCTCCCTCGGCGCCGCTTGCTAGATATCGGGTCGCTGGCGGAACCAGCCCGCTTCCTGTTCGTACGCGTACGCCACCTGCACCATCGTTTCTTCGTCGAAAGCGGCGGCGCTGATCTGCATCCCGACCGGTAATCCGTCCGCATCCCACCCGCACGGCACTTGGATCGCCGGCGCCCCCGTGATGTTGAAGATCGCGGTGTGCAAGGCTCCCCGGCCGAGCCGAGCCCCAAACCCCGGCGTATCGTCGAGCACCAGCGGCGGGCTTTGGAAGCACGTCGTCGGCAAGACGAAAACGTCGGCCTGCGCATGCAGGGCCTGTTGCAGCGCCGCCGTCACCTGCGCGCGGGCGCGGTTGGCCAGGTTGCTGTAACCGGCGCTCACCAACAGCCCCCACAGCAGCGACTGCCGCGTATGCGGGTTGTAGTCGCCCCCGCTCTGCCGCAGGTTGCTCCGGTGGATCGCGCCGGCCTCGCTCCAGAGCAGCGGCAGCGCGATCGCCGTCAGCTGCGCGTGTGAGATCGTCGGCACCGTCACGATGCGCGCCCCCAGCCGCTCGAAGACCGGCAAGGCCGCCTCGAAGGTCGCGCGCACCTTGGGATCACAGCCCTCCTCGAACAGGTCGCGCAGCACCCCGATCCGCATTCCCTTGATCGCACGGCCCAGCTTCGAGGCGAAATTCGGCACGGGCACATCCGCGGAAGCGGGATCGTCGGGATCGTAGCCGGCGCACCCTTGCAACATGTAGACGGTGTCGGTCACCGTGCGCGCCAGCGGCCCCGGGTGGTCCAAGCTCCACGCCAGCGGATAGATGCCCGCTCGGCTGACCCGTCCGTAGGTCGGCTTCAAGCCCACGTGGAAGCAGCACTGCGCCGGCCAGCGGATCGAACCGCCACTACATGTCCCCATGCCCGCATAGGCCAGCCCCGCCGCGATCGCCCCGGCCGTGCCGCTGCTCGACCCGCCGCACTCCCGGCGCACGTCCCACGCGTTCAGCGTCGGTGCGAAGTGCGACGCGCGCGTCTGTACTCCGAACGCGAACTCGTAGGTCGCCGTCTTCCCCACTACGATTGCTCCGGCTGCCCGCAGCCGCCGCACCGCCGCGCACTCCCGCTCCGCGACATACCCCGACAGTGGCTTGCTCCCGCACGTCGTCCGCCCGCCCTCGTAGATGTCCTTGATCGCGATCGGAATCCCGTGCAACGGCCCCCGGTACACTCCCGCCGCAATCTCGGCCTCCGCGGCGCGCGCCAGCGCCAGCGCCTGCTCGCCGAAGACCGTGTAGTAGGCGTTGATCGTCGAGTTGAGGCGCCCGATCCGATCGAGCGTCAGCTGCGTGACCTCTACCGGCGACAGATCCCGCTGCCGGATCCGTTCCCCGATCTCCTCGATCGTCGCTTGCGCCAAGGAGCGCTCATCTGACGTTGCTTGCACGGCGCACCGCTTTCCTTGCCCTGCTCCTAGAGCCGTTGGCTCCCCTCATTCGTCTCCACCAGCGGCACCTCTACGCCGGCTCCCTGCTCGAGCGGGATCTGCGTCGCCAGGAACGACTGCTCGCCCAACCCCCGCCCCATGGCGGCCAGGTAGGTCTGCTGCGCCGCTGCGGTCACCGGCATCGGCACGCCCGCGTCGCGCGCTGCCTCGAGCGCCAAGCCCACGTCCTTGCTCGCCAGCGCGAGCGTGAAGGTCGGATCCGCGAAGCGGCGGCCGATCATGTACGGCATCAGCCCGATATGCGGCGCTGACGAGCCCACCTTCAGCATTTCGTACAGGCGTCCCGGTTCCAGGCCCAGCTTGCTTCCCAATACCAACCCCTCCTGCACCAGTTGCCCCGCGCACAGCACGATCGCGTTGTTGATCAGCTTGGTCAGGCAGCCGCTGCCCGCCTCGCCCACGTAGAACACGTGCTCGCCCAGAACCTGCAGCAACGGCTCCACTCGCTCGAACGCCTCTTGGTCGCCGCTCGCCAGCAGCGTCAGCGCTCCCCGCCGCGCCCGGCGCACGCCCCCTGTTACGGGGCAGTCGATGTAGATCACCCCGCGCGCCGCCTCCTCTTGATGGAGCCGCTGCACCATCGCCACGGAGTTACTGCTGAGGTCGATGTGGATGTCGCCCGGCTGCGTCGCGGCCAGGAGTCCGTTCGCGCCCGTTACCACCGCCTCGACCTCGGGCGGGCCCGGCAGCGAGGTCAGCACGACTCGGCACGCCGCTGCCACCTCGCGCGCGTCGGCGCCCCAGGCCGCGCCCAGCTCGCGCAGGGCCGCCGCCGCCTCCGGCCGCGCGTCATGCACCACGAGCTCATGCCCGGCCGCGAGCAACTGCCGAGCCATCGGCTCCCCGATGCTGCCCGTGCCGATGAATCCTACGTGCATGGCGCTCTCCATTATCGGTCTTGTCGGCGGTCCGATCGCGTTACGTACCGGGGAGCCTAGAGGAAACCGCGTTCGCTTCGGATCGGTCGTCGCCTCCTGGTATCCTCCCCCAGCTCGCGGAGGGCCTCCCCTATCTGGAGGAAGGCCAAATCGGGTGACGGCGGTCCACTGACGGTCCAGTAAACTCGCCCCTTTGCAAAGGCGCGAGTACGTCCTAACACAGGGGGCAGAGACCCCTACGATGAAGCAGAGGATCAGACCTGTTCTCGCTGAGTAGCGCAACGCGGCACTAGCGAGGCCGGTACTGAATGAGATTTAGGAGAGGCTGGCGTGAAACTGGCCACGCAGGTTAACAAGCGAATCGAGGCCCTAATCAAGAAGGGAGCGGAGGTACTGCTGACCCACAAGCCCAATCCGCCGGGTTTCATTGGCTTTTCCACGCTGGACGACCAAGCATATGCGGAATGGAGAAGCCAAGCGCTTGTGTGCCTAACGCAGGTGTTTGGTTCCACTCATACTTATAGGGAGAGCTTTGCATCGCAAACGGAAAGCGCTGGATACCAGTCTAGTGTCGAGAAGGGAGTGGGTATCCTTCGCGCCGCCCTCGACGACGTGGAGCAGGGCTACTTGGACACAATCCAGCAGATGGCCGCTGCCGAAGTCTTTTCCGACTTCATCGATCAGGCTAAATATCTGCTCGATAACGGCTACTTGATGCCAGCCGCGTCTCTCGCTGGGGCCGTTCTGGAAAATGGCTTACGGTCGCTCGCCGCTAGGAACGACATAGCCGTAAATGAGAGGGACAATCTCTCTGCGCTCAACAATAAGCTCGGTGACAAGGATGTCTACGACCGCCTTCGCCAAAAGCAGGTGGCTGTCTGGACGGAGGTGCGGGACAACGCCGACCACGGGCACTTCGATCGTGTCAAGGAAGGCGACGTGGCCGATCTCATCAAGGGGGTGCGGGGCTTCCTAGCCGACTACCTCTAGGACGTTCGTAGCTGAAGACCGAGTCTTGGGTCTCGACTAGCGCGCAGGCGAGGTCGTCGACGCGCCAGCGCTCTAGCATGGTCGTGTGCTCTGGCACTGGTCGGGCTGACTTCGCGCGCCCGTCATGGACGCACGGCATCGAAGCCCTGATTCGCATCGAATCAGGGCCAGCCGTGCCTCCCTGCGGCGCTGGGGACGGCTCCACGGGAAGGCTGACAGGGGTGAGCAATCGACTCCCTGCGGTTATCGCCTTCCCGTCCGAGCACGGCTTTGGGAAGCTAGTGAGTACCCCCCGTGCAGGCCATCGTCAGCGACACATGCTCTTCCGAGGCTAGACGAGTTCGCCCTGGGAGCCTTCCGAGCGCCGCTGGCGTTTTGCACGGCGGAACGTGGCCTCCGGCGCGAGCCGTGGATACTGCGCACGCGCCTCTCCAGTGAGCAGCTCCTCAATGGTGAGTATCTGGACGCGCGGATAGCGCTGGTCAGGAAAGTACTCGGGCTCGTAAAAGCCAGCCGAAACGGCCTCCTGTCGCATCGGCTCCGTCGGCTCCTCCAGCGTGATGAAAAGTCCGATCTCGGCCCTCTCCCGCTCCATGTCGCCTTTCAAGGTCGCAATCTGATCGCGGCGGACGTTGCCGCTCTTGACCTGTACGATGACGCGCTTTGCCCTGCCGCTGTTGTCGTCGAAGAAGTTGATGGAGCCGTCGACGCCGGAGTCGGCGCCCTTCGTTCTCTTGGCGGGACGTGCGTCGACCAAGCCCAGCGCCCACCACTCGAACTGGTAGCGTCCGTCGTGCCGACTCTCGGTGGCCAGCGCCCGCGCGCTCTCGACGTCCTTGGGGTCGCCTACGACCTCGTACGAGGAAAGATCCTCACCAAAGGTATCGTGCAGGCGGCTCTTCATAAGGGCGATGGCGATGTGGGTGATGTCGATGCCGATCCACCTGCGCCCCAGCCGCTCCGCCACGGCCACCGCCGTCCCGCAGCCGCAAAACGGGTCGAGGATGACATCACCTTCGTTGCTGGACGAATTGATGATGCGCTCCAGCAAGGCCTCGGGCTTCTGGGTGGGGTAGCTGAGACGCTCCCGCGCTCGGGAACCGATGGGCCGAATGTCGGTCCAGACATCCTGGAGGGGGACGCCCGGCATCTCGTCCAAATAGCGCTTGTAGCTGGGCATTCCCGCCTCTGAGTAGACGAGCCTTCCCTGGCGGGCGTACTCGCGCATGTTTTCTTGGGAGTACGCCCAATAGCGACCGCTGTAGGGAGGAACTCCCTTGTACTCCCATCCTTCAACCGGCGCTTCCCACTCCCCATCAAGGTCTGCCTGCCACTCTCCGCCGACCGGACGCTTCACACGCCATTCGTAGCGTGTATCACCGCCGGGTCGCGCGGCCGACAGGTCGCCATGACGGTAGCGCCGCCCTGTCTCTGGCTCGACATGCTTGTAGAAGGAATCAACGTACTCATCGTCGTAAGGGGTGTAGACAGGATTCCAGGTCCACTGATCGGTCTTGGTATAGAAGAAGAGGATGTCGTGGACGCGGCCATGCTGCCGTCGTCCTTGCTTCGCGTCACTATGAGCGCTCGTGCGTTTCCAGGTAATTTCCGTTCTGAAGCTGCGCGGGCCGACCGTCGCATCGAGCAGCAGCTTGATGTAGTGGCTGGCCGTGGGATCGCAGTGCAGGTAGAGGCTGCCCGTGGGTTTGAGGACGCGGTGCAACTCGGCCATACGCTGCGCCATCATCGTTAGGTAGGCCATCATGTCGTTCTGGCCAAGGAACTCACGCATCGCCTGCAGCAGGCTGCCGAGCTTGGCCGGTCCGTCCGTCACGACATCGCGGTAAGCCGCCTCAGAGCCCAGGTCCCAGTGCCACGTGTCGTCGAAAGCCGTGATCTGAGCGGCTGACTCCTCGCCGCTCTTCTCGCGGAAGAGGACGTTGTAGGTCGCGTTCGAGTTGAACGGAGGGTCGAGGTAGATGAGGTCGACGCTCTCGTCGGGGATGTGCTCCCGGAGGATGTCGAGGTTATCGCCGAAGTAGAGCGCGTTCTTCCAGTCGGAGCGAGTCATCGCGGCAAGTATACGGGCTACCCGCCTAGGTCTAGTTCCTCCTGCCGAGGTTGCGGTCGATCTGGTAGCGCGCGCCCTGGACCGTGCGGTAGGGGTGCGCCGCCACGAACAACCGGACCGTCAAGGGCTACCAAATCTAGCAGCCAGGGGTAGCCAGACGCGGTAGGCCCGCTGCCGGCGGATAGCAAGACCGCGAAAACCGTCGCTCCTGGTATCCTCCCTGTCCCAAGTCTGCCACGGGACGCGATCGATGCCGGACTCAACCCCCACGCCGGATGCCGACCATACCGAGTCCTCTCTCGCGGCCGCCCGGCGGATCCAGTCGGTAGCGCGCGAGCATGCTGACCAGTCCGAGCGTCAGCGGCAGCTTGCCCGTCCGGTTGTCGACGCCATCGCCGGCGCTGGACTCTTCAACCTCATCGTTTCCCGGTCGCTGGGCGGTATCGATGCCCTCGCCCCCGAGTTCATGGAGACGGTCGAGATTATCTCCGTCGCAGATGGATCGGCCGGTTGGTGCCTCATGGTTGGCGCCGTCGGCAACGGCATGGCCGGCAGCTGGCTGGCCGTGCCCGCGGCCCGCGAGCTGTTTGGCGCCGACCCGCACGTCGTCATCGCCTCCTCCATCACCAGTGGCGGGCGCGCCCGGGCGTGTCCCGGCGGCTACCAAGTCAGCGGCCGCTGGCGCTTCGCCAGCGGCGTCGGCCACAGCGCTTGGATCGTCTCCGATTGCACTATCTGGGACGGCGAGGAGCAGCGGAAGGACGCGCAAGACCAGCCTCTTGTCATGATGATGCTTCTCCCGCGCGCCCGCTGCGAGGTGATCGGCGTCTGGGACGTGCTGGGCCTTTGCGGCACCGGCAGCAACGACTTCGCCGCCGAGGACGTATTCGTTCCCGCCGAGCACAGCTTCGACCTGCTCGGCGCGCCGCCCTCGGCCCCGTCACGGGCCTACCGCATGCCCTTGGGCTGCGTCCTGGCGCCGTCCAATGCGGCCGTGGCCCTCGGCATCGCTCGCGGAGCGATCGACACCGTCCTGCCGATCATCGCTCGCAAGACTTCTTTCCTCGCTCCTACGCCTCTGCGCGCCGATCCCCGTGTGCAGATGCAGCTGGCCGAGGCGGAGGGCCGGCTCCGCGCCGCACGCGCCTTCTTCTTCGAGGCCGTCGCTACTGCTCAGCAAGCTGCTGCTCGCGGCGCCGCCGTGACCCAGCGCGAGGCAGCCTTGATCCACCTCGCCTCCGTACACGCCGGCCGGCGCTCTGCCGAGGTTGTCGATATCGCGTATACGCTCGCCGGCACCAGCGCGATCGCGCGCGGCCACCCCTTGGAGCGCGCCTTCCGGGACGTCCACGTCGTCACCCAGCACCTCTCCCTCACCGATCGGCTGCAGCAGGATGCCGGACGCGTGCTGCTCGGGCTTGAGCCGCAGGAACCGTTCTTCTGATGGCCGACAACGATGCCGACTGTCTGATCGTCGGCGGCGGACACAACGGTCTCGTCGCCGCCTGGTACCTGGCCCGTGCCGGACTGAAGGTCCTCGTTCTCGAGCGCCGTTCCATCGTCGGCGGCGGCGCCGTAACGGAGGAGCCCTTCCCTGGCTACCGCATCGGCACCTGCGCCTACATCGCCCACATGCTGCAACCCAAAGTCATTCACGACCTCGCTCTCCGCGATCACGGCCTCCATATCTACCCGCTCGACCCTGCCGCCTTGTTTCCGTTCCCCGACGGCGCGCATTTCCGCATGTGGCACAGCGCCCAGCGCACCGCTGAGGAGATCGCTCCCCTCTCCGCCGCCGCCGCCAAGGCTTACCCCGCTTGGATCCGTTTCTGGGAGCGCGCGGGCGCGCTTCTACTGCGCTACTTCCTGCGCGAGCCGCCTACCCTCGCCCAGCTCGCCGCCGACGTTGCCAGTACCGACGATGCCGCCCTGCTCGAAACGCTGCT
>CAXXRD010000003.1:0-300205 GCA_963663895.2 Dehalococcoidia bacterium | reverse complement strand
GCGCATCGCGCTCAAGCTGACCATTGAAGGGGACCACGCGATCTTCGATCTCACCGGTAGCGACGGCGCCGCCGAGGCTGCCGTCAACTGCACGATCGCGGCGACGACGTCGGCCGTTTTCATCGGCTTGGCCGGCGTGCTGCCGCCTATGCCGATGAATTCTGGCGTGATGCGGACCGTGGAGATCAAGGCCAAACGCGGCTCGATCGTCTGGGCGCAACCCCCCGTCGGGATCTCCGGGTTGGCGGCGACGAGCATGGAATGCGTGGTCTCTTGCTGCATGAACGCCTTGAGCCAGGCCTACCCGGAGCGTGGCGCGGCGACTCCCTTCAGCATCCTCAACACGGTCTTCGCCGGACACGACACGCGGCCCGACTTCGACGCCCCCTTCATCAGCTATGTCTGGGGCTTTGGCGGACTCGGCGCGACGCTCAACAAGGACGGGCATAATGTCACCGGCTCGCCCTACTCGGCCAGCACCATGAACATCCCGGCCGAGTTGCAAGAGCGCCGCTATCCGGTGCTGTGGCATGCGCATAAGTGCAAGGACAGCGGCGGGGGGCCGGGTCGGCGCCGCGGCGGTACCGGCCTGCTGCAGATCGTCGAGTTTGCGTATACCGGCGGAACGATCACCTGTATCGGCGATCGCGAACGCTTCGGTCCCAAGGGTATCTTCGGCGGTCATGAGGGCGGCAAGGCCGGACTGGTGATCAACTTGGACACCGAGAATGAACGCAATATCGGGATTTTCGCGCTCAACGCCGAAGCGGAGGCCGGCGAGGTGATGAACTTCTGGTCCGCGGGCGGCGGAGGGTATGGGGACCCGTTGGAGCGCGAGCCCGCACTCATCATCAAGGACATGATGGACGACTACATCACGATCCAAGAGGCGCGCGACATCTACGGCGTGGTGGTGCGAGAGAGGGACCGTCGGCGCCTCGTGTACGAGGTCGATCAGGCGGCGACCGAGAACCTCCGCAAGGAGATGGCTAGGGCTCGCTGAAGTGGAGGCGTCGCCCGAGCCGGAGGATAACGCTCTCCGGCTGCTTGCCGAGGGCATGGCTCAGGCCGCAGCCGATCTGCTCGCCGCACTCGACGATGATCAGCGGACCCTAGCGTGCTTCCCTTTTAAGGACGAGCGCGAGCGCACCCGTTGGTACTACACACCCAACGCTCGCGGAGGGGTTCCGCTGGGCGAGCTTTCGCCGCGCCAGGAGCGGTTGGCGCATAAGCTGGTCGCTACCGGCCTGAGCGAGGGCGGCTACGTCACCGCGTCGACCATCATTGGCTTGGAGAACACCCTGGATGCGCTCGAGAAGTGGCGTACCCACTGGTACCCCGAGCGCGGGCGGGACCCCGGGAAGTACTTCGTCTCGGTTTTCGGCGATCCGAGCCGCTTTCCTTGGGGGTGGCGCTTCGAGGGACATCACGTTTCCCTGCATTACACCCTCGCGACGGCTGACGGCGGCGGCCCTTCTGATCACGCCGATCCCTACCTTCTTTGGTTCGGATCCGGCGCGCGCTCCCTTTGTAGGCGCCTCCGGTGACCTGCGCCCGCTGGCCGCTGAGGAGGAGCTTGCTCGGACAACTAGTGCAAACCCTGCCTTCCGCGCTGCGCGCGAAGGCTGTTATTTCCGATGTGCCGCCGCCCCGACATCGTCATGGCGAACCGCTCGCGCATTGTGGACGGCGCCTCCCCGATCCCGGCGGCGCAGCTAATGGGCCGCGCGATGACCGCCGAGCGCCAGGCCCAGATCGACGAGTGGCACAAAAGGCTGGGGCTGGCTGCCCGCCACTTCGAACTGTTCCGCTATTCGACCGCGCCGAAGGGTGTGCCGGCGGGCGCGATGCCCGAGGACGCGCGCCGACGCTTCCGTGAACTCCTGCGCCAGTACGTGGATCGCATGCCGGCAGCGATCGCGCGGGTTGAGATGGAGAAGCTCACGGGTGCCGCGTTCGACGCGCTCCACTTCGCCTGGGCTGGCTCGGTCGAGCCTGGGCGCGCGCACTATTACCGGCTCCAGGGTCCGCGGCTGCCTTGTCGAGTACGACAAGGTGCAGCGCGAAGCCAACCACGTTCATTCGGTCTGGCGTGATCCGCAGGGCGACTTCGGCTACGACATCCTCGCGCGGCACTATGCGAGCACGTGGGAACCTGGAGGTGAAGAGCCACGTGGGCGGCGCTAGCGGGCCGCCTCCTGGATCTGGGCGGCGTGTTCGTTGAGGTGCCTCGCGTTGCCCTGCATGACCCCCGCCACGGTTTCCATCCGCTCGTGCTTCATCGCTAAGTCCGCGTCCGTCACGTACTGCAGGCGGCCGTCGCAATTCTTGGAGACCTCGTCGAAGGCCGTGAGTGCATCGGCGGCCGTCGCGTAGGAAGGTTCGATCGGATCGAGTCCGGGATAGCCGCAGGACGCGCATACTTGGGTGGTGAACCATGGTTCGGCGCCGATCGTGTGTTCGGCTACCTGACGCGGAGACCATGCCTCTTCGCCATCACCGGCTGGCGGCTGGCGTTCCCAGCTGGCGCCGGCTCCTTCAAGGGCGGAGCGGAAGGCGGAACGGGCCTTGGCGATCTCGGCGCGTAGCTCGTCTGGTGTGGGCATGGTCGGCTGTCCTTTCGGGTGTGTCCGCAGCCAACTGGGGATAACACAGGCACCGGGTCTAGGCAACGCGGCGTGTGGAGGCGTCCTGGGCATCTTCGGACGCGCCGTCGCAATCAATGCTGATGTCGAGCCGCTTTTTCGTACCCGGCAAGCTGGATGGGCTGCTAGTCGCTGCGCCATCCAGTCGGCGATCCGCTCTGCCACCATGATTGTGGTCGCGTTGGTGTTTGCGCGGGGCGTCTCCGGAAAGATCGAGGCGTCGGCGGCCTGTAACCCACGCAGGCCGTGGACCCGCCCGTGCTGATCCACAACCGCGTGTGGATCGCTGGAGGGGCCCATCGGGCAGGTGGCGGACGTGTGGTGCCCGGTGGTGACGTTGGCGCGGATCCAGGCGTCGAGGGCTGCGTCCGTTTCGAGGTCGCGGTTAAGCGGCTGATAGCGACTGTCGATCAGCCCTTCGAATTCTGGGCCCGCCGCGAGTTCCACCGCCAGCCGTACCCCTTCACGCAACCGTTCTAGGTCCCACGGGTCGGTGAGCTGATTCATCTCGATTCGTGGCGGGTCCGTCGGGTCGGCGGAAGCGAGCGCGATGGAACCGCGCGAGCGGGGCATCTCCAGCGCCGGCATCAGGCCATAGCCCTCGCCGGCCGCGTTGGCGCGGCTGAAGTCCAGCCGAATTCGGCTAAACCCCACGAGCTGCATGTCGTTGGGTTCGGTCCGATCCGGTGGCGGTATAGCGCAATCCCACCTGAAGGAAGGGCACATCGTCCGGGATCGTCCCTGGACACGGCCGGTAAAGCGTCAGCATGGAGGCGTGGTCGGTGAGCGTTCGCCCGACAGGCAGGTCGGCTCGCGATTCGATCCCGAAGCGGCGGAGCTGCGCGCCCGGCCCCACCCCTGAATGCAGCAAGAGATGCGGTGTCATGACGGCGCCTGCGCAGAGCACCGTCTGCTCACTCCACACCTGCTGTGCGACTCCACCCGCCTCCACTTCCAATCCGATGCAACGGTCGCCTTCGAACAGAAGCCGTCGCGCCTGCACGCCGGCTCGGATCGTGAGGTTGAGTCGATGGCGGATCGGCTCCAGATAGGTGATAGCGGTACTGAGCCGCTGCCCGTCGATCTTATTCATGGGCCATGGTCCGACTCCACCGGGGGAGTCGGGATGGTTCATGTCGTCGTCGTGGGCAAAGCCGCGTGCGCGACAAGCGTCGTGCACGGCGCGCTGGAACGGCACCCAGGTTGATTCGTGGGCGCGCAGGATCGGCATGGGCCCGTCGCTTCCGTGCAGATCATCCGCGTAGTTCTGGTCGGACTCGAGCTTGCGGAAGTACGGCAGCACGTTCCGCCAAGACCACTCGTCGTTACCGGCTGCAGCCCAGCGCTCGTAGTCTGCGGGCGTGCCGCGCAGAAACACGCATCCGTTCACCGCGGAAGAGCCGCCCGTGACCTTGCCGCGCGGGAGGGGCGTGGGCCGCTGCTCGGCGTGCTCGACGGCGCGCAGGCCCCAGTCGTGCGTCTTCACGGCGTTGGAAATCGACTCGGCACTCCGCAATTCCGGCGGGAGTGTGGCGATCGAATAATCGGCTCCGGCTTCCAGCAGGAGTACCGAGCGGTTTGGATCCTCAGTCAGCCGTGCCGCCAGCGCCGCCCCCGCGGCCCCCGCGCCCACGACGATCACGTCGTAACGCATGCTTGCCATCGTAGCGGTCGCTTGCCTGCGTGCCTCCTGTCGTTCCGGTGTGGTACCGCGCTACTACTCAAGGGGCTGTGTGTCGCCGCGTATCGCGTTGACCGACCCGGCCGGGTCCCTCTAGTCTCCGGCAGCCCCATACGGAGACTCACGCGTCTGATCGCGTGCTGAGAGGAGTTTTCTGGCCATGGAGATCGGCAGCTACATGAACTCGCACGGGCTCATCGTGCGTAGTGAGACGGAGTTTTGGCTGGAGAACATTGAGGCATCCGAGATGCGGCCGCTTGAGTTTGCCCGGTCCGCCGAGCGGTTGGGCTACCACTCGCTCTGGTTTCCCGATCACGTGACGTTGCCACTGCAAACTACGCCGGTGCACATCGCCAATCCGGATTCCGGCAAGCGCCACTATGTCGAGCGCCCGCAGCTCATGGACGCGCTGACGACTATGGCCGCCGTCGCGGCCGTCACGGAGCGCATCAAGCTCGCGACATCCGTGTTGATCTCTCCGTACCGTCCCCCCCTGCACGACGCCCGCCAGTTCGCCACCGTCGACTGGCTCTCTAACGGCCGCGTGATCGCGGGCGTCGGCGCGGGCTGGGCGAAGGAAGAGTTCGATGCCCTCTTGCTCGACCATGACAAGCGGGGCGAGATGACGGATGAATGTATCCAGGTCTACAAGACCTCTTGGGAGGATGAAACGCCCCAGTTCGAGGGGGAGTTCTACCGGTTCAGCAACATCACGATGGACCCCAAGCCGGTTCAGAAGCCGCGCCCGCCCATCGTCTTCGGCGGCATGTCCAGGGCGGGCGCCCGCCGGGCTGCTCGCCTCTGTGACGGCTTCTATCCGATCTTCATGCACCCGGCCGCCCGCCCGCATGACCTTGACCATTTCCAGGATGAGATCCGGCGCGAGGCTGAGCGTGTTGGGAAGGATCTGTCCGAGTTCATGATGATCGGGCTTGTCGGAGTACGTATCACCAGCGCTGATGATCCCAGCCTTAAACGCGATCCACGTCCGATCTGCGAGGGGACGCCGGAGATGATCCTTGAGGATCTGCAGCAGTTCGCGGAAGCGGGCTACTCCTTGATGGTGATCCACCAAGATTGTCGCGATACGCAGTCCGTTGGGGAGCTGTTCGAGCGCTTGGAGCAGTGCGGTGAGGAGATCATTCCGACCGCGAAGGGCTTCAAGCCGGGCGGCGAATGGATGCCCGTGCCGGCCTAGCTCCTACCGGCGCGAGCTTCTCGGGAGTACCGTGCGCCGGTTTCCGGGAGGGCGCGCCCGGGCGCGTATCGAGGGCAGTGCCTCACTTGCAGCGCCCGTCTAGAACGCTGGCTGCCGCGTGTGCCAATCCGTCGCCCGCTCGTAGGCGTGCGCGACCCGGCACAACGTCACCTCATCGAAGTGGCGCGCGCCGATCATCAGGCCGATCGGGAGACCGTTCGCGTCGAAGCCGCAGGGCAGGCTCAGCGCCGGGATGCCGGTCACGTCATAACGGAAGGTGTAGCGTGCCATGAGCCGCTGCGGGTCGCCCACGCGCAGCGGCGACGCCGTCGCCGGCGTGGTCGGCGAGACGAGCACATCGACCTCCCGGAGGACCGCGCTCGCTTCTTCAATGATCTTGCGGCGCAGACGCTGGTCGTTGATGTAGTTGACGGCAGGAATCGCCCGCCCTCCCTCAAGCGCCGTGCGCACGTCTTCGCCGAACCGCTCCGGGGCTTCACGTAACCGCTCGTGGTGGTAGGCGGCGGCCTCCGTCCAGATGATGCTCAGTCGGCCTGCCGCCGCATCAAGGGGCAGAGCGACCGTCACCAGCGTGGCGCCAAGCTCTTGGAGCGTTTCCAGTGCTCCTTCGCAGGCTGCCGCGACATCATTGCGGCACTCCAGCCAAAACGGATCGCGCGGCACTCCCACGCGCACGCCGGCGAGACCTCGGTCAAGCTCGCTCGTGTAGTCGTCGGTCGGCAAATCGGCGCTGCCGGGGTCCTCGGGATCGTGGCCGGCGATGGCGTTCAGGATCAGCGCCGCGTCCTCGACCGTTCTCGCCAGCGGACCCACATGGTCGAGCGTCCAGGAGAGCGGCAGGACTCCGCGCCGGCTGACTCGCCCGTAGGTCGGCATCAAGCCGACAATTCCACATAACGATGCAGGGATTCGGATCGAGCCGCCGGTGTCCGTACCCAGCGTCCCCAGGCATGAGCCTACGGCGATCGCGGCGCCGCAGCCGCCACTGCTGCCCCCCGCGATCCGTTCGGGATCCCAGGGATTGCGCACATCGCCGTAGTGCGGGTTGAGACTGCTGGTCCCAAAGGCGAACTCGTGCAAGTTGAGCTTGCCGGTTAGCACGATTCCGGCATCGTTCAGCTTCGTTACCACAAAGGCGTTCTCTGCGGGGACGCGTTCGCGCAGGAAGCTCGAGCCCGCCGTGGTACGGATACCGGCAGTGTCGTAGAGATCCTTGAGCGCGAAGGGGATACCGTGCAACGGTCCCCGGTCGCGGCCGGCCTGCAGCTCGGCGTCGGCGCGAGCCGCCGCCGCGCGCGCGCGCTCCGCCGTGATGGTGATATAGGCGTTGATCGCAGGCTCCGTCGCCTCGATCCGAGCGAGCACCGACTCCGTCAGCGTGATGGCCGAGAGCGTTCCCTCCCGTAGCGCCGCGCCGGCCTCGCGGATCGTGAGCGGGCGCGGCTCAGGTGTCACGCGCGGGACGGATCTGCAAGCCGAACGCGGGCTCGGTTTCGGCCAGTTCCTGTGAGGCGGCGTTGAGCGGACGCGCCAGCAGCGCCACGACGGTCGGCGCGACTGCCTCTAAGGCCTCGTCGTCGACTTCGATCGCTGCCGCCCGCGCGACCTCGCGTAGCGCTGCCAGGACCTTGGCGTTGGCCGATAGGGTGTCGGCGGTCACGTGGACCTCGAGGGGATGACCGGAGACGCGCGGCCGGTCGTCGCGAGCGACCGCACGGGCCCACTCCCAGGAGCCGTCGCTTCGGGAAAGTGGTCCAATTTGGCGTGGAAGCGTATGTGGGGGGCCTGGGAGCGCGCTTTCATTGCATCGCCTTCCTAGGCGAGCAGCCATCGCGGGCCGATAGCCGGGTGGCTAGTCTATCCTAAGGCTTCGGGCGCTCTACAGGGTCCAGCGGCTCCGAGGGACCGTACCGACCCCGTGATCGCGCGCCGCGAGGGGTGCGTCATGGCTCACGCGACCGCTTCGACCGAACTGGTGCCCGCGTTGATCGGTGGGCGCTGGAGGTCGGCTTCCACGTCCACGATCGATGAGATTCCCGATCCCGGCAGCGGCGAAACGATTGCACGACTTCCCTACTCTTCGGCGGAGGAGATTGAAGCGGCGGTGGCGGCGGCCAAGGAGGCCCTTGTTTCCTGGAGCGAGACGCCGGTGCCCCAGCGGGCGCAGGTGATGTTCCGCTTTAAGCGGCTGCTGGAGGAGCATGAGGACGAGTTGGCGGCGCTTGTCACACAGGAGAACGGCAAGACGCTTGTGGAAGCCGTGGGCGAGGTGCGCCGCGGCATCGAAGTTGTCGACTTCGCCTGCGGCGCCCCCACGCTCTTGATGGGTACCAACCTGGACCAGATCGCCGCCGGGATCGATTCGGAGATCGGGCGCTTTCCTGTTGGAGTGGTGGTGGGGATCACGCCCTTCAACTTTCCGAACATGGTGCCGCTTTGGATGATCCCCATCGCACTCGTGTGTGGGAACACGTTCATCCTTAAGCCCTCACAGCGCACGCCGCTCTCCGCCGTGCGCATCGGGGAGCTGCTCGAGGAAGCAGGGCTGCCGCCGGGCGTGTTCAATATCGTTCACGGCGCGAACGATGCGGTGAACGCCTTGATCTCCCACTCGGATGTCGCTGCGGTTTCGTTCGTCGGATCGGCTGGAGTCGCGCGCTACATCTACCGGGAGTCGGCTTTCCACGGGAAGCGGGTGCAGGCGCTTGGCGGCGCCAAGAACCATATCGTCGTGATGGACGATGCCGATATGGAGCAGTCGATTCCGGCCCTGGTCTCCTCCGCCTTCGGCGCCGCCGGGCAACGCTGCTTAGCGGGGAGCGTGGCGGTGGGAGTGGGCGCGGTGGGCGATGAGATGGTGCGGCAGATCGTCGACCGAGCCGAGGCGCTGCGCGTCGGACGCGGATCGGATTCCCAAAGCGAGATGGGACCGGTGATCCGCGACGAAAGGCGTCAAGATCTGCTTGGCTATATCGCGGAGGCCAACGGGCAGGGGGCCAAGCTCGTCTCGGACGGCCGCGGCGCTGGGCCAGCCGAAGGCTTCTTCCTAGGACCGACAGTGTTTGACGATGTCACTCCGGACATGAGGCTCTGGCGCGATGAGCTGTTCGGGCCGGTCCTCGCAGTGGTCCGCGCGGACGATATCGATGAGGCGATCCGGGTGTTGAACCGCAGCACCTACGGCAACATGGCCAGTATCTTCACGAGCAGCGGTAAGAACGCGCGCGAGTTCCGCCGGCGGGCGGACGCGGGCATGTTGGGCATCAATATCGGCGTGGCGGCTCCCATGGCCTTTTTCCCGTTCGGCGGGCACAAGGAGTCCTTCTACGGCGATCTGCACGCTACGGGCATGGACGCCATCTCCTTCTATACGAGTACCAAGGTGACCGTTTCACGATGGTTTTGAGCGCCGCCGGACCGGGGCACTAGCGCTATGCCGGCTGCGGTCCCGGGGCCAACGTCGCACGTGTACTTCTCGCAACGTCTGCGGCTGCACTACGTCGATTGGGGGAACGAGTCCGCCCCTGCGCTGATCATGCTGCATGGTGGCCGCGATCACTGCCGCAGCTGGGATTGGACGGCCCAAGAGCTGCGCGATGACTACCACGTGATCGCGCCCGATCTGCGTGGGCACGGCGACTCGCAGTGGGTGTTGGGCGCCGGCTACACGCTCGAGGACTATGTCTACGATCTTGCCCAGTTGATCCACCAGAAACAGCTGGCGCCGGTTCGGATCATCGCGCACTCTCTCGGCGGCGCGGTCGCCCTCCAATATGCGGGAATCTATCCGGAGACCGTACAGAGGCTCGTCGCCGTTGAGGGCTTGATGCTCCCGATGGAGTGGCTTGGGAAGCACTCCACACAGCCCATCGCCGCTCGCATGCATGAGTGGATCGAGATGCTGCGCGGCATGGCGGGCCGCATCCCCCGCCGCTACCCGACCATTGAGGCGGCCGTGCAGCGAATGCAGGAAGCCAACAAACGCCTCACGCCAGCGCAGGCACGCCACCTCACCATCCACGGCGTCAATCAGAACGAGGACGGCACCTACACTTGGAAATTCGATAATTACGAGCACGCCTTCTCTCCGCGACTCTTCAGGGAACCGGAGGCGCGCGAGCTGTGGCACCGAATCACCTGCCCCACTCTCTTGATTGAGGGGCGCGAAAGCCGCGGCGACGGCGGCAAGGTCGTCGAACGCGCCCGCGTCTTCCAGGACGTACAGGTGCTTTACGTTGATGACGCCGGGCACTGGGTCCATCACGATCAGTTGGATCTGTTCGTTCGCGAGGTGCGCGCCTTCCTCGCCGGCTGAGCGCAACCGGGCGATTAGACTGCGGACTGCGGCTTGGGACGGAGGGACACGATGTCTGGAATCGTCGGGTTGGCGGAAGTGGTGCTCTTCGTCGGCGATATGAACAAATCGCTGGCCTTCTATCGCGGCGTGCTTGGGCTACAGGTTTTCTCGCCTCCCGAGCTGCCCGGCAAGTTCCTGCGGATCGGCAGTCACGGGACGGGTGTTCCCCACCAGATCGTCCTTGTCCCGCGGCCCGAAGGCGTGACTGCCGCCGAGGGCACGAAGCAGCAGCGCGACCTGCACCACATCGGTCTCGAAGTCGCGCCGGAGGATTTTGCGGCGGAGAAGGAGCGCATCCGTGACCTCGGCTTGGAGGTGCGGGAGGGAGAGCATCCCTTCCTGCCCGTGCAGGCCTTCTATATCGACGACCCCGACGGCAACGAGGTCGAGATCGTCACCCGCTACGACCTGCGCTGATCGCCGATGGCCGGCATGGAGCCTGACCGTGAACCTTCGAGCGTGCCGCAGGTGCGTGTCGCGACCACGAGCGAGATTTCGAAGCTCGCCACGATTCTGGCCCGGGCGTTTGACCGCGATCCGCTGGTCGACTGGTGGGCGAGGAAGGACGGCAAGCGCGGCGCCGTTATCGAAGAGATGTTCGCGCACGCACTCCAGCGGAACGTGCCGCTGGGCTCCGTGTACGTGACGGAGGACGGGACGGGCGTAGCGCTCTGGGAGCCGCCGAACGTGCCCGCGCCCGGCCTGCGCGGCACGCTGGATGCGTTGCAGCTGTTCGCGCGCGTGGCGGGCTGGCGCCACTTTCCCGCTGTTTGGCGGAGTCTCCGCATGCTCGATGCCCATCACCCGCACACCCCCCACTACTACTTGCTCGCAATCGGCGTCCTACCCGGTCAGCAGGGCCGTGGCATCGGCACGGCGCTCATGCGGCCGGTCTTGGAGCACTGCGACCGGGAGGATGTCCCGGGCTATCTGGTTTGTACGACCAGCCGCAACATTCCCCTCTACGAACGCAACGGCTTTCGCGTCACCGAGACGTTGCAGATGCCGACGGACGGTCCGCTGCAGTGGCTCATGTGGCGCGATCCGTCGGCGCTGGACGGCGCGGGCTGCTGATCCACTGCCCCGCGGGCGCATCGAAGCGACGGTGACATCCTCGCTAGCGGTGGATGACGAGATGGCCTGCACGGCTGAGCGTGACGCGCTTGAGGCGCGTGTAGGCGAGAGCGACTCCCGGCACCAGGCCACCCGGCAGAAAGAGGATCACCACGATGAGGAGTACCCCGAACACCTCTTGAAGCTGGAGGGGGTTGATCCCAAGGCCGATTCCCTCCGTGATTTCGGGAAGGAATCGGATCAAGGCTGCTCCGACGAGGGGGCCCAGCAGCCACCGCGGTCCACCCAAGAGCAGCATCAACGCGAAGAAGACGCCCTCAATGCCGCCGAACTGCGGGGGGTTCACCGATTTGAAGTGGTGGATGAAGAGCACTCCCGCCACGCCGGCGAACGCACCACTGATCGCGAAGATGGCGATCTTGTACGAAGCCGTGTTGATTCCGACCGCTCCTGCCAGGGTTTCGTTCTCGCGGATGCCGCGTAGCGTTCGTCCAAAGGACGATCGGACGATGAGGTAGTAGACGATCATGGCTAGGAACACGAAGGCGAGGACCAGGAAGTAAAAATCCCGTGGCCCGTCGAAGCTCAATGAGCCCAGGGGCGTGGGTGGATCGCGAAGCAGGATTCCTTCGTTGCGGCCGCTGATCCACCAATTCTTGAGGACGATGGGCAGGAGCGCCCCGAATGCGAACGTGAGGATCACGAAGTGATAGCCGCTCACACGCCGGGAGGCGAATCCGAGCAGGCCCGCGGCGATCGCGGCCGTGATCGCGGCTAACGGGATCACGGCCCACGTGGCCCAGTCGGTGTTCGGGAAGGGCTCGGGGACGGGCGCCCCTCCCTCGAAGATGATGTGGTCCATGAGGATGCCGCCGGTGTAGGCGCCCACCCCGATCAGGGCCGCATGCGCGAGTGAGAGGTATCCCAATTGGCCATAGAGAAGCGCTAAGCCATAGAGGGCGATCGCGTTGATCCCCGCGGTGTTGGCGACCGTGATGAGGCGGTTGGAGCCGAGGATCCAGGGTGCCAGGATCAGAAGCGTGGGAACAGCGACGAGGAGGATGCGCTGCTCCCACGAGGTCGTGGCGAGGTCTTTTTGCAGAGCGCCCCGCCAGTCCTGCGCTTGCCGGGTGAGGCGCTTTCCGAGGTCTGTAAGCCGCAACGCTCGCTGACCCTGCGCTCTCTTGCAGTGGGATACGCGGGCCGCCCGGCGTGCGCGCGGATACTCCGCGGGCGCGCCAGGCGGCCCTTCCGGCCGTTGCCGTGGCTTTAGTTCGTTACGGTTTCTTTAGCGATCCAATCCAGGCCGCTCCGTGATCAGAGTGCACTCGAACTCTCCCCCGCTGACGAAGCAGGAATCGAGCCCCGCATCGACGATATGGCGGTCGTCGAAACTGAGCAGGCCGATCGTCGATTCGTATTCGATCGTCTCTAGCGCTGCGACCACGGCGTCCGCGTCATCGACGGTCCCGGCGCTCTTCCAGGCTGCCGCCAGCATCGGGAGGAAGTCGTAGATCATCAGGCTGAACGAGGCGGTCGGGCCGAGTTCTCCCCCGGCCTGTTGCCGGTATCGTTCGAAGTAATCCTTGATCTTCGGGCTGGTCAGGCCGGCTACGCAGACGGGAACGCACACCAGCAGGACGTCCTGCTCGAGCGGCCCAAAGAATTCCTGGAAGTCAAGCGGATCGATGTTCACGGCAGAGTAGGCCGGCGCGACATCCAGCTCCAGCGCCTGCTCCAAGGCCGCCTGCTCCTCCGGAGGGTTGTAGTAGAAGTGCACGACATCGGGCTCGAACGCCTTGATGCGCGTCAGGAAGGGCGCGTAGTCCGTGGTTTCGCCGGGGGGATAGAAGACCACTTCTACTTCTTGGCCGAGAAGTTCAAAAGCATCCTGCAGGCCCCGCGCGATCGATTCGCCGTTGGCGTCGTCGCCGATCAGGATCGCCTGCCGTGTTGCGTCCGGGAAGGTGTCGGTCGTCGCCTTGGCGACGATCGCTTGCCAGACCGCATCCTCGACGAGCGTCTTGAAGAGGTAGTGCTTTTCGCCGCCCGGCGCCACGGATTCCTCAGTGAGGATAGTGCCGAAGATGCTGGGCGAGCCGAAGTGGATGATCCCTTCCGGCTGCGTGAGCTCTTGCACGAGGATCGCGAACGGGTCCAGCACCGGGCCGAACATGTACCGCACGCCGACGTCACTGATCAGTTCCTCGGCTGCCGCGAGCGCGGCTTCGTTCTCGGAGCGGATGTCGCGGGCGTGGATGTTGATGGTGTAGAGCGTGTCTCCAACAAGCACGCCGCCGCCGGGCTCACAGGCCCCGCTGTCGACACAGGATTGGTGGCCGGCATTAATCTCGGCCGCCGCCATTTGCAGTGCGTAGTGGAGGGTTTCGCCGAGGACCGTCCACGGGCCGCTTTGCGATCCCAGAATGCCGACATCTACCTCGGCTCGCATCACCTCGGGTTCCGGCGCCGGGGCGGGCTCAGGCTCGGCCGCCGCCGCTGCGGGCTCGGGCTCGGCCGCCGCCGCTGCGGGCTCGGCGTCATCGTCGCCCCCACATGCGGCCGCCAGCGCGAGCGCCAGGGCCGCTAAGACAAGGAGGATGGTGACCGGAAGCATCCTCCTTCGTCCGAATCGACGCTTATCCATCGTGTCTCGCTCCTTTCGCAAGCCGCCCCATTGGGTGCGAGTCTTGTTGCGAGCAGCGCTAACAGAAGGACGGAAATTTCGCAAGGGTTAAGGGAGAGGCACCGCTTTCCGCTCCCTTTGCCTCGCTACGAGGCAGAAGGAGAGGCGGGAGGACGTGTTTCGAGGCCGAGCGCTTCGTAGGAGTCCGCCCCGGCGTCGTACTTTGCCTGCACGCTGCGGAGGATCTCCAGGGACTCAGGCCGGGCGACGATCGGTACCAGGATCTTTCCTTCGTTTCGTACTGCCTGCTCCATTGGGAGATCGAGCCCCTCAAGGACACTGCGCTTGCATCCCGCAAGCGCGTGGGCGGGCCGGCTCGCTAGGCGCGCGCCCCAAGCGATCGCCGTCTCGCGGAGCTGTGCGTCTGGTACAACCTGGTTCACGGCGCCGATCCGATGCGCTTCCTGCGCCGTAATCGGCTGGCCGTCCAAGACGATCTCTAGGCAGCGCGCTTCGCCGACGATTCGGGCCAGCCGTGTGGTACCGCCGGCGCCCGGGATCATCCCTGCCAGTACCTCCGGCTGTGCGTAGGTCGACGACTCGTTGGCGATGCGCAGATTGCAGGCCCAGGAGATCTCGGCGCCGCCGCCCCAGGCTTGTCCGTTGTTGGCAGCGATGGAAACCAGCGGTCCGCTGCGCAGCTCTTGGAGCACACGGAACCAGTTGCGCGGGTCGCCTGACGGTTCGCCGCCTTCGAACACGTCGATGATGTCCGGAATCCAGGCGTGCGCCATGAAGTAGCCCGGCACGTCCGAAGCGATCACCACCACCCGCGCGCCCGCTTCTTCAATCGCTTCGAGCGCCGCGCCCATCTCCGCCAGCAGGGCATAGGTGATGAAGTTCATCGGCGGATTGTCGACCGCGATCAAGCCGACGCCGTCCGCGGGGTAGGTCACGTTGACGTTTGGCAAAGACCTGCTCCTTCCGGCGGCGCTGGCCGGAAGCCGCCGCGCCTCCGATGGCCACTGAGGTGGACGCTAGCGATCGGGGAAGAGGCGCATCCCCGGCGTTTTCCATTCGTGCGTCACAACCCGTCCTTTGCCGGACTGGGTGATGTGCAGGGTTGAGAAGTTCGGTCCGCCGAAGCAGATATTCGAGACCTCCGCGTCCTCGAACACCAACTCCTCTTCTTTCTCTCCCCCGCCGGGAGGGAAGACGTGGAAGCGCGAGGTTCCATGCCCGGCGCAGAGCAGCCGGCCCTCGCTATCGAAGGCCATGCCGTCTGGAATCGACCCCTCGCCCAGGAATCCGTACTCGCGCGGTGCGCCAAGCTCACCGGGGGCCAGGATCGGGAACGCTTGCAGCTTTCCGGTGAGCGATTCCGCCACAATCAGGGTGCCGCCGTCTTCGCTGACGGCCAAGCCGTTGGGATACAGCAGGCCGGTATGGGCGCGTTTGGCTTGGCCGTCGGTCGTGCTGTAGCAGATCGTGCCGGCGTACACGTTCCCTTCCGCATCCGGCCAGACGGGGTCGGTGAAGTAGAAGTTGCCATGGTTGTCGAAGCAGATGTCGTTGGGTGAATTGATCGGCGTCCCATCGATCTCCGCGATGAGCGTGGAAAAGGATCCGTCTGCGGTGACTCGCTGGATGAGGCTCGCGGAGTCCGCGGGCCCCGGCTGATTGTCGGTCGATTCGTTCGGCGGCCAGCGGCCGCCGCCGTTGCAGACGTAGAGCGCGCCGTCCGGACCGAATGCGCTTCCCGTGGGGGAGCCGTCCAGTGTCGCGAAGACGGTGGAAGTGCCGTCGGGTGCGATCTTGGTGACGCAGAGGCGCGCCAGCTCCACGATGAAAAGGTTGCCTTCTTTGTCGAACGATGGGCCTTCGGGGAATCGAAAGCCGCTGCTGAAGACGGTATCCGCCATGGTTCTCCCTCCGATCGACGCCGTGTTTCGCGCCCGAGGGACGCGCGGCGAAGTATCGCGATGCCGCCCGCGCCTGACAACCGTAGCGCCTGTGCTGGCGCTGCTAGCATGGCGGCGTCTGCAGCGCGTTGCTGCGGCGAAGGGGGTGCTCGTGAGGATTACCCGGATCTACGACACCGGCGTTGGCGGCGAGTCGTCCTTTGACGAGCTTGAGATCCCCCGTGGCAACGCGGCCGAAAACGCGAACGGCGTGCGATACCTTGCGTCGGACGGGATCCCCACTGCGGACGATGGCGTGCTCTTCCTCGATCTGCCTCAGGGATACGAGTCCGGCTGGCACAACGGCGCCAAACAGCTAATCGGCGTGGTCCTGTCGGGACGCCTTGAGGCGGAAACCAGTACGGGGGAGAAGCGGCAATGGGGGTCGTTGGAGGCGTTCATGGTCGACGACCGCACCGGCAAGGGCCACAACGGCCGGGTGCTGGAAGGGCCCGCCCGCTTGCTCTATGTGTTCCTTCCGGAAGATTTCGACGCGGAGCGCTGGAAGGTCTAGCCGTCCGTGGAGATCTTTCTCCAACAGGCACTGAACGGACTCTCGATTGCGAGCGTCATCGCGCTCGTCGCGGTCGGGATCACGATGATCTTCGGCCTGACGCGGATCGTGAACTTCGCGCACGGCGAAATGCTGATGATCGGGGGCTACGCGGTTTGGTGGATGGTGGCCATGGCTGGGATCGGTGGCCAGAGCTTTGAGCTGTACATCTTGGGTCTTGTGACGGCGGTGTTACTCGTGGGCGCGTTCGGATTCACTTTGGAGCGGGTCCTGTTCCGAGCGACGCTGGATTCGCCGATCAACGGGTTCATTGTGTCGATCGGCTTGATCATCATTCTCCAGCACTTTGTCGCCGACATCTTCACAAGCGAGCAGCAGGCGATCCAGAGGCCCATCGAGACGATCTGGAGTGTTGGCGATGTGCGCGTACCGGCAATGCGAATCTTTGTCATCGGTGCGACGGCCGCTTTGATCCTTGGTCTGTACCTGGGGATCAACAAGAGTCGCTGGGGGCGGGCGCTCCGCGCCAGCGCGGCGGATCGCGAGACGGCTGCACTGATGGGTATCCCTGTGCGGCGCTATATCATGCTGGTGTTCTTCGCGGGCAGCGCGATCGCTGGCTTGGGCGGGGCGCTCCTTATCTCCTTGTTCCCCGTGACGCCGTTCGTGGGCTCCAGCTTTGTGATCAAGGGGTTCGCCGTCGCGATCATCGGCGGCCTTGGCAATGTGACGGGCGCGGTGATCGCTGCGTTGCTGCTGGGGCTGCTCGAAGCGATGAGCGCCGGCTACTTCGCGCCGGAGTGGGTGAACGCCTATGCGTTCGGGCTCATGATCGTGATCCTCTTGGTCCGCCCGCGCGGTTTGCTGCGGGGCTCCGCGGACGCGCAGGTTTCTTAAGCTCCGGCCGCATGCAAGGTGCGCGCTTCGTGGTCGCGTGCGCGGGAGCCGTGGCTAGGCCGGCGTCGGCCCCTCGATCTTCTTGATGACGGGCAGGACCTCTTGTGCGAAGAGCTGCAGGCTCTGCGCCGCCTCCGCGGGCGGCATGTCCGCGAAGCGGAAGCTGAAGTTGATGTGGTCCGTTCCGATCTTCTTTTGCATGTCGATGACCTGCTCGATGCACTGGTCCGGCGTTCCCCAGGGCTGTAAGTCCAAGTAGGACTCGGCTGCTTCATCCTCGCCGACGGTACGGAGATCTTTCGACATCTGCCCGTAGGATTCGTAGCCCTTGATCGATTCGAAGTGATCTCCCTCGAACTCGTAATGCTGAAGAATGTCGTGGTAGAAGCGCGGCAGATAGGTCCGCATCAGATCCTCGGCGCGTTCCGGATGGGCGTGACAAAGGGTGAAGACTTCGACGGCCGGTGGGGGAGCGTCTTTGCCGTGCGTTTCACGGAAGATCCTGCGGTACTCTGTGAGCTCCGCATTGAGCACGTCCCAGGGCTTGTGCGGGTTGAGTAGCAGGCCGACGCCCAATCGAGCGACGATCCCCATGGACTCGGGTGAGATCGCTGCCGAGTAGCTCCGCCCCTTGAAGGACTTGAACGGCGTCGGCCGGATTGGGACGCGCGGCTGCTTGATGTACTCGCCGTCGTATTCGACGTAGCCTTGCTCGAGCCCTTGCAGGATCATGGCGGCGCTCTCGAGATAGCGGCCGCGAGACTCCTCCATGGGTGCGCGGAACCCGGCGAACTCGACCCGCGCGGCACCGCGCCCGAAGCCGAAGATGTAACGGCCGTTCGACATCGTGTCGAGCAGGGCGACCTGCTCGGCGACGCGCAGCGGGTCGTGCCAGGGCAAGACCACCACTTGCGAGCCGAGCTGGATCGCTTCCGTGCGCGCCGCGATCCAAGTGAGGTACTGCAGGACGTCTGGGCAGATGATGTAGTTGGTGAAGTGGTGCTCGGTACCCCAGACGGAGTCGAAGCCAAGCGGCTCGGCGAGGTCCGCTTGCGCGAGCTCTTCCCGCCACAGATCCTGATCGCTCCTGTAGCCGCCGCCGAAAACGAGGTTGAGGCCGACTTTCACGGATGTACTCGCTTTCCTAGCCCTAACGGCCGGATATAGTGGCCGGATAGTAGCGCATCACCGCGCGATCCCGTTTCGATGAGGCGTTGGCGGACGCGTTGAGCAGGAGCGCTGCGATGCGCGCCGGTGCTGGGCGGATCCACAAACGCGCGCTTGCGAGATCAATCGAGCGGCGATCTAGACTTCCAGGCACGAGGCTTGGACGGACCTGGCATACTGAGGTCTTGAATGTCGGCTCTGCTTGAGGTCGAACGGATCGAGAAGCATTTCGGCGGCGTCGCGGCGCTGGCCGGCGTTGACCTGCACGTCGATGAGGGCGAGATCCTCGGCATCATTGGCCCGAACGGTTCGGGCAAGACGACGCTTTTCAACGTGATCACAGGCGTGCATTCTCCGAGCGCCGGCACGGTTCGGTGGCTGGGAGAGGACATTACGGGCAGACCGGCGCATGCCGTTGCAAAGGCGGGCATCGGCCGTACTTTTCAGCAGGCGATGGCATTTTCTGCACTCTCCGTCCGCGAGAACGTTCGGATCGCCTGTCAGCACAGCCGTGATCGCCAGGGCGAGTTCGGTGACCCCGATCGCGTCTTGGACTTCGTTGGCCTTTACGATCTCGCCGGAGAGAGCGCTTCCAACCTGGGCTTCGGCAACTTGCGCCGGCTGGGACTGGCGATTGCGCTCGGAGGCCAGCCGCGCCTTCTCCTGGCTGACGAGCCTGCTGCCGGTCTCAACGACAACGAAACCGCCGCCCTCTCTACCCTGATTCGCTCCGTCTCCGCGAAGGGCGTCACGGTGGCCGTCATCGACCATGACATGAAGATGATGATGGCCTTGTGCGAGCGCCTGATCGTCTTGGACTTCGGCTTCAAGATCGCTGAAGGGCCACCCGACACGGTGCGGCAGGACCCCAAAGTGCTTGAGGTCTACCTGGGAGAAAATTTTGAGCTTGCTGGAAGTTCGTGACCTGCATACGGCCTACGGTCGCACTCGTGTGCATCGCGGCGTCTCGATGACGATCGAGCAAGGCGAGATCGTCACCGTCCTTGGGCCGAACGGTGCTGGCAAGACGACGTTACTTAGCGCGATCGCCGGCCTTCTCGCCATCTCGGGCGGACGGATCATCTTCGACGGCGACGACATCAGTGGCTGGCCAGCGGATCGCGTGACAAGGGCCGGGGTGAGCTTGGTTCCCGAGGGGCGACGCATCTTTCCAGGGATGACCGTGCGTGACAACCTCGCTCTCGGCGCTTACGCACGGTCGGTTCAATCCGAAGTGGACCAGGATTTGGAGCGAATGCTTGATTATTTCCCGATCTTGCGCGAGCGTCTTGGCGCTCAGGGAACGGACCTCAGCGGAGGACAGCAGCAGATGCTCGCCATCGCGCGGGGGCTGATGGCGCGGCCGACGCTGATCCTCTTGGATGAGCCATCGCTCGGGCTTTCCCCGGTGCTCGTGCAGGAGATCGCGGGGATCATCCGGGGACTGCGCGATGAGTTCGGCGCCTCAGTCCTGCTGGTGGAGCAGAACGCTGGGCTTGCGCTTGGTGTGGCCGAGCGGGGATACCTCATGCAGACCGGCGCGATCGCGGCGGAGGGTTCGCTGGAGGAGATGCGAAACTCTGGCGTCATGCAGGAGCTCTATCTGCCTAAGGCCGCGTCTTAATTTAATTGCACCTGAATGAAGATCAAGGCGCGCGGCTCGCTTTGGCGGCACTGATCGCGGTCGCTGCGGACGGTGGCAGCAGCGACGTTCTTCCTCGACCCGTCCAACGCTGGAGCTAATTAAGCTCCAGCTAGTTGAACTGAGTCAGATCCACCTCGATGGATCGGGTGATGCCGAGATTGCCGTTCTCGAAGCGGAAGACGCCGTAGGAGCCGACCGTGGGGTCGCCGACGGCGTTGAAGTTCAGGGGCCCGCTCACGCCGACGTAGTCGATATCCTGGCCGGCGGCGATGAGGGCGGCGCACTCGGCGTAGGAGCGGCACTCAGTGCCGTCCGCGGTGATGCCGGGGAAGGCGGCGAGGATGGCGTCGCCGTCGCTGCTGCCGGCGATCTGGGCGGCCAGCGCCAAGAGCACGACGCAGTCGTAGGCCTGGCCGGCGAAGTTCACGTTGCCGTCGCTGATGGCGCTCAGCCGTGCGTTGAACTCCTCGTTACCGGCGACCCCGATGATCTGCATGCCGTCGAGCACCGTTGGATTGTTCGGATCGATCAATTGCCACAGATAGGGGTGGAAAAGGGCGTCCGAGCCGTACTGTATCTCGGGCCCGAGCCCGGCCTCGATCAGGTCGCGAATGATGCTTCCACCGTCGATGAAGAAGCCAACGTTCACGATCGCATCTGGGCTATAGCCCACCACCGCCGCAACCTCGGCGTCGAAAGAGGGGGAGGCCGGATCGTAGAGGATGGTCTCGGACTCGGCGCCGATCTGGCCGAGCAGCGTGGCCACGAGACCCGTGATCGCGATCCCATACTCATCGGCCCGGCCGACAAGCGCGACGCGGGTCGCGCCGTCGCCGGCAACGACGTTGGCGATGATGGGGGCGACCGCTTGCACGGGCGGCACCGTGCGGAAGAAATAGGCGGCGTTCTCCTGTGTGCTGAAGGCCGGGGACTGCGCCGAGGGCGAGCACTGCGGAGTTTTCGCGTCGTAGAGCGTTTGGATGACGGCCTGTGTGATGCCCGAAGCGGCCGGCCCGAGGATCACGTCGGCGCCCTCCGCCAGCAGGCGGTTGACCCCTTCGATGGCGACATCAGGGCTTGTCGCGGTGTCTGCATTGATGATGCTGATGTCGCCGCCGGCGGCGTTGATGTCCTCCACGGCAAGGAGCGTGGCTTCAACAGCGGGACCGGCGAGCGGGGCGAGCGGTCCCGTTTCCGGGATCAGCCTGCCGATCTTGAGCGGTACGACCACAGGTTCGGGTTCAGGCGTGGATTCGGGCTCAGGCGCCGGCTCGGGTGCCGGCGTGGGCTCGGGTGCCGGCGTGGGCTCAGGTGCGGACTCAGGCTCGGGCGCGGATTCAGGCTCAGGCGCCGGTGCGGGATCGGGTGCCGGCGCGGGCTCGGGCTCGGGGGCCGGCTCGACCGCTGTGGTCGTTGGCTCTACCTCGCCGTCCCCCTCTCCGCCGCCGCAGGCCGCGACGAGGAGCAGTCCGAGAATTCCGATCGAGACGAGCAGAGACCTTATCGCGATCCGGACGCGAGATATCGACATTGCAATCCCCTGAGCCTAATAAACGCGCTTAACCAATGAGTAGGAGCCTGATTATGCGGCTAGCATAGGTGTCTGGCGAATCGATGCGCGCCTCGGAATCATAATCAATAGTCATAAATGCGCTGGCTCATCCTGGGCGCCGTTGAGCCGCACGCGAAGCGGCGACTTCGTGGAGACTCTCGACCGGGGAGGACTCCAGCGCCTATAACTCCAGAAGCTTCGAGACTCCGCGAAGGAGAGACGACTTGACGTTCGGCCACCCGAGCCGGGGGGTGCTCACGTTGGTCGCTGCGGCGCTCGCTTCCCTCCTCCTGATCGCCACGACCGCCGTCGCCTTCGCACAGGGGGGTGACGAGGGGGAAGCTTTCTTCGGGACGTTGCGGTTCGAGGGCGACCCCGTTGCCGGCGCGCGCATCACCGTGGTGGACGCCGCCGGGGATGCGATCGGTGAGGCGACGACGGACGATGAAGGGAAGTGGCGGATCGCCCTTCCGGGGCCGGGAGCCTACCGTGCCACGATCGATACGGATTCCCTGCCTCCAGGCGTCGGTCTCCGCGATCCGGCGCGCCGGTCGCTTGAAGCGACGATCATGGCCGGGCAGCCGCGGCCGCTGGTCTTCGCGCTCGGGGAGCCCGTCGCCGCCGGACCGGGGCTGGGCGAGAAGCTCGCGCAGGCGGTGCTCAACGGCGTCAAGCTCGGTCTCATCATCGCCATGTGCGCGATCGGGCTATCGCTGATCTTCGGCACGACGCGAGTCATCAACTTCGCCCACAGCGAGCTCGTGACGTTCGGCGCGATCGTGGCGTGGTACCTCCATGCGGACACGATCGAGCTGCCGCTCGTCGTCGCTGGCGTGCTCGCGATCGCGATCGCCGGCATCGCTGGAGGCGGTCTCGAGATCGGGGTCCTCCGCCCCCTCCGCCGCCGCCGGCTTGGGCTGGTCCAGTTCATGGTCGTCACGATTGGGCTGTCACTGCTTATCCGGCACATCCTGCTCATGTTTTTCGGGCCCGATCGCGATCGGTACACGGACTTCGCCCTCCAAGCCGAGTGGAGCTTCGGGCCCTTCGCGGTGACGCCGCGCGACTTCACGGTCATGGTGCTCTCCGCCGCCGTGCTGGTCGCGGTGGCGCTGTTCCTGCAGCGGACGCGCATCGGGAAAGCGATGCGGGCGGTCTCCGATAATCCTTCGCTGGCCGAATCCTGCGGCATCGACGTCGATCGCATCGTCCTCATTGTCTGGATCGCGGGCGCGGCTCTGGCGGCGGCGGGCGGGATCTTCTTCGGGACGGTGGAGTCCGTTGATTGGCTGATGGGCGCCCGCTTGCTGCTGCTCATGTTCGCCGCGGTCGTGCTCGGCGGCTTGGGAACGGCCTACGGAGCGATGGCGGGCGGTCTCCTGATCGGCCTGGTCACGGAGGTGAGCACGATCTGGGTGGGCGCCGAGATCAAGACGGTCTTCGCTCTGGCGGTGCTCGTCTTGGCGCTGCTCCTCCGGCCCCAGGGTCTGCTGGGGCGGCGGGAGCGGGTGGGGTAGCGATGGAGTTCGACGTCATCCTGGGGAACGCCGGCCGCGCCGGCCTCGGCCCGCAAGCCGCGATCTTCGCGCTGCTGGTGATCGGCCTCAACCTCCATTTCGGCTACACCGGCCTGCTCAACTTCGGCCAGGTCGCCTTCATGATGGTGGCCGCCTACGGCACCGCCATCACCGTCGCGACCTGGGGCGGCTCGCTCTGGCTCGGCATCCCCTTCGGGCTGGGGCTCTGCGTCGTCCTCGCCCTCGTGCTCGGCCTCCCCACCCTGCGCCTGCGCAAGGAATACTTCGCCATCACCACGCTCGCCGCCGCCGAGATCCTGCGCTTGCTGGTCCGCTCCTCCCCCGCCACCGACATCACGGGCGGGCCCTTCGGCCTGCAGGCGATCGCGGGCAGCTTCTACGCCCTCAACCCGATCGTGGAGGGTCGCTACGGGATCGGCACCTTCAGCTACACCGCCAACCAGCTCTGGGTCATGATCGTCGGCTGGGTCTTGGTCGCGCTCGCCGCCACGCTCGTGTTCCTCCTGATACGCAGCCCCTGGGGCCGCGTCATCCGCGCCATTCGCGAGGACGAGGACGCCGCCGCGAGCCTCGGCAAGAACGTGGTCGGCTACAAGCTGCAGGCGCTGGCGATCGGCGGCGTGATCGGCGGGCTCGCGGGCGTGGTCAACGCCTTGCAGCAGTCCGGGGTCGGCTCGGAGAGCTTCGGGTCGCAGGTCACCTTCATGGCCTACGTCGTGCTGATCATGGGCGGCGTCGCCACCACCGCCGGACCCATCGTCGCGGCCGTGCTCTTCTGGTTCCTGCGGGAGGGCGTCGACTCCTTCCTCCGGCAGCTCTCGGAGGAGGCGTGGCTGCCGGACCTCCTCGCCGACTTCCTCTATGACGCGGGCGGCGCCGTCAGCATCGCGCTGGCGGGCATCGCCCTGATCCTGCTCTTGAAGTCCCGCCCCGGAGGCCTCTTCGGGAAGCGCCACGAGGGGGCCGCCGATGCCTGAGCGTGCGCCGGAGAGGAACGCGGGCGGCGGCGAGGTCCTGCCGGAGGGCGCCAAGCACGATCCGATCCTGGTCGCCGACGGGTTGCGGCGCTCGTTCAGCGGCATCCGCGCCGTGGACGTCGATCACCTCGAGATCGCGCGCGGCGCCGTCACCGCCATCATCGGGCCCAACGGGGCCGGCAAGACCACGCTCTTCAACCTTCTCAGCGGCTTCGAGCGCCCCGACGCCGGGATCTGGAGCCTCGACGGCAAGCGGCTGAACGGCCTGGCCGCGCACCGCATCAGCCGCCTGGGCATGGTGCGCACCTTCCAGCTCACCCGCGTGCTCGCCCGCCTGACCGTCCTCGAGAACATGGCCGTCGCCGCCCCGGGGCAGTCCGGCGAGCGGCTCGAACGGGCCCTGCTGCGCCGGCTCTGGCGTGACCAGGAGCAGAAGGTCAAGATCCGTGCGCGGACGCTGCTGCAGCGCTTCGGGCTCGATCACATGGCCGACCAGCCGGCGGACACCCTCTCCGGCGGCCAGCGCAAGCTCCTGGAGATGGCCCGCGCGCTCATGACCCAGCCCGGGCTCATCATGTTCGACGAGCCCACCGCCGGGGTGAACCCGGCGCTCACCCAGTCGCTGCTCGGCCACGTGCGCAAGCTCCAGGCGGAGGGGCTCACGATCGTCTTCATCGAGCATGATATGGACGTGGTGATGGGGATCAGCGACTGGGTGGTGGTGATGGCGCAGGGCCGGATCCTGGCCGAGGGCCCGCCGGCGGATATCGTGGCCCATGCGGGCGTGATCGAGGCCTATCTCGGCCGCGCGCACGGCCTGGAGAAGGGCGGAGCAGCGGAGAGCGAGGCGTCCCGTGACTGAGCCGGCCGGGGGAACGCCGCTGCTGGAGGCGCGCGGGATCGTCGCCGGCTACGTGCGGGGCGTGATCATCCTCAACAACTGCTCGATCACCCTCCACGCGGGCGAGATCGTCGGCGTCGTGGGGCCCAACGGGGCCGGCAAGTCGACCCTCGTCAAGGCCGTCTTCGGCCTCGTCCCGGTCTGGTCGGGCCAGGTCCTCCTGCGCGGTCGGCCGGTCACCAACACCCGCCCCCACCGCCTCGTCGAGGCGGGCATCGGCTACGTCCCCCAGACGGAGAACGTCTTCCCCCGCCTGAGCGTGCGCGAGAACCTGGAGATGGGCCTCTTCCTCGAGCCCAAGGCTTGGCGCGAGCGCTTCGACTTCGTCGCCGATCTCTTTCCCCTGCTGCGGGAGCGCGCGGGCCAGCGGGCCGGCTCCCTCTCCGGCGGCGAGCGCCAGATGGTGGCGATGGGCCGCGCCCTGATGATGCGGCCGGCCGTCCTGCTGCTCGACGAGCCCTCCGCCGGCCTCGCGCCCGCCTACCAGGAAGAGGTCTTCGAGCAGGTGATGGCGGTCGGCCGCGCGGGCGTGGCCGTGCTCATGGTCGAGCAGAACGCCCGGCGCTGCCTCCAGATCGCGCACCGCGGCTACGTGCTCGATCAGGGCCGCAACGCCTACGAGGGCCGCGGCGAGGATCTGCTCCACGACGAGAACGTGGTCGAGCTCTACCTGGGCACGCTCAGCGCCACCGCGCGCTGAGCGGGGCGGCGATCAGCCTTGCGGCCTGGCCCGTGTGCGAAGCGCTCCTATCCGTGATAGTTAGCAATAGTTGACGTGTGGTCTATCGGCGCTTGGTACGGTGCGCCGCTGGAGATCCGGGGAGAGCACGTGTGAACGCTGCCCTAAGAGCCTATCTGCGTGAGCTGCGCGAGACCCGCGCCAGTGGGCAGGCGACCGAGCACAGCTACAGGCACGCGCTCCAGATGCTGATCGAGGCGCTGGGCGGCGACGGCGTCCGGGCGATCAACGATCCCAAGCACAGCGACTACGGCGCGCCCGACTTCATCGTCCAGCGGCGCGACCTGCCGATCGGCCATATCGAGTGCAAGGACATCGGCGAGAATCTCGACGCTGCCGCGGAGAGCGAGCAGCTTCGGCGCTACCGCGACGCCTTGCCCAATCTGATCCTCACCGACTACCTCGATTTCCGCTGGTATGCCGGCGGCGAGCTGCGCGAGATGGCGCGGCTCGGCCGCTTCGACGGAGACGGCAAGATCGTGCCGGAACGCGGCGGTGCCGACGCCCTTCTGGCATTGCTGGAGACATTCCTCACCGCCGCTCCCGTCGTGGTCGGCGACCCGGCCGAGCTGGCGCGGCGGATGGCGGGCAAGACGCGGCTGCTGCGCGAGAGCATCCGGCGCATCCTGGAGGAGGACGGCGGCGACCCTGCCGCCCTGGGCGAGCTACTGAGGAGTTACCGCGAGGTGCTGATCAGCGACCTGGGGGCGGAGGAGTTCGCCGACCTGCAGGCGCAGACGGCGGCATATGGATTGTTCGCGGCGCGCTGCTTCCACGACCGGCCGCCCGAGGAGTTTACCCGTCAGTCGGCCGTGTTCGCGCGGACGACGCCCCTTCTGCGCGATCTCTTCGGGCGCGTCGCCGGTCCGGCCGCCGATCCACGGATCGCCTGGGTTGTGGACGACCTGGCGCTGCTGCTGGCCCATGCCGACATGGCGGCGATCCTTGAGGACTTCGGCCGTCGCACCAGAAAAGAAGATCCGGTCGTGCACTTCTACGAGGACTTCCTCGCCGCCTACGACCCCAAGCTGCGCGAGCTGCGCGGCGTCTATTACACGCCCGAGCCGGTCGTCTCCTACATCGTCCGCAGCGCCGACCACCTGCTGCGCGATAAATTTGGCCTTGCCGGCGGCCTCGCCGATACCGCGGTGGCCGAAACGGAGGCGGTGGACGGAGCAAAGTCGGAGAGTCCGCGCGTGCTGATCCTCGACCCGGCGGCGGGTACCGGCACGTTCCTGCGCGAAGTCGTCTCCCGCGTCCGCGAGACGGTCGCGGGCAAGGGCCTTGGCGGCGCCTGGCCTGGGTACGTGCGCGAGCATCTGCTGCCACGTCTGTTCGGGCTTCGAGCTGCTGATGGCGCCCTACGCGATCTGCCACCTCAAGCTCGCCCTTGAGATCGGCGGGCCGGAGGCGCGGTTCACGCTGCCTGCGGACGAGCGTCTCAACGTCTTCCTCACCAACTCACTGGAGGAGGCCCATGAAATCAGTGGGCGGGTGATGTTCGCCGACGAGATCGCGCGGGAGGCGCGGGAGGCGGACGCCGTCAAGCGCGACCGGCCGGTGATGGTCGTGCTCGGCAATCCACCCTATTCCGGCCACTCCGCCAACAAAGGCAAGTGGATCAAGGACTTGCTGCATGGGCGCATCGATGATTCGCCGCAAAGCTACTTCGAGGTGGACGGTCAATCGCTAAGAGAGCAAGGCGAGCGCAATCCGAAGTGGGTCAACAACGACTATGTGAAGTTCATCCGCTTCGCCCAATGGCGCATCGAGAAGACCGGCGAGGGCGTGCTCGGGTTCGTCACCGACCACAGCTATCTCGACAACCCTACCTTCCGGGGAATGCGCCAGTCGCTGATGAAGGCGTTCGACGAGATCTACTTGCTCGATCTCCACGGCAATAGCAAGAGGAAGGAGCGCGCGCCGGACGGCGGCCCGGATGAGAACGTATTCGACATCCAGCAAGGCGTCGCCATCGGCCTCTTCGTCAAGCGCAAGGATAGCGGCGGCGACCCGGCACACGTGCTTCACGCGGACCTCTGGGGCGAGCGCGAGGCGGGAGCGGACGGCGGCAAGTACGGCTGGCTCGCCGCTAACGACATCGGCAGTACGGAGTGGACTGAACTCTCACCGCAGTCGCCGCAATACCTCTTCGTCCCACGGGACGAGGCACTGATCGAGGAGTACGAAGCGGGCTGGAAGCTGACGGATGTTTTTCCCGTGAATTCGGTCGGCATCGTCACTGCCCGCGACAAGTTGGCGATCCAGTGGACGCGCGAAGACGTGCGCCGCGTAGCGTCGGATTTCGCAAACCGGTCTGAGGAAGATGCACGTGTTCGCTACAATCTCGGCCCCGATGCCCGCGACTGGAAAGTGTCTCTGGCGCAGGCAGATGTCCGTTCACATTCGGATACGGACGCGTTGATTTACCCCATCCTCTATCGACCCTTCGATAGGAGATGCACGTTCTACACCGGAAGGTCACGCGGTTTCATATGTATGCCACGACCGCAGGTGATGCGCCACATGCTAGCCGGACCGAATCTCGGGCTGTCCGTCGGTCGAGCCGGGCAGGTAATTGGCTCGGAAACATGGGATGTGGTCCTCGCTGGGAACTCGCTTACGGATTTCAACTTATTCCGGCGCGGGGGAAATTGCCTGTTCCCGCTCTATCTCTTTCAGGAAGAGAAGGACGAAACTGGCACGACGGCGGCACCAGCGCTCAGTGGTACTCGTACGCCGAACCTCTCGCTGGGGTTCACTGCAGCCCTTGAAGACGCGATCGGCACAAGCGCCACGCTGGAGGACGTGTTCCACTACATCTACGCGGTGCTCCATAGCTTGGAGTACCGCCGCCGCTACGCCGATTTCCTCAAATCGGACTTCCCGCGCGTCCCGCTGCCCGGCAGCCGGGCGCTGTTCACCGACCTCGCCGCCTTGGGCGTGCGCCTCGCGGCCCTCCATCTGATGGAGGCGGACGGCGCGGACGCGCCCGACTTCAATGTCGCCGGCGATAACCGCGTGGATCGCGTCCGCTACGCCGAGCCCTCGGACGGCACGCCGGGCCGCGTCTGGATCAACAACTCGCAGCACTTCGAGGGCGTCTCGCCGGAGACGTGGGCGTTCACCATCGGCGGCTACCAGCCCGCCGAAAAGTGGCTGAAGGACCGCAAGGGGCGCACGCTCTCATTCGACGACATCGCCTGGTACCGGCGGGTCTGCGCCGCCCTCTCCGAGACGCCTGGCTTGATGCAGCGCATCGACGAGGTGATCGAGACCCACGGCGGCTGGCCGCTTTCGGCTAGCTCCTAGCACCGTGAGGATGCTGTTCGTTAGAAGTGACTCCCACAGAGTTGACTGAAACGCGTGCGAGACAGGTGGGACTATCTGCTGAGGCGAGTAGTCATAGCTTTGCTATCAGCGGTAGGAGGCGATGATGGAGACGCTGCTCGCTGTCCTGAGTGCGCTGGGCACATTGCTTCTTCGCCTGCTCAGTCGCCCTGCTATCAGGATGGTCAGACGTCGCTTTGGCCTTATTCCGCTCAACGCGCAGTTGAAGATCAACGTTCACTATATGAGCGAGCTTGGTGCCTTCGCGATTGTACAATCGTCCGATCTCCCGTCGCCGCTCACAGATGCCGGAATACAGCGGGCTACCGAGATCGGTCAGTGCTCGTTCTTCGACGATACGGTTTTCGTTCTAGATCTACGAAATACTTCCGAAGGTTCGACCGCGACGCCTGTGTCCCTTACGGAGATTACCCTGCTCTTTCGGTCGGCGAAGTGTTTAGCAGACGCGACATTGGGCACAACCCTCGTCCAAGCGCAGACGATCCAAGCGGGCGGAAGAGGTACAGAAGGAGACTTCGTGGTCCGGATTGCGTCTTTGCCTCCGAATGAAGTGCCTTTGATCTCAGGAGCGATCGCTGAGAATTGCCCCGTAGCACGCGAGTTGCGGATAGATGCTTCATCACGCGCGGAGATAGGCATTCAAGTGCTCCCGACAGAACCCGGATCTTTCGAGTTCGATGTCGTAGCGACTTTTCGAGTCTGGGGGAGAGACTTCCGTAAGATTGTTGCGAGAAATGTCAGCGTCGTCAGCTGGGACTCGCTCAATTGGCCGGATCGCGTGGTCAACACGTTTAACTGGACGAATCCGAAAGATTCAGAACTCAATGACGAAGCCATTCAGCGGCTTAACGAGCTTCGGGGATACGCAGAACAAAGTTGCTCACCTCCGCCCAAGGGGCGCGTGGTTCGGGTCTGCGGTGGAATGGAAGGTAGCGCTTGGGGATAGCGAGGACGTTGCTGCCTCATCTAGTCCTTGCGTCCTTTGGAGATCTCACGGGCTCTCTTCGCGGAAACGGAGCGGCGTGATGATCTCGCAGGCTAGGCCGTCGGCCCGGTCGAGCTTGCGGTCGCGGCGCGGGCTTCCAGGATGCCGGCCGGCTGGACGCGCGTCCCCGCCGCCGCTGCGATTGTGGGGCTTCGCCGGCGTCCGTCGGAGGGAGTCGAGGTGGACGCCGCTCCTTGGTACCTGCCGGGCCGCCTACCGGCCCGGTGATGCTTGTGGAGCGGGTTCGTCCGCGATGGCGGGGCGGTTCCTCGCGGTGACCGTGAGGTCGCGCTCGTGATGCTCCAACAGGCGTCCATCCGCCATCTCGTCGACGCGATCGGCGAATTCCAAGACGGTGCGGTCGTGCGTCGCGGTCAGGATCGTCATCCCGCGCTGGTGCGCCAGCCGACGCAGGAGGTCGAAGATGGCGCGAGCGTTGCCGGAGTCCAGCTCTCCAGTGGGTTCGTCCGCGACGATGAGCGACGGCTCGTTCGCCAAGGCACGCGCGATCGCCACGCGCTGCTGCTCCCCGCCCGACAGTTCGTAGGGACGGTGGTCGCTGCGGGCATGCAGATCCACGAGTTGGAGGAGCTCGATCGTGCGGGCACGGCGCTTTTGGAGGCCGACGCCCGCGATGCGCAGCGCGACCTCCACGTTCTCGTAGGCCGAGAGGAGGGGCAGGAGACCGAACGACTGGAAGACGAATCCGATCTCGTGGCGCCGCATCTGCAACAGTTGGCGCTCCGGAGCGTGTGTGATCTCTCTGCCGGCCAGGTAAACGCGGCCCGAGTCGGGCCGGTCGAGGCCGGCGATGCAATTCAGCAGCGTCGTTTTTCCGGATCCAGAGCGACCCATCAGGGCGGCGAACGCGCCCCGCTCGATATGCAGCGAGAGATCCCGCACCGCCCAGATCTCCTCCCCGCCCACTTGGAAGCGACGGCTCACCCGCTCCGCCTGCACGATCGGCTCCGAGTGGCCCGTCGGCGCAGCCGGCGGGGCGGTGGGGCGCTCGCTGCCGGGCGGCCGGCCGGTCATGGGTCGGCGTCGGGAGCGCGCGCGATAGTGACACGATCGTCTTGGAGATCCATCTGGACGTGGCGGCCCAGCCCCGCCGCGTCCCGCAGCTCCCTCGGGATCTGGATGCGGCCGCTGCGGTCGACCACTGTGTACTCGCGGCGGAGGAGATCCGTGGCGCCGCCCGCCGGCGCTCCCGCGGCGTTGAAGATCTCCGTTGCGATGCGGCCATCGCGGATCATGGCCACGCGCGGCACGCGGTCTCTGATCCCTTCGTCATGGGTCACGATGACGATCGTGACCCCGAAGCGACGGTTGAGGTCGGCGAAGAGGTCGAAGATCTGGTCAGCGGTGCGTGTGTCGAGTTCGCCGGTGGGCTCATCGGCGAGGAGTAGGGGCGGCTCGTTGGCGAGCGCTACCCCGATCGACACGCGTTGCTGCTCCCCGCCCGAGAGCTGCTCTAGCCGCGATTGTGCGCGCGCGGTGAGACCGATCGCCTCAAGCAAGGCCGTGGTGCGCGCACGCACCTGCTGGCGCGGCCGGCCGGCGAGGATCATGGGCAGCTCAATGTTCTGGGCCGCAGAGAGGTAGGGGACCAGGTTGCGACCGGCTTGCTGCCAGACGAAGCCAACCTGCCGGCGCCGGTACTCCACGCGCTCCGGTTCCTCCATCGTCAGCAGGTCCCGGCCGTCGACGAGGACGGAGCCGGCGCTTGGCAGGTCCAGGCCGGCCAGGATGGTGAGCAGCGTGGACTTGCCGGAGCCCGAGGCACCGACGAGCGCGAGCATCTCGCCGCTCTCAATGCGTAGGTCCAAGCCCCGCAGCGCGACGACCTCCATCTGTGCCACTTTGTAGATCTTGAAGAGGTCGGCGCAGACGACGTGCCAGTCGGGGTTTCCCGGTTTGGATCTGTCGCCGACTGCGGAGGACGGTTGCTGCGTCATCGGCCCCATCGTCGATCTTTCGTGCGCCTCCTCGGGGAGCCCGGCCGGCTCATTCGCCCAGCCGCAGGACACGGTAGAGCGCAAGGCGCGCGTACAGCGCCACGACGACGCCGACCGTCATTAAGAAGACGGCGCCGAGGATGGCGTAAACGATGCCGATCGTACCCCAGTCCGTGGCCAGCACGAAGGGAGGCACGACCTCCTCGCCGCGCTCGGTGATCCCGATGAACTCGAGCATGAGGATGCCGAGGCGCGCGCCGACCAGCGTGCCGACCGCCATCGCCAGGCCGACGATGAAGACCTTTTCGAAGGTGACGACGGCGAGCGTCTGGCGCAGGGAGAACCCCAAGGTGCGCAGGACGGCGAACTCCAGCGCGCGCGCGCGCGCGGAGGCGAGCGAGGAGACGAGGAACCCGAGGATGCTCAGTAAGAGCACCGCGGAGAACGACAGGAAAAGCAGGCCGTCCCAACCGGCGGCGGTGAGGGGGTCCTCGTTCTGGGCGTCGCGCAGTGCTTTGGCGTCGAAGACCGTGGGATCGCCGAAGCCACCTGCGGCGATCGTTGCGCGCAGGGAGGCGAGCCTGGCCGCATCCCCGGGATCGATCCACACCTCGTTCGGGGCGACGATGCCGGAACGCGTGCCTTCCGCGTTGATGAGAAAGCTCAGCCGTTTCCCGTCGGCGAGAAGGAGGCCCTTCCCCTGCCGCGGGTCGAACGTGGGGAACAGATCGAACGCGCCCGCGATCCGAACTGGCATCGGTCCCTGGGATGCGAAGACGAGGACTTCGTCGCCGAGATGGAGTTCGGCCTCATTGAGGAAGGCTTGATTGGCGATCACCGCCAGCGGGAGATCGTCTCCTGCGATCCGGATCCCCCGCGTGGTCTGGAGGCTGCGCTCCCACGTGTAGCGGGCGGCGCTCTCGCCGGAGACGACGAGATCACGCTCCGCGTTGAAGCGGTCGGGACGGCCGGTGGCCGTGGCTTCGAAGACCGGCGTCCAGCGCTCGAGACTCTCGAAATCCTCGACCACGACGCCGTTGTCGAAGGGCGTATCCGGTGGCCCCGCGGTGGGACTGTATTGCAGGTCGTCGAACACGATCTGGTTGGCGAACGATCCGAAGCGCGGCGCCCGTCGCACGAAGATGCCCGTGACGGTGGCGGGGCCCGCAGCCAAGCCGTCCAGCGGCGCTGTGAGCAGTTGCCAGCCGCTCCCGCCGTCCAAGGTGGGGCCCAGCCGCCGATCGATGTAGCGCCCCTCGCTGTCCTGCATCCGCAAGGACACGATCACGCTGCTGGTGCGCGTCAGATGAGCCCAGATCCCGACGCGCTCCGCGTCCGCGGGGATCACGACGGCCGGAAGCTCGAGCGGGTTCTCACGCAGCGGTGCCAGGAGCGTCGCTAGGGAATCAGCGGCCAGATCGTCACGGAACCAGGCGACCTCCGGGAGGCGGACAGGGTCCACGCCGAGGAGATCGACCGCGACCGGACGGCCGTTCCCGAGCTGGTAGCGGACGTCGGTGCGGAGTGCTGCGCTCGCGGCTGCGACGTCGCCCCGGCGTTCGAACGCGGCCACCAGGCTGGCGGCGCCGCGCTCGTTCGTATCGAGCCCGGAGAGGCGGAGGGGTGCTCCGGTCAGGTAAGCCGCGCGATCGTCGAAGGATCGTTCGAGGGTCGCGCCGAACGTCGCCGAGAACATGCCGATCGCGGTCGCCAAGATGAGCAAGAGCACAAGGCGTGAATGCCCCAGCGGGGCACGCATCAGCTGCCAGATCCCCAGTTGGAGCGGGGTGTGGTTGAAGCGCCGCGTGGCGCGGTCGACGGCTCGCACGAGCAGAGGGAAGAGGCGCAGGAAGACGACGGCCACCGTGACCAGGAAGACCGTGGGCGCCAGCAGGAGGAGAGGGTCGTAATTGAGATCCCCGAACAGTTCCTCAGTCACGAGCGAGTCCGACGTCTGGAGTTGGAAGAAGAGCAGCGCCGCCAGCACCACGACGACGAGATCCAGGTAGTAGCGATGGAAGGCGGATTGTCCCGTAGGCCGGGACAGGGCTTGCTTGTATTGCACGATGCCGCGCCGCCCCATAGCGATCGCGGGGACGAGCAAGGCCAGAAAAGCCAACCCCGCCCCCAGTGCCGCCCAGGCGTAGGCGGTGGCAGTGAGCTGCGTGTCCAGCAGGGCGCTGCCGCTGAGTCCGTCGAAGGCGGGCGTCAGTCCGAGAAGCGATACGACGCCCAACGCAAGCGGCGGGCCGACCGCCAGGCCGATCCCGGACAGGATCGCGCCCTCGATCGCATAGATCCCAAGGATGTGATGAGTCCTCGCCCCCCGGCTCTTGAGCAGCGCGACCTCACCGGCCTGCCGCTCGACGAGCAGCGCTGCCACCATCATGAGGTAGTACAGCACAATCGCCACGATCTGGAGTGTCACCACCAAAAGCGGCACCTGTGCGAAGAAATCCCGCGTCGAGAAGGTATCCAGGATGGCCGCCATCTCGCTCTGCACCCGTGCTCGGTCGACACTGCCCAGAACGGTCCGCTCGAAGGTGCGCAGCCGTTGAGCTAAGGTCTCGACGTCGTCGGAGTCGATCGTTCTCAGGTCGAAGTAGGCGAGCGTCTCCAGACGAGCGGTGATATCGGGGAGGTGCCCCGAGATCACGTCCAGGAGTGTGTTCGCCGTCGTGAAGAAGCGATAGGTGGGCGGGTCCTGCCGGTCCACGAAGAAGTAGTCGGTGCGGCGCCCCCAGTATTCCTCCTCCGCCTCCCTCTGGCCGATGAGCCCGACGACGGTCACCTCGATCGGCGCCACGTCTTCGCGCCAGAACGGGTGGAGGGCGAAGGTATCGCCGATCGCGACACCGAAGGCGGCCGCCGCCTCGGAGCCGAGCGCGACCTCGACTCTGGGCGCGCCCAGCGCCGTGGCACTGGGTTCCGAGCTGGGCCAGCGCCCCCCGTCGATCGTGATATGCGGGTCAAGCCCGGTCAGAAACTGCAGATTGGCGCGGGGAAGGTCGGGCGTTTGGCGGAAGCGGGTAGCGGGATCGGTGAGGAAGAACGTCGCGGAGAGCGCGGTGCGGGTGCTGGCATGGAGGTACGGATCGATCCGACTCAAGGCTCGGTCGATGAGCGCCTGGGATTCCTCGTAGCCGGGCGACGCCAGCCCGTGCCCGCTCAGCGAGACGGCTAGGTCAATCTCCGTCTTGTCGGCGCGGCTCAACTCGACATCGATCCCGCGCTCCCGCAGCGCGTTGCGGTAGATCTCGGTGGCGGCCATCAAGCCCACGGCCAGGATCACACCCACCATCACCGCGGCCAGCAAGCGCCGGTGTCCGGCGGCCCGGCCCAGAGCGAGGCGTACCACGATGGGGAGCGTGATCAACATGGCGAAGAGCGCTGCCCAAGGATGCCCCGATCTGGCAGCGGCGCTAGGCGACGACGGCACGCTAGGATCCGGCTGCACTTGACGACGGTGGAGAGGGGCGGACGATGCGCGCGCGCCTGACTGCGGCCCGGGCCGTTGGCCTTTCGCTGGCGCTGCTCGCCGCCCTGACCTTTGCGGTCACTGCGGTCTTGGGCTGGCAGATCGCCGACGAATCCGATCCCGAGCCGCGTCGGATCTTCCAAGGCGAAACCCTGCTGGATAATGCTCCCCCCGCCGATCTGGCGGGCATCGTGAGCGACGTCGAGGGGGAGCACGTTCAGGTGCGCGTCGATGAGACGCTGGTGTCCGTGCGTGTGGGGTCGGAGGCGCTGATTCAACGGCTCACTCCTGTCACACCGGCGGAGGTGCGGGTGGGGGAGTGGGTGATCGTTGGGGCGGTCGATGATAACTCCCTCGCGCTTGTCCTGCAGGCAGTGGTCGTCGTCGCACCGGACGAAGTCGCACCGTGACGCCGCGCACGTGGCGGGGGTTGGGCGCATGGTTGGGGGTCGTTGTGATCGCCGCTGCCGCGGGTTGGCTCGTCGGCGCGGAATGGATCGCACACAGCGCACGGCAGCCCGAGCCCGTGCTGGTGAGCCCCGCGACCCCGAGCGCAAGCGGCGTGGCCGGGGACGTGATCGTTCCCCGCAGTGGCTTGAGCCCCTTCGGTCACGCGGCGGGCTTGCCCGGGCGGCAGGTTCTGATCGGCCGCGTGACCGGCTCCGATCGCGAGACGCTGACGCTGGCGTGGGCCGGTGGCAGGACCCGCTTCCGCTTCGCGAAAGGATCGAGCTTCCTGTTGCGGCTCGCACAGGGGCCCGAGGCGCCGATCGAGCCGGGCGCCGCGGTTGCATTGCTTGTGGCCGAGTCGGCTGGGGACGAGCTGATCGCGCAGTCCGGCCTGTTGTTGCCGGAGGAGAGCCGGCCACAGATCCTGCCCGGGGAGATTATCGACGTGCTGGAGCCGGAATCGCTGCCCTGAGACCTGCGTTGTGGCCATCTCAGGCAGCCAATCGCAGCGCGCGTGTGATCGACCCGCGGGCGGAAAGGCGCCAGGCGGCCCCGACTCCCAAGGCGAGGGTCGCGACCAGCCCAACGTAGGTGCCCAGGACGACCTCCCAGTTTGTCGTGAGTAGGAAGGGCGGCAGGACCCGATCGCCTGCCGCGTCGATATCCAGGAAACGCAGTGTGAGGCGCGCGATGCGATCGCCCAAGAAGGTACCGAGCCCCAGCCCGATGATCGCGACCACCGCGTACTCGGCCATGAGTTGAGCGAGCAGCGCGCGCCGGCCGGTCCCGAGCGTGCGCAAGACGGCCATCTCTAGCGTGCGGTCGCGCGCTGTGAGGACGACGCTCACCAGGAACGCGACCAACACGAGGATCGCGACGGTAACGAATGCAATCAGCAGGATGCCGCTGCCGCCGGCGGCAACCAGGGGGTCGTTTCCCACCGTGGCCAGCAAGGCCCGCTGATCGGTGACGGGCGCGCCCGTCGCGGAGAGATCGTTCAGCGCCGCGACCGTGCGCGCGCGCCGCGCAGGATCGCTTGGTCCGCTGGCCCACAGCTCGTTGATCGGAGTTGGGTTGCGGAAATCAAGGGTCGCGCCAAGGTGGTGGAGTTCGGCCACGTCGGTGATCAGGAACCCCCCTTCCTCTTGGGGATCCAGAGTCGGGAAGAGCGCGACGGCAGCGATGATGCGCACGTCGATACTGAACGGCCCCAGGTGCAAGGGTGCCTCGTCACCGACCCGGAGGCCGTGGTTGTCGAGGAACGTCTCGCTCACGATCACGTTGAGCGCACAGCGTCCATCCGCATCGCACAGATTGGGACTGGGAAGGTAGAGGCCGCGACGGCCGGGTGAGACCCCCGCCGTCCAACGGTACTCCACGGCGCTGCTGCCACTGTGGGCGGCGATGTCCGTCCGGCGCTCGGCCGCGTCTGTCGCGCCCGTCGCCGCGAGGGGTTGTCGCAGCCATTGACGAGCGTCCGATTCAAACCCCTCGATCAGGATGCGGTCACCACGCGCCGTGGTTGCCACGAGGTCGTCGAACAAGAGGCTGCCTGGTTCGCCGAGGCGCTGGGACTCCCCCTCTGTGTAGGTGATGGCGTGGAGGGTCAAGGGCGGGCGGGCGTCGCTGAACGCGGCGGGCCCGGTGGCGTCCCCGCGCAGCTCTTGCCAGATACCGGCTACTCCAGGATTGCCCAGCCCAACACGGAAGAACCGGCCGTCGCGGTCGCGGACCTGGAGCCACACCGAGAGGTCGGTGCGCGGCACGCTCGGGTTCACCCACAGACTGAGTTCCACCAGATCGTCGGGGAGCGGCAGGCCGCCGAGGTTGGCGGCGGGGCGGAGCTTGGGAAGCAGCGTCGCCAGGGGTTCGGCGCTGAAGTCGTCGCGGAACCACAGCATTGAAGCGGCTCGGGCACTGTCCAGAGCGAGGATCTGTACCTCGCGTCCCCGGGCGCCGGTCGCGCCAACGCTGCCGCTGCGCCGGGTCGCGAGCGTGGTCGCGCCGGCGCTCGGCAGCGCTTCGATCGACGCTTGGATCAACCCGGGCGGGCGGGGGTCCGTTCCCGTGCGGAGGTCGACGCCGGCCTCAAAGCGGGCGCGCTCATCGAACGAGCGATCAACCGTTGCGTCGTAGGATGCGGCAAATGTGCCGATCGCCGCGGCGAGCATCGTCAGGACCGTGAGCCGAATGACCGGACCAGGGTTGCGGGCCGCCTGGCGGAGCGCGGCGGCGATCGGCATAGGGATGCGGTGCCCTGCGATCCAGGCCAGAGCGGAGAGGGCGGGCGGGAGCAGACGCAGGACGAGGAGGATCGCGATCAGGCCAACGAGCGCTGGCGTGATCAGGACGAGTGGTTCGGTGGAAAGGCCGCCAACCGTGTCGCGTGTGAACACCGCGTCGCGCGCTCCCACGGACCAAACGAGAAACCCCGCGACCGCTACGAAGGCGATGTCGAGGTAGTAGCGCTGAAAGACGTTGCGACCGGCTGGCCGCGCCGCTACGCGCCGGGCCGTGCCGGGCGGGACGCGCGCCGCTTTCGCAACTGGGACGAGGACGACGCCCATCGCCAGCGCCGCTCCCGCCAGCGCTAGTGCCCAGGCTTGCGGCGTGAGAGAAATTGTGATCCAGTCAGCGCCGGTGACGTCGCGGAAGCTGCCGACGAACCCGAGGGCACTCACGGCAGCCGCGGCGATCAGCGGTGCCCCCGCCGCCGCCAGGATCACGATCGGCAGGAGTTGCAGGGCGTACAGTCCGAGCACCTGCGGCAGCGAGGCGCCTCGACTGCGCAGCAAGGCGATCTCGTCGGTCTCGCCGCCTACCAGAAGGCGGGCCATCGCGAAGATGAAAAAGACGACGGCACCGACGACCTGTACCACGATCAGCAAGATCGGCACGACGCTGAAGTCACGTGCCTCCTGGAAGCTGCGTAGTGTTTCCTCGAACGAACTCGATACCGTTCCCCCGACCGAGGCAATGTCCGTCTGGAGGCTGGCGAAGCGACCGAGATCAGCAGGGATGCCAGCGCTGTCGAACGCGCTGAGTGGAATCGGGTCCGCGAAGCGGATGTCGGCGCGGTAGCCAGGAAGCAGTTGGCTTAGCGGACCGAAAAGCGCGTCGGAGTGAACGAAGAGCGCGAAGACCCGCGGTAGAGCTAGGCTCTTCCGTGGCTCCCGGGGGCGCGCAAGACTCGCAAGCGCCGCGTCCCAAAACGGATCGTCGGGGTTGAGCGCGTCGAAGATCCCGACCACTTTGGCCGGGATCTGCAGGCTGATCAGCGCAGATGTGGTGCAAGGCTCGAGCGAGGGCGGCGTCGACGCGGTTGGACCGTCGAATAGCGGCGGCTCGCGGTCGCAATCGTCGTAAACGTCCGCGACCGTGAACGCATCCCCCACCCTGAGACCGGCGAGCTCGGCCTGCGCGCGTGGGAGCGCGACTTCGATGGGACCGTCGAGTTGGGAAAGGCCCAGTGCAGGGTCGAGAGCCAGTGTCGGTGAGCCGGGCGGGCGCCCTTCGAACTCAACGTAGGACTCCCATCCCTCGATCGTGGTGAACTCCCCGCCGAGCGGGGCAGAGCCGGGGATCTGGGTCTCAGCGAGCAGGCGGAGGTCACTGACGCGCCCCGACCGTATGCGCCTAGGCAGTGCAATGTCGCCGAAGTGCGCATCAAGGCTGGCTTCGATGAAGTCACGCACCGCCTGCGCGCGTTCCCCACCCAGCAGTGTCTGGGAGATCGTGACCTGGACGGAGCCAATCTGGCCGGCCTCGCGGTCGAGTTCGAAGTCGAGCCCCAGATCCGTGAGCGCGCGCGTATACACGGTGGTGGAGGCCATGAGTACAGACGTCACGAGGATGCCGAGCCCTACGACGCCAAGCAGCCGCCAGTTGGCGCGAGCGCGGAGGAAGAGGAGTCGCAGGGTGGTGTTCTCTCTCGCCCGGTGATCGGCGCGCCGAGTGTAGCGAGCAATGGGGATCTCGCCGCAGATCCGGCCAGGCGGTGCAAGCCGGATCCCCATCAGGGTACTCTGCCCCTGCCGAAGTAGGAGTATCTGGGTTTGGCCGCCTGAGAAGAATCCTGCTAGCTAGAGTTCACGGACTCTTCGGGAGGCCTAGTCCAGTCGTGGAGTTCAAGCGTCGGGACGGTGGCGCTGCCCTGGTAGTCCGTGGGGACACTGGCCCACTCGCCGAATGGCGCGACGCTGGCCAGCGAAGGAGCGTGGCTCCCCGGGCAGGACTTGAACCTACAACCTAGCGGTTAACAGCCGCCCGCTCTACCAATTGAGCTACCGGGGAACGCGAGGTTGGCTGCCGAGCCAGGATTCGAACCTGGACTAAGGGATCCAAAGTCCCGCGTGCTACCGTTACACTACTCGGCACCGCTCCGTCGAGCCATCGACTTTTCTCAGGCGCTTCCGTCCGCCGTTGGCCCGCGGCTCCCGAAGCCGCAGCGGGGAATGCTGGTGCCGAAGGCCGGACTCGAACCGGCACGGGAGTTGCCCCCCAACAGTTTTTGAGACTGTCGCGTCTGCCAATTCCGCCACTTCGGCATGCGGGTGCGACGACCGCGCGATCGGCTTCGCTCCCAAGGTTCACTCCCTCGCCGGCTCCGGCGGCGCACCGCCGGCCGCGCTTCTGATGGCGCCGTCCGGGGATCGGCGCCCGCCGCCAGCATAGAGCCGCGGCGTCCTGTGGTCTTTCCCGGAGCCGCTTGCTACAGGGGCCAGTCGCGCAGGATCCGCTCGGTCTCCTCGGCGTGGGTCGATTCGTCGCGGACCATGTCCTCGAGCTGGACGGCCATGCCCTTGTCTCCGAAGGCCTCCGCTTGCTGGGCCCGCTCCGTGTAGTCCCGCGTCGCCAGCAGCTCGGCCGCCAGCACCTGCTCGACCATCTCCCGGTTGGTCGCCGCCGCGGGGGTCGGGCGGGCTTCCGTCGTGGGCTCGCCGCCGAGGGCCACGATCTTGTTCGCCAGGTATTGGGCGTGCGCCTGCTCGTCGGCCACTTCGCCGAGGAAGAACTGCGCCAGCTGTGGCCGGTAGGGGCCCGTCGCCTTGGCCGCGTAGGTCAGGTACTGGATGATCGCGCCGAACTCGCCGGCCAGGTCCCTGTTCAGGAGTGCGATCATCTCGTCCTTGGTCATGCCGTGCTCCTTTCCCGTCGCACCGGTCAACCCAATCCCCTCCTCACCGTATACCGGGCGGGCGAGCCTCGGGCGGGCGGCCCGCGCTAGCGGCGGCTCGGCCAAGCGATCTCTGTGGCACGCGCGTCATTCCGGCGCGCCGGGGCCGCCCCCGCCCCCGGCGGCTCACTCCGCCGGGGCGTCCTCGGGCCGCTGCGGCAGCGCCTCCACGGCCACGAGCGTGACCTTGCGCTCGTCCGCGGCCATGACGATGAAGCGGTGTCCGCCGTGCTCCACCTGTTCCCCGCGCAAGGGGAAGCGTCGCAGGTAGGCGAGGACCAGGCCGCCCACCGACTCGGCGTCGGGGTGGGAGAGGTCGGCGCCCAACTCGGCGCCCAGGTCGGCCAACGAACGGCGTCCCTCCACGTAGAGCCGCTCGCCCACGCGCACGTCGGTGCCGGAGCGCTCCGAGCCGCTCTCGCTGCCGATCTCGCCCACCACCTCCTCCAGGATGTCCTCCAGCGTGACCAGTCCCGAAGGGGATCCTACCTCGTCGATGAGGATGGCGATGTGGTGCCCGCTCTCCTGCATCCGCTCCAGCAGGCGGGCGGTGGAGGCGCGCTCCGATTCGAAGATCATCTCGCGCATCACGCTGCGCGCCGTGTCGCCGGCGCGGCCCGCCGCGTAGGCGCTGTTGACGTCGCTCACGTGGACGTAGCCGACGATGTTGTCGATGCGGTCCGTGTAGACCGGCAGGCGCAGGACGCCAGCCTCGGTCAGCCGCCGGGAGACCTCCCGCAGCGGCTCGCCCACCTCGGCCGCCTGCATCGCCACCCGCGGGGTCATGATGTGCCGCACCTGCCGCTGTTGCAGCATCAGCGCTCCCAGCAGCATCTCCGATTCATCCGCCTCCAGCGCCCCCGACTCGCGCCCGAGTGCGATCGCCGTACGCAGCTCCCCCAGGGCCAGCACTCCGGCGACCTCGCCCCGGCCGCCGACGAGAAGCAGCACCCCCCGGCTGAGGAGGTCCAGTGCCGCCACGATCGGCTGCGTCGATCGCGTCCAGTAGCGCAGTGGCAGCGCGTACAGGCGGCTCAGCGTGAAGGAGTGATGGAGCGCGATCGTTTTTGGTCCCATGTCGCCGAAGACCACCAGCAGCACCGTCACGATAATCGTGGCGGCCAGCACGGCGCTGCCGCTGGAGACGAACTCGGCGGCGATCGCCGTCCCCACCGCGGCCGCACCCGTATTGACGAGGTTGTTCCCCAGCAGGATCGACGAGAGTAGCCGCCGCGGGGACTCCAACAGGCGCGAGACGCGGGCGGCGCCGCCGACGCCCTCGCGTACGTAATGTTCGAGTTGCACGCGTTGCAGCGAGAGGAAGGCCGTCTCCGCGCTTGAGAACAGGGCGGAGAACAGCAGCAGCACCACGAGCAAGGGGATGTAGATCTCCACGTCGAACGCTCCTCTTCATCGGCGGGGTGGCGAGCCGGCTCGCTCCGGTCCACCGGAATCCTGGCACCGTATCACCGGCTGGGTTGGCGGATTTCCGCGCGCCGGTCGGGGCCTTGTATCCGGGCTTGCCCGAAGTGTCGTGGGGGAGCCTCCGGCGGGCGTGCCGCCGCTTTACAATCGATCCACGTGTTGCAGACCGCCGCCCCATCGCTCGCTTCCACCCAGCAGGAGCTGCCCTACCGCCCCTTGATCGACGTTGCCCTTGCGCTTGTCGAGCGGGGTGAGCGGGCGGTTGCGTTCCTCGATTCCAGCGCCCCGGCGCGCGCCGAGACGCGCTGGTCGATCTTGGCTTGGCGTCCGCGCCGCGTCGTCGCTTGGCCTCAGGGGCGTCCGGGCGCCTTCGCTTCCCTCCACGGCATTTTGCGCCCGCGCGAAGTGGTCCCCGCGGGCGCCGTCGCTGCGGGCGATGCGCTTCCCTTCTACGGCGGCTGGCTCGGCTGGTTCGCATACGATCTGGGGCGGCACCTGGAGCGGCTGCCGGTTCGCGCCGCCGCCGACCCGGCGATTCCGGATTTCGTGTTGGGCGAGTTCGCGGCGGCGCTGATCGAGGATCGAGTGGAGGGACGTCTCTTCGCGGTGGCCAGCGCTGCGACGGCCGCGGCAGCGGCCGCATCTTGCGAGCGTCTCGCCCTCGAAGCACGAGCCCTGCCGGCCATGCTCTCCCTGCCGTCCGCGACGGCTGCGTCCAAGACGCACGGCCTCAGCGAGCGTCTGCGCCGCGACGACTATGCGCGGCGCGTCGCGCGCATCCTGCGCTATATCGAGACGGGCGATATCTACCAGGCGAACTTCGCCTATCGGGTCGATGCCGAGAGCGGCGTGGACTCGGCGCGACTCTACCGCCGGCTGCGCGCCGCGAGCCCGGCGCCGTACGGTTGCCTCTTGCGCTTGCCCGGCGCGCCCGAGCTGCTGTCGATCAGCCCCGAGCTGTTCTTGCGGCGCAACGGATCGCGGGTCGAGACGCACCCGATCAAGGGGACGCGCCCCCGCGGCGACACCCCGATCCGCGACGCCGAGCTCCGAGAGGAGCTCCGCGCCGATCCCAAAGAGCGCGCCGAGCTTCTGATGATCGTCGACTTGGAGCGCAACGACTTGGGACGCGTCGCTCGCGTCGGATCGGTGGCGGTTCCCCAGTTGCGAGGCCTAGTCACGCACCCGACCGTGCACCACGCCGCCGCTACCGTCACGGCGGAGCTGAAGCCGCGTGTGGATACGGCTGCGCTGCTTGCCGCGACGCTTCCGGGCGGCAGCGTGACCGGCGCGCCGAAGATCCGCGCCATGGAGATCCTCGAGGAGACCGAGGGCATACGCCGAGGGCCGTACACCGGATGCGCCGGCTATATCGGCTACGACGGGAATCTCGCCTTGAGCATCCTGATCCGCACGCTGGTGCGGCAAGGTGCGAGCGTGCACTTCCACGTCGGCAGTGCCATCGTCGCGGATTCCGATCCCATCGCCGAATACGCCGAGACGCGGGCAAAGGCGGCGGCGCTGCTGCGCGCGCTCACGGCGACCGATCTTTAGCCTCGCCGAGGGTATTCGTGTGACCGGCGGCGCCTTGTGGCTCAACGGCACTCTCTACGATGAGGCGCCGCCGCTCTCCCGCGATCGGGGCCTGCTGCTGGGTGACGGCCTCTTCGAGACCGTCCTCGTGCGGCGCGGGTCTCCCATCCTCTTATCGGATCACCTCGATCGCCTGCGGCGCAGCGCCGCCGCACTCTCCTTCCCGCCGATTCCAGCCCTTGAAGATCGTCTGGGGAGGGCTTTGGAGGACTTGTTCGCTTCGGCGGAGGAGCCCGGTTCCACCCCCCTCATGACCTTCCGTGTCACGCTCACGCGCGGTCCCGGTCCCCGCGGCCTTGCGCCTCCGACGACCCAGAAAGCGTCGCTCTTCGCTCAGCTCGATCCTTACGACCCGGCGGCGGTGTTCGCGGAGAGCGCGGCGGTCATCGAAGCGCCCCGTATCGACCCGCTCGACCCGGTCGCGTCGCACAAGACCACTTCTGCTCTGCGCTGGGTCTTCGCTCGCCACGCTGCGTGGGCGGCTGGGGCCGATGTCGCGATCCTCCGCACGATCGACGGCGATCTGGCCGAGGCGGACTTCGCCAACTTCTTCGCCGTGGTAGACGGCCGTGTCGTCACGCCGCCGCTGGACCGTGGCGTGCTGCCGGGCGTCACCCGCGCTTTCGTGCTCCAGCGATTGAGCGAGGAAGGTCGGCCGGGCGACGAACGTCCGCTTCACTCCGCCGATCTCGATCGTGCGAGCGAAGTGTTCCTCACTTCGAGCCTAGTCGGCGTGCGTTCGCTGCGGCGCATTGATGGGAAGCCGCTTTCCGAAAGCTCGCCCGTCGCGGATGCACTGGCGGCCGCCTACGAGGCGCTCGCTTAGACCGGCCGCCTCTCGTACGGCAGACGGGCTCCCACCTCGTTGTTCTTAAGGAGGAATGTGGTGCCGAGGGGCAGAATCGAACTGCCGACCCCACGGTTTTCAGCCGTGTGCTCTACCGACTGAGCTACCTCGGCGTCGGCGGCTTGCGCAGCGTACTACAGCGGCCGCCCCGCGCCGCAGCCCCTGCTGTGAACGGCGCAGGACAGGTAGTATGCGCTCGTGCTTACCCTGGTGGTTACATCAGCGCTGGCGGGCGATGGAAAGTCGACCGTTGCCGCAGGGCTTACGGACGCCCTGGCCTCTCGTGGCTCTCGTGTCCAACTCACGTCCGGCGACGACTCGGCTCCTTCAGTTGCCGATGTCGTGATCCGTGAGCACGACGATCCCGCGACCGCCGCGTCTGGAGCTGATGTGGTGGTTCTCGTAGTCCGCCAGGGCCAGGCAGATGATGCCACCTTGGAGCGCGCTGCGGCCGAAAGCGGCGCGGCCGCGATCATCCTGACTTCCGTTCCGGAAGGAGCGGAGACGGCGGCGCGCGCGCGCCTGCAGGCGATCGCCGCACGCTTGGATGGGCCCGTCACGCTGGTGGGCATGCTCCCCCAAGATCGGTTGCTGGCCGCTCCTTCGCTGGAGCAGATGACGGCGGCTCTGGAGGCGTCACTGGACGCACCCGAAGACGCCGGCAACGAGGCGGTCGAGTGGATCGAGATCGGCCCCATCACCGCGCATCCCGGGTCGGTCCACTTCGCGACGGTGGGCTCGAAAGCGATCGTAACGCGCGGTGACCGACCCGATGTCGCGCTCGCTGCGCTTGATGTCGATGTGGAGTGCTTGATCTTGAGTGGTGGGCGAGAGCCCCTGCGCTACGTTCTGGAGCGCACGAGGGAAGACGAAGTCCCTTTGATCGCCACCGCGCTGACCACGAGCGAGGCCGTGCAGCGCTTGGGTCCTCTCTACGGGCAGGGAATATTCGGCGGCATGCGGAAGCGCGAGCGCGCTGCCCGGCTCGTTGAGCAGCATGTGGATCTCGACGCGCTGCAACGGCTTCTGGGGTTGGGCCGATCGGCCGCTACCTGAGCGCAGCTTTTAGCGTGACCAGGGGCTCGCGAGCGGTGGCTTTTGGGGAGACCCGTTCGTAGCCGCCGGTTCGGATTCCGGACGCTGCAGGATTCTGCGTCGGCGTGGCTGGCTGCTTGGCGAGTCCGGATCCGCTGAGGAAGTCGGCTCTTTGCCGCCGGCTAGTGGTGGGATGGGAGCCGTCGCGATCTGCGTCGGCGATGAGCCGGGGTCTGTGACCGGCTTCGTGGGCTGATCTGCAGGCGGCGCGGGGGATTCCGGTGCAGTCGCGGCCTGTGCAGGGAGTGGCGCAGCGGGCTCCGGTGTGGTCAGGCTCGGCGCCGACTGCCGCGCCGCCGAGCACCACGGGCAGATGCGCCAGGTGAATGGCAGCGGCCGCGAGCAACTATGACAAAGCGCCTTGAGGGCGGTCGCGCAGTGGGGACAGGCGACGAAATCCTCCTGCACGTCCACTCCGCATTGCGGGCAGGCGAGCTGGTGCTGGAGGTCCTGCAGGAGCGCTTCCTCTTCGAGTTGGCGGTCGTACACTTCGGCGATCGTGATGCCGGGCCGCAAGACGAGATACAGAACCCAGCCCGCCAGGCTGAATAGGATGACGGTAGAGACGGCGATGAACTGGGTTACCGGGTCTTGCGACCGCTCGCGGATGTCCCGAATGGTCCAAAGGATGGCAGCCAGCCAGAGTGCGCTGAGATACGCGCCAACGATGACGCCGGCGATGATGCCGGTGTTCTCAGGGCTGCCTCCCGGCCAACTGATGGCTGGGAGAAGCATCGTCACCTCGTTCGAAACCGACCCCGCCGCCGACGCGAAGGAAGCGCGGCACCCAAGTTGCCCACCAGTACCCACCTTAGCGTCTCACGGTGCTAATGTCCTTGGCCGGGGCTGAGACGAACACGTGTGCTACTCTCGCCGCTATGCGACGCCGAGACCGCGGCAGTGATGACTGAGGCGTTTCCGGCCGCGCACGACTCGACCGGCGGCCAGCCAGAGCGATTTCTCCAAGGGCTCAGCCCCGCGCAGGCTGACGCAGTCGTGGTTCCGGGTGGTCCGCTGCTTGTGCTGGCGGGGCCGGGGAGCGGAAAGACGCGCGTGATCGCGTACCGCATCGCCTACCTGCTCCAGGGCGACGTTGCTCCTTGGGAGATGCTCGCCGTCACATTCACCAACAAAGCGGCGCGGGAGATGCGGGAGCGCGTGCAGACGCTGCTCGGCCACGAGGCAGACGGCCTCACGCTTGGTACGTTTCACGCGGTCTGTGCTCGCATGCTTCGCCGCGACGGTCAGACGCTTGGGATCGATCCCAACTTCAACATCTTCGATACCGCCGACCAGTTGGAGCTCGTCAAGCAAGCGGTTTCGGCGCTCGGCATCGATCCGAAGCGATACGCTCCGCGCGCTTTGCTCCATGGCGTCTCCAAGGCAAAGAGCGAAGGGCTCTCGCCTACTGACCTGCAGGGGCGCAGCGGCAGCTATTTCGAGGAGATCGTGGCCCGCGTCTTCGAGCACTACACGGATCGGCTGGCTGTCAACGGCGGCCTTGACTTTGACGATCTCCTTCTGCGCGCTCTGGAGCTATTCGAGGAGGTCCCGGAGGTGCGCGACCGCTACCAGAACCGTTACCGGCACGTGCTCGTCGACGAATTCCAGGACACCAACCTGGTGCAGTACTGGTTGGCGCGTGCATGGGCGGCGGGCACCGGAAACCTGACCGTTGTCGGCGACCCCGACCAATCGATCTACTCCTGGCGGGCGGCCGATATCCGCAACATCTTGCACTTCGAGCGCGACCATCCGCAGGCGAAGGTGGTTCGCTTGGAGCAGAATTACCGATCGACCAAGGCGATCCTGCGTGTCGCCGACGCTGTGATCCAAAAGGCGGCGCAGCGTTTGCACAAGTCGCTTTGGACCGAGAACGAAGCCGGCGATCCACCCGTCGTTCACGAGGCCTATAACGAGGTCGAGGAAGCCCAGTTCGTCGTCGATGAGCTGCAGCGCCACTGGGCGGCGGCTGAGTGGGAGCCGGGTGACGTCGCCGTCATGTACCGCACCAACGCCCAGTCACGCGTGCTGGAGGCGGCGTTCCGCGATGCGAAACTGCCCTATCGCCTGGTCGGCGCTACCAGCTTCTACGAGCGGAAGGAGGTCAAGGATCTACTCGCCTATCTACGGTTGCTCCACAATCCGAGCGACTCGGTCTCCTTTGCTCGCATCGTCAACGTGCCTGGCCGGGGAATCGGCAAGCGCACCCAGGAGGTGCTGGTTGCGTGGGGGGGCGAGCGCAACCTCTCCGCCTTTCGAGCGGCCGCGGCCGTCGGCGAGATCGACGGTCCCGAGGTTGTGTCGCGGGCCGTGCCTCCGCTGCAGGCGTTCGTCGAGATGATCGAGGAAGGGAGGCGGCTGGCCAGCGAGGCTACCGTCGTGGAGCTGTTGGACTTCGTGCTGCGGAAGACCGGCTATCAAGAGCACCTCTTCGACGAGTTCGACGACGCCGAAGAGCGCTGGGAGAATCTCCGGGAGTTGGGCACCGTCGCTGGCGAATACGATGGGCTGCCGCACGATCGCGCGCTGCCGGCGTTCCTGGAGAGCGTGGCGCTGGTCTCCGACCAAGACGATCTCGATAGCGGCTCGCCCAACGCGGTCTCCCTCCTTACGCTCCATACCGCGAAGGGGCTGGAGTTCCCGGTCGTCTTCCTCGTCGGCGTGGAGGAAGGCGTGCTTCCACATATCCGCGCGTTCGATGATCCGGACTCCTTGGAGGAGGAGCGGCGCCTCTGCTACGTGGGTATCACGCGCGCGCAGCGGCGCCTGTACTTGCTCTATGCGTTTCGACGCGCGCTCGCCGGCAACGCCGGCCATAATCCACGCTCACGCTACCTGGCCGATATCCCCGCGGACGCTATTGATGCGCGGGGCCGGGCGACGCCTACGGCCACTGCGCCTGCGACGGCTCCTCCCGCCCGCCGCGCTCACGCGTGGGATGAATACGACGGCGTCGATGTGGAACCGTTGGCGCGCGTTCCGGTCGGGACGCGCGTGCATCACGCGACCTTCGGCCCCGGCGTCGTGGTTGATCGCAAGGACGTCAAGGACGATCAGGAGGTGACCGTGGATTTCGAGGAAGCCGGCGTCAAGAAGCTGATGCTCTCGCTGGCGCCTATGGACGTGCTTTCCTCTTAGGGGTGCGCGCGGGCGGTGCGGGCCCACCGCTCCGCGAGTTCGGCCGTGGTGAGCTCGGATAGGGCGACGCCTTCGCTGCGGAGGGCCGCCTCGAGGGCGCGAAAGCGCGCTTCGAATCGATCGGCTGCCTCGCGCAGGGCATCCTCGAGCTGAATCTCTTCCCGCTGCGCCAGCCGCGCGAGCATGAAGAGCAGCTCCCCCCACGAGTTGGCGTCTTTGGGAACCGCCGCTGCGAGGGCGGACGCCGGGCCGTCGCTCGGCGCAAAGCCTTGGCGTGCCGCGCGCCCCGCCAAACTCTGTGCACGTGCCAGGGCCGGCAGCGTCTGTGGTACGCCATCAAGCGCGGACGCCTCTGCGTTGCCGACGGTGCGCTCCGCCGCCTTGAGCCGGTCCCAGTTTTCGACGACCGCGCTGGCGTCTGCTGCTTGGGCATCGCCGAACACGTGCGGGTGACGTCGGATCAGCTTGGCTCGGATGCCCTCCGCGACATCGTCGATATCGAACTGCCCGTCCCCTTCGGCGATCTGCGCATGCAGGAAAACCTGCATCATGAGGTCACCGAGCTCTTCGCGGAGCGCGCGCGGGTCATCGCGGTCCAGTGCCTGGAGCACCTCATAGGTTTCCTCCAACAGGTGGGGGCGCAAGCTGCGGTGGTCCTGCTCAAGGTCCCAAGGACAGCCGCTCTCCGGGTCGCGCAAGCGGGCGATCACGCTCCGTAGTCCCGCGAGGTCGTGCCGCACCGCTTCTGGGGCCACGCGGGGCAGGACAAGCGCACGGGCGTGCGGGGGGAGACTCGCTGCCGCGAGCAGCGCTTGGATTTCGAGCGTCTCGGTGCGCAGACTCCCGTTCTCCTCCACGATCACTTGCACTTCGGTATCGAGGGGATATCGACGGAGACGGGATGGGGCGATCGGGGCGTCGATCAGGAGCAGCGCGGGATGGGAGGGATCCGGCACTAGAGCGGATATCGCTCCCACTTGCAGCCCTTCACGCAGCGCGATGCCCGCGGCTACGGCGAGCGTCTCAATGGAGGCGCCGATGTTCACACGGGTCTCCGTACAATGCAGTGGGTAGAGCGATCTGACATCGTGGCCAGCCTAGCTGAGCCTCGGGACTGGCACCGTGAGGATGGCCATGGCATTCACGTCGCAGTGGCAGCGCTGGCTGTGGCGCGGGGCGGTCGTCCTGTTCGCGCTCTCCTTGCTGATCTTGCCGCTTTCATTGGCCGTGCGGTTCACAGCCCAGTCCGGCTGGTGGTGGGAACGTGGCTTCGATCGGCACGACGCCGAAGCGCGTACGGGCCTGCCCCGCGCCGAACTCGATCGCGGCGCTGCTGAGCTCCGCGCTTACTTCCGCTCTAATGACGAGCTTGCCGATATCACGGTCACGAATACGGTTGGCGCGGCTGAGCCGCTCTTGAGCGAACGGGAGATTCTGCATTTGCGAGACGTCAAGCGGCTCTTCGATCGGACCTACGATGCCGGCTGGGGCAGCCTTGGTGCGATCGTTGTGATCGTTGCCGGGACGGTCATCTGGCGTGGCCGCGCGGCTGGACGGGCTCTTGCAGCCGCTGGTCGCCTGGCGGGAGCCATGGTGACGGGGGCGATCGTCGTGCTGGGCATCATCGCCGTTAGCGGCTTCGACGAGGCTTTCCGGCAGTTTCATCTGCTCTTCTTCACCAATGATCTCTGGCAGCTATCCAGCCGCGACCGGCTGATTCAGATGTTTCCGCAGGACTTTTTCTTTGAGTCCACGTTGCTGATCGGCGCTGCGATTATCGGAACGGCCGTCGTTGTCGGATTGATGGGTTGGGGCGCGTTGCGCTGGGGTGCCCACGTGGATGAGGGACTGGGAGCGGGTAGGCTGGACGCCGTTTAGTTCAGTGCCCCACAGCCGCAGCCGCCCCGTCCGCAAGCGCAGCCACCACTCATTAAGGGTTCGGGCGTGGAGGCACCTTGCGCTTGGGCACTGCTTTGCACCTGGACGCCGACGGTTAGGACTGGCGCGGCGGGGTGTCCGTAGTCGCACTCGCTGGGCTCGCCTGCAGCGCTGATTGGCCGGAGCTGTGTGAACTTGGTGGCGCAGTTCCGGCAATAGTATTCGTACAGCGGCATGCGCTCGCGCTCCGATCGAATCCTCGGCAGCAGTGCGGATCCAAGCGTAGGGACCGTTTTGTGTGACGGTCAAGGAATGATGCGGTTCGCTCCGCGCTCGTTCGTCCGCGCGAGGCGAGGGACTGCTCCCGCGCTTGCACCCGCCGGTCGCGGCCGGCTCTCTCGCGGTTACTCCAAGTAGTCCTTCAGTCGCCGTGAGCGGGACGGATGGCGCAGCTTGCGCAGAGCCTTGGCCTCGATCTGGCGGATGCGCTCGCGTGTGACGCCGAACTCACGGCCAACCTCCTCGAGCGTACGGCTGCGTCCGTCCTCCAGACCGAAACGGAGCTGCAATACGCGTCGCTCGCGGAGGGTGAGCGATGAAAGGACGCCCTCAACGGCCTCCTTGAGCAGTTGTTGGCTGGCGGCGTCCGCGGGTGCGAGTGCTGTCGCGTCCTCTAGGAAGTCTCCTAGGTGCGAGTCCTCCTCTTCACCGATCGGCGTCTCCAGCGACACGGGCTCCTGGCTCACCTTGACGATCTCCCGCACCCGTTCGGAGGCGATGTCCATACCTTGGCCGATCTCATCCGATGTCGGCTCCCGCCCGTACTCTTGCACGAGCCGCCGGGATACCCGTACGAGCTTGTTGATGGTTTCCACCATGTGCACGGGGATGCGGATCGTGCGCGCCTGGTCCGCGATGGCCCGGGTGATGGCTTGGCGAATCCACCAAGTCGCGTAGGTCGAGAACTTATAGCCCTTGCGGTAATCGAACTTCTCCACTGCCCGGATCAGGCCGATGTTCCCCTCTTGGATCAGGTCCAGCAGTGAGAGGCCTCGCCCGATGTACTTCTTTGCGACCGACACGACTAGCCGCAGATTCGCCTCCGTGAGGCGCTTCTCGGCGCGGTAGGAGTTTTCCTTGAGCCGTTCTATGCGCCGCTCGAAACGGCGCTCCAGCGAGGCCAGGCTAAGCGGCAATTCCTGCGAAGGTGGATAGATCTGCTCGATCGACCCTGCAGCCTCGGTCGCGCGTTGCAAGAGGTCCGGAGTGAGGATGTGCGTGACGATGGAAACCCGGACGAGTAAGTCCTCCGCTTCCGCCTCCTCGATGCGCAGCCGCTTTTGCACCTTGTTGCGCAGCTCTTCGTCCATTTCCCCGTCGACGCGATCACGGAAGGTCGGGTCCGTGATCAACTCGATGATGCCGAGCTTCTTGAGCTTCAGGGTGCGCTGAATCAGCTCAATGACGGGGCGTAGGTCCTCGAGTTGCTGGAGCAGGCTGATGAACGTCTCGAGAGCGCTGGGCGGGCGACGATGCTCCTCTGCAAAGGCCTCCTCGATGTCGTGGATCCAGTTGCCCTCCTCCATCTGTCGCGCCAGGAATTTCTCGTCGGCGGCGGAAAGCAGGAAGACCTTGCCGATCTCGCGGAGATACATCCGCACCGGATCGTCGATACCCTCGCCTTCCTCTGTGCCGAGGCGGTTCGGAGTGGTCGGGCGCTGGCGCGACTTGCCCGCAGCAGCTTTGTTTGGGCTTTCAGGCTCCTCATTCTCGTCGATGTCTTCGAGGTCGGAAACGCTCGGCTCTTGAACATCGAAAGCCGCGAGCGCTGCCTGTTCGTTCAGCATTCGCTCGCGGTTCTTCGCTACGGTGCGGCGCGCCGCCGCCTTCGCCGGACTCGGCGCCTCTTTGGTCGACTTCTTGGTAGTTGTCTTGGGCGGCTCGCTCGGGTCGATCGTCCGCTTGCCGGCAGGCATGGAGAATTCGTCCAGCGGCGCGGTGAGGGCTCGTACTTTCTTCTCCTGTGCCTTACTGGTCCGGCGTGTCGAGCCACTACCGCCATTCTTGGCTGGCGCCTGGCTGGCGGCTGCGTCCTTGGCGCGTCGAGCTGTGTTGGAGGAAGAGCGAGTGCTGCGGCCTTTGGTGGGCGGCGTCGTCTTCTTCGCCTTATTGGGGCTCTTCGTTGCTTTCTTGGCGCTGCTCTTGGGTTTGGCAGCGCGCTTGGTTGCAGTCTTGGCGGGCGTCATCATTCGGTCTCCTTGAGCTTCGCGCGGGCCGGTTCTTGCGGTTCGGAGTGGTTCTTATGCGTGGATCGCAGGTGCAACTCCCGGCCCGTTTCCATGTTCTCCAACACTGCCTGCACGGCAGCGGCGACATCCGGGTCGGACGGCGACGCAGTGGTGCCGCGTGCCGCTAACTCCGCGAGATCTGCGGCAGCGTGCGTCCGTTCGTGGCTGGCGATCGCTTCAGTCTGCGGACGCATCTGCTCGCGCAGTCGGCGTGCGCGCAGCCGTTGCACGGTTTGATGCGCGGCTTGCGCGGCTTCCTCGTCCGAGAAAGGCGGTAACGCGCGCGCGCGCGCGCGCAAGGCGGCGAGCGCATCATGCAGCGGCGCGCCGGGATCGGCCTCCGGCTGCGCGAGTGCCTCAAGCAACTCTTGCGCGAGGCCTCCGCCGATCCACCGGCGCGCTTCCGGTGCCACATCCGGCACAAGTTCAGGGCGAACCACGAGCAATTGGAGAAGGAATTCCGTCTGCCGATCGCGGGGCGGCATGGGTTCAGAGGCTGCGGGACGGTGTGCGTCCGCAGCATTCCTGGCGGCGCTCGTGCGCCGCTGCCGAAGCCGCTGCCGGAGAGCGTTCGTTTCCAGACGCGCCAAGCGAGCGAGCCGTTGCAGGTACTCGTCCCGCACCACGGGCTCGGCGACCGCCGCCACCAGTGGCGCCAGTTCCTCAACGAGTGCCGCGCGCGCCCGCGCGTTCTCCAGGTCGCGCGCGCCGACAGCAGCGGCGAAACGGTAGTCCAGGAAAGTGGGCGCGTTCTCCAAGATCTCCGTCCATAGGTCGGGATCGACCCGAATCAGCGCGTCGGGATCGCGCCCCTCCGGCAATTCCGCGATTCGAATGTCGGCTGCGAGAGTGTCTTGCAATCGGACCAACCCGCTGGGGTCTGGTACAGGCAGGGATTCATGGCCCATCACTTCGCGTCCTACTTCGATCCCGCGCAGTGTTGCGGCCGCGCCGGCGGCGTCGGCGTCGAGCGCAAGCACGACGTTGCGTGTCAGCGGTTTGATCAACTTAACCTGCGCTTCGGTGAGGGAGGTACCCATCGAGGCGACGGTGTTGAGTTGCCCGTGTTGGTGGGCGGCGATCACGTCCATGTATCCCTCGACGATGACGATGCGGTCCTTCTCGCGGATTACATCGCGCGCCTGGTCTAGTCCGTAGAGCAGACGACTCTTGTCGAAGATCTCCGTCTGCGGCGTATTGAGGTACTTGGGGCTGTCGTTGCTGAGGGTGCGCCCACCGAATCCCACGGCGCGGCCGCGTGCGTCGCGGATGGGGAAGAGCAACCGCGAGTGGAAACGGTCGATGGCGCCGTGATCCGTCTCGACGGCCAGCCCGGCTGCGACCAGCTCATCCGGTGTATGACCGCGGGCCGTGAGGTAGGTGAGCAACGCATCCGGCTCGTCGCCTGCGTAGCCCAGGCCGAAGGCCTGCTGAGTTTCCTCGTCAATCCCGCGCTCATCGACATAATTACGTGCTATTGCAGCGTCCGGGCTTTCGGCGAGCTTTCTTTGGTAGAAGATCGCGGCCGCATCATTCAGGGAGTTCAGGCGGCGTCGGCGCTCTTCACGCTCGCTATGGGCCCGTGTCGGAGCTTCCAAGGCAACGCCGGCCCGCTCCGCCAGCACCCGGAGCGCTTCCCGGAAATCGATCTGCTGGCGGCGCATGACCCAGGAAAAGATGTCGCCGCCCTCTGCGCATGCACCGAAACAACGCCAGCTCTGACGCTGGGGATCGACGACGAAGGAAGGGGTCCGTTCCGTATGAAACGGGCAGCGCGCTGTGAACGTGCGCCCGCTCTTGCGCAGCGCGACGCCCTCGCCGATCAGATCGACAATGTCAACCCGGGCTTTGATCTCGTCAACTTGGCTCAAGAAAAGGCATCCAGCGGCTACCGCAGCCAGATTTATCCTACCACGATGTCAAATCGCCGATTTGACAGGTAATCAACGCCTGGCCGGAAAGCTAGCTGCCCACCTCGATCGTTATGGCGTTGTTGCCCTCGCTGGCCTCGGCGATGAGGTCCTCCGGGTCGATCACCGCCGAGAGTTGCCCTGTCCCGCTTACCACGATGTTCCCCGTCAGCGTCAGCGAGCCCTGCGAGGCGAGGAGGCCGCTGAAACCGAGTTGCTCGATTGTCTCTCCGTTCAAAAGCAGGAGGACGGTGATCGTTCCCACGTGGTCGGAGTCGCCGACGTTCGCGATGCGGATAATTGCCTGCCCGCTCTCGCTGATCGCCAAGTCTTGGGCTACCAGATCCGCCTGCATCGCCGGTTGGAAAAGGGCCGTGATCGTGTTGTTGAGCTCGTCCGACTCCTCGATCGCGTTCAGTGTGTCGACCGTGAGCGTGATCTGCAGCGCTTCGGTGAGACGGATCGGCAAGATGAAGACTTGTGAGCCGCTGGCCGGGAGCGTGACATCCAAAGTGGTTTCGTCGATCAAGATGTTGTCCGAGCTGCGCTGTACGCTCACGACGACGGGCTGCGACTCTAGTGGCGTGTCGCCGGCGTTAGAGAGCGTGACCTCGATGGCGTTTCCCTCGCCGACGCCGATCTCTGTCGGCGTCAGGTCCGGCGGCCCTTCCTCATCTGGTGGCGTCGTCTCTCCACCTACGGTAATCACGATCTGGTCCGAGAAGCGGCCGTCGTCCTCGGCGAACGCGACGACTTCGAGCACGTAGAGACCGGGCTCCGGTGGCTCGAAGGAGATCTCGACCCGGTAGAGTCCCGCGGAGAGTGCCGCCGGTGTGAGCGAGGAGAGCGACACGGTATTCACGAAGAGATCCAACGAGGTGAGTCGCCCCACGTCTTCTGCGAGCACGCTGATAGGGATGCGGACGTTCTCCGCGAACTCGATATCGTCGTTGTTATTCGGTGCCAGGATGGTCAGCCTGCCTGCTTCGCCGGAGGGTTCGTCCTCGGCGCTTGTGACTGCTCCGCTCACGACCTGCACGATGACCTCCGCGGGCGCCACCGTCGCACTCTGCTCTGTGGTGCCTCTAACTCGGAGAGTCGTCGGGCCTTCTTGGCTCGGCTGCCAAGTCAGCGCGGCCTGGTAATCGCCGCCTTCCCTCGGGATCGCGGCTTCCTCGGCGATGATCGTCCCGTTGACCTCAAGGATAAAACTGCGCATCGCGACATCAGTTGGTCCGCGCACGAGCACGATCAGGCTGGTGTCCAGTGGTACCTGGTCGCCTGGCTGGGGGCTCAAGATCGTCACAGCGGGGCTGCTGGTGAATGTGTCGGCGGAGGCTACGGGCGCTTCCGCAGGATCGTCTGCTGGCAGTTCCGCCGGGTCGACAACCGCTACGGTGATCGCTTGCTCGATCAGCTCGCCGGTACTCGTCAGCGCCCGAACGAGGATGGAAGCGTCCCCGATTTGTTCAGGCTCCCAGATCAACGCCGCTCGGTAGTCGCCGCTCTCTTCGTCTTGGACGGGGATGGCTTGGGTTACGAGCGCTCCTTCAACAAGCAACGAGACTTGGGTGACCGCGTTCTCGTCTCGCGCGATCACGCTGATTTCGGTGCTGAGACCGAGTCCGACGAGATCGCCGTCTCGCAGCGAGATGGAGATCAGGGAGCTGCCGGCATTCCCCCCGTCGTTGATCAGCCGCCAGATAATGAGGCTGGCCACGACCACGATCGCCGCCAGCAGCACGGCGACGAGGAGAGAACCGCTACGACTTGTCATAATATATTACTCACGCTGCTGCGCTGCCGAGCCGCTTGGGCTGGGTCGGCCGACTCAGCTATCAAGCGTCGCCGCCGGTTCCGGAGTTCCCGAGGAACAGGGCGCCGCGTGCAGGACGACGAATTCGGCCAAGCATATCTGGCGGCACGGTACTGCCCAAGGCTTGGCCGCCGAGGGACGGATAGGGGGGTTGTGGGGTCGATCGACCGCGACGGCGCATGCGTCGCTACTCACTCGACGGTGACCGTCTTGGCCAGATGGCGCGGCTGGTCGATGTCGGCGCCTCGGGCGAGTGCGAGGTAGTAGGCAATGAGCTGTGCGGAGATCGCCGTGGCGAGGGGCGCCACGAGGGGATCGCTCTCGGGCACTGGAACGAAAAAATCAGCGCCTGCGGCTAACTGCTCGTCGCCTGCACTCCCGATGGCGAAAACGGTCCCGCCCCGCGCCTGCACCTGCTGGATATTGCTCACGAGCTTCTCGTAGAGGGCGTCTCGCAGCGCGATCGCCACTACTGGCACCCGGCGGTCGATCAGCGCGATCGGTCCGTGTTTGAGTTCTCCCCCCGGGTAGCCTTCAGCGTGGATGTAGGAGATTTCCTTGCACTTGAGTGCTCCCTCCATTGCGATGGGGTACTGGATTCCCCGAGCGATGTAGAGCATGTGCTCCGCCTCCGTGAAGCGCGCGGCGAGCGCTTCGTACGCTTCGCGCTGGTCCAACATCCGGTCGACGATGCTGGGGGCGGCCAACAGACACTCGATCGCATGCTCGGCGGTTGGTCCGTCCAAGTGGCCGCGTGCGATGCCGATGCGGCAGGCCAGCAGATAGAGCGCCGCCAGCGAGGCGGTGAAGCACTTCGTGGACGCCACCCCGATCTCGGGCCCGCAACGCAGGTAGATCGCTGCCCCATCAGTGATCCGGGTCGACTGGGCTCCTTCGACGTTACAGACCGTGACTTGCGGCGCCTTCCAGATCTCGGCGACCTGCTGCATCGCGGCGAGGGTATCGACGGTCTCCCCCGACTGACTGATCGAGACGACCAACGTCTCCGGTCCTAGCAGCGGCTCCCGCGATCGGAACTCGGAGGCGTTGTCGAAATCGGCGGGAATGCCGGCCAGCCGCTCCATGTAGGTGCGGCCGATCATCGCGGCATGCAGCGAACTCCCCATCCCCACGATTAGCACCCGGCGTAGCGCTCGCAACGCTTCGTCGTCCATGGGGAGGTCGGCTAGCTCCACGGAGGGCGGGTCGATGCGTGCCCGGCCGCGGATCGTGTCGGAGAGGGTGCGTGGCTGTTCCATGATCTCTTTGAGCATGAAGTGCCGGTACTGCCCCTTCATCGCGGCCACGGGATCGAGGTCGACCTGTAGCGGCTCGATCGGCACGGTGGCGCCGGATCGGTCCCAGATCCGGGCTCCTTCTGCGGTGACGGCCGCGATCTCACCGTCGGCGAGGTGGCGAATCCGTGCCGTATGGGGGAGCAGAGCGGGCAGGTCGCTGGCGACGAACATTTCGCCCTCGCCGAAGCCGAGGACGACGCCCCCTGCATGGCCGTTGCGCGCCACATACAGATGGTCGGGTCGGTCTTGCGTGAGCGCCACGACGGCGTTGCCGCCGCGCAGGACGGCCATCGTGCGGCGCAGGGCGGTGAGAAAGTCACACCCCTCTTGTTGGTAGAGGCTGATGAGTTGCGGGATCACTTCCGTGTCGGTCTGCGTGACGGTCTCGATCCCGGATATTTGCAGGCGCGATCGCAATTCCCGGAAGTTCTCCACGATCCCGTTGTGCACTACGACGACATCGCCGGCGCTTGATGTGTGCGGATGTGCGTTGCGGTCGGTCGCTGCTCCGTGGGTCGCCCAGCGGGTGTGGCCCAGTCCGATGCAGCCGTCCGGTGGCTCTTCAATGGAGGCGGTGAGGTCGGCCAGCTTACCGGCGCGCTTGTGTACGGCGAGTACGCCGGCGTGGTTGAGTACGGCGATGCCGCTACTGTCGTAGCCGCGGTACTCCAGGCGGTGCAGACCCTCAAGAAGGATGGGGCCCGCGGCTTGCAAGCCCACGTATCCGATGATTCCGCACACGAAGGGCGCTGCTCCCTACCCCGCGATCGCCCAAGCGCGCCCGTTCGACCGCACTGCCCGGGTTGCGGGCGGACGATGATCGGCCGCAGCAGTGACCCACTCTACGATCTCGCTTGCGGTATAGGCAAAGGCGATGGGTCGCTCCAGCGCCGCGCTGAGCTGGGCCGGCGTCTCATCATCCAAGAAGCGCTGGCCGAAATAATCCAAGCTCGCCCGTGGCAGGAAAATGTGCTCGCCCAGCGCATGGGCCCGCAGCTGCTTGATGATTGCGCTGCCGGGCAGCAGTCCCGAGACATTGATACGCGGCCCGAATAGGGAGTTTCGGATCGGCACCACGTCGATTCGTGCACCGACCAGCGACCCTGCCTCCGTCATTACCGTCTGCAGCGTCGGGGCGATTAGGGTGCCGCACGCGACCGTCACGTGCTCCAAGGTGGGCGGGCCGCGCTTTTTTCTCCGTTGCAAGCGCTGTCGGGTCGTGGCCCAGTCATCGAGGAGCGTGCGCACCATCCCGATTCCGTTCTCCCATTGGGGGAAATCTCCGTAAGTTGCCGCTCCGGGAATCCGGGCGCGTCCCTGTAGGTAGAACTCGTCCGCAGGGAAGACCGTCACGGCGCCGCGCTGTACCTGTGCCACGCGCTGCCAGCGGCGCACCTGCCGCAGGAGGACGCGCGTCTCTTTGACGGTGTGCACCCGCATCCCGGGATGACGCATGCGCGCGTCGGCCTCCAGACTGGATCCGACCGGGACTACCGCGATCGTCTGTACGTTCGGTAAGTTCAGGAGATCACCGATGGTGCGGTCGAGCGCCGCTCCGTCGTTCACGCCGGGGCAGAGCACGACTTGCGTATGCGCCTGGATCCCGAGTTGGTCCAGCCGCCGCAGTTGCGCCACGATGTCTGGCGCCTGCGGGTTCCCCAGCAGTTCACGTCGTAACGCCAGCTCCGTTGCGTGGACCGAGACGTTGAGCGGGCTCAGGCGCTGCTCGGCGATCCGCTCCCAGTCATCGTCTGTCAGGTTGGTGAGCGTGACGAAGTTTCCGTGCAATAAAGAGAGCCGGTAATCGTCATCCTTGATGTAGAGCGTCCGGCGCAATCCTTTGGGTAGGCCTTTGAGGAAGCAGAAGAAGCACTTGTTGTTGCAGATCCGGGTGGAGTCGAAGGCGTCGTCGGCGAATTCGATCCCCAGCGGTTCGTCAGGCGCTTTCGTGAACTCGACGTATCCCCGCCCGTGCTCTCCTTCCACCGTCAGCTCGACGACGGACTCGGCAGTCTCGAAGCGATAGTCGATCTGGTCCCGCAGCGTGGTCTGGTTCACCGCCACGACGCGATCGCCGGGGCGCAAGCCCGCCTCCTCGGCGAGGCTGCCCGGCGTGACTGCGGCGATGCGCCCGCGCTGTGGGGGGGAGTCGGCCATGGGCAGCCGATCGGACCTCAGTTGATGTGGCCGATCGCCTCGATCCGCCTGACGACTTCGTCGATCGAGAAGTCCGGCGTCGACGCACCGGCCGTCACGCCGATGGTTTCGAAGCCATCGAACCATTCGTCTTCCAGCTCCGCCGCGGTTTCCACGTGGTAGGTGGTAACGCCGTTCGCGCGACTTAGCTCGGCCAGGTGCCGAGTATTCGCGCTGTTGTGACCGCCGACTACGATCATCAGATCCACTTCGCTCGCAAGGTCGCGCGTCGCCGCTTGCTGTGAGGTGGTCGCGTTGCACAGCACGTTGACCACGCGCAGGTCGGTGATCTGATCGATGCGTGCGGTCATGAGGTTGCCGACGAAGCGGGCAAAGCGCTCCGGCGTGTGGGTTGTCTGGGAGATCACGCCGACCTTACTGGGCAGTACCGGAGGCAGGCCTTCCAAATCCTCCGAGGGCACTACGATCCCCCGCCCTTTGGTCCATCCCATGACGCCTTTGACCTCGGGGTGCTCGGGGTCGCCGAAGATGATGATCGTGAAGCCCGCTTCAGCGAGGTGCTTGGCCGCGCGCTGTGACCGCACGACGAATTGGCACGTCGTATCGATCACCTGATGGCCTTCGCGCTTGATCTCGTCGATCATATCTTCACCTACACCGTGCGCGGTGATGGCGACCGTGTTGGTGGCCACGCCCTCTGTCGTCCTGTGCTCGTTGTTGTAGATCCCTACCTTCTCCAGCTGCTGAACCACTTGGGGGTTGTGGACCACCATTCCCAGCGTTGTCACCTCACGGCCTTCCGTCGCCGCTTCCTTCATCATGTCCACGGCGCGGCGCACGCCGAAACAGAACCCCATGTCGCGCGAGCGAACGATTCTCATTACGCCCTCGATTCTGTGGCGACGGCCTCCCTTGGGCCATCGATGCTGGCCTTGCTCGGCAGGTCGCGGAAGCGCTCCAAGTAGACTCCACGATAGTGGGCTGGTAGACGCGCGGCAATTTCTCGCATGATGCGCTCCGAAGCCGCTTCGACATCTGCGCGACGCGCTCTTCCCCTGTGATGGAATTGAAAGGGCTTGCCGAAGATCACCCGCACCTTCGGCTGGCGCAAGCTGCTCAACGGACCCTTGCGGAAGGCTTCGCTACCTGTGATGGCGACTGGTACCACCGGCGCGTTCGAGCGCAGCGCGATTAGCGCTGTGCCGGGGTGCGCCTCGATTAATGCGCCCGTCTCGGAGCGATGCCCCTCCGGGAACATCCCCACGATCTCCCCCGCTGCGAGTAGCGCCTCCGCCTCCCGGAGCGCTCCGAGGTCACGATCGAAGCGGCGAACGGGGAACGTTCCCGAGAGCGCGAAGAGAAATCCCAGTACGGGCTTCCGAAACAGCTCGATCTTGCCCATATAGCGTACCCAGCGGGGGAGCAGGATGCTGGTGAGGAGCGACGGGTCTGCCGACGAGAGGTGATTGGATGCGAACATCCAGCCTCCGCCTTTGGGCAGATGTTCCATCCCGATTACCTCGAGCCGCGCCCCTAGCCGGAAGTACCAGCGACAGGCCAGCACGCATCCGTAATACCAGGGCCACCAGGGATTCGGCATGGCGGGCATCTCGACTCGCAGCAACAATTTCGATTCGCCGATCGTCGCCCGTAAGAATTCCCGCCGCAGCTTGAGCCAGGGACTCACAGCAAGAGCTCCTTCGGCAGCCTGCTCTCTGCAATGCGCAGCGCTGCTTTTACAGTCTCTTCGATGCTCATGTCATCCGTGTTAAGGCGTTGGGCGCCTTTCGACGGACGCAGAGGCGAATCATCTCGTTTCTTGTCTCGCCGATCGCGGTTGTCCAATTCCTCGAGCACGGAGGCCTCCTCGACTGTCGCGCCGCCGGCGCGCCGCTCCGCTGCCCGTCGCTGCGCCCGCACCTCTGGCGACGCCTCTAAGTAGATCTTCACGGCGGCCTCCTCGACGACCACCGTCCCGATGTCTCGGCCCATCATTACGATCCGGCCCTGCTGTGCCTCTTCCCGCTGTAGCTGCACCATCCGCCGTCGCACGCCGGGCACCGCTGCGACTATCGACACACTCGCCTCAACGTGGGAGGAACGCAGGTGAGGAGTGGCATCCAGTCCATCGACGATGATCGTCGCGCTCTCGCTGCTTGCGGGCGGTGGCGGCCCCACCTCGAGCTTTGTCTCTTCTGCCAAGCGCGTCAGGGCCGTTTCATCTTGCAGGTCGACGCCACGCTCGAGCGCCAGCCAGGTCAGAGCGCGGTACATTACTCCGGTGTCGAGGGCGCGCCAGCCGAGCCGTTCGGCCAGTCGTCGCCCCAGCACGGTTTTTCCCGACGCCACTGGCCCGTCAATCGCGATCACACTCAGGGGGGCCGCGTTCGACATCACAATCGATTATACGGTTGGGGTTGCTACGAGCAGCCGATTAGCCGGGGCGAGTGCTTGCCGGGCTCAGCTGTTTCGCCGCTTGCTTCTTGCTCCGCTGTCGGATCAGGCGGACCTCCCGATCCGTCAGCGGCCGCACCGCGCCTGGCTCCAAGTCGCGCAGGCGGATCGGACCGAACCGTACCCGGATCAGACGTCGTACGGGATGCCCCACTGCTGCGCAGATCTGACGCACCTCATGCTTGCGCCCGCGCCGGAGCGTCAGTACGAGCCAGGAAGACTCTCGGCCTGATCGGTGCGAGCGTTTCGGTTTCGCGGAGGCCGTGCTGCCGTCCGGCAAGGTGACCCCGGTAAAGATCGCGTCGAGCGTGGCGTCGGAAACGTGTCCCTCGACCTCGACCAGGTACTCGCGCGGCACTTCTCCGCTTGGGTGAAGCAAGCTTGTGACGAGTGGTCCGTCGTTGGTGAGCAGTAGGAGCCCTTCGCTGTCGTAGTCCAACCGTCCTACCGGTACGCAGCGACCCGAGTTCTTGGGTAATAGATCGATGACCGTGCGCCGTCCTCGCTTGTCTCCTGCACTCGATAACACCCCGCGAGGCTTGTGGAGCGCGTAGTAGCGCAGAGGTTCCGAAGTCCCTGCGGGATTTCCATCCAGCAGGATCGTGTCTCGGGAGGGATCGACTCGTCGGCTCGCATCGCGCACGACTTCGCCGTTGACGCGAACGCGTCCTGCTGCGACCAGCTTGGCGGTGGCGCGGCGGGATGCGATTCCCGCGCGCGCTAAGACGACCTGGAGTCGTGCACGCTCGGTGATGGCTCCGTGAGGTTCGCTCGTCGCTGCTGCGCGGTCAGCCACGCGTCCACGCCCCGCGCCGGTGCCAGGCCGCGTGTCCCGCGGTGGCGGCAAGTGGCACACCCAGCGCGATCGCTATCAAGACCCAAGCCGGCACGCCCCGGCCCGCGTCTTCCGGGAAGCTGTCCGGGGCCCCATCGCCGTCGGAACCCCGCTCGATTGGTGGGCTGGCCAACGGAGGCTCGACGGCGGCCCATCCGGGTGACGGTGCCGCATTGATCACCCAACCGTCGTCGGTTCGCGCGATCGATCGGCCCTCTTCCGGCGGGGGCAGTCGGGACGACCCGTAGTCGACACTGTCGACCGTCCGCCCTGCCGGGTCCTGGATCGTCACGGTATCGCCCCCGTTTGCGAGGCCGTTCCCGATGCGTCCGTCCTGGATCACGATCGGGATCGGCGCGCCGTCGAACTTCTCGACGGCCTCCGCGCTTCCTGCGATGGCAACGTATTCGCCGGGGGGAAGGAGGCCCGAATCGAGGATATCGCTGGCGTTGTTGTCGCTGATACGCCAGCCGGTGAGTTCCACCGGGCGGTCGGTGGGGTTGAAGATTTCGACCCACTCGTATGCGTTGTCGCTCTTGCCTTCAGGGTTGCTGAAGATCTCGCTCAGGCGTAGCGGCGGTGGCTCGTCGGGTGCGGTTGAGGGCGCTGCGGCCGCGTCAGGGCTAGGCGCGACAGTTGGGTCGGAACTAGGCGCAACGACTGACTCGGAACTGGGTGCGACGGGTGGCTCGGAGTTGGGCGCTGCGGTTGTGTCGGAGTTGGGTGCGACGGCTGGTTCGGGGCTCGGCGCCGCGGCCGCACCTGGGCTCGGCGCCGCCAGCTGAAAAGCGGCCTCTGGTGTCGTCCGCGCCAGCGTCTCGCCCGCAGCGGGAGCGGGCAGTGTCGCGATCGACTGGTCGTCGCCCCACGAGACTCCATCGATCGCGGTGCCGGACGGATTTCGCAGCACCAAGCGGTCACCCGAGTTTGCGAGCCCGTTGCCGATGCGGCCGTCGCTGAGCGTGAGCAGGAGCGGTGGTTGTAGGTCTGTGGCGAACGCATCGGTGGTTGCCGCGATCACCACGAAAGCGCCCGCTGGCACGATGAAGTCGGGGAGTAGGTCGGCTGCGTTGTTGTCTTCGAGTTGCCAGCCGCTCAGCGAAACCGCTCCATCGGAGCGGTTGACGATCTCGACCCACTCGTATGCTGCCTCTTCACCAGCTTGGTGGCTGTCGACCAGCACCTCCGAAATCATGAGCGGCGGCGTCTCCTGGCCGCTCAACGGTGTGATGCGCCCGCTGACCGCCGTTCCGAGGACGATTGCGATTCCGATCCAGAGCGTCGAACGAGAGCGCACTACCATTCAGTCGATTCAGTACGGAGGGTATTCGGCGGCCCGGCTCGTCGACGGGCTCCTACTGCTGCAGCGACACCCGCTGCTGAATCACGAGCGTTTCGACCTTCGCGGTGCCGTTGGCCCGCCGACTGAGCGTCTTGGGTTTGGCTGCCCGGCGACCCAGCAGGCCGAACCCATCCTCAATGAGATCACGGGTGCCCCGGCGTACCGCCCACTCCAAGAATCCCGCCGCAGCGAGTACGCCCATGGTTCGCACAACGGCTGGCTGCAGCGCTCGGAGATCGGCGCGTACGGCCGGCAGGATCTCCGCCTCGCGTACGGTCAGTGCCTGCTCGCTGGCGGCACTCCGATCCGCCTCGCTTACCGTGGCCGCTCGATACGCGAGGAGTGCAACGCCGCAATGACGACAGAAGTGGTCTCCTCGATCGACCTTTTCGCGGCAGCTTGGACAGTAGGGCGCTTGCATAGGGTGCAGTATACGGGCGCGCTCCCACAGTTACGTCGGGAGCCTGCGGAACTTTCTCTGGTACGCGAGCGGTCTTGTTCCAATGCCTCCTCGGTTTCGTCGCGAGAACGCCCCGCGATCGGGGTTGGCGCGTCCTCGGCGATGCCTTAGGGCGTCACCTCCACGATCAGGCGGCCCTCTTCGATGCGCACCGCGCTCACGCGGGTAGGGAATTCTGCTTCCAAGCGCTCCTCCAGCCCCGAGCGTTCGATCAGTGCGTTGGCGATCGCGCCGCCGAACGGGATCGGTGGGAGTTTCCCGGTTCGGACGCGCTTCACGTCGATGTCGAGCTGCTTCTCTTCGTCGATGCCGAACGTGACGCCCACCTCGACCCCCGCATCGCGGCTGAGCAGGCCGCCATTGACGAAGGCGGTCGCCTCGCTGGGATGCAGCACGATCAGTGCGCTAGTGATGTTGAGGTTTGGGTCTTCTCGGCGCTTTTCTTCCAACAGCTCCAGCAGCTTGGAGTTGATTTCGGCCTCGCTGAAAATGATGTCGATGGCGATGTTGCTTTGCAGCGGGATCGCTTCCGTATCGCGCACCTTCAGGTCGAAACGCTGCGCCGGTTGGGTACCGATCTGCTCCGTACGGATCCTTCCGTCCGCCGTCCGCACGCTGTAGCGTCCCGCCTCCACACCGGGGCCGACCGGCGTGAGGCCCCAGAAATAGCCGGTGGCCAGCAGCGCTATCACGATGATCAGCAGACTTAGCAGGATGAGGCAGCCACAGCTGCCACAGCCGGGCCTGCCGATCAGTCCTGGACCCGCCCGCGGCGGCTGTAGCCGGATCACCGGCCCTTGTTCTTGAGGAGACGTTCTACGTCTGCGCTCAGGTCCAGTTCCGGGCCGCGGCCCGTGAGTGGTGGCAGTGGTGCGCGCCTGTCCGCCAGCGCTCGTAACGATGCCACGAGGAAGTGCGGCTCCCGTTGCACGCCTAACTCACGGAGTGCTGGGAAGAGCGGCTCTTCGTCCGACGGTGGCCCGCTGCGTGCCGCCCAGAGCGCATCGAGCGGGCCGCCGCGCGTTGAGTAGCGGCACCACGTCGCGATCGGCCCTCGGTCGAGGGCGGTGGTCGCGCGCTGGATCATCATTCCACTTCGTTCCGCTCGTTGCTCGATCAGGACTCGGATCACCTCTTGCCATGTACCGATCGGTCCGCCGGGCTCGGCCGGGTGCAGATTGAGAAGAGGGAGGCGCTCGCACAGCGCCGCCGTCGCGATCAGCATGTATCCGGCGAGAACGCCGATCGCCGGACGGTACGGAGCAATCCGCTCGTATACGGCCGTGTCGAAGTCGTGGCGCCATTGAGGCAGGGGTGTGCCCGGCTTGGATGTCGCCCCCCCCGATCGTTCGCGCCATGCTTTCGATGAAAGCGTTTCAATGGGCACGCCCGCCGCGGCGACCGCGTTCAGGTAAGCGTCGGTGTTCTCGGACTGGCCGCGCTCGCGGTTGCAGAACGCGACCACGATTTGCGCGTCCAGTTCGCCCGCCTCAATGGCCGTCTGCACCTTCTCGAACAACAGGCGGGAGCTGGTGCCGCGCGCGGTTGCGAACCAGGCGATCGGTAGCGTCATGGCTTCGTCTCCGCTCTCGAAAGCGCGGATCGCGCTACACGGGCGCTCCAGTGGCGCGCGAGTGCAACGCCGCTCAGCGGCAACAGCCAAAAGGCTGGCGGAGCGAGGGAATAGCGGGCCTCGCGGAGCGCCACAAGCAATTCGTCGGGACCGTCGAAATCGGGCAGGTCCATCATGGACCGGCCCAGCTCCGCCTCGACGTGCGCGTCCGATCCAAGCCCCACAGGTCGATCGTGCTCCTCCGCCCAGCGCCGCGCCGCGCGATCGAAGCGGCCGAGCAGCGCACGGCCGTTGTAACCCTCAATGATGTCGACCGCGTTGCCGATCGCTCGCAGGCCCGCCCGCCGGATTCCCGGGCGCAGCGGATCGAATGGATGAGGCGCCATCACAAGCCCGCCCTGCACATGGATGCGCTCCACCGTCTCGAACAGCGACAGGCCAGGAGGCACGCGCTGATCGAGGAACAGCCCGATGAGCTCTCCCGCTGTCGTGCTTACCTCCTCGCCGGTGATCACCGTCATGCGCCCCGCTGCCTGGGCGGCGATGGCATGCGCGCCCGCGATCGTATTGTGATCGGTGACCGCTACGTGCGTCAGGCCGCGCGCGAGGCAGCGCTGGACGAAGGCAACGGGAGAGGTCGATCCGTCGGGGGAACGCCGGGTATGAGTGTGCAGGTCCGCACGTGCCATGGTTAGCTTTCGGGCTCCACCACTTGCCGTAGCTCACGGATCTTTTGTTCGGCCGTTTCCAACAACGCTTGGCACTGCGCGGCGATCGCGGTCCCTTCCTCGTAAGTAGCCAGGGCCTCGTCGAGCGTCAGTCCGCCGCTCTCCAGCCGTGCGACGCTCGCTGCGAGCTTCTCCAGCAACTCTTCATAGGCTGGGTGACTGCTGTCTTGCTTGGCCATCAGTATGCCTCCGTGGCGGGATCTTGCGGGAGCGCTTCCGTGATCAGTGCGCCGACCTCGCCATCTTGGAATCGCAACCGCACTTGTTCGTTCTCCTGCAGGGAGGCCGCCCGAAGCAAAGGGCGCCCTGATGCATTCAGTACCAGCGCATAGCCGCGACTCAGCGTAGCGGCGGGATCCAATGCGGCGAGGCGCGCCCGCAGCGTCGTCAGGGCGGTGCTCAGCAGCACGAGGGTTTGGGCGGCGCACTCTCCAGCCTGGGATTGCAGTCCGATCACCTCGCGTCGCAGCGGCTCGATATCCGGTGCCGCTTCGTGCAGTCGCACGCGGACTTCTCCGAGGTCTTCATGCGCCGCCCGCAGCGCCCGATCGAACCCCAAGACCAAGCTCGATCGGGCCGCCCGCAGCCGTTCCTCTTCTGCGGCGACCGTTGGTACGACGATCTCCGCCGCTACCGAGGGCGTGGGCGCCCGTGCATCCGCCACGTAGTCGGAAATAGTGAAGTCGGTCTCGTGTCCCACCGCGCTGACGACTGGCAGCCTGCTTGCGAAGATCGCCCGCGCTACGGCTTCATCGTTGAAGGACCAGAGATCTTCCACCGATCCGCCGCCGCGGGCGACGATGATCAGATCCAGAGGTGCGGTACCCCCTTCCGAGATCTGATTGAGATCGGCGATCGCTTGCACGATCGTCGCGGCGGCGCCCTCGCCTTGCACTTGACAGGGTGCCAGCAACAGTTGGGTCATGGGCCAGCGTCGCCGCAGCACCGACTGGATGTCGTGCCAGACCGCCCCTACTGGTGAGGTCGCGACACCGATCCTGCGTGGGTAGCGCGGCAGCGGCCGTTTTCGCGCGGGATCGAACAGGCCTTCACTCTCCAGTTGCAGCAGCAGGCGCCGGAATTCCGCATACAGAACTCCCACGCCTTCGGGCTGGAGGGCATCAACATAGAACTGCAGATCCCCTCGCTCCTGGTAGAGCGAGACGCGTCCGTGCGCCAGTACCTGCTCTCCTTGGTTGAACTGCATTCCCAAGCCCTCTCGTCGAAAGAGAACGCAGCGGAGCGCGCCCTCCTCGTCGGAGAGCGTGAAATATCGGTGCCCGGCTTGCGAGCGGGTGAGACTGGTGACCTCCCCGGCGATCCAGATGTCCGTAACCAGCGGGTCCGTGTCCAGCAGATCACGCAGATAGCCTGCAATCCTGCCGACGCTGTAGCTTCGCACGGGCCCGACGTCGGATGGTTGTTGGTAGAGCGGTGGTCCCTCTGTTGGATCGGCCTGCCGGGTACGCTCGTGGTATTCGCTGTAGGGGTCGTTCATGGCCGCCGCTCCGTGTGTGCGGCCCGTGCTCACTCCGCCGTCGAGGTGCGCTCAAGGTACGCACCGGTGCGCGTGCTGACCTTAATCACGTCGCCTGGCTCGACAAAGAGCGGCACCTGGACGACGAGCCCGCTTTCCAGCGTAGCGGGCTTGAGCACCGCCGAAGCCGTGTCGCCCTTCACACCCGGTTCGCTCTCGGTGATGCGCAACTCCACTGAAGCCGGCAGTTCGACCCCGATCGGATCGTCACCGTTGAACAGCACATCAACTTCGGCGTTCTCGGCTAGGTACTTCATTGCATCACCGATGAGCGCCCCGGAGATCGGCGTTTGCTCGTAGGTCTCCGTGTTCATGAAGTGGTGCAGATCCCCCTCAGCATAGAGATACTGCATCACCCTCCGGTCAATCCGTACTCGCTGAAACTTGCTGCCTGCCTGGAAGGTCTTCTCGATCGTGTGCCCCCCGCGCAAGTCGCGCAGCTTGAGTCGTACTTGCGCACTGCCGCGTCCCATCTTGATGTGCTCCCAATCGACCACTTGTAGCAAAGTGTGGTCCATCTCGATTACGACGCCCTTTTTCAGGTCGCTGGTAGTCATCGTCACGGGTTGCTCCTGCCCCTACACACCGACCATTCGTAGCTTTGGCGCCTCGGTAAACACGCGCAGTTTGCCGTCCTCGATCACGCCTTGATCCTCAATGCGTACGCCTCCCCAGCCGGGAATGTAGATCCCGGGCTCGACGGTGATCACCATGCCTTCCTCGATCACATCCTTCGAGGTGGCGCTGACTTGCGGGCGTTCGTGGACCTCCAAGCCCACGCCGTGCCCCAGCCCATGCCCAAAGCGCTCGCCGTGTCCGGCCTCGGCGATGATGGCCTGCGCGATCATGTGGGCCGCTTCGCCCGTCATTCCCGCCTCGATCGTAGCTTCTGCCGTCTCTTGAGCCAGCAGGACGATTTCATAGACGGCGCCGAACTGCGCATCCGGCTTTCCCAGGACGATCGTTCGCGTCATATCAGAGCAATATCCCGCAACGATCACACCCATATCGATCACGATGGGTTCCCCTTCGTGCAGCGGCTCGTCGCGTGGGTAGGCGTGCGGCATCGCGCCCCACGCCCCGCCGCCTACGATCGTGGGGAACGACAATCCCTCCGCCCCGTGCTCACGGGCATAGCGTTCGATCTCCCAAGCGACGCGCTTCTCCGTCCAGCCGGGTTCGATCAGGGCGGATACGGCCGCGAATGCCTCGTCGCCCAGGCGCACCGCCTGCTCCAGCGCCTGCTTCTCCGCTTCGTCCTTTACCGTCCGCAAGCCTTCCACCACGCCTTCGCTCTGCACCAATGAGGCGCGGTCCCCGGTCGGCATGCCCGCGATCGCTTCGCGGAGCTGCTTGTGCAGTGCGACGCTCACATGTCCTGCTTCGTATCCGATCTTCTTTCCGCCGAGCCCCGCCAACAGTTCGGGCAACCACGCCGAGAGCTTGCCCTCTTGTTTGAAGATCTCGATACCGTGCGTCTGCGACGCGGCCTGCTGCCAGTAGCGGAAATCCGTTGCGAGGGCTGTGCGGTCGCCGGTGACGAGCAGCATGCCCGCGGATCCCGAGAAGCCTGAGAGATAGCGACGGTTGTGCGGGTCGGTGACCAGCAGCCCGTCGAGGTCCGTGGTCGTCAAGCGCTCGAGCAAAGATGCGATCCGGGCGGCGCCCAAGACGCTCTCGGCAGCGCTCGCGTCGCTCATGATCCATTCCTGTCGTCGGCTGTCCGATATGTGGCGGAGCCGGAACTTAGCCTAGCGTGCATCGCGCCGCTGCGATGGGCGCATGCGTTACTTGGCGTCCTTTGCTTCGTGCAGCAGCCCCACTAGTGCGTCGAGTGCAGCGAGATATCCCCGCCAGCCCAGCCCTGCTACGAAGCCGTCCGTGACCGGTGCCGTTACCGAGGAGCGCCGGAACTCCTCTCGGGCGTGGACGTTGGAGATGTGCACCTCCACGGCCTTGCCGGGGAATGCTTCGATTGCATCGCGGAGCGCGTATCCATAGTGCGCCAAAGCGCCGGGGTTGATGATCATCCCCTCGGCGCCGCGCTCTTCTTGGATGAAGTCGATCAGGGCGCCTTCGTGATTCGATTGATAGGGCCCGATCTCTACGCTCCACTCATCGGCCCGCTTGCGCACCAGCCCCTCGATCTCTGCGAGGCTCTGGTGGCCGTAGAGGGCTGGGTCGCGTTGCCCTAGCTGGTTCAGGTTGGGACCGGAGACGAGTAAGATTTTCAAGAGGCCCGCGACTCCTCGTTGCGATGCGCCGCGCTGGGGCGCTGGGATTCGCGCCGCGCCGTCAGCCGCACCTGGAGCTGCTCGCTGATACCGTCCAAAGACGCCTCAATAGTGGCGCGTTTGGCTGCTTCTGTCACGTGCGTGTAAATCTGGGTCGTTCCCACGCTCGCGTGGCCCAGCAGCTCCTGCACGATACGTACATCCGCGCCACGCTCGAGCATGTGGGTGGCGAACGTGTGCCGCAGCAGGTGCGGGTGGACGCTCTTGGACAGCGCTGCTTGGACGGCATAGCGACGAACGGCCAGCTGCACCGCTCTTGCGGACAGGGGCCCGCCGAACCGGTTCAGCCAGAGCCAGTTTTCGCTTTTGTCGCCGACCAAGGCCGGCCGACCTTCACGGACATAGTCCTGAATCGCCGCCAGTGCTCCCTGGCCCAGCAACGCGACGCGCTCGCGCCCCCCTTTCCCCTGAACTTGCAGGAGCTTGTTCTCCCAGTCGATTGCAGGCAGTCGGAGTTTCGCCAGCTCGCTCACCCGCAGCCCGGCGCCGTAGAGCACTTCCAGGATGGCCCGGTCTCGCAGCCCGGCCGGTTTGTTGATCTCGGGTGCGGCCAGCAGTGCGTCGATCTCTTGTTCATTCAGGAAAGTCGGCAGGCGTGCCGGGGTTTTCGGGGCGCTCGCGAGTCGCAGGGGGTCGCTGGGCAGCAGCTTGCAGGCGTGTAAGTGTTTGAAGAATCCCTTAATCGTGCTGGCCCGGCGCCGCAGGCTCCCTACGGCGGCGCCCTCTTCCCGCAGCTTGGTGAGATAGGCGCGATAGCTATGCCGCGTTACCTTTTCCAGCGGCGTCTTTTGCTCCGCCAAATAGCCAAGAAACTGCAGGAGATCCGAGCGATAGTTCCGCAGCGTGTAGGGGGAGAGTTGGCGCTGATCCGCGAGCTGGGAGAGATAGCGATCGAGGAGCGCGGCCGGATCGGAGATGGTCGCCGTCACGGGGCCCTTCTGGGCCCGCCACCCAAGAGCCGGGATACTCTAGTGCTCCTCGGGCTGCGTGCAAGCGCCGCGCTTAAAGATCTGGGTTCGCCTGCGCGGTTTTCGCCTTCGCTTTTACAGCGCTCGCCGTGCGCACCGTCTTGCGCGCGCCCTTCTTCGCGGCGCGGCGCCGGCCGCCTCGCTTGGGTTGCGAGGCGCGCTCCGCGATCAGCGTGACCGCCCGCTCCAGGTCGAGAGTGGCTGGGTCGAGGTCCGGCGGAATGCTCGCGTTGGTGGTGCCGTCGCTCACGTACGGTCCGTATCGGCCCTGCAGCGCTTGGATCGGTGCGCCGCTCTGCGGGTGCTTGCCGATCTCCGCCAGCACTCTGGCCCGCTGTCGGCGCCGAAAGCCGGTGCTGCGCGGTTCCGCCAAGAGCTCCAGCGCGCGGTCCAGGCTGATCGTGTAGATATCGTCCGTGTCCTGGAGCGACCGTGATTCCTTACCGCTTCGGACGTAGGGACCGTAGCGTCCACTCGCGGCGATCACATCCTCGCCCGTCTTGGGGTCGCTCCCGAGCTTGCGTGGCAATGAGAGCCAGGTGAGCGCGTCTTCGATCGTGACCTCTTGCAGCTCCACTCCCTTAGGTACCGAGGCGCGCCTAGGTTTGGGCGCGTTTTTTTTCGCTCGCTTCCCATCGTTGGGGGGGTTCGGGCCGAGCTGCACGTAGGCGCCGTAGCGGCCCGTTTGCAGCAGCACGTCCAGCCCGCTCTCGGGGTCGCGACCGAGTTTCCGTGGCTCATTCTCCCTGGTTGCGAATAGCGCCGCCGCTTTGTCAACCGATAGGTCCGCCGGCGGCAGATCCTGGGGTAGCGAGACCGTGCTGCCGTTCTCGCCTTGGCCTTTCTGCAAGTAGGGACCGAAGCGCCCAATGCGCACGGTCATGGACTCGCGACTCTGCGGGTCGTCTCCTACGGGTACGGGTATCGCGGGAAAGGCGATGTTGGGAAGCTCGTTGTCTATCCGCGGTTCGAGGCCCGGCTCCTCCCTGCTGCCCCGGTAGAAACGTTGCAGGTGTGTCACGGCGTCGGCCTCGCCCCTGGCGATGTCGTCCAGCGTCTCTTCCATCTGCGCCGTGAACCGCGGCTCGACGAGGTCTCCGAAGTGGCGCTCGAGCAGCTCCGTGACCGCGAACGCTAGGAAGGTGGGCGCGAGCGCGTTTCCGCCCTTCATTTTGAACGCGTAATCGCGCGCTTGGACCGTGTCGAGGATCGCCGCGTAGGTGCTCGGCCGGCCCAACCCCTCTTCTTCGAGCTGCTTGATGAGGCTCGCTTCCGTGAAGCGCGCCGGCGGCAGCGTCTCGTGCCGCTTGGGCGTGATCGCCTTGGCTTCCACTCTCTCCCCGGTTGCGAACGTGGGCAGCGGCTGCTCGCTTCCGGAGCGCTCATCCTCGGGATCGTCGCTGCTCTCTTGGTAAACGCGCAGGTATCCCTGGAAGAGGATCCGCTGCCCCCGCGCCTCGAAGATTGCTGGGTCGTCGGCTTTTTTGCCGAGCGGCACGGTGAACTCGACTACCGTGCGTTCCAGCTTCGCGTCTGGCATCTGGCTCGCCAGGGTGCGTTGCCAGATCAGCCTGTAGAGCCGCAGATCATCATCGGAGAGCACGCCCTTGAGCTGCTGCGGATCCCGATGGATATGGGTGGGCCGGATCGCCTCGTGCGCCTCTTGGGCGTTGCGGGTTTTCGAGGTGTAGAAGCGCGGCCCCTTCGCAAAGTTTTCGCCGAAACGCGTGCGGATCACCTCCTGGGCCTCGTCGAGAGCGGAGGCCGCGAGCGTGACCGAGTCGGTCCGCATATAGGTGATGAGGCCCTCGCGCTCGGCCCCCAGGTTGATTCCCTCGTAGAGGCGCTGCGCGGCGCGCATCGTCCGCGCGGCGCCGAAACCCAGCTTGCGATTGGCTTCCTGCTGCAAGGTGGAGGTCGTGAAGGGAGCCGCCGGCCTGGACGTGACGGGCGAGGCCTTGATGTTACTGACCGAACAAGCTCCCGCTCGTAGCTCGGGGATCAGCGCTTGCGCTTCCTTTTCGCTGAGCGCGCGCATGCCCTTGCTCTTGAGCTTGCCCGTGGACGGGTCGAAGTCCTTGCCCGTGGGCAGGCGGGCGCGACCGAGCCGGCGCAAGGTCGTCCGGCAGCTGCCCTCCGCTGCTGCGACCGTCGCTTCGAGGTCCCAGTACTCCGCCGGGTGGAAGCGCGCTCGCTCGCGCTCCCGCTGGACCAGCAGCCGTACCGCGACGCTTTGGACACGGCCTGCGGAGAGTCCGGCTTGCACCTTGCGCCACAGCAGCGGGGAAAGGCTATAGCCGAACAGGCGGTCCAAGATCCGCCGTGACTCCTGGGCCGCTACGAGGTTCCGGTCCAGCGCCCGCGGCGTTTCCAGCGCCGCCTCGATCGCCTCTGGCGTCACCTCGTGAAAAACGATGCGGTCCACCGGCACGGCGGGATCGAGCAGCTCCAGCAGGTGCCAGCTGATGCTTTCGCCTTCCCGATCCTCATCGGTCGCCAGGATCAACCTGTCTGCTTCCTTGAGCGCCTCGCGTAAGCGCTCGACGTGCGAGCGTTTCTCATCCGGCACGATGTAGACCGGCGCATAGTCCGCGTCCACGTTGACGCCGAGTTCGGCCCATCTCTCTTCGCGGATCGAAGCGGGGCGCTCGTCCGCGCGGCGCGGCAGATCGCGCACATGTCCGTAGGAAGAGTCGACCAAGTACGCGTCGTCTAGGAAGCGCTCGATCGTCTCCGCCTTGGCCGGTGATTCGACGATGACCAAGTGACGCTTGCGCTTGCCTTGCCCGCCGCGACGCTTCGGATCTCCGCGTTGGGACGTGGTTGCGCGCGCACGCGGCTTGGCCGCCCGCTTCGTCGATTTCCCGCGCTTCGCAGCGGTGGCTGCGCTACTCGCTCTAGACCCGGACATACGTCATGGGACCCACCTGGCGCACCAAGCCCTTCAATTCGAGCATGGCTAGGGTGCTGCTAACGGTCGAGACGGGCAAGTCCGCGGCGCGCACGGCTTCGTCGATGTGCAGCGGCTCCTGACTGAGCTGCTGCAAGATCAGCGACTCCGTGGGATCGTCTGGCAACACGCGAGCCAGTTCGATCTGGTGCTCGACCATCTGTAGGTTGAGCTCCTCCAATACGTCACGGACGTTGGTCACGAGCTTCGCCATCCCTTGTTGGATCAGGGCGTTCGCCCCTTGACTGCTCGGAGAGGTAATCCGCCCCGGTACGGCGAAGACCTCGCGGTTTTGCGAGTTGGCCCAATTCGCCGTGTGCAACGCTCCCGACTTTTCCCCCGCTTCGATCACCAGCGTGCCGAGCGTGAGTCCGCTCAGGATGCGGTTGCGGCGCGGAAAGTAGTCCGCTCGCGGCTTCACGCCTAGGGCCTGTTCGGAGATCAGCGCGCCTTCGTCTGCCATGCGCCGGGCGAGATCCGCGTGCTCTGGCGGGTAGATCGTGTCGAGTCCGCACGGCAGCACGGCGATGCTCCGCCCCTCCGCGTCGAGCGCTGCCTGGTGCGCGATCCCGTCGATGCCGCGGGCCAGCCCGCTCACCACTGCGATCCCGTTATGCGCTAGTTCGCGACTGAACTCCTCCGCCGTCTGACGGCCGTAAGGGGAAGCTCGCCGCGTACCGACGACGGCCAACGACCATTCATCCCGCGGAATAAGCTCGCCGCGCATGAATAGAACTGGCGGCCGCTCGTCGATCTCGCGCAAGCGCGGCGGATAGCGAGGATCGTTCCAGGGAATCGCAGTCACTCCGGCGGCAACCAACTGCTCGATCTCGGCTTCCGGCTTGATATGGGCTCGGTGTTGCTGTAGCGATCGGATCGTGCCGGCGTCGAGCCCGGCCGCCTGGAGTTCGCCCCTGTCTGCCTGCCAAGCTTCCTTCAGGCTGGGGAAGTGCGCTTCCAGCAGCTCCGTGCGGCGACTGCCGATCCTCGGTACCCGGGCGAAGGCGAGCCGGTGGGCCAGCTCTTCTTCCGAGATCGTCGTCCTCGCCGGGGCCGCTTTGGTGGTCACTCTACGCCTCGGCCGCCGCATCGTCGGCGGCGTCCGCGGCCGCGGGCGCCGGTCGGCGCACGCGCAGCTTGGCGATGCGGTGGCCCGTCATGCTCTGTACGGCAATCGTTAGGCCGTTCACTTGGACCGCGTCGCCCACGGCGGGGATCTTCCCCAGCCGCTCGAATACGTAGCCGGCGACGGTGTCGAAGTCGCCCTCTTCAATCTGTACCTCAAACAGCTCTTTGAGTGTGTCGATCGACGCGCGCCCGTCCAACCAGGCTTCGTGCTCTGACACCCGCACAACCGAGGCGGTGCCGGTGTCGTACTCGTCTTCGATCTCCCCTACGATCTCTTCCAGCAGATCCTCCATCGTCACCAGCCCGGCCGTGCCACCGTACTCGTCGAGGACGATCGCGATGTGCACCCGGCTGCGACGAAACTGCGCCAGCATCTCGTCCAGCCGCTTGGATTCGGGCACCAGCAGCGGCCGTCGCATCAGCTCGCGCACGCTCCGACCGGGATCTCCCGCTACCTGGGAAGCGAGGATGTCCCGCGCGTACAGCACCCCCACGACGTTGTCGATCGTTTTCTCGTAGACGGGCATGCGGGAGACGCCGCGCTGTACCGCCGTCTCGGCGGCGGCGGGCAAGCTGGACTCCATTTCGATGGCTACGATGTCCGGTCGCGGGACCATCGCCTCCCGTACGGCCGTCTCCCCGATCTCGAAGACGCCGCGGATCATCTCGCGCTCGTCGGCCTCGATACCGTCGCCGCTTTCTTCACGTGCTAGCAGCAACTCCAAGGGCTCCGGTTCCATGGGACCGCGCGTCGTCGCGCGCGTGATTGGCCGCGCGAGGACGGCGGGGGCTTCGAATACCGCCGCGGGAACCCGGAAAACGGCTTGGAAGCGACGCATCGTCGGCGCTAGGCGCAGGCCGAATCCTTCGGGGCTTGTCTCTGCCAGCCGGCGGGGTACCGCCTGCAACAGCGCGACCACCACGAAGCCGATCGCCGCCGTTCCCACGACCACCTGCCAGCTGAATTCGACTTCTCGCGCGAGCAGGTAGATGGCTGCTGCGAGTCCTGTGACGACCGTGAGGCTGCGGCCTAGCGCGAACGAGCCCAGCGCGCGCTCGCGCTCTTGGATCACGTCGTGCAGCCAGCGCGCACGAGGATTCTCCGGCTCCTTGTCCAACAGTAGCCGCGCTCGCGAGCGGCTCACGCTGATCACGCCGACCTCGGCGCTGGCTAGCAGGACCAGGAGCGCCGTCGAGGCGAGGAGGATGGCCACCGCTACGATCGACCCGCCGCTCACGGCCGCTTCTCCGCCGTTGGCGTCTTCCGCACCCGGCGCGCCGGATTCCCGACCACCCGGCCGCCCGCCTCCACGGATTTGTTCACCACCGAGCCCGCGCCCGTCGATACCCCGTCGCCCAGCTCGATAGGTGCGATCAGCAATGTGTCGCTGCCGATGAAGGCTTGCTGGCCGATCACGGTGCGGTGCTTCGCTCTCCCGTCGAAGTTACAGGTGATCACACCGGCACCGATGTTGGTCTCCGCTCCCACCTCTGCATCGCCTACGTAGGAGAAATGTCCCATCCGCACGTTCCTGTGCAGACGAGCATTTTTGACCTCCGCGTGTGTTCCGATGTGCACGCCGTCGTCCAGCACGCTGCCGGGGCGGATCGTACTGTACGGACCCACTGTTACCTCCGCGCCCAATACCGCGCCTTCCAACGTGCAGCTTTCCAGTCGGCAGCCATCGCCGAGTTGGCAGTTGCGTACTACGGCATTGGGGCCGAGCGTGCAGCGTTCGCCCACTACCGTCGAGCCGCCCAGATGTGTTCCCGGTTCCAGTACGGTGTCACCGTGGATGACGACGTCCGCGTCGATGTACGTCGTCTCCGGATCCACGATCGACACGCCCCGAGTAAGCCAATGCTCTTGGATGCGGTGCCGCATCACGTGCTCCGCGCGCATGAGATCCGCCCGGTCTTCGACGTTGATCCGCCCGTCCGGTGCCGATACGGGGACGGGCAGCGCACCGCCTTCCCTTGCCGCGACCGTGACCGCATCCGTCAGGTAGATCTCGCCGCTCGTGCTCGGGGCCAGTGTGGCGAGCGTGTGCCAGAGCCACGATCCTTCGAACGCGTAGATCCCCAGGTTGACCTCGCGAATCGCGGCCGTGGCCGCATCGGAGTCCGCTTCTTCGACGATCGCCGCAATGCCTCCCGCTTCGCTGCGCACAAGGCGGCCCATGTTGTGTGGGTCTGGCACTTCGGCCGTCGCCACGGCTGCGGATGCGGCGTTTGCCTCAAGCATGGTGCGCAATTGGTCGGCGCTCACAAGGGGCATGTCGCCATTCACCACCAGCACCCGCCCGTCGCCCGCGATAGTGCGCGCTTGTAGTGTGGCGTGGCCGGTACCTCGTGGTTCGGCCTGCGTGACGTACGCCACGTTGGGCGCCTGCCCACATCCCTCCACGGCGGCGCGTACCGCTGCGCCCCCGTGTCCGATGACGACCACCGTTCGCTCAACCCCTGCCTCACGCAGCGCGTGTAGCACATGCAGGACCATGGCCCGGCCGCACACAGGCTGGAGCACCTTCGGCAACGCCGAACGCATGCGCGTCCCCGCGCCTGCTGCCAACACAATGGCGGCCGTCACGGGTAACGCCGAGCTATGACGGGGGCGCTGTCAGCGCTCTCTTGTCGCGCTGCCCGTGGGTGAGATGCCGTCAGGCTCACGCTGCGCGAAGCGCTACTGGATGGAGGACTAGAAGGGACGGCGGACGAATCCAAGCGTTTCTTACTGCAGGCTCGACCAGGGGGCTGCTCGTCCTGGTTCGCACTTATCCTTTCACGCTAAGAACTCCCGCGCTGAGATGTCAACTGGAGAGAGCTTCTGGGAACGGGCGCGCGCGCAGCGAGCTTCAAAGAGATCGGCGTTTATACTGAGACAGATGCGCCGGCGGGGGCGCGCTCGAAGAGGACGCCACCGGGCACACGCATGGACGCCAGCGAGATCCGTCGTCGTTTCCTCGATCACTTTGTTCGGTACCGCCACCTGGAAGTTGCGAGTGCGCCGCTTGTTGCGCCCGGCGATCCGACGCTGCTCTTCACCAGCGCCGGAATGGTTCCCTTCAAGCCGTACTTCCTCGGCCAGGCGACGCCGCCGCGCCCGCGCTTGGCTTCGATCCAGAAGTGCTTCCGCACCACTGATGTCGATGAGGTCGGTGATGACTCGCATCTCACGTTCTTCGAGATGCTTGGGAACTTCTCGTTTGGGGATTACTTCAAGGTAGAGGCCCAAGCCTTCGCTTGGGAGCTGGTGACGCAAGAGCTGGCCATCCCTGCGGATCGCCTCGTGACAACGATCTTTCATGACGACGAGGAGGCCTTCGAGGGATGGCGCAAGCTGGGCGTTCCGGCGAGCAAGATCTATCGCTACGGCAAAGCGGAAGGGAACTACTGGTCCGCTGGCGTCGACGGCCCCTGCGGCCCCTGCTCTGAGATCTACTACGACTTTGGACCAGAGGCGGACGGGGACCAAGACTCCGAGCCTCGCGACGAAACCGGCCGCTACCTCGAGATCTGGAACCTTGTTTTCATGCAGTTCCTCCAAGGAGCCGACGGCAGCGAAACGCCTCTGCCCGCTAAGAACATCGACACCGGCGCCGGCCTGGAGCGCTGGGCCATGGTCATGCAAGGCAAGCGCAACCTCTATGAGACCGACCTCTTTGCTCCTCTCCTCGCCTACATCGCTGGCCGCTGCGGGCGGGAATACGCCTCGGTCGGCGCCGACGACCAGCGTGCTCTGCGCGTCGTTGCCGAGCACGGACGGGCCATGACCTTTTTGGCTGCGGACGGCGTTCTGCCGAGCAACGAAGGCCGAGGCTACGTCTTGCGCCGCCTGATCCGGCGCGCCCTCTACATGGCCCACACCCTGGGAATCAACGATGCGCTGCTTCCAGACGTTGCGGCGCGTGTCCGTGAGCGGATGGGCCAGGCCTATCCCGAGCTCCAAGAGAACGCGGCGCTGGTGGCGCAGGTCCTCGGACAGGAAGAGGAGCGTTTCCGCCGGACGCTCGCGACGGGTCAGCGCTTGCTGGACGAGCAAATCCTTCCGGATCTTGCCCGCGCCGGGAGGCGGTTTATTTCTGGGGACACGCTCTTTCGCCTCTACGATACCTACGGATTCCCGCCGGATCTCACACGAGAGATCGCGGCGCGCGCGGGCTTCGGCGTCGACGAGGCTGGCTTCGAAGTCGCTATGGCCGCGCAGCGTGCGCGTGGCCGTGCCACGGCCGAGTTCCGCGTCGCTGCAGACGATGCTGCCTATGCCGAGATCGGCGGCGCCTCCACTTTTCTCGGCTACGGGCACACCGCCCATCCGGCCAGCGTGGTGGCCTTGGTCCAAGACGGCCGGCGAGTCGATGAAGCGGCACTCGGCGCGTCGGTGAGCGTCGTTCTCGACCAAACGCCCTTCTATCCGGAAGGGGGTGGGCAGGTGGGAGATGTCGGACGCTTGGTCTGGCCTGCGGGCGAGCTTCGCGTCGACGATACCCAAGCCTATGGCGACCTGATCGCGCACCGTGGAGAGGTCGTGTGGGGGACCTTGCGGGAGGGGGCCGCCGTGCAGGCGCTCGTTGATGGGGATCGGCGGCGTGACACGATGCGGAACCACACCGCGACGCACCTCCTCCACGCAGCATTGCGCGAGGTCCTTGGTGATCACGTTCGCCAGGGTGGCTCGCTTGTCGCCCCGGACCGGCTCCGCTTTGACTATACGCAGTCTCAAGCTCCTCGTGACGAGCAACTGGCCGAGGTCCAACGCCTGATCAGGACGCGCATCCGCGAGGACTTACCGGTTGGCGCCGATGCGATGTCCTTCGAAGATGCCGTCGCGTCGGGCGCCATGGCGATCTTCGGCGAGAAATACGGCGCCGATGTGCGCGTCGTCCATATCTGTGATCCTGATCCGGCCGTTCACGATTGCTTCAGCAAGGAGCTCTGTGGCGGCACGCACGCGCCGACGACGGGTTACATCGGGGCCTTCCAGATCATCTCGGAGGGAAGCGTCGGCGCCGGTTTGCGTCGTATCGAGGCGCTCACCGGAGCTGCTGCCGATGTTTGGCGTGAGAAGCGACTCCAGATTCTGACGGACGTCGCGGATTCGCTTCGTGTCGCACCGGCTGAGGTTCCAGCCCGTCTCGCAGCGCTCCAGAGCGATCTCGACGATGCCCGCCGTCAACTCGCGGCTGTGGAGCGGCAGGCCAGCGCTGGTTCAGCCGAGAGGCTCGTCGCCCTGGCGCAGGAGATCGACGGCGTCAAGCTGGTCGTCGGTCGTGTCGATGCCGCGTCTACGGACGCACTCCGCCAAATCGGCGACGCCGTCCGCAAGCGGCTCGGGAGCGGGGTGATCGTGCTCGGTGCCGTGGCTAAGGAGAAACCGGTCTTCGTTGCGATGGTCTCCGAGGATCTCGTCGCGAGCGGCCTGCACGCCGGCAAGCTGATTAAGGGCGTGGCGGCCGTTGCCGGCGGCGGGGGCGGGGGTCGGCCGGAGATGGCACAGGCGGGTGGAAAGGACGCGGCCCGCTTGGACGACGCACTCGCTGCGGCGGCGGCGGGCGTGCGGAGTCAGCGCAGCCGCTGATTCGATGCAGCGCCCCGCTCGCGGCAGCAGGTCGAAGGCTCGTGCGGTGGCTTGGCTCATACGGGGGCGGCACGCACGCGCGGCGCTGGCGACCCGCTTGCGCGTTGCCTTGTGGCGGGCACGCTTGTTCGCGTGGCGTTTTCGCCGTGGCGCTGGGCCCTCCGAACCCGCGCCGGTAACCGCCGAGCGAACGCAAGCGGGGGATACCGTATCCGCCCCCGTCGTCTCGCCCGAGGTCGTTCCGCCCGGCGTCGAATTGTTCCGCACCGTCCAGATCGAACGCCACGACGACATCGCCTCGATTCGCTCGAAGCTCCATGCCGGTCCGGGTCTGACCGTCGTTGCTCGTATCGATCGGCGCAACGAGTCGTTGCGCTCCCAGCTCGGCATGCGGCTTCTCCGCCGCCATGTCGACGCCACGCGCCTGCACCTCGTTCTGCAAACACGCAACGGCCGCATCCGTCGGCTGGCACGCGACGAAGGCCTCGTGGTTGTCGGCTCTATGCGAGGCCGCGAGATTAGGCACGGCCGTCTCATGCCCCGCTACCTGCGGCTGGGTTTCCTCGCGTTGCCCCTGCCCTCTTCCGACCTCGTGATCCGGCTCATGACGCTCGCTGCCCTTCCGGTTGCGGTGGTGGGCGCCGCTGCGTTCGGTCCTTCCGCTACGGTGCGGCTGGCGCCCGAACTCACGGCGGTTGCTGTTCCGCTTGTTGTGGAAGCGCGTGTGCTCGGCGAGGGGGATGTGGCCGAGGAGGGCATGCTCCCGGCCGAGCGTTTGACGGTGGAGATCATCGCAACAGACACCGTCGCCACGACCGGCCACGTGGCGGCCTCCGGTACCCGTGCGACGGGAACGCTGCGCATCGCAAACCGAACCCCGCTCCCTTTGGACATACCCGTCGGTACCGATGTCGGCGCGATCAGCGGGGCGCGCTTCCGTACCACCGAGGCGGTAGTCGTTCCCGCGGGCCACGGTTCGGTTGCCGTCACCGGCATTGAAGCGGAGCGGGTTGGACCGGAAGGCAATGTGCCCGCTGGCACGGTCACCCTGCCTGGCCTTTCCCTGGCAGGCCAGGCCGAAGTGAGCAACCCGGATCCCACCACTGGCGGCGGCGCGACCCGCCTCCGGGGTCCCCACTCCCTGGATATCGACCGCGTGCGCCGCGCCGGTGCGCACACCCTTCGCGTTCGTGCGCTTGAGGTGTTGGAACGGCAGGCTCACGGGCGCTTCGTTTTCCACTCCGATACGCTGAAAGTCGAGGTGTTGAGCGAGGAGTTCCTGCCTGAACTCGACCAGCCGGGCGATACGCTTGCGGTGACGACCGTCGCCGCCGTCTCCGTGATTGGCGTGCCGGTCGACGAGATCCGATCGCTTGCGGCGCGCGAGATTCACCGCACGCAAGGCGCGGGCTTTGCGGTGGTGACGGAGTCGTTGGAGCCGGTGGCTATTAGTGAGGTCTCGGTCAACGAAACGCTCGACGCAATCAGCTTCGATATGATGCTGGAGGGACACGTCGCACCCATCATCATTCCGGAAGCAGTGGAGCGCGCCGTGCGGCTCGAACGCGTGAGCAGCGCTGAATCCAAGCTGAATGGCGCGCTGCGTCTGCGGGAGCCTGCCCGGATCGACGTGACGCCGAGTTTTATGCCGCTGATCTCCCCCTTTGACTTCCGCATTAAGGTCGAGATTATCGATACTCTCTCGTCCGTGCCTGAAGAGGGAACGGCCGAAAGCGCCGGATCGGGCAGTGGCGGGAATGACGCGTTACCCGGAGGAGGCGATCTCTTGGACAGTCTTTTCGAGGAGGCCGACGGTTAGCGACTCGATCTCCACGATGCGCGTATCCGCGCGTGTGCTCGCGATCGATCCTGGCGAGCGTTGGGTCGGGTTTGCCATCTCCGACGCCGCCCGGCGACTCGCGCTTCCTCTGACCACGATCGATCGGCGCGTTGAGTCAGACGAAGGCGTCGCGTGCATTCGACAGCTGTTGTATCCGGACGGCGCGAGTTTGGCCCTGATCGGTGTTCCCCTCGGCCCGGATGGTGGCGAGGATGCCCAAGCCACGCGGTTCCGGCGCTATGGCGAGCGTCTTGCCGCTGCATTGCAACTCCCGGCCGTTACTGTCAGTGAGCGGTATTCCAACGCGGTCGACGATCTGGTAGTGGATGCGCGCAGCGGCGCCTCCGCCGCGAAGCTGCGTCCCCGTGATCACCGGCGCCGCCGGCGCGCGCGCCACGCGGCTGCTGCAGCCGTGATCCTGCAGCGCTGGTTGGACAGGCAGAGTCATGATCCTGCTGCGGTGAGCGCGCATCATCCGGCGCGAACGGAACACTGAAACCGTGCGCGCGCCTTGGTTGCTGGGCATCGCGATCGCGTCGGCGCTGGCGAGTGCCGCCGTCCTTATCTCGTTGGCCGTCCCCGGCGATACGTTTGGGGACACGGTCCCCCCTCTGGACAGCGAGCCACTTCCGCCGCGCGGCATCGTCACGATCGATGTGCGCGCGGGTGAATCTGCCCAGAGCATTGGGGAGAAATTGGAGGAGGCAGACGTTGTCCGATCCTCCCGCCAGTTCGAGTCACTGGCTGCCTTGCTTGGATACGCCGACCAGCTCCAGGCAGGGACGTACGACTTCGAACCGGGCCTCTCGGCACTCCAAGTGCTGGAACGGATCTACGGCGGGGTCACCTCTCCGCGCATTGTTACGATCCCTGAGGGACGTCGACTGGAGGAGGTCGCCGCAATCCTCGCCGCGAACGGCGTTGTGGGGGAGGCTGAGTTTTTCGCCGCGCTGGAGGAGCCGACGAATTGGAGTGGCACGCTGGCTGCCGATCGCCCGCTTGGCGCCTCGCTCGAAGGTTATCTTTTTCCGGCTACCTACACTTTCTCTTTGCGCGCGACTGGCGGCGAGGTCGTTCGCCAGATGCTCGAGCGCCTTGACCAAGCCTTTCCGCCCGATCGTCTCTTCCAGCTCAGTCGGCAGGGGCGGAGCGTGCACGAGACTCTCACCCTCGCCTCCATCGTGGAGCGTGAGACATTAGTCGCTGAGGAGCGAGCGCTGATCGCATCGGTCTTCCGTAACCGTCTCGGCGAAGGGATTCGCTTGGAGTCCGATGTCACCGTGCAGTATGCGATCTCCGAAACACCGGGCAGCATCGAGCGTTTCGGCTACTGGAAAACGGCTCTTACTCTTGACGACCTCACTTTCCCTTCCCCGTACAACACATACGTCACTGCGGGGCTCCCACCTGGGCCAATAGCGAATCCTGGCGATGCTTCTATTGCTGCTGCTATCGACCCACCACCCAGCAACCTTTTTTTCTTCGTTGCTCGCGGAGACGGTTCCCACGTCTTCGCTGAAACATTTGACGAACATCTAAGAAACGCACGGGAATTCCTTGGCTTAGGCGATCAGGTGCCGATAGGGGACGTGGGCGAGGAGGGACCGGACGATGCAGAGGCCGAGCGCGCGCCGTGAGCGCACGCGTCGGTCTGATAGGGCACCCGGTCATGCACAGCATCTCCCCGTGTTTCCAGCAGGCGGCTTTTGATGCACTTGGCATCAACGCGCGCTACGAAGCTTGGGACGTGCTTCCTCAGGATCTCCCCGCCGCCATCAACGGTCTTCGTGCGGACGCCGTCCTCGGCGCCAACGTCACGATCCCACACAAAGGGAGTGCGGCGCGCTTTGTCGATCGATTGCATCAGACCGCGCGCTTTGTCGGCGCGATCAATACCGTCGTTAACGTCAACGGGGAGCTTGAGGGCTACAACAGCGATGTTGGTGGTTTCCAAGCGGCATTGGAAGGCGCCGGTATCGATCCCCAGGGTGCGCATATCTGTATCTGGGGCGCGGGTGGGGCCGCGCGAGCCGTCGCATGGGCTCTCGTTTGGCGCGGTGCGGGCGCACTCACGATCATTAATCGCTCTCCCGCCCGTGCCGGCCGCCTGCGCCACGATCTCGCTGCCCACCCCGGCGCCGTCCGCCTTCGCGCCTATGGGTGCGACGAGGAGCGAACGGTTGAGGAACTGCGTACCTGTGACATTGTCGTCCACTGCACCCCGGTTGGTCTCAAGGGCAGCGATACTGCGAGTGAGATCCCGTTCGATACAGGGGCTCTCCGTTCGGAGGCCGTTGTGGTAGACCTAGTCGCGAATCCCATGGAGACGCCGCTCGTGCGCAGGGCGCGCGCGACTGGCCATAAATCTTTGGGTGGTTTACCGATGCTCGTCCACCAAGGCGCGGCTTCCTTTGAGCTTTGGACGCGCCGGGCCGCGCCATTGGCGGCGATGTTTGCCGCGGCTGAAGCAGCGATGCGTGATCCGCTGTCGCCGGAGCAGACGGAGCAGACGCCGTGACCGATGCACTCCTTATCGCTGCCATTCTTATCTTCCTTCTCTTCATTCTGATCGGCTTTGTGTTGTTCAAAGAGGTACGCACGCATATATTTTGGCGCCGCCTCGTCGCCGAAGGTGACTTCGAAGCGATTAACGGCATTCTCATCGGCGAGATCAATCGCTGGCGTACGCAACGGCCGCCCAAAGGCACGAGCGCCGCGGTTTGGGCTGGTGTGCAAGGGATGGAGCTACTCGCCGGCAGCGGTCAGTTCGTACAGGTGAGTACCACCGCCGAAGCGGAGTTCCGCGTCGTTGATGGCAAGCGCGTTCAGGTCGCGACCGCGTACGATACCGCTGTTTCCACCGTGAGCAAGTTGACCGAGATGCTGCTTTACGACGTGCCGAACTTGCGCCCCGGCTTCGTCCGCGTGGATGTCTTTACCACCTTCCGCAATGAGGATGGCAGCGCCATAGCCCGGCCGATCCTCTCTTCCCTCGCCGACCGCGTGCGGGCTGCTCCCATCGACTGGGACTCGGGCGACTCCCACACGATCGTCGCGGCCTTCGACCTAGTTGTGCGGATCAGCGATTCGGGCGAGGCACTGCCCGTGGAGCTTCCATCCGTTCCTCCGGAGCTGGCGGCGACGCTGCCGGCCCCCGAGCCCGCTGAGCCCGCTGAACCCGCTGCGGTCGCCGCTGCCACTGCGCACCGCGTCAGCGGGTCCTAGGGGAGAAAAGGCGTGGGGCGCTTTCGCTGGTTCACCGCGGGGGAGTCGCATGGTCCGGGGTTGACCGTGATCGTCGAAGGGCTGCCCGCTGGTGTGCCCATGAACGAGGCCGGCTTGCGGGCTCAGCTTGCCCGGCGTCAGAAGGGCCACGGACGCGGCGGCCGTATGCGGATCGAGAGCGACTATGCGCACATCCGCGCAGGCGTCCGTCACGGCCGGACTATCGGAAGCCCAGTCGCGCTTTGGATTGAGAACCGCGATCATGCCGCGGGGAAAGGCCCAGACGGTACCCCGTGGACTGAGACGATGGCGCTCGATCCGCCGGCCCAGCCGATCGCACGGGTCACGCGATTGCGCCCCGGCCACGCCGATCTCCCCGCCGCAGTGAAGTACGGCTACGACGATGTGCGGGACTCGCTCGAACGTGCAAGCGCGCGCGAGAGCGCCGCGCGTGTCGCTGCTGGCGCGGTCGCTCGTCGCTTTCTCGAAGAGTGTGGGTTGGGTTTCCACAGCCACGTCATCCAGATCGGCGACATCAGGGCGGAGCCTTCCGGTCCGATCGACTGGGCCGCCGTGGAGGAATCGCGCGTCCGCTGTGCCGATTCCGCCGCCGCCGCTCGCATGGTTGCTGCGATCGACGCTGCCAAGAGTGATGGCGACACCATCGGCGGCGTGGTGGAGGGACGTGTCACCCGCGTGCCCTATGGGCTCGGCAGCCATGTCCACTGGGATCGCAAGCTCGACGGGCGTATTGCGCAGGCCCTCCTCAGCATGAACGCTTTTAAAGGCGTCGAGTTCGGCGCCGGTTTCCGCGGTGCTTCGCAGCGGGGATCTGCGGTGCACGACGTGATCGCTCCCCGAGACGAGTGGGACGATCGCCCTTGGCGCCACCTCACCAACAATCACGGCGGCATTGAGGGGGGTATGACGACCGGCGAGGACGTGGTCGTACGGGTCGCGATCAAGCCGATCGCGACTCTTGCCCATCCCCTCCCCTCCGCCGACCTCGATAGCGGCGACCGTGTCGAAGCCCACTTCGAGCGCTCCGATGTCTGTGTGGTCCATGCTGCTGGGGTCATTGTTGAGGCGATGCTTGCCCTCGTCTTTGCGGACGCGGTGCTGGAGAAGCACGGCGGCGACCATCTGGACGAGACGCGCCGCAACATGCAGTCCTACCGCGCGACCATCGGTCCACGAGCGTCCGGCGGGCCGGAGTAGACAGAAACGCCATGGCGCTCGACCCGCAGCGCGTCGTTCTCATCGGTTTCAGCGGCAGCGGCAAGTCGACGGTTGCGCGCGCACTGGCCGACCGCCTGGATATGGCGGCTGTTGACACGGACGCGCTCGTCGAAGCGCAGGCTGGTCGTCCGATTTCCCGCATCTTCGCCGAAGATGGCGAGCCCGCTTTCCGCGCCCTCGAGCGCGCGGCAGTCCGCACCGCCACGCTGGAGCCCGGGGTGGTGATCGCGACCGGCGGCGGTGCGTTCGGGGACGCTGAATCTCGGCGTCTCTTGGCCGAGGACGGCGTCATCGTTCTGCTGGAGGCGCGTCCCGAGACGATCGCCGCCCGCGTCGCGACGCAGGACTCCGCCCCCCGGCCGCTTCTGGCTGGCGGGGATGTCGAGGCGCTGTCCCGCATTCGCACCCTCAAGGCGGTACGGCAGCCTTTCTACGCGCTCGCCGATCTCACGGTGCACACCGACGCGCTCGACATCAATGCAGTGGTGACGGAGGTTGCCGCTGCGCTCCAGCGACAGGCCCAGCGGATTCTTCGCGTGCCCGGGCGCGTCGCGGCCATCGTCGCAGGCCCGGATGTGGCGGCTCCTCTCTCGCCGGACTTCGGAGACGATCTCGCTTGCGTCGTGAATGCGGCCAGCGGCGACTATCCCGTCTACGTCGGCTGGGGCCTGATCGACAAGCTGCCTGCAAAGCTCGAAGCAGTGGGAGCCGGCGGCCGCTGTTTCGTCGTCGCCGACCAAGGAGTGGAGCACTTCGTAGCGGCCGCGCTGCGGGCACTCCGTACAGGGGGTCGCAGCGCTCGGCTTTTCACCGTCCTTGCCGGTGAGCGCAGCAAGAATCTCGATGGCCTCGCCGACATCTATGCATGGCTCGCCGCCGAGCGCGCCGAGCGCCGCGATGTCGTGATTGCGATCGGCGGCGGCGTCGTCACCGACTTAGCCGGGACCGCTGCAGCCACCTATCTCCGTGGCATGCCCCTCGTCCACGTGCCTACCACGCTTCTGGCCATGGTCGATGCAGCGATCGGCGGCAAAGTCGCCGTCAACCTCCCCACGGGCAAGAACATGGTCGGCGCTTTCCATCAACCGAAGGCCGTTATCTCCGACCTCGCCGCGCTTGCGACCCTTCCTCTGCGGGAGCGCCGCGCTGGTTTCGCTGAAGTGATCAAGCACGCTTGGATCCGTGACCCGGCCATGCTTGATGATCTCGAGCGCGATGCGGCGATGTTGCTGACGCTTGGCAAGAGTGCCAGCGATCGCCGCCGCGCCGTTGACCTTGTCGGGCGCAATATCGCCATTAAGGCCGCTGTTGTCTCCGCCGACGAGCGCGAGTCGGAGCTACGGATGATCCTGAACTACGGCCACACCATCGCCCATGCGCTGGAAGCAGTGACGGATTACGGTCGCTTCCTGCATGGCGAAGCTTTGGGGATCGGCTTGCTGGGAGCGGCGCGGATCGCGGAGGAAGTGATTGGACTAGATAGTGCGATCGTCGAGCGGCACCGTGAGATCATGAACCGCTACAGCTTGCCCTTGGCCGCTCCCGGCGTCGATGCGGAGGCGGTTCAACGGGCCATCCGCAGTGATAAGAAGGTCAGCGCGGGGTCCGTACGCTGGGTGCTCCTCAAGGAGCCGGGCCGTCCCGTCATCCGAGACGACGTGCCGCCCCAGTTGGTCGGGAAGGTGGTCGGCCAGCTGACAGCTGAGGATTGAGCGGGCGCCGCGTGTCGCAGGACGACGTAACGCCCGAGATCGTCCGCCTCAACGCCCTAGTCCGTGGACGGGTGCAGGGCGTTGGCTTCCGTGACTTTTGCACACGGGTCGCTCACTCGTTGAGCGGCCCGGCGGTCGCACGGGTTACGGGCTACGCGCGGAACCTTCCAAGCGGTACGGAGGTGGAAGTGGTGGCGGAGGCGTCCAGAGATCAGCTCGATCGTCTCTTGGCCGAGCTTCGCAGCGGCCCGGCGGTGGCCTACGTCGTCGCAGTTGAGGCGTCCTTTAGCGCTGCCACCCGCGAGTTCGACGGCTTCACCTGGCGCTGAGGGTGCGGGCCAACGCTAATCAGCGCTCCACTGTCTCAAGTGGCTGGGGGAGATATCCGCGCGCGTCGCTGCTTGCTCGGCGGTCTGGGGTCGACTTGCCCAAGCATCCTGACTGGAGGTGCTGCCGAGCGCCTGTACTATTTTGCCGGCTTGTCTTTGCGGCGGATGTCGCCCAACCACACCGCGACCGTTCCCGGCACCACCATCGCTGAGGCGACGATTGAGACTGTCTCGATGCCGGTCGACGTGATGTTGGGCGAGCTGTGCGTGTTCAGCGCGATGATCACGGCCGCCCATGACAGCCATACGAAGATCGTTGCTACCACTCGGCCTTTATTCATCGGATCTGCCTCGCCATCGTTTGTGTTTCTGGCTAGTCCAGCATCGGCGGATACGCAGTGAACATGCCCTTGCGACTCATGCTAACGTTCGCCAGCGGGAACTCGCGCCTGATCTGATCCATCTCTTCGCGCGAGGAACGTTCAAGGTCCCTCGCTCCCAGCCTGAGATCCCGTTCTGCTCTCGCACCGCGCCATTTTTGCCACCCGCTTGCTCCTTTCCCGAAGGGACCGTGTGTCCGGCGCAAGGTCGCTCAGGCCATCTCCGTCGGCCAGGAATGCCGCTTGTCGATCTCAGTAAAGATCGCACGGATGGTCTCGTGGGTTTGGCTCCGGCGTCTCTATGGGAAGGCGATGCTACCGAACCGAAGCGGCAAGCTCAGTCTAAAGGCTGATCCCAGTCCAGCATGATCACGGTGGTGTCTTCACCGGGATCGATCTGCGATCGATCTTCTGGGCAGATCGCCAGCCCGTTGGCTCGCGCCATCGACGTCAGTACTCCCGATCCCTGGGGGCCCGTCAGCCGTGCGTGCCAGCGACCGTCCTCTCCCATCCGCACGATCGCCCGCGCGTACACCCGGCGCCCATCGGTGTTCACGATCGCTTCGTCCACCACCGCCTGCAGCAGCGGCCGAGCCTTGGGTGTTCGCCCCAGCATCTTGTGGATCACTGGTCTCCCGAACAGCTCGAAGGCCAGCAGCGACGACACCGGATTGCCCGGCAGGCCGATGTGCGGTACCCGGCGTCCGTCCGGCGCCGCGAACGTTCCAAACGCCAGCGGCTTTCCCGGCTTCATCCGCACCGTCCAAAAGTCGATCGCCCCTTCCCGTGCCAAGACCTCCTTTACCACGTCGAAGTCGCCGCGTGATACGCCCGCCGACGTCACGACCAGGTCGGCCGATAGCGCTTCCTGGATTTTGGCCGTGAGGGCGGCAACGGTATCCTTCGCGATCCCCAGCCGCAGCGCGATCCCGCCGTACTCTTCCACTAACGCGGCCAGCCCAGGGGCATTGCTGTCGTAGATCTTGCCAGGCGCCGGCGGTTGGCCCGGCTGGAGTAGTTCATCTCCCGTCGAGAGCACAGCGACGCGCGGTCGTCGGATCACGGTGACCGCGCTGGTCCCCATTGACGCCAGCACTGCTATCTGTGCTCCCCGCAGCAGCGTGCCCTTCTGCAAGATCGTTTCTTCGGCACGCACATCTTCGCCCCGCCGGCGGATGTTGGCGCCGGGCTTCGCTTCTTTCGTCACCCCGACCGATCTAATCGCCTCGTGCGTCTGACCGGGTGCGCGCAGCCCTTCCTCGTCGCTTTCTTCGAACGGCACAATGCTGTCCGCTCCCTCGGGGATCGGCGCGCCCGTCATGATCCGCACCGCTTCCCCTGCTCCCACGACTCCTTCGAAGAGGTAGCCAGCTGCGAGTTCGCCCACCACTGACAGCCGCGCGACTTCCGCCTCGCTCGCTCCGGCGGTGTCGGCTGCATGCACCGCGTATCCGTCCATCGCCGTGTTATCGAGCGGCGGAATGTCGAACGGCGCCTTCACGTCCTCCGCTAGTATGTGACCGTGCGCTTCTTTCAAGGCTTGCCGTTCGGGGGGAAGCACTTCACACAGATCGAGGATCCGCGCCAGCGCTTCCTCGACCGGCAGCATCTCCGTAGGCGGCACGAATCGTTGCGTCATAATCCCCTTCGAACGTGCGGGCAGGGCGTCAGTTCAGCTGCACCGTCAGACAGGTCGTCGTGCGCTTGACGCCGCTCACCGTCTGGATCCCCTCGGTGATACAGCGGCCGAGCTTGTTGAGGTCGTCGGCCTCGAGGAGACAGATCACGTCGTAGGGGCCGGTGACCGTATCGACGCCTACGATCTGCGCCTCGGGATGCGTGAGCTGGGTCAGTGCGTTGCTCACACTCTTCGCTTCACCCACCTCGGCCTCGATCAGTACGTAGCTTTTCACTGCCATGACCGCTCCCTTCCTACCGCTGTGCTCGCGTTCCGTGCCCGGAATCCTACCAAGCTCCCGTATTCTTGCTAGCGGAAGCCGCTCCGATCGGACGCGATTGACCCTCGTGGAAGAGCGTTTGTACGGTGATCACCGCATGGACGATATTGATCTCGCCGCCGTTGAGCGTCGTGCTCTTGACGAGCTCGCTGCCGCCTGTGACAGCGCCGCCGCCGCCGCTTGGCGCGCTCGCTACCTTGGCAAGAAGGGAGAGGTCACCCAGCTGCTCCGTGGCGTGGGCGCGCTTCCGGCTGATCAGCGCAAGCAGGCAGGTCAGACGGCCAACCGGCTGCGGGCCCTGCTCCAGGAGGCGTTCGACCGCCGGCGGGCGGTGCTTGAGGCGTTCTCCTCGGCCCCTTCGGCGGCGATCGACGTCACGCTCCCCGCACGGCCGCATCGGCAGGGCCATCTCCATCCGATCACGCTTACTCTCCGAGAGATCGAGCGCGCCTTCCGTGACATGGGCTTCGCCGTCGTCGAGGGACCGCAGGTCGAGTGGGACGAGTACAACTTCGAGCGACTCCGCATTCCCGCCGATCATCCCGCGCGCGATATGTGGGACACGCTGTGGATCGATTACGAGCGTGACGGTCGCTATCCGATGCTGCTTCGCACCCACACGTCGCCCATGCAGATCCGCTACATTGAGCGCCACCGCCCTCCGATCCGCGTCATCGTCCCCGGCACGTGCTATCGCTACGAGGCGACGGACGCCACCCATGAGTGGATGCTGACCCAAGTGGAAGGGCTCGTGATTGACGAGGGGATTAGCTTTGCCCACCTCAAGGGCACCCTTGAGGCCTTCGTGCACCGTCTTTTCGGTCCGGACGTCGAGGCACGCTTCCGTTGCGACTACTTCCCCTTCGTCGAGCCCGGTGCCGAGGTTGCTATCCGCTGGCGCGACGGGCGCTGGATCGAACTGCTGGGTGCCGGCATGGTTCACCCTGAGATCCTCGCCGCCGCCGGCTACGATTCCGCGCGCTACACCGGCTTTGCCTTCGGCATCGGCGTAGAGCGCACCGCCATGCTGCGCTACGGGATCGACGATATCCGCTACTTCTATAACAACGCGCTCGGCTTTCTTGAGCAGTTCTAGAGTCGTATGAAGCTCTCTCTGCGCTGGCTCGCCGAATATGTCGACCTCAGGCTTCCCCCCGAAGAGTTGGCGCATCGTCTGACGATGGCGGGTGTGGAAGTCGAGGCGATCGAGAAGATCGCTGGCGACTGGGATCACGTCGTCGTTGGACGGGTGCAGGCGCTTGCCCCTCATCCGAACGCCGACCGTCTCCGCCTCGCCACCGTTGATGTCGGCGCGAGCGAGCCCTTCACGGTCGTCTGCGGCGCGCCCAACATCGCTGTTGGGCAGGCGGTCGCCTTCGCGCACGAGGGGGCGCGTCTGGTCGATGCGCGCTCCGGCAGCTTCCGCGTCCTCAAGCGCTCCAACATCCGCGGTGTCGAATCTGCCGGCATGGTTTGCTCCGATCGCGAGCTCGGCATCTCCGACGCACACGAAGGGATCAAGGTGCTTTCTGAGGCTGCGGCGGTCGGTACGCCGCTCGCCGCCGCGATCGGCGACACGATCTTTGACTTCAGTCTCACTCCGAACCGGGCCGATCTCTTTTCCGCCCTGGGGATCGCGCGCGAGGTCGCCGCGCTGACCGCGGGCAACGTACGCGAGCCCGAGCGCGGCGACACCGTGGGTGAGCTGCCCCCAGAGGGAAGCATATCGGTGGCGATCGAGGCTCCGGACCTCTGCCCGCGCTACGTGGCCACGCTTGTTCGCGGCGTGACCGTCGCGCCGTCGCCGCCCTGGCTCCAAGCTCGGCTCGAAGCGTCCGGGAGCCGCCCCATCAACAACGTGGTCGACATCACCAATTACGTGATGCTTGAGTTTGGTCAGCCCCTCCACGCTTTCGACTTCGATAAGCTGCGCGGCGGCCGCATCATCGTGCGGCGTGCCCGCGCCGACGAGCACGTGACCTTGATCGACGGATCCGGGCATGCGCTTCGCACCGACGATCTCGTCATCGCTGATGCGGAAGAAGCGGTGGCGGTTGCCGGCGTCATGGGTGATGCGCTCTCCGAGGTGTCGGACGACACTTCCACCGTCCTGTTGGAATCTGCCACCTTCAATGGCCCGAGCATCCGGCGTACGGCCGCTGCTCTCAAGTTGCGCACGGAGGCCTCCACCCGATTCGAGAAAGGGCTTACGCCCGAGCTGGCACTCGAGGCCTCGCGGCGCGCGACCAGGCTTTTCGTCGAGGTCTGCGGCGGTACCGTTGCCGGCGTCGTCGATGCCTACCCGCAACCGCGCGACCCCGTGTCGATCACGCTCACGCACGAGCGCCTCGCTCGCGTGCTCGGCAGCGAGCTACCGCCCGAGCAGGTCGTGACGCCGTTAGAAGCGCTCGGTTTCACCGTCGATCTTCTGCCGGATGGCTATGCGGTGACTGCACCCTACTGGCGCTCCGATGTGCGGATCGCTGATGACGTGGTGGAAGAGATCGCCCGTATCGTGGGTTACGATCGCCTGCCCAGCGCGCCGCTCCAGGGCGCGGTCCCCGATCCGGATCCACAGCCGCTGCGCGACACCGGGGCGCGCGTGCGTGACGCCTTCGCCGCGGCCGGGCTGGTCGAGACGATCAACTACTCGCTCGTGAGCATCGACGCCATCACCAGCGTGCAAGCGCTCGCTACCATCACCGACCGCCCCCCCCTCGCCGTTCGCAATCCGATGAGTGAGGAGCGGAACGTCCTCCGGACGACGCTGCGGCCCGGTCTCCTCGAGAGCTTCGCCACCAATCGCCGCCGCCAGCGTCGCGCGATCGCACTCTTCGAGATCGGTCGCGTGTTTCATCCCCGTCCCGATGACCTTCCACATGAGCGCACGTTTGCGCTCGCCCTGCTCGGCGGGGTGGGGCCGAAAGCCGCCGTCCATGAGGGGAGCGGGTCCGCAGCCGATCTTGACTTCTTCGAAGCCAAGGCGATCGCCCAGTCCGTCGCCGCGGCGCTGCGCCTCGTTTTCACCTACGAGGCCGCGGAGGATCCTGCCTTGTACACGGGCCGTGCGGCACGCGTGCTTGTCGGCGGCGCGGCGATCGGCTGTATCGGTCAAGTCGCGCCTGCGGTCGCGGCGCGCTTCGAGATCGAAGAGCCGATCTACCTGATCGAGCTCGATGTCGACGCTCTCACACAGGTGATCGCCGAGCGAGGGCCGCTGGAATTCACTCCGCCCAGCCGCTTCCCCGCGGTGGTAGAGGACCTCGCCGTTGTGGTGGACGAAGCCGTACCCGCAGCCGACGTCGAACGCCTCATCGCCCGCTCTCGGCTCGTCGAGCGCGTCGAGCTATTCGACCTCTATCGCGGTGCCCCGATCCCCGCGGGCAAGAAGTCGCTGGCGTTCTCGATCGACTATCGCGCACCGGACCGGACGCTCACGGACGGCGATGTCGCCAAGGCACGCAAGGGCGTCAGCAAACGGTTGGAGCGGGAACTCGGCGCCACCATCCGCGACGCCTAACCTTCCGCGGCGAGCCCTGCCTTCGCCTGCGCGACGATCGTCGAGAAAACTTTTGGCTCTCGCACGGCGAGGTCCGCCAGCATCTTCCGATCCACCTCGACACGGGCGCGGCGCAGACCGTGCATGAGACTGCTGTAGCTCAGTCCCTCCTGGCGCGCCGCAGCGTTGATGCGCTGGATCCACAGTCGGCGGAAATCGCCCTTACGAGCACGTCGGTCGCGCTTGGCGTAGGCCAGCGCGTGCAGCCGCGACTCGTTCGCCCGGCGGAAGATCCGGTGGCGCTGTCCGCGGTGGCCCTTGGTGGCCGCCAGCACGCGCTTGTGCCGGCGGCGGTTCCGTGGCCCGCCTTTAACGCGCGGCATCGCTAGCGCTTTCCTACCCCGGTGGGGAGTAGCGCCTTGATCGTCTTGCGGAGGCGCGGGGTCGTCACTTCATGCATCTCTCGGATCGCATAGCGCTGGCGCTTGCTCTTTTTCGAGCGGTTGTGGCCGCGGTTTCCCTTCATGCGCATGACCTTGCCTCGGCCGGTCAGCCCGAACCGTTTTTTAGTTCCTCGGTGCGTCTTCTGTTTCGGCATCGCTGGCGCTCTATGGCGAGCCGCTTCCCACGGCGTCTGGGGATGCCTCAGCGACTTCGTCGGTGCCCGCCGCACCATTGTCGGACGGAGTGGGGCCGTCGGTGGCGGCATCTGCTGCGGCCGGGGCAGGACGCGATTCCGGTGTGTCGGGCTCACCGGCGCGCGCACGCTCGCGCTCCAGCGCTGCCGCTTTCACCTTGTCCTCGGCCACGATCACGCTCATGAAGCGGCCCTCCATGCCGATCGGCTTCTCGACCAACAGGGGAATGCCGCGCTCTTCCAAAGCTTGCATCACTCGTCCGATGAGCCCCCGTCCGATCTCTGGATGCGTGATCTCGCGTCCCCGAAACATGACGGTGATCTTGAGCTTGTCGCCCTCTTCTAGCAACTTCTGCGCGGTGCGGGTCTTGAAGTCGATGTCGTGCTGACCGATCTTCGGCTTCATCGTCACTTCCCGCAGCACGGCGTTCTTCTGTCGCTTGCGTCCTTCGTTGCGTCGCTTTGCTTGCTCGTACTTGAACTTGCCGTAGTCCAGGAACCGCACAACCGGTGGCGATGCTCCTGGTGCGACCTCCACCAGATCGAGACCACGCTCTTGGGCTTGTGCAAGGGCCTGGAACGTGGGGAGGATGCCCATCTGCTCGCCGTCCTCGCCGATGACGCGGACCTCGGGAACTTGAATCTCCCGGTTGACCCGGTGTTCGCGAGTGGCCAGCAGCGTCCTCCTGTGTATACGGTTCCGTCAGCGATTAGATTGGTATAAACTGCTCGCGCCATGCTACCAACGCCCGATTTTCGCGGTCAACCAACTGGGCACGGTGGGAACGAACATCGCATGGCCTCGGTGGGCCCGCGGCAGCGATCAGCCCGCTCTGCCCGGTCGCTGACGCTGCTCTAATTCGCTCCGGCGTTGCCTAGTTCGATCGTCACGAGCGGTGCGCCTTGGTCAACGTTCGCATCCACCGCCACGTGGACCGTCTTCACGGTGCCAGCTGTCGGCGACCGGATCTCGTTGTTCATCTTCATCGCCTGAACCACCAGCAGGCTGTCGCGCTTGGCGACCACGTCGCCTGCCTGCACCAACACCTCAACGACGACCCCTGTCATCGGCGACTGTACCGTCAACTCCCCTTCCTGCGCCTCCTCGTCGCCGATCCCCCCCGCCCCGGCCCGGCGCTTCGTCACGAGGAAGCTGTCCGCGCCGACAATGGTCCGCACCCCTTGCCCTTCCCGTTGCAACAGCACCTCCGTCGCGTGATGGTCGAGGATCAGCTCGTACAGCGGCCCCTCCCCAATCCGCTTCAGATCCACGCTGTGCTCAATGCCGTCGAGGACAAGCATTAAGCTGCCGTCGTCGATCTCGCGGACTTCGACTTCGCGCGCCGCTTGTCCGATGGCCAGCGCTAGTTTCTTCGCCATCCCGCCATCAATCCTTGCTGCCCACGAGAGCGTTGCACCCAGGGATCCGGAGCTGCCGCCGGACCGCCTTGATCCCTGCCCGGGGTGCCGGCGCTTGCTCCGTTTCGCTGCAGGAAGCTGGCCGCTGCCAATGCGGCGATATCGGTGTGGTCGGGCCGATCGTCGATCGTGAGGTGCACCGTCCGTTCCACGTAGTCCGTGTCGATTGCCCCCGCGACGAAGTTGGGGTCCTGCAGCATGGCAATGTGGAACGGTACGTTCGTTTGCAGACCGAGCAACCGGAACTCGGACAGGGCCCGCAGCATGCGCCTCCGCGCCTGTTCCCGGTCCAGCCCCCGCGCGATGATCTTCGCGAGCAGCGGATCATAGTGGACACCGACGATCATTCCGTCGTACAGGCCACTATCGACGCGGATTCCCGGCCCCGCTGGCTCGCGGTAGTGGTGCACGGTGCCGGTGCTGGGCAGGAATCCCTGGTAGGGGTCCTCCGCGGCCACCCGGCATTCGATCGCCCAGCCTCGCATCGTTAAGTCGTCCTCCGTGAACGTCAACGGTTGCCCCGCCGCGACGCGCAACTGCTCCGCCACCAAGTCGACCCGCCAGACCATTTCGGTCACTGGATGCTCGACCTGCAGCCTCGTGTTCATCTCCAAAAAGGCGAACTGGTCATCGTCGTAGACCAGACACTCCACCGTGCCCGCGTTCACGTAGTCGCACGCCTCCGCTACCTTGCGCGCCGCTTCCCGCATCCGCATCCGTAGCTCCGGGGTCATGGTCGGCGCCGGCGCCTCTTCGATTAGCTTCTGTCGGCGCCGTTGGATCGAGCACTCGCGCTCGCCGAGCGTGACGATCTGACCTTGGTGGTCGGCGATTAGCTGGACCTCGATATGGCGCACGGGACGCAACAACTTCTCGACGTAGATCGCGTCGTCGCCAAAGGCAGCGCGCGCTTCCTGCTGCGCGTTCGCGATCGCGCGCGGCAACTCCTCGGCGTCGTTGACTTCGCGGATTCCCTTGCCTCCACCCCCTGCCGAGGCCTTGATCAGGAGGGGATACCCGATTTCCCGCGCCACCCGCTCCGCTTCGGATGGGTCCCGCACCGGCTCGACCGTTCCTGGGATGAGGGGGACGCCCGCTGCTTGCAAGGTGCGGCGGGCTTCGAGCTTGCTGCCCATCTTCTCCATCGCTGCCGGCGGCGGCCCGATGAAGACGAGACCGGCGTCGGTGCAGGCCCGCGCGAACTCCGCGTTCTCGGCCAGGAACCCGTAGCCCGGATGCACCGCCTCCGCTTGGGAGCGCCGCGCTACGTCGAGGATTTTCTCGATCGCCAGGTAGCTCTCCGACGCTTCCGCTGGGCCGATCGTGTAGGACTCGTCCGCGTAGCGGACATGCGGGGCCGCCTGGTCGGCCTCCGAGCAGATCGCTACCGATTCCACGCCCAGATCGCGACAGCCTCGCACGACCCGCAATGCGATCTCGCCGCGGTTGGCGACCAACACTTTGCGGAACGGAGGCGAGACATCCGTCATAGCGGGAAGCCTATACACGGATCGTGGATGTGTTCGCGATCATAGGGCACTCTGTGGTTGCAGGGCTGCGCTTGGTCGTTAAGCGCGTTACCGCGCTGTTGCGCTCAGGTGCGGCGGCGCACTTCCTCCAGCAGGCGCGACTGCAGATCGGCCACGGGCAGCACGCCGAGGTTCTCGCCGTCCCGGCGCCGTACGGCCGCCGCCAGTGTCGCTGCCGCCGCTTCGCGGTCGCCGACGACCAGCATGTACGGCACCTTTTCCAGCTGCGCGTCGCGGATCTTGGCGTTCATCCGCTCGCTCCGGGTGTCGACGTCGGCGCGCAGTCCCGCCGTCTGGAGCGAGGCGGCGATCCGCCGCGCGTGTTCCACGTGCCGGTCCGCAATGGGGATCAACCGCGCCTGTACCGGTGCCAGCCAAAGCGGGAAAGCGCCGCCGTAGTGCTCGATCAGAACGGCGAAGAAGCGCTCCATGCTGCCCAGCAGCGCCCGGTGTACCAGATAGGGGCTGTGCTCCGCACCGTCCTCGCCCACGTAACGGAGGCCGAAGCGCGTGCCCATGTTGAAGTCGAACTGCACGGTCGTCAGCTGCCACTCCCGCCCCAGCGCGTCGACGACCTTCAGGTCGATCTTGGGTCCGTAGAAAGCGCCGCCCCCTTCGTCCACTTCGTACGCCAGCGCTGCCACCGCCAGCGCTCGGCGCAGCGCCGCCTCCGCTATCTCCCAGGCCGCCGGCTCTCCCACGGCCTTCTCCGGCCGCGTCGACAGGAAGGCGGTGAAAGCGTCGAAGCCAAACGTGCGCAGCATCTCCACCGAGAAGCGCACCACCTCCACGATCTCGGACTCCACTTGCTCGGGCGTGCAGAAGATGTGCGCGTCATCCTGGGTGAAGCCGCGCACCCGCAGCAACCCGTGCATCGTCCCCGAGCGCTCGTAGCGGTACACCGTGCCCAGTTCCGCCAGCCGCAGCGGCAACTCGCGGTACGAGCGTCGGGCGTTGCGGTAGATCATGATGTGGAAGGGACAGTTCATGGGCTTTGCATAGAAGTCCTCGCCGTCCACCTCCATCGGCGCGTACATGCTCTCCTTGTAGAAATCCAGGTGTCCACTGGTCTCCCACAGCCCAGACTTTCCGAAGTGCGGCGTGTATACCAGCTCGTAGCCGCCCTCCAGATGGGCCCGGCGCCAGTAATCCTCTATTTCCAGCCGCACCCGTCCGCCCTTGGGATGCCAGAAGACCAATCCCGGTCCGACCTCCTCGTGCAGTGAGAACAGATCCAGATCGCGTCCCAAACGCCGATGGTCACGCTTTTCCGCCTCCTCAAGCCGCTGCAAATAGGCTTCGAGCTCCGGTTCCGTGGGGAAAAGCGCGCCGTATACGCGCTGGAGCTGTGGCCGCGACTCATCGCCGCGCCAGTAGGCGCCGGCGACGTTCATGATCTTGAACGGCCCGATCTGTTGCGTGTGCGCTACGTGCCCGCCCCGGCAGAGGTCCGTGAAGCCGGCGTGGCTGCAGATCCCCAGCGTGCCGCCCGCGAACTCGTCGATCAACTCCAGCTTGAACGGCTGGTCGGCGTAGCGTTGCCGCGCCTCCTCCTCCGTGATCGGTTCCCACACGAACGTGTGCTTCTTCGCCATCTCCTCGCGCATACGCCGTTCGATCGTCTCCAGATCGTCCGGGGTCAAGGAGCGCGGCAACAGGAAGTCATAATAGAACCCGGTATCGATCGGCGGCCCGATGGCGAGCTTGGCGTCCGGGAATATCTCCAACACCACCTGCGCCAGCACGTGTGCAGCGGAATGCCGCATCCGCCGCCGGAACTCCTCCTGATCAAGCTGGTCGGGCGACTCATCGAGCCCCACGCCGCCGTCCTCGGCCCTCCTCGCCTCCGTCATGAATTGCCCTTCAGCCACGCGCCGATCGTCACTGCTCGTCGCTTCCTGCTTATCGATCCCGCCCGGTGCCGCGTGCGCGGACGATCGCTCTCCAGAGCAATATCTCTACAGGACTCTATGGGAGCATACGCGTCTGGCAAGCCTACGGCGGCCTCCGATCATGCACTACTCCCCGCCCTCGGCCGCTATCCACTGACGCGCTCTCCGACGCGCGCTCCTCCACGCCTGTTGGCGATCCGGCGTCGACGCAGGCGGGGGTCGGCCTGGGTCCATGGCGAGTCTGCTGAGCCGCTCAGCAGCGTTTCGACAACTGGAGCTGCCATGCGAACTCTGAGTATTTGGAAGTGGGCCGGAGCTGATCTAGGCCACCCATGCGGAAGAGATATCGCTGGCGTGGACCGCCTCGCGGACGGGCTCTATCTTGCTAAGGGGGGAAGCCACTTTTGATCAGCGCTCTTATCCGTATCAGCGTGCGGCGCCCGCTGGTGACCATCGGCCTGGGGGGTGTGCTGGGGGTGGTCGCCGCCGGGATCACCTTCAATCTGCTCGACAGCGCGCTCACCACGGACTTCCGGCTGGCCGGCAGGTACGAGTCCGAGCGAGCGGCCGCTCTGCTGGAGGATCGGCTGCGCGGGCCGGAGAAGCTAACCGAGATCGTCATCGTGCAGTCGCCCTCCTTGACGGTGGACGACCCCACCTTCCGCGCCAAGGTGGAGGCGGTCCATACCCAGATCCTCGCGCTGGGACCGGAGACGATCGACGGGGGGATAGCTGGCGAACCCCTGCACCACTACTACCAGTACCAGTTTCTCGCCGCGAGGGCTTTCCTCAGTCCGCAGCAGCAGGAGGAGTTAGGCAGACTGCTGGTTTCCGACGACGGCCGGACGGTCCTGATGTACTACACCTTGGCCGGCAGCTCGGTGGAGGCGACCGAAAACGTCGAGAACGTTATTCACGTCGTCGAAGAAGCGGACGTAGCGGACGACTTCCTCGTGCTCATCGGCGGAAGCGCCAGCGTCGCTTTTGAGAACAACGAGCTGGCGGCCGAAGACTTAGAGAGAGGCGAGCGGATCGGTATTCCGGTGGCGCTGATCGTGTTGCTGGGGCTCTTTGGCGCCGTCGTCGCTACCCTGCTGCCCTTGGGGCTCGCGGTCGTCGCGATCGCCATCGCGCTGGCCGCGGTATCGATCATTGGCCAGCTATTCCAGCTGGTCTTCTTCGTCCAGATGATGGTCGTCATGATCGGCCTGGCGGTGGGCATCGACTATTCGCTGCTGATCGTGTCCCGCTTCCGGGAGGAGATGGACCGCGGTCTGGCGCCGCGGGACGCGGTCATGAGAGCGGGCGAGACCGCCGGCCGCACGGTGCTGTTCAGCGGCGCGACCGTCGTGCTGGCCCTGATCGGGCTGCTGATCGTGCCGGCGTCCTTCTACCAGTCGCTCGCTCTGGGCGCCATTCTGGTGGTCATCGCGGCGCTGGCGATGACGCTCACGCTCCTACCCGCCTGGCTCGTGGTGCTCGGCCCCAAAGTGGATCTCCTCACCATCCCCGTCCTCGCCAGGTTCTCGGTGAAGGGTGCCGGTACCTCCCGGCGGGGGCTCCAGGATCTCCTGACGCGCGCCGTGATGCGGTATCCGATCGTCAGCATCGTCCTCGTCGCCGCTCCGCTGCTCGCCCTGTCGTACTTCTATTTCGATATCCGGACCGGGCTCAACGACGTCAACACCTTCCCCGACAAGGCCAAGACCAAGGAGGCGTTCCTCCTGTTTGAAGAGAAGTTCTCCGAGGGGACCGTTAGCCCCGCCGGATACCTCAGCCCGGCCGAGATCGTCGTTGACGGCGATATCGACGATCCCCGGGTGGAGCAGGCGATCGGGCGCCTTGAGCAGCGCCTTCTAAACGACCCGACCTTCCCGGTCCCGCCCGCCCCGCTGGAAGTCAACGCTGCTCGCGACCTCGCCCTGCTGACACTCCCCTTCCCAGGGAAGCCGGCCAGTCCCGAGGCTGCCGAGGACATGGCCACGCTCCGCGAGCAGCACATTTCCGCCGCCTTCGCCGAGGTCCCGGCGGAGGTCCACGTTGGCGGCTTGACGGCCGAGGTCGCCGACTTTTATGGCATTGTCGATTTCTACACGCCGATCGTCTTCATCTTCGTGCTGGGTCTCAGCTTCATCATCTTGATGATGGTCTTCCGCTCGATCGTGATTCCGATCAAGGCCATCATTATGAACCTGCTCTCCGTCGGCGCGACCTACGGGCTGCTGGTGCTGGTGTTCCAGAAAGGAGTCGCCACGGATCTGCTGGGGTTCCAGCAGGCGGAGGTGATCGACGCCTGGATCCCGCTGTTTCTCTTCGCCATCCTCTTCGGGCTCTCCATGGACTATCATGTATTCTTGCTCAGCCGCATCCGGGAGCGCTACGACGAGAGCGGAGACAACACCGAGGCGGTGAGCTACGGCCTGCGCTCGACCGGGAGGATCATCACCGGCGCGGCGCTCATCATGGTCGCGGTCTTCGGCGGATTCGCGATGGGAGAGACCGTCGTCAATCAGCTGATTGGTTTCGGCCTTGGGATAGCCGTGCTGCTGGATGCAACGCTGGTACGGTCCATCTTGGTCCCCGCTAGTATGGAGGTGCTGGGCAAGGGAAACTGGTATCTGCCGCCGTTCCTCCGCTGGATTCCGGAGCTGCGCGTGGAAGAAGCGTCCGGCGAGAATTAGCACACGGGATGCCAAGTACGTGACTGGGACTTCCCGCTTGATGAAGATGCCGTCCGACTACGAGGATGGTTACGAGCGCGCGCGCGGCCTTGATCCGGACGTAGCCGCCAACTACATCGCCCACACGCTCATCGGAGACCCCGAAGCCGACGCCCTGGTCGAGCAGCTCAGCGCTCTCGAACCGGAAGAGGCGCATCGGCTCATCGAGATCGGCATGGAGAATCCGGGCAACGGCGCTTTGCTTGATGAGCTGCCAGCGCTGCGTGCTTTCTTCGAGGAGCTGGAGTCTCCGCCCGATTGGGTCGACCTTCCGGCATTCAACCCCGGCGCTCGCATGTTTCACAGGAATTCGAAGCTGATTCTGGGGGCGATGGTCGGAGGCACCCTGGTCGAAGGGTTTTCGACCAATATCAGCAAATCCTTCTTCATAACCGGGCGGCTGCGCGATCAGGGCGTCCGACGGCTGAAACAAAATAACCGCCACATGGTCGAGATATTCATGCCCGGCGGCATGGAAAGAAACGGGGACGGCTGGAGGCTGTCCGTCCGCGTGCGGCTGGTTCACGCACAAGTTCGATACCTGTTGAAGAATTCAGATGAGTGGGATGCGGAGGCCTGGGGCGTGCCGCTGAGCTCCGCCCACGTGGGCTATGCGATCACCGCCTTTTCGGCAAGGTTGCTGAAACATATGAAAAGTTTGGGCGCTCGGTTCAGCGACGAAGAGCGCGAAAGTTTCATGGCGGTCTGGCGCTACTCTGGTTATCTCATGGGCATTCCCGAGACGATTTTATATCGTGATGAAGAGGAAGCCTTGCGGCTGTTTGAGATCGGCACTGTCAGCGAACCGACTCCCGGTACGGAGTCGGTCGTCCTGGCGAATTCACTGCTCAACTCTGCTCCATTGCTGGTAGGGATCACCGAGCGGACCGCCCGCCGCAAGCTGGTCAAGTACGTGTACACCGTCTCGCGCGCACTCATCGGGAAAACGCTTGCCGACCAGCTGGAGTATCCCCGCCGCCCCACCTTCGGCGTGCTGGCCTGGTTTCGATTGCAAGGTCGATTCGAGCGTGTGATGGCTCGGCTATTTCCGAGGCGCGTTCGCGATAGCAATTTCAATAAGTTCACGCAGCTGCTCGAGATCTCGGTTTTCGACGAGGTGGGCATCAGCTATCGATTGCCAGATTCCGTATACGCGGAGGAGTCCAACAAATGGTGAATCTGGGGCCGATCGCGAAAAAGCACGGGTACCGGAGAGAGCGGCGCCTCCACGGTTTCGTGCTGTCTGCGACGGGTGTTGGCGGAACGCAGAGGGCCGTGCTCAGGGCTCTGACGCCGGTCGCCGCGATCGCCGTCCTCGTCCTCGCCTGTCTGTCGTGCACCGGAGGATCCGAGACCGTCCGCCTGGGCACGGAAGGGGCCTATCCCCCTTACAACTTCATCAACGACAGCGGCGAAGTCGATGGGTTCGAGCGGGAGCTGGGGGACGAGCTGTGCCGGCGCGCCGACCTCGAGTGCACCTGGGTGACCACGGAATGGGACAGCATGATCCCCAACCTTGTTGCGGGTGACTACGACACCATCCTTGCCGGGATGAGCATCACCGACGAGCGGGACGCAGTGATCGACTTCACGCAGCCGTACATCCCTCCCAGCCCCTCGGTCTACATCGCTCGGGCCGGCGCGGGCGACGAGGTGGTCGCCGGCAGAGTGGCCGCCCAGGTCGCCACCGTCCAGGCCGACTACCTCTCTCAATCCGGCGCGACGCTGGTGGAGTACGCCTTGGCTCCGGAGGTCGTGGCCGCCGTCCTGAGCGGCGAGGCGGATGCGGCGCTAGTCGACTTGGGGTTCGCCCGCGACAGCATGGCGGAGAGCGGGGACGGCCTGACCCTCGTCGGCCCCGAGGTGACGTTGGAGTCCGGCGTGGGCGTCGGCGTTCGGGAGGATGATGGCTGGCTGAAGGACAGGCTGGACCGGGCCATTGACGGCATGAAGGAAGACGGCTCGTTGAACGCTCTCATCCAGAAGTGGTTCGGCGCGGACGCCCAGCTCTTCTAGCGATCGGCCAGCGCGCCAGCGCGGGTGGTGGCGCGGGCTCCTGAGGTGATAGAGGGTTTGCTCGGGGTCGGGTCGCGCTGGCGCGCTCCCGAGACGCGTGACGGCGCTGCGGCGCTAACGCCGGCCCTCGACGGTCACCGTGACGATGTCCACGCCGTGATACTTCTGGTGGCGCACCGAAGAGGCGTAGTGCAGCAACAAGCGGAACGAGACCTCGTGCTCGTCCGGTACGGGGGGCAGCGCGCTCAGATACGCCAAGCGGTCCTCCATGTTCTCCCCCTCCAAGACCGTGGCGAACTCGAGCTCGGCCGAGTGGCCCTCCATGCGCGCGGTGACGCTCAAGCGGCGCGCCGTCCCGGCCTCGTCATCGGCCTCCTGCAGCAAGATCGCCAGGGCCTCCTCGCCCGCCGAGGCCAGCCGGTTCGTCGAGGCCGCGTTCCATCCGCGCTTCATCGCGAACCCGCGCAGGAATGCTTCGATCCTCGGCAAGGCGGCGCTTTCCAGCGCGACCTGCAGCCGCCGGCGTCGCGGGCCGGTCAGATCCATGAACAGCATCATGACGATGGCGACGATGGCGCCCGCCGTCATGCCGTTGCCGAGCAGCACGGCTACGAAGCCCTCCCCCAGCAGGTCGGGGAAGATCCATTGGTTCTGGAAGCCCGCGCCGATCCAAAAGGAGAGACCGACGACGGCTGCCTTCCGGTGGTCGACGCCGTCTTGGATGATGACCTTCATCCCTTGCACGAAGAGCAGCCCCAGGAGCACGACGATGTAGCTGGCCGCCACGGGGCCGGGAATCGCGATCAGCAAGGCTGCGACCTTGGGGAGGAACGCCACCGCGACGAAGAGCAGGCCGATGACGACCCCCACCCGACGCGCGGCGATGCCGGTGACCTCGGCCAGTGACACGCTGCTTGAGTAGGTGGTGTTGGGCAGCGTCCCGGCGATGCCGGAGAGCAGATTCCCCACGCCGTCGGCGTTGAGCGCACCCTGGACCGTCCGGAAATCGGTCGCCCGCTGCCGGCGTCGGGAGACCCGTTGGATGGCGACGCCGTCGCCGACGGTTTCGATGGCGCCCACCAGGGTCACTACCACGAATGCCGGCAGGAGCGCCCAGAACTCCACGCCTGGGGTCAGGTCGAATCCCGGCCAGGCGTCCAGGGGAACGCCGATCCAGGGCGCTTCCAGCACCTGATCCACGTCGTAGAGCCCGAAGGGCGCGGCCACGGCGCAGCCCACCGCGATGCCGGCCAGCGGCGACCACAGCCGCCAGGCCGGCGGGCCGCGCAAGACGAGCGCCGCCACGGTGGCCAGGGTGGCCATGGCCGCCAGCGGCGCGGCGACCGCCGCCGTTCCCTCGGGCACGTCGTCCAACGTGTCGAACACGGGCGGCATGACTGTGACGGCGATCAGCATGATCACCGTGCCCGAGACGACCGGCGTCAGGATGCGGCGCAGCAGCGAGAGCCGCGCCGCCAGCAGGAACTGAAACAGCGACGAGACGACGATGAGGCTCGCCATCGTGGCGGGGCCGCCCTCCACGAGGGCCGCGACGCAGACCGCGATGAAGGCCCCCGAGGTGCCCATGATCAGCACGTGCCCGGCCCCGACCCGTCCCACCCGGACGGCCTGGAGCACGGTGGTGACGCCGCTGATCAGGAGCGCCGCGAAGACGCCCCAGGAGATGTAGCTCTCGGGCTGCTCGGCGATCCGGGCCACGATGACCACGGTTAGGACCACCGGCGCCACGATGATCATGGCGGCCTGCACGCCCGCGCCGACGGCTATGGCGGGGGGCGGACGCTCGTCCGGTTCGTAGCGGACCTGGTCGTTGACATCTGTCGCGGCCACGGGTCAGGCCTCGATCAGCCGCGCCGGGCGGCGGTCCGCCGTGGAGTTGGTGCGAGGGGAATCGGGAGATCCTTAGAAGCTGAAGATGAGAACCGCTCCCACGAGCATGGCTCTTTCTACAGGTCAGGATCGCTGCAGGCAAGCGATGGTGGGCGATACTGGACTTGAACCAGTGACCTCTGCGATGTCAACGCAGCGCTCTAGCCGTCTGAGCTAACCGCCCCCGGCTCCTGCCCGTATGGGGAGCCGCTCGATCGATGCTACTCAGGCCCGCGCGAGGCGGTCAATCTGGGCGCTGCGGACGGTCTTTCCCTCTGTCCCGGCGCGCCGCGGTCCGGGGCGCTGCTCGGCTCTGTCGGTGCTAAGATCGTCGGCACAACTCGCCCGCTCGGAGGGGCGCAGATCAGCGTGGGCCGCTAGCTCAATTGGAAGAGCAGCTGACTCTTAATCAGCCGGTTCTAGGTTCGAGTCCTAGGCGGCTCACCACCCACCCCTCGCGATTTCCCTACGATCCGAGGGGAATCTGCGCACCCCCACCCCGCTCGAAGTGGGACGCCCGGCTGGGCATGCCACTCCCGTGCCACTTCTCGGGGGTGTCTCGCGGGCTGCCGCCAGCCGTAGTGTTTGGGCATGCCGCGCTCCCGCTCAGGCTCCAAACGACCGCACGGGTCCGGCTCCGTCCGGCAACTGCACCGGGCTTCTTTCAGGCCCGCTGGTCGATCGGCAGCGGTGCCCGCCGCCGCTACCGATCCGAGGTCGTGCCCGGCACCCAGGCGGAGGCGGTCCTGCGCACACGGCTGGCCGAGCGCGAACGCACGCGCGGGCTTAGCGGCCTCGCCGCCGACCCCCACCTCACCGTCGAGCAGTGGCTGCGCCACTGGCTGGCCCACGTCGCCGCCGAGCGCATCCGGCCCGCGACCCTGTACGGCTACCGGAACATCGTCGAAACGCAACTGATTCCCAACCTGGGGCATCGCCGCCTCACCCGGCTCTCCGTGGCCGACCTACAAACCTACTTCCACACCCTGGCCGATCGCCCCGCCTGGCGGCGCTACGTCCGGGCGGTGCTGCGTTCGGCCCTGGCCGAGGCGGAGCGCCAGGAGCTGGTCTCCCGCAACGTCGCCCGCCTGGTGCGGCTGCAAACACCCCCGCGCAAGGAGGTCCGCCCGCTGACGCCGGAGCAAACGCAGACCCTCCTCCAGGAGATCGCAGGCGATCGGCTGGAGGCGCTCTTCCAGCTGGCCATCGCCACCGGCATGCGCCAGGGCGAGCTGTTGGGCCTCACCTGGCCGGATGTGGACCTCGAGGCGGGGACGCTGACCGTACGGCGCAGCCTGAAGCGCTACGACGGGGCCTACCACCTCGACGACATCAAGACGGACCGCTCCCGCCGCACGCTGGCCCTGGCTCCGCCCCTGGTGGCGGCCCTACGCAGGCATCGGCGCGCCCAGATCGTGCGCTTCTCCTGGCGACTGGTCTTCGTCACGCGGAACGGGCAGCCGCTGAATGGCACGAATGTCACCCATACCCTCCAGCGTCACCTCAAGCGGGCCGGGCTGCCGCGCATCCGCTTCCACGACCTGCGCCACGGAGCGGCGACCTATCTTCTGGGGGCGGGGGTCGGGATGAAGGAAGTCTCGGACCTCCTAGGTCACCAGCAGATGAGCACCACGGCCGATATCTACGCACACATGCTGCCGGAGGCGCGACGCGTGGCCATGGACAAGCTCGCGGACGTGGTCTTCAGCTAGATCAGCTGCTTGCATGGCGCTAGTCTCGACGAAGCCAATCACGGCACGCCCCGCAATTCCCTAGAGATGAGAACGTCCGACGATGCGAGCGGGCCATGCCGACCAGCAGCAGCCCACGAGAGGAAACGATGCTTTCTGAAACCTTTTGGGACGGCGTACCGCCGTTCGACATCAGCGAGTATGTGAACAACGTCGACGCCGAAAGTCCCGTGGGAGAATCGATCACGGCTAGAGACTGTGAAGTCCAAGCTCTGTGCATGCTGTACCTCGCACTCACCGAGACAGAGGCGGAGAAAATGGAAGAAGCGTTGCAGTCGAGAGTCAACATACGGAGGAATTGCTTCGCAGAGTGGACCGACGACGACGGTCCGTTCTCCGCGGAGGAAGTGCGCAATCTACGCTCGCAGGTCAAGCCGTGGGCATTTCCCCCAGAGATCAAAGCACAACTGGCCCAAATCTCTGCGTAGGCCACCTGCGGGACTTTCCTGGAGCGACGAGCACTAGTTCTGGAGCGCCTCGTCGAAGACGACCGCACCTCCGGCCTCCGCCGCCCACACGTACACGTCGACGCCGCTCGTGGGCTGCACCACGATCCGCCCGGTCGCTCCGATCGTGAAGGCGGGGGTGTCCTTCTCGGGGGCGCTGGCTGCCGATGCGACGAATACGCGGCGTGGCCCCTTCACCACGACGAGGTAGCGCGTGTCGTCGGTGAGCCCGGTGATCGCCGTGGGTTCGGTCGTCACGTCCTGCTTTCGCGTCGTCATGTGCGTTTCCCTTCGTCTCCGCTGACGTTGTCTCGGATCTCGTTCACGCCGTCCGCGAAGTCCCGCACCACCTGGGCGCGGACCGGCTCCGGGAGGGCGGGCTGTACGATCTGCTGGAACAGGGCCAGGATGGGGGCGGCGATCCGGTTGTAGTTGACCTCGGTCCGGCTCGTGGCCTGACCCAGGGCCAGCCGCTCGATGCGCACGCCCGCCTCCGCCCAGCGCACCACGTCGCTGGGGGTCATGGGCTGGCCCTCCTCGACAAGCTTCTGCGCCCACTCCGTTGCGAGCGCCTGGAGGTTGCGCCCAAGGGAAGCGTGGCGGTCGTTCATCGCGCAGATCGAAGCTGTTTTGTCTTGAGTAGGTATCATTGACCCGCGCGGTGGCCGGACGTAGGGTCCTCGGCCAAGACGCCGTCCACGAGTGATGGAGCCGAGATGAAGTACGAGATCACGCACACGCCCTCCTACGCGCTGGGGGTGATCTCCCTGGCCGCCGGGGAGAGCATCCAGGCGGAGTCCGGGGCGATGGTGAGCATGTCGGATTCGGTGTCGATGAAGACGGAGGCGCGGGGCGGGATCATGTCCGGCTTGAAGCGCAAGGCCCTGGGCGGGGAGAGCTTCTTCGTCAATGAGTTCATGGCGACGGAGATGGCTGGAGAGGTGACGGTGGCGCCGGCGCTGCCGGGAGATGTGATCGCGTTGGAGCTGACCGGCGCGCCTCTGCTGATCCAGTCGGGGTCGTTCCTGGCGGCAAGCCCGGAGGTGGAGATCGACACGAAGTGGGGCGGGGGCAAGATGTTCTTCTCGCGGGAGGGATTTTTCCTCTTGAGGGCGACCGGATACGGGACGATCTTCCTGTCGAGCTTCGGCGGGATTCGGCTGGTGGAGCTGGGGGAGGGAGAGCGGTACACGGTGGACACGGGGCACATGGTGGCGTTCGACGAGACGGTGCAGTACAGCGTGGGGAAGTCGGGCGGGTGGAAGTCGACGTTGTTCGGAGGGGAAGGGCTGGTGGCGAAGCTGACGGGGCCGGGACGCTTCTACATGCAGACTCGGAGCGAGGACGCCTTCCTCGACTGGCTGAAGCCGCAGCTTCCGAGCAAGGGATAGCGACGAGGCGCCGCAAAGACGGGCTCGGAGATGATGATCGCAGCCGCAGCGGAGCCGCTGACGCCGCTCAGGACCGCATTGTTCAGCAACCTCTGCGAGGACGGCCGGCTCGTTCGCCACCGTCGCCGGGTGTGGCAGTGAAGTCAGCACTATGGTATCCGCCAGAGAGCCCAATGCCGGCCGGCAGCGCTCTCCGGCAGCCACCGATAATCGGGAGGTTTGGAATGACGAGCATGCACGGCCTTACCGGGATGGACCGTCGGCACTCTGGCTAGCGACGACACGGTCTCCTGCCTCCCGGACTTCGCCCGAGAGCACGTGCACTTCGTCGAGGTCTCCACGACGCTCGATCTGGCGATGCTGGCGCCGGAGGAGTTCGGCGAGATCGGCCGGAACGGGTTGCTGATGCTCCAGTGCATGACCGAGGAAGAGATCATTCGCATGCAAAGGGTGGTCGGGGTTCGGGACGGCGCAGCGCAGTAGTAGAACGCCACGACGAAGGTGGCTACAGTCTGCCGCAGACCGGAAGCGGCTAGGTATTTTCTATCCGAGCCGTGGAAGCCAAAGTTTCTCTCACAGCGCCCGCCGACGAGCAGAAGGAGGAGCAGCGGAAAGGTCGAACCGAAACGCAGCTGAAGCCGTGATCACGGAGAGGCAGCAACCACACAGGGCAGGAAGGCGGCGCGCTAGCGCTCCCTCTGGGCGTGGCCACCGGCACGCGGCCGTCCTTGCGATCGACCGCCCCGCCGATGGGTCGCGGCTGGTATCCCGGTAACCCGAGGTGTCGGCGTCCCACGTCGCCGCCCGCGTGATTCCACCGCTGCGAATGCGGCCGAGTTCGCGACCCCGACGGCGCGACCGTTCCCTTTACTCTGCCCGCCGCGGCGACGGCGACGGCGACGGCGTGGCGCCGGAGCACCGTTCTCTTCTCTGCGGGGCGCGGGCCTCGACCGGGGAGCCCGGCGCGGAGCCGGCTCCACGGCCGCGCGGTCGTTCGCTGGTGACGATCGCGACGCGTCCAGTGGGCGCCGCTCCAAGTGGCAGCCCATCATCCGCTCGATCGCGCGGACCGCGCTGGCGTCGTCGGGAGTGACCAAGGTGAAGGCGTCCCCGGTTCGCGCTGCGCGGCCCGTGCGGCCGATGCGGTGGGTGTAGGCGTCGACCGTATCGGGCATGTCGTAGTTGATGACATGCGAGATCGACGAGACGTCGATCCCCCGCGCCGCGATGTCCGTCGCGACCAGGATCGGATACTTGCCGCTCCGAAAGCCGTCGAGCGCCTCCTGGCGGCGATGCTGCGACAGGTTTCCCTGCAGGCAAGTGGCGTCGAAGCCAGCGGAAACCAGCCCCGCCGCCACGCGCTTCGCCCGCCGCTTGGTGCGCGTGAACACCAGCACTGACTCGGTCTCGAAGCGATAGAGGAGCTGCACGAGTGCTTCGCCCTTCTCCCCCTCCGTCACCGGGTAGATCGCGTGCGCGACCGTCTCCGCCGGCCTGGCGCGATCGACCTCGACCGTCACCGGGTCGGACAGGATCTCCGTCGCCAGCGTGCGGATGTCCGGCGGCATCGTGGCGGAGAACAAGAGCGTCTGCCGGTCTTCGGGTAGGCGTCTGATGATGCGGCGGATGTCCGGCAAAAAGCCCATATCGAACAGGCGATCCGCCTCGTCGAGGACGAGCACTTCGACATCCGCAAGCTCCGCCGTGCCCTGCTGCATGTGATCGAGCAGCCGGCCGGGGCAAGCAACCACGATCTCCGCGCCGCCCTGCAACCGCCGGATCTGCGGGTCGATGTTGACCCCGCCGTAGATCGGGACGCTCCGCAGGCCCGTCTCCGCGCCCAGCGCGCTGAAGGCAGTGTGGATCTGGTGGGTCAGCTCACGCGTGGGCGCGATCACCAAGGCGCGCACCCGCGTGCGCGGCCCGTCTATGAGGTAATCCAGGATCGGGAGTGCGAAGGCGGCGGTCTTACCCGTTCCTGTCTGGGCCAGGCCCAAGATGTCCGCGCCTTCCAGCGCCGGGGGAATCGCTTCGGCTTGAATGGGGGTAGGCGTGTCGTAGCCTTGGGCGCGCACTCCCGCTTCGATACGGGGGTGCAGTTCGAATGTCGAGAAGTCCAAAAGGGTCCTTTCCAGGCGGAGCGGGCGCGCTACACCCCGACCGGCTCCAACCGGTCCACGAGGGCGATCGCGCTGCGCAGCCTCGGGTCGGGTCGGTGGCGGGCGCGCTGGGAACGGTCGATCAGCGCTCGCCTACGGACGCTACGTCGCCTGTGCTGTTCAGTATGCGGCTGCCGAGCCGATGGGACCAGTAAGGACGTGGCAGTCGGATCCTCGGGGATCGTCGACCTGGCGCGGCAGGGGCACGCTCCGACACGCAGGCGACAGACCAGTGCGCTCGTAAAAGCCGTGCCACCCCAAAGTGGTTGGCCGCCACCAGACGCACCCAGGAGCCCGGCGCCACGTTCGGCTCTCGCTGGACCGACGCGGAGCGCGAGGAGCTACAGGGGCTCCTCGACGAGCACGGGCGGCGCGACGCTGCCGCGAAGTTCGTTGAGGCGCACCCGCACCGGACGATCGAGGGCGCGCGCTACCAGATCGACCGCAACCTCACCAAGCGGGCCTAGTCGTTACCTTGGCGGCCTCTCGTGGAGCGATGCTGCTGGAGCCAGTGGCTGCTGGTCTCAGCGCCACGTCGTAATCATCGGCTCTTAACTCGGGCCATAGGATGATCCACGAGTCTGCCCGGCTCTAACCGGAACCCAAGATCAGCTGCCCTTCGCTGGCGTGCAGCGACGCAGAAGTCCACCAATGAACCGGTCGGCACCCAAATCTGTTGCGGGCTCGCGGTAGTTCGCTGGCTTTCCAGCGTCGTCTGAGTCGGACAACAGCAGGCAGGCGCCCGAGTACAGACGCTCTCGCACGAGCTTACGGAGCAAAATCTCGTATCGCCGCTGGTAGGAGGCGTTCTTGAATTCCGGGAAGACATCGAAGTGAGGCTCCTTGACGGCGACATCGCTCCTGACCTCGGCGCAGTCCTCGAGGAGAAGGAGGTATCCGAGCCACGGCTCGGGGGAGTCGGCAAACGCTCCCTCACGGTAGGCCTGCCACAAATCGGTGGCGTTGCCGATGGCCTCCTCTGCCCGATTGTTCGTGTTGTTGCCGAACGACGGGCCGATGTGAGCCTTGAGTTCGACGACGGCGCAGAGTTCGCTGTCCGTCGTGACGATCAGGTCCCACATCTTCGTCGCGCGGAAGAACCCTGGTAGGTGCGTCAGCGAGCGCCGCATGTAGATGTGGCTCTCGGAGACGCCGCCGGCGACAAGTTGCTCGCGGAGCGTGAAAAGGAAGCCGTCGAGTTGCTTGCCGCCGACAACCTCAGCGCGCCTCCCGGCATAAGCCACGTCCTCGGCGGCGGTAGCCCGCCCCCTGCGCTCCCAGAAGTGCGCTACCGCATTCCGGAATATCGGAGAGGTTGCGGTCACGCCGCGCTCCAAACGTCTACCGACTCGTGATGGTCAACTGGCGCCACAGGTCCGCCGCTTCCCGGCGAAGCCGGGTTTCGGCCAGTTCCATGTACCCGGGATCGATCTCGACTCCAATGCTGTTCCGTCCCCACCGGGCCGCGGCCACTGACGTCGTACCCGTCCCCAAGAATGGATCAAGCACGAGATCGCCCACGAAGCTGTACATCCGGACCAGGCGCTCGGCAAGCTCCTCCGGGTACGGCGCAGGGTGCGAGCGCGTCGAGGCTCCGGCGATATCGCTCCAGACTTGGCGAAACCAACGCTGGTGGTTCCAGGCAGAGATGACCGACAGGATCCGCATCTCGGTAGTCGGGCTTCGGTACCCGCCGGGCTTCCGCTGAAACAAGATGTATTCGACATCGTTCTTGATGATCGCGTTCGGTTCATAGGGTTTGCCCAAGAAGCCGCCGCCGCCGGCCTCGTAATCCGCGTTGCCGATCTTCTGCCAGATGATGGGCGCCAGGTTGTCGTAGCCGATCTCACGGCAGTGCAGCTGGATCGCCGCATGGAGCGGTACGACCGTGTGCCGCCCATTGTTCTGCCGGCGTGAGAGAAGTACGTCTCCGACCACGCAGATCACCCGGCCGCCCGGCACCAGAACGCGAAAGCACTCTCGCCAAACTTGGTCGAGCGCCGCGAGGAACTCATCGAAGTCTTCGATAGACCCGAGCTGGCTCTCCGAGGGCGCGTACTGCTTGAGCGTCCAGTACGGGGGAGAGGTGACAACGAGATGAACGCTTTCCGAGGCGATGGCCGACAGATCGCGGGAGTCGCCCAACACTAACTCGTGCTGCGTAGGGATAGAGCGAACGGCTTCCTCAATGGATGCGAGGAGGGCTTTGTCACGAGCTATCCGGGGGATCGCGCTCTGATCGAGGTCACCAGTGCGAAGCTCGTCTGGAAGTGCGTGCAGGAAGGCATCGGTTCGTTCGCCAGCGGTTTGCGTCGCCACTTTGCCTGCCTCGGGCGGGAAGCCTCTGGTCAGGCTAGCGGTCCGCCGTGGGGGCTGCCACCACAAGGACGACTTCCCCGCCCGGTGCGATCATCGCAGTGGTTGCCTCGCCTGCCGCGAGACGCGCGGGCTCCTGCGAGAACGGCCCCGACTGCGCTGTTCGTCGAGGCCAACCCGCACCGGACGATCGAGGGCGCGATACCAGATCGACCGCAACCTCACCAGGCGGGCCGAATAGCCGCCTCGTCGGCCTTCCCGTGGAGCGGTGTTGCTGTCGCCAACTGATGCCGATCGGCATCGTAATCCTCAGCTGCTAGCTCGCGTCCATAGCCTGGGAACCGGGGCCGACTCTAGTTACTTTCTGACTGTTGTTCCCTCAGCTACTCGCATCAGATAGTTCGCAAAGGCAAGCAACTCCAATGCAACCTGTGCATCGTCGTCACGATCGAGGTCATGTGTCCGGACGTTGCGCACTGCTGCCATCGCGCCCGCGAACAGCATCATGGTGCCAACCTGTTCGTCGGTATCGGTGCGGTCCTTCAACTCGTTCACTGCGAGTTTTGGGTTCTTCTCCGAGAATGCCCGCTCCATCAGCGGCCGCCCCTCGTTCGCAAACCCGGTACGCTTCTTTACGACGCTGTTTACCGCTTTAAATCCCTGCTCAACCGCACGGGCGTAGTGACCGTCGGCGAAGAGTTGGCGTGAGGCTGTGGACAGCCCACCGTGGGTTACTAACACGTCGAAAAGGTTGAGTGGCTCAAAAGCGGGTGCTCGGCGTGCGCCATTGGTCGTAGCGGCGAGCTCAAGTGCCCGGGCACTCTTGAGCAGAGCCACAAGATCCACGACTTACTCAACGCCCGCTTCGTTGTAGAAGTACTTCGCCATGCTTGAGAAGATTTGGTCGATCTGCTCAGGAGTCATGTTGGGCGCAATGTTTACCTGCACAGCGATCTGCGGTCGAGGCATTTCGAACCCGATCTCAGTGGCCTTACTTTTTCCGTTTCGCGTCGACGTACCTTGAGACCGTTTGTGTCCGCTTTCTGTCACACCCTTAGTTTTGGAGGATGCTTGACGGTTCGTGCCATCAGCGGACTTCTTCTTTGCAGCACTCGCTTCCTTGTCTGGATCTAACTTCCCTGAGACGACAAGCACGTATGTCCTGGCAGCGTTGCGAGCCGCCCCCGATCCGAGGCGACGACTGAGTTGAAACCACTGGGTCGCAGCGCGGGCATCCGGATTAGGCCCCGGTACTGCCGATAAGAGTTCATCTGGGTACGCGTGGCGAGCGATCTCAGCACAGGCTGCGGCGTATTGTTCGTCATCGCGCCAGAGGTTCGCCAGTTCCGTAGGCTTGCCGTCTTCGCTAACGAGCCCGAGGAGCTTGAGGTTGGCGAGGACACCCCTCGCGGTATTTTCCTTCGCGGAAAGAACGGTGCCCAGGTAATTGAGGGTGACTGCAGAGGGCAAGGATTGCTGAAATCTACTCCGCAGTGTCCACCAGACCGAACCATTGATCGTAGGAGCCGCAGTACTGGCCATTGCGATACCTTCTTTGGGTTGAAGTGCCTAAACCCAAGGATACATCAAGGTGAATGTTCGCATAGCCGAATTGGGTGTTCACGACATCGCATTCGGCCTCCTCTAGTGTGACTCTCACGTGCGCGCCTCGCGGTTTTACTTACCTGCCCGTGGACCGCAGCCTAGCTGCCGCGAGGCCGTGCGGCGGTCCATTAGTCCCCGTCCATGCCACGCCCTTCGAATTGCGGACGGCGCTTGCCGACCCCGAATCAGTTGGCCTGTTTTGCCGACGCGGAAAGCCCTGGATACGGAAGGCCACCGGCGCTACTTTACGTAAAATCCCTCCTGCGCTCGGGCTCCCAGGGCGAGGGAGGGAATACGCTTAGTCAGCCGGTTGTCGTTTCGCGTCCACGCGGGATGGGGAAGTGTCGGAACTGGCAGACGAGCACGATTTAGGATCGTGTGCCGCAAGGCGTAGGAGTTCGAGTCTCCTCTTCCCCACCAGCCAACAGTCCAAAGGAAGGCCCATGTCCGACGTCAAGCCCGTCCCCGACGGCTACACCGCCATCACCCCCTACCTCGTCGTCGAGGACGCCGCCGAATTCCTCGACTTCCTCGCGAACGCCTTCGGCGCCGTCGAGCGCCTGCGCATCCCCATGCCCCAGGGCGGCATCGGCCACGCCGAGGTCGAGATCGGGGGCGCCGCCGTCATGCTCTCCGACGCCGCGCCGCCCGATTTCCCGCCCACCAAGACGCAGATCCATCTCTACGTCGAGGATGTCGATAGCGCCTATGCCCGCGCCGTGGAGGCGGGCGCGACCTCCCTGGCCGAGCCCGCCGACCAGTTCTACGGCGATCGCTGCGCCCGCGTCGCCGATCCCTTCGGCAACCACTGGTCCATCGCCAGCCACGTCGAGGATGTCGGCGCGGACGAGCTCATGCAGCGCCTGGCCGCCCTGGAGCAAGGCTAGCCGGGGCGCTCTCGGCGAAGCCGCCCGGGGCTGATCAGGCCGGCCGGGACGGCGTCCGCTCGAAGCGGCGGATGACGATGCCCCCCACGATGAGCAACAGCCCGACCACCGACGAGGGCCGGATCGTCTCGCCCACGATGACGCTGATGAAGACGAGGGAGAGGAAGGGCGAGAGGTAGACGAGGTTGCTGACCTGCGCCGTCGTCCGCGAGAGCGACAGCGCCCGCATCCAGAGCACGAAGGTCAGGCCCATCTCGAAGACGCCCGCGTAGGCCGATCCCCCGATGCTGCGCAGGTCCAGGGGAGGCGGACCGGCCAGCGCCACCGCAGCGACCGCGACGAACGCCAGCCCGAAGCTGAAGTTCAGCAGCAGCTTGACGACGGCGTCGCGGTCGTCCCGGAGGTTGGTCAGCCAGAACGTGGCCCAGATGAAGGCGCTGCCGACCGCCAGGGCCGTGCCGATCGGGTCGCTGAAGCGGAAGGCCAGCAGGTCGCCGCGCGTCCCGATCACGAGAACGCCGCAGAAGCTCACCACGATCGCGGCCAGGGAGATCCGGCCGAGAGGCTGCTTGAGCAGCGGCACCGAGAGGATGACCACCATCATGGGCCAGGCGTAGTTGAGCGGCTGCGCCTCTTGGGCGGGCAGGCGGTCGTAGGCCTCGAACAGGACGAGGTAGTAGAGGAAGGGGTTGAGGAGCCCGAGCGCCGCCGATCCCAGGTACTGCTTCGGCGAGCAGGCCAGCGCCTCTCCCAGCTTGCCCTGCCAGGCCGCGACGGCGAGCAGCACGGCCGTCGAAACGATCGTGGCGTAGAGCAGCATGTGCGGCGCCTCGACGTAGCGCAGCGACACCTTGAACGCCGAGGCGACGGTCGACCACAGGAGAACCGCGCAGCCCGCGTAGAGGTACGCTTGCGTTTGTCTGCTCACGACGCCGCTTCTCTGGGATACACGGAGCCGTTTCGAGCTGATCGAGTGCGCGGGGCGGGGATCTCAGTCACGCAGCAGGCGCTTCGCGAGCAGCCGCGCCTCGTCCAGGGTGTCCACGAAGTGCTCCTCCGGAACCCGCTTGAGCGCCTTGAGGGAGTGGAGGGCTTTGGCGGCGGGGCCGGAGAGATTCATGACGATGCATTCCGTGTCCTCTTCGGCGGCGGTTTCGACGAGCTGCTCGATCACCAGGGCGGCGCTGTCGTCCATATTGGTGGCCTTGGAGAAGTCGATGATCACGACCTCGTGCTCCCGGATGTCCGCCCCGACCACCCGGGCCAGCTCATGGGCGGAGGCGACGGAGAAGCGGCCCCGCAAGGCGACCAGCCCCACGCGAGCGAGGTAAGGGTCGGCTTCAGCCTCAGCCGCGTCCTCCCGGCCGGGGAGGAACGTCTGGTCTAGCAGGGGGACGGAGACCACGCTCTCGAGCTCGAGCCGTTCGTACTCCTTGGAGTGCGCGATGCCCGCGGCGACGAGCCCCAGGGCGACGGCCGTGACGAGATCGACGAACACGGTGAGGGCGAGGGTGGTGATCATCACCAGGATGTAGTCGCGCCGGATGTGGCGAATGCGGGTGAGGAAACGCCAGTCAATGATGTCCCAGCCGACTTTCAGGAGGATGCCGGCGAGGACGGCGTGCGGGATCGGCTCGGCCACCTCTCCGATGCCCAGCACCAGGGCCAGCAGGAGGCCCGAGCGCAGGACGCCGGAGACCGGGGTGCGGCCTCCGGCGCGGATGTTGACCACGGTGCCCATGGTGGCCCCGGCGCCGGGGAGGGCGCCGATCAGGCCCGCGATGAGGTTGCCCAGCCCCTGCCCCATCAGTTCGCGGTTGGGCCTGTGCCGTGTGTGCGTGAGGGAGTCGGCCACCAGCGAGGTCAGCAGGCTGTCGATGGAGCCGAGAAGAGCGAGAATGAAAGCCGGTTGCAGGGCGTTCGCCAGGAGGCCGGTCGAGAGCTCCGGCAGCTGCAGGTCGGGCAGGCCCGTCGGCACCGCGCCGATGACCGGGGCGTCGCCGAGCCAGGCGAGCGCGAGCAGGGTGCCGACGATCAGCGCGGCCAGGGGTCCGGGCAAGAATTTGCGGAGCTTGCGGGGCCAGAAGATGCCGACGGCCAGCGCGACGGCGCCGAGGGCGAGGGCGTCCGGATTCAGATCGGCCACCGCCTCGGGCCAGGCGCGGATGGAGTTGAGCGGCCCGCCCGGGACGGTGAGGGCGCCGAGCAGTGGCAGCGTTTGGATCACGATGATGATGACGCCGATGCCCGACATGAATCCGGAGATCACGGAGTAGGGCGTGTAGGCGATGAAGCTGCCCACGCGCAGCGCGCCCAAGGCGATCTGCAGCAGCCCGCCCAGCATGACGATGGTGAAGGCTTCGGGAAGGCTGTCGGCGTGCTGGGTGACGACCACCGCCATGGCGATGGTCATCGGCCCGGTGGGGCCGGAGATCTGCGAGGGCGTCCCGCCGAAGACCGCCGCGAAGAAGCCGACGGCGATCGCCCCGTAGATGCCTGCGATGGGACCGAGGCCCGACGCGACGCCAAAGGCCAGCGCCACCGGCAACGCCACCACGGCCGCCGTCACTCCGCCGAAGAGGTCTCCGAAGAGATCTGGCAATTGATAGGAGTCGCGCAGTTTGAACATGAGTGGTAAGGGCAAAGGGATTGCGACCGAATTCCTAGCGCAAGCTACCTTCAGGAAGACTGCGGACGAGTACGAACGGGCTTGCCGTTCGGGAAAAATGGCGCGCGGCCCGCAGGATGACGGAGGCGACCGGCCGTTTCAACAAGGACTGCCGGTGCAAACCGATAGCGAGGGCTGCGAACGAGATCTTTCGCCTGTCAGCGATCCGGATGCGATCCGGATGCGGCGGAGGGAGCGTGCGCGACCGGCTTGGACTTACCGCCTCAATTTGGCGCGCTCCCTCCCATGACTTGACGTAATCTTTGACACCAGGATGGATACCACGACGGCCGGGATAATCAGCGAGGAGCCAGCCGTCGGAGGGGAAATGCCTTCTTGCATCTCCTTTTCTCACTCCCGCGCCGCGCCGGGCGGCTATTTTCTAGAATGCCAAGGGGAAGGCTGCGGGGCAGGGCGCAGCAAGCAACTCCGAGGCAGGACTGACCACGGTTTCCCGGCCGCCCTTTGTCTCGTGGCGGCCCGGCTTGAGGCGTCATGCAGCGCGATCGCATCCGCAATTTCAGCATCATCGCCCATGTCGATCATGGCAAGTCGACGCTGGCCGATCGCTTGCTCGAGCTCACCGAGACCGTCGCCGAGCGGGCGATGGCGGCGCAACTGCTCGACTCCATGGAGCTCGAGCGCGAGAAGGGCATCACGATCAAGGCCCGCGCCGTGCGCATGGCCTACAGCGCGCGCGACGGCCACGCCTACCAGCTGAATCTGGTCGATACCCCGGGCCACGTGGATTTCACCTACGAGGTCTCGCGCTCGCTGGCCGCGGTGGAAGGCGCTCTGCTCGTTGTCGATGCCGGCGAGGGGATTCAGGCGCAGACGCTTGCCAACGCCTACATGGCCTTGGAGCAAGATCTCACGATCATCCCCGTCGTCAACAAGATCGACCTGCCCGTCGCCCAGCCCCAGCAGGTGATGCGCGAGCTGGTCGACGTGATCGGCTTCGGCGAGGACGAGATCCTCTTTCTCTCCGCTAAGACGGGAGCGGGCGTGCCCGAGCTGCTCGAGGCGATCGTCCGGCGCCTGCCGGCTCCCGCCGGCGACCCCGCCGCCCCGCTCCGCGCTCTCCTCTTCGACTCCGAATACGACGTCTACAAGGGCGTGCTCGCCTACGTGCGCGTGGTGGATGGCGGGATCGCCGGCAGCGCGCCGCTGCGTCTGATGCAGCGGCAGCGCAAACTGGAGCCGCTCGAGATCGGCACGTTCACGCCCGAGTTGGCGGCGGGCCCGCGCCTCAACGCCGGCGAGGTGGGCTACGTCGCCACGGGCCTGAAGGATGTCGCCGAGGTGCGCGTAGGGGACACCCTGACCAGCGTGGCGCGCCCTGCTGCCCGGCCCCTGCCCGGCTACACCGAGGCCAAGCCGATGGTCTTCGCCGGCCTGTACCCTGCCCAATCCAGCGAGTATCCGGCGCTCAAGACGGCCTTGGAGAAGCTTCGTCTCAACGATGCCGCCCTCCACTATGAACCGGAGAGCTCGGTTGCCTTGGGCTTCGGCTTCCGCATGGGTTTTCTCGGCCTCCTCCATATGGAGATCGTGCAGGAGCGGCTCGAGCGCGAGTACGATATCGAGCTCGTTTTCACTGCCCCCTCCGTTGAGTACGAAGTCCTCGCCAGCGACGGCGGCGTCCACCGGATCGATAATCCGGCCGACCTGCCGGACCCCAGCCGCATCCGTGAGGTGCGCGAGCCCTGGCTGCGTCTCAGCGTGATCACGCCCAACAGCTACGTCGGCGCGGTGATGGAGTTGGTGATCGGTCGCCGGGGCCGCTTCGACAGGATGGAATATATCGATCGCGACGTCTCCGCCGTGGATGCTGGCCGCCAGCGCGTGCTTCTGGAGTTCGAGGCGCCCCTGGCCGAGATCCTGGTCGACTTTTACGATGAGTTGAAGTCGGGGACGCAGGGCTACGCCAGCCTCGACTACGCCCTGATCGACTACCGCGCCGCCAAGCTCGTTAAGCTGGAGATCTTGGTCAACGGCGAGCCGGTCGATGCGCTTTCCAGCATCGTCCACCGCGCGCGCGCTGATGCGAGCGGCCGGGCCTTGGTCCAGCGCTTACGCTCCCTCATCCCCCGGCAGCTGTTCGATGTGCCGCTGCAGGCCGCCATCGGCGGCCGCGTTATCGCCCGTGAGACGGTCAAGGCGGCTCGCAAGAACGTGCTCTCGAAGTGCTACGGCGGCGACGTCACCCGCAAGCGCAAGCTGTTGGCGAAGCAGGCCGAGGGCAAGCGGCGCATGAAGCGCGTCGGCAACGTGGAGATCCCGCAGGAGGCCTTCCTGTCCGTCTTGCGCTTGGGTGACTCGAAGCCCCGCAACGCGCGGACCTAGCTCGACGCTCCCTCTTCCGCCGCGACCGGCAGGGGCGTCTCGGCCGCGCCGTCGGAGCCGTTGCCCTCGTTGGACCGGCCGGCGCTGACCGCTTGCGGGAGTGGCAGCGTTGGCTCCGCGGTCTCCGTCTCGACCGCGCTCTCCGGCTCCTCTTCTTCCTCCGCTTCCTCTTCGATCACGACGAGCCCCTCTGCATCCAGGATGGTGCGGCGGATCGCCACCAGGGTCTCCGCATCGGCTCCCTCCAGCGCGTGTCTGACCAGTTGGAACAGCGCCTCGCCCGTGAGGAGCGCGTAGCCGAAGTTGTCACAGGCGTTGATCAAGGTCTGGGACAGCGCCTCGTCGCGATCCTTGGGATGCAGGAGCCGCTTTCCGTTGACGACGATGACGCCTTTGCGCAGCACCCCAGTGCTGATGAACGCCTTTTCGATCCGGCGCTGGAGTTGGAAGTAGCTCGACTCTTTGACCGTGTGCGACGATGCGTCCACCTCTAGCAGAGCGATCTCGTCGCCGTCGGCCAGCTCGGCTGGATCCGTGAGTTCGGGCGTTACCGTGAAGCCCAGGGCCCGGAACGCATCCCGCACCAGTGGCTCGAAGGCGTATCGCCCTTCGCGCCACAGCAATCCTTGGTAGCGCGCAGCGTCGGCCAGCGTCGCTCGCACCTCTTGCAAGCGGCTCTCCGCCTCCGCGAAGGACTGCTCTGCCTGTTCAACCGTCTCCCGCAGCTCCCGCAGGTCCGGCAGGTCGTATTCCTTGAGCCACGACGGCGCCTTTTCCGTTTCCGGGCTCTCGAGGCTGCGCAGCAGACTTTCCAGCAGCGCCTCGGTCACATTTCGCCGCGCCGCGCCGCGCGGCTCAATGTGGGGCGGTGGGAGGAAAACGACCCGGCCCGCCAGCACGCGAAACTCCACGGCCACGGCTGCACCGCCCTGGCTGCGCGCCAGCACCGTGCCCACGTTGTTGAAGTCGCCGATCGCGTTTACGTCCCACCAGGCTTGGAACCGCAGCCGCCCGGCGAGATCGTCGAGGTAGGCTGCGAAGGCGTGCGCGCGATCGAGTGGTGCGAACGTTCCGCCACCCGCGCCGGCCAGCAGTTGCGGCGGACGGTAAACGACCCCGGACGGGGCCGGCAGGATCGTGTAGCGATCGGCTCCGGGAAGGGTCGATACCACCGCATGCGGCACCGTGGGGTAACCGAATACCGCTACTACCCCGCCCCCCTCCAGCAGCAGCAGCAACTCCCGGCGGCGCTGCTCCAACAGCTCGCCGAGGCCAAAGTGGAAGGCGCCGCTGGCGCCGGGCAGCACCGGTGTGCCGCTCGGCGTCTGATAGGTTCCGCCGCTGGTCGCGCCGGCTCCCGCCGCCAGCTCCTCGATCTGCCGCGAGACCGCGGCCGGATCGATCACGCAGGCGTCGTATTCGAATAGCGCCGGCGCGTTCGCGATTGAGTGATTATCCACTCGAGGATCGGGCAGGGAGAATCCGAGCGATACGATTCGCATTGCCGTTAAGTTCCCATTCCCATCCGCTCGCTGTGGTCCGCCCGAGGCCGCAGGCCGAAAGCGACCATCTCGCGACTATCTATCGTCCGTCTCCTGAGCTTACAAGTCTATAGGACCTCCGCCCTTTCACCCCGGTGCCAGCTTGCTCGTGGCCTAAGCAGTTACCAGGTGTCGGCTGATATAGATGCTTTGGGTAGGCTACCTTTTATGACGTTCGCATCATCCAGTCCCTTTTCCGATACGCTGATCACGGTCGTGCTAGGCGGGGAGCTAGCGGTGCCCTGGACTCGCAATCCGCTTTAGCGAGGTCGAATTCCCGCCTGAGGGCGTCCACTGTGGGAACTAGCGCGGCTAAGCGGCGCTGAAGCTTGGGTCCCGTGCGGCGAGACGCTACGAACCCCGTCAGGTCCGAGAGGAAGCAGCGGTAAGTAGCAGCTTTCGGGTGCCACGGGAGCGCCTGGGCCGAGTTGGCTGGTCGCGACAAGCCCGTGGCGGCGTTCGACGGCGGGTGCACGGCCATTTTTCACGAACCGGGCCGGGTCGATGGAGGAGCCGCTGTGCCAGCGACTGCGCCGTTCAAGCGGGGACAGCGGAATAAGGTGCGGCGCAGGCGCGCCGCGCAGCGCAAGCGCACGGCGCAGAGGTCTCGCAAGCCCCCTCTTGGTCAGCACTTTCTGCGTGACGTAGCCGTCATCGACCGCATCCTCGCCGCCCTCCCGGACGATGGCTTGCCGTTGATCGAGATCGGCGCCGGCGATGGCACGCTCACTGTGCCGCTGGCCCAGTTGGGCCGCCCCCTGGCCGCGGTCGAACTCGACCTCCGGCTGGCGCGCTCCACCGCCCGTGCGCTGGCTGCCTACCCCAACGCCCGCCTCGTACAGGGAGATATCCTCGATTTGGCACCTCCACGCCTTCTCGGGAGATTGGGCGCTGCTCCGCCCTACGGACTCGTCGGCAATTTGCCCTACGCCATCACCGCGCCTATTTTCCGCCGCTTCCTTGCGCAGTCCGAACACCGTCCGCGCTGGATGTTGGTCATGGTCCAGCATGAGGTGGCGCTGCAAGTCGTGGCGCCGCCCGGCAAGCGCTCCCTGCTCAGCCTGGCCGTTCAACTCTATGCCGATCCGCGCCTCCTCTTCTCCGTGGACCGTGCCGCGTTCGAGCCGCCGCCCCAAGTGCGGTCGGCCGTGCTCGTCATCCCTCTCCGCGACGCCGTGCCGGTGACGCTCCCTTCCGAGGCTCGCTTCTTCGAGGTCGCACGGGCCGCTTTCCGCGCCCCGCGCAAACAGCTCCGCAACGCGCTTGCTCTTGGCTTCTCCATCCCCAGCGCTGCATCCGAAGCGTGGCTGCGTGCGAGCGGCATCGATCCTCGTCGCCGTGCGGGCACGCTCACGCTCGACGAGTGGGCCGCGCTCGCCTGGGCGCGCGAGCGCGCCGGGGCGCCGCCTCCGCCGCCTCTCGATCCCGACCTGGATCGGTCGTGACCGCCGCCGCGCTTCGTACCGTTGCGCCGGCCAAGCTCAATCTCACCCTTGAGGTCCTCGGCCGCTGTGACGACGGGTTTCACGACCTCATCTCCGTCGTGCAGACGATCGATCTTTGCGATACGGTCACGATCGCGCCTGCCTCTGAACGCAGCCTGCGGTTCGAGATGTCGGCCGCTCTGCAACAGTCCCTGTCGCTGCCCGTCGAGGGCGAGCTCATTACCCGGACCTGGGATCTGTTGATCGAGCACTACGGCCCCGCCGCGATCGATGACCGTGCTGCCGTGCACGTCGTCAAGCGCGTTCCGATCGCTGCTGGGCTTGGTGGAGGTTCCTCCGATGCCGCCGCCTTCCTCCGGCTCGCCCGCGCCTTTTGGAAGTTGCCCCTGAGCGACGCCGCCGCCGTCGAGTTGCTTGCCCAGGTCGGCTCCGATGCACCGCTTTTTCACGCGGCTGGCACCGTGCTGATGGAAGGACGCGGTGAGCGCCTCACTCCACTCCCGGATCAACCGGTTGCTGCCTGGCGCGGCCTTCTCTGGACCCCTGAGTTGCCCTCTCCCGAGGGCAAGACTGCGGCCATGTTCCGCGCGCTGCGGCCGTCGCATTTCGGCGGCGGCGATCGATCGCGTGCACTGGCTGCCCGTCTTCAGCAAGGACTCCCGCCGCGCTCTGAGGATCTCGTCAACACCTTTGAACGGGTAGCCGATGAGGTTTTCATCGGCCTGCGCGCCGCGCGCCGCCGCTTCGCTGCCGAGACTCGATCACTTCCCCACCTGGCCGGTGCTGGGCCGTCGCTCTTCCTGCTCAACCCTCCCGATCACGGAGGCATTCCCTTCACGACCGTCGTGCGGCCGCTGCCGCGCGCGGCCTGCACTGTCGAACCCGTGAGGCCGGTGTCCGCCAATGCCTAAGCGCCGGCTGGCGTTGCGCGCTGTCTAATGGAGTCGTTGTTAGCCGGCTTCGTGGCAGGCTACGCGCTCGGGTTGCTGGCGCTCGTTCTCCTTGCCGCGAGCCCGCGGACGCTCATCGACTGGAGCCGACGGTTGCAGGCTCAATTCCCGGATAACGCCGCATTGCCCGCCGCCTTTGCTGGCGTTGCGCTCGTTGCGCAGACGGGCTGGGGGATCCTGGGTCTGCTCTTCGGCGCCGTTTATTGGGCGCTGCGCGATACTGGCGGTGGCCTTGGCAGCCCCAGTCTCGCTTTCACCATCGCCGTCCTCGTGCTCGCGGCGGGTGGCGCCGTCGCGGCCTGGGTTGTGCAGCCTGCTTGGACACGCCGCGCCCTCGTCTCCGCGATCTTCTTCGCCGCGATCGTCGGCTGGCTGCTACCCCATCTCGCAGAGGCGTGACTGTGCGCCTGCGCGCGCTACGCTGATCGCGCGCGCCATTCGTTCGCGTCTAGGCAGGGGAAGGTGTGGCCGCCGGCGCTCCCGCTTCCGCGGTACCGAGGCTCGTGGACTTTGTCGCACTCGATGTCGAGACCACCGGACTCGACCCGAGCCGCGACCGCATCATTGAGATCGGGGCCGTTCGCTTCACCTTCGCGGGAGTTGCCGAGACCTACGAGACACTCGTCGACCCGGGCGTTCCCCTGCCGGCAGCCGTGGTCCGGATCACCGGCATCGCTCCGGCGCTGCTCCGTGGCGCCCCCTCCTTCAATACGGTCCGCCTCGACATTGAGAACTTTCTTGGCGATGCTGCCATCGTCGGCCACAACATCGCTTTCGACTTGGCGTTCCTCGCTCGCGCCGGGGTCGAGCCGCCGGGTCTTGCGCTTGACACCTTCGAATTCTCGGCGCTTCTCGCCCCCAGTGCGCGCGCACACAACTTGGAAGCGGTGGCAACGCGTCTCGGCGTCGAAGCGAGCGCCTACCATCGCGCCCTCGCCGACGCCGAGACGAGCCGTCGTGTCTTCCTGGCGCTGGTTCAGCAGGCTCGCGCGCTGCCCCCGGATCTGCTGAGCGATCTCATCGCGCTTGGCGCCGGCGCCGACTGGCCGCTGGCGCAGCTTCTGCATTCCCTCTCCGCTGCGGCTTCCCCTGGCGGGCCGTCGCCTCCGCCAAGGCGCCGTCCGGCGACCCCCGTTCCCCGCGAGGACGGAGCGGCGTCACCCGCACGGGCGACGCCTGCCCCGAGTTGGGAGGGCCCACCACCCAGCCTGGGGGAAGACGCTGCTGCCTCCCCCTCTTCGGAAGAGCAGATCACACTGGCGCTCGACACACTCGCCTTCGGCACTGCGCACCCCGAGATCTTCGGCAGCTTCGAGCAGCGCCCGGAGCAGGTCGGCATGACTCGCGCCGTCGCTACCGCGCTCGCCCAGGACCGCCATCTCGTGGTCGAGGCCGGCACCGGTACGGGCAAGACGCTCGCCTATCTCGTCCCTGCCGCGCTCCAGGCGCTGCGCGACGGCCGACGCGTGATCGTCAGCACCAACACGATCAACCTCCAAGAGCAAGTGCTGCGCAAGGACATTCCTGCCTTGCGAATCCTGATCGCCGACGCGATCGGCGGCGAGGCTGCTGCTCAACTGCGCGTCACCGAGCTCAAGGGTCGTCGCAACTACCTCTGTCGCCGGCGCGTCGCGACGGAACGTCTCGCCGACGCCAATTCCACGGCGGATGCGGGCCTCCTCGCTCGCCTCAGCGTCTGGCTGCGCAGCACCGAAACGGGCGATCGCGCCGATCTGCGTCTGCTCCCCGGTGAGGATGCGATCTGGAACCGCTTCAGCGCGGAGAGCGAGGATTGCCTCTCCGATCCCAGTTGCACTTTCGTGCGCAACGGCACCTGCTTCCTGCAGCGGGCGCGCAAGCGCGCGGAAGCCGCGCACGTCGTCGTTGTCAATCACGCCTTGCTGCTCAGCGATCTCGCTGCGGGCGGCAGCGCCCTTCCCGCCGCCGACACCGTCGTGGTCGACGAAGCGCACCACTTGGAGGATGCCGCCACCCAGCACATGGGTGTGCGCTTTGGTCCTGAGTCCTTCAGAGAGCCGCTCGATCGGATCCAGCGCCCCGGCCCTCGCGGCGCCCCCGTGGGTCTCGTATCCCTGATCGTGCGCAGGCTCGGCGCGGCTGAGGCTGGGGCCGGCGCTCCTGCCGCCGCGGCTGCTGTCGCAGCCTCCTTTCCCGCTCTCGCCGCGCGCGTGGACGAAGCCCTGGACGTGCTCGCCGCACTCCTCCGTCGCTTCGCCGCCGATCAAGCGGACGACGCTTTTGGGCAAGAGCGGCGCCTGCGTCTCACCTCCGGCCGCCGCGCCCAGCCAGCCTGGAGCGAGATCGAGATCCAATGGGAGGTCGTCTGGGAGGCGCTCCGTGCGCTCGACGCGCGTCTCGAGGCGCTGCACGAGGCGCTTGCACAAGCCGCTCTCGGCGCATCCGAATTCGAGGCGCTCGCGGCCGATGTTGGGCAGTTGCGCGCGCTTCTTCTCGATCGCGCGGAGGTGGGCGGCCGCCTCCTCACGCAAACCGACGATGCCATGATCGTCTGGCTGACCGCTTCCGAGCGCACCGGTGCCGTCTCGCTCGCTGCTGCCCCTCTGCGCGTGGCCGAGCGTCTTGCCGAGGAGTTCTTCGGCCGCAAGCGCTCGGTCGTTCTCACGGGTGCGACCCTCTGCACCGAAGGCCGCTTTGACTATCTCCGGGGCCTCGTCGGCTTGGACGACGCCGACGAGGCCTGCTTCGGCTCTCCGTTCGACTACCGCCGCGCCGTTCGGCTCTTGCTTCCCACCGACTTCCCTGCCCCGAACGAGCCTGGCTTCCAGGACGCATTCAGCGAGGCGCTGATCGACCTCGTTCTCGCGAGTGAGGGACGCGCTCTGGCCCTTTTTACTTCGCACGGGACCCTTCGCCGGACCGCCAAGGACGTGCGCGGCCCGCTCGCCGAAGCGGGGATTCTCACCCTCGCACAGAGTGTTGATGGCTCCCCCGCGCGCCTCGTCGCCGAATTGCTGCGCAACCCCCGCGCACTCCTGCTCGGCAGCGCGGCCCTCTGGGAAGGCGTCGACCTCCCCGGCGACATGGTCTCGCTCGTCGCCATCGCCCGTCTCCCCTTCGCCGTTCCCCATGATCCGGTCTTCGCAGCCCGGGCCGAACTCTACGAGGACTCTTTCCACGAGTACGCGCTTCCCCAGGCCATCGTGCGCTTCCGCCAGGGCTTCGGCCGCTTGATCCGACGCCGTGGCGACCGCGGCGTCGTCGCCGTGCTGGATGGGCGCATTACGAGCAGGCGCTACGGCGAGCGCTTCCTGCGGTCGCTTCCGCCCACGGATCAGCGCCGCGTCCGGGCCGCTGAATTTGGTGCTCTCACCGCGGAGTGGCTGCGCCGATGACTGGTGGAGGGGAGGGACGATGGCCACGCCAGTTGCGCTCCAAGCGCCTGCGCCTGCGTGCGATCGTCCCCGCCGACTTGACCGACGAGCCGCCGGAATGGCTTGCCGCGGCTGAGGAGGAGATCTTGGGCAAGGAGCGCCCCGTGGCTCTCCGCGCCCAGATGCAAGAGGGCACTGCCGCTTACTGGATCGATCTCCGCTCGTCCGACGGTCCCTGTACCGTGGGCGCGCTCAGCGCGCGACTCACGCAAGGTGACCTCATATGGGGTTGGCTCGCCGTCGCACCCGCGTGGCGCGCGCGCGGCCTCGCCGCCGCCGCCGCCGCGCTGGTCGAACGGGCTGCCGTCCGCGCGGGAGCCGGGCGCGCGCGCGTGCGGGTATCCGCCGCCAACGGCGTTGCGCTCTACTTTTGGTTGCGTCTCGGCTATCGTCCGCTTCCGCCCTCGCGCGCCAGCGTTGCCCTGGGTCACGATGGCGACGATCGCGAAGGCACGTGGATGCTTCGCGAGTTCTCGTAAGCGAGGGTGCTAGCGAACGCGCTCCCGCATCAGCCGGTCCCGCTCCTCCTGCGCGCGTTGCCGGTCCAGCGCTGCCTGCCGCTGGCGCCGCCGGATCAGATCCTGCCGCACGAGCCGGGCGAGCCCGACTCCCGTTCCCACCGCTCCCGCGATCAGCGCCCCGGCGCTCACGGTCTCCGTGAGCGAGAGCGTTCCGCCCAGCCACAACCCGGCGAAGAAGGCGGTGAACACGCCAACGGTGGGGAGCCACCACGCGCGCTGCCTCCCCCCCGCCGTCGGCCGCGCAGCCTGCTCCTCTATGGGATCGGTGGTGGGGTCTGCGGTGCGCTGTCGCGCTGCCGTTGGACGGTGTCGACGCCGGCGACGCTGACGCGGCACGCGCTATTCGATCTTGCGCCGCACGATGTCGCGCGCGCTCCCCGATTGCCTGCGTGCGCGCCCCGGCCGGCGAGGCTCGTTCGCAACCTCACGGCTTGACGCAGATTTGTCGTCCATCTGGGCGAGGCAGCGCTGGCAGCTGAACTCCAATGCCATCGTGGAGTCGTTGATCCAGACGGCACCACAGTCCTTGCCGGTTGCACCACCCTCATCGCCGTCGGAGGTGTTCGTCAGCACCAGATGAAAGCGCTGACCGCATTGCGAGCAATACGCCGAGTTGGAGTCGTCCGACTCCTCCTCGCAGACGTGGCAGCGCTCGCTCGTGCCGGTCATCGTCCCCGCCTTCCCGTGCATCCCGATTCTATCCGACCCGTTGCCTTACTTTTTGGCGCACCCACTTTCGTGCTGCTTGCTTCCTGCTCCGCCCGCTGGCGTCCTCTGAAAGCTCCCCGTCGAGCACGGCGTCGCGGAGCTCGGCGCGCCAAGTACCGAGCGCGGCATCGCACAGACCCAGCGCTGCGAGGTCCGCGGCGCTCAGCGGCGATTCGACATCGCGCCAGGCGTCTAGATACCGCCGCACCCGCTCCCTCGCGCGTCCCGTCCATAGGGCCGCAGCAGCCTCGATCACTGACTCCGGCTCTCCCCGTAGAAACGTCGCCGCTGCGCTGGGGACGAGCGAGCGCGCCGCGATCCGTGAGTGACGCTGTCGCAAGGACAGGCCGCGTTCCAGCGCTTGTCGCTCTTTGCGTCGCAGCGCACAGTGCGTGGCGGCGCGCTGTGTCAGGGCTGGTTCCTCCACCAGGCCATGCAGGGCCCAGAAGTGCTCGCTCTGGCGTCTTTCCTTGCCGCCCAGTCGCGCCCAGGCATGCCGCAGGCGCGGTGCCGGTCGCCAGCCCGGCACCGCTGCCTCCGTTAAGCCCCACTCCACCGCCCGCCGCAGCGCGCCGTCTGCGGCCTTGTCCTCTAAGAGTCGGCGCCACTCTGCTCCGAAGCGTTCCTGGCTCAGGCCTTGCAATCCACTGGCGTCGCGCCGCAGCAGCCGCATCGTCTCGCGGGAGAGGCGTCCTTCCAAGCGAGCGGCGTAGCGGCAGGCTCTCAAGAGGCGTGCGGGATCGTGGATGAACGAGCGCGTGTGCAGCACACGGATCCGCCGCGCGCGTAAGTCGCCCAGCCCGCTACAGGGGTCCAACAGTTCGCTCCGGCGCGCGCTTGTCAGCGCCAGCGCCACGGCGTTGACACTGAAGTCCCGTCGCGGCAGGTCGGCCTCGATCGCTGCGGGCCGCACCACGGGTGACGCTGCCGGCTCGGGGTAGCGCTCGCGTCGGGCGCTGGCAAGATCGACGGTCGCGCTGCCGAGCCGCAGGCGGGCGGTCAGGAAGCGGGGAAAGAGCGTGAGATCCGCTTTGCTTGCTTGCGCGGCGGCGCGAGCGATGGCTTCAACCTCGCCCTCCACGACCAGATCGATCTCGCGCATCGGACCTGGCTGGCCGCGCAACAGATCGCGCAGCGCTCCCCCCACGAGATAGAGCGCCACCCCGTGGCGCTGCGACTGGTCGACACAGGCGCCGGTGAGCGTCGCCGCTTCGTGCGTGAAGGTGCGTTCGATCTGCTCGATCAGATCCGATCTCGAAGCGCGAGGCACGCGCGTCATAATGTTGACTCGCGATGACGGGCTATCGAGTGCCGCGATACGGGAAGATAAACTGCGCATGTGTCTGAGCGGCTGATGATTAACCTTTCGGAGTCCTGGCCGTGACCGCAGGGATGGTTCTCGACCCTGCAGCCCTCTCGCGTGCCCATGGTGGCCGGCGACTCGACGTGCTCACCCGCCGCCTTGGTTACCGCTTCGAAAACGCTGCCTTGCTGCGTCAAGCGCTCCTCCACCGTTCCTATCTCAACGAGAACCCCCAAGAGTTGCTCGAATCGAATGAGCGCTTGGAGTTCCTCGGCGACGCCGTTCTCGATCAGATCATCTCCCGCCGCCTCTATGATGATTATCCTGCGGCGGGTGAGGGTTGGCTGACCGAAGTGCGATCGCTTCTCGTGCGGAACGAAACCCTTGCCCTTCTTGCCGAGCAATACGGCCTTGGTTCCTACATCGTGCTCGGCAAGGGCATCGACGCGCAGAACGGGCGTGAGCAACCGGCCATCTTGGGTCGTACCTTCGAGGCGCTGATCGGCGCCGTCTACATCGACGGAGGGATCAGGTCCGCACAGCGTTTCGTCCTTCGCGCGCTCGCCGCCGAGCTTGACGCCATCGCCATCGCTGGTTTTGAGCGTGATCCGAAGACGCTTCTCCAAGAAGCATGCCAAAGTCGCTGGCATGCGGCCCCCACGTATCACACGATCGACGAGCGTGGCCCCGCCCACGCGCGCGAGTTCACCGTCTTGGTCCGCTTGCGGGACCGCGATCTCGCCACCGGCGAGGGCAAGAGCAAGCAGGCCGCCGAGAAATTGGCTGCGGAAGCGGCGCTACGCTCGCTGGCGCCGGCCGCTGCACAAGGGTGATGCGATCGTGCACCTGAAGCAGATCGAGATCCAGGGGTACAAGTCGTTCGCGAGCAAGACGGTGGTTGAGATCGATCCCGGGATCACCGCCGTCGTTGGCCCCAACGGCTCCGGCAAGTCCAATATCACGGACGGCGTGCGCTGGGTGCTCGGTGAGCACAGTGGCAAGGCGATGCGCACGCGCCGTCTGGAGGAAGTGATCTTCGCCGGCTCTGATCAACGGCCGCCGGCCGGCATGGCGGAGGTCAGGATTACCCTCAACAACGAGGACAGCTGGCTGCCGCTCGACTTCACCGAGGTCAACGTCGCCCGCCGTGTGCACCGCAACGGCGACTCCGAATTCTTCATCAACAACAGCCGGGTGCGCCTGCGCGACATCCAGGAGCTCTTCCTGCGCGGAGGACTCGGTCCGAGCTCTTACGCGATCCTGGGCCAAGGTCTGGTCGAAAAGGTGCTCCGCCTCCGTCCTGAGGAGCGCCGTGCGTTGATCGAAGAGGTCGCCGACGTACGCCGCCACCGCGCCAGGATTGAAGAGGCGCAGCGCAAGCGGGGCGCGGCGCATGAGAATCTTGGCAAGGTGCGCCTCCTGCTCGATGAGATCGAGCCGCGCATGCGCACGCTCGAGCGCCAAGCCAAGCGCGCGCTCAAGCATGCCGAGATCCAACGCGACCTCCGTCGTGCCCTCGCGGACTGGTATGGCCGCGAGTGGCGGCATACGGACAATAGTTGCGCGCGCGATCGCGAAACCTTCGAACTCCGCGAGCGCCAGCAGAGCGACGCCGCGCAAGCCGTGAGTGATGCCGAAGAGGCGGCGACGGAAGCCGAGAGCCAGCTACGCGCTGCGCGCCTCGAGAGCGAGCGCGCTGCCGCCGAGCAGCGCCGCCGCGCCGATCACGTCCGTCGTCTCGAACAGGAGCAGGCGCTGGCGGAGGAGCGCAGGCGCCTGCTTACTGATCGCGCCGCCGAACTGCGGCGGGACCTGAGCGCGCTCGATCGCGACGGCGCGGCAGCGTCGCGCGATGTCCCCATCGAGCTGGACCCCAGCTTGGAACGGTCCCTCGGGGAAGCCGAAGAGGCGCTCACCGCCGCCCGCGACCGCCTCGCTCAGGTCGATGCGGAGCAGGAAGTGGTCCGCGGTCGGCTGATCGAGGTCGATGGAGATCTCGCTCGCCTCCGTGGCGCTCATGCTGAGGACGATGCGCGCTTGCATCATATCGCCGCCGAGTGCGAGCGCCTTCGCGGCGATACGGGGGAGGCGCGCCGATCAACCATGCAAGCCGCGCTGGAGGAAGCCGAGGCTGTCGCTACGGGCGCCGAGGAGGCCAGTAGCGCGGCCGCGGCCGCGGCCAAGCAAGCGCGCGAGAATCGCGAGGGCTTGGTCCAGCGCTACTACGCCGTTTCCGCCTACATTCGCAACTTGGAAAGTGCACGCGCCGCCCGTGAGCGGCGCTTGCAGGCGGCGCGTGACCGACTCGAGATCCTGCGCGCGATGCAGGCGGAAAGCGAGGGCATGCGCCAAGGGCTGCGCGCCCTCTTCGGCGGTCGCGGCGTGCCCCGTGGCGCCGAGCCCACCGGCATTCCCGGCGTGCTCGGCGTGCTCCGCCACTTGATGCGCGTTCCCCGTGGCCTTGAGCGCGCGATCGAGGCCGCCCTTGAGGACTACGTGGATGCCGTCGTCTTCGATGACGCCGAGCAAGCGCTCCAAGTCATTGATGCGCTCTCGCGTGAGCACGCTGGACGGATCGTCACGCTCCCGCTCGATACGCTGCGGCACCGAAGCCCGCTCGCGCTCCAGCGCGAGTCCGGCGTGATCGGCACGGCATCCGCCCTCGTTCAGTGCGACGATCGCTTTCGCCCCCTCATCGACAGCGTGCTCGGTCGCACCATCGTTGTGGAGGACATTCCTGCCGCTCGTCAGATCCTTGGGCGGGGGATGAGTAGCGTGGTGACTCGCGAAGGCCATCTGTTGCGTCCGCTCGGCGCCATCATCGGCGGTGAGGTGGCCAGGAGCAGCTCGTTCGCCCGCGAGAGTGAGCTGCAGTCGTTGCCCGGCGAGATCGCCGATCTCGAACGATCCCTGCAGCAATCTGCCGAGTACGAAGAGCGGAAAGACGAGTTGGCCGATATCGAGCGCCAGCTCAGCGCCGCCGAGGCCGAAACCGAGCACACGACTGAGCAACGCGCGGCCGCTATCGATGATGCCGCTGGCCGCCGCGCTGAAGCGCTTCGCTTGCGCGGCGAGTTCGAGAGTATGGAGGCGGAGGCCGCGCGCGCCCGCGCGCGCCTGGCCACTATCGAGGAGGAAGAGGCGCGCCTCCGTCAGGAGGCCGCGACTCGCAACGCCGAGATCGACGCGATCGAAGGCCGACGGCCGGCCCTTGCCGCGATCGCAGCGCTCGCCAGCCGCCGTCGTGAGTATGCGCAGATCGTCGGAGAGGCGGAGGCCCGCCATAGCGCGCTCGCGGGCCGCCACGAGACGATCGAAGCGGCCTTGCGCGCCCGCGCCGCCGCCCAAGTCCGTATGCGTGAGCAGCGCCAAGCGCGCAACGCTCGGCTGCAAGAGGTTGATCATGAGATCGCCGCGATCGCGGAGGAGACCGTCCGGCGCGAGCGCGACCTCGTTCACCTGCGCGAGGAGCACGCTGCCACTCTCGCCGCTAGCCCGGACCGTGATGCCGTTTCCCGTCTCGCCGACATAGAGAGCGCCCGTCGCGAGACCGTGCAAGCCGCTCAGAAAGGGTTGCTCGCTGCGGATCGCGCCCTGCTGAACGCCAAGGCTGCGCTCGGGGAGAGCCAGGCGGCCCGCGAGCGCTTGCGTGAAGCGATGCGTACCGACGGGTTCGATGTCGACGGCCGCGGCCGCATACTCATGCTGGACGCACTTCCCGAGGGGTCCCCCGGCCGAGGAGACGTGGGGATGGGGGAGCGCGCTCCCGCCGCCGCTCAGATATACGCGAACCGCTCCGCCGCGCGCACCGTGGTCGAGGGCGGCTCTGACGTTTCCGCTCCTTCGCGGGCGGGCGAAGATCAAGAGAACGGTGCGACCGTGGACGAGGCGCCTGTGGAGCGCTCCCTTGGATCACTGCCCGTTCCCGTCGCCGACGATCCCGAGATGGCCAGCCTCTCCGACGACGATCTGCGCGAGCTGGTCGAAGAGAATCGCGCCCGCCTGCGCCGGCTTGGCACCGTCAACGTTGATGCGGCGGCCGAATACAAGGAGATCAGCGAACGGCATGCCTATCTCAGTGGCCAAGTCACCGACCTCGAAGCTGCTGAGCGCCGCATGCTGGAGATCGAGACCGAACTGACTGGGCTGATCCGTGTCTCCTTCCGCGCGACGTTCGAGGAAGTCGACGAGCAGTTTCGGCGCTACTTCAAGACGATGTTCCGCGGCGGACACGCGCAGCTCACGATCACGGACGACGACTGGGATCAGGGGGGCGTCGAGCTTGAGGCACAGCCGCCCGGCAAGCGCGTGGAGGCGCTCTCCATGCTCTCCGGTGGGGAGCGCGCCCTCACCGCCATCGCCCTGCTCTTCGCGGTGCTGGAAGTCAACCCCGCTCCCTTCTGCGTCCTCGACGAGGTCGATGCCGCTTTGGACGAAGCCAACGTCGATCGCTTCGTAGCGGCCCTCAAGGAGCTGGCCAAGCGCACTCAGTTCGTCGTGATCACGCATAATCGCCGCACGATCGAACAGGCCGACGCCATCTACGGCATCACCATGGGGGAGGACTCCGTGAGCCGTGTCCTCTCCGTGCGCCTGGCCGAGCTCGACCTCGCTGAGTAGCGCGCGGACGCTGGCGAGGCTCTGCGGTGAGGCTGCTCCGCATCGGTCGTAACGCCCAGTCCGACCTGGGAGCGCAGCAGGACGAGGCGGCCGAGCTGGCGCGCCGTATGGAGCGCGTGACCGCTCCCAGCCGCCGCTCCGCCATCGGACGGATCGGAGCGGTGCTGCGCCGCCGTCCGATCAACGAAGAGCTTTGGGATGAGCTTGAGGAGATCCTCATTGAGGCCGACCTCGGCGTGCCGACCGCCACCTTCCTGATCGAGCGTCTGCGCGCCGCCGACGTTGCCGGTGCCGCCGCCCTGCGCGCGCGTCTGCGCGATGATCTGATCGCCTTACTGGGGTCGCCCGACCGCGGCGATTCTCCGGCCGCCCCTGGCGGCGCCCTCTGGGATCCTGGAGTCGTGAGGGGAGATCGACCCGAGCCGCCTTTTCCCCACGTGGTGCTTGTGGTTGGAGTGAACGGCGCTGGCAAGACCACCACCATTGCGAAGCTGGCTCACGCCTACAGCGGCGAGGGCCATGACGTCGTCATCGCCGCCGCAGATACGTTCCGCGCCGCCGCGGTGGAGCAGTTGCGTCACTGGGGCGAACGCGTCGGAGCTGCTGTGATCGCGCATGCTCCCGGCGCCGATCCCGGCGCCGTCACCTATGATGCGCTTGATGCGGCCGTGGCCCGCGACGCGGCGCTCGTCCTGATCGACACAGCCGGCCGTCTCCAGACCAAGAGAAACCTCATGGCCGAGTTGGCCAAGGTGCGCCGTGTGATCGCCGGGCGGGTGCAGGGCGCCCCCCACGAAGTGTTGCTCGTGCTCGACGCCAACACCGGCCGCAACAGTCTCAGCCAGGCGCGCCTCTTCCGTGAGGCGGTGGGGGTGACCGCCGTCTGCCTCGCCAAGCTGGATGGTTCCAGCAAGGGCGGCACCGTTTTCGCCGTGACGCGGGAACTGGGACTGCCGGTGCGCTTCGTCGGTATCGGCGAAGGTCTTGATGACCTCGCCCCCTTCGCTCCGGCGGCCTTCGTCGACGCGCTCCTCGTTCCCGCCTCTGCCGGCACCGAGGGCGGCGAGTCGGCCGGTGCATAATGCGCCACTGCCATTCGAGACGGAAACGAGCGCCGGTTACACTAGCCTAGGCGCTTCCTTGAAGCCGTCGGGGCGCAAGCCTAAGGAGCATCTCCCATCGAGCGCATCGCCGGTCTGATCCAAGCGCTGCCACGTGCCCACAGCCAGTTGCTGCCCGCGCTGCATCTCGTACAAGAGGAACTCGGCTGGATTCCACGCGAGGCGATAACGATCGTCGCCAAGCATCTGCGCCTCAGCGAAGCGCAAGTGTACGGGCCCGTCACCTTCTACTCCGAGTTTCGTGAGATCCCGCCCCCGAGCACGCTCGTCGTCTGGTGCAGCGGTCCCAGCTGCCGCATCGTGGGCGGCGGGTCCATCAAGGCCGTGCTCGAAGCCGAGCTCGGATGCCGCCTCGGCGAGAACGGTCCTGACGATGCTTACGGTCTCTGGCTGGGGCAGTGCAACGGAACCTGCGAGCGGGCGCCCCAAGTCTGGGTCAACGGCCGCGTGATCGGCCCGCTTAGCGTTGCGGAGGCCGTGCGGTTGGCGCGCCGCGTCAAAGCCGGCGCGCAAGTTGTGCCGCCCCCCGCCGCTTCCGATGCCGATCTGCCGATCGCGCCTTGGCGCGGTGCCGCGGAGCAGCGCTCGTGAGTGAGCGCTATGCTGCCTTGCGCGCCGCCGCCCGCGCCAGTTGGGACGAGCGCCAGGGGATCGATGCCGAGCGGACGGTGCTGCGTGTCGATCTCAGCACCTCTTCCATCGCCGCCGGCGCCGACCATACCCTTGCCGCCCTGCGCACTGCCGTCGCTGCTCGCCGGTTGGACTGCACGATCGTCGCGACCGGCACCACGGGCGCTTCCTTCGCCCTGCCAACGGTCGAGGTCCAGCGCCCGGGCGCGGCCCCAGTGCTCTATGGCCCTGTCCCGGCCGATGCGGTGGGCGAGTTCGTGGCCGCCGTCGTTGCGGAGGGCGACCCCCGTTCCCGCTGGGCGTTGGGCTGGCGGGCTTGGCCCGTGCCCTTCTCCCCTGACTCCCCGCCCGGTACGCATGCCGGCGTTCCCCTTCGTCCCGAGGATCAGAGCGAGGGCGTGCCGGCGCTCGCCGATCATCCTTTCTGGCGGCGTCAACAGCGGCGCCTGATGCAGTGGATGGGCGTGGTCGACCCCGAATCGATCGATGACGCACTCGCGGTCGGTGCCTACGCTGGGCTGGATCGCGCCTTGGCCATGGAGCCACTCGCGATCTGCGACCTTGTCGAGGAGGCCGGCGTCGGTGGCCGCGGCGGTGGCGGATTCCCCGCTGGCCGCAAATGGAAGTTTCTGCAGGGCGCCCCCGGCCCCGTCAAGTACATGGTCTGCAACGCCGACGAGGGCGACCCCGGCGCCTTCGTCAACCGCGTGCAGATGGAATCGGACCCCCACGCGCTGATTGAGGGCATGATCATCGCCGGCCGTGCCACCGGCGCCGGCTACGGCTATGTCTATATCCGCGACGAGTATCCACTCAGCATCGCTCGCGTGCAGCGCGCCATCGACCAAGCGCGCGCGCGGGGCCTCCTGGGCGACGACATCCTGGGGAGCGGGTTCGCCTTCGACCTCGAGATCACGCGCGGAGCCGGTTCCTACGTCTGCGGCGAGGAGACCGGCCTAATCGCTTCGATCGAAGGGCTGCGTGGCATGCCCAAGATCCGCCCGCCTTTCCCCGCCCAGCGCGGGGTTTTCGCTCAGCCCAGCAACGTGAACAACGTCGAGACCTACGCAAACGTGCCGTTGGTGCTGCGTCACGGCGCCGCCTGGTACCGCGAGGCCGGCGTCCAAGCGGATGCTGGTACCAAGATGTTCAGCATCAGCGGGCACATCGCGCGCCCCGGCGTGCTGGAGGTGCCCTTCGGGCTGCCCCTCTCCGCGTTGCTCGTGGAGGCCGGCGGCGGCACGCCGGACGGCCGTCCCGCGAAGGGTGTGCAGCCCGGCGGCCCCCTGGGTGGCATTCTGCCCGCTGCCGATCTTGATCTGCCGCTGGAGCGGGCCCCCTTCAGCGAGCGTTCGTTGTTGCTGGGATCCGGCGGCCTCATCCTGTTCGACGATCGTACCTGCGTGCTGGACCTGGCCCTCTACTTCAGCGAGTTTTGCGAGGACGAGTCCTGCGGTCGCTGCACGACCTGCTTCGGCGGCGGCCAGCGCCTGGTGGAGTTGCTGACCCGCATCGCTGCCGGCGGTGGTCGTGACGACGACCTCGATCGGATCGGCGCGATCGACCGCACGATGCAGAACGCCAACTGCTTGCACGGACAGTTCACTCCTTATGCCGTCCGCAGCGTCCTGCGCTTCTTCCGCGAGGAGCTGGAGGCGCACGTGCGTGAGCGCCGCTGTCCGGCCCGCCGCTGTCGTGGCCTGATCCGTCACCGGATCAGCAGGCCGGACCATCCCGCGCTGGCCGAGGCGGCGGATCTCTGCCCCACTGATGCGATCGACGGCCTGCCCTCGGGGAAGGGGTGGGCGATCGACGACGCGCGCTGCATCCAGTGCGGTCTCTGCCGCGAGCTGGCGCCCGCAGCAGTGGTCGTCGAGGATCGCTTTGCATCGGCGGCTTCCCCCCGCGCCGTCCACGAGCCGGTTTCGTCGTCTGTTTAGGCTGCTGACTCCTGGACGCCGCCGTTCCGCGGCGGCTTGCCGTGGTCGATGGGGTCCATCGCACACCTTTATGTGAGCGCGCGTTCGATTACAGGCGAGCCTTGGTAGGCTGGATCGACGCACGCACGGCGGAGCGCGGGCGGGCGCCTTGTCAGTCGGGGTCGGCGCGTGGTACACGTTTCCCTGTATACGCGGTACCGTGTAAGGCGATCGCATAGCGGGACGTGTGAGCGGGAGGCGTTCTGAGTACCCCGGTCCGTCGCCAGTATTTGGAGATCAAGGCGCGCCACCCGGACGCGATCCTGTTCTTTCGGCTGGGCGACTTCTACGAAACCTTCGACGACGACGCCAAGCTGGTCAGCCGTGAATTGGGCGTGACGCTCACGAGCAAGCCGCTGGGGAAAGGGATCCGTGTTCCCCTCGCCGGCGTGCCCGTGGCCAGCGTCGAGGGCCACCTGGCGCGGCTGGTTGCCAACGGACACCGCGTCGCCATCTGCGAGCAGCTGAATGCGGCCGGCGAGATCCAAGACAAAGTGCCGGAGAAGGACCACGCCGCGAAGCGCTTGGTACGACGTGGAGTCGTGCGGATCGTCTCGCCCGGCACGGCGCTTGAGCCGGCGCTGCTGGCGGGCGGTCGCAGCAACTACTGCGCCGCCCTCGTCGCGCTGCCGGAGTCGCGGCGCCGGCAGGAAGCCGGGGGTCGCCAAGAGTCCGCCGGAGGGTGCTGGGGACTCGCGGCGGCTGACCTGAGCACCGGCGAGTTTCGCTGCTGCGAGTTCAAGGGAGCGGACGCGGCCGCGCGCTGCGCCGCCGAGTTGGAGTTGCTGGCGCCCACAGAGCTCCTGCAGCCGCAGCCGCCGCACCCTGTCGAGGCAACGGCCCGAGCGAAGCCGCGGCAGGAAAGCGCTGCGCCGCCGCCGCTGGCGCGGGCGCTGGCGGAGCTGGATCCGGCGCATACGCCGCGCCCGCCAGCGCAGTTTCAGCCAGAATCGGCCGCGGCTGCTCTGCTCGCGCACTACCGTCTGGCCGCGATCGAGGGGTTGGGGTTGAGCGAGCGCCCCGCCGCGCTCGCCGCTGCCGGAGCCCTGCTCGCTTACTTGCAGGAGAGCCAAGCAGGGACGCTGGCGCAGTTGGAGCGGCCGCGCTTGCACGAGCCCGGGGCCTATATGCGCCTGGACGGTCCCACGCTGCACGCGCTCTCCCTCTTCGAGGATCGGTCGGGCGGCGCTGCCGGGCAGGGCGGGGAGGGCTCGCCCACCACCCTGCTGGGGGTGCTGGATCGCACCCGCACCGCCGCCGGGCGCCGGCTCTTGCGCGATCGCTTGGCGCGGCCGCTTCTGGAGCTGGTGCCGATCGAGGCGCGGTTAGACCGGGTGCAGCTGTTGCGCGAGCGGCCGCTGCTGCGGGCGGCCGTTCGGGAGGAGCTCGGTGCCGTTCCGGATTTGGCACGGCTGCTGTCCCGGACGGTTGCCGGGCTGGGGCCGCCACCGGAGATGGTGCGGCTGGGGGCGGGATTGGCCGCCGCCGCCCGGCTGGGCCGGATCGTTGATCAGGCGTTGGGGGAGGTCGGCGACGGGTCGGACGGACCGGAGGGCGAGGGGACGGCTCTGGCCGATTCGTTGCCCGGCGCGCGCGTGGCCGAGTTGCGGGAGGTGTTCGCGGAGGAGTTGCGCCCTGCCGCCGCTGCGCAGGAAGCGATCACGGCGCGGCTTGAAGAACGTCCCGGCTCCTGTGCAGAAGAGGGAGGGGTGCTGCGTCCCGGCGCGGACGGCGCGTGCGACACGTTCCGCGCGCAGCTGCGCACCGCCCGCGCCGCCATCGCCGAACTCGAGGCGGAAGAGCGCCAGCGCAGCGGCATCGCCAACCTCAAGATCGGCTATCACCGGACCTTTGGCTACTACTTCGAGGTCAGCAAGAGCGGGCTGGCGCTCGTCCCTCCCGACTACGAGCGGCGCCAGACCTTGGCGGGAGGCGAACGCTTCGTCACGCCGCGGCTGCGCGCACTCGAGACCGAAGCGCTCGAAGCGCGCGAGGCCTTGGTGACCCGGGAGCGCGAGCTGCTCGCACAGCTGCGGCGCGACCTGGGCGCGCAGGCTGCCGCCGTGCGGGCGTTGGCGCGGGGCGTCGCGCGCCTCGACGTCGACTGTGCCCTGGCCGAGGCGGCGGCGGAGCGCGACTATACCCGCCCGCGCTTGGACCACTCGGGCGCGCTGACGATCCGTGCAGGCCGTCACCCGATCGTGGAAGCCGCCGCCGGCGCTTTCGGATCCTCCGGCCTCTTCGTTCCCAACGACATGGAGCTGCAGGCCGGTTCCGCTCCGGGACCGCCGCAGGTACTGGTCCTGACCGGTCCCAACATGGGGGGGAAGAGCACCTACCTGCGTCAGTCGGCGCTGATCGTGCTGATGGCGCAGTGCGGGAGCTTCGTGTCGGCCGCTGACGCTCGCATCGGGCTGGTGGACCGTGTTTTTGCGCGCGTGGGCGCGCACGACCGCCTCGCTGCTGGGCAGAGCACCTTCATGGTGGAGATGCTGGAGAGCGCCGCCATTCTGGCTGCAGCCAGCGAACGCTCCTTGCTGGTGTTGGACGAGATCGGCCGCGGCACGAGCACGTACGACGGGCTGGCGGTAGCGCAAGCGCTGCTCGAGTACTTGGTCGAGTTTCGGCGCCGGGGGAGCGGGGGCGGACCCCGCACGCTCTTCGCTACCCACTTCCACGAGCTCACCGCGCTCGCGGGCGATTATCCGCGCGTCGCCAACGCGCACGTTGCGGTCGACGAGGGAGGGGCTTCCTTGGGGTCCGGGCGCGGCGACGGCGCCTCCTTGCAGACGCCGTCGACGGCGGATCTGCGCTTTCTCTACAAGGTGCAGCCGGGCGCGGCCGATCGCTCCTACGGGCTGCAGGTCGCGGCGATGGCCGGGCTGCCGGCGCCGTTGCTCGCGCGCGCGGGCCAGCTGCTGCGGACGCTGGAGGCCGACGCGCGTGAGCCTGAGCGCCCCCCGGCTTTCCTGCGGGCTGAGTCATCCTCGGCCCCGGTGGCCAGCGCCGGGGCCGAGCTCGCTGAGGAGCTGGCCGAACTCGATGTCGACGCGATTACCCCGCTCGAGGCGATCGCCGCCCTCTACGCCTTGCGCGATCAGGCCCGCCAGGCGCTGGGTGATGCGCCTGCCGAGCAGGCAGCGTTGCCCTTTGAGCCGAGGACGGGCACGTGAGCAGAGCTGCGCCCGCTGCGCTGCCCGAAACCGAGTTCGGGAACGCCATCCGGCGGTTGCCGGCGTCCGTGGCCGCGCAGATCGCAGCGGGCGAGGTGATTGAGCGCCCGGCGTCGGTCGTCAAGGAGCTGTTGGAGAATGCGGCCGACGCGGGCGCCACGCGGATCGAAGTGCTGATCGAGGGGGCGGGCTTGGAGCGGATCCGCGTGACCGACAATGGCCGCGGAATGGGCGCCGACGAACTGCCCCTCGCTTTCGAGCGACATGCCACTTCCAAGCTGTCCGCGGCCGATGACCTCTGGGCGCTGCGCAGCTACGGCTTCCGTGGGGAGGCGTTGCCCAGCATCGTTGCGGTGGCGGAAGTCGACTGTATTAGCCGGCCTCGCGACCCCCGTCCGGGACGGAGCGACTCGGGCGCTGGCGCCCGGCTCCGCTTGCGTGGCGGCAGCGCCCAGGCACTCGAAACCGCAGCTGCGCCCCCCGGAACGACCCTGGAGGTGCGGCAGCTGTTCGCGCGTCAGCCCGCCCGCCGGAAGTTTCTGCGCGGCGATCGGGCGGAGCGAGCGGCGATCGCGCGCGTCTGCGGCGACCAGGCGCTGGCGCTTCCCCGCGTGGCTCTGCAGCTGACGATGGAGGGGCGGCGGGCGTTGCGCAGCGGCGGCGAGGGCCAGCGTCGGGCCGTGCTCGCCGAGCTTTGGGGTGCGCCCGCGGCGGAGGCGGCCCTCGCTTTTGCCGGAACCCAGCCGCGGGCGGGAATGCGGGTGGAGGGGTTGGCGGCACCGCCGCAGTACCAGCGCGCCCACCGCGGCGAGCTGCGTCTCTTCGTCAACGGGCGCGCGGTGCAATCGCGCCGCCTGAGCTACGCCCTGCAGGAGGCCTATCGCGAGCTGCTGCCGGCGCGCCGCTTTCCGCTGGTCGCCCTGTTCCTTGAGGTCGACCCGGCGCGGGTCGATGTCAACGTGCATCCGACCAAGGCGCAGGTCAAGCTGTCCGACGAAGACGTTGCCTTCGGACTGATCCAGCGCAGTCTGCGTGAGGCGCTGTTGACAGGCCGGACTTCCGCAGGGCTGACGCCGATCGCCGCCGCGACATCGGCGGTGCCGAGTGCGGCCCGATCCGCCGCTCGGCCGCTTTCTACCTGGGACCGTGCCGGCCTGCCGACCCTGGAGCGGCCCGGGCCGCGGTCTGCGCCCGATCCCGCGGAGGCAATCGCTACAGAGGGACAGCCCGAGTTGCCGGGTGCCGCCTCGCCACCGTTGCGCGTTCTCGGCCAGATCGACGCTGCCTTTCTCGTGGCGGAGGGACCCGACGGGCTCTATCTGGTGGACCAGCATGCGGCGCACGAGCGCGTGCTCTACGAACGGTTGCTGGAGGCCGCGGCCGCCCCCCGCTCCGCTTCCCAGCAGGCGCTCCTGGATTTGGACCCGATCGAGCTGAGCGCTGCCCAGGCCGGCGCCTTGACCGAATTCGCTCCCGCCTTGCGGGCGCTGGGTTGGGATGTCGAGCCTTTTGGAGAGCGGGCGCTGCGCCTGCGTGCCCTCCCGGCGGCGCTGGCGCGCGCGCTCGGCGGGGAGAACTCCGAGCGCGCGCGCTCGCGTGACCCTGCCGGATGCCTCACCGCGTTGCTGGATGAGCTGGCGCAGGCCTCACCCGCTTCGCTCAGCGCCGAGGAGCCACAGCGCTTCGACCCCGCCGCCGCGGCCAGCGCCTGTCACAGCGCCGTGCGCGCCGGCGATCCGCTGGCACCGGAGGAGCAACGGGCGCTGCTGCGCGCACTCGAGGACTGTGCGCGCTCGCAGACCTGTCCGCACGGACGCCCCACGCTGCTGCGCCTTCCGCGCGAAGAGATCCTGCGTCGATTCTTACGGCGCTAGGGCGTCTGCGCCCGGCTTTGCCTGCGTCGGGTCGCCGATGCGGCCGCTGGGAGAGACGCTGCGCTGGCATTACCTGCCACTTGTGTCTGCTTGTATAGACCGCGACCGCTGCGTTGCTAGGCTTTCTGCATTGCCAAGATGTCCCAAGCAACGCCCTAAACCGTGAATCGAGTTCGATCGTGATTGATCCGCATAGCCCGAGTGCCGCGCCGCAGCCGATTCAGACGAACGTTGCGGGAGTCTGCCTGCTGGCACCGCCTCCGTCCGAGGCTGCGCACGTCCTCAGCAACGAGGCGCTCGCCTTCGTAGCCGCTCTTCAGCGCCGCTTCGATGCCACCCGCCAGCTGCTTCTGGAGCGCCGCCGCGATCGCCAGGTTCGCCTCGACGCCGGCCAACGCCCCGATTTCCTCCCCGAAACCGCCGCTATCCGTGAGGAGCCCGGCTGGCGGGTTGCGCAGACGCCGCCCGACTTGCAGAGGCGCTGGGTGGAGATCACCGGCCCGGTTGAGCGCAAGATGATGATCAACGCGCTCAACTCCGGCGCCGACGTCTTCATGGCCGACTTCGAGGACGCGCTCTCCCCCAGCTGGGACAACGTCGTTCAGGGCCAGGCGAACCTGTTCGAGGCAGTGCGCCGCGCGCTCGCGCTCGATATCCCCGGGGGGAAGTCCTACCGCCTGAATCCACAGATCGCCACTCTAATGGTGCGACCGCGCGGCTGGCAGCTCGACGAGCGCCACGTGCTCGTCGATGGCGCTCCCATCTCCGCCAGCCTTTTCGACTTCGGCCTCTACTTTTTTCACAACGTCCGTGAGGCACTTCAGCGCGGGACGGGCCCCTACGTCTACCTGCCCAAACTGGAGAGCCACCTGGAGGCGCGACTCTGGAACGAGGTCTTTGTTCAGGCGCAGGAGACGCTGGATGTTCCCCAGGGCAGCGTACGCGCCACGGTCCTGATTGAGACGATCCTGGCCGCTTTCGAGATGGAGGAGATCCTCTACGAGCTGCGCGACCATGCCGCCGGTCTCAACGCGGGCCGCTGGGACTACATCTTCAGCTTGATCAAGAAATTCCGGGCCGACAACGCCGACGTCCTTCCCGACCGGGCCCAGATCACCATGACCGTTCCCTTCATGCGCGCCTATACCGAGCTGCTCGTGAAAACGTGCCATAAGCGCGGCGCGCACGCGATCGGCGGGATGGCCGCCTTTATTCCCAGCCGCCGGGACGCCGCCGTGAACGAGGTGGCGCTGGTGAAGGTGCGTGAAGATAAGCAGCGCGAGTCCGGCGACGGCTTCGACGGCACCTGGGTTGCTCACCCAGATCTGGTGCCCGTGGCCGGCGAGATCTTCGCTGGCGCTCTGCGCGAGAACGACCACCAGAAGCAACGGTTGCGCGACGACGTGGCCGTGGACGCGGATGCGCTTCTCGCTCTCCGCGTCCCTGATGGCGCCGTGACGCTCGACGGTCTGCGCAACAACATCAGCGTTACCCTTCAGTATCTCGACGCCTGGCTGCGGGGCAACGGCGCCGTCGCGATTTTCAACCTCATGGAGGACACGGCGACCGCCGAGATCAGCCGCGCCCAGCTCTGGCAGTGGGTGCGCCACCGCGTCGCCTTGGCCGATGGCACAGGCGCGGAGGCGAGCGTCACGGCCGAGCTCTACGCCCGCCTCCGCGACGAGGAGATCGAGAAGCTGGGCGGACGCGAGAAGGGCGAGTTGGGCCAAGCCGCCGACCTGCTCGACGACCTCGTCATGGGCGATGACTTCGTGGATTTTCTTACGCTTGGTGCGTACGAGAGGCTGCAATGACCTCCATTACCACAATCGAAACCGATCGCACGGATGCTATCGCCGCGCTCGAACGCCGCTGGACAGAGGAAGCGCAGGAGCTCGCGGTGCGGCGTGACTACACGACCGCCGACGTCCTGCGCCTGCGCCCTTCCATCCCTATTGAGCACTCCCTCGCGCGCCACGGCGCCGAGCGCCTGCGCGCGCTCTTCCAGGAGCGGCTCTATCTACACACCTTCGGGGCGCTCAGCGGCGCCCAGGCAGTGCAGATGGTGCGCGCTGGCCTCGACGCCATCTACCTCAGCGGTTGGCAAGTCGCCGCCGACGCCAACCTGGCTGGCCAGACCTACCCCGATCAGAGCCTTTATCCCGTCAACAGTGCGCCCGCCTTAGTGCGGCGTATTAACAATGCCCTGTAGCGCGCCGATCAGGTCGAGCGGGCGGAGGGGCGCCACTCGCGCGATTGGTTCGCCCCGATCGTCGCCGATGCAGAGGCGGGCTTCGGTGGCCCCCTCCATGCCTTCGAACTCACGGAGGCGATGATCGAGGCGGCCGCCGCCGCCGTGCACTTCGAGGACCAACTCGCCGCCGAGAAGAAATGTGGCCATCTCGGCGGTAAAGTGCTCGTGCCCACCGCCCAGCACATCCGCACGCTCATCGCCTCCCGCCTCGCCGCGGACGTGCTTGACGTTCCCACGGTGGTCGTGGCGCGTACTGACGCCGTCAGCGCGACGCTTCTCACCTCCGACATCGATCCCCGCGACCACCCGTTCATCGGCGGCAGCCGTACCCCCGAGGGCTACTTCGTGGTCGAAGGGGGCATTGAGTCCGCGATCGCCCGCTCGCTGGCCTACGCTCCCTACGCGGATCTCCTCTGGTTCGAATCCTCTACGCCCGACCTCGAACAGGCCCGGCACTTCGCTACCGCGATCCACGAACGCTATCCGGGTAAATGGCTCGCCTACAACTGCTCCCCTTCCTTCAATTGGAACGCCCACCTCGATAGCGATGCCATCAACGCCTTCCAGCGCGATCTGGGGGGGCTGGGTTACAAGTTCCAGTTCATCACGCTGGCCGGTTGGCACGTTCTCAACCTCAACAGCTTCGAACTCGCGAACGACTACACCGCTCGCGGTATGAGCGCCTATGTCGATCTGCAGCAGCGGGAGTTCGAGGCGGAGCCCGCCGGCTACAGCGCCACCCGCCATCAGCGTGAAGTCGGCACCGGCTATTTCGACCGTATCCTTGAGGCGGTGACCAAGGGCCAGAGCTCCACCACAGCTCTTACTGGCTCCACGGAGCAGCAGCAGTTCGCCGTGAAGGGTGATCCCATCGACCAGGACGTGGCCCTACCGAAGGCGGCGAAAACCTCTTAGACCGGCCCCGGCCGTTGCTGGCGTCACGCTGGAGAACCGGAGTCTTGGTGAACCGCTCAACGTTCAGTCCCGTGCAAGGAGACAGGCGATGACCACTCCGTCAATCCTCTCCCTGGGCGCCGAGGCGATCCTGTCGCGTTACCCGAAACGCGGCGCGCTTGCCGACGGCCGTTCCGTAGAGCTGCGGCTCATGGACGCGGACGATCGCGAGGCCGTCCTCACGTTCGCCCGCGCCATCCCGCCGAATGACCTCCTCTTTCTCCCCGCCACCATCACCGAGCCGGCAGCGGTCGATGCCTGGATCGCCGCTATCGAGGCAGGGCGCACGACTACTGTGCTCGCCTTCGTCGACGACCGACTCGTCGGCGAAGGTACGTTGCTGCACAACGCCACGACTTGGACCCGCCACCTTGGCGAGATCCGCCTGCTGATCACGCCGGAGGGGCAGGGTCAGGGGCTAGGCCGCCTGCTGGCCGGCGAGATCGAAGCGATCGCCCAGACACTCGGCTTGCGCATGCTCACGGCGCGGATGACTCTCGACCAAGCTGCTGCACAGGCGGTCTTCCGGCGGTTGGGCTTCCAGCGCGAGGCCGTTCTGTTCGACTACGTGATCGATGCCGAGGGCCGTACTCGGGATCTTCTCGTCGCTACCAAGCATCTGTAGCTTGAGAGGCGCGTCGCTAGCCGGGGGTCCAGCGGCCGGTCGAAGTTCGCCCGTAGGAAGTTCACCAGGTCCCAGCGCTCCTGCTCGCTCAACGCGTCGCTCCAGGCCGGCATCCCCGTGCCGCGGATCCCGTCGCTGATCCAGGTGAACAGCACGCCGTCGGGATGGAAGGGCACGTGCACGCGGAAGTTGGCCGGCGGCGCGGGCAAGGTCCTTGCCAGCGGCCCGTCCCCCAACCCGTCCTCGCCGTGGCACTGGGCGCAGTTCGTCGCGAACAGCGCCGCGCCGTTGGCGATCGATGCCGCGGTCCGCTCCACCGGGTTCTCCTGCGTCCGCCCCGGCTCCACTTCCAAGCCCCAGAGGAGGACCACCGCCGTCGCCATGCACAGGGCCCCCGCCGCCAGCGACAGATCGCCCGCGCGCGGCGATACGCGCTTGCGCAGCGGCGCCCGGTAGGCGATCAGGAGACCGGCTCCCAGCGCCGCCCACAGGGCCCCGATCCCGTTCCAGTCGAACTGCGTGATCGGCAGGCTCAGGGCGCCTGGCTGCGCCTGCCCGAAGGGCAGCACTTCGATGAATCCTTGCTCGACGTTGGTCGTGATCCCGCCGATGACGTCGTCCGAGCGTTCGCGCCGGACCTCGATGTCGACATCCCAAGCGCCGGCCAGCCCGAAGAACACCCCCTCGATCACGTAGCGGCCGCCCTCCGGCTCCGCGGGTATGATCACGGGGCCCACGCTCGGGTCCTCGTAGCGGAAGTGGAGCCGGACTTCCGTCACCGGATCGATCGGTCCGTCGCCTACCCCTTCGAGTTCCACCGCGTAGCGGTTCAGGCCCACAAGATTCGGCTCGATCGTCAGCCGCGCCGTCAGGTCGCTGAGCGCGACCGTCTCGCTGATCGCGCGCTCCTTCTGGACCGCAGCGACCGCCGGCAGCTCGCTCCGAGCCGACGGTAGCTGCGTCAGGGCGGCGCTTGCTGCGAGCACGACCAGCGCCAGTCCCAGCTCTATCCGCATCAGCGTTCGGAAGCGACGTTCTAGCCGCGAAGTCTCGTTCCCTGCGGTCCCCGCCCGCTGTGAGCGTGGGCGCAACGCCAGCGCGTTTGTCGCCGCCACCATGAACAAGAGAGCCAGCACCCCCAGCTTTACCAGCATCGCTACGCCCCAGGAGGTGTCGATGAAGCCGTGCAGGGCCGGTACTGCGGCCAGCAGGCTGAGGAGGCCCGCCGTGATCAAGATCGGAACGCAGCCCGCCGCTGCCCAGGAGAAGCGGCGCACGGCTTCGATTTGGAACGTGCGCCGCTGCCGTTGCTCCGCGGCTCGGCGTGTGGCCCACAGCGTCCATACCAGCGCCGCGAGCATTCCGATCCACACGGCGGCCGCTGCCAGGTGCAGCGCGTCGAACAACGTGGCCCAGATCCAGCCTTGGTCCAGCGCCGCGCCGTGGCTCACGCTCGCGAAGCTTCCGATCAGCCCTGCGCCCAAGATCAGGAGCGTGAGCAGCGCCTCTCGTGACGCCCGCAGCCGTGGCCGCCATTGCACCGTCAGTAGCAGCGCCGCCGTCATCAGGAGGAGCAGCCAGCGGATCAGCAGCCACAGCCCGTTGCGGGTGTCGAACAGCGTCTCGTCCAGGAATGCCAGCCCGCCGAGCCGCAGCGCGGCGGCGGCCGCGTCGTAACCCGTCGTGCAGATCAGCAGCACGACCGCGAAGGTCGCCCCCTCCCAGGCGTAGCCCAGCGCCGCTTCCGCGAAGCGCGGCCCGGCTCCTCCAACCAGGCGCGCGGCCGGGCCTGCCGCCCACAAGGCGAACAGCGCGCCGCCCACCAGCCCGATGAGCGCCGTGAAGCTGAACCATCGCACGGCCGCGTCCGCGCCCGCGGGCGGTCCGGGCCGTGAGAGGTCGGGCGCGAAGACCGTCCCGGCTGGCGTGCTCCCGTCCGGATTCAGCACCGTGAACGAGAACGACCCCGTCCATGTGTGCCCGTCTACCTCGGACAGCGTTCGCCAAGCGACGGTGTAGATCCCCGGATCGAGCGGCTCGACCCGGGTGCTCATCTGCGTGGCATCCTCGGGGTTGAAGAGCACGCCGCCGCGATCCACGCGCCGCCCTAGGCTGTCGAGCACCTCCATCCCCGAGAAGTCTTGCTGGAGGGGCTCCGTCATGATCAGGTTCACGAGCCGCGGAGACTCCCGCAGGGTGGCGTTGATCGGCGGATCCGAGCGCTCCAGCAACGCGTGCCCGGCGACCGGCTCGGTGGAGAGCCAGAGCCAGGCGATGAGGCCGCCGAGCGCGACCAGTGCGAAGAGCGCGCGGGGCGCACGAGTGGTCACGGCGCCTCGGCCGGATCTACCGGAAGCGATCCGTGCCAGTCGTGCGTCCCGTGGAGTTCGCCCGGCACGAGGATCGTACGCGTCCTGCGCGTGCTCACCTCGGCGAGATATATGCCGAATGTTCCGCGCAGGAGAATGTGCCGCCCGTCTTGGGACCAAGCGAAGTCGGGCTGATCCTCCTGCACGGCCGTGAGTCGGTGCAGTCCACTGCCGTCCGGGGCGGATCAGCCAGACGTCCTGAACGCCGTTGCTGCGGTTGAGCACGGCGGGCACCGGCCGGCTGGACACCAACCGGCCCTCTCCTGAGGCCGCTACCGCGATCCATTCCCCGTCGGGCGAGAACTGGGGCAGGCGGAACACGGCCAGACCGTCGCTGAGCGCAAGGAGCGGCGTCCGCTCGCCCGTCTCTAGGTTCAGTACCGAGAGCTTGTGTGCGAGCGCGGGGTCGTCGACGAATACCAGCAGCCGCCCGTCGGGCGAGAGCGCTGGGTCTCGCGCGTTCGTCACCAAGATCTCGCTCTCGCCCGTTGTTAGGTCGACCCGCTCGACGTTGACCTGGAAAGCGCGACCTGCGGCGTCCGGTTGGTTCAGTTGGTGTGCGTAAACGAGTGATCCCTGATCGGCTGACCACTGCGGCGCCCACACGAACGCCCCCTCGCCTCTCGGCGTGACGACGACGCGCCCTCCGCCTTCGAGGTCGGCTACCCGAATGTCGCTGAGCACCGTGGCCGCCTCGCTTCCACTGAAAATCGCCAAGCGCACATAGGCCACCGCTTGGCCGTCGGGCGAGATCCGCGGCGATAGGTATGAGACGTTCAAGCTGGGCGCGACTACCAGTTTCCGCAGATCGCCGTTCCGTTCCAGCTGAAGGTCCCCTCCGACCGAGTAGACGCTGAGCCCGGGTACGCCGAGCGCCTTGCCTGCGTCGGCGGCCGGCGTCGGCGGGGGAGATGGAGCGCTCTGCCCGATTGGAGGTGCCTCGCTTCCGCAAGCGACTGTTGTCACTCCCGCTACGAGCAGCGCCGCCGCTGCGAGGAGGGTCTTCACGGCCTCCGATCCCTCCTCGCCTTGACCAAGCGGCTCCCAACGAGCCCTGCCACCGCCAACGCGCTCACGATCGCCAGCACGATCGGCCCCGCACCGATCCCGCCCTCGTCCGGCTCCACAGCCAGCGGCAGGGTGACGGGACCGAGGGCATCCGCTTCCGTCCCTTCAACTGCTTCGATTTGCCCTTGATCGGACTCGTTACCGGGGTACGGAATCAAGAGATCTTCGGCGAGGGCACGGTCGTTCGCTGTGTCGACAGCCGTGGGAAGATATGCGACATAAAAAGGATAGTGGCCAGAATCCGTGTCGCCGTCCTCGGCGGAGAGGTTGGTCCACTCGACGATGTAGCGACCCGGCGGGAGCGGTTCCACGATTCTGGCGAAGAGGTGCTGGCGGTCGGCGCTGTCGATCAGCGCTTCGCTCAAGGGGTCTTTCCGTCCCGGTGGAGTCCAGCAGGCGGATCGTGTTTGCGCCCTGGCGGCGGAACAGCTGCTGGCTGAACCAGAGGTCGATGCGATCCGGCGCCTTCACGAGCTCGGCGGCGAACGCGGGCTCGGAGCGGACGTAGCGAGCGTGCGCCCTCGGCCCGGCTGGGCCACAGGAGGCCGCCGATCACGACTGCCATCGCGGCGATGCCGAGAAGGAGCCAGACCGGGGCTGGCGTCGCCCTCGATCCGGCCCCAGCCGGATCTGGCCGTCTCTTCGTGCTTGTCCTCATCTTCGTAGCCGTCGTGCGCGCCTTCCTAGCCGTCTTCGTCTTTCCCGTCCCCGGAGTCGGGATGGCCGGGTTCCGCGCCCTCTGCGTCCGCCATCCCTTCGCCCTCCCTATCGTGCTCCTCGCTGACCTACTCGTGGCCTTGGGAGGCTTGATGATCGTGCCTGGGCTCCGTGGAATCGCTGATCGCGGGCGGCGGCGGGACCGCTTCTCCCGCCAGGAAGGCGTTCACCGATTCCTCGAAGGCGTGGGCATGGGCGTGCACGACCCGCGCTGGGCGCCCGGCGGCTTGCGCGTCATCGTCCAGGATCGGTCCTTCCAGGGTCTGCAGCGCGGCGAGAAACCCCGCGTACGTGCGCATCCAGATCGGTCGGCCAGATCGGCGCCTGCAGGGTATTGATGGCGCGGATCACGATCCCGGGATGGGTGGCGTGGATCAGGCGCTCGTTGTTGATCACTTCGTCCATGGAGTGAAACTGCGCCACTTGGAGCGCCGGCAGCGACGCCACCAGCAGCGCTCGGTCCGCCCTCTCGCCGGCATGCTCCAGCAGGCCGCGCAGCTCCGTCACCTCCTGCTGGAGCGTCTCGAACTCCGATTCGCTCACCTCGCCGCCGCAGGCTGCAGCCAGTGCCACCGCCGCGGCCAGCATTCCGCAAGCCGGCAACATCAGCCGCTTCCGCAACTTCGATCCAAACAGAAACGCTTCCATGAGCAAACAACTCTTTCGTCGCAATGGCAGGACCCTTGCGGATGCACAGGGTTGAGGTGCAGCCGGGACGGCCGCTCCGCGAAGCGGGTGAGGGAGCTATCGCGGCGGAGGCGTCGGAGGCCGGACCGCTGGCCGCCCAGCCCAGTGTGTTGCCGTGGTGATTGCTGCCAGCACCGGCGCCGGCAGCTCGGGGGTCGGCGTGGCCGCAGCGATCATCAGAGGCACTGCACCGGATCCCAACCCGCCGCTGTCGCCGTGGCCGTGCGCGCTGTGGCTGGCGCTGGTGGGACCGTGTACGGGATTCAGCCCGTTGGCCTTGGAGCTGGGGTGTATGTGTTTATTGAAAGGCGTTCCCGAGTCGAAGACGGCGGGAGCCGGCAGGTGGTCCAGATAGGAGAGCGCCGGTAGCCAGGCAAACAGGAGGATCGTCGCGATCCAGACAGGCCGTCTCAGCAGACGGGACTGGGCACGAGGAAAGGCCTGGATCGCGAGCGTGGCTGCCATGTTTAGAAGCGTACACTCCCGCGATTCAAGCATGCCAGGCGGCGACTCAACGGCGGATTCTGTCGCGTTCTCTCACTGGCTCGGAAACCGGAGCGCGATTCGAATCGTGATTCGCGGAGTTAAACGCCGCCGCCCCGGCGCCTTGGAGCAGGATGGCGCCGGGGGCGTGCCGTCGTCCAGCCGGGATTGCATCCCGGCCGGACAGGCGGCGAATTGTCCTACTGCACGCCGTAGAGGCTCTCGATGGTGGCGCCCTCGGGGGCGCCGGGGAAGACGGAGCCGGTGACGCGGTTGGCGACCCGGTGACGGATGGCGGCGTAGAAGTTATCGGGCAGCTGGATGTAGCCCACCTCGGGCGAGTCGATGATGGGACGGCCGTCGGAGAGGTAGTAGTCCACGAGGGCGGCGACCTCCGGCCGGTCGAGGCTGCTGGTCTTCACGTAGATGAGGAGCGGCCGCGAGAGGGGCGCGTAGGAGCCGTCGTTGACAGTGGCGGTGGTGGGGGAGACGGGGCCGGCGCCGCCGTCGATGGGGACGGCTTGGAGATTCTCCTGGTTGTTGATGTAGTAGGAGAAGCCGAAGTAGCCGATCGCGCCGAACTCGTTGGCGACGCCGATGACGAGGACGTTGTCATCTTCGGAGAAGGTGGTGTTGTCCTGGCGCTGGACGCCGCTGTCGTCGTTGATGGTTTCGGTGAAGTAGTCGAAGGTGCCGGAGTCGACGCCGGGGGAGAAGATGACGATCTCCTCGTCGGGGAAGCCGGCGCGCACGTCGGCCCAGCTCTCGGCGTAGTCGTCGGGCCGGAAGATGTGATGGAGTTCGGCCACGGTGAAGTGGTCGGCCCAATCGTTCTCGGGGTTGACGACGACGGTGAGGCCGTCGAAGGCGACGGGGACCTCGATGAAATCGATGCCGTTCGCGGCACACGCTTCGATCTCGCTCTCCTTGATGGGGCGGGAGGCGTTGGAGATATCGGTCTCGCCGGCGCAGAAGCGCTGGAAGCCGCCGCCGCTGCCGGAGACGCCCACGGTCACCCGCACGTCGCTGAGGAGGCCGAACTCCTCGGCGATCCCCTCGGTGATGGGGAAGACGGTGCTGGAGCCGTCGATCTCAACGGTCCCGCTGAGCTCCGAGAGATCCATCTCGGCCATCGTCTCGGGTTCGTCGGCGGGCTGGGTCGCTTCTTGGGCGGCCGCTGTGGTGCTCTCGGCTGGGGCTGAACTGGGCGCAGCCTCTTCATCGTCGCCGCCACAGGGCGACGAGCGCGAATCGAGAGGATCGCTATGGCTGCGACCCATAGCAGCCACGGGTGCCGTCGCATCTGCTGGATGGAGCCCGCCTGGCGGGCCGGCCTTCGATAGCCAATCGCTCGTTTCATGAAGCCTCCTTTGGCCAGAAGGCTATAAACCCTCTTCCTAGAGGGGGTTAGGGAAGGATTAACGGCCCATCAACGAACAGTTAACGCTCAAGGAACTCGGATATCCATCCGGCTCCTGCGCCTGTGGCAACCGTAGCACTGACGGGAAGGCTACTGCGGCGCCATGCGCAGCGCCGCGTCGAGCCGGATCACCTCGCCGTTGAGGTAGCGGTTCTCGATGATCTGGCGCACCAGCAGGGCGTATTCCGGCGCGTCGCCCAGTCGCGATGGATACGGCACCGATTCTCCCAGCGCCTGCCGCACCTCGTCCGGTACCCGCGCGAGCAGGGGCGTGTCGAATAGCCCGGGCGCGATCGTCACGTTGCGGATCCCGTGGCGCGCCAGGTCTCGCGCGATCGGCAGCGTCATTCCCGCGATCCCGCCCTTCGACGCGGCATAGGCGGCCTGACCGATCTGGCCGTCGAAGGCGGCGATCGAAGCCGTGTTGATGATCACGCCCCGCTCCCCGTCGGCGCCCGGCTGGTTCTCCAACATCGCCGTCGCTGCCAGCCGGGTCGTGTTAAAGGTCCCGATCAGGTTGACCTCCACGATTTGACGGAACCAGTCCAGGGGTGCGGGCCCGCGCTTGCCCGTGACCCGCTGCGACCCTCCGATGCCGGCGCAGTTGATCGCGATCTCCAGCCGCCCGAATCTGTCGACCGCCTCTTTCACGGCGGCCTCCATTGCCTCCGGCGACGTCACATCACCCCCGCAGGTAGTGCCCTTGCTCGCCCAGCTCGCTCGCCAGCGCCTCGCCCTTGGCGTCGTCGAGATCCACCAACACCAAGCGCGCCTGCTCTTCCGCCAACATCCGCGCCGCGGCTGCTCCCAGCCCGGACGCTCCGCCCGTGATCAACGCGACTCGCTGTTTGAGATCCACTTTTTGTTCCTCCTATCGGAAGCTGCCTCGAGGCGCTGCTCGCCCACGATGCCAACTCCCGGCGCTTCGAGCCACTACCGGCCGCCGTCTGGTGATACCTTCGACGCTGATTGCGACGGCTTGCAGGCGGCGAGAGGCGCCCTGAGGGTGTGATCTATGGCCATGGGCGCGGTCGTCATGCTCCTCGACGCCTGCTCTTGGGCGGTCGCGGGCACGATCATCACCGCCAAGCTGGCACGGATCGACTTCCTCTCCGTCGCCACCTCTCGCAGCGTATTCGGTTTCCTCTTCGTCTTTCCCGCTATGTTCGTCTTGGGCGCGCAGGCCGATCTCTGGGGGATGAGCTTCCACACGATGTGGCAGCTCGTCGTTGGCGGCCTAGTCGCCTACGTGCTGGCGGAGCCGGGTTATGTGCTCAGCCTGGGGTTGCTTGGCCTCACGCGCGGCTACACCGTGGTCATCGGCCTCTTCAGCCTGTTCTCCTACATCTTCCCCGCCGTCTTCCTCGGCGAGCCGATCGGCCTGCAGGAGGCCCTGGGCGGTGTGGTGATCATCACGGGCGTCTACATCGTCGCCCTCTACGGCCGCCGCCGACCCCCGCGCGTGGGGGAGGAGCGGCTGGAGCCGCCGCTGCCGCGCTCCGAGCATCGCGGGCCCCGCTGGCGGCGCTGGCTCTCGCGTTCCCGGCGGCGGACGGACGGCGGGCTGCGTCCCATCAGCGGCGGCAGCGGCCTCGCCGACGCGGCCGCCGGCGGCCCGTCCTCGTCCGTCCGCATCCCCGGCACGTCGATCCGCCTGCCGCGCTTTCTCCTCGGCTTGCTCGTGGCGCTGCTCACCGCCATTGCCTGGGCGGGCGACACGACCTTGCTGCGCGCCATCGCCGATCCCTTCGACGCCTCCGCGGTGGCCGTGATCCAGATCGCCCCCGGCGCTTTGGTGATCGCGCTGGCGCTCCTCGTGATCCGCCGCGGCCGCGTCTTCCAAGGCGCCTTCACGCCGCGGGCAGGACTCGTGCTCGGCCTCACCGGGGCGGCCACGACGGGACTCGGTACTATCCTGCTGGTATTCGCGATCGGCGAGATCGGCCCCGGCCCGGTCGCCGTGCTCTTCGCCATGTCGACGATCTTCGCCATGCCGCTGAGCGCGATCGTCCTCAAGGAGCGCGTCACGATCTGGGGCGTCCTCGGCGCCGCCGTCGCGGTCGGCGGCGTCGCCCTGCTGGCCCTCTAGCGGCGCTCGGGCCGAAGACGGATCGGAGCGCACAGCATGGGCGTCGTCGCCATCCTCTCCGATGCCGTCATCTGGGCCGCGACTGGCACCTTCCTCACGGCCAAGCTGGCCAAGATCGACTTCCTCACGATCGTCACCTTCCGCTCGATCTTCGCCGTCACCTTCATCATCGCCGCCACGTTCGCGCTGGGCGCGCAGGACGACTTTTGGCACATGGACCCGAATATCGTCTGGCAGCTGGCGCTGGCGGGCCTGGCCGCCTACGTGCTGGCGGAGCCGGCTTACACCCTCACGCTCGCGGTCCTGGGGCTTACCCGCGGCTACACCGCCGTGATCGGCCTCTACAGCGTGGCCTCCTTCATCCTGCCCGCGATCTTCCTCGGCGAGGCGATCGGCTGGCGTGACGCTGTAGGAGGGGCGGTCATCCTCAGCGGTGTCTACCTCGTTGCCTTCTACGGCCGCGCCGTCGTGGAGGCCAGGCAAGCGCCGCCACCGCCGCAGCGGTCGCCGTGGCTTCGCCCCGCTACGCTCCAGCCCCCCACCGCGCTCTCCCGCCCCCTGCGTCCTCTAGAGCCGCCCGTTGCTGTGCCTCAACGCCGTCCATTCCCGATTGTGCGCTCGGCCGCCGCCGCGCGAGCAGAGCGCCCGGCGGCGCCTGGGATCCGGATCCCGGGGACCGGGATCACGCTGCCGCGACGCGCCGTCGGGCTCACCGTCGCCGCCGTCATCCTCAGCGGCGTCTACCATTGCGCTTTCCACGGGCGCCCCGCAGGGACTGGGCAGGCCGGGCGACCCGCGCGCCGCGGCCTGCGGCTTGCCTTCGCTCTGCTCATCATCAGCGGCGTCTACCGTTTCGTTTTCCATGGGCGCGCCGGCGCGCGGATCGTGCAGGCTGCCTCGCCGCCGCGCCGTCTGCAGTGGCCCAACGCCGCGTCCCGGAAACCAGCGTCCCCGGCTGTGCGCTCGACCGCCGACGCGCAAGCAGGACGCTCGGTGTCGGGGAGCGTCCGGATTCCCGGGATCGGGATCACGCTGCCGCGCCTCGCCGTCGGGCTCACCATCGCCGGCATCACCGCCCTGGGCTGGGCCGGCGACGCGACGATCCTGCGGGTGGTCGCTCCCGGCATCCACGTCGCCCCCGTCGCCCTGGCGCAGCTCTGGCCCGCCATGCTCGTCTTCATCGTCTGGTTTACGATCGCGCGCCGCGGGAGGCCGCTGGCGGGGATCCCGCCCAAGGGCACGGCCTCGCTGATCGGCGGGACGGGGGCGCTCACCACCGGTCTCGGCACCATGCTGGTCATCATCGCGGTGAAGGACATCGGCGCCGGCCCCACTGCGGTCCTGTTCGCCATGTCCACCATCTTCGCCTTGCCCTTGGGGGTGATCTTCCTCAAGGAGCGGGTCACTATTTGGGGCGTGCTGGGCGTCTGCGTCGCGGTGGCGGGAGTCGCCATACTGGCCATCTGATCCGCCGTCCACGGCGGGGCGGAGCACAACTGCGAGGCTGTCCATGCGCTATCACCGGCCGACGCGGGCCGCTCGCCCTCCCGGCTGCTACGTGTTCGTCTTCGACGGCGACTGCGGCTTCTGCACGCGTACGGCCCGCGCCCTCGCCGCCCGCGCCCGGCGCGAGATCCGGCTTATCCCCTTTGCCGAGGTTCCGGCGGGCGAGATCCTGGGCGCGCTCACTCCCGAGCAGATCCGCGCCAGCTCCCACTGCATCACCCCGGACGGTCGCGAGTACCACGGCGGCGAGAGCGTGACCCGCCTCCTGCGGCTCCTCCCCGGCGGCCGGCTCCTCGCCCCCGTCGACCTGCCCGGGCCGTCGCTGCTGCGCGAGCTTGCCTATGCGGTGGTCGCCCGCAACCGTTCCCTCGTCGGCAAGATCTACCGCTAGAAACCTGCCCGTGTTGCTGGCTCCCCGCTTGGTGCGGTCTGGGGGATGTGCGGCAGTGGCGCTGTGGGCGATCCGGAAGGGAAGTGGTGGAGACGGGGGAGAATCGAACTCCCCGTCCAGACGATGAGCCGCCGGTATCTGCTACGCGCGTAGTCGGGCTTGGTGTCTCGCCCCGAGGCCCGTCGCCCGACGGGCTGGCCCCTGGACCAGCCGGAGTTTGTCTTAGCGGTCTCTTCCCGGCATCAGAGACCGAGCAGCCGGACTGATTGACGCCCCGCCACCGGCCGTCCGGCCGAGCGCGGTGGGGAACGCTCACCGCCTAGTTAGGCAGCGAGAGCGAGTTCTTTCTCGCCAGTTATTTTAACTGCCGCAGTTTTACGAGGGCACGGCACCTCGGCACGCAAAACCGATCAACCGATCGCTGTCGAGTCCTTTCGTCCCCTTTCACCGTCCCAGTATAGGGCCGCCTCTCGCCAGCCGCGGCTACTGGCGCACGCTCTGCCGCATCCGTCGCTCCGCCTCCCGTTTGGCGATCGCCTGCCGCTTGTCGTACTGCCGCTTGCCCCGCCCCAGCCCGATCTCCAGCTTTGCCAGCCCACGCTTGAGGTAAAGGTGGATCGGAACGATCGTCAGTCCCTTCTGCTCCGCCCCCTCCGTGAGCGCCCGGATCTCCCGGCGATGCAGCAGCAGCTTGCGGTCCCGGGTGGGGTCGTGGTTGCCGTGGCTGGCCGCCTCGTAGCGGGCGATCGTCGCCCCCACCAACCAGAGCTCGCGGGCGCGTGGACGCACGTAGGCCTCCGCGATGCTCGCCTTGCCTTCACGGATCGCCTTGATCTCGGTCCCGGTCAGCGCCAGCCCCGTCTCGAAGCGCTCCAGGATGGCGTAGTTGAAGGTGGCGCGCTTGTTGCGCGCGATCGTTCGGAAGTTCGCCGCCGCTTTGGCGGCGGCGTCCGCCTCCCCGCCCCCGGCGCCGTCCCGCGCCCGCCCCTTCCGCTTCGACTTGCTCCTCGCCATCGGCGTCAGTCTACGACCGGCAGAGCGCCCTGGACAGGATGCGCTCAAGTCTCCTGCCGGTTACAGCGGGCGCGTCCGCCCCGCCTCTCGCAGGCGTTGGCGCCGCCGGCGCGCGTCACGGGCCGCCGGGGGCACGCCGGTTTAGGGATCCGTGCGCTCCGGATCCTGGGCCACCCCTTGGGGCGCGGTCAGTGACGTCTCGATCGGCAGGCCGCGCAGGTAGTTGATCGCCGCGAAGAGCTGCACGTCGCGCCGCTGCTCGAAGTCGATGTCTGAAGGCTCGATGATGAAGTCCGGGATCAAGCCGACCCCCTCGATCAGTTCGCCGTCGGGCGTGAGCCAGCGCGCCGTGCTCACGTAGAGCACGCTGCCGTCGGAGAGGTGACGGGGGATGCTGACCGTCCCCTTGCCCAGCGTCTGCTCGCCCAGGACAACGGCTCGCCCGTAGTCCCGCAGGGCCGCCGCGAACACCTCCGAGCCGGAGGCCGAGCCGCCGTTCACGAGAACTACGAGGGGGATATCGAGGGCGGCGCCCCCGGGCTGGTCGTTGAAGGCCTGCTCATCGCCGTTGGCGGTTGACCTCCGTCAGCACCACGCCGCCGTCCAGGAACTCGCCCGTCACCTCCACCGTCGCCGTGAGCAGCCCGCCCGGGTTGCCGCGCAAGTCGATGATGAGCCCCTCCACCTGGGCCGCCCGCGCGCCCTCCAGCACCGCCACCAACTCCTCGCGGGTGTTCTCCGTGAACTGCGAGATGGCGATATAGGCGAGGTCCTCGACGGCGAGGCCGGCGGCGTCCTGCACCTGAATCGCTTGCACGCTCGGGATCACGATCACGCCGCGCGTGACCGTAATATCCTCCACTTGGCCCGTGCGGTGCCGCACCGTCAGCACCACGTCCGTGCCGGCGTGGCCGCGGATGCGCGCCACCGCGAACTGCACCGACCAGCCCGCGGTCGATTCTCCGTCCACCGCCAGGATCACGTCGCCGCTGCGGATGCCGGCCGCCTCGGCCGGCGAGCCGCGGAAGGTCCCCGTGATGAAGATCCCCTCGCTTTGCTGATCGACGGTCGCGCCGATCCCCTCGAACTGCCCGCTGATGCTCTCGCTGCTGAGGTGGAAGGTCTCGCGGTCGATGTAGACCGAGTGCGGGTCGTTGAGCGCGCCGACGGCGCCGTTGATCGCCGCCGTCCGCAGCCCTCCCAGCTCGACCCGGTCCGGCTCCACGAACTCACGGCTGAGGATGTCGTAGACCTCGTCCAGCAACCCGAAGCGCGATTCGCGCTCTTCGTTCGCTTGGAAGTCGATCACCGCCGGGCCGGAGCCGCCGCCTCGCAAAGCGCGCACCGAGCCCGTCGCCGAGGCGTCGCCGTCCAGCAGCCCCTTGACGCCGATCCCCAGCGCGAAGCCGGCGATAGCGAGCAGCGTGATCGGAGCCAGGAGCAACAGCCGCCAGCGGTTGCGCGGATTCGACATTCACCCTCCCTCAAAATCCCTGTACGGTTCAGTGTAGGGCGATGGATTCCCGCCAGCGATCGCGGGAGCGGCCGTTGCCGGGTCCTGCAGTGGTCGCCGCCCGTCCGCTGGTCCGCTGATCGCAGCCGCATCAAGAGCAGGAGCGCCGATGTCCTCGCTTCCTCCCCGCGCCGCGCTGCTGTGTCCGGGGCAAGGATCGCAGAGGCCCGGCGCGGTCGCCTCGCTTGACCGCGATGACCGGGCCGTGTTCGATCGCGCCTCCGCCGCCATCGGCGTCGATCTTTGGGAGCTTGGCCTCAGCGCCCCGGCCGCGGAGCTCGCCAAGCCCTCCGTGGTGCAGCCGCTGCTCGTCGCCTGGGCCCAGGCCGACCGTGAGCGGGCCGAGCGAGAGGGGCGCGCCCTGCTCGCCTTTCATCTCTACCTGGGGCACTCGTCCGGCCAGAATTCGGCCGCCGTCCTCTGCGGCGCCCTTTCCTTTGCAGACGGCGTCCGCTTCGCCTACGAGCGCGGCCGTCTCATGGACCGCGACTGCGAGGCCGCGCCCAACACGTTGCTCGCCCTGGCGGGCGTGGGCCATCGCGTCGCCGAGGAGATCGCCGCCGCCGCCGGATGCACACTCGCCAACTGCAACGCCGCCGATCAGTTCGTCGTGGGCGGCGGCGTGGGCGCCGTCGGGGAGGCGCAGCGGCTGGCCGTGGCGCGCGGCGTGAAGGCCGTGGCGCTGCGCGTCGCCGGCGCCTTCCACACCGACTACTTTCGCGAATCCGACGCCGCCGCGGAGCCGCTAATCGAAGCGCTCTCCCTGCGCGAGTCGTTCAGGCCGATGATCGGCAACGCCTGCGGGCAGCTGATCGAAACCCCGGCCGCCCTCCGCGCCGAGCTGCGCGGCCAGTACAGCCGCTCCGTCCGCTGGGTCGACGCCCTGCAGACCGCCTACGATCAGGGCGTGCGGACCGTCGCTGTCACCGGGCCCGGCAATGCGCTGGCCGGTTTGCTCCGCCGTTTCGCGCTCACGGTGGAAGAGCCGCTCGATATCGTTCGTCTCAATCAACCGGTCGCCGATGCCAGAGCCAGGCCGGTAGGGTAGGGTAGGGCGCCGCAAGGGAAGACTGTAGTGCGAAGTTCAACCGAACAAGCTCTCCCGAGCGTTGCAGCGCCCGCGCGCGTATCCATAGCTGCCGGCCATGCCCGGCGCGCTCCGGTGGATGGCACCGACGGCCGGTAAGGCAGGGGTTCGATTTATAGTGCGATCTTCGGTGGTACTGCAACGACGCCAGCCTTGCCGTATGGCGGCCCGCTCGCCGGCGGCGAGCGCGAAGCTGCGGGCCGGGCGTGGAGAATGGACGGCGAAGCAGATGGAGCGCGTGAAGCACGCGGCTGCTCGGCGGTGCCTGGCTCTTCCTCGTGTCCTCGTACCTGGCGCGCCGCATGCTCCGCGTCGCGGGCTGCGACCATCTCCGACCCGTGGCAGCCGCAAAAGCGCCGCTCGTCGTGCCTCGCCACGTTGCCCGGAGCGTCTCGATATCACTCTGGAGTCATACATAACATCTATAGGGCGATCGTATAAGCGAGGCCGTTGATCCGGGCTCGTGGCCGAGCCCGCAGGACCGGAGGTGGCTTACGCCCGCTCACCCACATCAATCTTGGCAAGCCGATCGCTACACCGAGCATGCCGGTTTCGTGTCCGGCTTCGGCTTGGCCGCGCTTGCCCTGCTAGACCCCCAACCCGGCGAACGCATCCTCGACCTGGGCTGCGGCGAAGGCGCGCTGACCGAGAAGCTCGTGGAGGTCGGCTGCACGGTCGTCGGCGTGGACGGCGCGGCGGCCATGGTGGAGGCGGCCCGGCGCCGGGGCTTGGACGCGCGGCTGATGGACGGTCAACGGCTCGCGTTCTCGGCCGAGTTCGACGCCGTCTTCTCCAACGCCGCGCTGCACTGGATGCCCGACCCCGACGCGGTCATCGCGGGCGTCCGTCGCGCGCTGAAACCCGGCGGCCGCTTCGTGGCCGAGTTTGGCGGTCACGACAACGTCGCCACGATCGTTGAAGCCTTGCGGGCCGTCTTGGCGCGGCGCGGCGTCGAGGACGGCGGTCCGATGCCGTGGTACTTTCCCAAGCCCGAGACCTACGCGGCCAAGCTCCAGACTGGCGGCTTTCTCGTCGAGAACATCGCACTATTCCCGCGCCCCACTCCGCTCCCCACGGACATGGCGGGCTGGCTCGACACCTTCGGCGAGAGCTTCTTCTCGCAGCTCCACCCCCGCGACCGCGACGGCGCTCTAGCGGAAGTGATCGAGCGGCTTCGGCCGAGCCTCTGCGATCAGACGGGCCGCTGGACCGCCGACTACGTTCGCCTGCGCTTCGCCGCGCGCCTTCCCCGCACGTAGCGTGAACAGAGAGATACCTGACTGGCCGGACGTCCTTGACGTGCGGGCCTGTTCGGGCCGCCTTCCTATGATCGCACTATCAACTAACAACGGGCGGGCCGTTAGGGAGCGTGATCGCTCTTCTTGGTGAGTTTCTCGGTGAGGTCGAACCGCATGTTGCCGTCGGAGGGCTGCTGCAGGTTGGTCACCTCCCCCTCGGCTGCGAGGTGCGCGATCACCGCGTAGATGTCGACCTGCCGCAGCGGCTCCGTACTGTGCTCCAACAGCTGCGTCATGGAGAGTCCCGTGGGCTGTCCCCGCCGCCGCGCCTCCATGCGGAGCGCTCGCCGCACCCGCGCGACCTCCGCGGGTGTGGGGCCGATCGTCGGCCCGCGCGTCGCCCGCCGCAGCCGCTCGATCAGCCCCATGCCGTACCCTCCTCCCCTCCAATGTAGCGGCCCGGGCGCGGGGCGTTTCTCACGCCAGCTGTCGGAGAAAAGCGTTCTGCTTGGTGTGCGGTCCGCGGTCGGTCAAGTCACCCACATCTAGCGCCGCCGCTGGTGCCGTCGCTTTGCGGCCATCTCCACTACCTCGACTACCCGCGGGTCGCCGCCCGCTGGGGGCAGCACTTTCAGAGCCTGGACACGGTCCTTGACGCTATCGGCGGCGTCCCAGGCCTTAATTAGGACGTCTCCCGCCTTCGCGTAGTCTGCCGCGGTTTCCGTTCCCTCGACGATCCACTTTCCCGCGCCAGCGCGACAGCCAGCAGCCCCGCTTTGGCATCCGGGTCGCCGCCGAACTCCTCCAGCACGCTCTCGAACTCGTGTGCCGCCTCGTGCAGCTCTCCCAGAGCCAGCCGCACGTGTCCGTGCACGATCCGGCTATCGACATCGTATGGGCGCGCACTCGCCGCCCGGTGCGCAGGTGCGCGTGCTTCTTCGGGTCTGCCCGACAGCAGCAAGGCTTCTCCCATGCGCAGGTCCAAGTGGGCTTGGTCGCCGAATCCGGCCCGCTCGGCGGCCGCGAGCATCTTCGCTGCTCGGCTTCCTCCTCGTCGGGCTGCTTCCCGCTCGCCTTGCTCGCTCAGCCGTCTTGCCGCTTCGAGCAGCCATTCCGCCTGCTGAAACGCATCAGCGCCCGCCGCCCGCCTGCTCCACCAACTCAACAATCCCATGATACGTTATGTCGTTACTAGTACCGCGAATGTCCCGTCAGCGACGCGATCGACCGCCGTCGCGGCGGTTCGCGCGGCTGCTACCGTGCAGGCATGCCCCTCCGACACATCATCCACGCGGATATGGATGCTTTCTATGCCTCCATTGAACAGCGCGATCACTCCGAACTGCGCGGCAAGCCCATCTTAGTGGGCGGCTCGCCCGAGGCGCGCGGCGTAGTCGCTGCTGCCTCTTACGAGGCTCGCGACTTCGGCTGTCGTTCTGCGATGCCCATGAAAACAGCGATGCGTCTCTGTCCGCAGGCGCAGCGTATTCCGCCTCGCTTCAGCCGCTACCGCGAGGTGAGTGACCAGGTCATGGCGGTCTTCCGTCGGCTCACTCCTCTCGTCGAACCGCTCTCCCTTGACGAGGCCTTCCTTGATGTCAGCCAGCGTGTGGAGAGCGGGCGAACGCCGGAGGATCTCGCCCGCTGGATCAAGGGTACCGTCCGATCCGAGACGCGGCTCACCGTCTCCTGCGGCGTCGCTACCTCGAAATCGCTCGCCAAGATCGCCTCGGGCATGGACAAGCCGGATGGTCTCACGGTCGTGCCACCGGGCAAAGAGCGTGCCGTGCTGGCGCCGCTTCCCGTACGTGATCTTTGGGGCGTGGGCCTCAAGACCGCCGCGCGTCTGGAGCGGGCGGGCGTCACCACTGTTGGCCAGCTGGCCGAGCGGCCCCTGCCCTGGCTGATCGATCGCTTCGGTGTCCGTGGCGAGTGGTTCCATCAGCTGGCGATCGGGGCGGACGACTCTGCCGTCAACCCCAGGCGAGAGCGCAAGTCGATCTCTTCCGAGGCCACCTTCGCAGAGGACTCGCGCGATCGCGGTCACCTAGAGGAGATAGTCCGCGAGCAGGCGGCGTCCGTCGCGCGGCAGCTCAAAAGCGGCAAGCTGCGTGCTCGCACCGTTCAGGTCAAGCTGCGGCTGGCGGACTTCACCACGTTCACCCGTCGCCACACCCTGCCCCTCCCTATTGATGAGGAAGCGGTGATCGCGACGGAAGCCTTGGGCCTCTTGAGGCGGGAACTCACGCCCGGGCGCCAGTTCCGCTGGTGGGAGTTGGGGTTTCCAATCTCAGCGAGCCCGAGCCCGCAGGTCAGCTTGGCCTCTTCGATCAGGTCGAGGCGACGGCGGGTGAGGAGTTTCAGCACACGGCAGCGCTCGATACCGCCGTTGCCCGCATCAAACAGCGCTACGGCGACGCCGCCATTGGCTGGGGCGAGAGGGAGCCATGACTCTCTCCCGCCCGGCCCGTGCGTTCACGTTCGACTGCTACGGCACCCTCATCGACTGGGATGCAGGGATCCATGCTGCGCTCCAGGCGATCCCAGCTCTCAATGGCCTCGATCTCGACGCTTTCGTCCTCAGACGCGAGCGAATCGAGATGGAGATCGAAGCGGGCGCCTACCTTCCCTATGAGACGGTCCTGGCTCGTTCGCTGCAGCAAACCGCAGAGGCCTTCGGTGGCCGTGTGAGCGATTGCGAGGCCCGTGGATTCGCCGCCTCCATTCCGGACTGGCCTGCCTTCCCGGACGCGTCACCCTTTTTGCGCCGCCTCCGTGCTCTCGGCAAACCGCTCCTGATCCTCTCCAACATTACGAACGCCGTTCTCCATCAAAGTATCCACAAGCTCGAAGTCCCTTTCGACGCTTTGGTCACGGCCGAGGACGTGCGCAGCTACAAGCCGGCCGCCGCCCACTGGACCGAGGCGCTGGCGCGACTCGGTCTACGACCGACCGAGCTGTTGCATATCGCCGCATCTCCCTATCACGACGTTGAACCTGCTACCCGACTCGGAATCCCCTGTGTCTGGGTGAACCGGCGGGGCGTCCCTTGGTCGCTTGCCGCCGGCGCCGCCCTCACCGTGCCCGGCCTGGACGCCCTTGCCGCTGCCCTCGATCTCCCGCCGGCCTCAGAGGTTGCCGCGGACCGACGAGAGCGTTAGCCACACGCTATCCCCATCTCAGGAGAGCGCCTGATTGTTCACCGCCCCCGCGTTGTCCGCCGCCCACACATAGGCATTGCCGCCGGAGGCCGGGCTCTCTCTCCATCACGCGTCTGAACTGAAGCGACCGCCCGCGTCGCATCTGGGCCGCGCGGTGATGCGGCGCTTCTCGCTCCGGCGAAGAGGATGCTCAGGATCCGGGAGGACGGTAGGGCACGCTCTTGGCGATGGCCTCGTCCACGGTCTCCGCGGTGATCAGCACCGTGACACTGACCGTGAGGGCGCCGGCGGCACCGAGGGCGAGGGATACGGCCGTCGCCGCTGCGTCGTCGGGCAGATCGGCGATGATGAAGAGATCGTCCTTGCCGAAGGCGTAGTAGAACGACTCCAAGCTGCCACCCACGCCCCCAATGGTCTCCGTCAGAGCCGCCCTTCGGCTCGTTCCCCCCTCCTTGCTCAAACCAGCGAGACCTTCCTGCGTGTAGCTCGCCTGCAGCAAATACTTACCCATCCAGCGACCTCCTCAGCATGATAGAAGGGTGATAGAAAAGCCTCACCAGCGGTCAATATCGCGACCGCGCACTGCCCTGTCAACGCAGCGTACCGCGAGGCGCCGCTTCCCCACGCTGCAACAATCCTCCCTGCGGCAAGCGGTCAACGCTGCCGCGCACTGCGCCCGCCCGGTGAACCGCGCCCTGGCACTGCCGCATCCCGCCGCCGCCCCTAGAATGGGGCGCCAGAGCGCGCGGGGTCGTACTGGCCCGCAGCCCGCGATGGGCGACCGGACGAGAGAGCGTTGCGATGACACTGCCGGCTTCGGGGAGCCCGCGGTACGAGGCGGACGAGCAGCCGCCCCTGCTGCCTACGCTCGGCTACGGCCTGCAGTTCAGCCTGATCGCCGCCGCCACGCTCCTGGTGACCCCCGTGATCGTCGCGAACGCCGCGGACCGAGGCGGCACCTATGTGACCTGGATGGTCTTCGCCTCTCTAGTGGTGGTGGGGCTCTCGACGATCATTCAGGTACGGCGGCTAGGCAGCGTGGGCGCGGGTGCGGTGCTGCCGATGTTCACCGCCGCCTTCTCCATCCCCTTCTGCATCACCGCACTGGTGGATGGTGGCCCCGCCACGCTCACGACGCTGCTCCTCGTCGCGGCGGGGGTCCAGCTGGTCGCCTCCCGCTGGTTGTTCCTCCTGCGACGTTTCGTCACGCCGACGGTGGGCGGCACGGTGATGATGATCCTGTCCATCACTCTGGCCTCGGTCGTGTTCGACCTGCTCGACACGGCCACACGGGCGGAGCCGAATGCGGCGGCGTTGACCGCCCTCGCGACGCTGGGGGTGGCGGCGGCGCTCATGCTACGCGGATCGGCGATCCTGCGGTTCTGGGGACCGCTGGCGGGTATCGTGGGGGGCTGCCTCGTGGCCGGAGGGCTGGGCATCTACGACACGGCGCGGATCACCGAGGCCGCGTGGGTCGGGCTGCCGAGCGAGGCGCCCGGGCTGGCGCTGGACTTCAGCGTCGACTTCTGGACACTGGTGCCGGCCTTTCTCTTCCTCGGCGTGATCATCGCCATCCAGGCGAACGGCGCGGCGATCGCCATGCAGCGAGTCGCCTGGCGAGACGACCGCGCCGCCGACTTCCGGCAGGTGCAGGGCGCCGTGGCGGGGGCGGGGGCCAGTAACCTATTCGCCGGGCTGGCGGGCACGGTGCCCAACGCCATCAACCCGGCCATCATTCCGTTCACGCAGATCACCGGCATCGCTGCCCGCCGGATGGGGTACAGCATTGGGCTTCTCCTGCTGGGAGTGGCGTTCCTGCCCAAGGTGTCGGCGGTGCTGAGCAGCATCCCGGGGCCCGTGATGACAGGGTACCTGATCATGGTGACGGGTGCCCTGTTCGTCGATGGCGCGCGCACGGTCATCCAGCATGAGCAGCGCCATGAGAAGATCGTGGTGGCGGGGGTGTGCTTCTGGATCGCGGCGGCGTTCCAGTTCGAGCTGTTCGCCCTGCCCGACGTGGGCCCGGTTGGGGGGGCGCTGCTGAAGAGCGGCATCACCACGGGCGGGCTGGCCGCCATCGTGATGATCCTGTATTTGGAGTTCACGAATCCTCGGCGTCTGCGCTTCCAGGCACCGCTCGACGTCGCGGCCCTGCCGGAGCTCAACGCGTTCCTCACTCGGTTCGCGCAGCGCCGGGGGTGGGACACGGCGATGCAAGAGCGGTTGGGCGCGGTCGCGGAGGAGACACTCCTCACGCTCGCGCCGCTGGATCTGAGTTCGGACGGCGAGGAGCAGCAGCCAACGGAGCGGCAACTGGTGGTGCTTGCCTCGAGTGAGGGAGCCGCGGCGGACCTGGAGTTCATTGGCGGAGGGACGGGCGCCAACCTCGAGGATCAGATCCGGCAGATCCAGCAGCACGACACGCTGACCGTGGTCGAGCAGGACCTCTCGCTGGTGCTGCTGCGGAGCTATGCCGCCTCCGTGACGCACCAGCAGTACCACGGTACGGACATCATCACCGTGCGGGTCCTGCCGCCCGACCCGCGCTGAAGGCGTCCGCCTCAGCCGCCCGATCAACCGCGCCGCTCCGGCGGGGGCAGGAAAATTCCCCTATGATCCTCGGGAAAGCCGCACACCCCGCCCTGACCGAGGAGCCCAGGCATGATTATTCACCGAATCTACACCGGCGAGGACACCGAATCCCACCTTGAGACGATCGAGGTGCCGATGGAGGCCTCAGAACTTGGACATGTTTCCAAGATGGAAGGCGTGACTGGCGTGATCTTCCGCGAGACCCCCGCCGACTTCTTCCTGGACTACCACAATGCCCCGGCTCGCCAGTTCGTCGTCAACATGGGTGGCCAAACCGAAATTGAGGTTGCGGATGGCTCGAAGGTGACCATCGGCGACGGGGACATCATCTTCGCCGAAGACGTCACCGGCCACGGCCACATCAGTCGCGGCCTCACTGGCCCCCGCCACTCGCTCTTCATCATCATGCCCGACAGCTTCGACATCACACGGTGGAAGTAATCCGGATCTACCCGGGGGATGATGGCGAGTCGCGGATCGAGCGGGTCGAAATTCCCCTAGAGTCCTCCGGCGTAGGGCTGGTCTCGCGGCTGGAGCGCGCCACGGGCGTGCTCTTTCGTGACACGCGCGCCGATCTCCGCCTCGGCTACCACAATGCCCCGCGCCGTCAGTTCGTCATCAACATGGGCGGCGAAACCGAGATCGAGGCAGCGGACGGCAGCAGCGTCCGCGTTCCCGATGGCGGCATCATCTTCGCCGAGGATGTCACGGGCCGCGGTCATATCACCCGCAGCCTCGGCGCCGCATGCCGAACGGTCTGCATCGAGATGCCCGACAGCTTCGACATCACCAAGTGGCGCACGTCGCTGCCGGGTGCAGGCTCCGCCTAGGCTAGCCGCCGTCCCAGAGCGGCCTCTTGTGATAGCGCGCGTGCAGTTGGAAGGCGCTCACCGTCAGCGCGTGCGTGATCTGACCCTCCGCGAATAGTCGTGGAACCTCGGTCAACGGTATGCGCACGAGCGCGTCGATCGCTTCACTTCCATCGTCACCACGCGGCGTGCCCTCCCGATCCAAGCCTTCGGCCAGAAAGCTATAGCAGCGGTTCTCGAAGATCGCCGGATTGGGATAGACCCAGCCCAGCTCCACCGCGTCCGCTGCGATCCAGCCTGTCTCCTCGTGCAGCTCCCGCAGCGCCGCTTCCTTGGGCGACTCGCCCTCGTCAACCGTGCCCCCGGGAATCTCGATCGTGGACTCCCGCGCTCCATGGCGATACTGCCGCACCATGAGCAGCTCCCCCTCCGCCGTGATCGGGAGGATGTTCACCCAGTCGGGGAACTCGATCACGTAGAACTCGTGCGACGACCCTCGGCGTGGGTGGACGCTGGTGTCGCGGCGCACGCGGAAGAATTGGTAATCGGCCAGCAACTCGCTGGTGCGTCGTTCCCAACGGGCGCCCATGTCGCCAGCCTACCGAGGAGTGACGGGTGCCCTAGAACTGACGCGCCTGGATGTTGCGGCTGATGGTCAGCCGTTGAATCTGGTTCGTTCCCTCAAAGATTTGAAAGACCTTGGCGTCGCGCATCCACTTCTCGCCGGGGTTATCGCGCATGTAACCGGAGCCGCCGAGTACTTGGACGGCATCCGTGGTGACCTTCATTGCGGCGTCGCTTGCAAAGGCCTTGGCCTTGCTTGCCTCTTCCAGGGTGAGCTCCTCGCCGCGGCTCAGCATCCACCCGGCACGCCAGCACAATAGTCGTGCCGCATCCAGCGCGATGTCCATGTCCGCCAGCATGAAGCCGACGCCCTGATGCTCAATGATCGGCTGTCCAAACGACTGACGCATCTTGGCGAAGGTGGCCGCGTACTCGAACGCCGAACGGCCGATCCCGAGTGCCATGATCCCGATCTGCGGCCGTGTGCCGGTTAGCGTTCCCAGCGCGCCCCGGCCGCCACTGCGGTGTTCGGGACCCGGCGGCCCAAGCCGGTGGTCGGCCGGAACCCGGACCTCGTTGAGCATCAAATCGGCCGTGTGGCTACAGCGCAGCCCCATCTTCTTCCAGACGTGCGTTTCTTCTAATCCCGGCGCCTCCTTGGGCACGGCGAATGCCGAGACGCCCTTCCAGCCCGTCTCCGGGTCTTCCGTGGCAAACACCACTGTGAGGTCCGCGATCCCGCCGCCGGTGATCCAGCGCTTCTGGCCGTAGAGGATGTAATCGTCGCCGTCGCGCTTGGCGATGGTCTTCATCTTTCCGGCGTCCGAGCCCGATTCGGATTCCGTCAGTGCCAGCGCGCCGATGCGGAACTCGTCGTCATGCGGCAGCGCCATTGGAAGGAAGCGATCACGCTGCTCCTCCGTGCCGATCAGGTTGATCGCCGTCGCCGCGAGACCTCCGGCCAGCATCGAGAGCGCCATGCCGCCACAGCCCCAGGCGAGCTCTTCACCGATGATCAGGCTTCCAATTCCTTCGTCGAGATCTGGGCCCGCCAGCGGCTCGCCGTGCAGGCCCAAAGCCGCGCCCTTCTTCGCGATGTCCCAGGGAAACTCTTCGCGCTCGTCGTACTCGAGCGCGCGCGGCGCCATCTCTTTGACGGCGAAGTCGTGCGCCACCTTCTTGATCATGCGTTCGGTCTCGGTGAGGGCGAAGTCGGTCATAGTGGCTCCGATCCGTATCGCCTGCTGGGGGCGAAATCCTAGGTGGGGATAAAGCGATCCATCACGCGTCGGTACGCGGCCGCTTGGAGGAATTCGTCGATTCCGGCGTCGCGGAACTGTGCGTCCAGATTGCCGGTCAGCGTGTCCTTAAACTCTTCGATGTCAATGCCGATCGCGACTGCGTGCGGCTTCGCTCGCCGCAATCCAACGCTCACCGCGCTGACGAGCAAGAGCTGGCTCTGCCACAAGTAGATCCGTCCTATCCGTGAGAGATTCCCAATCAGGCCTGGCAACACCGTATGCAGGAAGTTCACGTGGCGCACTTCGTCGCGCAGGATGAATCGGAAGATATCCGCCGCCAGCGGGTCGATATCCGGGAGGCCGCGGCTCATCTGCAGGAACAGTGCCGCGAAATTCTCGCTGAAGAGCGTGGACGTCAGCCAATTCTCCACGCGAAAGAAGCCGAAAGAGGCGATTGTGCCGAACTTGTCGATCAGGCCGGATTCCAGCCCGCTGAGCATGCCCTTCCCGTCGGCCGCCTCCAGATAGCGATCCAGCACGTAGGCATGCCGCGCCTCGTCCTGGCACTGGGCGGCCAGGTAGAGGTTGAGATTAGGGTCGCGGAGTTGATGGGTAGCCTTGCTCATCATCACCTGAATGGTTTCGAGGCCCATGTACTCGAGTCCGTAGAAAACATTCACGAGCTTTAGCCAAGGCTCACGCTTTTCGGACGGGATCTTGGGTCCGAGGCTCCAGTCGACATCGCGATCCGCGTTCCAGAGGCGATCGCTCTGCTGTCGGAACAGCTCGCGATAGAGGTTTCGCTGCTCTTCCGACGCTCCCTGCGCCACTGCTATCGGCGACCGCCGCATCGGGCTTCCCTCTCTGTCCCGAGCCTATTCGAAGCGCAGCATGTCGGCGCTTCGTTCCGAAGTATACCGGCCATTTCTCGCCGACCCAGCGACTTGCGCGCTTAGAAACCGATCGCGGCGCCTTCGCGTCGCAGATCACTGACGCCCTCCCAGCCACCGCTTGGGAGACGCGCAACCGCTTGCACCGACCCCAGCCCTGGGATCCAGTCGCCTTGGCGTTGGAGCACGTGCCCGCGCCGTTCCAGATCCCCTAGTGCAGACGCGGGGATCCGTTCCTCCACCACGACTTCACGCTCTGCGGTGTGCCCCCACCGTGCCGCGTCGATCGCTGCCTGGAGACTGAGGCCGTAATCGACGAGTCCGGTGATGAGCTGCATATTCGTTTGCACCTGGAAGTCGGCGCCCGGCGTCCCGGCCGCCAGCCAAAATTCGCCGTTGCGGAACAGAGCGAATGTGTTGAGTGTATGAACCGTCCGCTTGCCTGGTGCCATTACGTTCGGGTGACCCGGCGTCAGGCTGAAACCCACCATGCGATTGTTGAGCAGCACGCCGGTCTTTCCGGCCACCGCCGCGCAGCCGAACGGGTGGTACACGCTTTGGATGAAGCTGACCGCTCTTCCGTCGCGATCCCCAACTGCGAATTGGGTCGTGTCGGTGGGCTTACTGTCGGCGGTGGACTGTAGGCTCGCGCGCTCCGGATCGATCGTCCTCGCACGATCCCGGGCGCGCTCGGGCGAGAGAAGGTCCGCCCAATCGACGCTGAGGAAGCGGGGGTCGCCAGCTGCTGCGGAACGATCGGCGAACGCCAGCTTCTTGGCCTCGATCATTGTGTGAATGGAATCGCTGGAGAGGTGTCCCTGCGAGGCCAGGTCGAACGGCTCCAAGAGGAGGAGCTCCTGCAGGAGCACGTGCCCCTGCGAGATGGGGGGCTGCTCGGTCACGACCACGTCCCTATAGGGCGCCCGGAGCGGCTCGCCAACGACGCACTCGTGCGCCAGAAGGTCGGCGGCGGAGATCAGACCAGCGGCTTGCTCTGCGAAGGCCAGCGCTAGCTCCGCACCGATCGGTCCGCCATAGAACGCGGCGCGTCCCCCTGCCGCGAACGCTTCGAGCGTTTGCGCCAATTGGGGCTGGCGCAGCCGCTCGGCGGCCTGGGGTGGGCGGCCGCTCGCTAGGAAGATCGCCGCTGCCGGGGCCGATTTCGCCAGCCGTGCTGCGTGCTCCGCTAGGGCGCCCGCAACACCGGCCGACAGGGGGAACCCATTCCGCGCGAGATCGACCGCGCGCGCGAACAAGCGATCAAGGGGCATGCTCCCATGCGCCTCGTGCAACGCTGCCCACGCATCGGGCAATCCCGGCACACATGCCGACCCCAGCCCGTCGCGAGGGACCGCTTCCCCGTACCGTTCCGGTCGCGCCCCGCTGCCCGCCGTGCCGCCGGAGTTATAGGCAAGTACGCGGCCATCCGGTTCTACGACCTGCACGAAGCCGTCGCCGCCGATCCCAGTCATATGGGGGAGCACCACACAAAGCACTGCCGAGGCCGCAAGCGCGGCATCGACCGCGTTCCCGCCTTCCGCCAGCACTTCCACGGCTGCCGCGGTCGCCGCAGGGTGGCCGGTGGCGGCCATTGCCTGGGAGCCATACACGGGACTGCGCGCATCCGTTCCTGGCCTCATGCAATTAATGCTGGCAGTGCTGCCTTCGCAGCGTCAAACTTTTTCGGGGCGCTCCACCAAGGCTGAGAGGAGTGACGGGCGGTATACTGTCCACATGATGTCCGAACCGTCAGGCTCCAGCAGTTTCGACTCCGACGACGCCTTGCGCGTCATTGATGAAGCGGATGTGGTCGTCGTCGGTTTCGCTTGGCTCTCCGACCGCTTACTTGTCGATGCCCGTCGCTCCGCTTCGGCAGGCCCCTACGTCCGCGTCGTCACGCCCGTGCGCACTCCCCAAGAGCGGATTCGCCAGCTTCGCGAGCTTCGGCCTGGCTTCAACGATCCCGACTCCTTCGTTTTCCTGCCTTGGAGCGGGCGCGTCGACAGCTTCGTCCAGGCTGGTCTTTACGACCGCATCCTTGGCCGCTGTGCGGACGATGAATCCGCTTTGAGCGACTGCCGAACCGCGCTGGAAAAGCTTGAGCAGCTAGACCGCGCGGATCTTCGTCAAGCGATCCGTGGCGGCGAGAAATACCACACGCTCTATGAGTATTCGCCCGCCGACTGAGCGGCAGGCCGGCTGTCGCTTCGCTCAGGCTGTCCTTGCTGAGCGGCAACCTGTAAATCCGCTTGCAAACATATCGTTCCCTTGATTACACTCCCAGCCGGTGGCGGGGCTTCAGGGTGAGTTCTCTTTCGGGTTGAGAGCTCGACTCCTGCGAAGCCGATGGCTCGTTGTCACTTCAGCTCCGTCAGGGAAGGAGTGGTGGCTTGGCACAGCGGTCGGCAACTGAGGGCGTGTCCCTGCGTACCATGAGACGGAATTGCACACACCACTGGCAGCTTACCCGCCCGGATGCCCAGTACTCCCGTGGGACCTGCGTCAAGTGTGGCATGAGTAAGCGCTTTATGAACTACGGGGAGGAGCTGCGCGTCCCCTTTGGCCGCAGGCGGCGGAGCTAGCAGCGCGCTGCGCCTGCCACTGAACAGGCCGGGGTGGATCCCCGGCCTTCTTTGCGGTCCCCCGCTGTCGTGGCTTCGTCCAGCGTTACTCTTCCGGCGTGCTCCCTGCTGCGGTCTCTTCGTCACCCTCCGCGAGGGGCGCCAGGCTGCCCTCGGGCGCGTCGACGACTTCCATTCGTAGCGCGATGATCGGCTCAATCGGGAGCGCCAAGTTGTGGTAGGCCGCCGGGCTCAGTTGCAACTCCGTCGGGAACGAACCCGTATCGACCACTGTGACCTGAATAGTCTTCCCGACGAGTTCCGCCGCCTCCTCCGCACTCAGGAGAGGCCCGCCCGGCAGTCGCGTAATCTCAAGGACCGTGCCGATCGTCCATACGCTCGAGAATGCCAGCGCCGGATCCGCCGGATCATACGGACTACCGTTGGACAAGGTGGGGTTGGACTCGATGGACGGAATGGGCGTCGCGCCCCCGCGCTCGATCAGTACGGGCGCACCCCCTAAATCGAGCGGGGTAATGATCTCGGGCGCTACCAAGCTCTCCTGGATGGGATCGGCTGCCTCTTCCGCAGCCCCGGCCGCCGCATCGTCGGCCGTCACTCCCTCTCGCACCGATCCGGCAGGCTCTTCGACCGGCGTCGGTGTTTCCTCCACCACTACGTTGTCGGTACTAGCCGGCGCGCTAGCAGTCGCCGTGTCCGCAGCTGGCGGCTCGCCTCCGTTGCTCTCGCTGATCAGGGCGCTCGCGAGGAAGAAAATTCCTACCCCGCTTCCCACTATTATCAGCGCGATCCCCAACGCCCGCCCCAAGGGGCTGAGGTGGGGCCATTTTTTCCCGCGCTTAAGCTGTTCGTCCGGTAGAAGTAGCGGTTTTTGGGGATTGTAAGGCGTTCCACGCGAGCCACGAACCTCGATAGAGGTGGGTGGGATGTCGCGCAGCGGCCCGCGGACAGCGTCCATGCGCGTTTTCACGCGGCTATCGTACGGGCCTCTTTCGAGGGATGTCCATGGAACGGCGCTTCGGAGATTCGCGTGCATGCCGGTGGTACACGGGACTAGGCAATCACCCTGCGAGCGACCGAGCCGATAAGATCATGGGACTGCTATGACTCTGCCCGACGAGAACCGCGAGCCCGAATCCGATGACGCAAGCGCCATCGCAGGCAACTCCTCTCCCGGCGCGACCCCGCCAACCCGCTCTCTGCAAACGAAGCGTATCCGTTGTCCGCACTGTTCGGGGCGCACGCAAGTTGGAGTCCCTCCGCCCGAAGGCCGCCCGCGCCGCGTCGTTACTCAGTGTCCCCACTGTCGCTACGACCTAGTCGTCTCCCGCGGTACTAGCGAGCAGATGCTGATTCGGGCCTGCCTCCGCTGGGAAATTACCTGTCCCTACTGCAAAAAGCCCGCCGTCGCGCGCGTGCCGCCCGCCGGTGCGCTTCGTCGCAAAGAGTTGACCCCTTGCACCTCATGTCGCAAGCCTCTGGTCGTCGAGCGGCGCGAGGAAGGTAAGCTCGTGCTGCGCGCTCATCGTGGCATCATTGAAGGCACACTGTTCTAGCGCCGTGGCGGATCGCTGGGACTGAACCGGCCTTATTCAGGGAGTAGCCATGACCGTGCTCAAGGGAATTGCGCTGGACCACATCGTCTTGCCCGTCGCCGATGTTGACCGCAGTCTGGGCTTCTATCGTGACCTCCTACAGCTTTCCGTGGAGCGCGAGGCCGATTTTCGCGCTGGCACTCGCCCGTTCCTTTCCGTCCGAATTGGAACATCGCTCATCGACCTTCTTCCGAGCGGTACGCAAGGCCGGGCCCTCGACCACATCTGTCTCGCAGTCGAAGGGCTCCAGGGGGAGGATCTCGTGACTTGGCTGCACGATCACGATGTGCCTGTGATACGCGGGCCGGCGCAGGTTGACGGTGCCCGTGGCAGCGGAAGCGCCGTCTACGTCACGGATCCGGATGGCCATACCGTCGAGCTGAAGAGCTACCCATCCTAGCGTTTGAGTCCGAGCGTGCCTCGGGCGTGCGGGACGCGTTGGAAATTATATAGCTGCGTGCCCGGCCAGATAGAACGCCAGTTCGCGTTGCCAGTTTTACGAGCGCTGTGTAGGGTTGCACAGAGGGAGGCGCGATCATGCCGAGGAAGCCCACCGGCCTCCGAATCCCCACGACGCCGGAGAGGCTGGTCCAGGCAGTGCTCACGCCGCCGAAGAAGCCGCCCACACGGAAATCCTGAAGGACCTACTGCGACTCGCGAGCGTCGCTAGGCGATATGAACATCTCCAGCAGCAAAGTCATGGTCGTCGCCTTCACCCTCATAACGATGGTACTGGTCGGGGTGACGTGGCTGATCTGTGACGCGCCCGGCCTCGCCTGGCGCGCGATCCAGCAGAACGTGGAAAGGGAGCGAACGCCGCCGAAGAAGATGCCGTCTCCTCGCGCCTAAAGGCAATTGGCCCAAGCGCCAAGCAGCCATACTTGGGCGGTGGCCACGTCTTCCACCGGACGATTTGACCGGAGACGCCTTTCTGTTCTGCAAGGCGTCTGAATAAGAAGCAGCGCGCTTTGGTGAAGCCGCTCGAATTTGAACAGCCCTCGCTTTTTATCGAGCGCCCCGTCAATGGAGGGCTCATACCCAACGCCCGCGCGACGGGTACATCCGCTCATCCGGGAACATCGCGAGCAGTTCCGCGAGGCTGATTCCGTTCCGTGCGCTCTTGCCTGGTCCCGCCATGACAACCTTTCCTAGTGATATGAGAGTACCCACACAGGAGGGAGGTCACAGGAACTCAGCGATACAATGCTCGACGCGTTGGCGCTACTCCGAGAGAGCGGTACCATAATTCCTCTGTTGCCTGCGGTCGTCGTGGTCCTCTGGTCCTATGGGGTTCGCAGTGCGCATCGGTATCAATGCCGCTGCCTGTCTGTGGACGCATAGGGGGCGTAACGATGAACGTAGATGCCGCGAGGTACGACCAAGAGGCGATCGATGCACACCGCCGCTGGCGGGGTAAGATCGACTATCGCAGCCGTCCTGCCGTAAGCAATCAGCACGATCTCAGCGTCGTGTACACGCCGGGTGTGGCCGCGCCGTGCGTGGAGATCAACAAACACCCCGAGCTAGTCTGGGAGCTGACCGGCCGCGGTAATCTCGTCGCCGTTGTCACCGACGGCAGTGCCGTCCTTGGCCTCGGCAACATCGGCCCTACTGCAGCGCTTCCCGTCATGGAAGGGAAGTGCGTCCTCTTCAAGGAGTTCGCCGGCGTCGACGCCATCCCCATCGCGCTCGACGTCCACGAGGCCGACCAAATCGTCGACGCGGTCGCTGCTATCGCGCCTTCACTTGGCGGCGTCAACCTCGAGGACATCTCCGCGCCGCGTTGCTTCGAAGTGGAGCGCAAGCTTCAAGAGCGTGTCGCCATTCCCATCATGCACGATGATCAGCACGGCACCGCCGTCGTGGCGCTGGCTGCCGTGATCAACGCGCTCAAGCTCACGAACCGCGAGCCTGCTGGCACCCGCACCGTTATCACTGGGGCCGGGGCGAGCGGGATCGCTGTGGCGCAACTTCTGCACTCCTACGGCGTGCAGGAGATAGCGCTCATCGACAGCAAGGGCTTGATCACACCCGAGCGTGAGGACATCAATCCGTATAAGCGTGAAGTCGCCGGCTGGAGTGGTCGCAGTCTCAATCCGGACGGGTCGCTTCCTCAGGTCGCGGATATCCTTCCTGGTACGGATCTCTATATCGGACTGAGTGGTCCCGGCCTCGTCACTCCCGCGATGATCGCTACTATGAATCGCGACGCCCTTGTCTTCCCGATGGCCAATCCCACGCCGGAGATCATGCCGGCCCTCGCCGCGGAAGCCGGCGCGGCGGTCATTGCAACGGGCCGGTCCGACTTCCCCAACCAGATCAATAACGCGCTTGCCTTCCCGGGCATCTTTCGTGGGCTACTGGACGGCAAGATTTCCAAGGTCACCGATGCGCATAAGCTCGCCGCCGCCGAGGCGATCGCCGTGTTCGTGGGCGATCCCACTCCCGACCGCATCATCCCGTCGATCTTTGAAGAGGGCCTCGGTCGTGCCGTAGCCGACGCGGTGATGGGTGCCTAAGCAATACTCCTCTGCCACGCGGCGAGGGCGCTCGTAGCGGCATGTAGACGACCGCTACTCGGGCGCTGCGGCTCCCTCGATCCAGGCCCGTTCGAAATGGTGACCATCCCAGCCGTAGCCGAAGCGCGGTAGGTGGATCGACGGCCGGCTGATCGTCCGCTGAACGCCGATCCCGACGTTCACCAGCCAAGACGGGCGATCCAGTAGCAGGGGCTGCACCGCCTCACGGAAGATCCGTTGCCGCTCCTCACGTTCCAACGTGGTCCGCATTCGCTCGATTCCCACATCGATCGCCGGATCTTGCAGCCTCCCCCGGTTATCCGGCCCGGCCGTATGTATCGATCGCAGCAGGTCTGCCGTCGGGTCCGCATCGATCGGCGGCTCACCCCATCCCAGACTTGCCGGCGGGTTCCCCTCCCGCATGCCGGTCAGGATCACGCTGTACTCCAGTATCGACACCTCCACCGGCAGTCCCAAATTGGCTGTGAGAGTCTCGGCGACTAGCGCGCTGACGCCTGGGTGGGTCGCTTCGAACACGTCCGGTACCGCGATGGGCACGGCTCCCGTGAACGCTGCTGCGCTGAGCAGCGCGCGCGCTTCTGCGATGTCCTCGCTCTTCTCCTGTCGGTAGCCTGGTGTTCCCGCGAGTGCTTCCTCTTCCATCGCCCAGCCGAGCGCGAAGGGCGGGACCGGACCGCAGATGCGCCCGAAGTCCCCGTACGCAAGCGCCAAGATCGCCGGGCGGTCCAAGGCGAGGTGCACGGCCCGCGCCACTCTGTGGTCACGGAAGGGATTCAGCGCCGATCCCTGCGAGAACGAGAATGCGAGTTGAATGGTGAACGGCAGGAACCGTTCTCCGATCCGATGGGTTGGGAGATCCGGCAACAACGGCTCGAGTTGTAACGGATCCGCCGGCGTCCAGAGGTCGAGAACACCGTCCCAATAGGCGTTCGCCTGCGCCGCCGGGTCGATCATGTGCCGCAATTCGATCGTGTCCAACCATGGGAGGCCAACTCGGAAGTAGCGAGGATTGCGCTTGAACGCCATCACTCGCTCGGCGGTGAAGGCGTCTATTTGGAACGCTCCCGTACCACTGTAGGTAGAGGCGCGGAGCGGCTGGTTTCGCAGGGCGTCCCCGCCCTGTTCCCACACTTCCGGCGCTTGGATGAATGACCAAGGGCCTGCAAGTCCCGTCCCTAGGAAAGTCCCGTCCGGCTCTGTGGTGCTGATGACCAGCGTTCGCTCATCAACGACGTCCATCCGCGCGATCGTGCGGTATTGGGCTTGACGCTGGAATAGCGGATCGGGCGCTCCGGACGCGTCGGCAGCAGCGATCTGCCGCGCGAAGTTGGCCCGAACGTCGTCGGCCGTGCAGGCGCGACCGCGCGTTGGACTGCGATTCCACCAACGTGTCTCTGGCTGCAGCTCGATCACATATGTCGTTTCGTCCGGCAGCTCCGGGATCGCGGCGAGGTCTGGCTCCAGCAGCCCTGCGTTGATGTCCACATAGCGCAACAGCTTGCTTTGCTGCAGCGCTGAGAACAGTTGCGTAGTCGGGAATCGCGAACGATGGATGTCGAAGGAGTCCAGGAGATCGAGTGCGGCATGCATGCGTAGCGTTCCGCCTCGCTCCGGTTCTCCTTCGGACGGGCGTGGTGGCGCGAGCACGCGTGCCGGCGCCGGCGTCCTTGCCAGCTCCGTATCGATCGCTATGGGCGGCTCGTGATCATGTACCGCTTCGCCTTTGTCTTCGCCGCCGTCCTCATCGCCGCAACTTACTAAGCCCAGCGCTGCCGCGCCGACTGTGGCAACCGCGGACGCACGCAGCAGCGCCCGCCGGCTTATCCGCTGAGCCAAGGGTGTCCGCCGGGACGCTGGGGGATTGGAGGCAAGATGGCGGGTAGTGCGCGGCATTGGCTTCAGCGTACCCCCGCGCCTCCAGCATATCGCCTTGCGCCGCGGCCGCCTCCGGGGAAGCCAGCTGACGATAGGATGCGGAGATGCGCTGCGACTTCGGTCCGGTTCACCGGTTGGGCGGTGGCACCTGGCTCGCCGCCATCTGGCTGGCACTGCTCAGCGGCGCGATCGCGCTGTCGGTGTGGGCGGCTATCGACGACCGCTTTCCCGGCGATGCTGCCGTCGGCCGGTGGATTCAAGCGAATGATCTCCCTGGTCGCGCGCTCTCCCAGTTCTTGCGCGACGTCGGCTCCACACCGGCCTCTGCGATCACGCTCATCCTCGCCGTGATTGTTCTCCTTGCGCTCGGACGCCGCCGCACTGCCCTCGTTAGCGGCTGCTTTGCAATTGGATTCGGCCTCCAGCACGGGATCAAGCTGCTCGTCGACCGGCCTCGTACCTCGATTCTGTTCCTTGAGCAGCACGGCAGCTTCGATTCCCCAAGCTTTCCCAGCGGCCACGTCATGAGCAGCATGATGGTCGGCGTCGTGGTCGTTTATCTTTGCTGGCGCATCCCGGGACCGCTCTGGCTGCGCGCTCCGATCGCGGCCTGGGGTGCTGGTGTGGGCCTTCTCCAACCCTGGGCTTCGATCTCGGCGGGCGTGCATTGGCCATCGGACACCTTCGGGGGCTTTGTTTGGACGGCCGTGATCGGCATCCCCTTGATCTTCGTGCTTGAACAGTGGGCTCTACCCGCTGACAGCCGCGACGACCGTTTCCCTGGTTGGCGCTTTCCCTTTCCGGGCTTTCGCTAGGCGGACGCCGGCACGTCATGGGCGCGGCCCTCGTGGTAGGCTGGCTCTGCCATTCTTATGTTGCACTTGGCAAACGCTTGTGCAGGATCCGTGAGATGAAGATCTCTCTCCCCGCTGCAACCACGGTCGAGCTTGGCCGCTTCGAGAGTGATCCTATCGAGACCGACCTCGGTAGCGTGCACGTTACGGCGATCGGCTTATTCTGCGAAGCGCCCTGGGGAGCGTGCCGCATTCTTCGTCCTCAGAGCGCGATCGTGCACTATTCCGACGGTCGTGTGGTGCGTGCAGTCGTAGGCGACATCACAGGCCGCGCGACGTTGGCGCTTGTGTTGGCTGGGATCATCGTTGCCTGGGTCGCCTGCCACTTCTCTCCCAGAAAGGACTGAGCGATGACGCAAGAGGTGGACCAGGACACTGACCACGTCGGCAAGATCGGCCGTCATGTCTCGCGACTGGCGGGAGTCGCCAGCGCCGACGCGGTCGTAGGACCAGTGCAGCAGGTGGAAGGCCGGCTGATCGTTCCCCTTGCCTCCGTCTCGACTGGCTACGGCTTCGGCGGAGGTTGGGGCGATGCACCGGATGAGGACCGCAGCGGCGGGGGCGGCGGGGGCGGGGGCGCCCAGGCTCGTCCCGTCGCGACGCTCGAGGTCACTGCTACCGAATTCCGAGTCCATCAGGTTGTGGACAGCACGCGCATCACGATCGCCTCGCTGCTTCTCGCAGGCTGGACGGTCTTCTGGATCACGCGCACGATCCGTGCTTTCCGGCGCCACTAGCGGCCGCCTCGAAGCGTCCTCACGCAGATCGGACAGACGCTAGGGTAGCTAGGACCAGATCCCCGGTAGCACAGCGCCGCAGTCTGGACAGGCGCCGTCCGCCATGAGTCGCCGTTCGATCACTTGGAACCCGTATCGTTGAATGACTGTCGAGGCACACCGCGGACAGCGGGTGTGCTCCGTCTCGCCCACTTGCCCCGGTAGGTTCCCGGAGTAGACGTACTGCAGGCCAGCGTCCCGGCCGATCCGCTGCGCGCGCCGCAAGGTGTCTACCGGCGTTCGTTCAGGCCCCAGCATTTTGTAGTCCGGATGGAACGCAGTCACGTGCCAGGGAATCTCCGGCGACACGCCCGCGAGGAATTCCGCCGCGTCCCGCAGCTCTTCGTCGCTGTCGTTAAAGCCCGGCACGATGAGGGTCACAACCTCCAGCCAGAATCCACGCTCGTGCACGGCCCGGATTGTCCAGCGCACATGCTCCAAGAGTCCGCCCAGCTTGCGATACGACCGGTCACGCATGGCCTTCAGATCAACCTTGTATGCATCGACGTACGGTCGGATGTAGTCGAGGACTTCCGGGGTCGCATTGCCATTGGAGACATAGGCCGTTCGCAGTCCCAAGGCCCGCGCCTCTCGAAAGATCGCTACTGCCCATTCCGAGGTGATGAGTGGCTCGTTATAGGTGCTCACGACGAGCTGGCTGCCCCGCTCTCGCGCCAACCGCGCAAGCTGTCCGGCACTTACCGGCATCGCGGAGCTCTGTGCCTGCGGGTCGCGTAGCGCCTGCGAGGTCACCCAGTTCTGACAGTACCCACAGTGGAAGTCGCAGCCCAGCATGCCAAACGAAAGCGCCGTCGATCCAGGCAGAAAATGAAAGAAAGGCTTCTTCTCTACCGGGTCGACCTGTAACGCGCCGACGTAGCCGAAAGGGACTCGCAGCATGCCGTCTTGGTTGAAGCGCACCTTGCACACGCCAACCGCACCGGGCGGGATCAGGCAGCGGTGTCCGCAGGCCACGCAGCGCAACCGGCTCTTGGGCAGCTCCTCGGCCAACTCGCCGGCCGCGGTCAGCTCGCTGAGGAGTGCCGCGAGCGATCGAGATGACGGACGCGGTTGACTGACGAGCCGCAAGGGGACGACGCGCGCTTGGTTGAGTCTCTCGCGTGCCCCATCAGCGGCCATGATCCAAGACTACACCGCTTGCGAACCCTGCCGGCCCCGCTCAGTTTCAGCCCGATGGCTTTGCCGCGAGCTTCTCTGCCTCCTGCTTCAGATTCGCCAATCCTTGTGCCAACGCGAGTTGGTACGGCGTCGTCCCCCGTCCGAACGAGATCAGGTTTGCCATCCGGTGCCGCAGTCCGTGCGGCCGTACCCGACACGACACCTCGGTATGGTCTTCCTTCACTGCGATCCCGTACTCGTACTCGATCTGTAGTCCCCACCCCATTTGGACCGTTAGCACCATGCGGCGCGGCGCCTCCTGATGCAGAATTCTCGCCCGCCCACTTTCCACCCCCTCCTGCGCCTCTTGGCGTAGTAATCGCCAGATCACCTCGGGCGGCGCCTGCACGGCAAATGCACGATCATCAGCCATGACACGACCTAGCAGTCATCTGTGAGCGGCCGCGTCAGCGCCGCGAGGTTCGCGCGACGCGTTACTCTTTCCGGGAAGGCCAGCCCGCGATTCCCTGGCCAGTCGATCAGATCAACCGCTATTCCCGCTCGCGCCACCAGGGCCGCCGTCGCCGCGTCGTCCTCCACGTGGCGGGTCACTCCGAGCTGCTGGACCACGCGCTCCTTGAACCTTGCTGACGCAAGGGCGGTGTTATTGAGCACGACCCGCTCCACATGCTCCAGGATCCCGTGTCGCCTCAGCCATGCTTCCGTTGCTTTGCGGCCCCTCCAGTTGCGCGCGGTTAGCACGATCACCCGGTAGCGGGTCGCAGCGGCGGCGACCGCTGCCTGCGCCCCGGGCATCGGCTCCCGGCCCCGGTACCGTATCCGAAAGTAGGTTTGGATCAGTAGCCGGTCGTGGAGTGAAGGGCGTGGGTCCGGCTCGGGCGCCGTTCTGGTGGCCAGGGCGTGCGAGGGTAGATCCAGCCGCCGCTGGATCGTGAAGTTGCGGCCCAACGGTGGCGCCGCCAGCACGCCGTCGAGGTCGAATGACAGCAATGGCCGCTCGTTCCCAGACGGCATTCAGAGCCACCCGTGCGCTCGGTACCAAGCGGCAGTCTCCCGTAGCCCCACCTCGAGTGCACAGCGCGGCTCCCAGCCCGTGGCCGCCGTGAGGGCTGCGTGATCGCAGATCCAGCGCTGCCGCATCTCGGTGACCTTGCCACGATCCAGTATCGGCGGTCCCTTGCTCAGGCGCGCACCGGACTCCGCTACCAGCGCCGCCCCCACGAACCCGGCCGCGGGTATGGGCAGCACGTTCACCGAGCGCTCCAACGCCCCTCCCAGCGCTTCTACCAACTCGCGCCAACTCTGGGGCTTCCCGGGTCCTGCCGCGTGAAAACAGGCCGCCGGGGCCGGTTCGCTCTCCAGCAATGCCCGGATGCTCTCCGCGAGGTCCCGTGCATGGATGAGCGACAGACGGTTCTCGCCTCGGCCCATCACCGGCACTATCCGCCACCGTGCCATGCGGAAGAACGGGAGAAGCGCATTGTCGCGCGGGCCGTAGACGAGCGGCGGCCGCAGCACCTGCACCGCCATCCGGTCGGCGCGTGCCAGTGCTCCAGTCTCTCCGGCCGCTTTCGAGCGTCCGTAGGGCGAGACCGGCCGCGCTGGCTCCGACGGGTCGCGCGGCTGGTCGTGGGCAGCAGGCCCGTGCGCCGCGATCGAGGAAACGTACACGAATCGGCGCACACCCGCGTTCGCAGCGGCCTCCGCGAGCAGCGCCGTGCCCTCTCCATTCACGCGCATGAAGTGCGCTTCACTGCGTGCTCGCGTCAGGCCGGCCAGGTGCACAACCGCGTCCATTCCCCCACAGGCAGTCGCCAGGCCAGCCCCGATCAAGTCCCCCACCGCGTATTCGATTGGCAGGTCCGCCAGGCCGGAGCGATCGCTCGTCGGCCGCACGAGCGCTCGAACGGTATGTCCCGCCTCGCTGAGCGCGCGCGCCGTATGTGCGCCGATGAATCCACTGGCCCCGGTCAGTAGCACTCGCACTCAGCCACCTGCTCGCCGTTAATCGATGATTCCGTGTTTGCGTGCCAGCTCGCCGAACCGCTCCAGCGCGCTCTCGATCTGTTCGTCGCTATGCGTCGCTACGTACGATGTCCGCAGCGAGGATTGGCCACGCGGTACGGCCGGCACGACCACCGCGTTCGTGTAGATCCCGTTGTCCAGTAGATCTCGCCAGAACAGCGCAGTTTTGAGCTCGCTGCCGATGATGATCGGAACGATCGGTGTCTCCGTTGCACCGATATTGAAGCCCATCTCGCGGAGAGCCACGCGCACCCGCGCTCCGATCTCCTTCACACGCGCGACCCGCCAGGGTTCCTCTTCGATGCACTCGATCGCCGCCAGCGCCGCTGCCGCCGAAGCCGGGGGAGGGGCCGCCGTGAAGATCATGGGGCGAGCGAAATGCTTGATGTGCTCCAGCACGTACTTCGGCCCGGCGCAAAACCCGCCCACTGAGGCGAGCGACTTGCTAAAGGTTCCGACGACGATATCGACCCCCTCGGTGATCCCGAAGTGGCTGGGTGTTCCCGTGCCACGCTCCCCCACGGTTCCGATGGCGTGCGCGTCGTCCACCACCAGCCGCGCCTTGTAGTGCTGACATACGGCAGCGATCTCGGGCAGCGGCGCGATGTCGCCTCCCATGGAGTAGACCCCATCCACGATGACCAGCCGCCCTGCGGTTTCCGGGAGTCCCCGGAGCACCTCCTCCAAATGTGCGACATCGTTGTGCCGGAACCGTACCGACTCGCCCAGCGCCAGCGCCGCCGCGTCGTAGATGCTGGCGTGATCCATCTTATCGATCACCGCCGTCACGCCGCGATCAACGAGGGCGGAGATCACACAGAGGTTCGCTTGATAGCCCGTCGTACAGATCAGCGCCGCTTCCCATCCCAAGAACGAAGCGATCCGCTCCTCGAGCTGTTCGTGGATAACGCTGGTGCCGTTCAGCAGCCGCGAGCCCGTCATTGATGGGCCGTACCGCTCTAGCGCCTCCTTGGCCGCCGCCAAGACCTTGGGGTGCCGCGTGAGGCCCAGGTAGTTGTTGGATCCCAGCATCAGGACTCGCTTGCCGTCGATAATGGCCTCGGGTCCTTCGTTCACCTCGATCGGCAAGAAGAAGGGATACAGGCCTAAGGCGCGGACCTGTTCGACGAGACGAAAACCCTTGAAGCGCTCGAAGACGTCCGCGCTTTGGGACCGGCTCTGCGGGCCCTCGATCTCATTGAGCGCCAGGTTGGCTATCTCCTCGTTGAGAGGCGGAGCGTCGTCGGCGGTGGTCATGGTTCGCGCCTCCCCTGCCATCCCTCTGGACTCAGCCAAGCGCAGCGAGCGCCCACAGGGGCGAGAGCGGGCCGGCTCCATACGTAGTGTAAGCCGATCCGGCCTATTGACGAGCGAGCCACCTGCTCTTGGAAGATTACCCAGAGGGGTTAGACGCGGAGTGCGCGCCTTCTCTCCCCAAGGAGGGATCGTTGTAGGCAGGCCATAAGACGGGGAATGTAGCGGTAGCGCTCGATCCGCGTCGCGAGCATCATTCCCGCGATTGCCGGAGGCAGCCCCAGCACCGCGTCCAGGAAATAGTGGTTGCCGGTCACGATGATGCTGGTCAGCATCAGCGACGCGATGAGCAGCCCCGCTGCGGCCCCGCGCCGTCCGCCGAGGATGCGGTACAGCGCCGCTCCAATGATCACCGCGAATCCGAAGTGCATGCTGGGTACCGCCGCGAACTGATTCACGAGGGTTGAGTCGCTGTATTTCAGGACGAAAGCCGAATCCAGCGTGTCGACGAAGCCCGCTGCAGGCAGCAGCCGCGGCGGCGCGACCGGGAATGCCGCATACCCGATCAGTGCCAGCGCTCCCGCAATGAAGATCGCGTTGCGAGCCCAACGGTAATCGTCCCCGTGCCGGAATAACGTCCATACGCCGAACAGCGCGATCAATGGGAAATGACCCCAGAAGTACCAAAGGCTGAAAAAGTGCACGATCAGGTCGTAGCCGAGCAGAGCGATCTGCAGAGGTAATTCGACAAAGATCCCCAGCGCTTGCTCAGTTGAAACGATGATGTGGGCGTTATCGAAGGCGTCTTCGACACGGCCTGCTGTGAGCGCCCGTGCCAGGTAGTAAGCCCAATACGCCACCATGACTAATGCGACTTCCCGTCCGAGGCGGATCGCATAGCGATGGCGAGAGACTGCGCGGATCACCGTTTCGTCCTGAGGAGTGCCCCCTGCGAGGCTCGCCTAGAGTACCAGACGGGACAAAGTGTGCCCCACTGCTCTCCGCGCGCGCAACGGGTCCATGGGAACAGTGGTTCCTGCTCGGGGGCGGCCAAGGACAAGGGATCGCCGCCCAGCGTCCTAAGATTGCTTGCGCCGGCCAGAGCGCAGCACGCGATGCTCCTCTTCCAAAGCCGCCTTGTCCAGAAAGAGTTGCGCGAAGTCACGCGTGGGCATCGCGGCCATCGTTTCATAGCGGATGTTTCCGCCGGCGGCTTCCCGGGTCAGAATGCGCATCGCCGTCTCCATGTTCGGGCAGTCCAGCGTCACCACGAAGTCATAGCGCCCCATCGTGGCATAGGAGCTGAGCACGCGCCCGCCGAGTTGTGTGGCGCGCTTCACCGCTTCCTCGTGTCGTGCGATCAGATGGTCGTGGTTCTGTGCGCCCTGGCTCGTGACCTGTCCGAGCGCGATGAAGATCGGCATCGCTTTCCCCGATCGGCGATCTCGCTTGTGCGCTTGCGAGAGCTGAGTAGACTATATGATAGTGGCGGTGGCCCTTTTGGAGGCCGCTCGTGCGCCTCGACGTCAAAAGCGCAGGCTTTCTTGCCACTGGCGCTTTTCTCCTTCTCCTCATCTTCGGTATTGGTTGGCCGGGATCGGGCATCTGGCTCCTCGTGTTGGGGCTCCTGACCCTGTTCGTATCGCTCATCGTCTGGTGGATCGACTCCGCTACCGTCCCCAATTCCATCGTGGTCCCCGCCTCGAGCGGCTATAGCCCCCGAGGGGCGCCATTCCGCAGTGGCAATCCCTCCCGTCGTTCTCGCCTGCTTTACCTGGGCCTGCCTGGACCCGACGGGAGCGGTCGCTGGGTCCTCCCAGACTCCGTGCATGTCACCTTGGTCTCCGGCGCGATTGGCGTGCTCGCCCTCATCATCTTTATCGGCGACGCCGTCGGCGGACAAGGAGATGGCACGGCTCCTCTTCCCGTCGCCGAGCAGCCGCCCGACGCCAGAGTCATCGACTTCGAAAAGTCAGCCGTTCCTGAGCCTGCGGCGACCGTCGATCCCGCTGCCGAGACGGCGGATCCCAGCCGCGATCCTATCGACATCCAAGCACCGACCAACCCCCAACCAGGGCTCGCCCGTCCTATCGAGGTTGTGAATGCACCGCGCGAAACGCCCAACACGGTCCTCTACGAGGTTGTTGCCGGGGACACGATCTACGACATCGCCGATGCACTCGGCTCTTCCGTTGACGCGATCATTGAAGCCAATGAGATCGGTGAGTTCGACATCATCCATGTTGGCCAGATCTTGCTCATCCCTCTTCTTGATGAAGAAGAGGTGAATGATACCGGTGGATCTCCTACGGACCCCGATCCCTAGCGCGCTACGAGGTAGCTCCAGCACGGACGCGGAGAGGGGCGGTTCGGTTGCTTTTCCTGATTGCCGGAGCGGGATCCGTCGCCTGCAAGGGAGCACGGCCTTGCGCTAGCGACCCTTGTAGACGGGCGCGCGTCCTTCCATGAAGGCCCGCACGCCCTCCTGCATATCTTCCGTTCGCAGAATCTTGCGGTAGAGTTCCGCCTCGATCTCCAGTCCTCGCTGGAAGGCTCCGTTGGAGGATAGCCCGCCCTCGTAGGCGGCACGCTTGTTGTAGCGCACCGAGAGCGGCGCGTTCGACGCGATCTCCTCCGCCCAAGCGCGCGCTGTCGACTGGAGTTGATCGGGCGGCACGACCGCGTTCACAAGACCGATCCGGTGCGCCTCGTGGGCATCAATGTGGTTCCCGCGCAGCAGCAATTCCAGCGCGAGCCCGAACGGAACGTACCGTACGAGCCGCTGGGCCTGCCCGGCCGCAGATAGGAGTCCACGGCGCGGCGCCACACTTCCGATCCGGGCCCCCTCTGACATGATCCGCAGGTCGCAGGCCAACGCCAGTGCGAACCCCGCCGCCAGGCACCAGCCGTTGATCGCCGCGATCACGGGTTTGGAGATCTGGTCGATGGCGAAGGGGGCATCGGGATCGGCGCCGTCGTAGCGTTCCCGCTCGTCTTGCGCCGCATTGGTACGGACGAGATCCCGGCCGGACGAGAAGGCGCGTCCGGTTCCGGTCACGATCGCCACGTGTAGCGACTCATCTGCTTCGAACTCCGGCCAGAAGCGGGCCAGCTCGCTGAACATCGCAGGGCTGAGCGAGTTCATCTTCTCGGGCCGATCGAGCGTCAACGTGACGATCGGCCCGTCGACATCTGTGCGGATCATGAACGGCCTCCGGCCACGCTGCCCCCTGCTACCGCTGGCACGATACTCACTTCGTCGCCAGCTTGGAGGGTTGTCTGTAGTCCCTGCAAGAAGCGCACGTCCTCGCCGTTCACGAACACGTTCACGAACCGTCGCAACTCGCCCTTCTCGTCCACCAAGCGCGCCGCGATCCCTGCGTAGGATTCTTCAAGATTCGCGATCAGCGTCTCGATGTCGACTGCCTCCGCCGTCACGGCATCCTGGTTGCGGGTGATCCCCCGCAGCGGCGTGGGAATACGCACGGTGATACTCATCCGTGATCCTCTCTCGTCTCGCTGGCACTATCGCCTTCCTGCTTCACAGGATCATTATGCCTGTCTGCACCGACCATAGGGCTGCTGTCGGCATCATGTCTCCGTTGCTCAGACACGCTGGAGGGGCCGTCCCAGCGCCTGTGCCAGCAGATCGAGGCGCTGCACCAGTTCCCCGTACTGCTGCAGCGCCAGCGACTGAGCGCCATCGACGAGTGCCTGACTCGGTGCTGGATGCACCTCGATCGCTAAACCATCCGCTCCCGCGGCCACGGCCGCCAGGGCCAGCCGCTCCACCAGATCCGCTCTCCCCGCTCCGCGCGCCGGGTCTACCAAGACTGGCAGGTGCGTCAGCTCCTTGAGTACCGGTATCGCCGACAGATCAAGCGTCGCGGGTGTGGAGGCATCGTAGGAACGAATGCCGGACTCGCAGAGCACCAGCCGTTCATTCCCCGCGTGCAGCACGTGCTCCGCGCTCAGCAGCCACTCGTCTACGGTTGCCGAGAGCCCTCGGTGCAGGAGGATCGCCCGACCGGTCTCGGCTGCCGCTTCGAGTAGCCCGAAATTCTGCATATTGAACGGGCCGATCTCGATCACGTCGACGTACGGCGCGATCGTCGCCACCTCGGCGACGCTCGGTACCTCACTCACGACCGCGAGTCCCGCCGCTTCTCCTGCCACAGCCAGGCGCTGCAGCCCTTCCTCACCGGCGCCGCGGAAGGCGTACGGCGACTGCCCCGGCCGCATCGCTCCCCCCCACAGCAGAGACACCCCCTCTGCTTTTAGCGCTACGGCCAGCGCTTCCAGGTCATACCCTTCCTCCACCGCACCCGGGCCCGCCATGATCGTTAAGTTTCCCTCGCTGACGCAGACACTTCCGATCTCGACGGACGATGCCGCACGCTCAAGATCTTTGCTCGCGAGCTTGTACGACTTGCCAAGCTGCACCACGCTTTCGACCCGCGGCAGCGTGCGCATCTCTTGCGGCAGCTCCGGCGCCTGGGGGCCGACAACGGTCACAATGGTCCGCTCCACTCCCACGGTCAGCTCGCCCTGGCAGCCGTGCTCTTCCAGAGACGCGAGCACGCGTTCTACATCGGCTTGTGCGGCCTCGGTGCTCATCACGATCACCATCGGTGAACCTCGTGCTTCCGTGAGGCGGGACCGCCCGACCGCTAGCCCGCCGCTGATCCCGGACCTGCGGCTGCCGTCCGCCAGAACAATGCGCACTGGTCGCAGATCAGGGCCTCCAACACGGACTCCCCCGTCTCCGTGTCTTCATACGAGAGTCTCAGCGGCGTCCCGCAGTCCGGACACAGTGGGCTGAGCACGTAGTCGAAGTCACCGCTGGTAATCGCCGTCCGGTGCACCAACGTGTCGAAGTCCGTCCACTCGTCAAAAGGGACGGTCCGTACCTCATAGTCGGCAGCAGCGCCGTCATTGTCGGTCGTCATGATTCGATACTACGGTTCTCGGCACGCACGGTCTGCACCCGAAGAGGTGTCGGCCTTGACAAGCGTTCGTGACTTCGCCTGGCGTTGCGCGTGAGACCTAGCGCTCGGCTCCCATAAAGAGAGCCGGCCCGCAGCGCGGACCGGCTCAAACGGAGCCCGAGACCCCCATCCCTCAGTGATACGCGGCTCCGCCCATTAGCGGGCCGACTTTCGATACATCCACCGGTGCGTGACTGGCATGCCTCCTATTGCTGAAGCCCCGATCGAGCAGGAATACGGGCGCTAGGAAGCGCTCCAACCTGCCAGCCGCGCCGCTTCATATGCCTCGCGCACACGTGGCTCGGTCGGCGCTGCCGATCGCCAGTTCGGCCGCCAGCTGACCGGGTTATCGACAAAGATGTCCGAATTGTTCGTGCGGTCCTGCCCCTGGAATGAGTTGCTGAACCGCTTTCGTTTACCGCACTTTCGGCAGCGCGCCCAACTCGTTGTGCCCTCCGGTGGGCGGACGAGCCAATGATGGACGCAGTGCTCCGTCTGGGTCTTCACCGCTATGGCCATTAGGGCGCCTCCCGGCGCGGCAGACGCCGTCCTCCTGCACGCGGCGAAGGCTCGCGCGTGCTCGGCCCGTCTCCCTCTAAACGAAGAGGTGGCTGCAACCGATTGGAGATGGGAAGAAGGGTGTTCTTCGTGACGACGTACATGCCAATCGCACGAACAACCCGCCAGTGAAACCCGTGCTTAGTTCACAAGGAGGCCGCGCTCCGGTCAACGTCACCGCCACGTGTTTTACTCGAGATTAACGGAAGGTGCCCGAGCGCATCTGTGTCCGAGACCGGCTTTGCCAGTTGAAGCGAGCGACACGCGATTCCGGTTCGGTTGCACGGCATGCGTCCAGCAGGCGCGCTCGCTCAGAGCTGGCGCTCTGTCACCGCCGGACCTACCAGTTTGCCTATCCAGCGATAGCGGTAGTTCTCTCCAGTTCGGAGAGAGCGCGCCGCCCGCATGGCCAGCAGGCCTTGGGCCAGATAATGCGCGGCAAGGAATGGTAGCGCCGTGAGCGCGACCGCCAGCACCAGGTCACCGCCGTCATACCGCGTCCCCCAACCAACCAGCGCAACCGGGATCACGATCGCTAAGAGCACCAAGATCACATTGAACGTGACCACCTGGAACAGCGCCGCCTGCACCGCCTGCTGCGCTACCCACGGCGACGTTCTCTTCTGCCGGTTGTAGATCCCCACGGTTGGAAACAAGCCCAGCAGCGGAAGCACGCTCAGCAGCGCGCAGAGATGCGCGGCGGCTGCGAGACGTCGCTCAGCAGTTGTGATGGGCTGTTCTGCTGTCATTCGTAACGCTCTCCGCCTCCCGCTCTGCTTCAACTGCTCTGCCGGAGCGGTACCTCGCTCGGCGAGTCGTCACTGCGATGATCCAAGATTAAGCAGGCCCGTCCAGCTTCTGTCGAGCCTTCGAAGGATGGTGTGCGCGCTCGGTGAGCAGGCGGCCAGCTGGAGGCGGAGAGATCGGTAGACCAGCTGCCGGAAAGGATCCTGCTTGCCTCTGTGCCGTACGAGCGACCGCTACGCGCCGGGTCTCGGTCGACCCGAGTTGCATTTCAGGGTTGCTCACGAGAAGGTGCGGTGATCTATGCACCCAGCGGTATAGACTTTTTCTATGGCAGAAGCCCAGCGCGACCTCGGCCCGCTCAACTCCCTTGAGGCCGAAGCGATCGGCGAGCCCGGCCAGCGCCGGTTTCGCCTCCGCTTGATCGCTCACGACGAGATGTCCGCTTCGCTCTGGCTTGAGAAAGAGCAGGTCGACTCGCTGGCTACCGCCGTACGCCGCGTGCTCGCCCAGAATCGATGGCCGGGGGAAAGGGGCCGGCCGGATCCGCTCCCGCTTGCCGTTTTCCCCTTAGCTCCGGACATTGACTTCCAGATCGCTCGCCTCGCGCTTGGGTATGACGAGAGTAACGGTGCCTTCGCCCTCTACGCCGTAGCCCTCGGCGATACGGACGCGCAGCAACCCACGCTGCGCGCAGCTTTCTCGCGGGAGCAGGCGCGCCTCTTCGCTGTCCAAGCGGAGCATACCGTCGCTGCCGGCCGACCCCTTTGCCCGCTCTGTGACACCCCTCTCGTAACCGGCAAGGATGAGCCCCATCTCTGCCCGCCCTCCAATGGCCACTCAGACGATGCACTCTCCTGGATCCCCGATCTCTAGACCCGCTCTCCTGACTCTGTAGCAGCTAGACGGGATCGTGTCCGAGGCAGCAACACACCTTGCGCAGCGCCCGCCCGCCTGCCTGCCTGCCTGCCTCTATAGTTACGGTGTGCCAGGAGTCACTGAGCCTTGCGTAGGGAGTTGCCGCCATGACTGACCAGGGCTGGGCCCACCCCGAGCTTCTGACCACGAGCGATTGGGTCGCTGAACATGTTGCTGACGACAACGTCGTTGTCGTTGATTGCGACCTGCTGCCGGCCTACCAGCGTCTCCACATTCCCGGTGCCGTTGCCGCTCGCTCCCGCTACTGGAAAGGCGACGGCAACGATACCGATCTCTTCGGCATCGACGGCGATAAGTTTGCTGAGCACCTCGGCAAGATGGGCATCGGCAATGACGACACCATCGTTGCCTACGACGGTTCCGGAGGCGTCTTCGCTGCCCGCTTCTGGTGGACCCTTGATCGCTACGGTCATACCAACGCCATGCTGCTCGACGGCGGCCTGGATCAGTGGGTGGCGGACGGTCGACCGCTCTCGCGTGAGAACTACCGTCCCAAGCGCAAGAGTTACAGGCCGGGCGCGCAGAGCAACCACTGGACCTGCGGCATCGCCGATGTCGCCGGCGCGGCCGAGGACCCCAACGTGATCCTCTGGGACGTTCGCTCCGACGGTGAATGGACCGGCGCCAACAAGCGCGGAACGAAGCGCGGCGGTCGCATCCCCGGCGCGGTGCACCTTGAGTGGTTGAAGCTCCTCAACGAGCCTGTGCGCACGCTTCGCCCGCCGGCGGAGATCCGTACCGAGCTCGATGGCTTAGGCGTGACGCCGGAGAAACGCGTCACGACCTACTGACAGGGCGGCATCCGTGCGGCGCACGGACTGTTCGTCCTTCGGCTCCTCGGCTACAACGAGATCCAGGTTTACGACGGCTCCTGGCATGAGTACGGCAACGCCCTCGACCGCCCGATCGAAACGGAGGCAGGGACAACGAGCTAGAGGGTTGCTTTCGGGACCTATACCGGAAGTCCGGCCCCCTCTGCCGTCGAGAACTTCGTCGCTGCAGGGACCTTCGGCAGTCCCGGCATCGTCATGATGTCTCCGGCAATGATCACGAGGAACTCGGCTCCTGCCGCCGGCCGCACCTCCCGCACGTGGAGGGCGTGTCCCTTTGGCCTGCCGATCAAGGCGGGATCGTCCGAAAGCGAGTACTGGGTCTTGGCGACGCAGATCGGTAGTGCCGCCATGCCCATGCGCTCTGCCCGTTCGATCGTCCGCTCCGCCGTTCCCTGATAGACCGCGCCATCCGCTCCATACACTGCTCGCGCTACCGCATCGATCTTTTCCCTGATCGGGCGCTCCATTACGTAGAGTGGTTGCAGCCTCCCTCGACCCGCTGCCAAAGCATCCTGCACCGCGTCCGCCAGATCCAGGCACGCTTCGCCGCCGTCGTACGGCGACAGAGGCGTGGCCCGCACGCCCCGCTTGGCGCAGTGCTCGACTACCGTGATGATCTCCGCGTCGGTGTCGCTCGGGAAGCGATTCACAGCGACGACCGGCGTCAACCCATGCTGCTCCATGTTGTCGATATGTGCGTCGAGGTTCGCCAATCCGACCGCCAGCGCCTCCAAGTCTTCGACCTCCAACGCCGCTGCATCCCGGCCGCCGTGGCGCTTGATTGCCCGCGCGGTTGCGACGATCACCGCGACCTGTGGCTGCAATTCGCCGAAGCGCGATACGACATTGAGGAACTTCTCGGCCCCGAGATCGCTCCCGAACCCTGCTTCCGTCACGACGACTTCGGAGAGCGCGAGCGCAGCCCGAGTCGCCACGATGCTGTTACAGCCCAGCGCGATGTTCGCGAATGGCCCGCCGTGCACGAGTGCAGGTGCTCCTTCGCTGGTTTGCACCAGATTGGGCCGCACCGCCTGACGCAGCAGCACCGCCATGGCGGCGTCCACCCCGATCTCCGTGCACCGCACCGGCGTGAAATCGCGGGTGTAACCCACGATCACCGCGCCGAGCCGCCGATGCAGGTCCTCGAAATCCGATGCAATCGATAGGATGGCCATCACTTCCGAGGCGGGAGTGATGGCGAATCCCTCTTGCCGCGGCACGCCGTCCGGCGCATTTCCGAGCCCCACTACGACGTGCCGCAGCGCGCGATCGTTGATATCCAGGCAACGCCGCCACGTCACCCGGCGTACATCGAGACCCAGCGGGTTGCCGTGGAAGATCGAGGCGTCTACAGCCGCAGCCAGCAGATTGTTGGCTGCCGTCACGGCGTGCAGATCGCCCGTGAAGTGCAGGTTGATCTCATCTGCGGGCAGCAGTTGCGCGCCACCTCCGCCGGTCCCCCCGCCCTTGATCCCCATCACCGGTCCGATCGACGGCTCCCGCAGGCACACCGTCGCCCCAACCCCGCGCCGCCGTAAGCCCTGCGTCAACCCGATCGATGTCGTCGTCTTGCCTTCGCCCGCGGTTGTGGGCGTCATCCCAGTGACAAGGACCAGCTGGCCCTGTTCTTTGGAGCGCAAGCGCTCCAGAGTGGCGGCGCTCAGCTTTGCCTTATACGGCCCATACTGCTCCAGATCATCGGGCGCCAGCCCCAGCTCTGCGCCGATCTCGGTAATTGCTCGCATACGCGTCTCCCTACGGCGCCGACGATACCACTCACTCCACGTCCACCTCGGCATCCGTGAGCTTGCGTGAGTTGGCGAAGACTGAGACCAACCATTCCCCTCGCCGCTCCAAGGTCAGCGGAATCACTACCACTCGCCAGGGAGGCGAAACGGGCTGGTCGAACTCGATCAACGGCTGGAATGAGCCTCCCACCCGCCGCGCGGCCCGCAACGTCACAAACGCTTCGGCGCGTGGCTCCGGGACCTGCAAGCGCACGAAAAACTCACGTCCCGCTGTGACTGAGCCCTCCACTCGTTCGGTGACGGGCTGCTGCGCGAGCCGGGTCTCGACCGCGTACCCCAGCGTGATGTCGCCCCGCTCGCCGCCGAAGCAGCCTGCCATCGCGACCAACAGGACAAGTCCGAGCCCTAGCCCGGCTCCACGGTGCCGCGTCGTCACTCCTGCGGGTAGCGCCAGGGCGGGGGCTGTTCCGCATCCTGGTCGATCGTCCATTGAGGGATGGCGATCCCTTCGCCTGCGTCTACGAACACCATGCGCACCCGCGTTCCAATCCCCACCTGCCTCACGAGATCGGGCGGCGCCGGCTGTCCATCGGCGGTCACGAGGTTCGCCAGCACGCGCAGCGCGTCGTGCTCCGTGGGGGCGCCCTTCTGGGTATCCAAGTCGACCAAGAGGAACAGGTAGGGCGTGTGGGCCTTCCAGGCCGGCTGGATCGCATGATGCACCTCGCCGTACGAGTGCACCGCTCCTTTCCCTTCCACGGGGTGCCATTCCGACTCCGTGCCCATGCACCAAGGGCATCCCGTCGTGGGTGGATAGCGCAGCAGATGACAGCCGCCACATCGCTGCAGCCGGAAATCATGCGCCGCGCAGTAGTGGAAGTACGCCCGGTTCTGCTCATCGTTCTCGGGAATCGCCAGGCTCATTCCCAAATACGTCCCGGTGACGGTCACGGCTATCCTTTCCGTAGGACTGCCGCGGAGCATGTGATCGGCCCCGCCCAGCCGATGTTGGCCGTCACCGCCACATCCTTCACCTGGCGGCAGCCGCCTGTGCGATAGTCGTAGCTGTGCTCGGGATTGCCGTTCGCGCCGACAGGACAGGAATCGTCGATCTCGCCGCGCAATTGGCGCACGTTCTCGATCACCAAGTTCATCCCGTGGGTGTAGCCCTCGCAGAGATGCCCGCCGCTCGTGTTGTTGGGGCGCGCGCCGCCCAGGCGCATGACGCCGCTGCTGACGTACTCCCCGCCGGCGCCCTTCTCACAGAAGCCGAAGTCTTCCAGTCCCAGCAGCGTCGTGAAGGTGAAGGCGTCGTAGGCGCCCGTCACGTCGATCTCCTCCGGCCCCAGCCCCGCGTTCGGCCACAGGATCTTGCTGGCGTAGCGAGCGGCCCACGATGAGATCGGGCCGTGCTGGTAGTGCATGTCCATCCGCGGCCAGTTGCAACGTCCCACCACCCCCAGCACGCGCGCTGGCGTGTGCCGGTAGTCGTAGGCGCGCCGTGCGTTGGTCACGATGATCGCCGTGCCGTTATCCGTCTCCAGACAGCAGTCCAGCAGGTGCAGCGGCTTTACGATCATGCGGCTCGAGAGCACGTCGTCGACCGTCACGCGGCGGGGATAGAGCGCCTTGGGGTTGTTCGAGGCGTGCTCGCTATGGATGACTTTCACCATGGCGACCTGCTCCGGCGTGGTGCCGTAGTCGTACATGTGGCGCATGAAGGTGAAAGCGAAACGCTGTCCGGCGCTGAAGAAGCCATAGGGAGCCATGTGCAAGCCGTCGCCGGAGATGGTCGCCGGCGTCCGGCCGGTTGCTCCGATCCGCCTTCCGGAGTAGCCGTTCATCGCCCGGTAGATGCACACCATCTTGCACATGCCCGCTTCCATGGCGCCGATCGCCAGCCCGAGCAAGGCCTCCGTGCTGCTCCCGCCGCCGAAACAGTCCATGTAGAAATTCAACCGGATACCGAGGTCGCCGGCGACGAAGGGAGTCGCCGTCGAGTCTCCGATGGAATACGACAGCATTCCGTCGATCTCGCCCGGATCAACTCCGGCGTCCGCGATCGCGTTCCGGATCGCCCAGGTTCCCAGCGCTCGTGTGGTCTTGCCCGAGCCGCGCATGAACGGGGTCTCCCCCACGCCGATGATCGCGTACTTGTCGCGCAGGTATTGCGGGGTCGTGCCGTCGACCGGCTTGGCTTCGGCCATCATGATCACAACCCCGCCGCGCGCACCAGAGGCACCACCTCGCGTGCGAAACGGGTCAGGCCTTCTTGATCGTAGGGAGGGTCCATCAGCAGGACGATATGATCGACGCCCAGCTCCGCAAACTCTCCGATCTGCTCCGCGATCTCCTCCGGTGACCCTGCGAGCGCCTGGTTGATCAACTCCTCGAAGCCCTCCGGCAGCTCTTCCCCGCCAGCCGTGCCTTCTGCCAGCATCGCCGCCCGTGCCGCCTCGCTGCTCCTGTCGATGCGCATCCGTGCCGCCAGAGAGCGCCGCACGCTCTTCGGGTCCCGCCCCGCTTGCTCGCAGTACTGGTCGAGGAGGGCGAGCCGCTCCAGGTAGTCCTCGCGCGGCAGCGTCCAAACGTTCCAGCCGTCCGCGTATTTCGCCGCCATGCGCAGCGTGTACTTCTTCCCCCGGCCGCCGATCCAGAGAGGCAGGTGCGGCTGTTGCACCGGTTTCGGTTGGAACGGTGCGTCCCGGATCGTGTAGTAGGTCCCCTCAAAGGTCGTCCGGTCCTGCGTCCATAGCGACTGCATGACCTGGATCGCTTCGTCCATCTGCGCCAGCCGCTCCGGCAGCGGTGCCCATTCGATCCCGTAGTGCCGAAACTCCGGCTCCCACCAGCCCGCCCCCAGCGCCATCTCGAGGCGCCCCTCGCTCAACTGGTCGATCGTGACCGCCATCTTGGCCGTCACGATCGGTGGCCGGAACGGGTTGCAGGGCACCAGCACCCCCGCACGGATGCGCGGCACTTGCACCATCAGCGCGGCCAGCGTGGTCCAGCCCTCCAGGTTCGGGCCCTCCGGGTTCGAGAACAGTGGCATCAGGTGGTCGTACGTCCAGGCGTGGTCCAACCCCTCCCGCTCCACGACCTGCCAGGTCGAGAGCACCTCGTCGAACGTCGTCTGGTGCAGGTTGGTTTGGATCCCAAACTCAATCGGCCGGCCCGTCGGCGCCATGTGCCGCTTCCCTTCACTGCGTTCGCTGCGCTCGGAGCAACGGCGCCCATACTAGCGCGGCGCCCCGATCCAGACTGACTAGTCCTCGAGGGTGGTCAGGTCCCCGGGGTCGATGCCCAGCTCCCGCGCCTTCAGCACCCGGCGCATGATCTTGCCGCTCCGCGTCTTCGGCAGCGCGGGTACGAAGTCGATCGCCTTGGGGGTCGCGATCGGCCCCAGCGTGTTGCGCACCTGCTCGAATAGCTGCTTGTGGAGGGTATCGCTCGGCTGGGATCCCGCTCGCAGCACCACGAAGGCCTTGATCTCCTCGCCCTTGATCGCGTCGGGGATTCCGATCACGCCCGCTTCTCCCACCGCGGGGTGTGACACCAGTGCGCTTTCAACGTCGGCTGTGCCGATCCGGTGCCCCGCCACGTTCAAGACGTCGTCGGCGCGTCCCAGCACCGCGAAGTAACCGTCGCCATCCCGCGTCGCGACATCGCCCGCCGTGTACACGCCCGGGATCAGGCTGTAGTACTCCTGGTAGCGCGCGTCGTTGTTCCAGATCGTCTGCAGCATGTGGGGCCAGTTGTTCTGGAGAACCAGGAAGCCGCCGTGCCCGTCCGGGACGGGCTTCCCTTCCCGGTCCACGACCTCCGCGCGCACGCCGGGCAGCGGCCGCCCGACGCGCCCGATCTTGGCGACGTCCGCGGGCAGGGTCCCCAGCGTCGGTCCCCCGGTCTCCGTCTGCCACCAGTTATCGCAGACCGGCCCGCGATCCTGCATGACATGCCGGTAGGCCCAGATCTGCGCCTCCGGGTTGAGCGGCTCGCCCGCACAGATCAGGATCGTGAGGCTGTCGAGGTTGTGCTTCACCGGATACTCCCCGCCGAACCGCATGAACATTCGCAGCGCGGTAGGTGCCGTGAACAGCGTCGTCACGGCGTACCGCTCGATGATCGACCAGACGACGCCGGGATCCGGGTAGTCCGGCGCTCCCTCGCGCACCACCTGCGTCACGCCGTTGATCCAGGGTCCGTAGACGATGCACGAGTGCCCTACGATCCAACCGATATCACTCGTGCACCAGTAGACGGTGTCCGGCTTCAGGTTGTAGGCGATCCTCGTGTTGCGCGCCACGCCGACCATGTAGCCCGCATGCGGATAGACCACGCCCTTCGGCGTCCCCGTGGTTCCCGACGTGTAGAGGATGAACAGTGGGTCCGAGGCTTCCATCGGCTCTGCCTCCGCTTCGGCGGACGCGTCTGCCAGTGCCGGGACGAGATCGATCGCTCCTCGCGGCAGCGCCGTCTCGGAGCTCCGCCGGTGCAGGATCACCCGCCGCACGGGCGTTTCCCCGGAGAGCGCCTCGCTCGCGATCGACCACAAGTCAACCGTCTTCCCTCGCCGAAAGCCTTGGTCGGCGACGATCAGCGCCGTCGCACCTGCGTCCTCGATTCGCGACCGCAGGGCCGTTGCCGCGAGTCCTGCATACACCACCGAATGGATGGCGCCGATACGCGCGCAGGCCAGCATGGCTGCCATGCCTTCGGGCGTCAGCGGCATGTAGATACAGACACGGTCCCCCTTCTTCACTCCAGCCTGGCGCAGCACATTGGCGAATCGATTCACGAACCGCGCCAGCTCCTCGAAAGTGAAGTGCCGCTCCTCGCCCTCCTCGCTCACCCAGATCAGCGCCGTTTTGGTGCGATTGGGTCCTTCGAGGTGCCGGTCCAACACGTTCTGTGTGATGTTGCAGCGCGATCCCGCGAACCACTCCGTGTGGTTGTGCCCGTCGTCGACCCGCAGCTCCCGCCACGGCGCGATCCAAGTCAACTCGCGCGCGACTCTCGCCCAGTAGGCATCGCTGTCGGCGTCTGCCGCCTCATAGGCCGTACGCCAGTCGGGCAAAATGGCATTGAGTCGGGTCGCCGCGACCGGCGCAACCCTCTCGCCTGCGTCCAATAGACCGCGGAATTCCCCGCCCGTAGAGTCTGCCATGCTGATCTCCCGGCACTCCGTCCGGATGTCCGAAGCGCACCCAGAATTCTAGGAGCGCTCCTCACCACCGGCCAGGCATCGCGGGGCCCTGTGGTGCGAGTTCGCGAGCAGTCTCCCTATGGCCGGCGCTAGAAGAGTTGCCCCATCTCCCGACCGATGGCGCGCAGTCGCTCTACCCGCTGCTCGGTGGGCGGGTGGCTGGAAAACCAGCGACCCATCCCGCCCGCGAACGGGTTGATGATGAACAGATGCTCGACCGCCGCGTTCGTCGTGCTCGCCGTAGCCGGGCGCATCTGCTGCACTCGCTGATTGGCGAGCTGCAGTTTAGCCAAGGCCGACGCGAGCGCTTCCGGGTCCTGGGAATTCCGGGCTCCGGTCGCATCCGCGCTGAATTCGCGTGCCCGCGAGATCGCCAGCTTGATCAGCGTCGCCACGATGGGAGCGATAATCGCGAGCGCCAGCATGCCCGCGAGCTGTCCCATCTCTCCTCCGCCCCGGTCGTCGCGCCCGCCTCCTGCGAACATGAAGCCGAAGAGCAAACTAAAGCGCGCGACCATTGCGATAAGCAAGATCGCGGTCGCGATCATCGCCACGATCGTGTTGATAAGCGTGTCGCGGTTCTTCACATGCGCCAACTCGTGCGCGAACACGCCGGCTAATTCACGCTCCGTGAGCAGCCCCATGATCCCGGTCGTGGCCGCAACCGCAGCGTGATTGGGGCTGCGCCCGGTTGCGAATGCGTTGGGCGCGGGGTTCTGAACGATGTAGACCTTGGGTTTGGGGAGCTTCGCCTCATGCGCCGCCCGCTCCACGATTCGGTGCAGTTGCGGCGCCTCGGCCGCGCTCACTTCGCGGGCGTGCATCATCGTCAACACGGCGCTGTCGGATTTCCAGTAGGCGAAGAAATTCATGGCAAAGGCGATCACGGCCGCGATCACCAGTCCGACGTAGCCACCCATCAGCATCCCTGCGATCAGTAACAGGCCGCTGAGCAGCACGATCAAGAAGAGCGTTTTGACCCCGTTCGTCCCGATCACTCCAGCGACTCCTTACACCGCTATTGACTGCATCGCGCGGCACGGCGCCGGCCAGACGCTACAGCGATCACGGCATGGGTAGGGTATCAGGCATGCTGCCGGATCCATCCGCTTGGACTCGTGCGATGGAGCAGTGCACGCCGGATGGCCTCGCGAGGAGCTAGGTCAGTAGCGTTCCCGGCGTCACACCCGCTGCCGCGGCCCACTCGGCCGCCGGTACCCACTTCCCGCCTTCCACCATCGCCGTGTCCACCCGCACGGCTCCCCGGCCGCAGCGAATCGTGAGGCCTGCGGCTTCCACGGCGAGGATGCTTCCCGGCTCTCCTTGCGCTTCCTCATCGGGCTCCGCCTTCCGTGATCCGTAGAGCGTCACCTTGACGGCGTCTCCCGCCGGCACGGCGATAGTCGACCACGCTCCCGGCTGCCGGTCGCTCCCACGGATGAAGTCGTGCACCCGCGGCGCGGCTTGGGTCCAGTCGATGCGCGCGACATCGCCTTCCCAAGGTGCTTCGTAAGTCGCCTGGCTCTCATCTTGCGCGATCCGCGGCGCCTCGCCCTTCGCTATGCGCCTCACCGCCTCGGTCAGCGCCTCCACTCCCATGGGAAACAGCCGCTCGCGATAGAGGCTGTTCACGGTGTCGTCCTCGCTGATCGCACAGCGTTTCTGGAGCAGCAGCGGCCCCGTATCGATCCCGGCGTCCACCCAGAAGATCGTGCAGCCGGTTTCGGTATCCCCTTGCACGATCGCGTGGTTGATCGCGCTCCGTCCCCGATGCTTGGGCAGCAAGCTGGGGTGGTATTGGATCGTCGCTTGCGGCGGGAAGTCCAGAACCTGGCTCGGGATGATCTGTGTGACAAAAGCCATCACGTTGAGATCCGGCTTGGTCGAGGTGTAGGTCTCGAAGACGTCGGCATCCACGATTCCCTTGCGTTGCCAGCGCGCGGGCTGCTCGACGCGGACGTCGTCGCGACGCGCGGCCTCGCCGAGGGAATCGGGGCGGCCCGTCTCCGGCGCCGTGAACACGCCGACGATCTCGTGCCCGTCACCGCGCAACCGCTCATAGACCGCCGCGCCGAACGCTGCCTGCCCGATGATCGCGATCCGCATGCCCGCCTCCTGAGTCGGATCTGTGAGAGAAAGCCTGAGCCTATGAGCCGGGGGGCGCCAGGGTCAACGCGACTCTCGGCATCAGGCCGGTTCCCCGGTCACCTCGCGAAGCTCGCCGTCGTGCATGGCGAACACCCGCTTGGCCCGCCGCGCCAGGGCCGCGTTGTGGGTCACCATCACCACAGCCTGGCCACCCGCATTCAGCTCCTCCAGCAACGCAACTACCTCTTCGCCCGTCTTAGAATCCAAATTCCCGGTTGGCTCGTCGGCAAGGAGCACCGCCGGCTGGTTCGCGAGCGCCCGTGCGATCGCGACCCGCTGGCGCTCTCCGCCCGAGAGGCTCGCAGGGCGATGCTGCAAACGCTCTCCCAGCCCCACCGTCCGCAGCAGGGCCTCGGCGCGCTTGCGCCGCTCGTCCTTCGGTACTCCTGCCAGTTGCAACACGATCTCCACGTTCTCGCGGGTCGTCAGCGAGTGCAGCAGGTTGAAGGTCTGAAAGATGAACCCCACGGTGTTGAGTCGGCGCTTGGCCCGTGCCTCCTCGCCGAGCCGCCCCGTTGGCTCGTCTTGCAGTCGTACCTCTCCACGCGAGGGTGAGTCGATCAAGCCTAGTAGGTGCAGGAGGGTCGATTTCCCGCTCCCGCTCGGTCCCACCACGGCGACGAAGTCGCCCGCTCGGACCTCCAGATTCACGGCGCGCAGCGCCTGCACGTCACTTGCCCCCACTCGGAAGCTGCGACTGAGCCCTCGTGCGGCTAGCACGGGAGCATCCTTCCGCTTGGGTCGCGATGCGCGCTTAGGCCAGAGCCAAGCCATGGAGCTACTCGTATCGGAGCGCGACGATCGGGTCGACCCGCAGCGCGCGCAGCGCGGGCAATATCGCGGCCAGCAACCCCAGGGCCGTCAGCAACCCGACCGACTGCGCCTCGATCCGCCGGCTCCGGATCGCGGCTGCGTCGGGCCCCAATGCTTTCATGATCACCAGGCGCGAGATCGGCACCCCCAGCGCCGATCCGGCTAATGCGACGAGCAAGGCCTCCGCGAGGATCATGCCTGTGATCGCGCTCCCCGGCGCCCCGATCGCCCGGAGCGTCCCCAACTCCTTCGTCCGCTCCAATACCGCTACGAACATGACCACCGTGATCAGCAGTGCCGCAACGACCACTGCCGTCCAGCGCACTACCCGGAAGAACTGCTGCGTGCGGTCCAGCAGCTGCCGGGCACTGGCCGTCAACTGCTTGTCGCTTACCACCATGAGCGCAGGGTGCGACGCCTCCAGCTCGGCTTCTAGCTCCGCAATGTCCTTGGTTCGCCGCGGCGTCACGATCGCGGCGCCCACCGTCTCCGTTTGTCCCAAAAGCGCCCGTGCCGACTCCAGGGGCATCACGACGCACGAGCGCAACAGCTGGTTCGTCTGTGGCTCAATGATCCCTATCACCCGGAACGGCGCCCCGCGGATCTCCAAGTCACTCCCCGGCGCTGCCAGCGCTATCGGCCCGATCGGCGATTCCACTTCGGTAGTCGCCGACGCTTGGGCCGCTAGATAGCGCGCTGCCAGCACCCCCAGAATGACCGGCGCCGGCTCATGCTCGGCAGCGCCGCTGTCCGCGGGCAGGCGATTGGTCCCGAGCATCGCGGGCGCGCCAGCCAGGAAGGCATCCTCCCGGCCTGCCTCCAGCCCCACCACCAGCGCCTCCGGCGGCGCCGTCGCGAAGGGCGGCGGCGCCAGCACCGCGAACGATACCGCCGTGGACTTCGAACGCTGCACGCGATCCGAGGCCAGGACGCGCTCCACGGCTTCGAGTGGGATGGAGGAGGAGATAGGTGGCCACTCGATCCCAGTCGTTCCGGCAGCGCTCCGCGACTGGATCACCAAGCGCCCGGTGAATCGCTGCATCTGCATATCCAGGTCTTCGGAGATGAATCGCATCACCGTCGTCACAACGATATGGAGATTCACGCACACGCCGAACCCCGCCACAGTCAGGAGTGTCCGCAGCTTCTTCGATAGGAGATTCCCCGTAACGACGCTCAGCAGCACGCGCTGATGCTACCCGTCTCGCGGGATGCGAGCAGCCGCTACGCAGGCCGCTGCGCCCGGGAGAGGGCGAGAGGTTCCTGCCTACGAATCCTGCAAATGGCAGAAGAACTGCCGTTGTTCAGGCGGTCCGGTCATGTGGTCGAGCCGCACCGCAACCTCGCCCCCGCTATCGAGCCGCAGCGTCAAGTCCGGCTTGTCTTGGTAAACTAGCACCTCCAGCGCGCCTTTCGGCGACACGCCGGATAGCTGCACGCTGTACGCCTCTTCAAGGTGCGCGGGACGACGCGGGTCGCAGCGCCCATGCGCTACCGTCGACGCATCAGGCGTAAGGATCGTGCAGTCAGTCGTCTCGGGAAGAATCGTCGCGAGGTCGATAGAAGGCTTGACAGCCAAGAGGTTCGGGTGGGCGGATACGCTAGTCATACGGGCTCCTCGGGAAGCCCAGCCACCAAACTGATTACATTCTTTAACGTTAAATTCGATCTGTCAATCGACACGCCGCGCGAGACGCAGCGCCTTCGGAGGCTTTGGGGCGGCTCGCCAATCGTCACTGATCCGGGCGATCATCCGAGGACCACGTGGGCGGTTCCACATGACTAGCGGCACCGATCCGCATCGGCCATACTGCCCCGGTCATGGGTACCCGACTCGAGGGCCGTGTCGCCATCGTTACTGGCGCCGGCCGCGGTATCGGCCGCGGCGAGGCGCTCCTGCTCGCTTCCGAGGGCGCCAAAATCGTCGTGAACGACTTCGGCGGCGTGCAGACCGGCGAAGGCGATGGCAGCAGCGCTCCCGCCGACCAAGTCGTCGATGAGATCAGGGCTGCTGGGGGAGCTGCACTCGCGAACTACGATTCCGTTGCGGAAACCGACGGCGCCAATCACCTGATCCAGAGCGCGTTGGACACCTTTGGACGCCTCGACATCCTCGTGAACAACGCCGGCATCATCCGGGACCGTATGATCTACAACATCCCCGAAGAGGAGTGGGATCGCGTTCACGGGGTGCACTTGAAAGGACACTTCAACTGCATTCGTGCCGCCGCGCCCATCTTGCGGGCGCAGCGCTCCGGCCGCATCGTCAACACCTCGTCGGAGGCCGGGCTCGGCAGCATGGGCCAGGCTTCCTACGGCTCCGCAAAGGAGGGGATCGTCGGCCTCACGCGCACAGTGGCCAAGGACCTTGGGCGCTACGGGATCACCTGCAACGCCATTCGCCCCCGCGCTTCCACGCGGATGACCGAGAATCCGGAGCTCAAGGAAGCGACGGCGCGCATGGGTGAGCTCCGCAAACGTCCCGGGCAGTTCGCAGTCCCCGAGCAGGAGGACTTCCTCATCACAGGCGGCGGACCCGATCCCCAAATTCACCGGGCTGAGAACGTCGCTCCCATCGTGGTCTGGCTCTGTACGGACAAGGCCGCCAAGATCAACGGCCGCACCTTTCTCGCGGGAGGCCACGCCATCGGCCTCTATGAGGAACCCCACATTGAGGCAGAGATGATCTGCCGAGATGGCTGGTCAGTCGATGCGATCGACGCTGCGGTTCCCACAACCTTCCTTGCCCGCGACATGAATCCTCAGCTCTTCGACGAGTAACCGCGATGTCCAACCGACTCCAAGGCCGCGTCGCGCTCGTCACCGGAGCTGGTGGAGGCATCGGCCGCGCGGAGGCTTTGGCACTCGCCGCCGAAGGCGCCAGGGTAGTCGTCAACGACATCGGTACGAGCGTTACCGGCGTCGAAGGGCAGGCCAGCCGCACTCCCGCGGAGGAGGTCGTCGCTGAGATCGGGCAGGCTGGCGGTGAGGCTGTGCCCAACTTCGACTCGGTAGCCGACCACAAAGCCGCGGAGCGCATGATCCAAGCTACGCTCGACGCCTTTGGCCGCCTCGATATCCTGGTCAATAACGCGGGCGTTCTCCAAGAGCAGATGGTCTGGAAGATCAGCGATGAGCAGTGGGATCGCGAACACGGCGTGCATCTCAAGGGCGCTTTCAACACCATTAAGTTCGCCGCACAACTCTTTCGCCAACAGAAGTCCGGCCGCATCGTCAACACGGCCTCGCCGGCCGGGCTCGGCGCCATGGGCCATGCTTCCTACGCCTCGGCGAAGGAGGGCGTCGTCGGCCTAACCCGCACGGTGGCCAAGGACCTCGGCCGCTACGGTGTGACCTGCAACGCGATTCGCCCCGCCGCACGCACGCGCATGACCGTGAACCCCGATCTTGAGGCCAATCTCGAGCGCATGCGCGAGATGCGCACCCGCCCCGGACAGTTTGCCGATCCGATGCTTGAGGAGATCGTCCTGGCCGGCGAAGGGCTCAAGGCCGATCTGTTTCACCCCGGCAACGTCGCTGCTTTTGTCGTCTGGCTGTGTACCGATGCCGCTCGCCGGATCAATGGGCGCACCTTTTTCGTAGGCGGCGATCGCATCGCCCTTTACTCAGAGCCGACCGCGAAGTCGGTGCTCTGCAACGACGGTCCCTGGGCCCTTGGCGTCTTGGACGCCCTCTTCGACGCCAGCTTCCTCTCCGACGACATGAACCCCAATGCGCCGGAGCAATAATGCAGGGAGTTGCACGGCAACGCTGTCAGCAAGAAAGCCCGCCTGCGCGGGCTTTCGCTTCATCGCCGGGGCGGGTCGCTTAGACCTCGAGCATCCCCGTCTCACCCTGATCGGCTTGGTCGTATGGCTCCGAGCCGCCACCCTTGCGTGCGCCGAAGTAGATAAAGCCGCCCAATCCGAGGCCCAGTACCAGCCCGACGCCGACGATGATCCAGATCAGCCACTGGTCGAAGCCGTTCGCGTTGGAGCTCAAGTGCTGGTTTCCCGCGCCAAGGTTGACCGCGATCGCGTTCACGACCACGAACAGGACCGCGTGCACAATCATTGCCGGGACCACAACGGCCGCCTTGATATAAAGCGGCTGGCGCATAAACCACTGCAGCACCTGCGTCAGATCCCGCAGCAGTTTCCCCATCAGCTGGTCCATCGGTCGCTCCTCTGTAGGGCAGTATGACCCCGCGCGGGCGATTGCGTCTAGCCGCACCGAGCCGCTAGAGCCCCGGCCGTGCGTCGCCTTCCACTGCCACCGCGTAGGCGCCGATATCTCCGCCTCGCCCCAGATTGGGGTCTTCCAAGCGAGGCCGCATTTGCGCTTCAGCCCGCTGGAACAGTTGGTCGACGTCCCAGGCTTGGTCGTCGTCGCTGCGCATGAGGAACTTTTCATGCGGGTGGCTGTACAGGATCACATCGTATCCTCGCACGCCGAAGGCTTGCCCCGTCACCTCCTGTGCCTCGTCGGATGCGAGGTACAGAATCCAGCGCGCGACGTTGATGGGGTCCCGGCGCGTCCCCGCGTTCGCCTCCGACGCCACGATTCCTTGCTCTTGCCGCTGTTTCATCGCCTGCGGCGTTCGATCCATCAGCCGGGTCGAGGCCGCCGGCAGGATCGCGTTGCAGGTCACGTTATAGCGTCCGAGCGCGTTCGCACAGGAGCGCATGAATGACCACACGCCCCCTTTCGCTGCTGCGTAGTTCGGCTGCCCCGGCGCCCCGAACATCGCGTTCGAAGAGATGAAGATCAGACGGCCGCTGCGCTGCTGCCGAAAGACTTGCGAGACATACTTGGTCAGGGCGAAGTGGCCCTTCAGGTGCACGGCGACGACATCGTCCCATTCGGCCTCCGTCATGTTGAACACCATGCGCTCACGCAGGATCCCCGCACAGCAGACGGCGATATCCACTTGGCCGAAGGCATCGATCGCTTGCTGCACCATTTGCTCGCCCGTCGCCATCTCGGCCACATTCCCGGCGTTCGCAACCGCTTGCCCGCCCATCGCTTGGATCTCGGCGACCACCCGCTCCACCGGCTCGCTGCTCTGCTCCCCCACCTCGTTGGGCGGCCCGCCGTAGTCGTTCACGACCACCTTGGCGCCATGCTCCGCGAAGAGCAGCGCTACCGCACGCCCGATCCCGCTGCCTGCCCCGGTGACGATCGCCACCTTGCCCTCGAGCCGCTTTTTCGCCATGTTGCCGTCTCCGAATCCTTCTCTCGATGGTGCTCAGCCGACCACGATGATAAAGGCTGCGCCCGTCCGCCGCCGTGCAGGTGGTCTGCAGGGCCGGTACGCTAGGTCCCTACCGCAAGACCGTGAAGGGCGCGCTCGCTGCTACCTATGAATCGACTACCCGCCGACCGTCGTACGCGCCTCTCCAGGCGCGCGCTCCTCCGCGCCGCCGCCGCCGCCGGCGTCGGCGCCTCCGCTCTGGCTCTTGTGGGCTGCGGCGAAGATGGCGACGAGGACGCGGTGGAGCAACCTCCCGATGAGCAAGCGCCACTCCAAACTCCGGCCACGACTCCACCGGAGACGCCCACAGTTGAGGAGGCGGCACCCGACGAAGCAGCGCCCGTGCTCCTCCCCCCCAACCCTGTCCAAGGCGGCATCATCGGTTGGCCTGCCCAAGTCACCTACGAAGGGCACGACCGGTGGGACCCGCACCGCAGCCGCTACAGCGAGACGCAGACGTGGCTCAGCACCATGTACAGCCGCCTCCTTCGCTGGGAGTCGATCTCGCGGGGCACGCTGGAAGCCGATCTGGCCGCCACGCTCCCCGAGATCCCGGACGAGGTTACTTACATCTTCCGCGTCAACCCGGCTGCGCGCTTCTGGGAGACGCCGCCCATGGAAGGCCGTAGCGTCACCGCCGAGGATGTGCGGTTCACCATCCAGCGGCAGATCGAGGCACGGGACGCGGAAGACCTTCCCGATCCCTTCTTCTTCCGCCAGGCGGCCTACACCCGCACCGCGACGCTGGAGGTGAGCGACGAGCACACGATCCGCCTCAGCACTGAGGAGCCCGACGCGACCTACCTCACCAACGTGCACGCCGGCCCGTGGGCCTGGATCATCGGCGCCGAAGCGGCCGAAGAATTCGGCGATGATTGGCGGGACGCGCCCGACGATCCCTCGCTCAACGCAGGCAGCGGCCCTTATCTACCGGCGAGCTTCAGCCGCGACAACTCCTTTCAGATCCGCCGCTCCGCCAATTGGTGGAAGCCGGATCTTCCCATTTACCCGGAAGGCTGGACCTTCGTTCACGTCGACGCAGCCACTGCGGCGGCCGCCTACCGCGATGGGCAGATCGACGCCGTCGACTTCCCCTTGGGCAAAGCCGCCATTGATGAGCTCCGCGCCGATTTTCCGCACCACACCGCCTACGAGCGCCCTATCCAAAGCGCGATCCAGCTCGGCATGGTCTTCGACGGCGCTGCCGGTGAGCGCAATCCTCTGGCGGATGCGCGGTTGGCTCGCGCCATGCACCTCGCCATTGATCGCTTTGAGCTGATCGATGCCCTCTACTTTGGCGATGGCCGCCTTTCCGGCCCCATCCCCTGGTTCTTCCCGAAGTGGGCGATCCCGGAGGCCGACTTGCTGGAAGTTCCCGGCTACCGCCCCGACAAAGCGGATGATCGCGCGGAGATCAACGCCTTGGTCAGCGCCGCCGGCGGCGCTGCCCAAATCGGCCGCGTGCCGCTCGTGGTGCCAGACATCTTTCAGGGCATCTTTCCTGGCATCGCCGACACCATCCAAGCGATGTTGGAGCGGAATCTCGGGCTCGCGATCGACATCGATTTCCTGACCTACGACGCCTTGTTCACCGGCGTGCGGGAGAAGACCGTGGCCGCTTTTATCGGCCTCGGACCCCTCCCGCTCCAGCAATCCGAGGCGGACCCCAGCAGCCACTGGCTCGACATCGCGCACAGCGAAGGAGGCGCCAATTGGGGAGGCTATAGCAACCCTGCCGTCGACGAGCTGATCGAGCAGATGCGGAGCACGTTCGATGCCAGCGCCCGCCGCACGCGTGCCCGCCAAATCCAGCAGCATTTCCTGGATGATCCCTTCTGGCTCGTCAACATCACGAACGGGATCCAGATCGGCATCGCCCGGCCGTATCTCTTCACCGACGAGCGCGCCCTGGAATTCGCGTGGTCCGCCCATCACTTCGATAAATCCTGGATCGATAGCAGCAACCCGGAATATCCGGAATCGCGGATGCTTCCGGCGGATGCTTCCGTATTCGATCGTGCGCGGGAAGAGACCGACGCTGCCTCGCCGGACGACGCTGACGCCGCCTCAGGTGAGGAGGAGGTACCCGGAGCGATTCCCGAAGCCGAAGACGGAGGCGGCTAGCCGCCCCGTCGCGCTGGATAGCAACCGCGCATGCGCGTCACACCGGGCTCGGCTTGCCCACATCTCACGGGCCAAGAGTACGTGGCGACGCGCGTCTTCCGGATGCCTCGCCCGGATGGCGCCATCGTCCTCAAGTGCACAGCTTGCGCCCTTGGCGACCGGCGCATGCTGCGGCGATCCGTCCTGACCGCGATCGTCGTCGGCACCATTCTCATTCTCATCAACCAAGGTCCTGCCCTCTTCGCGGGCGACTTCTCCCCCAGCCTCGCTTGGAAAATCCCCTTGACCTACCTTGTCCCCTTCTGCGTCGCATCGTGGGGGTCGCTCGCCAACGTCTACCTGCGCCATCGCCGCGGTTAACGGAAGTCGAACAGCGAATGGTCGCCGAGGCGACGGTCAGCGCCCGGGCACAGGTCTGCGCTTTCGCTCCGCAGGCCTATTCCCTGGGCAGGCCGAGCCTCCGCCTCGCGATGATGTTCCGCTGAATTTCGCTCGTTCCGGCCGCGATCGTCAGTTGTACGCCGATCAGGTACTCGTACGCCAAGCGCCCTTCCAGCGGCGCCCAGGCGCTTCCGGCTCCCAACTGCCCCGGCAGCCCCATGAGATTGAGCATTCCTGCGAGCCGTTGCTGCAGCTCCGACCCGAACAGCTTGCTCACGCTCGCCGCGTTCCCCGCCGCTTCCCCCGCGTCCAACAGCGATGCGACCCGATAGGCCAGCAGCCGCCCAGCCGCGAACTCGATGTGGAGCTCTGCCAGCCGGTGCCGGATGCGGTCGTCGTCGACCGCGCGCCGGCCGTCCGCTCCCGCTTGCTTCGCGAGCGCGGTGATCTCGTGCAGCGTCCGGATCGCCCCGACGACCCGGTAGATCCCCGATCGCTCGAAGTCCAGCGAAGCCGCCGCCGCATACCAGCCCGCGTTCTCCTCGCCGATCCGGTTGGCCGCCGGCACCCGGACGTCCTCGAAGAAGACCTCGTTGAAATGGTGCCGCCCCGCCAGATCCACCAGCGGCTTCACGCTGATTCCCGGCGTGTCCATCTCCAGAACGAAGTACGACAGGCCCTTGTGCTTCGGTGCGTGGGGATCGCTGCGGGCGAGGAGGAACATCCGCTCCGCCCGATGGGCGTACGAGGTCCAGATCTTCTGTCCGTTGATCACGTAGTCGTCGCCGTCGCGAGCCGCTCGGGTCCTGGCGGACGCGAGATCGCTGCCCGCCCCGGGCTCACTGAATCCCTGACAGAAGAACAGATCGCCGTCCCGGATGGGCGGCAACAGCCGCGCTTGCTGCTCCGGTGTTCCGAACTGCATGATCGTCGGCCCGACCCGGTCGATCCCCTGGTTGTAGACGGGCGCCCGCAGCTCTGCCATCGTCTCTGTGAACAGCGCCTGCCGCACGAAGCTGGCCCCTGCACCGCCGTGCTCCTTGGGCCAGGCCAGCGCCAGCCAGCCCCGCTCGGCCAGCTTCGACTGGAAACCCCGCATTAGCTCCCAGGCCGCGTCGCCGCTCCCCTCTCCCTCCGTGCTCTGCTCGAACGGGTTGATCCCGGCCGCCCGCTCGCCCCAGTCCGCGGGCAGCGCCTCCTGGGCGAAGGCCGTCACCTCCTCCCGAAACGCCTGGTCCTCCGCTGAAAATCCGAAGTCCATCCCCATCCATCTCCAAAGAGCGTCTGTGACCCGCGTCACGACCTTGACATGCCACGCTAACGCGCCACGATCAGCATGACTACCAGTCATCCGCCCTGCTTGAGCAAGGGAAGAGGAGGAAGCCATGGCCCTGCGGCGCGTACCCCGCGAGGAGATGCAAGAGCACGAACAGCAGTGGCTCGACGATTGCCGCGCCGTCGGCCTCGATACTCGTTGGATCGAGTTCATCGCCAACGCGCCGCACGTCAGCAAGTTCCTGTGGGAGGATTTCTACGCCAAGCTCTTCTACGGCGGCGTCGTCCCCATCAAGATCAAGGAGATGACGCAGCTTCGGCTCTCGAAGCTGCACGGCTGCCATTTCTGAAACACGATCAACTCCGCTTCGGCGAAGCGGAACGGCGTGACCCAAGAGCAGATCGACGCCCTCGACGACTTCGAGAACGGTCCCTTCGACGAGGCCGAGAAGGCGGCCCTGCGCTTTGCCAGCAAGATGGCCCTTACGGATCCTTACGGCGAGGTCGATGAGGACCTATGGGCGCAGATGCAGGAGCATTACAGCGACGCGCAGATCGCGGAGCTCGCCGTGGTTCTCTGCGTCGACGTCGGCTGGGCCAAGATGCTCTTCACGCTCGACTGGGCGGAGAAGGAGCCCTACTGCTACTACCACCCGCCCGAGGAGATGAAAGACCAAGAACTCGCACCAACCTCGGGTGATTAACCCTGTTAGCGACGACCACCCAGGAGGGGATTACATCCTTAAGTTGACGGACGGGCCGTCACCGCCGCCTTCGGCAGTCGTGGCAGCCCACACACGCTATCCGCTTGAAGGTCGATAGCACGGGAGGTTGCCAAGTACGTCGGCGAGACCCGTAACGCGCACGGTCAAGGTTAGAACCTCACTATCGAAGCTCGTTGCCCGAACCACGAGCTGCGACCCGGTGAGAAGCGCACGGACGAATGTCGCAGGTTGGGGGGCAAAGATTGCAACACTGTTTGTGGATTCACTCCATTGCTCACGAACTGAGGCTTGGCTATCGACTCGATAGAGCACAGGCACGCGATCGTTCCCAATCTGTCCGGCAATGAAGGTATCGAAACGAACGAAGGCCTCAAGCGTGGATCCTGTGCAGCGAATACCAATATACGGGTTGTCGTAGGTGGAATATCCCCAATCCTTTGTGACCACGGCGCTGGCGATAGTCGTCGCCCACACGATGCGCGCGTCGGTAATCGGATCTGTTTCCTCATCAATCGTCCAATAGCCAGCACTCGTTTGGGTTCCCAACGTCGGGTGCGTGGTCGTGGTTGACGATGCATCTGACGAATTGGTGTCTGCCGAGGGCGTTGATCCTGCAACCGTCACGCTGCCGTCCGCATCTACAGTAATAAAGTTGCTTTGGCGGAAGCGGCCGGACGCGCTGATCTCGCTCATATCGAGCGCGGTGTTGTGTGTAGTCCAAGACCCCCCGGCGGGCTTCGTGCTGACATAGAGAAGACTTTCATCCGTGACAGATTGCCAGACACGAACGTCTACGACGGGATCAGAAACGGCGAACACGCTGACCGAGCCGCCGATGGCGATGACCGCCACGCAGGCGGCGATGATGAGATTCTTCACTGTTTCCTTCTTTCTCCCGTGCGCCCAACCATTGACGGGCTCGTCAACCTAAGTATGTAATTCTCACTCAGGAAGCTTTCCGTTCAGTTTCTCTTCTAGGCCTTTCGCAGAGTCGTCGTGTTGTTTTAGCCGAAACAGCGAAGGAGGCTCGCTTAGCTAATTATCTAAATCTTCATCCGAAGGGTGCCGAACTTGTTCTGTCGAGTTAGAAAAGATGATTCGCTTGAGAACCGCCTGGTCCACGATGCCCTTCACGGTTTGGCTCACAGCCTTCAATTGAACTCTCTGATTGAAGGCAGTGAATCCCATTTCTGCAGCGAGCTTCCCCAGGAATTCGTCAGCGAAGCTAGATGATACGACCGGAACGCCTTCGAAATCCAAGATTGCTCGTTGTGGAGATTCAATCAGGATGTTCCAGACCAGTGTACGCAACTCACGTCCAGCGCCGCGTGTCCCTGTTCCGTGCGCAGAATCGGCAATCCGCACCACACTGTCTCCCGTTGCTTCAATGAAAAATTTTTCGAGAACCAGATTCACAGGTGTATGCCCGATAGCATTCTCAAGGTTGATAGCCCGGCTGATATCCAATTGGAAGTCAACGCAAGTTCCACGTTGGTATTGATCGACACTAAATTCATTCTCGGATGTCGATACCGATCCTGGAGTACGTATAGATCTATCCAAAGATAGTAAGGATCTGCCAGATCGAATGGCGAGCTTGCCCTGATTCGTCTCGACAATCCGCTCTAGGCCCCAGAGGCCGTTTCCTTGACCAACTTCCTCATCCCTCGTCACATTCTCTTTCAGCGCGCGCGTTATTGCGTCCAGCTCTGAACGCGGGGCATGCCGGGAATGGCGCAGTGAACTGTAGATCCCAATCCCTTGATCCGCAACGCATACTGCCATCCGCCCGCTATTGGGATGAAGTTGCACTTCAACGTATCCGTTGGCTGCCTCAGAATGATTAAGCACGTTATCCATGACTTCGAACAAGCACCAGTCGAACGCAGTGTGCGCGCCGTTGCCAAATTCGACCTGTTCGATCACAGCTTCAGATATCTTGGTGGCTACGGGATGGACGGTTTCGCTATCGAAGGCCCAGACTGTCGTCAACGCATTAGCCTCATTAATGCGATCGCCGGTGTGGGGATTAAACACTCGTGCGAAAAATTCTCCAGTCGAGTCAATGTCCAAGTGGAAGTTAACGCCTTGCTTTTCGTAGTAATTAACGATTGCAGCGATCGGCACTTCTGTATTCGGAAAGCTACTCCCCATATTTCTTAGTATAACCCTAACTTCTTCAAAGCCACGTTTATTTATCACTCGATCACAGGACATGGCAAAATAATTCACTTGCGCGCTGCGATTGACCGCACCTGCTATTTTGATCGTATCACCGTCGTCGTGGATCGGCATGTCGACAAGATAGATCAATCCGTAATCGACTGACCATCCAGAAGCGATTGTCTCCCGCGCAGAAGTGTATATCTCATAACGAAAGCAGTGATGGGGACAACTCGGCTTGTGAGATTTCCGCTTCCTGTCCGCCTGATCCGGCTATCTCAGACCCTTCTACCAAGAAGACCCCACTCAGTCGCAATCGGTCGGCAGCCCTTTATCAGCCTGATCCCGATCTGACCGATGATCATCGTCTTGCCTCTGAACGCTATCTATGATCCCTTTGCTTCTCTTTCAGATGAGGCCTACCTTCTCCCATCTCGGACCCTGCACTGTGCAAGTGATGCTTCGGGCCGTGTGGCGGAGTATCATTAACTATCAGGATGCCTGGTGAGGAGCAGCCAACGATGCGTGCCCAAGTCAACGGAATCGAGCTGCGCTACGAGATGCAGGGCGACGGGCCCGACGTCGTCCTCACGCATGGGATGGGCGGCCGCCTTGAGGTGTGGGACGGCACTGCCCGGGAGCTCGCCAAGCGCTATCGCGTCACGACCTGGGACGTCCGCGGCTTTGGCGAGTCCTCCAAACCGCCCGGCCCGGTGACCCCAGAGATCTGGGCCGCGGACCTGTGCGGGCTGATGGACCAGATCGGCATCGACAAGGCCGCCCAGATCGGCCACTCAATGGGCGGGGTCATCGTTCAGCGCTTTGCGCTGGACTACCCGGCTCGGACGCGAGCGCTGATCCCGATGGGCACGTCGAGCGAGGTGAACGAGAAAGCCCGCGAGCGATGGGCGCGCATGGCGGACAAGATCGAGAAGGAGGGGCTGCAGGCCGTGATCGGCGACCGCGGGTCCCTGGCCTTCTCGGACGCCTACACCCGCGCGCATCCAGCCGAGGTTGCCGAGTACACGTCGCAGCGTCTCCGCAATGACGGCCCCGCCTACGCCGCCGCCGGCCGCGCCGTCAGCAGCTACAACTACACCGCCGAGCTCGCGCGTATCGCCTGCCCCACTCTGATCATCGCCGGAGCCGACGACAAAGTGGCGCCGCCCGGCGGCAGCGTGATCATGAGCCGTCAGATCCCCGGCGCCCGGCTCGAGATCATCGAGAACTGCGGCCACACGATGACCATGGAGCAGTTCCCCACGTTAATCGCACTACTCAAGGATTTCCTCAGCTCGGTGGACTAACCCTCATAGAGCGCTCCGGCACGATCTTTCCCGCTTCGAGCAGGCTCAGAAGCCCTCTGGGAGTCTCCCTTTACCTACGAGCAGCCGCGCCTCACGAAGTCGCTGGGCATGGCTGCTCTGCAGGACATCGAAGGAATCACCCACGGCCTCTTGCCAGACTTCGCTCGCGATGAGGCGGTCTCGAATCTCCTCTACTCCCCTCCACCATTCCCAGTCGCGCTCCATGGGACGCGGCACCGCCAACTCCATCTGTGCCTGGCGGTTCCGAACCGCGCAGAACCACGTATGCCGGCGCCAGATCCCCGCCCGCATCAGCACCACCAAGGTCTCGCTTGCGTCGTACGCCGCCCGCAGCCGGAAATTGTGAATGGAAAACTGGCCGGACCGCTCCCTTGTGCGCAGCATCCCGATCCGAGTCAGCGCCTCCGCCAGCACCACCAAATCCGCCAGGTGATCCGGATCCAGATTGACCGCTTCGAGATCAGCAATCGTCACCGGCGATCACTCTTACGTTGACAGGGAGGAACACGTGTTCTAAAGTCTGCATAGATTACGAACGGATGTTCCGCACACCGGTTCGGATCGATTCCGAGTCGGCGGAAATCGAAAGAGGACGCTATGGCACTTACCGTCGTCATTCTCCTCCTCACTGCCGCAATCGGCTCCTGGCTTCTCTGGCAATGGTGGGGGGGGGCGTTGGCGGGACCGGTCGAGGAGGGCCGCCCTGTCTCCCGGTCGGCCCCCACGACCCGCGCTATCGCCAATCCAGTCGCGACCCTTCCCGCTGCGCACCGGACTCGCGCTCCTTCACGCTACCGCTTTCCCTTTCAGGCCGCGTAACGACACAAGGTGTTGGCGTCACTCCGATCCGACGGCTAGCATCAACCGTAAGTTGCTCCCGCGGTCGATCGCTTCGCGCGGCCTGCACCATGACTGGCTGACTGCAGATGACTCGCGACGCCGGCTCTTCCGACCTTCTCAGACGCGTCCCTCTCTTCCAAGAGATGACGCCCGCTCTCCTAGGCGAACTCGCCCGGCGCCTGCGGCCCGTCCGCTTCCGGGCCGGCCATGCCATCTTTCACGCCGGCGACGAAGGCTCCATGCTGTACATCGTCATCGAAGGGGCGGTGAAGATCTTCATCCCCTCTACCGATGGGCGTGAGGTCCTCCTCGCCATTCTCCGCACCGGCGACGTCTTCGGCGAGATGTCGCTCTTGGACGACGAGCCCCGCTCTGCGTCCGCCACCACGCTGGACGATACGGAGATGGTCAGCTTGCGGCGCAACGACTTCCAGGAAGTTCTCAATCGCTATCCGGATGCATGCCGTGCCATCGTCAGCGTCCTCGTCCGCCGCCTGCGTCAGACGAACCAATCCATCCAGGACGCCTACATCCTAGACGTGCCCGGCCGCCTTGCTCGCCGGCTCCTCGTCCTCGCCGACGAGCACGGCATCCCCGCAGATGCCGGCATTGAGATCGACCTGCGCGTCAGTCAGCAGGACCTCGCCAGCATGATTGGCGCCAGCCGCGTGGCCGTGAATAAGCAGCTCCAGGCCTGGCGTCAGCAAGGCATCGTTGAGGTTCGGCGCCAGCGCGTCACCATCCTCGACCCCATCGCACTCGAGAAGGCTTTCACCGTCGCCGAATAAAAGACCCCCATCCGGCGGGCTCGGCGCCGGCGAAGCGGCCACAGAGAGCATTGGGAAAGCAGGCCCACTTTCGAGGCTCCATTGAACGGCACTGCAGTGAACCGTAACCATGTCGCCTCGATCGCCAGTAGCACCAGGTAGCTCCACCGGCATCTTCACGAAGTTATGGGATTGATTCGTCGCCGCAGCTCCCAAGACGCAGCGTTCCGCGCGCCTCAGCTTCTCCCGCTTCTCGCCTTCATGCTGCGGGCTCCCGTGATCTCCCACGCCGTTATCCTCGCCGCCGTCACTCTCGCGGCCGCTCTTGCCACGCATGAACTCGCCCAAGCGCCGACGGTCTCCGCGAGCAAGCCCTCTTCCAGCAGCGCCACCTCCTTCGATCACGCTGTTCGTCCCAATACGCTCCTGCAGGTGCAGATGCACTATCAGCGGGATCAAGCCCGCTCTTTCGATGCCCTTCGCGGAGAGCTCCTTCCGGTCATCAACGGCCACCTCGGCGAGGTTGCCGTGGCCGTGGTCGATCTACAAACCGGCGAGCGGTTCCACATCAATGGCCAAGCCCTGCACGTCGCCGGCAGCGTGATCAAGGTCTACATCGGCCTCAGCGCTTGGCGCTCTGTACAAGACGGACTCCTCCCGTTCGAAACCGTCGACGATCTGCTTTTCGAGGTATTCGTTAACCAGTCGAACGCCGCAGCGGCGACCCTCGCGCAGATGGTCGGCTTTGAGGCGATCAACGAAGAGATGCGGCGATTCGGCGCCCACTACAGCGTCCTCACGCATCATCCTGGTTATGTAACACAGCAAGCACAGGGTTACGTTGCCAACAGCAACCTCACGACCGCCCTTGACTCCGTCAATACGCTCGCGGTTCTCTGGCATGGCACCGCACTTAACCGTGAGGCTTCGCGCGCTTTTCTTGAGCGGCTGAACTCTGCCCTTAGCGATTTCGGCCTCGCCGGCGGCCTCCCTCCTCAAGCCCGCATCGCGCGCAAGATCGGCTGGATCATTCCCAGTGACGCCGATACCTACTGGCTCAATGCCGACGCCGTCAACGACACCGCCATCGTCCAGTTCGACCGGGACGAATCGACCTATGCCTACGCGATCGGGGTGTTCATGCAGCGCAACCTCGACCAACTGACAGCCTGGCGGCTTACGAAGAACATCTCCACGATGGTTTGGGATTTTTTCGTGGAAGAGCGCTACCCCTTGCACGCAACGCCCTCGCCCGAGGCCGGGTAGCAGACCCGACCAAGCGGTTGCTAACCAGTCCGTCCCGGCCATGCCCCCAGCGTCAGCATTAGCTCGACGGCGACCCCCTCTCGCAGGAGATCCACTGCGATCGTCTCACCGACCTCAAGCCCGTCCACCAACCGCGCGAGGTGCGCAAAGCTCTCGATCGGCGCGCCCGCGATCGCCTGGATCACGTCTCCAGTCCGCAGCCCTGCCTGGCTGGCCGGACTTCCGTCGATGACGGTGTCCAGCAGCACTCCCTTCGGCGCGTCCTGCCCGACGATCCCGATCAGGGATGCTGGATATTTCCCCGGGCGATCACCCGAGGGAGAGATCGCTGCAACACGCTCGCTGAGATCGCGAATCCCACTCCCACCGATGCCCTGATCGGGCTTTCCACACTGGTATTCACGCCGGTCACTTGACCGGCCGCGTTGATCAGCGGCCCACCCGAGTTGCCGGGGTTGATAGCCGCGTCGGTCTGGATCAAACCGCGCTCACTGGACGCGCGGGATGCGATCTCCGAGTCCGTAACGCGAGCGCTCGGTTCTCGCCACCAGTAGTTGCCTCCTGCGCGGCACGAACCTGAGCGCTGGCGTGGTCGGAGACGAGTGCCGCGCGCTATGCCGGGGTGACGCCATCATCGGACCGGCCTCATGCCGGCCATGGCGCCAAGGTGATCGGCACCTCCAGCGTCGCTCCGTCGCGCAGCACTTGGAATGGCAGGGTCTCACCCACCGCCCGCACATCGATCAGCGCAGCCAACTCATCGAAATCGTTCAGGGGCTCATCGGCCACCGCTACGATCCGGTCTCCCCCGATCAGCCCCGCAGCTTGGGCCGGACTCCCGCTCACCACGGCACTGATCGGCAGACCGGAACCTCCGTCCGGGACCCCGCCGCTGATCCCGATCCAGGGATGCTGAATCGCCTCACCTCTGATCATCTGCGGCAGGAAGCGCGTAACCAGGTTCACCGGCACGGCAAAGTTCGTCCCCACGGAGCCGCGCACGGGACTCTCCGCGGTCGCATTCACACCGATCATCTCTCCGGCGGCATTGATCAACGGCCCGCCGGAATTCCCCGGGTTCAACGCCGCATCGGTTTGGATTAACCCTCGCTGTAAGCGGCCACCGCTCAACAAGGGCGGCCGCGTCCGACTCGTCGCCGAGATGATGCCCGTGGTCAGGGTGCGCTGCAGACCAAAGGGATGCCCGATCGCCGCGACAGGTTCGCCGACGATCAGCGCATCGGAATCTCCCAGCCGTACCGGTATCACCACCCGCCCCTCGATCTCTACCCGCACGACCGCGAGGTCATTGGCACTGTCGAACCCCAGCACGGTCCCATCCATGGTGACACCGTCGCTCAGCCCTACCTTCACGGCCGAAGCGCCTTGCACGACGTGGTAGTTCGTCACGATGTGGCCGCTCGCATTGACGAAAAATCCCGTCCCGGCCCCACCGTCGGCGAGAACGCTGACCACGGCCGGCGCCACCGCCTCGAAGATCGCGATCGGGTCGAACGCCCCGGCGATCACGGCGGCCCCTTGCGCCGCTGGTCCCGCCGTGATCGCTGCGCCGTCCTCCTGCGAAGGTACCGTCAACGGTATGTCGCCGGATCGATCGCCTGGCCCATCTACGCTGGGCGTCGCCGCGCTCGCCAGCGGCGGCGTATCTACGCTTGCCGGACTGTCATTGCCGACAAGCGCGAGCACAATGAGGGCAGCCACTATCGCTGCCGCTAGTGCGGAGGCCGTGCTCGTCAGAACAGTGCGCATGATCTCCGTTTCAGGCCGACCCGACTCATCCGCGCTTCACCCGCCTATGGGCAAGCGCCGTTAAAACTAAAACGCGATTCGCGGCCGTGCGGATCTCCCACTTTCGGAGGGTTTACTCCGGCGCTTGGCCGCATTGCTGATGTTGCTCAGAAGGGAACTGAGAGAGGAGGAGCTATCCTCGGCGCCCGCGCCGTAGTGGCCAGGCCTGCTGCTCCCCTTTCTCGATCTGTTTCCGCAGGTGCTGCGCGGCCCGGCTGACCCGCAGGCCCCCCATTACCGCGAACGCTCCGCCCACCGCCACCATGAATAGACCCGGCTTGACGCTGCGCTCGATCCGGCCCAAGTCTGGTCCTTCCACGGTAGCCCGAATGACAACGTCCCTCGTGTCCCCAATCTCGAGGACCGCCACGATCAGCGGTACGGCGGCCAAGAAAGGCAATAGGATGCCGCGCCAGTCCGAAAGCCCCACCCGCCAGAGGAAGCCCGCCAACACGAGCAACACCAGGGTGTAGACGAGTGCAACCAGCCCCCCAGATCGCTCCAGCCCTGAATCGGTAGACTCGCTCGCCGACACGCTGCCGAATTCCGGGTCGTCGAAGGCGGGAATCGAGGTTTCAACCCAGGGCAGTAAGCTACCGATGAATACCAGCAGCGCTCCGAGCACGAGCAGCCAGATCGCCGCGGTCGGCGCCGGGTGCAGCGCGGGAGAAGGCGGGATCAGCTGTCCTAGCCAGGACTCCTCCCAGCGCTCGCGTCCCGCACGCGCCCGATCCCGCAACTCGTCGAGTAGCTCCATACGGCCAGCGTAGGGGAATGTCGCAGCAACCGGCCCGCTAGCCGAGCTGAGGCCGCACCTCTTCCTTCAAGCGCTGCAGCGCCTGGAGGCGTCCTTCGATTCCACCGGGCGCGATGACGTCCACGACGATGTGCGTAACTCCCATCTCCTGGAGCTCCCCCACCTGCTCCACGATCTGCCCCGTCGATCCGAACAGCGAGCCATCCGCCCGTGGTCCGGATTCGGTTCCATAGGCGAGCCACATGCGATTGCTCAGCACGATCGTATCGGGGTCCCGGCCGGCCTCTTCGGCGTAGCGCCGCACGGAAGCCCACTGCGCCCGCAGCGCCGCCGGCGAGGCGTAGGCTCCCTGGAATCCGTCTCCCCGGCGCGCCGCGCGCTTGTACCCGGCCTCGGACGCTCCGCCCATCCAGAGCGTGATACGGCCGTTGACCGGCTTGGGATTGAAGCCAATCTTTTCGAATTCATAGTAGGTACCGTGGTATTCGGGCATCTCTTCGGTCGAGAGCGCTTCCAAGATGTCGAGGTGCTCGTCGAGGCGCGCCCCCCGATGGTCAAACGGCATTCCCAGCGCTGCGAACTCTTCCGGCATCCAGCCCGCCCCCGCACCCAGGATCAGCCGACCCTTGCTCAGCTGATCCAGGGTGATCAAGACCTTCGTCGTCTGCACCGGCATGCGCCAGGGCAAGACCAAGACGGAGGTCCCCAAGCGCGCCGTCTCGGTCTGCGCCGCTACGAAGCAGAGCGTGCCCAAGGGGTCCAGCCAGGGCAACTCGGGTGGCACAGGGAACTTGCCCCCTAGGGGGTACTCCGTCTCGATCTTCTCGGGAATGGCTATGTGGTCGCTTACCCATAGCGACTCGTATCCCATCGCCTCCGACTGCCGGGCGATCTCAGTGATCGCCTCGGGCGTCGCGCGCCAACCCAGTTGCGGCAGGTGAACGCCAAATTCCATCACGGACCTCCTCTTGCCCCCATGGCGCCTCCGGTGCCCGCAACTCGCGGGAGTCTAGACGCCGCGCGGCTACGAAAGACTACCCGAGCAGCTTAGAGTTGCTCGATCAGCACATCGATCCGCCCCTCGGCCAAGGGCGCCAGCTGTTGGAACCCCGCCTCCGATAGATCGACATGGGTGGGCGGGATCCGGCCGGTATCCTGTACCACCACATCCAGCGTCCGATCTCCGTGCCGTATCCGCAAGCGAGTCCCACATTCCCATCCTGTAGCGGCCGCGATCGTGGGATCGAAGCGATCGTACACACCGCCGCAGAACATCACATTGCCGTGCAACGCCGGGTAGTAATACGTCGCTTGTCCCCTGACGAACTGTGGCTCGACGGGCGGCGAGGAGAGCCCTCGGAGCGGGTTCCAGTACAACCCGCTCACGTCCAAGAGCAGCCAAAGCACGTCGCCTCGGTGCAGGACAGCGAAGGCTTCTTCCGCACTCTTGCCAGGCCGGTAGGTGTGATAGCGCTGCTCCAGCGAGTTCCAGCGCAGCGCGTAAGATACCAATGACTCGGCATTGTTTCCCAAAAGCTCCCAGACCGGCATCTCGCCGCCGAGCCAACTCACCAAAGCCCATCCTTGCGGCAGGGATTGATCGGTCGGCGGCGCCTCTGGTTGCGGCGGCTGCCGCCAGATGATGTTACTCGTTACGTTCATCCACAGCGCCGCTCCTTGCGTCACTTGGTCGAGGTCATTGACCCGGCGCTGCGGTCCGTAAGCTCGCCAGCTTCGCGATCCGTTGTCTCGGTGCCAAGCAACTTTTAGCGGCAGCCCGGAGAAAGCTTCCACTGCCGGCGTGGGTCCGCCAAACCATGGCACGGAATTCCAACCTTGCACGAGGTTGAGCGCAGGGCCTTCAGCCTCCGCTCGCGCTAGTCCACCACCAGGTCCGAGGGCGGGTCCCAGCCCGGCGCCGATCGCCGCCGCGCCGGCCGCCGCGATCATTCCGCGCCGCAGCAGCGTCCTGCGGTCGATCGCTTCGGATGCTCCCTGTTTCAACCCGGACACTCCCGTCGCCGCTTCACGTGCTCCTGCGTTCCTGCGCTCTCAAGTAAAAATACATACCCACCGTCGCTGCCACGGCCACGTTGAGGCTGTCGATCCGACCCGCTACCGGGATGCCCACTTGCAGATCCGCGGCTTCGACGAAGTCTGTCGGGAGGCCGTCGCCTTCGTTGCCGACGACGATCAAGGGTTGCTGAGGCCACTTCGCATCGTACAGCGACTGCGCTGCGGAGCCCTGCTGCAGCGCTACGATCGCGTACCCTTCCGCCCGCGCCCGCTCAATGCAAGCCATCGGCGTTGGCAGCAACTCTACCGGAATCCACCAGTCGCTCCCTTTCGTCGAGGGCCGGTAGTAGAAGTCACGCCCCACCACCCAGACTGCGCGCGCGCCCGCTGCCTCGGCGCTGCGGATCAGCACGCCGAGGTTCACTCCATAGGAGAAGTTGAACGCTGCCACCGCGAATGTTCCCGTACGCTCTGGCATCGTCCCACGCGGCGGCGGCAGCCCGAATGGCCGCCGCGCCGACTCCGGCATCGTTCCTCTTCGCGGCGCCGCGACCGCTTGTGCCGCCCGCTCCTCGTTCACGGCCAGCGCCCGCGCGGCCCGCCGCGCCACGCCCAGGTCGGCGTCCCTCGCCAATACGCGCAGCAAAGCCGTCCCCTCCTCCCCTACGGCTCCCAGCACGCCGCAGGCTACTTTCTTCCCCTCCCGCGACGCGTCGGTTAGCCAAGGCTTCATTTGACGGAGCAGCTCGGCCGCCTCCAATCGTGGTAGGAGCGTCATCGCCCGGCGGCGCAGGCGCCGATTTTGCGACATCAGCGCCGGTAGCAGCGCCCGCACGACCGCCGGGGCGGGCGCCTGCTGCAACGCTAGCCGCGCCTCGCCTCGTGGAAATGGATGCTCTGCTTCCAGCGCCGCCTCCAGGCAGCGATTCACCCATCCGTCGGCCCGCGCTTCCGCCAACGCGCGCAACGCGCGTCCTTGCGCGTAGGCAGCCGCTTCGGCGGGAGCGAGCGGCGGGAGTTCGTGCAGCGCACTCGGCTGATCGGTGCGTCGCGACATGATCAACTAGCCTAGCGCTCGCCCATCCGCACGCCAGGGAGTACGCGATGTCTTACGAGTTCATCACCTACGAGCACAGCGACCGCATCGTTACCATCACGATAAACCGGCCCGAGCGGCTCAACGCTGTTCACCCCCCCACCACAGACGAACTGGCCGACGCTTGGGAGCGTTTTCGCAACGACGATGATGCCTGGATCGCTATCCTCACCGGTGCCGGAGAGCGCGCCTTCAGTGCCGGGAACGATCTCAAGTACGCCGCCCAAGTCGGCTCCAGCAAAGTCACTGCTGCTAGCTCCCCCCAGCCCGGGGGACTCGGGGGGCATACACGTACCTTCACGTGCTGGAAACCGATCATCGCCGCCGTGAACGGCTACGCCCTCGGCGGAGGCTTCGAGATGGCCCTCGCCTGCGACATCGTCATCGCGGCGGACCATGCCCGTTTCGGGCTGCCCGAACCCACCGTGGGCTTTATGGCCTCCTCGGGCGGCGCGCAGCGTCTCCCGCGTTCCATCCCTTTCAAGGTCGCGATGGGCTACATGCTGACGGCGCGGCAGATGAGTGCGGCGGAGGCGCTGCGCTGGGGACTGGTCAACGAGGTGGTTCCCCATGCGGACCTCATGACGACCGCCCACCGCTGGGCAGAAGAGATTCTGCGCTGTGCTCCGTTCTCCATCCGCGCCACGAAAGAAGCCGCCACGCGCGGCTATGACATGCCGCTCATTCCCGCTATCGAGCACATCTACCACAACCAGCTTCTGATGATGGGATCGGAGGACTTCGTGGAAGGGCCGTTGGCGTTCGCGGAAAAGCGAGCGCCGCGCTGGACGGCCCGGCCGCGCGCCGAGTAGAGCGAGAGGATGCTCCTAGCTCGACCGGCCGTGCGAGTCCAGCGGCACCTGGCGCTCCGAGCTCAGCGGGAGCTTCGCCGCCTCCTCGTGCTTGCGCCGCCGACCGCGCCAGGCGATGACCAACAGGGGTAGCAGAAGGAAGATGCCCAGGCCGACGATGCTGATCAGGGCGACCGTCCGGTCCTCGCGCAAGCGGTCCCCCACCAGCGATAACAGTAAGAACATGGGCGTCGACCCCAGCAGCGTGATCGCTAAGTAGAGCGGAAAGCGGATCTGCGTCAGCCCCGCGCCGTAGGAAACGGCATCGGTTCCGAGGATCGGGAAGAGGCGCAGAACGAGAAGGACCCGCGCTCCAAGCCGATCGGCCACGCGATCGACCTCCGCCATGAAGCGCACCGGCAGGAAACGCTGCAACAGCGGGCGCCCCCAGCGGCGGGCGATCCCAAAACAGATCGATCCCCCAATCGCGGCCCCGAGGAGCGTGTAAAGGAAGCCTTCTATCCCCCCGAAGGCTGTAGCCGCCGCCACCGGCGCCGGCGAGGTGGGAATCGGCGCCAAGACCATCGAGAGCGCGTAGAAAGCGACGTAGGCAATTGGTCCCAACGCGCCGTAACCTTGCGCCCAGGTAGCGAAATCGTCGTAGTCCCAAGGTGAGAACCGCTCCAGCAGCTGGTCCATGGCGATCAGGAGCCCCAACGCCATCGCAACGACTGCGATCGCCATGACGAGCTGCCGACGAGAGATCTCCATGCCTCCACTATCGTTGATGTTTCGTCGCGGATCAGCCAGGTGCCCTGAGCCGAACGATCTCCCCCGCCAAATCCGAGCCCATCCGTTATAGAGCGTCCGCCGTACCTTAATCAGGCGCGGTACCTTAGTGCGCGAGACCGTGACCCTGCTTGGGGCCCGTCAGCAAACGGGATCAGTCGCCAAGGGTTGAAGGAAGGAGGCACGGGAGATGAACATGGAGATCGCGGAGATCAGCTGCCTGATCTGCGGTCGCGGGCTCGGTTCCGTGCAGCGGCGGGGCTGGCGGCTCCGGCACGTACCAGCCATGGAGTCGCCCAGCAGCGCCATGCTCACCCAGAATCGCGGCGGCGGCCTCGTCTGCGGCTGCTGCGGCGGCAAGGCCATCATCGGTCCCTTTGAGCGCGTGCCCGCGTATGCAGCGCCGGGGGTGCTTGGTACTGCGGCTTAAGGCGCCGGGAGTGTCTCATTCCTGCGGACAGCAGCGGGGTGGAACGGCACCGCGGGTAGATTCACCCTCCTCGGGCCTCCACTTCTCTCCGTGCTGCCGCACTTCCAGCTCGCTCCACTTCCACAGCGACATCGCACAAGGTCGCCCCGTGTCCGATATCGCCCAAGCGGTCGCTGGTGAGCACGTTCACCCCCGGTACCCCCCAGTGCCCGAATGGGGCAGCGACGGTGCCGCGCTTCACCTTCTGGCTGACTGCGACTGGGTGCTCTAGCGATCCGCGGTCGTTGAATACCCGCACCCTCTCTCCAGGCTCGATCCCGCGTGCGGCCGCGTCGTCCGGGTGCATCTCAACGAGCGGCTGGGGCTCCGCCCTGTTGAGCACTGCCGATCCACCGTACGAGCTATTCAAAGAGTGGTGGCGTTTCAGGGTCAGGAGCCGTAAGGGGTGACGTTCGCTTGGTTCCTCGGCAGGCGGCAGGTACTGTGGCAACTCCCCAAGTCCGCTCCGGCCGAAGGCTTTCGATGCGAACTCAAAGCGCCTGCTCTCGCTGGGAAAACCGCCCTGCGCGAAGGGGATACACCCCTTCGCTGGCTCCATCCGAGCGAATCCTTGCGTTTCCAGCGCCTGGCGTGCGCCCGCCCGATCCGCGGGCGACTCCCGCAGCGCTTCATCCAACAGCTCCGCGTCGCTCATCTGAAACAGCGCTTCGTCAAAGCCAAGTCTGGCCGCGAGCAGCCGTGCCACTTCACTGTTCGGCTTGCTCTCTCCGATCGGCGCGATCGCCTGCTCGCTACGCTGGATGTAGTTAAACCCCCACGACATCGTCAGGTCTGCCTGCTCCAACATGGTCGTTGCAGGCAAAACGATATCGGCGTAGCGCGCCGTGTCTGTCATGAACTGATCGTGCACCACCGTGAACAGATCGTCGCGCCGCAAGCCCGCGATCACATTGCGTTGGTCCGGCGCGATAAGCGCCGGGTTGGAATTCCACACGTAAAGCGCGCGCAGCGTCGGCCGCAGGTTCGGATCCGTGAGATGCCGCCCCAGCTGCAGCATGTTCAGTTGCCGCGGTGATGGCGGGCACTCGGGCGTTCGCGTCAGCCGTCGCGCCCGTAGCGCCTCGAACGAGTGCGCGAATGCGATCCCGCCCGCCGCATGCCGCCATTGGCCGGTGAGCGCTGGCAGGCACTGGATGGCTCGCAGCGCCGAACCCGCCCCGTAGGCCCGCTGCATGCCCACGCCCGGCAGAATGCCTGCCGGCTTCGTTGTCGCGTAGTCCCGTGCGAGCGCGACCACTTCCAGCGCTTCGATCCCCGTTACCTCCGCCGTGCGCTCGGGCGTCCACTCCGCGACGTGCGCGCGTAGCTCCTCCAAGCCGCTCGTGTAGCGCGTCACGTAGTCTGCGTCCTCCAGCCCTTCCCGGAGGATCAGGTGCAGCATTCCCAGCGCTAGGGCGCCGTCCGTTCCCGGATAGATCGCGATGTGGGTATCCGCCTGTTGGGCCGTGCGCGAACGATACGGATCGATGACGACGAGCCGTGCCCCTCGCCGCTGCGCCGCGCGCACGATCTCCCACGTGTGGATCGAGCTGCTCACCGGGTTATAGCCCCAGGCGACGATCAGCTTTGCCTCCAGCAGCGACTGCGGATCGTTGGTCATCTCCCCCACCAGCCGTGTGAGGCCCAGGCGTTGCCCGCCACAGATCGTCCGCTCGAGATCGCTCGCCCCCAGTCGCCGGAACAGTGCCTCCATCGTCCCGAGCCCGCTCAGTACCCCCATGCTTCCGCAGTAGCTGTAGGGCAGGATGGCTGCCGCTCCCTCACGGGCGGCGATCGCCTCCCAGCGCTCCGCGATCTCGTCGACGGCTGCTTCCCACGAGAGCCTCTCGAAGCGGCCCGCTCCCTTGGTCCCCAAGCGCCGCAGCGGCGTCATGACTCGGGAGGGGTCGTAGACCCGCTCCAAGTAGCGGTTGACCTTCGCACAGAGGTGCTTGCCGGTGACCGGGTGCGCCGGGTTCGGCGCCACCCGTACGGCCACGCCGTCCCGCACGGTCACGAGCATGGCACAGGCATCTTGGCAGTCGTGGGTGCAGGCTCCCCGCAGCATGCGCTCGCCTGTCGGTTGCTGCTGGGAGACGGTCACGGGCAGGGTCACCATTGCATGATTGTCGGTCAGCGGGTGCACCGTCCACAAGCGACGCCCGCTTCCGCTACCGTGCACATACTGCGCCGACTCACGACGAGGGAGGCTCCCCTGAGCACGATCGACGAGCGATTCATCACCCTGCACTCCCGCTCCGCTGAACTCGCCGGGGAAGCGCGTCAGATCTTCCCCGGAGGCGTCACCCACGATATCCGTCATTTCGAGCCGTTCGGCCTCTACGTCGATCGCGCGGAAGGGGCACGCAAGTGGGATGTCGACGGCAATGAGATCATCGACTATGTCATGGGCCACGGTGCGCTGCTGTTGGGTCATGCCCATCCGACCCTCACCGAAGCTGTGAAAGGCCAGATCGCGCGCGGCACCCACTACGGCGCCTCGCACACGCTCGAGATCGCCTGGGCACGTGCCATTCAGTCCCTTCTCCCAAGCGCCGAGCGCGTCCGCTTCGTTTCCTCGGGTACCGAAGCCACCATGATGGCGGTGCGGCTCGCCCGCGCTTTCAGCGGCCGATCACGCTTGCTGAAGCTGCGCCATCATTTCCACGGCTGGAACGACACCATCAGCGCCGGTGGTCCAAGCGCTCGCGACAGCTACGGCTCCGTGGGGGTTCCCCCGGAGTGGGCCGGGTCCATTGAGATTTTCGACCAGCACGACCTTGAGGCGATCGGCGCAGCCTTAGCCAGGCGTGATTTCGCGGCCGTGATCCTGGAACCCACCGGCTACAGCTGGGGAACGGGCCCGCTCGATCCTGCGGTCCCCGCCTTTCTCCGCGACCGTACTCGCGAGACCGGGACCATTCTCATCTTCGACGAGGTCATCACGGGCTTCCGCGCCTCAATGGGCGGGGCTCAAGCCCGGCTGCAGATTCAGCCTGACCTCACCACGCTGGCTAAGATCGTCGCTGGAGGGCTGCCTGGGGGAGTCGTCGCCGGGCGCGCTGATCTGCTCGACCAGATCGCGATCGATCCGGACAGGCCTCCGTCCAAGCGCGTAGGCCATCCCGGGACCTTCAATGCCAATCCCCTGAGCGCCGTAGCCGGCGCCGCCATGCTGGCCGAAGTTGCGACGGGTGTGCCGAACGAAACAGCCGACGCGCGCGCGGCCCAGCTCACGCGTGGAATGAATGCCGTCATCCGCCGGGCGGAAGTTCCGGGCGCCGCCTACCGCGACGCTTCGATGGTCCACTTGCTCCTTGGCCACGAGGTTGAGCCTCCCTTGGGGGATCAATACTGGAACTGGGGTGCCGCCGGCCCCGGTGCCAGAGTTCCGCATACCCCGACCCGGGTGGTATGGCCCTTCTCGCGCGCGATGCTCAATCATGGCGTTGACCTGATCCACATGGGCGCGATGGTCTCCGCCGTCCACTCAGAAGCCGATATCGAAGCCACGCTGGAAGCATTCGAGGCCTCGCTGGCCGATCTTCGGGCGGAAGCGATCCTGTAAGCGCCTCGACCGGCAAGCTTGCCTATCTGAAGCTGAAAATGGTGCCGGCAAACGAAGACCGACCACGGCTCATCGAATGAGACGCGAACACTCATAAAAAACTCGGGACGGCGGCACACCCGATCGGGAAAGCGTGGCCGAAAGGCATCTGTCGAATATCGCTTGGAAAATCCTCGGATACATGGAGGAAGGGTAGGAGCACACGCGCCGAGCCCCGCCGTTCTAGCGCAGCGACCCAGGTATCGATGCGATGGCCCGGTTTGTTCAGACAGGCGAGTGATATCTGCCGGACGCCCCTCGCCAGCACTGGGAATGCTGCCGCTCGGTCCCTTCGCCACTCGGCAAAGCCGTACTGTAGCCCTGACGGACAGCCGTTCTTGGCTCGGGCACGCTCTCCAGCCCCTAGACGGCTCTCCTAGTTATCTGGGAAAATCTGCATAACGCTGGCCTGTCCCGATGGAGGGGTTGGCTTGAGGCCGCTGCGTACAGTTGGTGCGCGGTGCTGGTGCTTTTTTATTTTCGTCATCCAGCCGGTCTCCATTTGTTATCCGCCGGCAAGACTTTAAAGTACGCCGCTTCTAACGGTATCGATGTGCATTCACGCGCGGTAAGGAGCCAATGGATTCACCGCAAGCACCGCCCAGACGGCTTACGAAGCAGGGCCTTTACGACCCCGCCTTCGAGCACGATGCCTGCGGAGTGGGCGTCGTGGCCAACCTCGACGGGCAGCGAAGCCACCGCATCCTTGAACAGGCGATCGAGGTCGCGAACAACCTCGCCCACCGCGGCGCTCTCGGCGCCGATCCGCTCACCGGAGATGGCGGCGGCGTTCTCTTCCAGATGCCAGATGTCTTTTTCCGCCGCGAGACGGCGAGGCTCGGCATCTCGCTGCCCGCTCCCGGCCGCTACGGAGTAGCGATGGTCTTCTTCCCGCAAGGGGAGGCCGACCGCGCCACCTGCCAATCGATTGTGGAAGCGGAGGTGAGACGCCGTGGCCTCAAGGTGCTCGGTTGGCGCGAAGTCCCCGTCACTCCCGAGGCGATCGGATCCATCGCTCGCACCGTCGCTCCTCAGATCGCGCAGTGCTTCATCGGCGCCCCAGACGAGGTCGCGGAGGAGAGCGAGCTGAATCGCCGTCTCTATGTCGCCCGTCGCTGCATCGAGAGCGCGGTCGAGGCGAGCAGCATTCCCCACCCGGAGGATTTCTACATCCCCAGCATGTTCAGCGACCGCGTGGTCTACAAGGGTCTGCTGATCAGCACGCAGGTCAATGGGTTCTACCAAGACCTGCACGATCCGGAGCTCGTCAGCGCCTGGGCGATCGTGCATTCTCGTTTCAGCACGAACACGCTCGGATCCTGGCGGCTAGCGCATCCCTATCGCTTCATCGCCCATAACGGCGAGATCAACACGCTACGGGGCAACATCAACTGGATGACCGCGCGTCAGGCGTTGCTCTCCTCTCCGCACTTCACGGACGAGGAACTGGAGAGCCTCTTCCCCATCTGCCAGCCTGGCCAGAGCGATACCGCGAGCTTCGACAACGCGCTTGAACTTCTGATCCACACCGGCCGCTCTCTACCCCACTGCCTCATGATGATGATCCCCGAGGCTTTCGAGAATCACGAGTCGATGGATCAAGAGACGCGGGATTTCTACGACTACCACGCAGCGCTGATGGAGCCCTGGGATGGGCCCGCGATGGTCGCCGCCAGCGACGGCCAGCAGATCGCCGTCGTACTGGACCGTAACGGCCTGCGTCCGCTGCGGTACCTCGTGACCAAGGACGGCTTGGTCGTGATGGGATCCGAGACGGGCGTCTTGGACATTCCACCGGAGCAGATCAAACTCAAGAGCCGCGTCCGCCCCGGCCGCGTTTTCCTCATCGATATGGAGCAGGGTCGCATCGTCCCCGATGAAGAAGTGAAGCCTGCACTGGCCAGCCGCTTGCCCTATGGCGAATGGCTGCGAGCGCAACGGCTCACGCTGGCGGACCTTCCCACTCCCGCCCAGGTGCCTGGACCGCATTTCGGCAGTCTGCGTGAGCGCCAGCGCGCCCATGGTTACACGACAGAAGAGCTCGGCATGATCATGGCGGCCATGGCCAACGACGCGAAAGAGCCTGTGGGCTCTATGGGGAACGACACCCCCATCGCGGTCCTCTCGGACCACCCCCAGCCACTGGCGAACTATTTCCGTCAGCTCTTCGCGCAGGTGACCAACCCACCGCTCGATGCCCAGTGGGAGAAGCTCGTTACTTCCACCGAGACCCTGATCGGCACGCGAGGGAATCTTTTCGAAGAGACGTCCGGGCATGCGCGACAGCTGAAGATCGCCCGCCCCGTGATCACCAACGCCGAGCTCGCCAAGATCAAGGCGCTGGACCAGCCGGGGCTGCGCGCCACCACCTTACCGATCCTTTTCGAGACAGCGGCATCGTCCCGCAATGGCAAGCCAACATCGGGCGGGGCACTACGCGCGGCACTCGACGCGCTGTGCGCAGCCGCCATCAAGGCAGTGGATGCCGGTGACTCCATCCTGGTCCTCAGTGATCGTGGTATCGACGCTCGGCACGCCCCGATTCCGAGCCTGCTCGCGGTAGCCGCCGTCCACCACCACCTGATCGATGCCGGCCGTCGCATGCGCGCCGATATCGTGATCGAATCGGGCGAGCCCCGCGAGGTGCACCACTTCGCCACGCTGGTGGGCTATGGAGCCTCCGCGATCAACCCCTACCTGGCTTTCGAAACACTTGCGGAGCTGCGCGCCGACGGCATTCTCTCCCAAGCGCTCGAACAAGACAGCATCGAAGAGCGTTACATCCAAGCCGTCGATAAAGGGATCGTCAAGGTGATGTCCAAGATGGGGATCTCGACGGTGTCCAGCTATCGCGGCGCTCAGATCTTCGAGGCGATCGGCCTCGGCCAAGAACTCGTCGACGAGTTCTTTACCAACACGCCGACCCGCATCGGGGGTATCGGCCTTGAGGTGGTCGAGGAGGCCGTGCTGCGGCGCCATGATCATGCTTTCCCACGAAGGCTGATCGCCGAGGCGCTTGATCTGCGCTCGGGGGGCAACTACCACTGGCGCCGCGATGGCGAGTTCCACATGCTCAACCCGGACGCGATCGCGCTGATTCAAGACGCCACCAGCCGCAATGACTTCGCTGCCTACCAACGCTTCGCGCACATGGTCGATGAGGACCCAGAGCAGCGAGCCACGATCCGCGGCTTACTTCGCTTCAAGGAAGTCGAACCGATCCCGATCGACGAAGTGGAGCCGGCATCCGAGATCGTGAAACGGTTTGCGACCGGCGCCGCTTCTTTCGGCTCCATTAGCAAGGAGGCTCACGAGACCTTGGCGATCGCCATGAATCGGATCGGCGCGAAGAGCAACACCGGGGAAGGCGGAGAAGATCCCGCCCGCTACGTTCCGGACCCCAATGGCGATCGCCGCGAGAGCGCGATCAAGCAGGTCGCCTCGGGGCGCTTTGGAGTCAACAGCAACTACCTTACGCACGCGACCGATCTCCAGATCAAAATGGCCCAAGGAGCCAAGCCCGGCGAGGGTGGTCAGCTGCCCGGCCACAAGGTTGACGAGACGATCGCTCGAGTCCGCCACTCGACCCCTGGCGTTGAGCTGATCTCCCCGCCTCCCCATCACGACATTTACTCCATTGAGGACCTCGCCCAGCTCATTCACGATCTCAAGAACGGGAATCCCGACGCGCGCGTGCACGTCAAACTCGTGTCCGAAGTCGGGGTCGGAACGATCGCCGCCGGCGTTTCCAAAGGACATGGGGACGTTGTCTTGATCAGCGGCGCCAGCGGCGGCACCGGCGCTTCGCCACAGAGCTCAATCAAGCATGGGGGGCTTCCCTGGGAACTCGGCGTCGCCGAGACGCAACAAGTGCTGGTCATGAACGACCTGCGGGGCCGGATCGTGGTTCAAGCGGACGGCCAGCTCAAGACCGGCCGGGATGTCGCCATCGCCTGTCTGCTCGGTGCCGAGGAGTTCGGCTTCGCCACCATGCCGCTCGTCACCCTCGGTTGCATCATGCTGCGCAAATGCCATCTCAATGCCTGCTCCGTCGGCATCGCGACCCAGGATCCCGAACTCCGCGCTCGCTTTACCGGCGAGGCCGACTTCGTCGTCAACTACATGTTCTTCGTCGCTGAGCATCTTCGCGAGATCATGGCCAAGCTAGGGCTGCGCACGGTCAACGAAATGGTAGGCCGGGTCGACCTGCTCGAGCCGGCAGACGATATCGACCACTGGAAGGCCGCCCACCTCGATATCTCCCCCATCCTGCAGCGCCCCGATGTTCCCGATTCCTTCGCCACTTATTGCAAGCAGAGACAGGAGCACGGCCTGGAACACGCGATCGATCACGAGATCGTCGCCCGTGCCCTCCCCGCTCTGACGGAGCAACGCCCTATCCAGCTCGAGCTGCCGATTCGGAACGCGAACCGGGCTGTGGGCGGCATCCTCAGCTGGGAGATCTCGAAGAGGACCGGGGAAGCTGGTCTGCCAGCAGAGACCATCCGGGCACATTTCCGTGGTTCGGCCGGGCAATCGTTTGGCCTCTGGCTTGCGGGCGGCGTGGAGTTCACGCTGGAAGGCGACGCGAACGACTATCTGGCCAAAGGGCTCTCGGGAGGACGCGTCATCGTCAAGCCACCCCGCCAAGCGACTTTCGTCCCCGAGCGGAACACCATCATCGGTAATGTCGTGCTCTATGGCGCCACGGCAGGCGAGCTGTACGTCCGAGGCCTCGCGGGCGAGCGCTTCGCCGTCCGCAACAGCGGCGCCAAGGCCGTCGTGGAAGGGGTAGGCGATCACGGTTGTGAGTACATGACCGGCGGGTGCGTGGTGGTCCTCGGCTCCACGGGCCGCAACTTCGCCGCCGGCATGAGTGGCGGCTTTGCCTTCGTCTGGGACGAGAGTGGCGATTTCCCCGTTCGCTGTAATCCCGACATGGTCGATTTGGAGCCGGTGTCCGAGCCCCAGGATCAGGACCTGCTCCGCGGGATGGTTGAGGCTCACCTCCGACACACCGGCAGTGACATCGCTCGGCGCCTCCTCGACGACTGGGAGAGCGCGCTGTCGCAATTCGTTAAAGTCTTCCCACGGGCCTACCGCCGGGTATTGGAGGAGCGCGCTCAGCGCGCTGCGTCCCCAACTCGCAACCAAAACCCCGCGCCTGTTCTCAGCTAAGCGGAGGCAGTGCGTGGGCAAGACAACCGGTTTCAAGGAGTTTCTACGCCGCCCACCGGCCAAGCGCCCGGTGCAGGAGCGGGTCGGTGACTACTTGGAGATCTACCACGAGTGGCCGCCGGAGCGGGTCCAGGAACAGGGCGCGCGCTGCATGGATTGCGGTGTACCTTTCTGCCACCAGGGTTGCCCGCTGGGCAACCTCATCCCGGAATGGAACGACTTGGTCTACCAGGGGCGTTGGGAGGAAGCGCTCCACCGGCTTCTGGCAACCAATAACTTCCCTGAGTTCACCGGCCGCATCTGCCCCGCCCCCTGCGAGGTTTCCTGCACACTGGCTATCAACGACGACCCCGTCACGATCGAGTTCATCGAGAAGGCGATCGCTGACCGCGGCTATGCCGAGGGTTGGATCAAACCCATGCCTCCCGTCCAGCGTACGGGCAAGAAGGTGGCCATCGTAGGCTCGGGGCCTGCCGGGCTGGCCTGCGCACAGCAACTCAACCGTGCCGGGCACCAAGTCAGCGTCTACGAGCGCGACCAGCTGATCGGCGGGCTCCTGCGATTGGGCATCCCGGATTTCAAGCTCGACAAGGAACTCGTCCAACGGCGGATCGAAATTATGGCCGAAGAAGGAGTGGAGTTCTTCACCGGCGCCTACGTCGGCAAGAACATCGCCACGGATGATCTCGTGCGCGACTTCGACGCGATCGTCCTTTGCGGCGGCTCCACCCACCCCCGCGACCTCGCCGTTCCCGGCCGCGAGCTAGACGGCATCCACTTCGCGATGGAGTACTTACCGCAGCAGAACTACCGCAGCGCTGGCATGACGCCGGTCGCAGCCGGATTCAAGGCCGGAGACGGCCTCCCCCTTCCCATCACCGCTGAAGGCAAGCGTGTGATCATCATCGGCGGCGGCGACACTGGTGCTGACTGCCTCGGCACCGCTCATCGACAGGGAGCGGCGTCGGTCCACCAGTTCGAGCTGCTTCCCGAGCCTCCCGAGAAGCGGGCTCGCGACAACCCCTGGCCGCAGTGGTCGCGCATCCTCCGCCTCTCCCCCGCTCATGAGGAGGGAGGCGAGCGCGACTACGCGATCGAGACGACGCGATTCAGCGGCTCCCACGGCCGGGTTGAGCAGCTGCATGCTCGCCGGCTCGACTGGAAACGCGGCGAGGGCGGCCGCATGCAGATGGAGCCGATCGCCGACACCGAGTTCAGCATCGATTGTGACTTAGTCCTGCTCGCCATGGGCTTTCTCCACCCCGAGCACGACGGTCCTGTGAGCCAACTCGGGCTCGCCCTCGACAGTCGTGGCAACATCCAGGTGGACCGCTTTAAACAGAGTAGTCACGCCGGGATCTTCGCTGCCGGCGACATGGTGCGCGGCCAGTCGCTTGTGGTCTGGGCGATCGCCGAAGGACGCGCGGCCGCCCACGGAGTGGACAGGTACTTGATGGGGCAGAGCACCCTGCCCTACGTGAGGACTTAGCCCGCGCGGGAGCGACGCCCGGACCTTGCGGCCGATCCCATCCGACTTCCAGCGGCTCTTTCCTGCTGGTGCGGTATCCCGGAGTGCGCTCCTTGCGCCCGGATTAACCTGCCCCGCCACTGACCGGCGCCGACCGCGGTTCGAGATCCCGCTCCGGAGGCGCGGGGGGCTCTTGCGCGATCAGCTCCGCCAGCAGCTCTTCCCGGCGCTGTTGTCGGATCGGGGGCAGAAAGAGCGTCGCCACCAGCGCTGCCACCATCATCAACGCCGCGATTTGGAAAAGATCCGTGATCGTCCCCGCCAAGGCATCCCGCGCCGTGCCGATGACCATTGCTGCCGTGCCGGGCGCGTCCGCCTCTAGCGATTCCCGAAACGGCGCAAGCGTCTCCCGGCTCAACAGGATCTGTGGCGCTTCCCGCAACTCGTCGAAGTCCGCTGGAAACTGCTTCGCCAGCTCGGCGGCAAAGCCCGCAGCCAGTAGCGACCCGAAGACCGCCACCCCAAGCGCCCCGCCGAGTTGTCGAAAGAACTGCAACGAAGCGGTAGCGATTCCCAAGACCCGATACGACAAGGTGTTTTGGACCGCCAGGTTGTAGAGCGGCATCGCTACTCCGATCCCCACCCCCATCGTCACGATGTAGCCCCGCGTCACCCAGGCTGACGAATCCGCTTCCAACGTGGAAAGCAGCCACACCCCCAGCACCATCAACGCGCCGCCGCTCACCGCGAAGAGCCGGTAGCGCCCGATCCGGGTGACGAGCTGCCCCGTCAGGATCGAGGCCAGTACGATCCCGCCCATCATGGGCATCGTCACGGTGCCGGAGTTCGTCGCGGTCTCTCCCTGCCCGCCCTGCACGAATAGCGGCAGGAACTGGATCACACTGAACAGTCCCAACCCCACGAATGAGACGACCACGATCGCTACCGCGAAGACCCGATTCCGAAAGAGGGGCAGCGGCAGCAGGGGGTGGGGCGCCCGCAACTCCACCCATACGAAGAGCGCGAAGGCGGCGGCCGATCCCAGTAACAGCGCGATCACCGGCAGATCCGACCAGGCATACAAGTTCCCCGCCCACGACACCGCAAGCAGGAGTGGGACCGATCCCGCGATCAACAGCGCCGCGCCCTTGTAGTCGATACCCCCCTCGCCACCGCGGCTGAACTTCGGCATGAGGAAGAACACCACTGCCAGCGCGACCGCGCCGACGGGAATATTGATGAAGAAGACCCAACGCCAGGAGAGGTTGTCTGTGAGCGCTCCGCCGACGAGCGGTCCGATCACACTCGCCAGAGCGAAGGTCCCGGAGATGATCCCGGTCCAACGTCCCCGTTCGGCCGGGGCGAACAGATCACCGATCACCGTTAGCGCGTTCGCCATGATCAGGCCGCCACCCATCCCTTGCACCGCACGAAACCCGATGAGCTGATGCATGTCGCCCGCCGCGCCTGCCAGCACGGAGCCCACCAAAAAGACCAGCACCCCAACCAAAAGGAGCGGGCGACGCCCGTAGAGGTCCGAGAGCTTCCCCGCCACGGGAACGACCGACGTCGATGCGAGCATGTAGACGGTGATGGGCCAGGCGAAGAGGTCCAGCGCGCCGAAATCGGCCACGATACTCGGCATCGCGACACCCATGATGGTGAAGTCCAGCGCAGCCAGGAACAGCGAGAGCATGACCCCGGCCATCACCAGCGCCTTCTGGCGTGACGGCAGAAGCATTCCCGCCGGGACCTCACCGCCGACGCTCCCGGAGTATTCGCGAGCAGGCATCAGGGCAGTATCACGCCTAGCTTGGGAGTCCCGCGCCGGGTTCGCGTTGGCGATCCTGCCGCGCAGCCGCAACCGCACCCTTAGACACTGCGATAGAGCGGCTCCCCGGGCCCATCCTCCCGATGCACCGCTCCTTCCTGCACCAGAGCTTCCAGGTGCGCGTAAGTCTCCGAGAGTGCCAGCATCGCGTGCATCCCCAAGTGCCGGTTCTTGAACACCTGCGGCATGATCCCTCGCGCCGTCCGCGCTTCCGATCCCAAAGCAGCCAGCACACGCTCGCGACGCTTCCTGTGGTGTAGCCGGATCTCCCGCGTCCGTTCCGCGGCATTCTCGATCACGCCCTCATGAGCCGGCAGCGCGACCGCCGGGCGCAGCCGCTCCACTAGGGCAAGCGACTGCTCATATGCGTGCAGCGGGCTGCCGTCGCTGCTCCAGGTACCGACGTGAGGCGTGATCCGCGCCAACAGGTGGTCGCCGGTGAAGAGCAGAGCATGATCTAAGTCATGAATACAAAGATGTCCTGCAGTATGTCCCGGCGTCCAAACCAACGCGAGACGCCGACTTCCAAACTCCAGCACTTCACCGCCTCGGACCAAGGTCGGCGTTTCCACCGGCAGAATATTCTCTCGGATCCCGGCCCGCGTCTTGCCCCACTCCAAACGGGTCTCTTCCGGCACCTTCGCGTAGAGGTCGCCGCCGAACTCTTCTGGCTTTTCCGACCACCCTGCGCTCGTCACCTCAGGCACGAGCCGCCAATCCTGCCGGTGCACATATACCGCCGCTCCGCTCTCCTGCTGCAGCCAGCCCGCTTGCCCGATGTGGTCTGAGTGGTAGTGCGTCACCACCACCGCCTTGACGCGGCCCAGCCCGCCGAAGCGTCGCTCCATCTCTTCCCGCAGTCGCGCCCGTCCCGCCTCCGAGGGAAACCCGGAGTCGATCATGAGGTATCCGCCCTCGACTTCGATCACATAGGCATGCACGTGATCCAGCTGGAATGGCAAGGGGGTCGTCACTTGATGGATCCCAGTCGCCGCCGTCCGCGCCGCGTCCCAGGGCTGGAAGGGGTGATCTCGGCCGGGTTGCCAGTCGTCTCCGTGCACTGTTTCGGTCATGCGCTAGGCTCGCAAGTACTGCTCAATATCGGGGCCACCCGCGGTTTCGACGACTCCAGCCGCCGCTAAATCTTCCACTGTGTCGCCGCCGAAGCCCAGCCATTCTCGCAGCACATCCTTGGTGTGTGCCCCATAGAGCGGCCCTGCGCCTCGCACCTGCCCCGGCGTTCGTGACAACCGCAGCGGCGAAGCGGCCATCTTCAGCGTCCCCGCCGATGGGTGTTGCACCTCGGCGATCATCTCCCGCGCCTTGATCTGCTCCTGCGCGACCGCTTCGCCCACGGTATTCAGCGGCCCCACCGCCATTCCGTATCCCTCAAACAGCGCGACCCACTCAGCGGTCGGCCGCTTACGCATCGCTTCGAATAGCTCCGGTTCGAGCGCAGCATGATTCTGCGTACGCTTAAAGGAAGTATCGAAGCGCGGATCGTCGATCAGGTCTACGCGATCCAAGGCCGAGCATAGCAACGCCCACTGATTCTCCACGCCCCAAGCCAAGGCCAGCACCAGCCACCCGTCCGAGGTGGGAAAGGCTTGAAACGGCGTTGCCGAGGGGTGCCGCGTTCCCAGTCGTTGCGGTTCCTCGCCTGTTGCGAAGTAGCGGACGACCGCGTTTTCGAGGATCGCGATCTGGCAGTCCAACATACTGATGTCCACCAGTTGCCCGGCGCCACTCATCTCCCGCTCTCGCAGCGCCGCCAGGATCCCGATCGCCGTGTAGAGCCCCGCGCTGATGTCCCCCACGGAGGTCCCCACTCGCGCCGGCGGCCCATCCGGGTAACCCGTGATGCTCATCACTCCGCCCATGCCCTGCACCACGACATCCAGGGCCGGTTTCTCTCGCTGAGGTCCCGTCCGTCCGAAGCCGGAGGTGGCGGCGTAGATCAATCGCGGGTTTCGCTGAGACAGCACTTCATATCCCAGGCCTAGCCGTCCCATGGCACCCGGCGTGAAGTTCTCCATCACGACGTCGGCTCGCTCGACCAGATCGAGGAACAGCCCCTTGCCGCGCTCGCTGCGTAGATCGATGGCGATGCTTCGCTTGCCGCGGTTGATGCTCTGGAAGTAAGCGCTCTCGTTGTTCACGAACGGCCCGGTCGTGCGCGCCACGTCTCCATCTGGCGGGCGCTCGACCTTCACCACCTCCGCTCCCAAGTCGCAGAGCACCATTGAGGCGTAGGGTCCCGCCAGCACCCAAGTAAGATCCAACACTCGCAAACCTGCCAGCGGCCCCTGCCTCATTCCAGCTCCTCCCCTCCAGCCGACATCGACACCGGGGTCTCCAGCAGTATCACCCAACGACGCACGCTGCCCTTCTGTGCTCGCCCGATCGCCCAGCAACGGCAGCTGCCCCCGCAGAGCGGCCTCTACGGCGCGGACGATCGCCTGTAGCTAGTGCCGGCCGCCCTATCGCTACCCGCACGATCCATTACCCGCTTCGCATAGCCCAAGCACGAGGCCCTATACCCGCTAAGGTGGCCCAATCCTCATGTCCATCTCTCGCGTGCCGCTCCGCAACCCTACGCTCTTCCACGGCTGGTGGGTAGCCGGCGCTGCCTCGCTGGTCGCACTCACCCAAGTCGCGTTTTTCAATCCGGTCCTAGGGGTCTTCGTTACTCCCCTGGAGGACGAGTTCGGGTGGAGCCGAGCTACCATCGCGGGAGCCATCACCGCCGGGACCATCCTGGGCGCTCTTCTCTCCCCGCTGATCGGCGCCCGTATCGATAGGCACGGCGCCCGCACCTTCTTAACGATCTCGGCCCTGCTTATGGGGGTCGCCCTGCTTCTCCTCGCTCTGATTGAAGAGGTTTGGCAGTTCTACGTCCTCTATGCGATCGGGCGTGGCCTCGTCATCGGCGTCGTCAATCTCGCCATCACCGTTGCGATTGCGAACTGGTTTATTCGCGCTCGCGGCCGCGCTACCGGCCTCACGCTCGTCGGCGTACGCGCCGGCGGCGCCTTGATGCCGCTCGTCGTCCTACTCTTCCTCTCCATTGCCGACTTCCGCGTGGCCTTCCTCGCCCTCGGCGTGATCGTCTTAGGCCTTGGCGTCCTGCCGCCCTGGCTCATGGTGCGTCGCCGGCCCGAGGACCTGGGCCTCCGCCCAGATGGGGACCCGCCCGATGCCCCTTCGGCTTCGGCGGCGCGCGCGGCCGCTCTCGACAGGCACTGGTCCGTTCGCAATGCCGTCCGCACCCGATCCTTCTGGCTGCTTCTTATCGGCACGAGTCAGCTCTTCATGGTGGGAGGAGCCGTCAACTTCAGCAGCGTCCCTCATCTGCAAGACAACGGCCTGAGCCAGACCACCGCCGTGACGGTGATCACGGTCTGGGCCCTGATGGGCGCGCTCGGTGGGATCCTCGGCGGTGAACTTCGGCAGCACCTGCCCATTTACCGAGCCTTGCCCGCCGTCCTGGTGATCGCTTCCCTTGCCATTGTCTGGCTGATCCTCGTCGACAATGCGTGGATGGCCTACCTCTTTGCCGTCTGGCACGGCCTGATCTTCGGCATGCACCTCCCGCTGACCCAGGTTGCCTTTCCAGACTATTTCGGGCGCTGGAGCGTCGGCGCGATCCGCGGCATCACGGCTCCGGTACAGTTCGGCCTCAATGCCGCCGGACCGCTCATCGCCAGCCTCGTCTTCGACGCTCGCGGCTCCTTCGACCTGATCCTCGCCATCTTCGTCGGCTGCTATCTCTTCGGAGCTGCCGTCATTGCCGTCTCCCGCCCCCCAAGCGCTAGCGCTCCCCGCGCATGACCCTTTACGTCCGGCGTACACTCGCTGCATGAAGGTACTCGTCTCTCTCAATACCGACGAATGGGCCGAAGCGGCCTTGCCCAGCGCGGTGGCGATCGCGCGCAACTCCTCGGAGCATGACGGCGCCAGTCTCGTACTGCTCACCGTCGTCCCGACCGCCGCCGAGCGCATGACCACTAGCGCCGGCATTGTTTCCCCAGGTGAGTTGCTGGCCCGCGCCGGATCCGCCACTCGCATCGCCGATACCGCAGCGGCGGCGGCCATGGAATATCTCTCCAGTCTCCGCGCCCGCCTACTCGCTTCCCCCGGCGGCGGCCCCCTCTCCATCGACGTGCGCGTCGAGCCAGGCCGCCCCGCCGACACCATCATTCGCATCGCCAACGAGATCGACGCCGATATCATCGCGCTCGCCAACCGGGGGCCGAAGGGCCTCCGCCGCAGTACCCTCACCCGGATCAATGATCGAGTGATCCGGTCTAGCGGCCGTCCCATCCTCATCGTCACCGTCTAGCGATCGTTAGGTTGACCCGTGACGCAGTCATCCCGGTACGCCAAAATGGCCGCGGAGGCCAACCAATGACTCGAACCGCTCTACTCCTCACAGTCCTCGCGTTCGTAGCAGCTCTCGCCCTCACCCTCGCCCCAGCGGAGGCCTTGGCTGCGGGCATCGACGGGCCCATCGTTGGGGACCAGCCCCTCCCTCAAGCCTCGCCCGATCAAGGCGGCGCCGGCGTCAACGGCTACAAAGCGACCGACTGGATCACCTTCGCCGTGCCACTGGGTGCATTCCTGCCCGCGATCATCGGCCTCCTCTGGCTCACTCTCCGCATCGACCGCTCAGAAGGCCGCGAGTAACTGTCCCCTCGCCTTGCGCTGGCCCAGTACCCTGTGGCCATGCCACACCCCCTGGCGGTCGAAGTCGTCCGGCTCCTGATCGACCGCGGGCTCACCACCGCCAGTGCCGAAACCGATACCGGAGGCCTCATCGGCTCTTGGTTCACCGATGTCCCCGGCAGCAGCAAGACCTTCCGTGGGGGCGCCACGCCTTACGCCAATCCGCCGAAAGAGAAACTACTCGGCGTCCCGCATCACACACTCGTTGCCGAGGGGTCCGTCAGCGAGGCGACCGTCCTCGCCCTCGCGCAAGGCGTCCGTACAGCATTCGCTGTGGACATTGCGCTCGCCGAGAGCGGCATTACCGGTCCGAGTGGCGGTAGTGAGAGCAACCCCGTGGGCACGGTCTGGATCGCCTGTCTCGGCCCCGGTACGCGCTGCGTGACCGAGCGCCGGGTCTGGAGCGGCGACCGCGAGGCCAACAAACACGCGACCGTGCTCCGCGCCTTCGCTCTGATCCAAGCCGCTGCTACAGACGGCTAGGCGGTTCCCAGGGCTGTTCGCTCTCGCCTTGTGCTAGCTTCTTCCGACCCCGCACATCCCGTGACCCACTCGCCCGTTCGGCTGCGCCGCGTCCCGATCCTGCCTAATCCCCTAGTCACCTTCCACCAACAGGAAGCGACTCTCGCTCGACACCTGTCGCAATTGCCTCACGGCTTGGTACTCCGCTGAGGCATACCAGGTCTTCGCCGCCTCCAACGAAGGGAATTCAATGAGAACCAACCGGGGCAGATCGGCCTGCTCGCCCTCTATGAGTTCGGGAGGGTCGCCGATCCCAAGCAACCGCCCTCCGTGCGCCTCGACGGTCGGCCCCGCCGCCGCGCGATACTCGTCGTACCGCACGCGATCGTCGATCCGTCCCTGGACAACGACGTAGGCCGGCACGCGTTGCCGTTTAGCCGTCGATCGGCCGGAACGTTCGCACCGCCGACCAAGCCACCGGCACGACCAGTGCCGCCGCGATCAGCTTCGCCATGTCGCCGGGAATAAACGGCCACAGCCCCACATACCAGACGCTCCAGCCCTGAGCTATGGGTTCGGGAGGAGCGTTGTCGATCCAGAGCGCCAGCACCGGCAGCCCCACTACGTAGATCAGGACGTTGCCCACCAGCATTGCAACGAGCAGCCCCGCCCCCTGATGGAAGCCGTGCTCGGCCATCCACCCCACTATGAACGCTGCCAGCACGAATCCCCACAGGTAGCCAGCCGATGCTCCCAGATACAACACCGTCATTCCATGCGCCCCGCCCGCAAAGAAGGGGGCCCCTGCCCAACCCCAGGCGAGGTAGGCCAGTACTCCCGCCGCCGCTCGGCGGCTCCCCAGCGTCACGCCGATCAGCAGCACCCCGAAGGTCTGTCCGGTGATCGGCACGGGATTTCCGGTGCGAAAAGGAACGTCGAAGGAGATCTGCGCCAATCCGGCAAGGAACAAGCTCGCCGCCACGACCAGTATCACGTCGCGAATCCATGCCTGCTGCGGCGCCTTCACGGGAAAGGCCGCCAGCGCCAGCGGCGGCTGATAGCTCGGCCGAAACGTCGGTGCAAACGCCGTCATCATCACCCTTTCCACAAGCTCACCGACTGAGGAATAGCGGGAGCCCCTTCACGAGACCGCGTAAGTATAGCCTCTGGGGTCTCAGCACACCGCCACAGCGGTCCACCAAGGGCCGATACTTCTATCCGAGAGAGCCGATATGATGACGGGAATGGCGACGCCCACCCCCTTCGTCCGCGATCTCCAAGAGGCTCTTGGCCGCGACGCGGTGATCTGGGCTCCCGAGGACCTCTTGGTCTATGAGTACGACGGCACCTTCGACCGCGGTGCGCCCGAGGCTGTCGCCTTCCCCGCCAGCACGGCCGAGGTAGCCGCCGCCATCAAGATCGCCAACGCCTACGAACTCCCTATTACTCCTCGTGGCGCCGGGACCGGCCTCAGCGGCGGCGCACTCGCCGTCCGCGGCGGGCTCTTGCTCTCCCTGAACCGCATGCGGCGCATTCTCGATATCGACCCCAACAATCGCACTGCCCTTGTGGAGCCCGGCGTCGTCAATCTCGACCTCTCCGTGGCCGCCGATCCCTACGGCCTCGCCTACATGCCCGACCCGAGCAGCCAGCGGGCCTGCACGATCGGCGGCAACGTCGCTGAGAACGCTGGTGGTCCCCACTGCCTCGCCTATGGGGCCACCACCAATCACGTCCTCGGCCTTGAGCTTGTGACCCCCGACGGAACAGTGCAGTGGCTGGGCGGCACGAATCGCGAGCGCCCAGGCTACGACCTTGTCGGCTGCGTCGTCGGAAGCGAGGGGACGGTCGGGGTAGTCACCAAAATACAGGTCAAACTCATGCCAAAGCCGGAGGCGGTGCGCACGCTGCTCGCCATCTTCGACTCGATGCGCCAGGCAAGCAGCGCCGTGAGCGGAGTCATCAAGGCCGGCATCGTCCCGGCCGCTCTGGAGATGATCGATCAACAGACGATCGCCGCCGTGGAACCCGTGCTCCACACCGGCTTCCCTCTGGACGCTGAGGCCGTGCTGATCATCGAGGTCGACGGCCCCGTTTCCCAAGTGCAGGCGGAGGATGCGATCGTTCAAGAGATCGTGCAGAGCTTCGAGCCCCGTGAGATCCGCGTCGCCAGCGAGCTACCTGAACGCGAGCGCCTCTGGGCCGGGCGCAAGGGCGCGATCAGCTGCCTCGGCCACATCCAGCCGAACTACTACATCCTGGATGGAGTCGTGCCTCGTACCCAACTCCCTGCTGTTCTCGACGAGGTTGCCCAAATCGCCGCTCGCTATGACGTACAGGTCGCCAACGTGTTTCACGCCGGAGACGGCAACCTCCACCCCTGTCTGCTCTTCGACGACCGCGTTCCTGGGATGAGCGAGCGGGTGCTCGACGCAGGAGGCGAGATCATGCGTCTCTGCGTGGACGCTGGAGGGGCCATCACCGGCGAGCACGGCGTCGGCCTTGAGAAGCGCTCCTATCTGCCCTGGATCTTCACCGAAGATGACATCGACGCCTTCGCCCGTCTCAAGGCCGCGTTCGCATCGAGCGATACGTTCAATCCCTGCAAGGTCTTTCCAAGCGGACATGGCTGTGGCGAGACCAGCAGCGCTCACGCGCAAAAGGTGATCCAACAGTTCGGTGCCGATGCCTACGTGTAGCGCGAGACCATGAAGTCCCCGGAGGCATCCGCCGGCCTCAGCGACGGAGCCGGGATCGCCGCCGTGGCTGCAGCGACCGCCAACGCGTACAGCGACACCGACGCCCTCGATCGCTATCTCGTCGACGGGTTGCGGCCTGCCATCGCCGTCCGCCCCGCTACCGTTGAGGAGCTCGCCGCCGTGCTACGCGCTGCCGCCACGGCGGACCTGGCCGTTGTGCTCCAGGGCGGCCGCACCGCCACCGGTCTCGGCGCCCCCCCAACCCGCTATGACGTCGCGCTCGACACCAGCGCCCTCGACGCCGTTATCGACCACGTTCCCGACGACTTCACGATCACGGTGCAGAGCGGCATGCGGTTCGCCGCCCTGCAGACCTTCCTGGCCGATCACGGACAGTTCGTCCCCTTGGACGTTCCTTTTCCCGACAAGGCGACCGTTGGCGGCAGCGTAGCCGCGGCGCGCAGCGGGCCACGGCGGGGCGTGTTTGGCGGCCCTCGCGATTGGCTGATCGGCTGCGGTGTCGTCTTGTCTCATGGGACCACGGTGCACAGCGGCGGCCGGGTCGTGAAGAACGTCAGTGGCTACGACCTGTGCAAGCTCTTCAGCGGCTCCTTGGGCACGCTGGGCTGTATCGTGGAAGCGACTTTCAAGCTGCGCCCTCTCCCAGCCGCGGACGCCACGCTCGTCATCCCCACCGCCGACTTTGACGCCGCGATCGATCTGGGGCGGCGGATCGCTCTCGGGGTCAACGGGCTGCAATCCATCATTGCGCTCGACCCGGTAAGCGCCCACGACCTGGGACTCGGCGAGGTCGGCTTGGTCCTGCGCGCCGCCGGGGTCGAAGGCGCTGTCTCCTCCACGTTGCAGTTAGCAGGCGCGATTGCCCAAGCCGACTCTGCCATCCAACCTGAGCCCACGGCACCAGATTTCTGGCAGCGCCTCACGGATCGCGAAGGCACGCCACCCCGCGGCAATGCCGTGCTCGTCCGCTGCGCTGCGCCCCCCGATTCCCTCCGCAGCGCCACCGCCGCCCTGCGTGCCGCCACTGATCAAACTTGTCTTTGGGCATACGCCGACGCCGGACTCCTCTTCGGACGGCTCGCTGCTCCCACCAGCGCGCTGCTCCCCGCGATGGTGGCCACCGCGCGCAAGGGGATCGAAGCGCTGGGCGGTTCGCTCGTCGTTGAGCACGCCCCTGTGACCGAGAAACGCGCGATGGACGTCTGGGGACCCGCCGGCGACGGGATCACCATTATGCGCCGCATCAAACGCGAGTTTGATCCCAACGCGACCCTCAGCCCCGGCCGCTTCGTGGGCGGGATCTGAGCCAGCGGCGCATCATCCAAGCGGCGGCTACACTTCAGCGATGAGCAAGCTATGAGCAGCATTCCAGATGCGCCCCCTGCTACCGACGCGCTCAGCCGATTCATCAGTCCCGACGCTCCCGATAGCGCTGAGTTGACGCTCTGCGTCCACTGCGGCTTTTGCCTTAACGCCTGTCCGACCTACATCGAACTCGGCGTCGAGACCGAGTCGCCTCGCGGGCGCCTTTACCTCATGCGGGCCTTGGACGAAGGGCGCATTGACCTCACTCCCCGCGTGCAACGGCATTTCGATCGCTGCCTCCAGTGCCGAGCATGCGAAACCGCTTGCCCCTCCAACGTCCCCTTCGGCCGCCTCATGGAGCGCACGCGCGCCGACCTCTTCCAGCAGAAGAAAAGCAAGCCTGTGCAGCGATTGCTGTGGCGCGTCATCATGCGTGGCGTCTTTTCCCACCCGAAGCGACTCCGCGCTGCCGGCCGCAGCATGCAACTCTTCCAAACCAGTGGTTTGCAGCGCTTCGTCCGGTCCTCCGGTCTTCTCGATCGCTTCGCGCCTGCCCTCGCCGAGGTCGACGCTCTCGCCCCCGACTTCACGAAACCCTTCTTCCGCCCACAAGACGCTCGGCAGTACCGATCCGTTGGCGAGGCCCGCGCCCGCGTGGCTTTCCTCACGGGCTGCGTGATGCCCTTAACCTTTGGCGAGACCCACCATGCCACTCTCCGCGTCCTCGCCCGCAACAAGATTGACGTTGTCGCCCCTGAAGATCAGTTCTGCTGTGGCGCCCTTCATGCCCACAACGGCGACGTCGAGGAGGCCAGGGCCCTCGGCCGCAAGAACATCGACCGCTTCTTGCGTCTCAAACCTGATGCCATCCTCGTTAACTCCGCCGGCTGCGGCTCCCACATGAAGGAGTACGGCCACCTCTTCCGCAACGATCCCGTCTATCGTGATCGGGCCGCGCGCTTCGCAGACCTCGTCAAGGACATCCACGAGTACTTGATTGCGGTGGGCTTCGATCCGCCGGCCGGTGATCTCGGCAGATCGGTCACGTACCAGGACTCCTGCCACCTCGTCCATGCGCAGGGGGTCGCCACGGCTCCCCGCGCCATCCTGCGCCAGATCCCAGGCCTCGAACTGCGTGAGATGGCCCACCCTGATCGTTGCTGCGGCAGCGCTGGAATCTACTCCATCGTGCAGAAGAATCTCTCTCGCCAGTTGCTTGCAAATAAAATGGCGGAGATTAACGCGACCGGCGCCGACCTCGTCTGCACGGCCAACCCGGGCTGCATGGTGCAGCTAGACGCCGGACTCCGCCTTTTCGGCGCCGGCGGCCGCAGCCTCCACGCCATCGAGCTCCTCGACGAAAGCTACGCCATTGCCGAAGGCCCGGACTACGCTAGCGTCCGCCGCCAGGATCGCCGCGCCACCGACTTGTCTCAAGCCCGACCCGACAGGCGACAGTAGCGACGCTGCCCGCTAATCTGCAGTCTCGAAGCCACCAGCTCCTAGACTCCCGTCGCGGAGCCAGTCACACATGCCGTTAGCGAAATATACGATCGGGAAATCGAGGCTGCGGTGATCTACGAGATGCGCACCTACCACGTCAACTCCGGCAAGATGGAGGCGCTCCTGAGCCGTTTTCGTAATCACTCCTGCGCCCTGCTGGAGAAGCACGGGATTAAACTGATCGGCTTTTGGACCAACAGCATGGGCGGGCGCAGCGACCAGTTGATCTGGATGATCGCCTACAACGATTACGCCCATCGCGAGCAAGCGTGGGGCGCCTTCGCCGCCGATCCCGAGTGGCAGCAGGTAAAAGCCGAGTCCGAACGCGACGGCCTGCTCGTCAATTTCCTCAGCAACCAACTCTTGCAGCCCACCGATTTCTCACCTCTCCAGTAGCTGTAGTGATGGAAATCCCTTGAGCGTCGGCAATCCGCTTCCCGTCATCGTCCAAGGCCTTGGTCCCATTGGGCAGCGCATCCTCGTCGCAGCGCAGGCCGACCCACAGATCGAGGTTCTGGGTGCGGTCGACATCTCCGAGCACCTCATCGGTCGTGACGCCTCCAGCCTGATCGCGGGCGCACCCTCCCTTGTCGTCCACCGTACTCTGGAGGAGGCACGTGCCGCTCTCCCTCGCGAGGCCCCGCAACCCGAGGCCGTCCTCCATGCCACCGGCTCGAAACTGGACAGCGTTGCCGCACAGTTCGAGGACGCCTTGCGGTCACGGCTCCACGTCATCTCAACGTGCGAAGAGCTCGCTTACCCCTTCGCACGCCACCAGGAGTTCGCCCAACGGTTGGACGCGCAGGCCGTCGCTCAGAGCTGCAGCCTGATCGGCACGGGTGTCAACCCCGGATTCGTCATGGATCAGATCGTCGTCGCAGCAGCCGGCGCCAGCCATAGCGTGCGGAGCGTTGCCGTGCACCGGGTACAGAACCCTGGCCCCCGGCGAGAGTCGTTCCGCAAGAAAGTCGGCATGGACATGCCTCGCCCCGAGTACGATCGCCTCGCTGCTTCCGGAACCTTCGGTCATGTCGGCCTCGTCGAGAGCGGGCGCCTCATTGCCGCCGGTCTCGGCTGGGAGGTGAGCAACTGGACGGAGCGCCTCGATCCCGTCCAGCCCGACGGGCAGGGCCCCGTACGCGGCACGGTGCAGATTGCGCATGGGACCACCGCCGACGGTCGGGCGATTCACCTCCATTTCGAGGCCCAGAGCGGCGTCCGGGAAGACTTTGACGAGATCGCAGTCGAGGGCAGGCCACCGATTAAGCTGCGGTTCCTAGGCGGCGTCTTCGGCGACGAGGCCACCGCCGCCGCCGTTCTGCGGGCAGCGCGTGTGATCCGGAGTGCTCCCCGCGGCCTTATCACCGTGCTGGATTTGCCCCTGCGCGAGCACGCCTCCCATTCCTAACGCCAAGCGGATCCAGCCGACCGGCGAGTCGGGAGTGCCCCGTCCTCTCCTCTAGACAGCGCTCTTCATCGATACAGCGGCCCCGATCAACCCGCGCGGGAGTAGGCGCAGCGCGGTACGGGTTACTCCGGCGGCGCCTAGTCAGTGAACACCGGCGGGCGCTTCTCCACAAAAGCCGTCACCCCTTCTTGATGGTCATGCTCGGCCATCAGCGCCGATTGCCGCTGCGCCTCAAAGTCCAGCAGCTCCTGGAACGACGAGGTGATCCCGCCATAGATCTCTTCTTTGATGAGCCCCAGCGCTTTCCCCGGTCCCGCCGCCAACGATCGCGCCAGTCCGTAAGTCTCCTCCGCCAGCGACTCGGCCGGCACGACGCGGTTCACCATGCCGATCCGATGCGCCTCCGCCGCATCAATGATCCTGCCCGTGAAGAACATCTCCAAAGCCCTGCCCATCCCCACCAAGCGAGGCAGGAGCCAGGCTCCGCCCATGTCGTCTCCCAACCCTACGTTGCGAAATACCAACCCGAACTTCGCTTTCTCGCTTGCCAGGCGGAGATCGCAGGCCAAGGCGAGGTTGCAGCCCGCCCCCGCCGCGACCCCGTTCACCATCGCGATCACCGGCTTAGGAAGCGCGTGTAGTGTGATCGCGACCGAGTGCAACGCCTCCAATCGTTCCTGCCGCTCTGCCATCGAGATATCCCAGGCTCCTCCAGGGCGCATTTCCTTGACGTCGCCCCCCGCCGAGAAAGCTCGACCCGCTCCCGTGATCACCACGACCCGGGTAGCATCATCGGCCTCCAGGCGTGGCAACAGCTCCTGCAAAGTCTCCTCGACTTCCAAGCTGAGTGAATTGAGCGCCTCCGGCCGGTTCAGCGTCACCGTCGTTACGCCACCACCATCGCTCTCGACCAACACGGCCCCATCCGCCATCGGAAACCTCCTTGTCCCTTTCCGCTGCGTCGAAGGCTATCCCATCGCTCGCTGCTCCGCGCCCGCACCGATCATCGACCGCGCCAACGTCCTGCGCGCCAGCCACCAACCGTGCCGCAGCCTTCGAAGCAGATGCGACCGCCGAGAGGGCCTGTATTATCCCTGCAATTGCTCGCAGTCTGGAGGGATTGGCCACTATGCCCGACTTTGACCCCAGATACTTTCGTACGGTTTGCGGCGAGTTCGCCACCGGTGTCACCGTCGTCACCTCCGGCGAGGCTCCAGCTTTCCACGGCATGACCGCGAACGCCTTCACCTCTCTCTCTCTCGATCCGCCTCTGATCCTCATCTGTGTCGACAAGAACACCCACATGCTCAAGACGCTCCGAGAGACCCCCGTCTTTACCGTCAACATCCTGGCCGCCGACCAGCAGAACCTTTCCAACTATTTCGCCAAGAGTGACCGCAACTACGGCCCTGCCGAGTTCACCGACATCAATCTCGAGTACGAATTGGGCGAGACCGGCGCCCCGCGGATCGCCGGGGCCATCGGTTACATGGATTGCACCGTCCACGATGTCGCGCCCGGCGGCGACCACGAGATCTACATCGGCGAGGTCAAAGCCTGCTGGTGCCACTCTGGCGCTGCGCCCTTGATCTTCTTTGAGGGCCGCTACCGCGAGATCGCGCCCAAGGCCGACTAAGAATCCCCTAGTAGCCGGGGATTCCCAAGGAGCGCATGTAAAGGCGCTCCACCACCGACGCCGTGATCTCGTCGATGAATCCGCTCGCCCCGCGCTGCAGCATCAACTGCATCAATCCGCGCCGCGGCCGCATCACCATGGTCTTCGCGTCGATCCCCGCTCGTCCCGCCGCCCATTGGACGGCCTCGCCGAGTGTGCCCAGCTCGTCGACAAGACCTTTCTCCCGTGCTGTTGTTCCCAGGTAGATCTCTCCCGTCGCCAGATCATCGATCTGCTCCGCCGCCAGCCCTGGCCGCCCCTCACGCACGATCTCCGTGAAGCGCGCGTGGATGGCGTCGACGATCGATTGCTCTTTCACGCGCTCTTCCTCCGTAGGCGGGCGAAAGAATGAGCCCATGTCTTTGAATCGCACACTCTTTGACACCGTCATCCGCACGCCTGCCTTTTCCAACAGCTCCTCCACCATCGGTCGCGCGCTGATCACGCCGATCGAGCCCACCATCGCACTGGGAATCGCAAAGATACGTTCAGCCGCGCAGGCCACCATGTACGCGCCGGAGGCTCCCACTCCCCGGATCGCCGCTGCCAGGGGCCGTGACTCCCCCAGCCGCCGCGCCGCTAGATAGATATCCTCCGAAGCGTGCGCCACACCACCCGGCGAGTCGATATCTAAGACCACGGCCTTGATTCGCGGGTTTTCGCCCACGCTTGCCAGCAGCTTTGTGTACTCCCGGGCGCTCAGCCGCAACCCGATCAGGCCGCTCAGTTCCACCACCGCCACGCGCGGCGGCAGATACTCGTTCAAGTTCATCCTGATCCCCTCCGCAAACTCTGCGGCACGCCCGGCGCCCCCAGTCCCCAGAGTTGTCCGCTGCGTCCAGGCTACAGCCCTCGATCCGCCTCCGCTGCGATCGCAGTGCATTGCGGTTGAAAATTGACCCACGATGCTGCTCGCGTAATCCTATGTCCGAAAGTTTCCAAGTCCGGACGGAGTGCCTCTGTGGCCGAAGCCGATGTTTGCGCCCTCGAAGACCTGCCCCCTGGGACCGTCACCGTCGGCGAGATCAATGGCACTCGCGTTTGTGTAGTCAACGTCCACGGCGAGGTCTTCGCGGTTCAGGATCGCTGCCCCCATCTCTTCGCCCCTCTGAGCGCCGGTGAACTCCACGGCAGCAATATCGTTTGTCCTTGGCACAAATCCGAATTCGACTGCCGTAGCGGCCAAACGAAGAGCTGGTTGCCCGAGGGGATATGGAACATGTTGGACCGGATGGCCCCACCGCTGCCCCCGCCCCTCGAGAAGCGACTCAAGCCTCCGAGTATCCGCACCTTTCACACCCGCGTCGTCGACGGCCGCGTCCTCATATCCGACGACGAGCCAGCCTGACCGCGCAGGCGCAGGCCCGTTCCAGGATCTTGTACATAGCGGGAGCGTCCGCCGAATGCGCGCTGCCTCGTCTCGGCCTGGCGACGGTCGGGCGTGGTTCCCTACGAACGCGGCAGGCCAAGCCCTCGTTGCGCAATGATATTGCGCTGAATCTCGCTCGTCCCCGCAGCGATGGCGTAGGTCGTCGTTCCCATATACCCCAGCGGGAGTGCTCCATAGAGAGGTGGCGCCCCGGTGGAGCCTCGTAGGAGTCCACCCCCCAGGCCCAGCAGGTTCGTCCCCACGTTCGTAATCGCACAGGCCAATTCCGAGCCAAACACCTTCACCATGGAGGCCTCGGCGTTCGGCACCTGTCCCTGCGACTGCATCCACCCCACTCGATAGGACAGTAGGCGTGATACCTCGACCGCGATCCACAAGTCAGCCAGGGCGTTCCGCGTCACGGCCTTGTTCGTGACGGCACCGTTCGACCGTACCCAACCCACCATCTCCTCCAGCACCCGCCTGCTCCAGGCCACGCGAGTGATTCCACTACGCTCGAAATCGAGGGTGGTCGTAGCCACATACCATCCCTCGTTCTCGTCGCCCACCCGGTTCCGCACCGGGATCCGCACGTCCTCCATCCACACTTCGTTGAATCCGTGCGCGTCCATCATGCTGAGGATCGGCTTTACTTCGACTCCCGGTGAGCGCATGTCCATCAAGAGGTAGGTGATCCCTTTGTGCTTCCGTGCTTGCGGATCGGTGCGGACCAGCAGCATGCACCAGTCCGCCGTATGGGCTCCGCTCGTCCAGATCTTCTGCCCGTTGACCACGTAGTCATCACCGTCACGCACCGCCCGAGTCTCCAGCGACGCCAAATCCGAGCCCGCGTTGGTCTCCGAGAACCCCTGACACCACAGGGCTTCGCCGCGCGAGATCGCCGGCAGGTGCTCGGCCTTCAACTCTTCGCTTCCCCAGCGCATGATCGTTGGGCCTGCCATCGTGACGGCCATCTGTGACCCGATCCCCACCGGCGCCGCCGCATACCCGGTTTCCTCGTTGTAGATCACTTGCTCCATCACGCTCGCGCCCCGGCCTCCGTACTCCTTCGGCCAGTGCATCGTCAGCCAGCCCTGGTCCGCCAGCTTTTTTACGAATGCACGCGTGAACTCGGCCTGGCCTGCAGGCGCCTGCTCGCGGTCGCTTTGGAGCTTCCAATGATCCGGCGGCAACTCTTTGGAGAGGAAGGCCCGGATCTCCTCCCGGAACGCCTCTTGCTCCGGTGTGAAAGCGAAATCAAGCGCCATGCGAGCGGTCCTCCTGCTCCCAGCCTAGTGGTTCTCGGCCCTAGCGGCCCTGAAATACCGGCGCCCGCTTCTCCGCGAAGGCCCGCGGTCCTTCACGCGAGTCCTCGGTCGCCCGCGCCAGTACCATCGCATGCTCCGCCATCTCCAGCGCCTCATGCAGGCCGACCTCTTGGCTCCGATAAGCCAAGCGCTTCGTGAGCTGCACCGCAACAGCGGGCCCGCGCGCTAGCTCCGTCGCGAAGGATCGCACCGCCGGGATGAGTTCCTCGTGCGGAACCACGCGCTGTGCGTAGCCCATCTCTAGGGCTTCCTGAGCGGTAAAGATACGGCCCGACCACATCAACTCCAGCGCCCGGGCCATTCCCACGATCTTAGGCAGGAAATACGCTCCGCCATCTCCCGGCGTCAGGCCCACCCGCACATACGCCATTCCAAACTTCGCCCTATCCGACACGATCCGTATGTCCGCCATCGAAGCCATATCCATCCCCGCTCCCACCGCTGCCCCGTTCACGGCGGCGATATACGGTTTCTCCAAGTTCGCGAGCGTGCGCGGTACTCGATGCACGCTGTGGCGCAGGCCATTGCGCCCGGCTACTAGCGACTCCCCGAACAGGTCACCACCTACCTCTTTCTTACTCACGTCCCCGCCGCTACAGAAGCCGCGGCCCTTCCCCGTCACCACCACGACCCGCACCCCTTCGTCTCGACCCGCCGACTCAATCGCATCGGCCCATAGCTGCAGCATGGTCGGATTGAAGGCGTTCATCTTCTCCGGCCGGTTCAGCGTGATCGTGGCAACGTAGTCTTGCACCTCGTACAGCAGTGGCGGCTCAGTCATTGGTCGCTCCTTCAGCGCTCTCATTCCTCGGCCGAGGCCGGTCAGTCGAACTTAATTCCACCGTCCACGTTGAGCGATTGCCCGGTGATGTTCCGCGCCTCCGCTGAGGCCAGGAATGCAACCGCGTGCCCCACATCCTCGGGCGTCTGCTCGCGGCCCAAGGCCGTTAGCTTTCGCACGAATCGCTCGAACATCGCCCGATCCTCGGTTACACGGCCACGCTCTTGCTCCGCGTGCGACTCGATCAAGCGCCACATCTGCGTCCAGATCAAGCCCGGGCAGACCGCATTGACGTTCACGTGATAGCGCGCCCAGTCGAGCGCCTGCGCCTGCGTAAGGTTGATCAGCGCCGCCTTCGAAGCACTGTAGTTGGGGAACATCGGCACGCCCTCGCGTCCCCCGATCGAGGAGATATTGACGACCTTTCCTCCGCCTCGCTGCTTGAAGTACGGCAGCAGCGCTCTGCCCATGATCCACGGCCCTTTCACGTTCACCGCGAAGCAGGCGTCCCAGTCCTCGGCCGTCACCTGCTCGCCCAGATGCCCGCCGACCACGCCCGCATTGTTCACGAGTATGTCGACGCCACCCAGCCGCGTAATCGTCTCCTGAACGCACCGAGCCGCCGAGTGCGCGTCCGTTACGTCCGTCTCCACCACCAACGCGCGGCGCCCCTCGCCTTCCACCGCCGTGAGCGTACCCTGCGCTTCCGCTACCGCCAGATCCGCGACCGTAATATCCGCGCCCTCCCGCGCTAGCACCGTTGCGATCCCCCGCCCCAGCCCGCGGGCACCGCCGGTCACGATCGCCACCTTGTCTTGGAGCCTGCCAGGCACAGTCGTGTGAGGATACAGCGCGCGCTTTCCCCTCCGCCTCTTCCCATGTTCAAATGCAACACCGCGCATATGCCGCGTCCGATGCGGCGCCTTGCAATCACCACTCCTCACTAAGGGCAGGTGTAACTTGGGAGGTACCAAGGTACCGAGTCCCGCAAGACGCTCGCGACGTTCCGCAAGTGATCGACGAGGAACTGCCCCCCCCGGACGTACCAGGCCGAAGAGATGGTCGCCTGCGGCCTCTATAGTAGAGCGCAGCCAGCATCGGCGCCCACGGCAACTCCCCACCCACCAGCTAGGAGGACTCCATGCGCTTTGGACTGCTCTACGACTTCCGCAACCCCGTCGGCTCTCCGCGGTCGACACCGGCACTCTACGCCCAAACCCTCGACCAGATCGCCGCCGCCGAATCCGACTGGGGCTTCGACGACATCTGGGTCACCGAGCATCATTTCATCGACGATGGCTACTTGCCGGCTCTACTGCCCATGGCCGCCGCGATCGCCGCGCGCACCTCCAGCGTCCGTATCGGCACCTTCGTCCTGCTGCAGCCGTTCCATAATCCCGTGCGTCTCGCCGAAGACTGCGCCGTCGTCGACAACATCAGCAACGGGCGTTTCCTCTTCGGCCCCGGGGTCGGCTACCGCTATCCCGAGTTCATGAGCTTCAACATCGACCGCAGGTACCGCGGCTCCATCACGGACGAGGCCGTCCAAATCATGATCAAGTGCTGGGAAGAGGAGGAGTTTTCCTTCGAGGGCGAGCACTTCACCTTTCACAACGTACGCTGCACTCCCAAGCCTGTGCAAAAGCCGCGCATCCCTGTTTGGTTTGGCGCCACGCAAGGCGAGGCTTTGCGCCGCGCCGCCCGGCTCGGCGACGGCTTACTCCACACCATCGCGGCACCCCCGGATGCACCAGCGAAGTTCGTCCAGCACCTCAAGGAATACGGCAAGGACTGGCGCAACCCCCACATTCTCAACATGTCGCTCCTGTTCACGTCCGAGAATCCCGAGCGCGACTGGCAGCTCCTCGCTCCTTCCGCGCTCTATCACGCTCAGGGCTACGCAACTTGGTATGCCCAAGACCAGAACTGGCAGCAGGGAACTACTCCAGCGACCTTCGGGGGTTCTTACCCACACACGATCGAGGATGTCGAGCGGCTAGGACATTACCTGGTCGCGACGCCGGACGAGATCATTCAGCACATCAAGGCGCTCTACGCGCAGTATCCGTTCGAGGCGTTCCTCTACACGGCGGTCTGGCCGGGAATCGATCCGGAGGTGCACGCACGCTCGCACCAGCTCTTCGCGGAGGAGGTTGCGCCGGCGCTGAGAGATCTAGGAGGTTAGGGCTTCAGCAGCGTCCCGAGATCCTCTCTCACGTTATTACGGAACCCTTCGGGTAACAGAAGCCTCTCTCTGTGCGTTCGCAGCGAACACAGACACGACCGTACTAGCAAACCTCGCTCTCGCCAGGAAAAAGTGGGCGAAGCGGTCCACGGAGATCTTCCCTTACGAGGGGCCGGAGTGTTCAAAATCCGCTGGTGACACGCGCAAATCGTCCGACGAGGATAGACCCCACGACACCTACTATCGCGCGGCGCGCTCCCCCACATGCGCCGTCCGGCAAATCCTCCCTATGTGAGCGTCTCAGGCTGTTGGAGCGCCTTCACGGCCCAAGCGCGCGCGTCCTTCGTCGGTGATCTCCCACATGCCGCGGGCGGAATCCTTCTTCATAGCGTTCTCGGCGATGAGCTTCGATCGCACGAACTGAGTTCGGTTCTTCCAGCGGATGGCCCCGGTTGTGATCTTCTCTCTATCGATCGGCTGGAGTTTTCCTTCCAAAAGCTGCTCCATCCGATTCACCACGTCGCGAGCAGTTGCCGATCCCCCCAGATCAGTGAGGGCCATCAACATAGGAAGTTCATACTCCGAATTGGGGAGGGTCGCGCCTCTCGGCGCACGTGTCCCGCTCTTTCTTCGGCGACCTCGCTTGCCGCTGGTTCGGGATTTCTTTTCCGCGCGCGCCTTCGCTGCTCCTCGCCCTGTACCTCCGCTGGGCGTGGAAGCACTGCTCTCCGATATCCCAAGCAAGCGCCGCAGGACTGCGTTGATATCGTCTACAAGCGGTTCGGCTTTTGCTTGTAGCGCTTCGAAAACATCATCGTCAATTGGTGGAAGCGTTCGTACCATTCAGGGATCCTTTTCGTAGTTTTCTACTTCATCACAGCGTTCATTCAAAATGCTATCTAGAGGGGGATATGCTTGTCAAAGCACACCCGTTGAAAAATGGAACTTCTGTGTGTGATTTCTGAACGTCCGCTGGCGAGATCTCGCTCTTTTCTCGTGTGAATTGTTCATGCGAGCGATGTGTTTAGCCGATCAGGTCGCCCACAGATAGAGACCATAAGCGACGGTGGCAGGGAAGGCGATGACGAGGATGACCCAGCAGGTGAGCAGGGCAGGCACAGCAATACGCCGGCTGGCCGGCCGAGGAACAGCGCGGGGGCTGGAGTCGAGATTGTGCGGCATCGTGAGTCCGCTCGCCAGGCTAGCAGGTGGAGCCTGCTATAGGGGGGCGCAGCACGGTGTGGAGCGGTGGATCTCCAGCGATGCTGGATGTGCCCTGTCGAGGTGGCTGTGGAGGGCGTCGCGCGGCCGGTTCGGAACGGGATCCTGTCGGCACCGCAGACGCAGAGGCAGTGTGCCAGTTTCCGGTAACGCGCGGGTAAGCATGGAACTCGAATACTGGAATACTGAAGAAGGAGCTGGCCGGTAACGTAAGTAGGGGTGAGCAGGAAAGGACGGCAAGAGTGCAAGCGGTCGAAGCGATCAGGGAGTGGCAACGCCGCTGTGAAGCAGCGGTGGAAGAGGTACGGTCCGTTGTAGAAGAGATGAGTGAGGAGGGATTTCGGCGCACGCCGGCGGGCGCAGGGGAATGGGGCGCAAGGGAAGTGCTGGCGCACTTGGCGGGCGCGGCGGAGGGAGGCTACGTGGCGGTACTGCGCTCGGCCCGCGAGGGCGGAGAGAAACCCATCGACTTCGTACGAGAGGCAGTGTTCGACTGGCAATCTCGGGCAGAGCTGTCGAAGACGGAGTTGCTGGGGCTGGTGGAGGCAGAGTACGCGTCTATGCGGGAGTTCCTAGGGGAGTTGGCGGAGAAGGATCTCGAGCGAGAGATCTTTGTTCCCTCGCTCGAGGAAACACCGCTGACGGCACGACCTACCCTGGGAGCGCTCGTGGAGGGACTGTCGGTGCGGCACGTGGAAGGGCATGTGAAGCAGTTGCGGCGCTTAACCACGTGAGGAGCGACTAGCGGGTGCGGCGCTCGCTGCGAGCGGAGATCCAACCTCGCGCGGGGCAGCCAAGCCAGTAGCCACTGCACTTACAGGCGCCGACACACCAGTACGATCGCGGTTTCGCTGCTGCGCCCGCGGGGCGCAGACCGTCATCAAGCTCGCCCGCCAGGTCTTTTCTAATCCGGAGCGGCAGCCGCTAGTACGAGAATTTCTTCTTCTGCCCGTTATAGTAGGAACCCATCGACTCATTCGACTGGACGATCTCAGTCAGCGCTTCCACCACGGCTTCCCATTTCGATCCCGGAAAGCTCACGTACATCTCGTTATCCGGCAGTCCTGTGAAGGTCCGGTTTCCTTTGCACCCAAGCGACATCGCCGTCTCGCCGCTTCCCATTGTCAGGGCCTCCACCGCGCACCCCGGCCGTCCTACGATGTTCGGCGCGATACCGCCCGCGCCGGCGCGCAGCGCCGCTTCGTATAGCAGCATCGCCCGTGCGGGTTCCGCCGCCACTGCCACCACGTCCGGCTTGAATTCCGCGTCGTCGACCGGACCGTAGGCCACGTAGCGAGGCGACTCCGCCAGCACGGGAATCATCGGTACTTCTGCCTCGCGCAGGTACCGCTGCTCCACCATGAAGCCGATCGTCTCTCCCAATTCCTCGGCCCGCTCGGGCGGCAGCGGGATACTGTGGGTGTACGCCCCTACTGCGCAGTTATAGTGATCCGACTGCTCCGTGTAGAACGATGCCCCTTCCTGCGCGCGCTGCCAGAATGAGCACCCCGCCGGGACCTCCCCCGCTTCATACTTCGCCACTCCAGCCGGCGGCTCCGCGAAATACCCGATCGCGATCGCCGGCTTGCTCAATCCCAAGAGGTCCTGCACTCTACTCGACTTCGCCACAAGTTCCCGCCCTTCGCTCTTGTGAAACCACCTATGTGAGATCCGTCGAAAGCCTAGCAGACCTTCGGGTGTCCTCTTCACTGCCAGACTCCGTTGCTGCCGAAGGCGATGCTCGGTAGGGCTTGGATGCTTCGATCAAGGCAGAGTGCACACCCTCTTGGTGTTCGCCCTCCAACGTCAGCTGTATGTGCTCGAAGCCAGCGGCCTCCAGCTTCGCTGCGAACTCGTCCTGTGTCAGCGCCCCCGCTATGCACTCGGACCACGATGCCAAGTACTGCTCTTCGTTGAAGGGCAGCTGCCGCGTCAGCACGATGTCGCTCACCCGGAAGCGGCCGCCCGGCTTCAGCACCCGGTAAGCCTCGCGCAGGGTCCGTGCCTTGTTCGTCGACAGATTGATTACGCAGTTCGAGAGGATCACATCCACCGACGCATCCTCAAGCGGCAGTGCCTCGATCTCGCCCTTGCGGAACTCGACGTTCCTCGCACCGACCTTCCGCGCATTCGCGCGCGCGAGCTCCAGCATCTCGTCCGTCATATCGACGCCGATCACGTGACCCGTCGAACCCACGTGCTTCGCCGCCAAGAAGCAATCAATGCCGCCGCCAGAGCCTAGATCCAGCACCGTTTCGCCTGGCTGCAGCTCGGCGATCGCCGCCGGATTGCCGCACCCCAGGGACGCCTCCGCCACACTTGTCGGCAGCCAAGCCGTCTCGATCGCGGCATACGGGGCCCTGATCGCCTTCTGCGTCACCCCCTCCTCCATCCCACAGGACGACATTTCGTTCCCCGAAGCAGGCGCCGAGCAACAAGCAGCCCCGTCCGGCCCAGCCGCCAACACCTCAATGAACGCGATCTCCGTATCGGCGTGGACCAGATGCTGCTTGGCGTACCCGCCGTACCGCTGCCGTACGGCCACCTTGATCGTCCCGCTGTCTTGTGTCGCAGGCGCCGCGGCTACGTGCTCTCGCGGTTGCTGCTGTTTACGCACCACGGCGTGTCCTACTCTTCAGCGTCCGAGTCATCCTTCCCGGCAGTTTCCTCGGCCGTCGCAGCGTCCGCTGCCTTGCCATCCTTCGAAAGGCCGTAGCGCGCTCGCATCCGCATCGCCGCCGCCGTCATGTCTTCCGCGCTCGCCTCCTCGCCCTCATCCTTCCCGTAGCGCTGCCTGATCTGCCGTGTGAGCCGTCCCGGCGCGAAAATCTTTGGTCCAATCACAATCAAACCTCCTTATTCACAGTCTCTCGTTCGCAGTCGTAACGGACGGCCGCAGACGTGGGCCGCAACACGACCCGCCGACCACTTCCGCACCCACGGACTGCACCACTCGCTGGATCGCCGGCAGACGGCGAGCCCAGGCTTGGGCTGCAATACGCAGGGCTGTCTCGCCCTTGTCCGTAAGCGTACACACATTACGCTCCCGGCCGCTCACGGCTTTCCGCTCACAGGCGATCAAGCCTTCTGATTCCAAATCGCGGATGGCCGGGTATATCACCCCCGCTGACGGATCACAGGCACCGTCGCAGATCGACCGCACACGTTGTGCCAGCTCGTAGCCATGCCCTGGCCCGCCCGCCATCGCCGCTAACACGAACATTCGCGAGGCGGCCCGATTGATCGCTGTCTCCCAATGTTCACTGGCCGTTAGATCGGCTACCATCGCCTCTGCATTTCCTAATACATCTGATTCAGATATATCGCTATCATATCTATCCTGTCAACCTCCACATCCCTCTAGCCTGCCCTCCAGCTCTCGTCACGAGCGAGGTGTTTCTGTGTCCGCGCCCAGCTTTCCGCATCGCGTCACTGTGGAGCGGCAACGTCTCCGGTTCGCCGCCGGACATTTCGCCGTCCTTAGCGACGAGCTCGAGCCGATCCACGGCCATAACTACGATGTCCTCGTTGACGTGGCTGGCGCCCTCAGCGAGCGCGAGTCCTGGGTCATCGACTTCGCCCTGCTCAAGCGATTTACCCGTGAGATCTGTCAGGACCTCGATCATAAGTTTCTCCTGCAGATGCAGTGCTCCCGTCTGAGCATTCGCGACGATGGCGACCACTACCTCATCCAGCACCAGAGCGATCCGGCTTACCGCCTGCCTAAGCGAGACGTTGCCGCGCTTCCCATCGATAACAGCACCGCCGAGCGCTTGGCCGAGTACATCGCCACCGAGCTGCGGGACAAACTCGCAGCGGAGGGGCCCTCCGGTCTGGTCTCACTCAGCATTGGCGTCGAGGAGATGCCCGGGCAAGCAGCCTGGTACAGCCTCGATCTCTCGATGGGTTAATCGCTAGCGATGGCCCGCGTTCTCGTACTCTACGATGGCCGTGGTCTCACTCAAGAGCTCGCACGGGCGGTCCTGCAGGGGGTGCGGGCCGTCGACGGCGCCGAGCCGATCGACCGCCCCCTCGACCAAGCCCAGCCATCCGATCTCCTCGCCTGCGACGCGCTGATTCTGGGCTCGCCCAATTGGAGCGGCATCACCGGCAAGCTCAAGGACTGGCTGGACCACAGCGGCGATCTCTGGGAGAGCGGTGATCTGGCGGGCAAGGTCGGCGCCTGCTTCACCGCGGGCTGGTCGCGCTCCGGAGGTAGCGAGGCGACTCTCCTCCAGTTAATCCACCTGCTGATGGCGCATGGACTCGTGATCGTCGGTCTGCCTTGGAGCGAGGCGATGCGCGAGTCGGGCTCCTACTACGGTGCCACCGGCCATGGCCAGATCACCGAGCTCGACCGCCAACAGACGCGCGCACTCGGTGCGCGCGTCGCGCGCGTCACTCTGCGACTCAGCGCAGACTAACGATCAAGATCCCCTGTCCCGCTCACAGCCGAGGCGCCCTCACCCCTCGCACCGGAGGCTTGTCCCCTCCAACATCGCTCCGATTCGCGACCGCAGTTCGTCGATGCCCCAACGCTTCGCTGCCGAGATCAGCAGCGTTTGCGGCCGATCTTCCTGTACTTGCTCGGCGAACAGGCGCACCCGCTTCGACGGCCCCGCCCCATTCGACTCTCCATCGATCCGATCGGCCTTATTCAGCAGAGTCAGAATGGGCCGTTCCGACAATCCCAGATCCGCCAAGGTGTTCTCCACCGTCTGGCTCTGCTCGGCCGCGTCCGGGTGCGCGATATCGACCACATGCAGAAGTAAATCCGCCTCGTTCAACTCTTCGAGCGTGGCACGGAAAGCGGCCACCAACTGGGTGGGCAATTTCTCAATGAATCCCACCGTGTCCGTTAGCAACAGCGCGCGCCCATCTTGCAAGGCGGTGCGCCGCGTCACCGGATCCAGGGTCTCGAAGAGCCGATCGTGTGCTCGCACCCCAGCCCCGGTGAGCGCGTTCATCAAGGTGCTCTTACCCGCGTTGGTATAGCCCACCAACGCCACCACCGGCACGCCGTTCCGACGGCGTCTCCTCCGGTAACGCTGCCGATGCCGCTTCACTTGCTCGATCTCGCCCTTGAGCCGCTTAATCTGGGTGCGCACCAAGCGCCGGTCCGTCTCGAGCTGCGTCTCGCCCGGACCTCGCGCCCCGATCGCCCCTTCCATGCGTTCCAAGTGCCCCCACTGACCGGCCAACCGCGGCAGCAAGTACTCGTGCTGGGCCAGCGCCACCTGCAGTGCTCCCTCCCGTGTCCGCGCCCGCTGCGCGAAGATGTCGAGGATCAGAGCCGTTCGATCGATCACCTTCAGACCGAGCGCCCGCTCCAGTACGCGCTGCTGTGCGGGCGTCAACTCGTCGTCGAAGATCGCGACGGTGTAGCCCAGCGACTCCCGCGCGTCCACCAACTCCGCGAGCTTCCCCTTGCCGATATACGACCTGCGGTCGGGATGTTTCAGCCGCTGCAAAACCCGCGCCACGGGCACGGCACCCGCGGTTTCCGCCAACATCTCCAGCTCATCTAAGGAGGCTTGCGCGTTCCAGTGGCGGAGGTCATCGCTCCGCTCTGTGACGTCAACGCCTACCAGCAGGGCGCGCTCGGGCGTTGTCGTCGCGTACGTTGCGTGCGGGGCTCGATCGATCCTGTACTCCTTGGGGCTCGCAGTATCGTTAGCGCGCTCGGGTCAGCCGGCGGTCCAGTTTGCGATGCGCTGCAATCCCTCCTCCAGCTTGTCGTCAGGAGTTGTCAGGGACAGCCGCACATAACCATCCCCCGCCGCGCCGTAGCCATTTCCGGGCGTCACCACCACTGCTTGGTCCTCCAGCAGCCGCCTTGCGAAATCGATGCTGGTCATTCCATGGGGCACTCGCGCCCACACATACATCCCCGCTTTCGGCTTCTGAACCCTCAGTCCGATCCTCAGCAAGGCCGCCACGACCCGGTCCCGCCGCCGCTCCAGGATCGCGGCGTTCTCCGCTGTGACGCTCTGATCACCGCTGATCGCCTCGATCGCCATCCGCTGGATCGCCTGCGGGATCCCACTGTCGATGTTGGACTTCACCCGCATCAGCGCATTGATCACGTCGCGGTTACCCACCGCCATCGCAATCCGCCAGCCGGTCATGTTGTACGACTTACTGAACGAGTGAAACTCGATTCCCACCTCCCTTGCCCCGTGCGCCTGCAAGAACGAGGGAGGCTCGTATCCGTCGTAGCCGACTTCGCTGTAGGCATTGTCATGACAAACGACCAAGTTGTGCCGCTTTGCGAAGGCCACCACCTTTTCAAAGAACTCAAGCGACGCTACGGCACCCGTCGGATTATTGGGATAGTTGATCCAGAGGATCGTCGCGCGCTCCAGCACCTCGGCGGGGATCGCGTCAAGATCCGGTAACCAGTTGTTCTCTTCCCGCAGCGGCAAGAAGTGCGACTCGCCCCCCGCAAACATCGTCCCCATCGCATAGACCGGATAGCCTGGGTCGGGCACCAGCGCCACCCCGCCTGGATCAATGAAGCACAGCGCGATGTGCGCGATCCCCTCCTTCGCCCCGATTAAGGGCAGCACCTCCGTATCCGGATCCAAGTCGATACCGAAGCGCCGCTTGTACCAAGCCGCGATCGCGGCGCGCAACTCTGGGAGCCCTTCCGTCTCTGGATAACGATGATTCTGCGGATCGTCGGCAGCGTGGTGCAATGCCTTCAGGATCGGAGACGGGGTCGGCAGATCGGGGTCGCCGATGCCGAACGTGATCACGTCGATCCCCTGCGCCCGCTTCTTCGCGATCGCCTTGCTGATCTCAACGAATAGATAGGGCGGCAGTGACTCCACCCGCTTAGCAACGCGCATCGGTCCCCCATCTCGCAGCTACCCTGCTTATCGCCGTACGGGATGCAACGCACAGCCGGCGGCGAGCTGTGGATCGCGCAGCGCCGCAGCCTACCATTTGCCCCAGATCTTGCCGACCTTGAAGTAGGTCGACTTTTTCTCCGCACGCCGTCGCTCGATCTCCGCTTGGTCGACGGGACGCCGGTAGCGCAGTCGCTCCTGCACCCGGTAGAAACCCAGCGTCTTGAAAAAGGGAGCGGTCGAGAGGTCCGTCGAGAGGCTGACCGTCAACACGCGCCGCTGGTCTTGCCGTCCCCACTCGATTGCCGCGCTGATCAGCGCGGCGCCCACGTCCTGTGGCCAGCGCGCGGGATCGACGACGAACTCGTCCGCGAACAAACCCCGCTTTCCCGTGACGCCGACGCGCAGGAACCCCGCCAGTTCTCCCTCCACTTCCGCCAGCCCCACCCATGCCGCCTCTTCGACGAAGCCGGCCGGCAAAGGGGGAGCGACCGCATCCGCACCGCGCACCGCGGCGTCGAACCGTGCGATCGTTTCACCGTCCGCCACCGTCGCACCGCGCACCAGCACGCCCTCGCGGAGAGCGCCGGGTGGCTCGACATCGCGTATGTCGCGACAACGCAGCAGCGACCACTCGAGCTCCTCAAAGGCCGCCCCTTGCAAAGCTGGATGCATGAGGTGCCGGTGTCCCGAATCGTTGTAGTCGAGCACCATCGTCTCGCAGTCGGTGCGCGTAAGCGCAACTGCGGCCAAATCCGTTACCAGGCGACCCAACTGATCGCGGGCTGCGTCCAAGTCACCGAACTCGTAATAGACGCGCAACTGCCGCCCGGTCGGCAAGCCGAGCACATAGCCATCGGCACTGTGCGCGACGATTACCTTCCGTTCCTCCACGAGCGCGTCGTAGTCCGCATCGTCGAGGTTGCGGTAGCGCAGTGCTTGATCGCCTAAGGTGCGGTGCAGTTCGCGCACCAGCCCGGGGGCACGGTCCGACTGATGCCGCGAGTAATCAGGGATGACCATCGTGGGTCCGATCGATAATCCACTGTCCTTCGAATACCCGTTCCGCCGGTCCCTCAAGCGAAACCGATCCTTCTCCGTCCCAAGAGAGATCGAGATCGCCGCCCGGCAGCGAGACCGTCACACGCTCCCCGACCAGGCCGTGAAGCCGCGCCGCGACCATGCCGGCAGCGGCCCCTGAGCCGCAGGCTAGCGTTGGGCCCGCGCCACGCTCCCACACTCGCAGGTGCAGCCGCTCGGGGGATTCCACGTGCACTACTTCGAAGTTCGTACGTTGTGGGAAGCGATCGTGCCGCTCTACCAACGGTCCCAACCGCTCCAGCGCAAACGCGCTCAGGGGGCCGTCGACGAAGTGCACCGCGTGCGGGTTGCCCAACGAGACGCAGGTCACCGCCAGCTCCGTTCCGTCTACCGCGATCGGCAGATTCATGATCGGTCCCGGTCCATCCACACGGACGGGGATCTCCTCTGGTTCCAAACGCGGTGCTCCCATGGACAAACGGACCCGCTCGATCGACTGCTCCGCACCCGTCGCCGTCACGACGGCACGCACTATCCCGGCGCCTGTTTCCACTGCCAAAGCACCGTCGCGGAGCACGGCACCACCTCGTTCCAGCGCCCACTTCACCACGCAGCGCAACCCGTTGCCGCACATCTCCGCCTCGGAACCGTCGGCGTTGAACAGCCGCATCCGCAGCGCAGCCCGTCCCGACTCCTCCACCACCAGCAAGCCGTCCGCGCCGACACCGAAGTGCCGATCGCAGATCGACGACGCTACCCCTGCCCAACCGGCCTGAATGGCACGGCCGTCTACCAGCACGAAGTCATTGCCGGTGCCCTGCATCTTGCTGAAGGAAATTTCCATCGTGCGTCGCCTTGCTATTCACGAATTGTAAAGGTCCGGCGGCGTACCGCCGATCGGCAGTGCGGCTTCCTTTTCCTAACTCTGAACCGTGCGGGCGACGGCCACCAGCGCCAGCGCTTGCTCCACGTGGCCGAGCCAGTGAATCCGCTCGTCAGACCGACGGAACCACCGCTGCTGTCGGCGGGCCAGTTTCCGCGTCGCTTGCTTCACCGCGGTGACCGCCTCTACCCGGGTGATCTCGCCCGCGAGATGGCGGCAGACCTCTGGGTAGCCCACGCTCTCCAGCGCCGACGCTTGGGAATCGAGTCCGCCCGTCAGCAGCGCGCGTACCTCATCAATGAGACCGCGCGCGAACATCGAATCGACTCGTTTCTCAATGCGAGCGTCTAGCTGCGCGCGCTCAAGGGCCGGCGCGACGACCAGTGCTTCGAGCGAGTCGCGGCTCTCGTGCCAGCTAGAGATCGGCTTGCCGGTCAGAGCAAAGACCTCCAACGCCCGGATCACTCGACGCACGTTCGCCGGCGCGATCCGCTGTGCGGCTTGCGGATCGATCGCGGCCAGATCGGCATGGAGCTGCCCTGCGCCCTCTCTCACGGAGCGGGCCTCCATGTGGCTACGCAACTCCAAGTCTGGCTCAATCTCCGGAACCGACCAGCCTTCCAACAAAGCCCACACGTACTGACCCGTGCCACCCGCGAGTACGGGCAAGCGCCGTTGCGATCGGATCTCGGCGATCGCCGCCCGCGCTTCTGCGAGAAAACGCACCAGGTTGTAGCGCTCCGATGGATCAGCATGGCCGACAAGATGGTGCGGCACTCGTCTACGCTGCACCGGGCCAAGCTGGGCCGTCCCGGTGGCCATACCGCGGTAGACTTGACGGCTATCGGCACCGATGACTTCACCGTTGAACGTCTGAGCGATCGCGAGAGCCCACTCGCTCTTCCCAGAAGCCGTGGGGCCAACCACTGCAACGAGCGGCGGATCCATGGTCGGAGCTTAGGCCCTCTTCGCCCCCGCGATCGCGCGGGTGATCGCGAGAAACTGCTCCGCGTCCAGGGACGCCCCACCCACTAACGCTCCGTCGAGGTCGGGCTGGGCAGCGAACTCAGCGATGTTCTCCGCTTTTACGGACCCGCCGTAGAGGATCCGCACGGATGTGGCGACTGCGTCTCCCTGGAGTTCCGCAAGCACGGTACGGATCAACGCTGCCGCATCCTGGGCCTGCTCGCCCGTAGCCGGCATGCCGCTGCCGATCGCCCACACCGGCTCGTAGGCCACCACGAAACCCTCTGGTATATCCAGCCCTTCCAACGCGCCCCACAGCTGGCGCTGCAACACGGCTTGGGTATGCCCAGCTTGGCGCTCCTCCGTCCGCTCGCCGATCGCCAGGATTGGGTGCAGTCCATGCACGCGGGCGGCGTCGATCTTATTCTTCAGAGCAGCGTCGTCCTCACAGAAGTAGCGGCGCCGCTCGGAGTGACCCAAGATCACCCACCTCGCGACCTCGGCCAACTGCTTTGGACTCACCTCGCCGGTGAAGGCGCCCGTGGCGGCGAAGTGCATGTTCTGTCCCGCCAACTCAATGCCGCTGCCACGCAAGCGCTCCGCCACACGCGCAAGCTGCAAGAATCCCGGGGCCACTACCGTCGTTACCCCTTCGACCTCGGAGAGGCATACCAGAGACTCAGCGAGCTGCTCGGCTTCCGCGTTGGTCGCGTGCATTTTCCAGTTACCAACGCTGATCGGCGTACGCATCGCGGCCTCAGGCACCGTACTTGCTGAGCCGGCCGGCGTGGGCCATCAGGAGCGGCATCGCCGCCGCCGCCGGGAAGGTGCCCAGTGATCCGTGCGCGCACGACAGCTCGTCGAAGGTGGCGCGCGGATCGGGCCGCGTGTACGGCGAGTGCAGCAAGAAAGGCACGGAGTGCCAGGAGTGCGCCGCCAAGATCGCGGGAGTGGCGTGGTCTCCCGCCACCCCGAGCACATGCGGTTCGAGATCCAGGAGTACGGGCAGTTGCCGGTCGAGTTCCTCGATCGCGGCAACTTTGGCGTCGAAGTCGCCGTCTTCACCAGCAGTGTCGGTGCTCTTGTAGTGAACAAAGAAGTAGTCGTAGGCATCCCAGTGCTGCCGCAGGGCCGCTACCTGTTCATCGAAGCTCGCCGGTTGTCCCAATGCCGTCATTCCCGCCAGTTTGGCCAACCCGCGATACATCGGATAGATCGCAGCGCTGGCGGCTTGGATCTTCCAGACATCTTCGAGCTGCGGCAGCTGCGGCAGCTGCGCGATCCCTCGGAGCAGGAGACCATTGGCTGGAGCGGCATCTGCGAGCTGCCGTCTCGCCTCACCACAGAACTGGTTAATCGCTTGCGCAGTGACGAGTGCGCTGGGATGAAGCGGCTCGCTGCGGAGGGGCGCGACGCCAAGTCGCTGAGGGTCGGTTTCACTCACCCGTGCATCGAGACCGGGACCGCGCAGCACGAGCACGAACCGATGTTCGCGCACCAGTTCGACGAACACCTCTATGGCGGGCCCCACGTCGATGGTTCGCAGCCGTTCAACGAGTTCCTGCGCACGCTTCGTGGCGATCCGGCCGGCACGCCGGTCCGTAATGGCGCCGTCGCGTGCGAGCGTGCAGAAGTTACCGCGTACGGCAACATCCTCAGGACCGAGCGCGAAATCGATGCCAACCGCCTCTAGAACCCCACGTCCCACCTCGAACGTCAGCGGGTCATAGCCGAAGAGCGCCAAGTGGCCAGGGCCCGAGCCCGGCGTGACGCCGGGAGCCACCGGAACGGTCAAGCCCAGATCGCTCTGCGCAGCCAGCCGGTCGAGGTGAGGCGTACGGGCGGTCTGGAGTTCGGTGCGACGAGTTTGTGGGTGCGACAGACCGCCCAGGCCATCCAGCACAAGCAGGACGATCTTGGTATCGGCCGGTCTAGCAATCCGCCGCGCAAGATCGAGATCCACAGCCTATAGCTTCCCCGTTTGACTCCCTAGACGCGATCCCAACGGTTACACGCGGTCGGGCAACACGGCCACGCCGGGAAGCGTACGTCCCTCCAATAGCTCCAGTGCTGCGCCGCCGCCGGTGCTGATGTGGTCGATCCGCTCAGCCACACCCGCCTCATGGACGGCTTGAGCCGTTTCGCCGCCACAGATGACGGTAGTCGCAGACAGCCCGGCGAGCGTGCGCGCGAGCGCGCGCGTACCGCCAGCAAAGGCGGGCTGCTCAAACAACCCAAGCGGGCCGTTCCAGACGATCACGTCCGCGGGGCGCAGGGCCTCACTGAAGCGCTCAACCGTCGCCGGACCGATATCCAAGACCTGCCAGCCGGACTCCACCTCCTCTTCCGCGAAGATTAAGGGCCGTGCGCGCGGCGTCAGGTCCGGGCCCTGTCCGATCACTCCATCGATCGGGAGTTCCAGAATGCACCCGCGGCTGGCAGCCGCCTCAAGGACCGTCCGGGCCTCGCCCACCAGGTCAGGCTCGACGAGTGAGGCTCCCAGCGCCAGCCCACGGGCAAGCAGAAAAGTATGGGCCATCGCGCCGCCGATACAGAGAATGTCGACCCGCTCAATGAGCCGACGCAGCAGCACTAGCTTGTCGCTAATCTTGGCGCCGCCAATGAGCGCCGCGCGGGTGCCGACCTCGGCACTGAAGACACTACCAAGCCGCTCTAGCTCTTCCGCCATCAGCAGTCCGGCAGCGGAGTCGAGGTAACGGGCCACCCCTTCCGTTGAGGCATGGGCGCGATGCGCGGCGCCGAAGGCATCGTTCACGAAGCAATCGGCAAACGCGGCGAGTTGGCGCGCGAAATCAGGGGCGTTCGCCTCTTCCTCGGGATGGAAGCGCAGATTCTCCAAGAGCAGCAGATCGCCCGGCCGTAGCTGCCGGACCCGCTTTTCGACGGAAGCGCCGACACTATCCTCCGCGACTGCCACCTTCAGGCTTAGCAACTCACTCAGCCGCGCCGCCACCGGCGCCAGTCGCAACTCGTCGCGGACGTAGCCTCGCGGTCGGCCCAAATGGGCACAAACGACCACCGCAGCGCCCTCGCCGAGCAAGTATCGAATGGTCGGGAGGGCAGCGCGAATACGGGTATCATCAGCGACGGCTCCACCCTGCAGGGGCACATTGAAGTCGGCGCGCAGCAGCACGCGCTTGCCTCGGAGCGGCAGATCTCGAACGGTGCGCTTCACCATGCGGCTCCGGCCGTTGTAGGAGCCTAAGTCTGCACCCAGTCGGTTTCACCAGCCAGGATGGCGCGAATGTCCTCCTCGCCGACCAAACCGCTGCGCAGCACCCGAGGCTCCGCGCCAGTGCAATCCAAAATCGTGGAAGGCTTGCCTGCCGGTAGCAGCCCCGACGGCTGTAAGATCTCGACCGCACTGCCGAAGAGCTCCAGGATCGCCTCGGGTGTCGTGGCGGCAGGTTCCTGGTGACGGTTGGCGCTCGTGCCAGTCAGTGGTGCTCCGACCTTATCGAGTAGGGCGCGCGCGACTGGGTGCGCAGGAATACGAAGGGCAACGGTCTCATAGGGGGCCGCGAGCGAGTACCACTTGGGATTGCGGCGCAGAACCAGGGTGACGGCGCCCGGCCAGACCGCCTGCGCGAGCCGCCGTATGCTGGGGGACACATCCGTCGCGACGCGGCCCAACCAAGAGTGGTCCGGCAAAAAGATCGGCAAGGCTTGATCATCAGGCCGGCGCTTGAGATGGAAGAGCTTCATCATGGCGGCGCCGTTGCTCGCGAGTGCGGCGAGACCATACTGCGTGTCCGTCGGGAGTGCGACGATGCCGCCTTGGGATAGCACGCGGGCGGCTTGTTCGGTGGCGCCCTGATCGACTTCCGCTACCGCTGTCACTACGCACCCATTTCTTGCCGCGACCGCCTCGCAAGCCCTTCGACCCTAGGACAGGTGTTCTTGACCGCTAGTATACCGTCGCGATACGTTGCCCAACACGAGGAGGCGCATTGGCGGAGTCGAACACGACGGCGCCGATCCCCCGGATCCGCACGACCGATGACCTGGAAGTCTCAGGCTACCTGGAAGTAGCGCGTGGCGCACGCGCTGCTGCAGCTTCCCCAACCGACCCTTCGACACCCCTTTCGCACCAGCCACGGGAAGCGATCGCCATCATCGACTTCGGCGGGCAAACCAGCATGCTCATTGCCCGGCGCGTGCGCGAGCTTAACGTGTACTGCGAGTTGATCCCCCACACCGCTACTTGGGAGCAGGTACAGGAACTCAACCCCAAGGGCTTCATCCTCTCGGGTGGCCCTGCGTCGGTATATGGCGAGAGGGCTCCGCGCGCGCCCGCCTACATCTACGAGAGCAGCTTGCCGGTCCTTGGGATCTGCTATGGCATGCAGGAGATCGCCGTGGCGTTGGGCGGACGCGTCCTGCCGTCGCAGAACCGGGAGTTCGGTCACGCCGTCTTGCATCGGGCAGAACCCCACACGGCGCTACTCGATGGCCTCCCAGAGGCACTTCCCGTCTGGATGAGCCACGGCGATCGGGTGACGGAATTACCTCCAGGGTTCCAGACGCTCGCTTCCAGTGAAGCGTCGCCTGCAGCAGTGATCGGCAACGACGACGGCATCTATGGGATCCAGTTCCACCCCGAGGTCGTGCACACCCGCGACGGGCCCCGCTTGCTCGAGAACTTCGTCCGCAAGATCTGCGGCTGCCGGGGTGATTGGACCGCCGGCAGCTTCAGTGAGCAGAGCGTGCAACGGTTGCGCGATCAGATCGGGGGGGGGCGTGTGATCTGCGCGCTCAGCGGCGGCGTGGATTCGGCAGTGGCGGCAGCGCTTGTGCACCGCGCGGTGGGCTCGCAACTGACCTGCATCTTCGTCGATAACGGTCTGATGCGCCGCGAGGAGCCGCAACGAGTCGTGGAGACCTTCCGCAAGCATTTACAGATCGACTTGATCCACGTCGACGCGGCGGACCGCTTCCTGGAGGTCCTGGCGGACGTCACCGACCCCGAAACCAAGCGCAAGCGGATCGGCGGAACTTTTATCGAGGTCTTCGAGGAGACCGCCAAAGGGCTCGGCGCGGTCGAGTACATCGTGCAGGGCACCACCTACCCCGATGTCGTCGAGAGCGGGCCCAACAGTGTGACCGCCACGATCAAAACGCATCATAACGTGGGGGGATTGCCGGAGCGGATGCGCTTCGCACTGGTTGAGCCTCTGCGCTACCTATTCAAGGATGAGGTACGTCAGGCCGGCATAGCGCTCGGGTTGCCTGCCGCGATGGTGCAGCGTCAGCCTTTCCCAGGCCCGGGTCTCGCCATCCGGATCATCGGCGCGGTCACCCGCGAAAAGCTGGAGACCCTGCGCGCCGCTGATTGGATCGTGATGGACGAGATCAAGGCGGCCGATCTTTACAGTGATCTATGGCAGTCATTCGCAATCCTAACCGACACACGATCAGTCGGCGTCCAGGGAGACCACCGCACCTATGGGCATGTGATCGCGCTGCGCGCGGTCACCGCCGCAGACGCAATGACGGCCGATTGGGCCCGACTCCCCTACGAAGTGCTGGCGCGTATCAGCAATCGCATTGTTAATGAAGTCCCGGCCGTGAACCGAGTGGTGCTGGACATCACATCGAAGCCGCCGGGGACGATCGAATGGGAGTGAGGTCAGGAGAGATCGCGATGCGCCGGTGATCATCACAATCTGTGCAAGCATGACCCTTATCGCTCGCATCCGCGAGGTCCAACAGACGCTGGAGGCCCTGGGCCATACCGTCTACGTGCCGGTTGAAGTCGAGGAGTTCGACTACCACGACGCCACGACCGAGGAACGCGCCGAGCTCAAACGCAGCTTCGATCTCATCCGCGCGCACTGGCGCAAGATCCAGCGATCCGATGCGATCCTCGTCCTCAACGAGACCACCAAGGGCATTGAGCGCTATATCGGGGGAAACTCGTTCCTCGAGATGGGTTTCGCCCACATCTTGGACCTGCCAATCTTCCTGATGCACCCGGTACCAGCGATGCCGTACGCCAGCGAAATGGCCGCCATGGACCCCATCGTCCTCGACGGCGACCTTCGGCGGATTCCACAGGCGGCCCCCGCCGTCGAGGTGCGCGGATAGTTCGGATGCGTGTGTTGGTAGTCGGCAGCGGCGGGCGCGAGCATGCCTTCGTTTGGGCCCTGAGCCAAAGCCCGCAGATCGAGCAGCTGTTCTGCGCGCCGGGCAACGCCGGCACCGCGTCGCTGGCCGTGAATCTCCCCATCGGCAGCGAACGGATCGACGCCCTCGCCGCCGCCGCCGTTCGCGAGCGCATCGACCTGGCAGTCATCGGCCCGGAGGCGCCGCTGGCTGCAGGACTTGTGGACGCGCTTCGCGAGCGCGACATTCGCGTGTTCGGCCCGACACGGGCCGCTGCCCGTATCGAGGCGTCGAAGCGATTCGCGAAATCGCTCATGGAGAGAGCGGGCGTCTCCCATGCGCGCGGCCGGAGCTTCCACGAGGCAAGGCCAGCGCACGCTTTCATCGACAGCTTCAGGAGCCCCCCGGTCGTCAAAGCCGACGGGCTGGCTGCCGGTAAGGGGGTTGTGGTTCCCGCGACTTTCGAGGAAGCACACGCCAGCGCCGATGCCATGCTGGGCGGCAGGTTTGGCGAGGCCTCGGAGATCGTCGTGATTGAGGAGCGTCTGGCGGGACTTGAGGCGAGCGCGATGGCGTTCGTTGACGGGCGGCAGGTGGAACCCATGCCGCTGTCCTGTGACTACAAGCGCGTTGGTGACGGGGACGTAGGTCCCAACACCGGAGGCATGGGCGCCTATAGCCCGCCTGGCTTCCTGCCGCCGGAGAACACACCGCGATTGTTCGCCGACATCCACGGGCCAGTGGTGGCGGCGCTCGCTGCCAGGGACGCGCCCTTCCAAGGCGCGTTATACGCTGGCTTGATGGTCGATGAGGGCGCGGCGTCCGTGCTGGAGTTTAACTGCCGGTTCGGAGACCCCGAAACGCAGGTAGTCCTGCCACGGCTGCGAACGGCCCTGCTCACGGTGATGGAGGCTTGCACTGAAGGACGCCTGGCAGCGCAACCAGTAGAGTGGAGCGAGGACGCCACAGTCGGCGTGGTGCTGGCCAGCGACGGCTACCCGGGATCCTACGAAACAGGTAAGCCAATTCACGGGCTGAATGCCATCGATGACGACGTGCAGGTTTTCCACGCGGGAACACGCCTCACGGAGGAGGGCGAGGTGGTGACGAGCGGCGGACGCGTCTTGACCGTGGTCGCCCGAGCACCCACTCTGGCCGAGGCGCGTGCACGGGTCTACGACAACGTGCGGCGCATTGACTTTGCAGGTGGCATCTATCGCCGCGACATCGCCGCGCGCGAGCTCTAGATCGGATACGTCTCATGGCTCTTGTCGCGATCGTGATGGGCAGTGAATCCGACCGGGCCGTCATGGCCGCAACCAGCAAGGTGCTGACCGAATTCGAGGTGGAGCACACCAGCCACGTACTCTCCGCCCACCGCACACCGGATGCGCTGCGCGCATTCGTCGTGGGGGCCGAGGAGGCCGGATACGAGGTGATCATCGCCGCCGCAGGTGGAGCGGCGGCGCTTCCCGGCGTCGTCAAATCGCACTCCAGGCTGCCGGTGATCGGCGTGCCGCTCGCATCAAGCGAGCTGCACGGAGTCGATGCGCTGCTGAGCATTTTGCAGATGCCGCCGCGGGTCCCCGTGGCCACGGTGGCCGTGGGCGACTGGGGCGCGCGCAACGCCGGCTACCTCGCCGTGGAGATCTTGGCGCTGCATCACGCCGCCATTCGTGAGCGCTACCGCGCGTTTCGCCGCCGCTTATCAGAAAGCGGATAAGGGAGAAGCTGATGGCTGATGCCAATCTGCAAGACCGCGACGCCGTGCGCGACGTGGTCATGGTCGACAAAGTCACGCGTCGCACGCTTAACCACGGAGACCGGACGTCGTTGCACGAGGTGACGATCAAGCAAGGGGGGGTGGTGCCGCTACACGATCACCCGCACGAGCAGATCGGCTATCTCGCCTCGGGCCGGGTTCTCTTTACGATCGGCAAGCTGCAACGGGAGATTAAGCAAGGAGACTCTTGGGTCATCCCCGGCGGCCTACCGCACGAGGTTACGGCGCTAGAGGATTCCGTGGCCATTGACGTCTTCTCCCCAGTCCGCGAGGAGTACCTCGACTGATGCAGGCTGCAACGCGGCAGGTGTAGGCATGATCCCGCGCTACTCGCGGCCCGAGATGGCCGCACTCTGGACGGACCAAGCAAAGTACGACCGCTGGCTTCAAGTTGAAGTGGCAGCCGTGCAGGCCTGGGCGGACGCGGGAGTCATTCCCCACGGGGAAACCGATGCCATAGCGGCCAAGGCGGCTTTCAAGCTCGATGACATCGATCGCTACCAAGCCGAGACCCACCACGAGATGACGGCTTTCCTACGCTCCGTCAATGACCACGTGGGCGAGGCAGGCCGCTGGGTGCACTTGGGACTGACTTCCTCCGATGTCTGGGATACTGCCACGGCGCTCCAGCTGCGCGACGCGGCCACCTTGCTGGAGCGCGAGCTCGAGCGACTGCTCGCCGTGCTGGAGGCCCGCGCCCAGACACACAAGCGCACACTGATGGTGGGACGAACCCACGGCGTTCATGCCGAACCCACAACCTTCGGATTAAAGCTGCTGATCTGGGTCGCCGAGGTGCGGCGTCACCAGACGCGACTGGCTGAAGCAAAGCGGATGATTTCTGTCGGAAAGCTGAGCGGGGCCGTCGGGACGCACGCCACTGTGCCGCCCGCGGTTGAGGAAAAGGTCTGTGCGCGACTCCGTCTGACGCCCGCGGCAGCAGCGAATCAGATCATCCAGCGTGATCGACATGCCCAGTTTGTGAGTACGCTGGCGCTGATTGCGGCATCGCTGGAAAAGTTCGCCATGGAGATCCGGCATTTGCAGCGCACCGAGGTGCGCGAAGTCGAGGAGCCTTTTCTGCCAGGGCAGACAGGCTCTTCCGCGATGCCGCACAAGCGCAACCCCGAAAAGTGCGAGCGCATCTGTGGTTTGGCGCGCGTTCTACGCGGCCACGCGACCACCGCCTTCGAGAACGTCGCTCTCTGGCATGAGCGAGACATCAGCCACTCCAGCACGGAGCGTCTGATCTTCCCGGATGCCTGTGGCTTGCTGGACTACATGCTGGATCTGTTCACCTGGGTAATGGAGAACTTGGTGGTCTTCCCGGAACGCATGCGTGAGAACCTGGACGGTGCCGGGGGGCTCCTCTACTCGCAGCGCGTACTGCTGGCGCTAGTCGAGGCGGGAATGCAGCGCGAAGAGGCTTACGCACTCGTCCAGCGCCATGCCATGCAGACTTGGAGAAGCAACATCCCCTTGCTCGACCTCCTCTCGGCCGATCAGACCGTCCAGCAGCATCTCGGCGAGGATGCGCTAGAGGAGTGCTTCAACCCTGCTTACTACCTGCGCCATGTCGACGAAACGTTCGCGCGACTCGGGCTCTAAGCCCGTAAGGAGGCTGCGATGAGCGGGACGACGCACGTTGCGAGTGACGTGCTCATGCAAAGCGACCTGCCGTTGTCGAAGAGGCAGGGCAAGGTGCGCGATATCTATGACCTGGGGGATCGGCTGCTGCTGGTCGCGAGTGATCGAGTCTCCGCCTTCGACATCGTGCTGCCTAACGGGATCCCGGACAAGGGCCGGGTGTTGACTCAGATGTCGGCGTTCTGGTTTGAGGAGACACAGGCGGTGGTGCCGAACCACATGATCCGGGTGATCGATTCGACCGAGAACCCGGACTTGCCCGTGGAACTGGGGCCCGAGTACATCGGCCGGACGATGCTCGTGCGCAAGGCCGAACCGGTGATGCTGGAGGCGATCGTGCGGGGGGCGGTCTCCGGCAGTGGTTGGGCCGCATACCAAACAAGCGGCCGCATCTGCGGCATCACGCTCCCCCCTGGCTTAGAGGAATCGCAGGCGCTGCCGGAGCCGATCTTCACCCCTTCGACCAAGGCGGACGAGGGTCACGACGAGAACATCACGTACGAGCAGGCAGAAGCGATCGTCGGCAGGGATGTGGCGAATGTCGTGCGGCTACGGTCGCTGGCGCTCTATGCCTACGGTGCCGCCCGAGCGCGACAGTCCGGCTTCATCATTGCCGACACCAAGTTCGAATTCGGCCTAGTGGAGAACGAGGACGGTGATCGGGAAGCGATCTTGATCGACGAAGCGCTCACACCGGACTCGTCGCGTTTCTGGGAGATCGCGATCTATAAGCCTGGCGGTCCGCAGCCGTCCTACGACAAGCAGCCGCTGCGCGACTGGCTCACACAGAGTGGGTGGAACAAGGAGCCGCCCCCACCGACGCTGCCACCCGAGGTGGTGAGCTTGCTGCAGACGCGGTACCTAGAGGCCTTCCAGCGCATCACCGAGCGCGAACTCCTGCGCCCGGAGGTTTGAGCAAGGCGATGGCGCGCTTCAAAGCCGACGTCTATGTGACGCTCAGGCGGACGGTTAACGACCCCGAAGGCCTCACGATCAAAGGCGCACTGAGCGAGCTTGGCTTCGAAGAGATCACGGATCTGCGCGCCGGCAAGTACATCGAGATCTGGCTGGAGGCGGCCGACGGGGAGACCGCTGCTCAGCGCGCCGAGGTCATGTGCGACAAGTTGCTGGCCAATCCAGTGATCGAGGACTACCGCGTGGAGGTCGAGCAGGTTGACAAGCGCTAGTGCGTCAGAGTGCCCTTCGTACTGGGAACCAAGGACTCCGCTTCGGCCACAGTGACGGCGTCGCGCAGAGCGCGGGCGAGGGCCTTGAAGCAAGCTTCGGCAATGTGATGGTCGTTCTCGCCACCTAACTGGCGCACGTGCAATGCCAGCCGCCCCTCCTGCGCGATCGATTCCAGGCAATGTGTCACGAGTTGCGTGGGCAGCTCACCCATCATCGTTCCCACGAACTGCAAGTTGACGGCGGCATAGGGCCGTCCACTCAGGTCTATGGCGACGTGGATCAGAGCTTCGTCCAGGGGAACGGTGCGGTCGGCCATGCGCGCGATGCCGGCGCGGTCGGCTAGGGCCTGGTCGAGCGCCTTGCCCAGCGCCAACCCTACATCTTCCACTGTATGGTGCGCGTCACGTTCCAAATCGCCCTCGGCACGCAGCCGGAGGTCAAACGCGCCATGCTTCGCCAGCTGCTCGAGCAGGTGGTCGAGCATGCCGATTCCGGTCGCGACATCGAAGCCGCCCGATCCGTCGAGGTTCAGCCGGCACTCGACAACGGTCTCGTTGGTCCGTCGGTGGATAACGCCTTCCCGCATGACCCGTCCACTCTGGCACCGAGCGGCAGCCCAAGCCAGCGCCCTCTTTACGTGGACCTTCTGCGCGCGTACAAGTCCGTGCCGACAACCTCAAGTCGCTCAATGAGGGTCGCGACCTGATCTGGCCGTGGGATGGAGAGGCGCACGCAGTCCCGCAGACGCGGGAGGTCGAAGTAGCGCACGAAGACGCCACGCTTGGCCAGCGCCTCCTTGAGCGTCCGTCCGTCGCCGTCCCGAACGCGACAGAGAATGAAGTTGGCATCGGAAGGGTAGGGCTCCAGCCAGGACAGGGTCCGCAGCCGCTCCATGAGGATCGTCCGTGTCTCGACGATCTTGCGCACGCGCTCATCCAGTAGCGCGCGGCTCTGCAGCGACGCAACCACAGCCGCCTCGCCCGCAACGTTGATGTTGTAGGGCGGCTTGGCTTTGAGCAGCAGCCGAGCAACGGGTTCCGGGAAGATGCCGAATCCCACCCGCAGGCCCGCCAGCCCGGCCCACTTGCTGAAGGTGCGCAGCAGCATGAGCTGCGGATGCCGCCTGAGTTCGCGCACCAGCGAGTGGCCGGCGAACTCCGCGTAGGCCTCATCGACGAGCAGCGGCACTCCAGTGGCGAGCAGCGCCGCAAACTCCGTTCTGTCCAGCGCATTGCCGGTGGGGTTATTGGGTGAGGCCAGCACGATCAGGGCTGTCGCGGGTGTGATCGCCGCCTGCACTGCCTCGGCATCCACGTGCCAGTCTTCGCGCCGCTCAACCTCCACGATCGGGATGCCAGCCAAGTCGGCAGAGAAGCGATACATACCAAAGGTGGGCGGACAGCTAATGATCGACTGTCCAGGCGATACGAGACAGCGAAAGCAGAGATCGATCAACTCGTCCGATCCCGCCCCAGCAACGATCCGATCCGGGGGCATCTCCACGTAGTCCGCAATCGTCTGACGCAGACGTCCCTGCATTGGGTCTGGATAGCGCTCGTAGCCGGGAAGCCGTGCAAGCATCTCCGGGACTACGGGCAGGGGACCGAAGGGATTCTCATTGGCGTCGAGCTTGAGCAGATCCGTCGACGCCAGACCCGCGACCAGCGCCAGATCCTCGAGCGGCTGCACGGGCTCGTAGCCGGGAAGGTCAAGCAGGTCCGGGCGGATGGGCGGCAGTTGGTCAGCCATGACGGTTACGGTACTCAGCGGTCGCGCCGTCGAATCGCCAGCGAGCGAGCGTGGCCACCCAGCCCTTCCGCTTCAGCGATGCGCTCGGCGATGGGGCCGATCTCCCGCAGTGTGTTCTCAGAGACGTGGACCAGCGTCGTGATCTTGAGGAAGTCGTTCACCGTGAGCGGCGAGGCGTAGCGTGCGCTCCCACCGGTCGGCATGACGTGGCTGGGACCAGCCGCATAATCGGCCAAGGCCTCCGGCGAGGCCTCACCGATGAAGAGACCGCCCGCGTTCGCGATCCGCTCGGCACGCCGCTCGGCGGCTTCCACTTGCAGGGCCATGTGCTCCGGTGCGAATTCGTCCGCGAGGGTGAGCGCGGTCTCTACGTCCTCAGCGAGCACGATACCGCCGCGATTTTGGAAGGCGGCCAGCGCGATCGCGCCGCGTTCCATTGTGCGAGCGCGCTCGGGCACGATGCGTGCCACCGCTTCGGCAAGCTGCTCGGACGGAGTGATCAGAATCGGACAGGCCAGTTCGTCGTGCTCAGCTTGCGCAAGGAGGTCGGCCGAACAGAGCTCGGGGTCAGCGCTGTGGTCCGCGACGATCAATGTCTCTGTAGGACCGTAGAGCGCGTCGATGCCAACATCACCGAAGACTTGGCGTTTGGCGAGCGTCACGAAGATATTGCCCGGGCCAAAGATCTTGTCGACCGCGGGAATCGATTCCGTCCCGTAGGCCAAGGCCGCGATCGCCTGCGCGCCGCCGACTTTGTAGACCGTTCGCACACCTGCGATCTCCGCTGCTACGAGCTTGAGCGGCGACACCGCACCGGTGGAGTCGGCGGGACTGGCGATGCAGACGTCCTCGACTCCCGCGACACGGGCCGGAATCGCCGTGTGCAGCACCGTCGACGGGTACACGACCGCGACGCCAGGCACGTAGAGTCCTACGCGCCGCAAGGGCCGTACCCGCTGTCCTTGACCGTCCTCCAGAAACGATCGTACGGCGTGAGCCATCTGCCGTTCATGGAAGCGGCGCACCTGTTCGGCAGCGAGCTGCAGTGCCTGCAAGGTCTCTGGGTCAACGGCGTCTCGCGCCGCGCGCATTTCCGCATCGGAGACAAGCCATTCGGCCGGCGCCGAGCCCTCGATCGCTTCAGCGAAACGGCGCAGGGCGGCGTCGCCCTCGCCGCGGACGGCGGCGATGATGCGGCGCACCGCCTCTTCCGGCCGGAGGTCGCGATCGCGCTCATCCCGGCCGAGTACGCGTCGCAGCGTGCCAGCCATCGTGGGGGAGATGGGCGTCTCTTCCAGCGGAAGGCGCTGCAGCAGAGAGGCGCGCGCCGCCGCCGCGCCTCGCACGATCGGCAACGCTTGAACGGCCGCCTCCGGCACCGATTCAGGACGTGGCGAGGTAGTCACGCAGGCAGGCTACCGCGCGTTCCGTCACGTCTTCAAAGAACGACTCAACAGAGGCGGTATCCACGCTGCGCAGCGCTTCTTGCAAAAGCTCCGGCGTCTGTTCGAGGAAGTCACGGAAAGTTTCGGGGGTGTCGATTCGCGCATCGCGCAGATGCCGCGCGGCGACTTTCCCGAAGGCCTCCCAATCGGGCGGGCTCTGGGTGATCTCGGCGCTCACATCACGCCACTTCTCCAGCGTTGGACGATCGATCAGGTCGCATTCGATTGCAAACGATCCTTCCCGTAGCTGGCCATACAGCTCCGCCATGAGCGCGCGATCCTCTCGCTCTCGCCGATCCAATTCGTATTGCAGCACCCGGTCCAAGAGATTGGCCCGGTCGCTGCCCCCGAGAGGAGAGCGCAGACCGAAGTGCGGCCGGTAGATGGTGTGGATGTAGTGTTCATCCATGATCAGATGGGTGAGAAAGCCACAGGTCCAGGCACGCGTTTCCGTATTCAGGTCGGCAGGCTCTTGTAGACCGGGACAGGCTGCAAAAAAGCCCGCGACGCTGTCCTGATGGCCAAAGTTATCGAGATCGAAGAAATGCGTGCGGTCGCGATCCCAACGCGTCATGACCCGCACGTCTGGGGAGGTTGCGCCGAGGACGTAGGCGCCCGCCGATCCGCGCAAGGCACCGTCGCGCAGCTGTGCAGCAGCGCGACGGGCGGCGATCATGTGACTGACAAGTGGGGGCATCGGTCCAGTCCTCAGTGTACCGAGGCTTGGAGCCTACCAGCGTGCGCGTATCCATATAATCAAGGAGCGCGAACGATGTGGCACTCGCTGATCAGTAGGACCGTCCGGCCGAAAATCCTGAGCTCTGGAAGAGCAGGCGGGCGCCGCTTGGCCGCGATCGTGCTACTGCTCGGCGGTCTAATCGCGCTGGCCTGCAGTAGCGACGATGCGCCGGCCGGCGCCGTCCACATCAGCACCGTGGACGGCAGCATCACCCCCGTCACGGCCGACTTCATCGATCGCGCGCTGGACCGAGCCGAGAAGAGCGCAGCCACACTTTGGGTGCTCCTGCTCGACACTCCAGGGGGCCTTGTGACCGCCACCGATGATATCGTCCAGCGCTTTGAGGCAGCGGAGGTCCCCGTTGCGGTCTACGTCAGCCCACTCGGCGCGCAAGCGGCGTCTGCGGGGACATTCATCACAATGGCGGCCCATATCGCCGCGATGGCGCCGAGCACACAGATCGGCGCGGCCACGCCGGTGGGCAGCGGAGGCGAGGAGATCGAGGGCGATCTAGGCGCCAAGGTGAAGAACGATACGGCTGCCGATATCCGGGGAATCGCGGAGCTCCGCGGCCGTAACGCCGATTGGGCCGAACGCGCCGTCCGCGAGGCCGTCTCCGCCACGGCGAGCGAGGCGCTCGCGCTCAACGTGATCGATCTGGTAGCCAGTAGCCGCGACGACCTCTTGGCGCAGGTCGATGGGTGGGTGGTGGAGCTAGGACCGGGACGGCCGCGTGTGAGGGTGCAGAGCGCTGAAGCGCCGCGCGTCGAGACGAACATGAATCTCTTGGAGAACGTGCTGGCCTTACTCAGCGACCCGAATATCGCCTTCCTCCTACTCAGCCTCGGCGGCCTCGCGCTGGTGATCGAAGTGGTCACGGGCTTCGGCAGCAGCGGTGCGGTAGCCGCGTTCGGCATTATCGCGCTGATCTTGGCGTTCTTCTCACTGGGCACGCTCGACACCAACCCGGCCGGGATCGCGCTGGTGCTGATGGCGTTCGTCCTGTTCGCAGCGGAGGCGCTCATCGCCGGCTTCGGGGCCTTCGGTGTCGGCGGCGCGGTCTCACTAATCTTGGGGGGGCTGTTCCTGATCTCCGACACGCCCGATGCGGAAGGCGTCTCGATCTGGGTGCTGGCCGGCATCGCCGCCGCGATCGCGCTGCTCCTCGCTTGGCTCTATCTGCTAGTGCTGGGGGCGCGCCGTGCGCATGCGATTCAGCCCAACCAGACCGCACGCGTAGTGGGAGGAGAAGGGATCACGCAGTCCCCATTGGACCCCGAAGGCACCGTCCTCATCTCATCCGAGCTGTGGACGGCGCGTAGTGCCGCAACCCCCATTCCTGCGCACACGCGTGTGCAAGTGCTCCGCGTGGAGGAGCTTTGCCTGATCGTCGAACCGAGCGATGAGAGCGTATCGGAGGCTCCCGCAGCGCGGGGATTGGTAGGCAAGGAAGGGGTAACGCGATCCGCTATCGACCCCGCCGGCACCGTCCTCGTCCGATCCGAGTTGTGGACGGCACGCAGCCGAGGCGGCGAGATCCCAGCAGGGATCCGGGTGCGCGTAGTCGCGAGCGAGGGACTGCACCTGATCGTGGAGGCGCTCGATGAACCACAACCGCGGAGTGCCGACCCTCCTCCCCCACTTGAGCCACGACCAGAGGGACAGCGCTAGCTGCCGGCAGCAGGGGCGTAATCGATCACCTCAGCAGCAGTGACTCGCAAGAGCGTCCCGGATTCCACGCGCAACAACAGCGTGCCGTCCTTCTCGACGCCCTCGGCCAATCCCTCGATCAAGCCATCACTCGTCTGGAGTCTGAGCGAGCGGCCCAGCGAGTCGAGCCGGGAGCACCAACCCTTGAAGAGCGTGTCGCTCTCGGCACCGTCGTAGGCGCGCTCCAAGGCATTGCACAGCGCGGAAAGCAGCGGCTCACGCAGCACGGCGCGGCCGCGCTCAATGGCGAGACTGGTAACAGGCTGAGCCAACTCTTGGGAATATGGGGATGGATCGAAGTTGACGTCCACACCAATGCCTAGAAGCGCGAAGGTCGGACGTGCTCCCTCCCATTCCGCTTCAATGAGGATGCCCGCGAACTTCTTCCCGTCGAGCTGCAGATCATTGGGCCATTTGATCCGGGGAAAGAGACCGTAGAGCTGCTCAACCGCGTTGGCGATCGCGACGGCGGTGAGCATACTCAGGCGCTGGAGCTTGGCGGCGGGCGGTCGCAGAACAACAGTGGCATGCAAATTCTCCCCGGGAGGCGAGACCCAGGCGCGGCCCTTGGTGCCGCGCCCGGCGTGTTGCTCTTCCGCGAGGATGAGCGCACCGGCGGCGGCGCCCCTGAGCGCCGCCTTGCGCCCCTCATCCATAGTCGATGTCGTACGGCGCTTGTAGGCGAGTTCACGGCCGAGCCAACGCGTGCGCAAGCCGGCCTGCACGGCCTTGAGATTTAGAGTTGCGGGCGAGGTTGCCGAGGTCACCCGATCACCGTATGCAAAACGCCGCCTTCGTCAAAGACGAGGACGGCGTTTTGTGTGTGGTCGCCAAGAGGGCGGCCAACTAGCCCACGCTCACCTCAGAGGCAAGGCGGGCGATGCTCCGCACTGCTTGGCTTCCACTACAAGCTAAGTCGTCCAGAAAGCATCACCTCCTTTCCTGCCTGCCACGCTAGCACTGGCGGCCGGAGAGCGGCAACGATGAAGCGCAGGTGCAGCATGCGCTAGACGCCAGCGGTGACTGCTTTCACGCTCTCGCGGATGATCTCCAGCATGTCATCGACCTGTTGCGCGCTGACAATCAACGGCGGCGCGAAGACGACGTGATCATTGCGGAACCGCGAGACGAGTCCACGTTCCTTCATGGCCTCAATGAGCTTGGCGCCCATCATGAGGTCCGCATCAAAGCGAGTCTCGTTTTCGGGATCTCGCAGCAGCTCGAAGGCGCACATCAGGCCGAGGCCTCGCACGTGCCCGACGTGGGGCATTTCGGCCAGCGACTGCAGGCCGGCAAGCAGCTGTGCACCGCGCTTCGCCGCATTCTCCACGAGACGCTCATCTTCAATAATCTGCAGGTTGCGCAGCGCGACCGCCGAGCCAACAGGGTGCCCGCTGGTGGTGTAGGCATGCATGAATTTGCGGTTGGGGTCGGTTTTGGCGATCGTCTCGTGCACTTTCTGAGACCAGATAGCCGCCCCGAAAGGCAAGTAGCCACTGGTGATCGCCTTGGAAACGGAGACGAGATCAGGCTGGACCCCCCAGTGATCCAACGCAAACCAGGTACCGGTACGACCGAAGCCCGTGATGACTTCGTCGGCGATCAGAAGGATTTCGTAATGATCGCAGAGCTCGCGGAGCCGGGGAAAGTAATCAGCCTCTGGGGGAAAGACGCCTCCGGCACCCTGCACGGGCTCGGAGAGCACCGCCGCGACCCGGGCGGGGCCGAGGCGCTCGATCGTCTCGACGATGGCGTCGAGGCAGCCGTTGCACTGGCCGTTCATTCGACAAGAGGGTGCCTGGCACGCCTCCTCCCGCCGCGCGGCCACGATCTCCGGGTTGCGGGGCTCGAAATTATCCCAGTAGACCGTCATGCCGGTGGCGCTCATCGCGCCGAGCGTCGTGCCGTGATAGCCCCAAGCGCGACTGATGATCTTGTTCTTCTCCGGCTTGCCATTGAACTCCCAGTAGAACCGGGCGGCCTTGAAGTTCGTCTCGTTCGAGTCCGAACCGGTGTTGGCCAAGAAGACGCCCGACATATTGTCATAGGCGAGGTCGAGTAGCTTCGCGGCGAGGCGGATGGCGGGTTCGTTGGCGTAGCCCGCGTAGTTACTGTTGAAGCCCAGCCGCCGCATCTGCTCCGCGGCAGCGTCCGCCAACTCCGTGCGTCCGTGCCCTACCGCCACATTCCAGAGGCCGGAAAGCGCGTCGATATAGCGCTTGCCGTCGGCACCGAACAGGTAGATCCCGTCGCCGCGCTCGTAAACGATGGGCATCTCTTGGACGGCCGGATGGTTGAGCGGATGTACCCAGTGGGCTTGGTCGAGGCGAACGAGTTCCCGGTACGTTTCTCCGTCCATGCCGCTCCTCCCACCTCCCGATAAGCTATCGGGAGATTACAGCATCGCCCTGCTAGGTTCGGGCGGTGAGCAGGGCACAGCTGATCTCGCGATCGTCCCAAGCCTGGGTTCGGTCGGCGAAGATCAGTGTCTGCTCCGCACCCTTACCGGCGATCAAGACATAGTCGTCCGGCCGAGCGAGGTCGAAGGCCCGCGCGATCGCAGCGCGCCGGTCCGGCTCTTCTTCAAAGTCGCGGCCGCGGCGGCGCCCGGCAGCCTCCAGGGCGGTTGCGATCTCGCGTACAATTTCGGAAGGCTCTTCGGAACGGGGGTTTTCGCTGGTCACCACAGTGTAGTCGGCGTACCGCGCCGCCACCGCACCCATGCCACGGCGCCGGCCGGGATCGCGCTCGCCCGCGCAGCCGAAAACCAAGATCAGCCGACCACGGAGAAGCGGCCGCACCGACTCCATGACCACGCGCAGTGCATCGGTGGTGGCCGCTGCATCTACCACCACCGTGTAGGGCTGACCGCAGTCGATCCGCTCCATCCTGCCGGGAATCGTCTGCACGGTGCTGAGGCCGGCCGCGATCGCCGCAGGCTCGATCCCAAGCGCGTGCGCCGCGCCCGCCGCAGCGAGAGCATTGCGCACGTTGAATCGTGCGGGCAACGCGAGCTCAACCTGCGTATCTCCGGCCGGCGTCCGCAGTGTGAAGGCCGAACTCGTCGCGGATTGGCGGAGATCGGTCACCGTCAAGTCCAACTCCGCCGCGTCCAAACCGACCCGGACGACTGGCGCGGCTGTAGCGGCGGCGAAAAACGCCGCCTCGGCATCGTCCGCGTTGACAACCCCGCGCTTGGCCGTTTCCTTATCGGCGGACCGATCCAGCGCGCGGAAGAGCGCGGCTTTCGCGTCACGGTAGGCAGCGCGCGTTTCGTGAAAATCGAGGTGGTCGTCGGAGAGGCCCGTAAAGACCGCGATGTCGAATTCGCAATGATCGAGTCGATGCAGCGCCAAGCCATGGGAGGTGGATTCGACGACGGCGTGGGTGACTCCTGCGCCGACCATCTCCGCGAGCAGCTCCTGTACCAAAGGAGACTCGGGACTAGTCTGCGTGCGATCGTTCATTCGCCACTCATTGGCGATCTTGAATTGCACCCCACCGATCAAACCATTGCGATAACCCGCCGCTTCGAGAATGGCAGCGATCAGATAGCAGGTTGTGCTCTTACCGTCGGTGCCGGTAACGCCCACGACCGTCATCGATCGCGCGGGATAGCCGTAGAACGCAGCGGCAAGGTCGGCCAAGGCGGCACGCGTGTCCGCGACGACCGCGATCACCGCGTGCGAGTACTGGAGAAGGGGCACCCAAAGCGCGCGCCGGTCCGCCTGCACAACGAAGGCGCGCGCGCCACGGCGGTAGGCCTCCGTGAGAAACCGGTGTCCGTCGACGTGGAAACCCGGGACAGCGACGAAGCAAGCACCAACCGCCGCGGTACGCGAGTCTTGTGTCACCGCAGGGATAGGCAGATCGACCTCGCCGTGCCACTGGAGCACGGGCGTCGCAGCGAGAAGATCGGAGAGCGTACGTCGCGTTTCCGGCATCCATCACCTGCGTAGCTGGGACTCAAGGGCCAGGTGGCCTGTAAGCCGAGTTCTGTTCCCGCCGCCGCAGCGGCAGGCGGTGACCATCTCTCTGGGGCGGCGGTTACCCGTCGCCTCTAGCGACCTACCCGAGGGCGGGCCGAGACTCCCATGGCCCTCCTATGCGGTCTTGCTCCGGGCGGGGCTTGCCCAGCCGGCCGGTCACCCGACCGCTGGTGCGCTCTTACCGCACCATTTCACCCTTACCTCGCGCCGCCAAGCGGGAGGCGGTTTGTTTCTGTGGCGCTTTCCTGAGGGTCACCCCTACTGGGAGTTACCCAGCGCCCTGTCTCGGTGGAGCTCGGACTTTCCTCGACCTCCCGTGTTCAAGAGGCCGCGGCCACCCGGCCACCTGGCCCATGGTGATCGTACACCCGCGCCCCGGCGCGTTGGGACCGAAGCGACGTGCTCAGTCTGGCTCTTTACCGTCAAGGGCGGCGTTCGCCAGCGCATCCGCGCGGCGGTTCTGCTCGCGTGGGACGTGGCCAACGCTGAACCGAACGAATTGATCGGAGAGAGCGTCGAGCTCTCGATAGAGGGGCTTGAGCCGTTCGTTGCGCACGCGATAGCTCCCCTGGAGCTGCCGCACGACCAACTGGGAGTCGAGCCGAAGCTGAAGCTCGGTAGCGCCAAGCTCAAGGGCGGCGCGCACAGCAGCGATGGCAGCACGGTACTCGGCTTCGTTATTGGTCCCGCGGCCGATCGCCTGTGCAATACGGCGCAACTCGTTCCCGTCGTGGTCGAGGACGACGGCGCCGCAAGCGGCCGGGCCTGGATTACCGCGCGCGGCGCCGTCGGCGTAAGCGATCAGGCGCACGCGCGTCAGCCGCGAAGGACCGTCGTGATGCCATCATCGCGGACGATGACCCGCTCCACGAGTTCGCGGAGCGTCGACTGGCGCGTGTCGAATGAGAGCTGATCCCAGCTGGTGCGGATGCGCTCGACCTGCCGGTCAAAGTGCTTACGCTGCTCCACTTCAAAAGCGTGAACCGAAGCGCGCTGCTCTTGAGCGCGCAGCTCGTCGGCGGCGCGACGGCGCTCGCGGACGAGCAGGTTGGCCGCGGTGCGGAATTCGTGGCGCGAGATGCGGTTGTCCGCGAGGCGGTTGAGTTGCTCGGACAAGCGACGATCGAGGGAACGCAGGCGGCCGCGGGTACGCGCAGCGGCTTGAGCAGCGCCGGCCGCAACCGCTTGCTCATCGCCAGCGCGGATAACAGACGGCTGTACCGCATCAGGTTCATGGCCCTTGATATGACCAACGACCTCAGCTTCCAGATCGTCAGCGCGCCGTGTGTGGTAATCACAGACCGATTGGTTGGTGCGAGACTCGCACTGGTAATAGCGGTACGCCTGTTCCGCTGTGTCGCCGTTGCCGCGCCGCCATTGCTGCTTGCGGGAGACACCGATCATCCGATTACCGCAGTCGCCGCAGTGGGCGAGGCCGGAGAGGAGGTAGCGGCTCGGATTTCGCGCCGAGGTAGCGGTCCGCCGGTCCTGCAGTCGCACTTGGACAGCGCGGAACTGATCCTCGGTAACGATCGGGGGGTGGCTACCGGGTACCGTGATGCCGAAGCGGGCGTAAGTGCCCACGTAGACGCGATTGCGGAGGATGTCCCGGATAGAGACCATGCTCCAGTTCCCGCCCCGGCGCGTGCGGTAGCCTTCCTCGTTGAGGCGACGCGCGATCCGCCGCACCCCGAGGTTCTCCTCCAGATAGAGCCGGAAAATGTGCCGGACGAGGGCCGCCTCGTTCTCGACGATCTCCAAGCGGCGATCCGGTCCCACCCGATAGCCGAAGGGCGGACGGCCTAGAACCGCCCCGGACACCGCGCGCCGTCGCATCGCCTCGCGCACCTGCTTGCCCAAATGGCCGCCCGGCGCGTCGTTCCAAAATTGGATGATGCGCTCGTCGTCTATGGATCCCTCTGCCAAGCTAAGAACGGAAGCTCCCAACTCCGTGATCTCATAGAAGGTGCGAATCGCGTCGATCTGGCTGGCACCGAGATGGTTGAACGTGTGGACGACCACAATGCAGAAATCAGGGGCGGGGCGTTGGAGGAATGCGAGCATCTGCCGCAGGCCAGGACGGTCACTGCGGATGTCGGCATCAAGGAACGAAGCAGTGGCTTCATAGCCGTGTGTGCGACAGGCCTCTAGGAACGCATCGTTCTGGTCGGAGAGCGAAGGGGGGGCACGCTGCGAAGAGGCGTTGGGGAGGTTGCCGCTGAAGTATCCGACTGCGCGCATTGGGCTAGGCCACGTACAAGATCCGCTGACAGGAGGGGCACCGAACCGGTTGATCGGCGCGCCGGGCGCGGTTGACCGCGTTGATGGGAAGCGTGAGGCGGCAGCCGCTACAGGCGCCTCCCACGACGCGCGCGATCACAATGGGCATGAGGCGACGTTGAGCGTCGTAGATCTCCAGCGCTTCCGCCTCGATATCCGCCCGCGTCGCGCTCACTTCCTCTCCGATCGCAGCGATCTCCTCCTCAAGCGCCGTGGTCTCCGTCCGAAGCTGCTGCTGCTGCTGCTGCCAGCGAGCGCGTGACGCTTCGACGAGCTTCTCGAGGTGTACAGCCGCTGCCTGCGCTTCCTCTTCCTGTTCGATGAGAGCTAAGAGTTGATCCTCTTGTGCCCGGAGCGCGCGCCGCAGAGCGAAGATCTCCGCTTGAAGGTTGCTGAGCTCTTTAGGGTCCTTGATCTCGCCACCGTAGAGCTTGGTGTCCTCGGCTTGGATCTTCGTCCGGGCGTCTTCGGTACCTCGCTCCAGCGACTGCCTGTGCCCGCGCACTTCGTCGAGAATCTGCCGTTGTGCGCTTTCCTCAGCCTGAAGACTGGCCACCCCATAACGCGGATCGTCTCTGGTCTGCTGAAGCTTGTCGTCGCGCTCCCGCTTGAGGGCATCGAGACGAAGATCGATCTCTTGCAACTCCGACAGGTCGCTCAGTGCGATCATGCGTTCTCCGCTTCGGATAGGCTATCTGAGCTTACGAACCGATGTTCGCTAACGCAATAGTCGCGTCCGGCTCAGTGGAAAGATTAAGGTAGGCAAGAGAAATACCGACGCGCGTGTGCGTAATCAGTCATTTGCCGCGCCCGCCTCATCCTTGCAAACATGTAGGCCTGTCGTGCAATTCAACGTCTCACAGCTCCTGCAGGAGCCGATCGGCAGCCGACGGAGTTTTCGCCTTGCGAGCGAGCCGCTTGAGGTGGAAGGGATTGCGACTACCGTTAGCGGGGCGGTCGAGCTTCTACGCACCGACGGATCGATCCTGGCAACGGTGCGTCTCAGCGCGCCGGTCCCAGCCGTGTGCAGCGATTGCGCGCGCGAGTACATCGCGCCGCTTCCTCTAGCGTTCAGCGAGGAGTTCTGGCCAGAATACGACCACGTGAGCCATGCGCCTGTGGAGATGCCGGAGGGACGCGAAGGTTTTCGAATTATCCAAGGGCAACTCGACCTGAGCGAGGCAGCCCGGCAATATGTCGAGATGGCGCGGCCGATGCGGCCCTTTTGCGGTTCCGAGTGTCGCGGCACGCCAGACGCTTCGCGACAAGGAAGCCGCAGGGAGCCGGATAGGCGTTGGGGTGCTCTTGAGCGGCTGCGCTGCGAGCTGGACTAGCGTAGGGTTTACAGGGTCTGCCGCAGACCGGTTGGAGAACTGCAAGTTGCCACCACTTCCAAAGCGCCAAATACGCGAAGACTCGCCAGCGACTGCGGCGGCAGCATTTACAGCAACGCCGCGCGACAGTCGTCCGTTGCGGAAACTGCCAGTCGCCCATGGTGGCGCATCGCGTCTGCTATACCTGCGGCACCTATCGTGGGCGCGAGGTCGTCCGTATCGAGGAGGCGGACGGGGAGTGAGCGCCGTGGCCGAGACGCGCTCGGCCTGGTTATTCCCCGGCCAGGGTTCACAGAAGGTCGGGATGGGGCGTGATCTCTACGAAGCCTATCCGGCGGCACGGGCCGTGTTCGACCGCGCGGACAGCGCGTTAGAACGGCCCCTCTCCCGCATCATCTTCGAAGGGCCCGAAGAGGAGTTGCGGCAGACCTTCAACGCCCAACCCGCGATCCTCGTCATGAGCCTCGCCACGCTCGCCGCTGGACGCGAGATCGATCCCCGCCTCCAAGAGGCACCAGCCTTCGTCGCCGGACACAGCCTCGGTGAATACTCGGCGTTGGTCGCCGCCGGCGCGCTCAAGCTGGACGACGGGATCCGGTTGGTGCAGGAGCGAGGCCGTTTGATGCAGCAGGAGGGGGAGAGCACCCCAGGGACGTTGGCGGCAGTCCTTGGGCTCGGAGAAGAAGCAGTGGAGGGGATCTGCCGAGAGACGGGGGCCGAGATCTGCAATATTAACGCGGCGTCGCAGATCGTGATCGGGGGCACGCGCCCGGCCGTGGCGCGCGCAATGGACTTAGCGAAGGCGCGGGGGGCGCGCCGCGCGATCCCGCTACGCGTGAGCGGCGCTTTCCATTCCTCTCTGATGGCGCCGGTCGCCGCGGCCATGGTCCCGTCCTTTGACAAAGTGGACCTGCGCGAACCGGAGGTTCCTCTCGTAGCGAACGTAACGGCGGAGGCGATCCGGACGGTGGCAGCGATCCGGGAAGAGCTTGAGCGGCAAGTCTGCACTGCCGTGCGCTGGCAACACTCCGTCGAGTTCATGGTGTCACGCGGGGTGCGTGAGTTTCTGGAGATCGGACCGGGCACCGTCCTTACAGGGTTGGTGAAGAGTATCGCAGCGGATGTGCGGCCGACGGTGTTCAACTTCAGCGACGCCCGATCGTTCGAGAAGCGCTAAGGATTGTGGCAAGCTTCCATCACAAAGGGCGCATCCGCGCGTTTGAGGTCCTGTTCGAAGCAGAGTTCGCGTT
>CAXXRD010000002.1:0-808483 GCA_963663895.2 Dehalococcoidia bacterium | reverse complement strand
CGGTGCGCGCCGCCTACGCCCATGTCTCGGAGCGGGCGCCGCGCGGCCTGCAGGTCGCCAGCACGGCCGAGTTTCCCGTCGGGCGTGGGCTGGGCGCGAGCGCGGCGGCGCGCGCCGCCGGCCTGGTCGCGGCCAACAGCCTGCTGGGCCAGCGGCTGAGCGAAGCGGAGCTGCTCTCCTTGGGGACGGAGCTCGAGGGCCACGCCGACAACATCGCGCCCGCGCTCTTCGGCGGCTTGCAAGTAGTCGCGGTGGAGGGGAGCCACGTCGCGCGCGTGGCCCCGACGCTCAAGCCCGGCTTGCGCTGCGCGGGATTCATCCCGGAGCTCTCGATGCCCACGCACGAGAGCCGCGAGCTGTTGCCGAAGCGGCTCTCGCGCAGCGACGCCGTCCACAACAGCAGTCGCGCGGCGCTGCTCGTGGCGGCATTGACCAGCGGCGCCTGGGATCAGCTGCGGGTCGCGACGGACGATCGGCTGCACCAGCACGCCCGGCGCAAGCTGTTTCCACGAATGTTCGACCTCTTCGAGGCGGCCACCGACGCCGGGGCGTTCGCGGCCTACCTGTCCGGCGGCGGCTCGACCGTCATCGCGCTGACGGATGCGCGCCGCGCCGCGCACGTGCAGGCGGCGTTGGAGAGCGCCGCCGAGTCGTATGCGCTCCCGGGGCGCAGCTTCGTCGCGGAGCCCAACCGCCGGGGCGCGTCCGTGACGAGCGGATCATGACCGCGAACGCGCGCCTCTGCGTCCAGAAGTACGGCGGCACCAGCGTCGCCGATCCCGACCGGCTGCGGGCCGTGGGCGCGCGCATCGTCCGCCGGCTGGAGAGCGGGGCGGGCGTCGTGGTGGTGGTGTCGGCGATGGGCAAGACGACCGATGATCTCATCAAGCTGGCCCACCAAGTGACCGCGCGCCCCAGCGGCCGCGAGCTGGACATGCTGCTCTCCACCGGCGAGATGGTGAGCAGCGCCCTGCTGGCGATGGTGCTGCGGGAGCTGGGACACTCGGCGATCGGCCTCACCGGCGCCCAGGCGGGCGTCCGCACGGACTCGACCTTCAACCGCGCCCGCATCACGGACATCGACACGCGGCGGATCGAAGCCGAGCTGGCGCAGGATCAGGTCGTGATCATCGCCGGCTTCCAAGGCATCACCTCCGAGGCGGACGTCACGACCCTGGGCCGGGGCGGCTCCGACACGACCGCGGTCGCGCTGGCGGCGGCGCTGGGCGCGAAGACGGCGGAGATCTACACGGACGTGGACGGCGTCTACACCACGGACCCGCGCGTCGACCCCAAGGCCCGCAAGCTGCACGACATCGCCTACGAGGAGATGCTGGAGATGGCGGCGCAAGGCGCGCGCGTTCTCCATCCGCGCGCCGTGGAGCTGGGGCTCCTCTACGATGTTCCGATTCTGGTGGCCTCGTCCTTCAGCGACACGGTCCCCGGCACCATCATTAGAAGGCAGGTGGCGATGGAACCGACGAACAGGGTGCGCGGAATCGCGCTGGACCGCGACGTGGCGGCGGTCACCGTGCGCGCCGTGCCGGACCGCCCCGGCATCGCCGCGCAGCTGTTCGGCCCGCTGGCGGACGCGGCGATCTCCGTCGACACGATCGTGCAGAACGCCAGCGTCGAGCGCCTCACCGACCTCACGTTCAGCGTCGCCCAGGACGACTGGCGCCGGGCGCAGGAGATCGTGGAGCCGGTGGCGCGCACGATCGGCGCCGCCGAGGTGATCGCCGATCATCACATGGCCAAGGTCAGCATCGTCGGGACGGGGATGCAGACGGCGCCGGGCTACGCGGCCACGATGTTCCGCGCCCTCGCGGACGCCACGATCAATATCCAGCTGATCACGACCTCGGATATCCGCATCACGGCGCTGGTGGCCGACGCCAGCGGCGAGGCGGCGGTGCGCGTGCTGCACGCCGCGTTCCAGCTCGACGAGCCGGTCGAAACCTCCCGCGACTGAGTCCGGCGCCGCTAGAAGACGGAACAAGCGCCCGCATTACCCCGGCGCCTTGGCTACACTCGCGTCGAACCCATGTTCACGCACCTGCACACGCACACGGAGTTCAGCCTGCTGGACGGCCTCTCCAAGATTCCCGCGCTCATGGAGCGGGCGCGGACCCTTGGCCAAGAGGCGATCGCGATCACCGATCACGGCAACCTCTACGGGGCCATCGATTTCTACCAGGCCGCCAAGGCGGCCGGGCTGCACCCCGTGCTCGGCATGGAGGCCTACGTCGCCGGGGAGAGCCACCGCGATCGGGACGCGGCCGCCCGCCAGAGCACCACGCACCTGACCCTGCTGGCGCAGAACGACCGGGGCTGGCACAACCTCGTAACGCTCGCCACCAAGGCCCATCTGGACGGCTTCTACTACAACGCCCGCGTCGACCGCGAGCTGCTGGCGCAGCACAGCGAGGGCCTGATCGTGCTCTCGGGCTGCCCGTCGAGCGAGCTGCACCGCGCCCTGCAGGAGGGGCGAGGCGAGGACGCGCGCCAGATCGCGGGCTGGTACCGCGAGACCTTCGGCGACCGCTACTACCTGGAAGTGCAGAACCACCACGACCCCCAGTTCACGCCCGTGATCGGGCAGACCGTGGACCTGGCGCATGAGCTGGCCCTGCCCCTGGTGGCGACGCACGACTCCCACTACTGCAACCCCTCCGACGCGCACTCGCACGAGGTGCTGCTCTGCATCGGCACGAACGCGACGATCGACCAGGCGGACCGCTTCAAGCTGGACGGCTCCGACTTCTACCTGACCAGCGAGGCCGAGATGGAGGAGCGCTTCCCGGAGCTGCCGGAGGCGCTGGCGAACACGACCACGATCGCCGGGCGCTGCGACGTCTCACTGGAGTTCGGCCGGCTGCAGCTGCCGGAGCCCTCCCTGCCGACCGGGGCGACGGCGATGGAGCATCTGGCGGCGCTGGCCCGCGCCGGAGTGGCCGAGCGCTACGGCGAGCCGGGGGGCGAGGTGGCCGCCCGGCTCGACTACGAGTTGGAGGTCGTGCAGGAGACGGGCTTCGCCGAGTACTTCCTGATCGTGCGCGAGATCGCGCAGTTCGCGCACGAGCGGCGGATCGCGATGGGCGTGCGGGGCAGCGCCGCCGCCAGCATCATCCTCTACGTCCTCGGCATCACCGACATCGACCCCCTGCGCTACAGGCTCGTGTTCGAGCGCTTCCTCAACCGCGAGCGCCGCGAGATGCCCGACATCGACATGGACTTCGCCGACGACCGGCGCGACGAGGTGATCCGCCACGTCGCCGACAAGTACGGCCGCGATCGCGTCGCCCAGATCATCACCTTCGGGACGCTGGGCGCCAAGGCCGCCATTCGCGACACCGGCCGGGCGCTGGGCTTCAGCTTCCCGGAGGCGGACCGGATCGCGCGGCTGATCCCGAACCAGCTCAACATCACCCTGGATCAGGCGCTGGCGGGCAACGCCGAGCTGCGCGAGCGCTACGATTCCGACCCCGACGTCCGCCGCCTCTACGACACCGCCCGCAGCCTCGAGGGCGTGGCCCGGCACGCGGGCACGCACGCCGCCGGCGTGGTGATCGCGCGCGAGCCCCTGGTGGAGAACGTGCCCCTGCAGCGGCCGGTGCGCGGCGAGGACGACGCCATCCCCATGACGCAGTGGGCGATGAACCAGTGCGCCGCGGTCGGGCTGCTCAAGATGGACCTGCTGGGCCTCAGCAACCTCACGGTCCTAGAGACCTGCGCGCAGCTGGTGCGCGACCTGACCGGCGAGGAAGTCGACTACCAGCAGCTCGCGGACGAGGACGCCGCGACCTTCGCCCTGCTCTCGCGCGGGGAGACCTTCGGCGTCTTCCAGCTGGAGTCCTCCGGGATGCGGCGCTACGTGCAGGAGCTGCAGCCCGCGCGGATCGCGGACCTGGCGGCCATGGTGGCGCTCTACCGCCCCGGGCCGATGGAGCACATCCCCCGCTACATCGCCGCCCGCCACGGCCGCGAGCCGATCGCCTACCCGCACCCCGACCTGGCGGCGATCCTGGACGAGACCCACGGCGTGATCGTCTACCAGGACCAGGTGCTCCACATCGCCCGCAAGTTCGCCGGCTACTCCCTGGGCCAGGCCGACATCATGCGCAAGGCCATGGGCAAGAAGATCCCCGAGGTGATGCAGGCCGAGCGCGGGCGCTTCACCCAGGGCGCCCGCGAGCTGGGCTACGGCGACGCCGACGCCACCACGGTGTTCGAGCTGATCGAGCCCTTCGCCGGATACGCTTTCAACAAGGCCCACGCCGTCTGCTACGGCACGATCGCCTACCAGACCGCCTACCTGAAGGCGCACTACCCCGCGCCCTACATGACCGCCATCCTGCGCCGCGAGGCCGGCGACGCGGACCGGGTGGGGCTGGCGATCGCGGAGTGCGCCCGGTTGGGGCTCCGGGTCCTGCCCCCCGACATCAACCGCTCGCAGGCCCAGTTCAACGTGGAGCGGGACGAGGCCGGGCGCCTCGCCATCCGCTTCGGGCTGGCCAACATCAAGAACGTGGGGCGGGGCGCGATCGATCTGGTGGTGGCCGAGCGCGACAAGGGCGGCCCCTTCGCCTCGCTGGAGGACTTCTGCCGCCGCGCCGACCTGCGCGCCCTCAACAAGCGCGCCCTGGAGAGCCTGATCAAGGCCGGCGCCCTCGACGCGCTCAGCAGCCGCGGGGCGGCGCTGGCCGGGATCGACCGCATCGTGCGCCGCGCCCAGCGGGAGCAGGATCTGCGCGCCAGCGGCCAGACGACGATGTTCGACCTCTTCGGCGAGGAGGTGGAGACGCCGCGCCCCGATCTCGATCTGGAGGAGGCCGGCACCACCAGCGCCGAGGAGTTGCACTGGGAGAAGGATCTGCTGGGCGCCTACCTCTCCGCCCACCCTTTCCAGCGCGCCGCCGCCGACCTCGCCGCCGAGGTCACCGTCCAGGCCGCCGAGGTGGGCGACGAGCTCGACGGCCAGGAGATCGTCCTGGCGGGCATGGTCGACATCATCCGCCCGCTCACCACGAAGAAGGGCGACCCCTTCGCGGCCGTGCTGGTGGAGGACCTCTCGGGCGCCGTCGAGGTGACGGTCTGGCCGGAGCAGTACGCCCGCACGCGCGAGATCTGGAGCAAGGGCTCGATCGTCCTCCTGCACGCCAAGGTGCGGGCGCGCGGCGAGCGGCTCACGGTGGCGGTGGACGAGGTGACGCAGTACGTCGAGGCGCCCGCCGGCGGCGGCCTGCAAGGCGGCGCGGCGCCCGCGTCCCTGCCGCCGAGGAACGGAGGCGCCCACGCCTCCCCGCCCGCCGCGCAGGCCGCCGCCGCCCCGGAGGCCGTGGAGCGCGAGCCGGGCGCCGCCCCCGCCCCGCAAGCCCCCACTCCAGAAGCCGCCCCCCCGGAGGCGCCCGCCCCCGCAGCGGCCGCGCCGCCCCCGCTGGCGACCGCGGAGCCGGCGCCGGCCGCCTTCGTGCCCGCGGCCGAGCCCGCGCGCCCCGGCGAGGCCGCCCCCACGCTGCACATCCGCTTGCAGGAGACGGACGACCCCGCGGCCGACCAGCAGCGGCTGCACGAGACGATGCGCCTCGTACGGGAGTCGCCGGGGACGGTCGAGACCTTCCTCACCGTGGACGGCATCGGCGAGCACGTCACCCTGGCCCTGCCCAAGTGCAACGGCGCCCACGCCCTGATCGCGCGGCTGGGCGAGACGCTCGGCCCCCACGGCTCGGCCGCCATCGAGGCGCTGCCCGCCGCCGTGCCCGTGGCTTGATCCCCCGGCCCGCGAGGGGCTTGCGCCCCGCGCCCTTCTGGCCGCAACGTAAGGGATGATGGCAACCAATACCTCGCTGACGAGCGCCGCCGGGGACTACTTCAGCGCCCTGCGGCAGGTGCGCGCCTCGGGCGGCGCCACCCCGGAGCTGTCCAACTACGTGCCGCTGGCCAACCTGCTCGACGCCGTGGGCGCCACGCTCAAGCCCAAGGTCTTCTGCGTGAGCCAGCTCGCCGACCAGGGCGCCGATCATCCCGACTACGGGCTCTACGCCGCCACGCAGATACAGAAGGGCCAGCCGCGCCAGGGACAACTCCCCGAGCGCGGCGTGATCGAGATGAAGCCTCTCGATGACGACGCCTGGCTGACGACGGATGCTGAACAGGTGAGCAAGTACTGGGGGCTATACCGCCTGGTGCTGGTCACCAACACCCGCGACTTCGTCCTGCTGGGAGAGGACGCGGCGGGCCGCCCGGCCAAGCTGGAGACGTTCCGCCTGGCGGAGAGCGCGGAGGAGTTCGAGGCACGGCTGGCGAAGCCGCGCGCCCTGGCCCGCCGGAGCGGCGCCGCCCTGGGCGAATACCTGCGCCGGGCGCTGGCCCACCGCGCCGCCCTGGCCGAGCCCAGGGACCTGGCCTGGCTGCTCGCCTCCTACGCCCGCGACGGCCTGGCCCGCGTTGAGGCGGCCGGCGACGAATCATCGCTGGCCGCCGTGCGCGCCGCCCTGGAAGAAGCGCTGGGCGTGCGCTTCGAGGGCGAGCGGGGCGCCGCCTTCTTCCGATCGACCCTGGTGCAGACGCTCTTCTACGGCGTCTTCTCCGCCTGGGTGCTGTGGGCGCGGGCCGCGCCGCCGCCGGCCGGCAGATTCAACTGGCATGAAGCGGTCTGGCACCTGCGGGCGCCGGTGCTGCGGGCGCTCTTCCAGCAGATCTCGGACCCCGGCCGCCTGCAGCCGCTGGGGCTGGTCGAGGTGCTGGACTGGACGGCGGCGGCGCTCGACCGCGTGGACCGGGGCGCCTTCTTCGCCAAGTTCAACGAGGGCGAGGCCGTGCCCTACTTCTACGAGCCCTTCCTGGAGGCCTTCGATCCCGGCCTGCGCAAGCAGCTCGGCGTCTGGTACACCCCGGCCGAAGTGGTGCGCTACATGGTCGCCCGCGTGGACCGGGCGCTGAAGGACGACCTCGGCCTGCCCGGCGGGCTGGCGGAGGAGAATGTCTACGTGCTCGACCCCTGCTGCGGCACCGGCGCCTACCTGGCCGAGGTGCTGCGCCGCATCGCCGCCAACCTGGAGGGCCAGGGGCTGGGCGCGCTGACCGGGGCGCGGGTGAGGCAAGCGGCGCTGGAGCGCGTCTTCGGCTTCGAGATCATGCCCGCCCCCTTCGTGGTCGCCCACCTGCAAGTGGGGCTGACGATGCAGGAGCTGGACGCGCCCCTGGCGGAGGACGCCCCCGCCGGACAAGCCGGAAAAGAAGAGCGGGCCGGCGTCTTCCTCACCAACGCCCTCACCGGCTGGGAGCCCAAGGCGCAGAAGCCGCTGCCCTTCCCCGAGCTGGAGGAGGAGCGCGAGCGCGCCGAGCGGGTCAAGCGGGAGACGCCCGTCCTCGTGATCCTGGGCAACCCGCCCTACAACGGCTTCGCCGGCATGGCGGTGGAGGAGGAGCGGGCGCTGACCGAGGCCTACCGCACGGTCCAGCGGGTGCGGCGGCCCGAGGGCCAGGGGCTCAACGACCTCTACGTGCGCTTCTTCCGCATGGCCGAGCGGCGCATCGCCGAGAAGACTGGCCGGGGCGTGGTCTGCTTCATCTCCAACTACTCCTGGCTGGACGGCCTCTCCTTCACCGGGATGCGCGAGCGCTACCTGGAGGCCTTCGACGCGATCCGCATCGACTGCCTCAACGGCGACAAGCGCAAGACCGGCAAGACGACCCCGGACGGCGAGCCCGACCCCAGCATCTTCTCGACGCCGGAGGACCCGGTCGGCATCCAGGTCGGCACCGCCATCACGACGCTGGTGCGCAAGGCCGACCATGTCCCGGCCGCAGCCGTCGGCTTCCGCCATCTCTGGGGCCATACCAAGCGCGAGGATCTGACGGCGACGGCGGAGACGGAGCCAAGTGCGCTCTACGATGCCATTAAGCCGGATATGCCGCTGGGCTTGCCCTTCACGCCAATGGCGGCCGGCGAGGGTTGGTCCGGCTGGCCGTCGCTGCCCGACCTATTTCCAAAGTACTTTCCCGGCGTCAAGACCAGCCGTGATCCGTTCCTGGTCGATACCGGCCTCGATCGCCTCAAGGCGCGCCTGGCCGCGTACTTCGATCCGGATCTGAGTCACGAGGAGATCGCGCAGCGCTATCCGAGCGTGATGCAGAGCACGGCGCGGTTCGACGCGCGGCAGGTGCGCGCCGAGTTGCTGGCGCGTGGCGGCCCGAACGATGCCGGCTTCGTCCGCTTCGCCTACCGTCCCTTCGACACTCGCTGGCTCTACTGGGAGGCGGCCACAAAACTGCTCGATGAGAAGCGCGCCGAATACAAGCCACACGTGTTCAACGGAAATCTGTGGATCGAGGCGCGAGAAAGAGAAGCCCGAGAAGATTTCTCGCGTGGAACTCTATGTCGCGATCTCGCCGACAACTTCGGGAATGGGCTGTCGAGTTTCTTTCCCGCTTGGCTCCGCTCGGACGCGCTCGGAACCGCGGAGCCGGCACAGCAGAACAACGCGCCCAACCTCTCGGACGCCGCGAAGAACTATCTGCGACGTTTAGACCTAGACGTGGAGGATCTCTTCCACCACGTCCTGGCCGTGCTGCACGACCCCGCCTACCGGGAGACCAACGCGGGCGCGCTGCGCATGGAGTGGCCCCGCATCCCCCTGCCGGGCTGGCCGGATGGGGAGGCGCCCGGCGCGGCGGACGAGCTGGCGGCATCGGCGGCGCGCGGGCGGGAGCTGGCGGCGCTGCTGGACCCGGAGCGCCCCGTCCCCGGCGTGACCGAGCCTCCGCTGCGCCCGGAGAACGCCGCCATCGCCGTGCCCGCCACCAGCGACGGCCGCCACATGGCCGGCGACGACTTCATGGTGACGGCGGGCTGGGGATACTTCGGACAAGGCAAGGTGGTGATGCCAGCCCAGGGCCGGGCCGCCGAGCGCTCCACCCTGGGAGAGACGGCGTTCGACGTCTACCTCAACGACCACGCCTATTGGCGCAACGTCCCCGCCGCCGTCTGGCGCTACAAGCTCGGCGGCTACCAGGTGCTGAAGAAGTGGCTCTCCTACCGCGAGCACAAGGTCCTGGGCCGGCCGCTGACATTCGACGAGGTCAAGCACTTCAGCGACACCGCCCGCCGCATCGCCGCGATCCTGCAGCTGGTGGGTAGTAGATGAGCCGCGCCAACTGGATACGCAACATTCGTCGCCGCTGGTACCGGCTAAAGCTCGCCCGCCGCCGTTTCACGGCACTAGTCGCGGTCTCCCTGTTGGCAATAGCTTCGCTGATCGCTCTCGTTGTGATCTCGACCGTGTTCCGGGACTGGGTGACTGGCGGCGAGTCCGGCAGCACCACCATCCGCAATATCGGCTTGGTCGCCGGCGGCGTGATCGCGCTGTGGCTTGCATTCTGGCGCAGCAGAGTCGCGGAACTCCAAGCCGCTACGGCGCAGCGGACCCTATCGAATCAGCTCTACCAGCAAGGCGCCGATATGCTTAACAGCGAAGAACTCTCGGTTCGTCTGGATGGTATCTACACCCTCGAACGCCTCGCGAAGGATGAGCCTGAGCGATACCACATCCAGATCATGAGCCGGCTTTGCGCTTTCGTTCGCCATCCGACTCAAGAGGAACCGAAGCCGACCACTTCTCATCCTCGGCTACGAGAAGACGTGCAGGCCGCCATGACCGCGATCGCCACACCTACTAGCTGGATAAAGCGGCCTGCCCTTGAAAGGACAGCGAATTTCAAGTTGGATCTGAATAGGGCAGATCTCGCTGGCGTACGTCTTATGGGCGCCTCGCTTGACGGCGCCGACCTCACTGATGCAACACTCATCGGCGCAACAATCGACATTGCGCATCTCAGTGACGCCCGACTCTCGGGGGCAAATCTTACCCGTGCGAGGCTTAGCTTCGCGACACTTACCAATGCGAACCTCTTCGACGCAAATCTCACAGGCACGGATCTCTCCAGGGCAAAGCTCACCGACACAGACCTCAGCTACGCGAACCTATCCGAGACAAATCTGTCCGAGGCTTCCCTTGCCGGCACTACCAGTTTGACCCAGGCGCAGCTCGATCAAGCCTGCGCCGATCCCGATAATCCACCCAAGCTAGACGGCGTCGTGGATGCTGAAACCAACAAACCTTTGGTCTGGCGCGGCGGACCCTGCGAGGTGCTGTAGATTAGGCTTTCCCTATCGGGAGTCCAGCACGCTAGGCCGGGTGCTGCCGGTGGAAGAGGCACAGCTTTTCCGCCGAGGCGACCTGCATCGGAACGGCAGCGTTGGCGGCCAGAGTAAAGAGCGAGCAGACTCGACGGCCAGTCATAGATCCCGAAGATGCGTGAAGTTCACTGCGGCTTCTCCCTCTCTCTCCAGAGCCGCGAGGTATAAGCCGAGGTCCGCAGTGACCAACGGCGTCTCCTTTGTGGCGACCTCTAGAAGCGCCGCATCGGTCAACCCAAGCTGTCCAAACGCACTGTTACGCGAAGCCTTCACGCTGGCGACGACGACCTCCTCGCTCTCTTGAATGAGGACCCGGAGCGTTTCGAAGAAGCGTGAACGCTCCGGGTCTTTATGCTGACCAAGCAGGTTGGACGTCTCCGTAAGAGTGTTTGGCGTTACTAGTATCCGGTCAAACTGATCGATCAAATCGATCAGAGCATCGTAATCTTCCGCTCTGTATGCTCTCAGCCGACGGTGTCTTGCGATTAATTCTCGCCCGGTGCTACCCACGACGAGCAATACGAGAAGATTCGCATCAATGAAGAAACCGGCCGGGGCCACCGGCTCAGTTGGAGAACTTCAAGATACGATCCGTGATCAATTTCTTGACTTTGCCGTTACTGTCATCGACGCGAACGACCTTATAGGAACGTTCCAAGCGCGCTCCACCAAGCACAGCAGTCATGGTGCCCGTTCCAACTGCCCGGTCCCAGGGACGGGAGAAACCGATGGTGATCTTCCATTCATCGGCCGCGTCGTCGAACACCACCTCTTCGAGGCCAACATTCTTGATCCCCTCGTCGGCGAAGAGTTGGCCAACGTACTCTTTCGCCATTCGCACCGCTTCCTTCACGTCCATCGGAGCCCCCTATTCCCCTCTCCAACAGAATCATAGCGCCGAGAGGCGGCAGCCGGGCCGCGGCGCGAACGCGCCGCTACGGCCCGATGATCCCCAGCTCCCGCGCCACCTCCTCGATCGGCCGGTAGTTTGCGTTGGCCGTGGGGATGAAGCGGTCGGTCTGGAAGGCCTCGGCGATCGCCTGCGCCCGCCCGCCGCGCGAGGCGTCAATGGCTAGGAGCGCGGCTCGCAGCTTGTCCACCGTGCCCGCCCCGTGGCTGGCGTCGACGGCGCGGTTCACGACCCAGTGGTAGTTCACGTAGGGCGGCGTGCGGAAGAAGACCTCCACCTTGGCGCGATCCACCTCCCCGGCGGCGGCGCGCGCCTCCCAGACCACCGCGTTGAGGGCGCCAGCGTCGAAGGCGCCGTCCGCGACGAGCCGCCAGGTGCGGTCGTGCGACCCGCTGAACCCGATCGCGGCCAGGTCCCGCTCCACGGCGATGCCCGCCTCCCGCAGGAAGAAGCGGGGCATGAGGTGGCCGGAGTTGGAGCTCTCGGAGCCGAAGGTCAGCGTCCTACCGCGCAGGCCGGCGAGATCCGTGATGCCGGAGTCCGGCGCGGCCACGAAGACGGAGTGGAAAGCGGCGTCGCGCGGGCGCTGGGCGATCGCCTCCGCCTCGGGGACGGCCAGGCGGGCCTGGACGCCGGTGAGGCCGCCGTACCAGGCCAGGTGCACGTCGCCCTCGCGGAAGGCGTCGACGACGGCCGCGTAGCTCTCGTGGGGGACGTAGCGCACGTCCAGGCCGGTCTCCTCGGCAAGGTATTCGGCCAGGGCCGTGAAGCGCGCCTCCAGCAGGCTGGCGTCCTGGTCGGGGACGCCGCTGATCCACAGGGTCCGTTGCTCGCCGCCGTCCGAGCAGGCCGCGAGCCCCGCCAGCGCCACGGCGGCCAGGGCGATCGCGGCCCGCCGCATCAGCGGAATCGCGGGGGAACGGCCTAGGGAACGGTATCCGGAGATCATCATCAGTCGCTCGCGAGCTCCCGCCGCCAACCCTAGCCTCCCGTGCGCGCCCTGAGGAAGCGCCGCAGGGCCGCGTCGAGGAAGTGCACGGCCTGGCCGGCGAAGCGGCAGGCCGAGCCGCAGGCCGAATGCTCCCCGTCCTCCTTGGCGCCGCCCGGCGGGCCGGACCGGGCCGTCCGCAGCGCCAGCCGCGCCATCAGGGCCAGTGCGGCGCTCCCCAGCAGGGTGAGGGAGACTACCAGGCCGATCGCCCCAGCGATAAACACCTTCTTCATTGTGAACCTCTCGTTCCCGGCCGCCTTCCCGGCCCCGGCGGCGGCCTCACCGCGCCGGGGTCTTGCTGATGAGCTCGATCAGCCGGTAGCCGTAGCGTCCCGCGTCGGCCGGCGGCTCCTCCTGGCCCGGCCAGGCATCGTACTGCTCGATGCGGAGCCGGTAATGGTAGCCCTCCTCGTAGTCGAAGCCGTCGATCGCGTCGTAGAAGAGCCCACCATCGACGACCAGGCACAGCCGGGGTCCCACGCCGACGCAGTCCACCCGCTCCGGCCCGACCGTGACTTCGCGCACCATGCCACTCGCATCCACCACCTCCGGCTTGGCCACGACCTCGCGGACCTCGCCGTCGGAACTCCCGCGGCAGGCGACGCCGATGAGGATGATCGCCGCCAGGGCGATCCAGAGCGGCGGCGCGGGAAGCGGCTTCACGATCGCCTTCGGTCCCTTCAGGCGACGCTTGGCCCCCGCCCCAGCCGCGACCGCGCCATCGCAGCCGGCCGATCGCCGCCGTACTTGACCAACCGATTATAGCGACGGGCTAGAAAAACCGGCGCAGCGAGGGACGGCGCGGGCGGGCGGCGCCGCGCAGGATGCGCCGCAGCAGCAGGCCGCGCAGGCGCAGGTACGAGCGCCGCACCTGATCGCGCTCGCCGGCGTCCAGGACGCCGCGGCCGTAGCGCACGCGCACGTAATGCCGCGCCAGGCGCCCGGCGTCGCCGGGGGCGCGCAGGCGGGCGTCCAGCCGCCCGGCGAACTCGGACGGCGTCGCGCTGGGGGCGCCCGCGAGTCCGGCCCAGCGGGCGAGGCGGTGCAGGCTGGCCCAGCTCCGCTCGGCCGGGCCGAGGCCGCGCAGCGACCACTCCCAGGCCAGCCGGCCGCCCAGGCCGCCCGCGGCGAGCGTCCCCAGGACGGCCGCCAGCGCGATCCAGACGAGGGAGGAGCCGCCCGCCGGCGCCTCCTCCTCGGCCGCCTCGGGGTCGGTGACGCCGGGGGGCCCCTCAAGGTCGTCCAGGATGGCCGAGAAGCCGCCCAGGCGGGGGTCGGGGTTGGCGGAGGAGACGTCCGCGGCCGGATCCAGGGGCGGGAGGCGCTGTGCGCCCAGCCGCCGGCCTTGGATCTCGGTGAAGGCCGCTCCCGTCCCGGAGGGCGTGGGGTCGAAGTCGACCCAGCCGTAGCCGGGGAAGAACACCTCGACCCAGGTGTAGGCGTGCCGCGCGCGCACGACGAAGGAGCGGCTGCCCGCGTCGAAGTTGCCCTCGTTGAGCACGAAGCCGGTGCTGATGCGCGCCGGAATGCCCAGGCTGCGCAGGAGGACCGCCATGGCGCTGGCGTGGTAGTCGTAGTAGCCGCCCAGGGGAAAGCCACGCTCGTCCCGGAACTCGAACAGGAACCAGCTCACCGCGTCCGTCTCGGCCGGGGACGGCGGGATCAGCGGATTGAAGGGGTAGAGGGGAACCGGCCGGCCGCTGGCGTCGCGGATCGGCCGGCCGCTGGGGCCGACGCGGGGCTGGCAGCAGAGATGCGACTCCAGGGCCACGGCCGCGTCGTACGGGGTCCGGGCCGCCGAGGTGAGGGCTAGGGCCAGCGCTTGCAGACGCGCGAACGCCTCGTCCGTCAGCTCGGCCGGGAGCTGCAGATTGCGTGACAGCACCCACTGCGGATAGGCGCGGCCCGCCGTCCGCAGCTCGTCCTCGGTCGCGTCCGACACGGAGCCCCGGACGGCGTACTCGCTGCCGGCGTGGATGCGGCCGAGCGATCGCAGGGCCAGGACGTCCGGCGCCACGGGGGCGCTGCGAAGGACGAAGGCGGCGATGCCGCCGAAGCCGCGCTCGATCTCCAGGACCTCGTAGCCGGGGGGGAGGAGGCTAAGGGCGGCGAGGTCGGAGAGCTCGCCGCGCTCCTGGAGGATGCTGATCTCCCGCAGCGCCCGGGCCAGGTCGGGCGCGACGCTGGGGACGCGGGGATTGCCGACCTCGACCCGCACCACCGTCTCGCCGATCTGCACGGCCTCCGCCTCGTCGTCCAGGACCAGCGGCTGCCCCACGCTGAAGTAGACGCGCGGGGAGCGCGCGACCGAGATCAGGCTCGTCACCTCGCGCCGGGCGGCGTAGCCGAAGGCGCCCGCCGGCGGATCGACCGGGAGCGGCTCTCCGGCGGGCACGGACGCCGGCCGGGCCTGGCTCTGCGTCCAGCCCTGGCCGGTATAGCGATCGTACGACGATCCGCGCAGCAAGCCCGTCTCGGACGTCTCCACCTGCACCACGACGCTTCCCCCGGGATCGATCTCGGCCTGCAGGGCGAAGCCTTCCCCGAAGGAGTGCAGCGGCGGCGTCCGGCCGGAGCCCAGCGCGGTGAAGAGGCGGTCGACCTCGTCGGCCAGGCCAACGAAGGGATCGGTGGCGCGGTCCCAGATGCTGACGAGCGCCCCGGACTCGTCCGGGCGCGGGGCGGCGCGGCTGCCGCCCACCAGCAGCGCCGCCAGCAGGACCCCCACGACCAGGGCGTGCCAGCTCATCTGCACCGGGACCTCCGAGCCCTGGTCGCGCAAGCGGGCGAAGCGCCGCCAGAGGTGGGCGCGCAGGGCCAGCACCACGGCCGCCCCCAGGAAGACGCCGAAGTTCGCGTCCCACTGATCGCCGCCGGCATAGGCGAGGTTGACGGCGATCAGGGCGGCGCCGGCCAGGATCACGGGCCAGGCGTTGCGCCGGCGCAGCATGAGGAACGACCCCAGGAAGGCCGCGCCCCAGAGCGCGGCGGCGACGAACAGCACGAAGGGCAGGTTGCCCGTCGCGATGCCGGAGCTGAACGCCTGCCGGAACCAGTCATCGAGCCTCGCCCCCAGGTCCTGGAAGCGCTCCCAGAAGAGGGGCTGCTGATCGATGGAGCCCAGGCTCAGCACCTGCCAGAGGACGACGATCGCCCCGGCGAGCAGGCCCGCGCCCAGCAGAGGCAGCCAATGCGCGCGCAGGGGGGCCAGCAGCAGGGCGCATCCCAGCGCCAGCACCACCAGGAGCCGCAGCTCGGGCATCTCCTCCACCCACCCGGCCTCCACGATGCTGTCGGCAACGGCGAGCAGGAGGATCGCCAGCAGGGCGGCGGTGACGGCCCGCTCGGCCAGGCCACGGATGGCGACGGCCGCGGCCCCGGTGCGGGCGCGCGGCGCCGGCGCCCGCACCTCTTCCCGCACGGGCCCCCGCATGGCTAGGGCGCGGCCGCCAGCGGCCGGCCGGCGGTACGGGACAGCGCCGCCGGAATGTCGTCGCCCCGGCGGACGCGGGTCGCGGCGATCTGGTTGGCGAGCAGCTCGCTCCGCAAAGCGGCGGCGCCCGCGGGCCCGCCGAAGGACTCCGCCTCGATCAGCGTGGCCGCGGTGCGGACTCCCCGGAGCCGCAGGGCCCGCAAGGCATGCGCCCAGCGGCGTTCGACCGACGAGGTGACCGCGATCAGCGTGGTCTGCCGGCCCCAATGATGACCATAGTGCAGCAGGAGGGAGCCGAGGCCAACATCGCCGACGGGCTGGACGACGGCCAGCAGCTCCAGCATGGAGGTGAGCTGGGAGCCGCCGCGATCCGGCTCAAGCATGAGCAAGCCATCCGAGAAGGTGAGCAGCCCCACGGCCCGGCTCTGGGCGAGGAAGTGGCGGACCAGGGAGGCCGCGACCGTGACCGCGTATTCCGTGGTCGACTCGTCGCCGCTGCCGGCCTGGACGCGCGCGTCCATGTCGAGGACCACCCAGACGTGCGAAGCGGGGTCGAACTCGAAGGTCTTGACCATCAGCTCTCCGGTGCGGACCGTGCTCGGCCAATGAATGCGGTTGAGCGCGTCGCCCGACTGGTACTCGCGCACGCCGGCGGCGTTGGGGGTGACGTAGTGCGCGCGGCGGCGATAGCGCCCCTCGCCGGGCAGGCTGGCCGGCGGTATCGCGTATCCCGGCAGCTCCAGGGCGCGCGGATAGACCATGATCTCCTGCTGGCGGCCGAAGCGCCGCTCCCAGTGGAAGAGGTCGAAGGGGTCGGAGACGCGAACCGTCACCGGCCCAAGCGTGAACAGGCCGCGGCGCGGACAGACGGTCGCGACCTCCCAAGCTCGCCGGGCGCGCGACCCCAGCGAGACCACGCGGCCCCCGTGCTCGCGCGGCAGATCCGACACGGAGCGCACCTCCAGCCAGAGCTTGGGGAGACGCAGCCGGTTGGCGATCTCGATGCGCTCCAAGAGCGAGTCGCCGGCTGTGAGCCGCGTCTGCGCCAGGTCGCGCCGGACGCGCAGCCCCTGCGTGTGCAGCCAGGTCCACAAGGCGCCCGCCATCAGCGCGAACAGCAACACGTAGCCGATCCGAAACGGCAACCAGAAGTTGGAGATGAACGCCAGCACCAGCGCCAGCACCAGCGCCAGCACGACGCCGGTGAGCATGCGTCGCCGGCCCAGTGTCGCCCGGTAGCCCGCCCGTAGCAGGCGCCAGGGGAATCGGATCACCGTGTGCCTGCGCGCGCGCCCGGCACCGGTACCCGCTGCAGCGTCTCCTGGACGACCGTGGCGGCGTCGGTCTCACGTGCCTGCGCGGTGGGGCTGACGATGATCCGGTGGCCCAGGGCGAACGGCGCCAGCTCCTTGACGTCATCGGGGGTGACGTAGTCGCGCCCCGCGATGAGCGCCTGGGCCTGGGCGCAACGGAAGAGCGCCAGCGAGCCGCGCGGCGAAGCGCCGAGAAACACCGCCGGGTGGCTGCGGGTGCCGCCCGCGATCTCGACGATGTACTGCTTGATGAGCGGATCGACCCAGATGCTCCGCACCGCCGCCTGCAGATCGAGGATCCGCTCGGGCGCTATCACGGGCTGCAGATCGCCGATGGGGTGACGCTCCTGCTGACCCTCCAGCACCGCCACCTCATCGGCTTGGTCGGGGTAGCCGAGGCGCAATCGAAGGAGGAAGCGGTCCAGCTGCGCCTCGGGGAGCGGGAAGGTGCCCTCGTACTCCACGGGATTCTGGGTGGCCATGACCATGAAGGGCTGCGGCAACGGCCGGGTCACGCCGTCCACGGTCACCTGCCGCTCCTCCATGGCCTCCAGCAAGGCCGATTGGGTTTTGGGCGTCGCGCGGTTGATCTCGTCGGCCAGCACGACCTGCGCGACGACGGGCCCCGGCCGCCATTCGAAATCCCCGTGCTTCTGGTTGTAGATCGAGACGCCGGTAACGTCCGAGGGCAGCAAGTCCGGCGTGAACTGCACGCGAGTGAAGGTGCAGCCGGTGGAGATCGCGAGCGCGCGGGCCAGCATCGTCTTGCCGGTTCCGGGAACGTCCTCGATCAAGAGGTGGCCGTTGCTGACGAGCGCGATCGTCGCCAGTTGGACCTCGCGGCTCTTTCCCAAAATCACCCGCTCGATGTTCTGGGCAATCCGTCTGATATCTCCTTGCGGGTCGTTCACTGGCTCCTCCGCCTGTCTCCGCCCGCCAAGGAACGCGCAGCGCCCATGTCGCGCCGCCAGGCAGAACGAGGATAGCGAGCCGAGCCAGACGCTGCCGGATAGCAGCCGTACACTATGCGAATGATTTCTGGCCCCCGCCGGCTGGGTTGCGGCCGCTCAGCGGCGCTCGTGCTCCTGTTTGCGCTGGCCGGGTTCGCCGTCGGCTGCGGCGACGGCGCCACTCCCGAGGAAGCGGTCGCGCAGATGGAGGGCCTTGCCCCCGCAAGCAGCGCGGCCCCTGCCGGCGACGGCGCGCCGACGACAGAGCCGCCGCCGCAGGCAGTCGTGCAGTTGGGTCCCACCGAGCCAGAGGCGGTGCTCGAGACGGATCCCCTGATCTACGTCGTCCCGCATGACGTCACCCAGGGGTACGCGTTTCTGGTTGCCGTCGACGCGCCGGGCGCCGGGTTCGCCTCCGTCGCGTACGACGGTGAGATCTTCACACTGCTTCGCGAGGGCGACCGGCTGTTCGCGATCCTCCCGGTCGAGGCGCGGACGCCCCCGGGGCCGATCCCCCTCGTGATCGCGGTGGCGGACAATGCGGGCCGGCAGGCGCTACGCCGCGAGACGACCATCACGGTCACGGAGGCGACCGTGGCGACGGAGGTTATTCAACTCGACGAGAGCAACCAAGCGCTGCTCGACCCGGCCGTGATCGGGCAAGACCAAGAGGTCCGGGACGCGGCACAGCGGGCGTTGACTCCGGAGCGGCACTGGAGTGGCCTCTTCGACCAGCCGGCGGCCGGCGTGATCACGTCAAGCTTCGGGCTCCTGCGCTCGTACAACTTCCGGGAGCCGACCGAGTATCACAGCGGCCTCGACTTTGCCGGAGACCACGGCGATCCGGTGCTCGCCCCTAACGCGGGCGTGGTGGCGTGGGTGGGGCGGACGCAGAGGCGCGGCAACAGCGTCATCGTCGACCACGGGGGCGGCGTGCACTCGGGCTACTATCACCTCTCGGAAGTCCTCGTGACCGAGGGAACGGTCGTCGTGACCGGCGATCCGCTGGGGTCGATCGGCGCCACGGGCCTCGCGACGGGGCCGCACCTGCACTGGGAGATCGTGGTGCACGGCATCCCGGTGAACCCGGCGCAATGGATCCGGGATCAGGAGATCCCCGACCCGGAGGGCGCGCTGGACCCGGATTTCGCAATCGGTGACTCCGGACCCTGAGAGGGGCGCCGGCACCCAGCCGCCGGCCGCACCGACTGGATCGCCCGCCATTCTCCTTCGCGAAGCGTTTCCTGCGGCTCAAGGCCGGCGGCGCGCAGCGCCCGCGCTACTCGCGCTTCCTGCTGATCGATCACGCCGGCGACGACACAGATCCCGCCAGGGCGAGTCGCCTTGGTCAAGGCGCCCGCCAACGCCACGAGGGCAAGAGCGGTGAGATTCGCGACGACGAAATCGTAGCTTCCATCGGGGGGAGGACGATCGCCGAGCTGCACAGCCACCAAGCCGCCCGCCACCCCATTGAGCCGCGCGTTGCGGCGGGCGGCGGCGACCGCCAGGGGGTCGATATCGACGGCATCCACATGGGAAGCGCCGAGGCGAGCAGCGGCGCAGGCGAGCACGCCGGATCCGGTGCCGAGATCAAGCGCGCTGGCGGCTGGCTGGAGCCAGCGCTCCAACGCGATCAAGGCGAGGCGCGTGCTCTCGTGCGACCCGCTGCCGAAGGCCAAGCCGGGCTCTAAGTGAACAACGACCTCGTCCGCTCGCGTCGCGTAGTCACAGGGCGTGGGCCGCAGGACGAGACGGCCGAACCGCTGCACTTGCACGTGGGCGTGCCAGGCAGTCGACCAGTCACGGCCGGGAAGGGGCGTCGCGCGCACTTGAGCCGGCGCGCCGAGCCATGGGGTAGCCGCCACCAGCGCCGCGACGGTAGGACGCAGTTCCGGCCAAGAGGAAGCCGGAAGGTAGCAGCTGACGCGGGCCCGCCCCTGCGGCGAGAGCGCTGCCTCGCCGCAGTCGGGATCCTGCTTGAAGGGAAGCGCGATCGCGACCCCCGCAGGCGCGACGCGCTCCAGTATCGCCGCTGCCAGCTCGCTCTCCGCCGCAGCGACCTCCAGCCACACCTCGACCAGCGGGCCAGTGGATGGGGCAGCGGCCGGAGGAGGAGCGATCGGGTCGTCAGGCGCTGAAGGCATCGCGGATGCGCGAGAAGAAGCCGGTTTCGTGCCCGTCCTTCGTCGGCGACCCGAGTGTCTCATCCAGACGTTCGAAGAGCGCGCGCTGTTCCTCGGTGAGCTTTGTCGGAACGTGGAGCTGCGCGCGCACGACGAGGTCGCCACGGGCGCGGGCGCGAGCGCGCGGGACGCCATGCCCACGCAAACGGAAGGCCTGTCCGTGCTGCGTCCCGGAGCGAACCTGCAGCGGCACGCTGTCGCCATCGAGCGTGGGGACCTCGATCTCGGCTCCGAGCGCCGCCTGCGCCAGGCTGAGCGGCAGATCGAGCACGAGGTCGTCGCCTTCCCGAGCGAACACGGGGTGCGGGCGCACGCGGAGATCGACGTAGAGATGGCCGGGCGTACCGCCGCGGCTACCGGCTCCGCCTTCTTCAGCGAAGCGGAGGCGCGCGCCGTCGGCGATGCCAGCGGGAACTTTGACCTTGATCCGGCGATTCCGTTGCTCGCGCCCGACGCCGCCACAAGTCCGGCACGGGCGTGAGACGATCGATCCGAGACCCTCGCAGCGGTCGCAAGTCGCCACGTTGACGAACTGACCGAAGACGCTGCGTTGGGCCCGCCGAATCTCGCCGGCGCCGCCGCACTGCGGGCAAGCGATTCGATCGGTGCCGGGTTCCGCCCCGTCGCCGCGACAGGCGGTGCACGTCTCCTGGCGGCTGATGGCGAGCTCCTTCTGCGCGCCGAAGACCGCCTCCGCAAAGTCGAGCTCGAGCTGCACCTGCAGATCGACACCCCGGACGGGACCGTCGGCACGGCGCCCGCCGAAGAAGGCGTCGAAGATGTCGCCGAAGCCCCCGAAGTCGAAGCCCTCGAAGCCCGCGCTGAATTCGGCGCTGCCGAAGCGGTCGTATCTGCGGCGCTTCTCCGGGTCGGAGAGCACCTCATAGGCTGCGCCGATCTCCTTGAAGCGTTCCGCCGCCGCCGGATCGGGATTGCGGTCCGGGTGGTACTCCATAGCGAGCTTGCGGAAGGCGCTCTTGAGCTGCTCGTTGCTGCAATCGCGCGGCACGCCCAGGATCTCGTAAAAGTCGCGCTTGGGTACCGTCGCCATAGGTCTCCCGTCTGCGGAACCCGCTTCCCGCTTGGGCTAATGCCCTAGTCTACCCTTGCGAGCCCACAGCGACCGGACGCGTCGCGCGAAGCTGCCGAAGCTAGACTTCGCGGAACTCACCCTCCACGGCGCTGGGCTCCTCACCCGACGCGTCCGCGCTACTCTCACTCTCCTGGGCCGAAGTAGCGGCGGACGCCGCCTCCTCCTGGCTGCCGTAAATCTTCTCGCCAACCTGCATCAAGGCACCGTTGAGATCGTCCATCGCGGTTTGGATCGCGTCGTCATCGGCGGGTTCGGCAGCGAGAGCGTCCCGCAGCGCCTGGATCTTCGCCTGGAGCGTGGCCTTCGTCTCCTCGTCGAGCTTGTCCTCTTGCTCGCCGATCAGCTTTTCGGCGCGATAGGCGGTGCTCTCCGCAACGTTACGCAATTCGATCGAGGCGCGCCGCTGCTGATCCTCTTCGGCATGAAGTTCCGCGTCCTGCTTCATTCGCTCGACTTCGTCATCGCTCAGCCCGGACGCGGCGGTGATCGTGATCTTCTGCTCTTTGCCCGTGCCTTGATCAACCGCGCGGACGTTGAGAATGCCGTTGGCGTCGATATCGAACGTCACTTCGATCTGCGGCATACCGCGGGGGGCCGGCAGAATGCCGTCCAAGCTGAACTTACCGAGCGACTTGTTGTCGCCGGCCATCTCCCGCTCCCCCTGCAGCACGTGGACCTCCACCTGCGGCTGGTTGTCGCTGGCGGTAGAGAAGACCTGACTCTTGCTGGTCGGGATCGTGGTGTTGCGCTCGATGAGCGGGGTGCGCACGCCGCCCAAGGTCTCGATGCCGAGCGTGAGCGGGGTCACGTCGAGGAGCAGCACGTCCTTCACGTCGCCCTTGAGGACTCCGGCTTGAATGGCGGCCCCGATCGCCACGACCTCGTCGGGGTTGACGCCACGGTTGGGCTCTTTGCCGAAAAATTGCTGGACTTCCTTCTGAACGAGCGGCATCCGCGTCTGGCCGCCGACCAACACCACTTCGTCGACCTGGTTGCCGGTGATCCCCGCGTCCTTGAGGGCCGCCTGGCAGGGCCCCAACGTGGACTCCACCAAGTCGTCGGTGAGTTGCTCGAGCTTGGCGCGGGTGAGAGTGAGGCTGAAGTGTTTGGGCCCGCTGGCGTCGGCGGTGAGGTACGGCAAAGAGACATCGGTGGACTGCGTACTGGACAGTTCGATCTTGGCGCGCTCCGCCGCCTCCTTGAGCCGCTGCAACGCCATGCGGTCCTCGGCGAGGTCGATGCCTTGCTCCTTCTTGAACTCGGCGACGAGATGGTCGATCACCCGCTGATCGAAGTCATCGCCGCCCAAGTGCGTATTGCCGTTGGTGGAACGCACCTGGAAGGTGCCCTCGCCGAGCTCGAGGATCGATACGTCGAAGGTGCCGCCGCCGAGGTCGTACACGGCGACGTAGTGATCGTGTTTTTTGTCGAGACCGTAGGCGAGCGAGGCGGCGGTCGGCTCGTTGATGATGCGCAGCACCTCCAGCCCCGCGATTTTGCCCGCGTCCTTGGTCGCGTTGCGCTGGCTATCGTCGAAGTAGGCGGGGACGGTGATGACCGCCTCGGTGACCGTCTCGCCCAAGTACGCTTCGGCGTCCTGCTTCAGCTTCTGCAGGATCATCGCGGAGACCTCCGGCGGCCCGTACTCCTTGTCGCCCATCTTGACCCACGCGTCGCCGTTGGCGGCTTTCGTCACCTTGTACGGCAGCAGCTTGACATCCTTCTGGACGTTGGAGTCCTCATAGCGCCGACCCATGAGACGCTTCACGCTGAAGACGGTGTTGTCCGGGTTCGTGACGCCCTGTCGCTTGGCGACCGTCCCCACCAACCGCTCTCCGTCCTTGCCGACGGCCACCACCGACGGAGTCGTCCGTGTTCCCTCTTGACTGGCCACGACGACGGGCTCACCGCCTTCCATCACCGCCACGACGGAGTTCGTCGTCCCCAAGTCGATGCCGATCACCTTAGCCATCGTTCTCTCCGTTCCGATCAGCCATCGCTGATGCGCTCCCGTTTAGCGAGTCAGCTGGGGTCGTCTCGCCGTTTCCAACAAGGACACGCGCCGGCCGCAAGACGTGCCCGTTGAGGAGGTAGCCCTTCTGGACCTGCGTCACCACCACACCGTCCTGGCCGGGGGCCTGACCCACTCCTTCGTGGAAGCGGGGATCGAACGGTTGGCCGATCGCGGCGATCGGCTGCAGCCCTATCGCCTCTAGGGCCGAGACGACTTTCCCTTGAATGAGGCGCAGCCCTTCGAGCCAGGCCGTCGGGTCCGGGTCCGGGTCCGCCTGCAAGGCCAGCTCTAGGTCGTCGACGAGCGGGAGCAACTGCCCCATCAGACCGGCTTTGACGACTTGGACGAGATCGCCGCGCTCCCGCTCGGTCCGCCTCTTCAGATTCTCGTAGTCGGCTTGGGCGCGCTGGGCCATGGCCAAGCGTTCCTCCGCCAGCGCGCGCGCCTGATCGAGTTCGGCGCGCAGCGCGTCGTCCGCAGTCGCGGGACGTTCCGCCTCTGCTCCGGCCTGCTCGCCCACAGGGTCCCGGACCGGATCCGGGTGGGGCTCGGGGTCGCAGGAGGACGGGCCGCTATCGGCCGCGAAAGTGTCCATCACGCTGCTCTCAATTGGCTCGGGCGTGGAGGGCGACCCGAGGGCGTTCAACAGACATGGCCCGTTATCCGTAGATCTCGAGCATCAGTTCGTCGAGCAGGCTGCTGAAGTAGCGCACGCGCGCCACGGCGCGCCCGTACTGCAGGCGTGTCGGGCCCAACACCCCGACGAAACCCGAGATCCCGGAGCGCGCCGAGTAGGGCGTCATGACGACCGAGCAGTGCTGCATCGCCCGGATCGGATGCTCCTCGCCGATCACGACGCTGACGCCGCTGTTCTCAAGCGTCGCCGGGGGCATGAGCTGATCCACCGAACGTGCGTCGATCAAGCGAATCACATCAATGAAATCATCGCGGTTTTGCTGAAACTCCGGCTGCTCCAGGACGCCGCTCAAGCCTTCGATATACGCACCCATCTCCCGCTGCGATTCGATCTCAAGCAGCTGCGCTATCGACCGCTCGATCCCACCCTCGAGCCCTTCGGCTGGTGAGTGGCGGCGGATCTCGCGGAGGCTCTTGCCAACGAGGCGTGCGTTGAGATGGTTGCCCGCGCTGTTGAGCTGGCTCTGATCGGCCGGAGATTCGAGCGGTACGAGTTGCTTGAGAACGCGGGCTTCACGCAACACCACGATCAGAAGCGCGAGCAGGTCCTTGAGTGAAACGAGTTCCACGCGGCGCACCCGCAGGTCGTCGGATCGGGGAGGGGTTACAATCGCCACCAGACCCAATGATCGAGCCAGAAGCACGGCCGCCAGCTTGGCCCACTCATCGAGTTCCGGGGCGGCCTGGTAAAACTGGTGACGAATCGTCGCCTTCTCTTCCGCCGCCAACTCGACCGGTCCCATCAGCGACTCGACGTAGGAGCGGTAGCCGAGGTCGGAGGGGATGCGGCCCGCGGAAGTGTAGGGATGGGTGAGGAATCCGTCGGACTCGAGCGCCTGCATCTCGCTGCGAATCGTGGCCGCCGAAGCGGAGAGTTCATACTTCTCGCGGATGGTCTTGGAGCCGACCGGCGTTGCCGTGTCGACGTACTCGCGGACGACGAGCCGAAGGATTCCGGCACGGCGATCGGTGACAGCTTCCATGCCGCGACAATCCTTCTCACCGTTTGGCACTCTCATACTGAGAGTGCCAAGGGAGGATGAGCCTATCACTCGCCTATCTGGTGGTCAAGAAACGAGCGTGTCCCCATGACGAGCGGTGGTCCAGCAGCAGGACGAATCGAGCCGGTTCGGGTGGTGGTGACCGGCGTGGGCGCCGTCAGCGCCGCCGGACCCAGGGCGCCGGATCTATGGAGCGCGCTTCTCCAGGAACGGCTCGCTCCCTCCCCGCTCACGGCCTTCGATCCGGGCCGGCCCGCCGTGGTCGCACAGCTGGCAGACTACCGCGGACCCAGTGGCGTGCCCGACGCCGTGCTGCGCCGCCTCAGCCGCAGCGCTTGCTTCGCGCTGGACGCTTCCATGCAGGCGATCGGCGATTCCCGGCTGGAGCTGGGGCCCGAACAAGCGCCGTACATCGGTGCGCTGATCGGGACGGCGCACGCGGATGAATTCGACAGCGCGGACGGCGTAGACGCCCGTCGCTTCTTCAGCGACGGGTTGGCCGGGGTGACCATCGGCCTCCATATCAGCGGGCCATCCGCCACGATTCGCGCCGACGCCGCCTCGGGGCTCATCGCGATCGGCGAGGCGACGGCGCTCATCCAGAGCGGCACGGTCCAGATCGCGGTGGCCGGCGGGGCCGAGGCGCCGCTCAGCCGCCGGATCTGGTCCGCGTACGAGGCGGCCGGGCTGCTCAGCCGCCAGTCGGAGCCAAACGCCCTGCGTCCCTTCGACCTCCTGCGCGACGGACTGGTCCTCGGCGAAGGCGCGGCCGCTCTCGTGCTGGAGAACCGGGACGTCGCCCTAGCGCGCGGCGCCCGCATCTACGCCGAAGTGATCGGCTTCGGCCAGACATCTGGCCCGCCGGGCGACGGCTGCGCCCCTACCGATGTCGACATCGGACGGCGAGCGCTGGGCACAGCGATCCGGCAGGCGGCGATCAGCCCGCATCAGATCGATGTCGTCTACGCAGCCGGCGCAGGAACGCTGGCCGGCGACGCGCGCGAGACGGACATCCTGGAGCGCTCTCTCGGCGCCCGGATCCTCGATACATACGTGACGACGGTGACGCCGGTCGTGGGTTTCACGGTCGGCGCGAGCGGCGCGCTGGCCGCCGCCGCGGCAGTCTTCGGCTTAGCAGAGCAGGTCGTACCGCCGCATGCCAGCTTCGAGCAGCCCGACGAGGCCTGCGAGCTCGACTTTGCCCGGACACCCCAACGGGATCATCTCGGGGGAGCCGCGGTGTGCGCCTACGGCACGCTGGGCCAGAACGCGGCCGTCATCCTCGCCAGGGCCGAAACCGACGCCAGCGCTGGAGCCTAGGCCGCGAGGCTTCAACAATAGCGTCATGGATATCGCCTGGATCGGCCACAGCGCTTTCCGGCTCCGCGGTCGCGACGCCGCCGTCGTCATGGACCCTTGCCCATCGTCGACGGGCTTCCGTCTCAACCGCCCGCGCGCGGAGATCGTCACCGTGTCGAATGCGGCGCCCGAGTTCAGCTGGGTGCAGGGCGTGGCCGGCGATCCGCTGCAACTCGATGCCCCGGGTGAGTATGAGGCCAAGCAAGTCTTGGTGACGGGGGTCCGCACTCCCCGGCCCCAGCGTGCAGGCGGCGACGGCTACAACACCGCCTTCGTGATCACCATCGACGCGGTCGCGGTCGTCCACCTCGGCGACCTGGGCGCGCTGCCGACAGCGGACGAAGTGGAGATGCTCGGCCAAGCGGACGTGGCACTGGTGCCGATCGGAGGACACGGGCACCTTGATGCGGCGGCGGCGGCGCAGGTCGTGAGCACGCTCGAGCCGAAGCTGGTCATCCCGATGTTGTACAAGGCGGGACCCGAGACGGAGCTGCTGGACACGGTCGAGCCGTTCCTCAAAGAGATGGGCGCGCAGAAACCGGAGACGCTGGAGAATCACGTCAACGTCACGGCGAGCGGCCTGCCCGAGCACACCACGGTCCAGGTGCTGTCGCCGCGGGGCGACTGACCGCTGCGAGGGAGGATGCGGAGGTCTGCCGGACAGCCTACGCGTCGGCGGTGGCGAGGGAGCTGAGGAACTCTTCGTTGGACTTGGTGCGGCTGAGCCGCTCGATCAAGCGCTCGGTGGGCTCGGTCTGGGAATTGCCGCTGCTCAGCATCGACACCATACGCCGCAGCAGCCAAACCCGCTGGAGCTTATCCGACGGCAGCAGCAGCTCCTCGCGGCGGGTACCGCTCCGCGCGATGTCGATGGCGGGGAAAACGCGGCGCTCGGAGAGCTTGCGATCGAGGTGCACTTCCCAGTTCCCGGTGCCTTTGAACTCCTCGTAGATCACGTCGTCGAGGCGGCTGCCGGTGTCGATGAGGCAGGTGGCGATGATCGTGAGGCTGCCACCCTCTTCGGCTTTGCGGGCCGCGCCGAAAAAGCGCTTGGGCGGATAGAGCGCGATCGGGTCCATGCCGCCCGTGAGGGTGCGTCCGCTGGTCGGCATCTCCAAGTTATAGGCCCGCGTCAGCCGCGTGATGGAGTCGCACAGGATCACCACGTCGCGACTGCATTCCATCAGGCGCTTCGCGCGCTCAAGCGCCATCTCCGCGACGCGCGTATGGTCCTCGACCGGGTCGTCAAAGGTCGAGGAGACGACCTCGCCCCGCACGGTGCGGCGCATTTCGGTGACCTCCTCGGGACGCTCCCCGACCAGGACCACGATGAGGTGAGCGGTCTCGTTGTTGGAGGTGACGCCGTTGGCGATGCTCTGCAGCAGCATCGTCTTGCCCGCCTTGGGCGGTGAGACGATGAGGCCGCGCTGGCCGCGGCCCAGCGGTGCGACAAGGTCGATCAACCGCCCGGAGAGGTTCGCGGGATCTTCCGTTTCAAGAACGAACTGCTCATTCGGGAAAATGGCGGTCTGATTCTCGAAGTGCGGCCGCCGCTTCGCCTCTTCCGGGTCCATGCCGTTGACGAGGTCCACCTGCCAGAGGCCGTAGTATTTTTCGCCATCGCGAGGGGGGCGCACCTGCCCGGTGACATAGTCGCCGGGGCGTAAGGCAAAGCGCCGGACCTGTGACTGGGAAACGTACACGTCCGTACCGGCGGGGAGGAGGGCTTCGCCCCGCAGGAAACCATACCCGTCGTCGACGATGTCGATGACTCCGCCGGAGAGTAGGTTGCCTTTGGTCGCGCTCTGCGCCTGCAAGAGGCGGAGAACGAGATCTTGCTTCTTGAGACGCGCGGCACCGGTCACGCCGGCATCTTTGGCCTGCTCAACAAGCTCGTCGCGGGTTTTCGATTCGAGTTCGGTGATGTTCAACGCGCTTGGTCCTGCGCCCAATTGGCTTTGCACTCACTGGTGCATCGTTGGGGTGAACCGCAAAAGTGGGGTGGCGCCGCAACCTTTAAGCGCACGCCTGCTCAAGCGAGCTTAGCATAATCGCACCGATCGCGGCGCGCAAGCCGCTGCCCCGCGCCGGACGTCGGGGAGCGCTAGCGCCCCACCGCCGTCTGTGCCCGCTCCCAATCGGCGAGGAAGGCGGCGATGCCGCGGTCGGTGAGCGGATGCTGCAACATCTGTCGCAGGACCTTGAAGGGCACGGTTGCAATATGCGCGCCGGCGGCGGCGGCGGCGCTGACGTGCTGCGGGCCCCGGATGCTGGCGGCGATCACTTGGGTCGGCAGGTGGTAGCGGTCGAGAAGCTCGACGGTTTCGCGAACCAGGTCGATGCCATCGTGATCGATATCATCCAGACGTCCGACAAAGGGACTGACGAACGCGGCGCCGGCGTTCGCGACCAGCAGCGCTTGATTCACGCTGAATATCAACGTCGTATTGACGCGGATGCCCTCGCTGCTGACCCGGTGGATCGCTTCGATCCCGGCCTCATCGGCAGGGATCTTGACGACCACGTTGGGGTGCCACGACACGATCGCACGCGCCTCCTCCACGAGGTCGTCCGCCGTGCGACTGACGCACTCCGCCGAGACATGCCCCCCCACGATCTCCGCGATCTCGACCACGCGCTCGCGGTAGCTGACCCCACTCCCGCTCTCTTTGGCATAGAGCGTGGGGTTGGTGGTGACGCCCGCGCATACGCCCCAGCGTACGGCGGTCCGGATCTCCGCCAAGTTGGCGGTGTCGAGGAAGATGCGCACGGTCGATCCCCTTTCGCGTCTCTCGCGCTAGAACGGCTTCGTGATCGCCAGCGCCGCCGCCAGCACGCTCATCAACACAATGACGGTCCCCACCACGAGCGGGGCATGGTCCGCCAGCGTCTCTTCTAGCTCCGGCGACACTTCACCGCTCTTCAGCGCTTGCAGCGCGAGGATACGGGCACGTCGCAACCCAGCGCTCATCGCCGGAAAGCAGACGAAGAGCACGAACAGGTACAACCCCTCGACCGCGAGGAGCCAGCCCGTCTCGATCGGATCGTAGATATCCGAGCGGATCGCCCACACGAGCCCGGTGACACCGACGAGGATCAATCCCGGCAGCATGACGCCGACTTGGTTGCGGCCCGCCGACTGAAAGGCGTGCGCCTGAGCGATCACGTCGCCGCTCGACCAAGAGCGGTAGAGCGGAAGCAGCGTGCCGCCGACGCCAGCGGCAAACAGGAATAACGCAAGCATGTGCACAAGGCGGAGCGCCTCATCCTCACTCATCCGTTCCGCCTACGATCCCACCACCTCCGAAGCCGCGACGCGCGGCTCCTCGGCCGGCGATGATGCGAAGGGCAAGGCCGCCAGCGCCTCCGTGATAAACGCCGAGAAGAGTGGGTGGGGATGCCCGGGCCGCGAGCGCAACTCGGGATGGAACTGCGATCCCAGCATGAAGGGGTGTCCCTCAAGCTCGACGATCTCGACGAGGGAATCGTCCGGGGCGACGCCGCTCGCGACGAGCCCGGCCGCCGCCAGCAATTCGCGGAAGGCGTTGTTGAATTCCCAGCGGTGGCGATGCCGCTCGTGCACCAACTCATCCCCGTAGGCGGCCGCCGCGCGCGTCCCCGCGATCAAGCGGCACGGGTAGTGACCCAACCGCATCGTCCCGCCCATCTCTCGCACGTGCTCCTGCTCTTCCAGCAGGGAAATTACGGGGGCGCCCGCGTCCCTCTCGAACTCGGTGGAGTTGGCGGCGGCCAACCCGGCCACGTTCCGTGCGAACTCGATGACCATTTGCTGCATCCCGCGGCAAAGACCCAGATACGGGATCCGGTATTCGCGCGCCCAGCGCGCCGCCGCGACCTCGCCTTCGCTGCCCCGCTCGCCGAAGCCGCCCGGCACCAGCAGGCCACACACGCCCGCGAGCTCGGCGGCGACATCAGCGCCTTCCAGGCGATCGGACTGGACCCAGCGGAGATCAATGGCGACACCATGCTCCACGCCCGCGTGGATGAGCGCCTCCTTGACGGAGAGATAGGCGTCCGGCAGCTCGACATACTTGCCCACGATCGCGATTGGGACGTGTACCGTTGGATTGCGCAGCGCGGAGACCCATTCACGCCACTGCTGCAAGTCTCGGTCGGCAGGCGGAAGCGCCAAGCGCTCCAGGATGAGATCCGTGACACCGGCATCATCAAGGATCAGCGGCACTTGGTAGATGCTCGGCGCCGTCTCAAGGGGCACCACGGCACGTGGCTCGACATCGCAGAAGAGGGCGACTTTGGCCTTGATCGGATCGCCGACCGGCATCTCCGCGCGCGCGATGATGACATCGGGCTGGATCCCCGCAGAGCGGAGCTCACGGACGGAGTGCTGCGTGGGCTTGGTCTTGAGCTCCCCGGTCGCGCGGAGATAGGGCAGCATCGTCACGTGCACCGACACGGCGTCGGTGCGGTTTCCCTCGGAACGAATCTGCCGGATCGCCTCCAAGAAAGCTTGCCCTTCGATATCGCCGATAGTGCCGCCGACTTCGACGATCAGCAGGTCGACGCCGGATTGCTCCGCCAGTCCGCGCACGCACGCTTTGACTTCATCCGTGATGTGGGGCACCTGCTGGATGGTGCCGCCCAAGAAATCCCCCCGCCGCTCCCGCTGTATGACGGCCTGGTGCACTTGGCCCATGGTGAGCGACGAGGCGCCGGTGAGATCTTGGTCCAGAAAGCGCTCGTAGTGGCCCAAGTCCAGGTCGGTCTCGGCCCCGTCAGCGGTCACGAAGACCTCGCCGTGCTGGTACGGCGACATGGTGCCCGGATCGACGTTCAAGTAGGGGTCGAGCTTTTGAACGGTAACCGTGTGTCCGCGGCTCTTCAGCAGGGTCGCGAGGGATGCGCTGGTGATGCCTTTACCGACAGAACTGACCACCCCACCCGTAACGAAGATGTACTTCGGCATCAGCCTCGCTAGGCCGCCGCTCTCGGGCATTCCGACAGCGATGCGACCATCTGTGCTACTGGCATCGTATCGACGCGCGCGAAAGGGTGTCAATGAACGGTCGCGGCATTATCGCACGGCGGCGCGTGATCCGCGCGCAGGTCCTGTCTCATCCGCCGGAGATGCTCACCAGCAGCTCGACCGTGTCACCGTCGCGCAGCAGATCGTCGTGCTCGCCTTGCTCGTCGTTGATGATCGCGGCGATCGCCTCGGCATCGCGCTCGCGGAATCCTTGCTCCAGGATGAGGTCCCAGACGGTCATCCCGTCGCGATGATCGACCTGAAACTCCGGCTCCTTGCGCGCGGAGAGCTCCACGAGCGTGTCCGCTAGCCGCACCGTGATCGTCACCCGTTCCTCCTCGCGGCCGTCGCCGCGCCCAGTGTATCAAGCCCTACCTGCGTCGCGGCGATCGCCCGGGGCAAGCGGAGCGCCACGACCGTGATACGCTACCTGTACCCAATCTCAGGATCATTGATGCCCGCTGCCGTCAAACAAACTCCCTCTACGATCACCACGCTCGACAACGGACTCCGCATCGTGGTCACGCCGCTGCCGCACTCGCAAGCGGCGGCGCTGGCCCTGTGGGTGGGCGTCGGGAGCCGGGCGGAGCGGCGCGAGACGCTCGGCCTTTCCCACTATCTCGAGCACATGCTGTTCAAGGGCACGGAGTCCCGCCCGACGGCGGCGGAGATCTCGATCGCGATCGAGGGCGCGGGCGGGACGCTCAACGCCTTCACCACGAAGGAAGCCACCACTTACTGGAACCGCGTGCCCTTCGACCGGCTCGACCTCGCGATGGACGTCCTCACGGACTCGTTGCGCCACTCCCTGCTGAGCGAAGAGGAGATCGAGCGCGAACGGACCGTGATCCAGCAGGAGATCCGCCGGAGCCACGACGAGCCCGCGCAACGCGCGGACCAACTTCTGGATGAGGCCGTCTACGGCGACCAGCCGCTCGGCTGGGACATCGCCGGCGACCTCGAAAGCGTCGCCTCCGTCCACCGTTCGCACCTCATCGACCACATCGCGGCCTGGTACCAGCCCGCGAACATGGTCCTTGCGATCGCCGGCAATGTGGATGTCGCCGCGGCGACGGCGCTAGCGACCGAGGCCTGGGGGGAGGTTCCCAACGCGCCTCTCCCCGAGCGCGAAGCCGCGCGCGACGGGATGTCGCTGGATCGCATCCGCGTCGAGACACGGGAGATCGAGCAGTGCAACCTCACGTTCGGCTTGCGGACCTTTCCCCGAACCGACCCCGATCGCTATGCGCTGACGCTCATGAACAGCATCTTGGGATCGGGGATGAGCAGCCGCCTCTTCCTGGAAGTGCGGGAGCGCCGTGGGCTCGCGTACGCGGTCGGCTCGCGGCTGGCGCGGCACCTCGACGCCGGACACTTGATGATCGGCGCCGGCGTCACGCAAGAGAACGTGCTTGAAGCAACCGACATCATTCTGACCGAGGTGAAACGGTTGGCGTGCGAGCCGGTGGCGCCCGAGGAGCTCGAGAAGGCGCGCGAGCATACAGTGGGCGCCTACCGCCTCAGCCTCGAGACGGCCACCGCTCACGCCTCGCGAACGGGCGACGACTTACTGCACGAAGGCCGGATCCGATCGATCGACGAGGTCGTGAGCTCGCTGCGCGCCGTCACCGCGGACGACATCCTCCGCGTCGCCCAACGGGTCATCAGGCCAGGCAACCTCGCCGCCGCCGCCGTCGGGCCGTACGAAGACGGAGAGGCGCTCGCGGCGCTCGCCGCCATCTGATCCGGCGCCCCGATACGGACGGTCCCCAGCGCGACGGCCGAGCGACGACGGAGGGTTCACCCCATATTGGGATCGATGTGCAGCGCTGCCAGCGGCGGAGCCGGCCTCGAACGCAAGGAGCCGCCCCGGCCGGCTTGGCTGGCGCTGCCCGCGGGGCGCAGTCCGGTGCCCCGAATCCGTCGCACCCGTCCTAGTGACTACATCCCCCCGTAGCATTGCGCGTGCGAATCGCTAGACTACGGATTCTTCCGCCCCAGCCTTCGAAGGAGTCGAGCAGCGGCTACACGAATCATCCGCAGCATGTTGTCGGTCCCAGGGGTGCGCGCGCGCTTCATTGAGCGCGCGCGCACGGTTCCGGCCGACATCCTCAATTTCGACCTTGAGGACTCGGTGGCCGAGGCGGAGAAGGGCAAGGCGCGCGAGATGGTCGCCGAGGCGATCCGCGACTTTCCGGCCAAGGGCCGCCTGATCTACGTCCGGATCAACGGGCTGAGCACGCCGCATGCGGAGCTGGACCTGGAGGCAATCGTCGGCCCGTGGCTCAACGGGATCAACCTGCCAAAGGCCGACGGTGCGGATGACATCCGGCAACTCGATCATTACCTGACCTACTTGGAGAAGGTGCGCGGCATGCCAGCGGGCCAAATCACCGTCATCCCTTGGATCGAGACGACCACGGGCCTCTCGCATGCCTACGAGATCTGTCACGCCTCGCCGCGGCTGATCGGCGCCGCGCTGGGCGGCGAGGACTTTGTAACGAGCTTGGGCGTGCGCCGCACGCGCGGGGGGGTTGAGATGGAGTATCCGCGCGCGCAGGTCGCCATCGCCGCCCGCGCCGCCGATCTCGTCCCCATCGACGTGCCCGAGGCGGACTTCCGCGATCTGGAGCACTTTGAGCACGATATCACCCATGCCCGCGGGCTCGGCTTCAAGGGCAAATTCTGTATTCACCCCACACAGGTGGAGATCGCGAACCGCGTGTTCGCGCCGAGTCCCGAGGAACTCACTTGGGCCAAGCAGGTCGTGGACGCGTACGAGGAGGGCGAGCGCCAAGGGCACGGGGCCGTCGCGCTGGACGGGCAGATGATCGACCGGCCGATCGTGTTGCGCGCGCACGAACTGCTCGAGTGGCAACAGCAAGTGGAAGAGCAGGAGGCCGCGTTGCGATGAGGGGAAGCAAGCGATGAGCGTCGCTACGGACGTCCGCGAGATCCTGGCCGGCGACGGCGAGGTCGGCATCGACATCGTACGGAGCGTGCGCCGCTGGGTGGACGACAAGGTGATCCCGACGGCGGACGAGTATGAGCACGCCAACACGTTCCCCGTCGCGTTGCACCAAGACATGCTCGACATGGGTCTCTTCGCCATGGTCTTCCCCGAGGAATACGGCGGCTTGGGTCTCACGTTCCAGACCTACGCGGCGGTGATGGAGGAGATCTCACGCGGCTGGATGAGCTTGGCGGGGATGATCAATACCAACGTGATCGACGCCTGGGCGATCCAGAATTTCGGCACGGCGTACCAGCGAGAGCGCTACCTCCCGGGGATCGTCAGCGGCGAGACACAGGCTTGCTTCTGCGTGACCGAGCCCAACGCGGGCTCCGACGTGCAGGGAATCCGCACGACCGCGACGCGTGACGGCGACGACTACGTCCTCAACGGCAACAAGCTGTTCGTCACGAATGCCGACCGCGGCGGCGTCTACCTGGCGCTGGCGAAAACGGATCCGCTGGCCGAGCCCCGCCATCGCGGCATCAGCGCTTTCATCGTGGAGCGGGACACGCCGGGCTTCACGATCGGCCGCATGATCGCCAAGCTCGGCTACAAAGGCGCCCAGACCGGCGAACTGTTCTTCGCAGACGCGCGCGTGCCGGCGGCGAACCTGTTGGGCGGCAAGGAAGGCTTTGGTTTCAAACAGCTGATCGCGGGGCTGGAGATCGGGCGGATCAACGTGGCGGCCCGCGGCGTCGGCGTAGCCCAGGCGGCGTTCGACGCGGCGATCGCGTACGCACAGAAGCGCGAGACGATGGGCCAGCCGATCGCGCGGCACCAGGCGATTCAGCTCAAGCTGGCGGAAATGGCAACCAAAATTCGGGCTGCCCGCCTGCTCACGATGGAAGCGGCCCGAAAGAAAGATACGGGCGCGCGCACCGACCTGGAGGCGGGAATGGCCAAGCTCTTCGCGTCGGAGGTGGCGGCCGAGTGCTCGCTGGAAGCCATGCGGATCCACGGGGGCATCGGCTACACGGAAGAGCTCAGCATCGAGCGCTACTACCGCGATGCGCCCCTCATGTTGGTCGGTGAAGGCACCAGCGAGATCCAGAAGATCGTCATCGCGCGCCGCCTGCTGGAACTCTACGCAGCCGGATAGCCACAGTCGACGACCAGCAGCGCCATGCCAACCCGAGAGCAGTTCGGCCGCTATCTCGAAGAGTTCACCGTCGGTGAGGTGATCAAGCATTGGCCCGGACGGACGGTCACCGAAGCGGACGACGTGCTGTTCAGCATGCTGACGATGAACCACCACCCGCTGCACTCCGACGCACAGTACGCGGCGGCAACGCAGTTCGGGCAGCGGGTGGTTCCGGGGCCGTTCGTCTTCAGCCTGGTGATCGGCATGACCGTGCCGGTGATCAGCGGCAAGGCGATCGCGAACCTCAGCACCACGGACATGGTGCACAGCAAGCCCGTCTTTCACGGCGATACGATCTACGCTGTGACTGAGGTGTTGGATGTCCGCGAATCGCGGTCGCAGCCGGATCGCGGGATCGTCACCGTGCGAACACAGGGGATCAACCAGCGCGACGAAACCGTGATCGCGTTCACCCGCCAAGCCATGATCCCGAAGCGGCCAACCGCTTAGGCTTCGGCCCGCCGGACTCGGGCTACCGCCTCCGCGATCGTCGCATCGATCCGACGGGTAAGCTCGCCCGTTCGCCGCTCAATCAGCGCCTTGGTGCGGCAGATGCGCCGCTGCTGCGCCGGGGAGAGCACGCCCGCATCCAAAGCAGCGGCCACTTCGTCTTCGTCCTCCAGGCGGAGCGCACCGGACGGCAAAATCCAGGCATCGAGAAGCAAGTCTCGATAGCGCACAACGTCGGCGGTGATCCGGACCGCTTCCACCACATCGATCCGGTAGCTGCGCAGCGAGCCGTCTGGTCGGTGGATGCGGTAGGCGCCGTAGGGCCGCCCGCGCCACCAGCAACCCCAGGAGCTGGTGCCCGCGGCCACGTAGCGATCGTCCGAGGCAAACCACCGCCCCACCGCGAGTGACTCCGTCACCAACCAGCGCTCGATCGAGAATCGCAGCGGCGCCCCTTGCAGTCGTTCCTTGACCTCTAGCAGGCGGCCGCTGGGGGATCCGGCAAGGCGAACGAACCGTCCATTCGCCCATGCTAGTCTCGCGCTCGCCCGATCACCGATGAAAGGCGCGAACATGGCCGAACTCACGCTGGAACAGGTGCGCTACGAGCGCGATGAGCATATCGCCATCGTCACGATCGACCGGCAGGAGCGACTCAATGCGATCAGCAATCAGACGTCGCGCGAGCTCTTCGACGTGTGGCGCGACTTCCGCCTCAACGATGACCTCTGGGTCGCGGTGCTGACGGGTGCCGGCGACCGCGCCTTCTCAGCCGGCGCCGACCTGATCGCGCGCCACAGCGAAGGCGACGGCGGTCCGCATCACCAAGGGATCCCCATGTTCGGCATGGCCCGGGGCGAACCGGTGTTCAAGCCGATCATCGCCGCGATCAACGGCTACGCGTTGGGAGGCGGCCTTGAGCTGGCGCTCTGCTGCGATATCCGCATCGCCTCGGAGCGCGCCCGCTTCGGCGTGCCCGAAGTCAAGCTCGGTGTCTTCACGGGCGCGGGCGGGTCGCAGCGCCTGCCCCGCGCGATCTCCAGCGCCATCGCCAACGAGATGCTGCTGACCGGCGAGCCGATCGATGCACGGGAAGCCCATCGCGTCGGGCTAATCAACCGTGTCGTGCCGCACGACGATCTGATGCCCGCGGCAATGCAGATGGCCCGCACAGTCGGCGCGCGCGGTCCGCTCGCGGTGCGCGCGGCGAAGGAGGCGATGCTGCGCGGCCTCGACATGCCACTGGCCCACGGCCTGGCGCTGGAGGAGCACTTGGGGCAGCCCTTGTCCCAAACCGAAGACTGGCAAGAGGGCCTCACCGCTTTCATCGAGAAGCGCGAGCCGAGGTTCCAGGGGCGCTAGTGCTGGCGGTGGTTGGCTTCGCTCTCCACACGCTCGATCGCTGAATCAGGGACGGTCCGGGCAACCGGCGGGGGGGCGTCCGTGAGCCCGGCGGCGGCGCGGCGGGAGGATTCCAGATCCCGGCCGCTGAACATCCGATACGCCTCGCGGACCGCAGCGGGCTCGCCGCCCAGCGTCACGCGATCTTCCAAGCGCAGCTCGGAGTCACCCTCGGGGATGATCAAGGAGCCATCGCGCAGGATGAGGATCACGCGCACGCTGCCGGGTAAATCGAGATCGAACAGCGGCCGCTCGGCCAGCCCCGGATCGCGCAGGACCACTTCCTCCAGCGCGCCGTACGACCCGCCGCCCAACGCGAAGAACAGGCTGGGCCGCAGAACCGCGCCCTCCAGCGCCACCGCGGCGGCCGTCCCCAGCCGATGGACTTCGACGTCCAACGACTCCAGTCGCGGGTCCGGATCCCGTACCAGCGTGACGATCCGCAGATCGGCGTTGTATTGCCGCAGCGCGAGCGCGGAGTCATAGGCAAGATCGGGGTTGCTGGTTGCGATCACCGCCAACTCCGCGTAGCGCGGCGCGGCGCGGCCAATGGTGGAAGGGTTGCGGGCGTCGCCCGCCACCGTCTCGCAGCCGATCGCGGCGAGAGGAGCCAGCGCCTCAGCGGCGATATCGATCACGGTGACCGCCAACCCGCTGTGGAAGAGCCGGCGCGCCATCTCGCCGCCGGTTGCCCCAGCCCCCACGACGATGGCGCGGCTGAGCTTCTCCGCGCGCGCCGTGGGGAAGAGGAAGTTGAACGCGATCGGCGCCAGGCCGGTGCTCACGATCGCGAGGATCAAGAGGGCGGCGCTGGTGCCCTCGTCGATGCGCTCCGTCTCCACCGCGACCGTCGTGGCAGCCAAAATGATGCTGAGGTTGGCGGTCAGGAGCATGCCGCCGGCCAAGGCGCGCCGCAGTCCGAATCCGGGCGAGAGCGTGAGGAGCGCCGGCAACACCTTGACGGCTATGCCGGCGCCGAGAAAGGCGGGGATCAAAATGGCGCTGGATCCGGCTCGCGTTACCGCTTCGAGGTCGATCGTCGCGCCAGCAGTGATGAAGAACACGGGAATGAAAAAGCCGTAGCCCAGCGCGTCGAGTTTCACCCGCATCGACGATCCGTGCCGCGGCGTAAGGATCGTGAGCGCCAGACCGGCGAAGAACGCACCCAGCACCAACTCCGTCCCGACCACCTGCGACAGGACCACGAACACGACGAGCAGGGCCAGCGCGCCGCGAATCTGGATCTGCGACGAGGCGTGCGCCAACTCAGTCAACAGCGCCACGAGCTGCGGAATGCGGCGGTGGCTCTGCCGCGCGAGCAGCAGCAGGGCGGCGAAGGCGCCCGGCAGCGCCAGCAGCAGCGCCGCCTCCAAGCCGAGACCCTCGCGGTCGATCGCGACGATGATGCCGATCGCGACGATGGCGACGAACTCCACCAAGAAGCCCGCCACTAAGAGCGTTTGCCCGTACGCGCCCGACTCTTGGCGCAGCTTCAGCACCGGCACCATCACGCCGACCGACGTGGCGCTCAGCACGAAGAGCAGCAGCGCAAAGTCGTCGATCTTGTCCCACTCGTTCAGGCCCCAGAGAACGAGGGCGGTCGCCGCGAGGATGAGAGCGAGCAAGCCGGTACCAGCAACCAGCGGATGCTTCAATACAGCGATCGGCTTGTACCAAGCGCCGCCCAGCGGCCGCGTCAGCAGGCCGACGTCGACCTCCAGCCCGGAGAGGAACATCAGGTACGCGAATCCGAAGAGGGAGAGGAACTCCAGCCAGACATTCGGTTCGATGACGCCGAGAAGCGTCTGCCCAAAGATGATCCCGGCGCCGATCTCGCCGACAACGGAAGGGAGCGTCCCGCCACTGAGTCGGTGCGTAGCCAAGGGGATCAAAAATGCGAGGGCCGATACCAGCAGCAGGGGCGCGAAATCGATCTCGGACTCCACACGCCTCTCCACTCGTACGCTGGGGATCGCTGCAGCCTAGTTTATCCGCTAACGCGCTTCATCAACCGGGATCGCACGGGATGCGTGCTACAATCCCGCGGGTTTTTAACGCGGGAGCACGCCCGTTCGCGCGTGCGTGCCTGACGGGAACGGCATAAATGCCGGCGGTTGTCGTTATCGGCGGGCAGTGGGGCGACGAAGGTAAAGGCCGGATCGTCGATCTGATCGCTCGCAAGGCGCAGATCATCGCTCGCTACTCCGCGGGGCATAACGCGGGGCATACGGTCGTGAACGACCTCGGGAAGTTCGCCCTGCACCTCGTGCCGGCGGGCATCTTTTCGGAGATGATCTGCGTGATCGGCAACGGCGTGGTCGTTGATCCGGCCGAGCTGATTCACGAAATCGAGATGCTTGAAGAGCGGGGCGTCAACACGCAGCGGCTGTTCGTCTCGGATCGCGCGCAGGTCGTCATGCCCTGGCACCCCATCATCGACGCGGCGGATGAGGAGCTCCGGGGGGCGCACGCGGTGGGAACGACGGGCAAGGGCGTCGGTCCCGCCTTCATCGACAAAGTCGCACGGATGGGCCTGCGCCTGTCCGACCTGGCCGACGCCACCAGCTTCGCGGAGCGGCTCCGCTTCGTCCTCGGGTACAAGAACCGCGTCCTCACGCAGCTCTACAACCGCGCTCCTCTGGACTTCGACGACATCTTCGCGCGCTACCGGGAGCACTGGGCGCGGCTCGAGCCCTATGTCACGGACACGAGCCACATCTGCCAGGAGGCGATCGGCCGGGGCGATCGGATCGTGCTTGAGGGCGCGCAGGGCAGCCTGCTCGACCTCGACATGGGGACGTACGACTACGTCACCTCGTCCGTCCCGAGCTCGACGGCCGCCGGGGCAGCGCTGGGAGTGGGGATCAGCCCCCTGGACGTGAGCCGCGTCGTCGGGATCTACAAGGCGTACCAGACGCGCGTCGGGAATGGCCCCATGCCCAGCGAGCTGCGGGGGGCGGGAGGCGACCGCCTGCGCGAGTGCGGGCAGGAGTACGGCACAACGACGGGCCGCCCGCGACGCTGCGGCTGGTTCGACGCGGTCGCAGGACGGTACTCCATCGAACTCAACGGCTGTAGCAGCATCGCCCTGACGCGCCTCGACGTATTGGACACCTTCGAGACGATCAGGATCTGCGTGGCCTACGAAATCGGCGGACGGCGGGTCGAGCGGTTCCCCAGTAGCCACGCGGCGATCGCGGCAGCGCAGCCCGTGTGGGAAGATCTACCCGGCTGGCTCAGCCAGACCACGGGCTGCCGCCGCTTCGAGGATCTGCCAGCGGCGGCGATGAGCTACGTCCGGCGGATCGAGAGCCTGCTCGGCGCTCCCGCCGACATCGTGGGCGTGGGCCCCGAGCGCAACGAAGCGATCATCGTCAGCCCGATCCTTTAGTCATGGCTGTCTAGAAGGAGTGCCCGTGACCGGCGATGCGATTCTGACCGGCCTGCATGTGCTGTTCGCCACGATCTGGGTGGGGCCGCAACTCCTGGCCGCGGCGGCGGTCGTGCCTGCCCTCCGCGCCATCGACGACGACCGCACGCGCCTCGCGACGCTCCGGCGCTTCACGCGGCGCTTCAACCTGGTCGCCTGGCCCGCGATGGCGGGACTCGTCATCACGGGCCTGATCATGGAGGCGGAGCGCCGGGCGGCGGTGGAAGCGATCGCGGCACCGTTCGGCGGCGATATCTTCGACGTGCGCTGGGGCTACATCTTCAGCGCGAAGATGGCCATCGTCCTGGTCGCGATCCTGGCCGTCGCCCTGCACTCGTTCGTGACCGGACCACGGATCCTGGCGTTGTTGGAGGCGGCGGCGGAGCGGAGCGAGGCCGGAGCGCAGGCGCGCGCTCAGCGCCTGCGCCGCTGGTCGGTTTTGCTGGCCGTCATCGGGCTGCTGGCATCGCTGCTCACCGTGATCGCGGCCGGCTTCCTGCAGGAAGACGCCCTCGCGTTGCGGCAGATCTAACGGAACACAAGGCAAGGGCGCCGTTGCGCGACGCGATTCCAGCTAACGGCGGCATTCGCTAAGATACGGCCCGGCAGCGACGCTCCGCCTGGGCGAGCGCCGCCGGGTCGCTACGAAGCTGTTAGGTGCCATGGCCAACCGCGGGACTCCAACCATCTTTTGGGTTTTCATCGTCACCGCCCTGCTCGTCGCGGGACTAGCGGCGGTCGTGGGCTTCGCGATTCATGACGAGGTGACGGGCAGTGAATCGGAGTCGCGGGTGGCTGCCGAAGCCGCCTGTCAGGAGATCGAACAGCTCTTCCCGGACGATCCGGAGCGGACGGACGATCAATGCCGTGAACCGGAGAGCGAGGACGGGGCGGACGGCCAAGACGAAACCCAGGACGGGGAAGAGCCGCCTCCCCAGTAGGCAGCCGGGGAAGCTTGGGTCCCGTGCCTCCATCCCGATCCGGCCGACGAGCGCGCAGGTCGCGTCGTGCCGCCGGCTCGCGCGGTGCCTGCCCTTCCAGCTGATCTGAGCCCTAACCAACACGCAGCGCGCAGCTAGCATTTAGATCACGAGCCGCCGCGACGGCCGCGGGTGCGACTACGGCGAAACCGAGACCGGCAGGTCGATCTGTGCTGCGGCCACGGCGGCGCGGATCTTCGCGGCAGTCGCCTCGTCCGGCTCCACCAAGGGAGGGCGGGACGGGCCGACCGGGAACCCCACATGATTCAAGGCGTACTTGAGAGGCACCGGGTTGCCATCGAGGAACATGGCCTTCACGAGCGGCATGAGCCGTCGATGGATGCGACCTGCCTCCGCCAGATCGCCGCGCACGGCCGCATCAATGCAGCCGCGCACCTGCCGCCCGGCCAGATGCGAGACGACGCTGACCGCGCCGTAACCGCCGATCGAGAGGATGGGTAAGTTGTCCCCGTCGTTGCCGCTCCAGACACGGAACCCCTCGGGGGCCCCAGCGATGATGCGACCGATCTGGTCCAGGTCACCGCTGGCCTCCTTGGTCCCGACGATGTTGGGGATCGCAGCGAGCCGCAGCTGCGTGTCCGCAGTCATGTTGGTACCGGTACGGCTGGGAACGTTGTAGAGAATGCAGGGGATCCGGACCGACGCGGCCAGCGCCTGAAAATGCCGGTAGAGCCCCTCCTGCGAGGGCTTGTTGTAGTAGGGCACCACCAGGAGAAGCGCGTCGACGCCGATCCGCTCCGCGCGCATCGACGAGTCAATCGCCGTGCGCGTGCTGTTCGAACCCGTGCCCGCAACCAGTGCGGCGCCGTGCTCCCGCACAACCGGCAGCAGCTCGCGGAAGAGCAGGCGCTCCTCTTCGAATTCCAGCGTCGACGCTTCGCCGGTGGTGCCACAGACCACCAGTCCGTCGCTGCCCGTCTCCAGCAGCGACCTTGCCAATCGCTTGGCTTGGTCGACGTCGACCGATTCGTCCGGCCGCATCGGCGTGACCATGGCGGTAAAGAGGCGTCCGAGTTCGGTCATGGTCTTGCTCAGTCGTTCCGTGCGTCCGCTATAAGCAGCCGTCGGCCAGCATCCACTCGACCATCTGCACGATGTTCAGCGCCGCACCCTTCCGCAGATTATCGCTGACGACCCAGTAGGCGAGGCCGTTCGGGTGGGAGGCGTCCTGCCGCACGCGCCCCACGAAGACCGGATCACGATGGGCGCTGTCGACGGGCGTCGGATAGCCCGCGTGGACGGGGTCGTCCACGACAGCCAGCCCGTCCTGTCCGCTCCAGAGGACGCGCGCCTCCGCGGCCGTGAGGGGCGCGTCCAGCTCAACGTGCAGCGCCGCCGCGTGTGCCACGAAGGTAGGAACGCGCACGCACGTCGCGCTGATCGCCAGATCCGCTTGCTCCAGGATCTTGCGACTCTCCGCGATCATCTTCCATTCCTCTTTGGTGTAGCCGTCCTCCAGGAAGAGATCGACCTGGGGAATGGTGTTGAAGGCGATCTGCTTGGGATAGACCTCGGGCTCGTGCGTGCGATCGGCGAGCCGGGCAGCCGTCTGCTCGCGCAGCTCCACCACCGCGGCGCCGCCGCTTCCCGAGACGGACTGGTAGGTGTCGGCGATCACGCGCCGGACGGCGCGCTCGCGCATCAACGGAGCCAGGGTCAGGACCACGGGCACGGTCGAACAGTTGGGCGTCGCGATGATTCCCCGGTGCGATCGAAGCGTCTCGCCGTTGATCTCCGGAACAACGAGCGGCACGTCGGGCTCCATGCGGAACGCGGAGGAGTCGTCGAAGGCGACGGCCCCCAGCTCTCGCGCGATCGGGCACCAATGCCGCGAGGCCTCCGTGGACGCCGACACGAAGACGACGTCGGCGCCAGCCAGCGCCGCCTCGCTCGTCTCCGCAACGGTGAGGGTCTCGTCGCGAAACGGGATCGCGCGCCCGGCGGAACGGGCCGTCGCCAGAAGCCGGATCTCGCGCACCGGCAGCGCGCGCGCCTCCATGATCCGGAGAAACTGCTCACCCACGACGCCCGTGGCACCGACAAGTGCGACGGTCAGCTCTCTCGTCATCGCGGTACTCGTCCATCCGCAGCGCCAGCGGTCGCCGGTTGCCGCGGCGGGGTCCAATGGTACTCCAGCGCTCCAGCACCCGGCGGCGAGAGCGTCTCCGGCATCAGTCTCGCAGACCAAGCAGCCGATCGAGGCCGATCACGAAGTGGTCGAGCTGCGGGACGGCGCGTATCGCGCGCAGCACCCCCGGCATGAACGACTCCCGGCTGGTGGAGTCATGCCGCAGCTTCAACGTTTCCCCCAGCCCGCCGAAGATCACCTCTTGGTGCGCCACCAGGCCCGGCAGGCGAACGGAGTGGAGGGTGACGCCGCCAAGCGCCGCGCCCCGCGCGTCGGGCAGCGTCTCCTGCTCCGCCACGTTGCGACCGAAGTCCTGCGCGCGCGCCGCGCGCATCCCGCGCGCCGTCGCGATCGCGGTCCCCGAGGGCGCGTCGACCTTGCCGTCATGATGCTGCTCGATCACCTCGGCCGCGGCGAAGAAGGGGGCGGCCACGCGGGCGAGATGCATCAGCATCACGGCGCCGAGCGCGAAGTTGGCGGCGACCACTCCGCCCAACCGCTGCTCGGCGCAGGCTGCGGCGGATCGCTCGATCAGCGCGTCCGGCAGCCCCGAGGTCCCGACCACGGGAGAGACGCCGGCTTCGATCGCCAGGGGCAAGAGCTGCTCCGTCCAGGCCGCATTGCTGAAATCGACCACGACGTCCGCGCCGAGGTCGCGCAGCCCCGCAACGCTCTGGGTGAGCGGCACGGTGCGCCCGTCGCTCAGCGCGTAGGTCCGCCCCTGCGAGTACTTCTCGATCACGCCCGCGATCTCGAGCCCGTCGGCGGCAGCCACCGCGCTCAGAATCCGGGCCCCCATCTGGCCGCTGCCGCTGACCGCGACGCGCAGCGTCATCGCCGGCGCCGTTACGACTGTGGCGCGCCGAAGTCCGGACGCGGCGGGGGAGGCGGGCCCAGATCCCCATCCGAGGATTCCCGGTGCGCCCGGCGGGCACCCAGCCGGCTGATCACTCGCGAGAGAGGCCGCCCACTGGCGGTGGTGTCCGGCTGCCGCTCTTGGGCAGCGGCTCCTCCGTCGCCGCTAGGGCTACCCGCATCGGTCCCGGACCGGCGCCGACGCCGGCGCCGGCGCCGGCGCCCGGCGCCCGCCGGCGCTTCGTCATCGCTGGCAGCCGACCCGACCGGCTGCCGCTCGCGCCGCTCGAACTCCTCGGAACCGGCATCCGGGCGCTCTTCCTCGGGACCGCCGTCGCTGCGGACCGCCCGATCGCGGCTGGGGCCGTCGCCATCGAAGCCGCGCTCGCGCGCGGGAGGACGGTCCCGGAAACCCCGCCCGACCCGGCCGCGCCGCCCCCTCGGGCCGCGGCCCGGGCGATCGTCGCCATCGCCGCCCTCGCCACGCTCGTCGCCATCGCCGCGCGCATCGCGATCGGCGGGTTGGTCGCGGCCGGACGCAGCCTCCTCGCCCGTCAGCAGCGCGCGGCGCGAGGCGTTGATCCGGCCCAGGTTGTCGATCTCGGTGATCTTCACGGTGATCTCGTCGCCGACCTTCACGACATCCTCGACGGAGGGGACGCGATAGTCGGCCAGCTCGGAGATGTGCACCAAGGCGTCCTTGCCGGGCAGCACTTCGACGAAGGCGCCGAAATTCATCAGGCGCGTGACCTTGCCGGTGTAGACCTCGCCCGGCTCCACCTCCTTGGTCATGGCGTTGATGATCTCCGTCGCCTTGCGCAGGGACTCGCCGTTCGGCGCGGAAACGAAGACCGCGCCGTCCGACTCGATGTCGATGGAGGCGCCGGTCTGCTCTTCCAGGCTGCGAATCGTCTTGCCGCCCGGCCCGATGATCACGCCGATCTTCTCCTGGGGAACGTTGAGGCGATGGACCCGCGGCGCGTAGGGCGACATCTCGTCGCGCGGCGCGGCGATGGTCGCGGCCATCGACTCGATGACCTCCAGACGGGCGGCGCGCGCCTGGTCGAGCGCCTGCGCCATGATCGCGGTGGTGATCCCCTGGACCTTGATGTCCATCTGCAGCGCGGTCACGCCGGCGCGCGTCCCGGCCACCTTGAAGTCCATGTCCCCCAGGTGATCCTCGATCCCGGCGATGTCCGTGAGGACGCTGAACTCGTCCTCCTGCTCGCCCTTGATGAGGCCCATGGCGACGCCGGCCACGGGCGCCTTCAGCGGCACCCCGGCATCCATCATCGAGAGGATGGCGGCGCAGACGCTCGCCTGCGAGGTGCTGCCGTTGGAGGAAAGCACCTCGGAGACGATGCGGATCGTGTAGGGAAACTCGTCGAAATCGGGCAGCACGGCCATCATGGCGCGCTCGCCGAGCATGCCGTGCCCGACCGAGCGCCGGCTGGGCGTGCCGACGCGGCCGGTCTCCCCCGTGGAAAAGGGCGGGAAGTTGTAGTGGTGCATGAAGCGCTTGCTCTCGACCGGGGTCAGATCGTCGAGGCGCTGCGCCATGCCGGTGCCGGCCAGGGTGGTGAGCGCCAGCACCTGCGTCTCGCCGCGCTGGAAGAGCCCGGAGCCGTGCGTGCGGGGGATCAGCCCCACCTCGCTGCTCAGCTCGCGGATCTGCGTGGGCGCGCGTCCGTCCGGGCGCAGCCCGCGCTCCAGGATGTTGGACCGCACGATGCGGCCCTCCAGATCGCCGAAGGCGGCCGCCTGCCGCTCCCGATCCTCGTCGGCGACATCGTCCAGCGCCTGCGCCTTGAGCTCGGCGATCCGCGCCTCGCGCTCCGCCTTGGCGAGCCCGGCCGAGGAGAGGGCGGCCATGAGATCCTCACCGACCTGTTTCTCAACCGCCGCGACCGCCTCCTCGTCGATGGCCGGCGCCTCGTAGGAACGCTTGGGCTTGCCGAAGTCCGCGCGCAGCTGCTCTTGGACGGCCACGATCGAGGCGATCGCCTCTTGGCCGAGCTCTAGGGCCTCGACCAGCAGCGCCTCGGAGACCTCGGCGGCGTCGGCCTCGACCATCATGATCGCGTCCTTGGTGCCGGCCACGACGATATTCAGGTCGCTCTCGTTGAGCTCCTCGAACTTCGGCTGCAGCACCAGCGAGCCGTTGACGTGGCCCAGGCGCACCGACGCCACGGGCCCGTCGAAGGGGATGTCGGAGATGGTCAGGGCAGCGCTCGCGGCGATGGTGCCGAGCGTGTCGGGGGGGTGCTCCATGTCGGCCGAGAGCACCGTGATGATGACCTGAGTGTCATCCATGTAGCCCTTGGGGAACAGCGGCCGCAGGGGCCGGTCCGTCAGGCGGGCCGAGAGCACGCCGGTGGTGGTGGGGCGGCCCTCCCGCCGGAAGAACGATCCCGGGATGCGCCCGGCCGCGTACAGCCGCTCCTCGAACTCCACGGACAGGGGGAAGAAGTCGATCCCGGGCCGCGGCTTGCTCGCGGTGGCGGTGCCGAGCACCAGCGTGTCGCCGTAGCGCACCGTGACCGCGCCGCCTGCCTGCTGGGCATAGCGCCCGGTCGCGATGATCAGCGGCTCGCCCGCCAGCTCTATCTCGTATGTTTTCTCCATCATGCCTTTCCGACCCGGACGTTCGCGCCGGGCCCTCTTCGATCTGCCTCCGTCTGGGGGCGCTCGCGGCCCCGCCGCGCGCCCGCCTTCTTACCTAGGGGTTAGCTCCGGGGCGCGGCTCGGTCTTGACCTCCCCGAGGGAGCCGGCGCCTGCTCACGGACCGTTTCCTCGCACGCTCGGACGGTTTGGGGACGGCTGTCGCGCCGTGCGTCCCGAGCGGCTTTCCGCTTCCTATGTCTCCCCGCGGCCATCGCTCCGATTCAGTATGCGACGGCCCCGCCGCGCCGCCGCTACTTGCGGAGGCCGAGACTGGCGATGAGGTTGCGATAGCGCCCCACATCCGTCTTGTTGAGGTAGCCCAGCTGCCGGCGCCGCTGGCCGACCAGCTTGAGCAGTCCCCGGCGGGTGCTGTGATCGTGCGTGTGCTCCCGCAGATGCTCGGTGAGGCGGTTGATGCGCGCCGTCAGCGTCGCCACCTGGACCTCAGGAGAGCCGGTATCCGTCTCATGGAGACGGTACTCGCGGATGACCTCGTCTTTTTCCTTGCGCGTCAGCATTCACATCCTGCAAGGGTCGCGGGGCGCGGCGCTCCCGGCTTCGTACCTGCCCGAGCTGCCGCTGCGGGAAGAACCGTAGCATAACGCCGTTTGCGCGAACACCGCGGCTCTGTGTCTCAGGAAGATTTTGCTGCCGCAGGGAGCGGCACGGCTCACAATGGAACCAGCGGCCGCAGGCGCCGCACGGCCGCAGACGAGGAGCGCATGACCGCAACGCCCGGCATCTCCGCCGCCGCCTTCGCGGCCAAGTGGAAGGACAACGCCCGCCGCGAGCGCGCCTCATCGCAGGAGCACTTCATCGACCTCTGCCGCCTGCTGGGCGTGCCCACGCCCAACGATCCCCCGTCCAGCCCCGACTACACCTTTGAGGCGGGCGCAGAGCGTCTCAGCACCGGCGGACAGGGCTGGGCCGACGTCTGGAAGCGCGGCTGCTTCGGCTGGGAGTACAAGGGCGCCCACGCCGACCTGGCCGCCGCCTACCGCCAGCTGCTCGACTACCGCGAGGACCTTGAGAACCCGCCCGCGCTCGTCGTCAGCGACATGGACGTGATCGAGGTCCACACCAACTTCACCAACACCCAGCCCGCCGTCCATACCGTCACCCTCGACGACCTGGCCGAGGACCCCGCCGGGGCGCTGCGCATCCTCCGCGCCGTGATGCACGAGCCCGAGGCGCTGCGTCCCAAGCAGACGCCCGACGAGGTCACGCGGGCCGCCGCCTCCCGCTTCGCCGAGATCGCAGGCTCGATGCAGGAACGGGGGCACCATCCCGAGACCGTGGCGCACTTCCTCAACCGCGTGCTGTTCTGCCTCTTCGCCGAGGACGCCGGCCTGCTGCCGCGCCGGATCATGAGCGACCTGATCGCGTCGCGCGCCGACGATCCCGCGGCGTTCACGGCCGGGCTCTCGGAGCTGTTCCGCCTGATGGCGGACCGGGGCGGCTATTTCGGCACGCAGCGCATCGCCTGGTTCAACGGCGGGCTCTTCGACGACGCCGCGGCGCTGGCCTTCACCCGCGATGAGCTGCGCGCCGTCGGCGCCGCCTCCGCGCTCGACTGGTCGCAGGTGGAGCCCGCCATCCTGGGCACGCTCTTCGAGCGCGGGCTCGACCCCGACAGGCGCGGGCAGCTCGGCGCGCACTACACCGACCGCGCCAAGATCCTGATGGTCGTGGAGCCGGTCGTTCTCGAACCGCTGCGCCGCGAGTTCGGGGCGATGCGAGAGCGGGTCGACGCGCTGATGGCGGGCCGCAAGCCGAGTCCGCCCACCCGCGACGGCCGCCGCCGCGTGCGGCTGCCCGCCTGGGAGCGAAGCGCCGAGAGCGAGTGGCGCGCCTTCCTGGAGCGGCTGCGCGCGGTGCGCGTGCTCGACCCGGCCTGCGGCTCGGGCAACTTCCTCTACGTAACGCTGCGGCTGCTCAAGGACCTGGAACGGGAGACGATCCGCTGGGGCGGAGAGCGGCTGGGCATCACCGAGGAGTTCCCGCAGGTGGGGCCGTACAACGTGATCGGCATCGAGATCAGCCCCTACGCCAAGGAGCTGGCGGGCGTCTCGATCTGGATCGGCCAGATCCAGTGGATGCGGGACCACGGCTACGGCTTCCCCGAGAAGCCGGTGCTGCAGCCGCTCGACAGCATCGAGCGGCGCGACGCGATCCTCGCCCGCGACGCCGGGGGCGCGCCCGTCCCGGCGGCCTGGCCGGAGGCCGAGTTCATCGTCGGCAACCCGCCCTTCTTAGGGAATAAGCGGCTGCGGGGCTCACTCGGCGACGAGTACGTTGACGACCTGTTCGCGTCCTGGGAAGGCTCAGTCTCTCAGGAGTCAGATCTCGTGTGCTATTGGCACGAACTCGCCCGCCAGCAGATCGCCAGCGGTGCTGCGAAGCGCGCCGGGCTGCTGGCGACGAACTCCGTGCGCGGCGGCGCGAATCGCCGAGTCCTGGACCGCATCAAGGAGAGCGGCGACCTCTTCATGGCCTGGCCGGACGAGCCGTGGATCGTCGAGGGCGCCGCCGTGCGCGTCTCGATCGTCGGGCAGGATGACGGCTCGGAGACGAAGCGTGCGCTCGACGGCCAGCCAGTCGGCGGCATCAACAGCGATCTGACGGCCGACATCGACCTCACGCAGGCCCGTGCCCTTCCGGAGAACCGGGGCGTCTCCTTTATGGCCGATACGAAGGGCGGATCATTCGAGATTCCCGGCGACCTTGCGCGCGAGATGCTGTCGCTCCCGGCGAACATCAACGGCCGCCCCAACGCCGACGTGGTCGTGCCATGGATGAACGCGATGGATATCAGCCGCCGTCCGCGTGGCATGTTCATCATCGACTTCGGCACGGACCTGGCCGAGTCCGAAGCCGCTTCCTATGAGGCCCCATTTGAGCATGTGAAAAGGCTTGTCCAGCCAGTACGCGCGGAGAATCGCCGAAAAGCTTATCGGGAGCGATGGTGGCAGCACGTCGAGCCGCGGCCAGCCATGCGGGCCGCTCTGGCTCCGCTCTCTCGATTTATCGCGACGCCTGGAGTTGCGAAACATCGTCTCTTCGTTTGGTTGTCGGCACCCACGCTGCCAGATCACGCATTGCTCGTCTTTGCGCGCGATGACAATTACACGTTTGGCGTGCTGCACGCCCGCGCGCACGAGTTGTGGTCACTGCGGACGGGGACCTGGCTCGGCGTCGGCAACGACCCGCGCTACACGCCGTCCTCGACGTTCGAGACGTTCCCCTTCCCCTGGCCGCTCGACACGCCCGACGAAGCGCTGACGGCGGATCAGCGCGGGCAGCGCGACGCCATCGGCCAAGCGGCGCGGGCGCTGGATGAGGCGCGGCGGCGCTGGCTCAACCCGCCGGAGTGGGTGCGCGAGGAGCCCGACGTGCTGCCCTCGCTCCCCCCGCGCCTGCTGCCGGTGGACGAGGCCGCCGCCAAGAAGCTGGCGAAGCGCACGCTGACCAACCTCTACAACGACCGCCCCGCCTGGCTCGCCAACCTCCACGCCGATCTCGACGCGGCCGTCTTCGCCGCCTACGGCTGGCCCGAGCCGCCCCCGGAGCTGGGCGAGGAGGAACTGCTGGCGCGGCTGCTGGCGCTGAACCTGGAGCGGGCGGGGTAGCTAGAAGTCCGTTTCCCACTGCCAGCAGCTAGCAGGCAGCCCGCCGTCTCTTCCACAGCATCATTGATCCGCCAGTTTCACCTGCATCAAGCGAGCATTCTTCTGTACGCGATAGATGAAGGGGCGATCGACTGTCTCTGCTATGTCACAAATCCGCCCAAATGCTTGCCTAAACACCGCCAGCGATTCCTCCGCAGGGGCTTGCGCACCCCAAACGTAGAAGAGCCCAACACGGTGCTGCCGAATGGCTTCGCGGCGAAGCTGCTGGCGATGTAGTCGATAGTCCTGACTCAGTGCGATCCAATTTCTCTCGCCGATAACCGAGAGCCAGTGGTCATCTTGTGTGTCCTGTGGAAAATGATCGTCGTGCCATTCGAAACCAAGAGTTCGAGCGAAGTTTTTCCCGAAAGTCCGGTCGCAGAAGAAGATCACGCGGCAAGGGGAATGCCCTCGAAGCGGAGCATTTCACGAACCTCACGAGTCGTCAGATTGAAATTCTCGCCGATCTCAGAAATGCTCTCCCCAGCCTTCTTACGACCACAAACCACCCATGTCGGCGTTCCTTTGACCATAGGGGCACCAAAGGCAACGCGCGGGTCGATGGCGATACAAGAATCTCTGCCGTCTACATGCCATCGGATCGCCACACCGTCTTCGTAATCAAATTCGTGAAACTTCTCACGCATTAGATTCTCCCAGACTTGCCCCTCCCGATCGGCAGCAATGGCCCTCTTAATAGAGCCAAGCCCCTCGTATTCCGCAATGGCGAGGAAGATATGAACGCCATCCGTTTCTAGCTTTTGCGTTGCGAATGGGAACTCTGTCTCGAACGTCTGAGAAAGGTAGCCATGTGCCTCCCTCAGTGCGCGCAACTTGACGCCAAGCCTTCTGAACTGTGCAACGAATGCGACCTCAATCAGCTGTAAATAGGAAAGTGGGACTCTTGGCCTCCTGTCTGGCAGCGTTGGTCCAGCGGTTCTTCCGGAATGCCAATACGACACGGTGTTTGGATGAACTTTTGCGTAATGCGCCGCAGCCTTCCTAGTGTAGGAAGGAATGTATAGGCGCTTTTCCCATAGCTCTGGTGCAGCTGACCCTGCCATGTCGCGCACGCCCTGCCTTTCTGGTAAGCTACTGCTTGCCAGAATGGCGGCAGCCTAGCGCTCCCGAGTAGACCCGCCAAGATCTCAACTCGGTCGAGCGCTGAGTAGTCAGCTTCTCCAGGTTAGTCGAATCGAGCCACTGGCGCAGCTAGGTGATACGCCGAGGTCGCCGCCAAGTAGAAGCGGCCCTACCATCCCCGCATGGACGCCCCCCAGAGCAGCCGGCCCCTCCTCGTCGTGCGCGCGCAGGTCAACCCGGGCGTGCTGGAGGAGTTCGAGCGCTGGCACCGCGGCACCCACCTGCCGCTGGTGCTGGAGATCCCCGGCATCGTCTCCGCCTTCCGGGCGCGGCCGCCGCGGGCGCTGCCCGGGGAGCACCTGATGGTCTACGAGCTGGAGAGCGAGGAGTCGGTGCAGACCGCCTTCTCCTCCGCCGAGGCGGCGCGGGCGCGCGCGGATTGGGACCGCTGGCAGGGCGACCTGACCGAGCTCAGCGTGGAGGTCCTCGCTCCCCTGGCGGCGCTCGCCAGCCAGCGCCATTGGGGCTAGCGTCTTACTGGGCGTCTTACCGGAGCTTGACCGCGGTGCCGTAGGCCAGCACCTCCGCCGATCCCTGCGCGATGGCGCTCGTGGTCAGGCGCAGCGCCACGACCGCGTCCGCTCCCATGGCCGCGGCCGCCTCCTCGAGCCGGACAAGCGCCTGCGCGCGGCTCTCCTGCAGCAGCTTCTCGTAGGCCCCGATCTCGCCGCCGACGATCTGCTTGAGGCCGGCCAGCACGTCGCGCCCGACGTGGCGCGCGCGCACGGTGCTCCCCGTCACCAGGCCCATCGTCTCCGCGATCTCCCGTCCCGGCACTGAATCGGCGGTGCTCATGATCATGGCCACGCGCTTTTCCTTTCTCCGACCGTCGTCGCTTCCCCGGAGCCACGATAGCAACGCCACCCCAGCGCGGCGAGGACGCCCAGGCCGGCGACGGCCGCGCCCGCGACGGCGTCGAGCAGGAAGTGGTTGCCGGTCACCACGATGCTGATCCCCTGTCCCAGCACGAGCAGCCCCCCCAGCGCCACCGCCAGCAGGGCGCCGCGGCGCCCGCGGGGGCGCGCCAGCCAGAGGGCCATGGCGATGAGCAGCGCCCAGCCGAAGTGCAGGCTTGGAAGGGCCGCGTAGGCGTTGACGAAGGGGCCGACCTCCTGGGCCTGGTAGGACAGCTGGCTGTAGAGCGCCATCGTGTCGAGCAGGCCCGCTTCCGGCAGCAGCCGCGGCGGAGCCGTGGGGAGCGCGTAGTAGATCGCCAGCCCGATCGCCGCCGAGCCGAGGAAGGCGCTGCGGGTGAAGCGGTAGACGGCGCGATGGCGCGCGAACAGCCACAGCGCCACGGCGATGATCACCGGCATGTGCGTCCAGAAGTAGAGCGCGTTGCAGAGCTCGATCAGCGCGCGCGACTCCAGGATCCAGCCCTGCATCGCCGGTTCCCAATAGATCCCCAGCCCGCGCTCGATGGCGGCCAGGTCCGCCGCCCGCTCCAGCGCCTCCGCCGCCCGGCCGCTGACCGCGCCCCGGATCAGGAAGTAGAGGCCCGCCCCCGCCGCCACGATCGCCACCTCCCAGGCGAAGGGCGCCCAGCGGCGCGTGTGCAGGGCGCAGGCGCGACGGCCGAGGCGGAGCGCGGCTTCGGTCATTCCCACACCGTAGCGGGGGGCTGGCGCGCGTCCAAAGCATCGCCGAGCCGAGGCGGGGGCGTGTTACGATCCCCGGCAAGGCGGGAAGCCGTGGATCCACTCACCATCGACGTCGCGGCGGCAGCGCCAACCGCTGTTCGCGCCACCTCCCTGCTGCTCCTCATCGACCAGCGCGCCGCCTTGCCCGCCGCGGGCCCGGCCGCCGCCGTGGACGCGGCGCTGGACGGCGCCCTCAGCGCCCTCGTCGCGGAGGGCGAGCTGAGCGGGCGCAAGGGCGAGCTGGTCGTCGTCCACGCCCTGGGCCGGCTGCCCGTGCGCCGCGTCATCCTCGCCGGCCTCGGCCAGGCGGACGGCGTCGATCGCGACCGGGTCCGCGGGACCGTCGCCGCGGCGGCGCGGCAGGCCCGCGCCCTCTCCGACGGGAGCCTGGCGCTGGCGCTCGACGGCCCAGCCCTCGGAGCGCTGCCGCCGGAGGATCTGGCCCGCGCGGCGACCGAAGGCGCCCTGCTCGGCCTCTATCGCTTCGACCGCTATCGCTCGGAGAGGGCGGAGCCGCGCCACGCCTTGGACCGGCTGCTGCTGCTGGGCGCCGACGGGGCCGCGCTGGAGCGGGGCCGCGACCTGGGACGGGTGATCGCCGAGGCCGCCAACCTCTCGCGCGACTTCGCGAACGAGCCCAGCAACGTGCTCACCCCGCGGGAGTTCGCGCAGCGCGCGCGGGCCTGCGCCGAGGAGAGCGGTCTCGACTGCGAGATCCTGGATCGCGACGCCATCACGGCACTGGGGATGGGCGCTTTCCTGGGGGTCGCGCAGGGATCGCACGAGCCTCCCCAATTCATCGTCCTGCGCCACCGCGGCGGGGGCGAGGAGCCCGGGATCGGCTTCGTGGGCAAGGGGGTCACCTTCGACACCGGCGGCATCTCCATCAAGCCCGCCGCCAACATGGCGGCCATGAAGCAGGACATGAGCGGGGGCGGCGCGGTCATCGCCGCCACGGTCGCCCTGGCGCGGCTGCAGGCGCCGGTGAACGCCACCGCGATCGTGCCGGCGACCGAGAACATGCCCGGCGGCAGCGCGATCAAGCCAGGCGACGTGCTCACGGCGATGAACGGCACCTCGATCGAGGTGCTCAACACGGACGCCGAGGGCCGCCTCATCCTCGCCGACGCGCTCTCCTACGCGAATCACATGCGCCTGTCGCCGCTCATCGACGTCGCGACGCTGACGGGCGCCTGCGCCGTCGCCCTGGCCGACGTCGCCTCGGGGCTGATGGCGAACGACGACGATCTAGCGCAGGAGGTGATCGCGGCGGGGCGGCGGGGCGGCGAGCGCCTGTGGCAGCTGCCGATGTACGAGGAGTACGACGAGAAGATCAAGAGCCGCATCGCCGACGTGAAGAACACCGGCGGCCGCTACGGGGGCGCCATCACCGCCGCCAAGTTCCTCGCCAAGTTCGCGGGCGAAACCCCCTGGGCGCACCTCGACATCGCCGGCACCGACGACAGCGACAAGGACCAGGGCGTGCTGGTGAAGGGCGCGACCGGCGTCGCCGTGCGGACGCTGATCGAGTTCGCCCTGGGCCGCGCGAAGGGAGCGGCGTGAGCGGCGTGCCCCCCGAACGCGCGCCGGAGGAGGAGCGCGCCCTGCGGGAGCGCTACCGCCGCGAGATGGCCGATCTGGCCGCCCGCTTCTGCGAGGAGCGCGGCTACGTCCTCACCAACGCGGACCAGACGATCGAGGACTTCGTGAACATGCGGCTGCAGTTCGGGCGCTTCTACTGCCCCTGCCAGCCCGGCAACACCGAGGAGACACTGTGCGTCTGTCCGCCAGTCGCGAACGGGCTGGTCGACTTCGAAGGGACCTGCTTCTGCAACTTCTTCTCGCTGCCGCCCGGTAAGACGCCGCTGAAGGACGATCTGGCCTAGCGCTCGGCGAGCAGCGCCGCCACGCGATCGAGCACCCGCTGCGCGGCGTCGTACTTGCTGAGGAGGGGCAGCGCTTCGGGCTCGCCGCGGCCGTCGAGCAGCACGACGCGGTTCGTGTCGCCGCCGAAGCCCGACCCCGGATCGGTCACGTCGTTCGCGACGATCAGGTCCAAGCCCTTCTTGCGAAGCTTAGCGGCGGCGTTCGCGACCAGGTCGTTCGTCTCGGCGGCGAAGCCGACCTTGACGAAGCTCCCATCGAGTCCGGCGATCAGGTCGGGGTTCTCCTGGAGCGCGAGCTCCCAGGCGCCGCCGCTCTCGTGCTTCTTGCGTTTCTGCGCGGCCGTCTCCGCGGGGCGGAAGTCCGCGACCGCCGCCGCCATCACCAGCACGTCGGCGTCGCGGAGCCGCCGCGCCAGCGCCTCCCGCATCTCTTCTGCGCTCTCCACCTCCTCAACGGAGACGCCGTAGAGCGCCGGCGGCGGCGCCTGCGTGCTGACCAGCGACACGGCGGCGCCGCGATCGCGCGCGGCTTCGGCGAGCGCGAAGCCCATCTTGCCGCTCGAGCGGTTGCCCAGGAAGCGCACGGGGTCGATCGCCTCGCGCGTCCCCCCCGCCGAGACGACCACGTGGCGCCCGCGCATGTCGCCAGCCGCGCGGCCGATCAGCGCCCGCACGGCCCCGACGATCACCTCCGGCTCACTCATCCGGCCCAATCCCTGCGCGCCACTGGCGAGGCGCCCTTCGTCGGGACCGACAAAGCTGACGCCGCGCGCACGCAGCGTCTCCAGGTTCGCTTGGGTCGCGGCGTTGGCGTACATGCGGGAGTCCATGGCGGGGGCGACCAGCACGGGCGCGTGCGTCGCCAGGGCGGTCAGCGTGACGAGGGAATCGCCGACGCCGCTCGCCAGCTTGGCGATCGTCGTCGCGGTGGCCGGAGCAACGAGGAGGAGGTCCGCCCGCCGCCCCAGCTCGACGTGCAGCTCGGGCGCGGCAGCGTCGAACATGTCGCTCGCGACGGTCCCACGAATCACGCTGTGGAACGTCAGGGCGGGCGCGAAGCGCGCGGCGTTGGCGGTGAGGGCCACGTCGACGGTAGCCCCGCCTTCCTCCAGCCGCCGGGCGAGCTCGATCGCCTTGTACGCGGCGATGGATCCGGTAACGCCCAAAACGACGCGCTTCCCCGCCAGTGGAGCCGGTTGCGCAGGCACGGTCATCCCCCCGCGTTCATCTCGTGGATGAGGCGCAGCCCTTCCAGCGTGAGGTCCGGCGCCACAACCTCCACCGCCGTCGTCTCCTTCGCGATCCGCTCGGCCCAGCCACCCGTCCCGACCACCCGCCCGCCACCCAGCTCGGCCTTGAACCGCTCGATAATCCCTTCGACCAATCCAACATAACCGAAGATGATACCCGCTTGCACCGCGCTGGCCGTGTTGCGGCCGATCGCATTCTCCGGGCGCTGCAACTCCACCCGGGAGAGGCGTGAGGCGCGCTCGAAAAGCGCGTCGGCGGCCACCCCGATGCCGGGCGCGATCGCGCCCCCCAAGTAGCTCCCCTCGCGGTCGATGGCGTCGAAGACGGTCGCCGTGCCGAAGTCCACGACGATCAACGGAGGCGGGCCGTACAACGCGAGGGCGGCGACGGCATCCACCACGCGGTCCGCGCCCACCTCCCGCGGGCTGTCGTAGGTAATGCGCAGGCCGGTCTTGAGACCGCTCCCCACCAGCATCGGCTCGACGCTGAAATATGCGCGCGCCAAGTCCTGGAACACCGGGATGAGCGCCGGCACGACGGAGGCGATGATGACGGACCGGATGGCGCTGCCGTCGAGCCCGCGGGTGCGCAGGAGCGCGCGCAGGAGCACGCCGTACTCGTCCGCCAGACGATCATGCGCGGTCGCGATGCGCCATGTGGGGCCGAGCCGCGGGCCCTCGAACAGCCCGAGTTGGACGGTGGTATTGCCGATGTCGATCGCCAATAACATAAGCACTCCGCGGGGCGGCCACTATAGGAGCCACTCCCTGAGTGGTGCCACCACACAATGCGGCCCGCCGCGCGGCCGCCCGGCTGATCGGCACCGTCCCCGGCAGAGTAACCAGTTGTGCGCGCGGCTTGCCAGGAAGGGAAGCAATGCTACCCTGCCTCCCGTTCCCCTCCCAGATAGAAGCAGGCTGGCCGACGGCTGGCTCCTCCTAGGTGTAGTCTGAGGCGCGCCCCGCCCGAACAGTACCGGCGCATACAACGAATTGAGGAGCGCGCTTGGAGGCAGCCAATTCCAGCGAGCCGCGTTCACAGGACGGTGCCCTCGCTCGCGAGGCCGCCGCGCCCTCAGCAGCACAGTTATGGCGCGCCGCGCTCGACCGCCTGCGCCGCGTGATTCCGGCTCCGTCGTTCGAGACATGGCTCGATGAGACCCGGGCCCTCGCCCTGCAGGGCGGGGTGCTCCGCGTCGGCGTCGCGTCCGACTTCGCCCGCGAAGCGCTGACCAATCAGTTCTACCCGGCGATCGAGGACGTCCTCGCGGGCACCGCCGGACAGCGCCTGAAGATCGAATTCGTGGTGCAGCCGCGCGAACCGGCGGCCGCTGGGGACCCCGCGCGACCGCTGAAGGGCACGGAGCAGCCGCCCGTCGGCCGGTCGCGGCCCGTGCTGGCGCCCCACAACACCTTCGACACCTACATCGTCGGCCGCAGTAACCGCCTGGCCCACGCCGCGGCGGTCGCGGTCTCGGAGCTCCCCGGCCGTGCCTACAACCCGCTCTTCATCTACGGCGGCGTCGGCCTGGGGAAGACCCACCTGCTGCAAGCGATCGGGCACGTAACTGCCCCGCAGATGCAGACGCTCTACCTCTCGACCGAGGCCTACACCAACGAGTTCGTCACGGCTCTGCGCGAGCACCGCATGGAGCGCTTCCGCCAGAAGTTCCGTAACGTGGACGTCCTCCTCATCGACGACATCCAGTTCATCTCCCGCGGCGAGCAGACGCAGGAAGAGTTCTTCCACACGTTCGATGCGCTGCACAGCCTCGGCAAGCAGATCGTCATCAGCAGCGACGTCTCGCCGAAGCTCCTGACCTCGCTGGAGGAGCGGCTGCGCTCCCGCTTCGAATGGGGGCTCATCGTCGACATCGCCCCGCCGGACGTGGAGACGCGCCTCGCCATTCTCCGCTCGCGCGCGGAGCGCGGGGGGCTCGCCGTACCCGAGGAGGTCCTGCTGCTAATCGCCCATCGCGTACAGGACAATATTCGCCAGCTGGAGGGGGCGCTGAACCGGGTCGCAGCACTGGCGCGGCTCTACCGGCAACCGATCTCCCGCGAACTCGCGGGGGAGGCCCTCAACGCGATCACCGCCACGCCCCGGACTGCGGTCCCGCTCCCCAACGTCGTCCTCGAAACGGTTGCCCAGTGCACCAACATTCCGGTAGAGGCGCTCACCAGCAGCCGCCGGGAGAAGCAGGTCACCTACGCGCGCCACCTGGCGATGTACCTGCTGCGCGATGTCAGCCACCAATCCTACGCACAGATCGGCCGGCTCCTCGGCGGCCGCGACCACACCACCGTGTTGCACGGCTTCCGCCGGATCGAGAAGCTGCTCGACAACGACCCTGATGTCCGGCGCAGCGTCTTGGAGATCCGCGCCGCCATCGCCGCGCGTTAGCCGGCAAATCCCGCCGGCAAGAGCCGTCGCGGCGGCAGGCCTCACCGTCGTGGACAACCCAATCCCTCGCTCTAGCCCCACCCAGATATCCGGCGGCCTCTGCACATCCCGCCCACGGTTCTTGAACTACCCCACCCGCTGCACGTGGGGACCCGTCTCGCCCCACGCCGCGTAGTGAACGCCGTCCCCACGCTTCCCCCTGTTTCCACCAACCGACGATCACTATGACTAACGTACTCCCCTCTCGAACTTCCACTCAGTACCCTTTTAGGAGGGCCCTGCAATCAGGGGAGTTCGGGGGCTAACCAGCCCATGCTCGATCAGGTGACGCTTGATGTGCAGAGTGGGGTGGGCGGCGCGGGGCGTGTCTCCTTCCGCCGCGAGAAATTCAGTCCGCTCGGTGGGCCGAACGGTGGCAATGGCGGTCGCGGGGGGCACATCCTTGGGCTAGCCGACGCGGGGATCAACACGCTGAACCGCTTCCGCACCGAGCGCGCGTTTCGCGCAGAAGGCGGCACGGCTGGCGGGCTCAATAACCGCCACGGGCGCGACGGCAAGGATCTGGTCCTTGCTCTTCCCGTGGGGACGATCGTTCGCGTGCTGAACGAGGAGGGCGGACGGAGGGTTGTTGCGGATTTTGTCGAGCATGGGGAAGCGCAGATCTTGGCGCGTGGGGGGCGGGGAGGGCGGGGAAACGCCGCATTTAGGAGCGCGACCAATCGTGCGCCACGCGTGGCGCAACGTGGTCAGCGGGGACAGAGGCTGCGTCTGCAGTTAGAGCTGCGTCTGATCGCGGACGTTGGCGTGGTCGGCCTGCCCAACGCGGGGAAGTCGACATTGGTTCGGGCGCTCAGCGCCGCGCGTCCGCGGGTGGGAGCGTACCCTTTCACAACGCGGGAGCCGGTGCTGGGGGTCGTCATCGTGGGCTGGGACGGCTTTGTCGTCGCCGATTTGCCGGGGTTAATCGAAGGAGCGGCCGAGGGTGTCGGGCTCGGACACGAGTTTCTGCGCCACGCGTGGCGCACTCAGCTTCTCCTCCATCTGATCGACGGGAGCCAGCCGGACCCGCTTGCCGCATTCGACGCCATCAACAGGGAATTGGCGTCCTACGGCGCGGGGTTGCCGGAGAAGAGGCAGATCGTCGCGATCAACAAGCTCGATCTCGAAGAAGCCGACGCCCGGCGTGAGGAGATCGCGGCGGCCTTCCACGCCCGCGCCGTGCAGCCCGTCATGATTTCGGCCGCAACCCGACAGGGGACCGAGGAACTGGCCGAGCGGTGTGGCCGCGCGTTGGCGGAGAGCCACGTGGCGGCACCTCCGAAGACGGTCGCAATCAAGCCACGGCCGGACTCGCGACGGTTTACGGTGGAGCGTGTGCGCGAGGGGCTTTTCCGCGTTTGCGGCGAGCAGGTAGAGACATTTGTCGAGATGATGGATATGGGCGACGCGGCCGTGCGGGAGGAGGCGCAGCGCTGGCTCGCCAAGCGGGGCGTCGCGGGCGCCCTGCGGCGTGCCGGCCTGGGCATCGGCGCGCGGGTCCGAGTTGGCGAGGTCGAGTGGGAATGGGGGACGTGACGCGCCTCGGGGTCTTGGGCGGGACGTTCGATCCCCCGCACAACGCCCACCTAGCGCTTGCCGAAGTGGCCCGATCCGTACTGCAGCTCGATCAGGTGCTGCTGGTCCCGGCTGGAGACCCTTGGCGCAAGCGGGATGTTCCCGTCACGGCTGCGGCGCACAGATTCGCCATGACCGCTACGGCCGTGGAGGGCCGGGCGGGGCTGGCGGTGAGCGACATGGAAGTCCGTCGAGCAGGCCCGACGTACACGACCGATACTCTGCGGACGCTGCAGTCCCAAGGGTGCGGCCCGATCTGGTTCATCCTGGGCAGCGACGCCCTGGAGGACCTTCCGCATTGGCACGACCCACGGCAGATCATTGCGCTGGCCCGGCTCGCCGTTGCGGCGCGGCCGGGCAGCGCCGTGGCGCCGGAGCAGCTGGACCGCCTCCTCCCGGGGCTTGCGGCCGCCGTGGATTGGCTGCCGCTCGACCCGCTGGCGGTGAGCGCCAGCGCGATTCGCGGCGCGATCGCCGCAGGCCGCCCCGCCGCGGATCGCCTGCCCCCCGCCGTCTGGGCCTACATCGAGGAGCACGGGCTCTATGGGGTGGAGCGGTAGGAGGGGCTCTGGTCGCGCCGCAGCCCGATGGTCCTGCTGTCGTAGTACTCCTTGCGCATCAAAATGCCGACACGCGGCCCCGGCGGCCAGATGATCGGCTGAACTCGCAGCGTCTGGATCCAAGCGAAATGCGCCTCGCGCGCCATGCGGCTGATCTCCGCGAAGCGCCGCAGCTGGACGCCGGAGTCGGGCTGCGCCAGCAGCGCCCGCCAAACGCGGTTGATGGTCACTGATCGCGACGGCGCGACCTCCCACAACACCAGCAGCCCGTTGTGCGCGAGTACGCGCCAGGCCTCGGCGAGAAACGCGCGCAGGGCGGCATCGCTCCAAGTGCGGATCTGGTGGCCGGCCACGATGACGGTGAACGCGTTCTCCTCGAAGGGCAGGTGCGTGGGCCTTCCTTGCACGAAGACGACGGTGTCGTGCGGAGGGAGTAACAGCCGGCGATCCGCTTCCAGCCCGACGGGCGCGCAGGCCAGGCGGGCGCGCTCGGCAAGCACCGAGCTCAGCGCGGCGCGCCCGCAGCCGATCTCGAGGAGGCGGTCGCTGGGGCGAAGAGGCAGCAGCGCCGGGAGGAGAAGGGCACCGGTGTTTTCCAGCGCGAGGCGCGGCGCGCCCGCCCACCACCTGCGCACCGCCGGAGGGATGGCGTCGCGCCAGTGAGTGGGCGCCGGCAAGTGTGGGTCGGAGCGCGTGCCTGCCATGGGTCGGGCGCCCCCTCAACCCGGAGAGACCAGCGCGGGCGCGGGTGCCGCGGTGCCGGCTGCCGGGGGGCTAGACGTCGATATTCTGGGCTTCGGCTGCGTGGATCTCGATGAACCGCCGCCGGGCGGCGACATCATCGCCCATGAGGTGCCGGAAGGTCCGGTCCGCCTCGATCCCTTCTTCATCACCGACCTCGACGCGATAGAGCGTGCGGACTTCGGGATTCATGGTCGTTTCCCAGAGCTGCTCGGCATTCATCTCTCCGAGCCCCTTGTACCGCTGGATGGTGAGGTTGGCGCCCTCCTTTTGCTTTTTCATGAAGCGGTCGAGTTCGCCGTCGGAGTAGAGCCACTCCGCCGCCTTGCCGTTCCGTCCGCGGTAGAGCGGGGGCTGGGCGATGAAGAGGTGCCCCGCGCGCACGATCTCCAGCATGTAGCGGAAGAAGAACGTGAGGAGAAGGGTGCGGATGTGGGCCCCGTCGACATCGGCGTCCGTCATGATCACGACCCGGTGGTAGCGCAGCTTGGTGATGTCGAACTCGTCGCGGATCCCGGTGCCGAGAGCGGTGATCAGCGTACGGAAGGCGTCGTGCGCGAGCAGCCGGTCCAGCCGGGCCCGCTCGACGTTGAGGATCTTGCCCCGCAGCGGCAGGATCGCCTGCGTGCGCCGGTCGCGCCCCTGCTTGGCGGAGCCGCCCGCCGAGTCGCCCTCCACGATGAAGAGTTCGCTCCTGGCGGGGTCGCGCTCGGTGCAGTCGGTGAGCTTGCCGGGGAGCGTGGCGCCCTCCAGGGCGCCTTTGCGGACGACGAGCGCGCGCGCTTTGCGCGCCGCCTCGCGTGCCCGCGCCGCCGTGAGACACTTCTCGATGACGCGGCGGGCGTCGCGCGCGTGCTGCTCCAGATACTCATTCAGCTTTTCGCCGACGACCGACTGGACCTGGCCCTTCACTTCCGGGTTGCCCAGGCGCGTCTTGGTTTGCCCTTCGAACTGTGGCTTGGCGAGTTTCACATTGACGACGGCGGTAAGCCCCTCGCGCACGTCCTCACCGGTGAGGTTCGGATCTTGCTCCTTGATCAGCTTGTTGCGCCGGGCGTAGTCATTCAGAACGCTCGTCAGGGCGGAGCGGAAGCCGGTCAGGTGACTGCCGCCGTCGATCGTGTTGATGGTGTTCGCGAAAGCGAAGACCTGTTCGCTGAAGGCCGCGTTGTACTGGAGGGAGACCTCGATATCGGCGCCTTCGAGCGTCCGCCCGGCGTGGAAGGGCAGGGACTGGAGCGTCTCGACGTCGCGGTTGAGGTAGCGAACGAAGGAGGCGATGCCGCCCTCGAAGTAGAAGTTAACCTCGCGGGGGCTCTCGCCGCGCTCGTCCACGATCTGGAACCAGAGCCCTTTGTTGAGGTAGGCGATCTCGCGGAATCGCTGGGTGAGCGTCGCGAAGTCGTAGTCGCGCGTCTCCATGATGTCGGTATCGGCGAGCCAGCGAACGGTGGTGCCGGAGCCGGGGCGGGTGCCGCCCGCGGCGGCGGGCTTGCAGGTCTGGAGCTTGCTGGTCGGCGCTCCCCGCGCGTAGAACTGCCGGTATACCTTGCCCCCGCGGCGGACCTCGACCTCGAGTTCCTCCGCCAGCGCGTTGACGACCGACGCCCCCACGCCGTGCAGGCCGCCCGAGACGTGATAGCCGCCCCCGCCCCCGAACTTGCCGCCGGCGTGGAGCGTGGTCATCACCGTCTCGACCGCGGAGAGGCCGGTCTTGGGGTGCTTGTCGACGGGGATGCCGCGTCCGTTGTCGCAGACGGTTACCCAGCCGTCGGCTTGGAGCCGGACCTCGATGCGGTCGCACTCTCCCGCCATCGCTTCATCGACGGCGTTATCGACGATTTCATAGACGAGGTGATGGAGCCCGCGCGTATCGGTCGAGCCGACGTACATCCCGGGATGGCGCCGGACAGCCTCGATCCCCTCCAGGATTTGAATGTCGGAGGCCGTGTAGCGGGAGGTTTTGGTGGGCATTTCGTGTCTATGTGAGAGCAGCGCAAGACAGGTGCCCTGCCACCACTATGAAGTGTATCAACCACGCGAGGCGGCGGCGACCGGGCGGTTTACGAAGGCGGCCCGAGCGGTTGGGGATCCCCGGTTGGCTTGGGTAAAAGCGCTTAACCGCCCTCGACTGACTGCAAGAAAGCCCGTACTTCGCGCGCGACCTGCGCCGGATCCTGGTCGATCACGTACGAGCCGCCGTCTAGCGTCACGCACGTTGCATCGGGGCGAATCTCGTGAGCGGGCTGGAGGTACGGGTAGAGCACGTCGCGGTCGCCGCAGATGAGAAGAATTGGGCACGCCACCTGGGGCAAGAGCGCGGGCATGTCCTGGCTGAAGACGGCGACGATCGCGTCCTGATAGCGTTCGCCGGCGCGCAGATTGTCGATCGTCTCGCGGTGGATGATCGCGGGCGGCGCGTCCGCTCCCAGGTCCAAGTTGCGCTGCCAGATGGCGAGCAGGTGCCGGCCGTCCGCCTGGACCCGCATCGCCGAAACGCCCACCCGCTCGAAGTCGGGCCGTCTCTCCTCCGCGCCTTCCACCTTCGCCAGCCATTGCCGGCGCTGCCCCGCGTCGGCGCAGGGCGGGCCGCAGAGCATGAGGCTGCGCACGCGTTCGGGGGCGGCGACCGCCGCCTCGCAGGCGATGGAGGCGCCGGTATGGAAGCCGAAGGCGTGAAACTCCGATACGCCGAGGCGATCGAGCGCCTCGAGTTGGGTGCGCACATAGTCGGCGATGGCGGGCTTGGACGGCGGGAAATCGGAGAGGCCGTAGCCGGGCGTGTCCGGCGCGTATTGCGGCCGCTCGCCCGCGAGTTCGGCCATGAGCCCCTCGTACATCGCGGAAGAGCTGGCGCTTTGGTGGAACAGCACCAACGGCGTCTTTGATCCCGCCGTCTCGCTGCGATAATGGATCTGGCCGATCTCGGTATCGACGTAGCCGCGCTGCACGGTCATGCTAGCTCCTCTCTCCCTGGGGATCGCCTGCGCCGCTGCCGAGTCTAGCGCCGCGCGTGCGACACTAGTGCGCGCCGGATATGGCGCGTGATGGCCGGAGGGGCGATGGTCGGCTGGCGCGAGAAGCTACACCTGACGAGCGTGCGCGAAGCGCGCGCGCGCGCCCTGCGGCACCTTCCGGACGTGATCGGCGACCTGACGCCCATCGCCGTCGTGCGCAACACCATTGACGACACGAGTGGTCGCACGTGGGCGCAGGTCGAATCCGAGATCGTGTTCCGCGACGAGTTCCGGGTGGCGCTCGATGGACTGGAAGGCTTCACCCATCTCATCGTCGTGACGTGGCTCGATCGGGTCACCGACGAGGGGCGCAGCCTGCTGCGCATCCGGCCGACGGGAGACGAGAGCTCGCCTGAGGTCGGCGTCTTTGCAACGCGGACCGCGCACCGCCCGAATCCGTTGGGCGTCAGTATCGTTCCCTTGGAAAGCGTGCGGGACGGCGTTGTCCGGGTGGTAGGGCTCGACGCAGTGAACGGAACGGCCGTGCTCGACATTAAGCCCTACGTGTCGTTTTACGACTCTTTCGACGCAGGGATCCCCGAGTGGGCCCAGTGAGCGGCAGCGCGATTGCGCCGCTCCGCGCGGTTTCCACGCCGGAGCTTCACGATCTCTACCGACGGCTGCGGGACCACTACGGGCCGCAACGCTGGTGGCCGGCGGGGTCCGAACTGGAGATGATCGTGGGCGCGATCCTGGTCCAGAACACGGCGTGGACGAGCGCACGCAAGGCGGTGGACGCGCTGATCGTTGGGGGATTGCTCAGCGTCGCCGCGCTCTTACGGGTGCCGGAGCGCGAGTTGGCCGAGGTGATCCGGCCGTCCGGCTACTTCAACAGCAAGGCGCGCAAGCTCAAAGCCTTCGCGCGGCTCGTCGCAGAGGAAGCCGAGGGCGATGTGCACGGGTTGCTGGCCAAGCCTCTGGAGGAGCTGCGCCCGCTGCTTCTCTCTACGCACGGCTTCGGTCCAGAGACGGCAGACGCCGTTTGCCTCTACGCGGCCCGGCAGCCGACATTTCCGGTCGACGCCTACACCCGGCGCATCCTCGGCCGTCTTGGGTGGGTCGATGAGCGAGAGCGCTATGAGGCGCTGCGGGTGCTTTTGGTTTCGCAGCTCCCCGCGCCTCTTTTCGCCGAATACCATGCCTTACTCGTGCGGCATGCGAAGAGCACGTGCAAGAAGCGGCCGCTGTGCGGGCAGTGTCCGCTGCTGGAGCTGTGTCCCACAGGGCGGCGCGAGGTCGGGGCGGGCGGAGTCCTGCCGTCGGCGCCGGCGGATTGGAACGACTGACCGTGCCGCGCGTCGCCCTGTCCATGGGGGCCGTCCGGGGCTCGGGCCGGGATCGCGGCTGGCCGGCTCTTGGAGGCGTGCGCGCTGATGCCTGAGCTTGGGCTCATCGGGTTCGAGCGAAGCGGTAAGACTTCGCTCTTCAACGCGATCACCGGGGCCGATCACGCCGTGGGATTTTCCACACACGCCGAGCCGCACGTGGGTGTCGTCCGTGTGCCCGACGAACGCCTCGAACGCCTCGCGGCGCTCTACCGCCCGACGAAGACGACCTACGCCACGCTGCAGTTCAGTGACTTCCCGGGCGGGGGCTTCCGGAAGGACGCCGCGCCGGAGTTGCGCTTCTTGGAGCAACTCAGCCTGGCCGATGCCCTAGTGCACGTTGTGCGCGGCTTCGAAAACGACGCGGTCCCGCATCCGCATGGCGCCGTCGATTCGGCGCGAGACATCGAGTCGATGGCCTTGGAGCTCGCCTTCGCCGACATCGCATTGCTCGACAAGCGCCTGGAGCGCATGGCGGGGGAGACCAAGGCGATGAAGGCGGCGGAACGGGAGCAGGCCCGACGCGAAGCGGCGGTGCTCCGGCGGTTACGCGACCAGCTTGCCGAGGGCACGCCGGTCCGGGCCGCCAAGCTCGCCGATGAAGAGCGGCGCATCCTGGCGCCGTACCGGTTCTTGACGGCACGGCCGCTCCTGACCGTCCTCAACGTCGGCGAAACCGAGGTGGCTGCCGCCGGTGCGCTGGTCGCGGGAGGCCGCCCGGATGCAGCGCGGCTGGAGGCCGAACCCGTGTCGGTGTGCGCCGCGCTGGAGATGGAGCTTACGGCGCTTTCTCCGGAAGAGGCGCAGGCCTACCGCCGCGAAGTCGGCGCGGCCGAGGGGGCGCTGGCGCAAGCCGTGCGGCATGCCTACGCGATCTTGGGGCTGCTCTCGTTCTTCACGGTCGGTGAGGACGAATGCCGCGCCTGGACGGTCACGCGGGGCGCGAGGGCGCTCCAGGCTGCGGGCAAGATCCATAGCGACATGGCGCGGGGCTTCATTCGCGCCGAGGTGGTCGGTTGGGCCGACCTGGCCGACGCGGGTTCGGAGGCGATAGCCCGGAAGCGCGCGCAGCTGCGTACGGAGGGCAAGGACTACGGCATCCGGGACGGCGATGTGGTGCGCGTGCTCTTCAACGTTTGAGGGACGGCGGCGCGCGCTATGCTCGCGCTAGTATGACGGGTCCACTCTCCGGTTCCGATATCGCGGCGGAGTTGCTGCGCGCCAGCGAGAGCGGGCCGCCCGTGGTCTCGTGCACGGTCATCACCGCTCCCGCCGCCCTGGCCGCGCGGCCGGGCGACAAGCTGCTCGTCCGCGTCGACGGCACCGTCGTGGGCTCCCTCGGCGGCGGCGCGCTCGAGACGGGGATTGTGGCGGCGGCGCGCGCCGCGGGCGGACGGCGGGAGGCGCTGACGCTGGCCTTCGCGCCCGACGGGCGCCGGCTCTCGGGACGGCGGGCGCTGGCCGCGACGGGCGAGTTGGTGGAGATCCTCATCGAGGTGGTGGCGCCGCCTTTCGTTTTGCTGATCGTCGGCGGCGGCCATGTCGGCCGCGCCCTCGGCGAGATGGGGGCGCTGCTCGGCATGAGCGTGGCGGTGATCGACGATCGGGAGGAGTACGCGTCGGCGGATCGATTTCCGTTCGCCGATCGCGTGATCTGCGGGGATATTGCGGCCGAGGTGGCGCGCTTCCCCGTCGACGCGAACACGTACGCGGTCATGGTCTCCCGTGGTCACAAACAGGACGAAGCCAGCCTGCGGCGCGTGGTCGGCCGGGGCGCTGCCTACGTCGGGATGATCGGGAGCAAGCGCCGGACGCGCACGGTGCTGGAGCACTTGCGCCGCGAAGGATTTGACGGCGAGGCGGTCGCGAGCGTTTTCACGCCGATCGGCCTCGACATCGGCGCCGAGACGCCCGAGGAGATCGCCTTGGCCATCCTCAGCGAGATCGTCTTGGTCCGTCGCGGAGGCTCGGCGCTGCCTCTGTCGGAGCATGGGCGCACGCACACGCGCCCGCCCGACATGGACGCCCCGCCGGCGGATCGCTAGCAGCGCGGCGGCGTACCGCGTAAGCTACGCTTCCTGCATACCGGGCAGGACCGACGTGGCTGGAGGGACCCGCTTGCCGGCAGATGAGGTCTACCGCAGCGTTTCCGCCGCGCTCGCTGCCACGCAGCGCGTCGTGCTGGCGACGGTCGCGCACACACGTGGTAGCACGCCGCGGCGCGTGGGAGCCAAGATGGCTGTGCGGCAAGACGGCTCTTTCGTAGGCACCATCGGCGGCGGTTGCGGCGAGGCCGAAGTGTGGCAGGAAGCGATGGCGATCTTGGAGGACGGCCAGCCCCGCGTGGTAACGGTCGACCTCACCAAGCCCACCGAGGGCGAGGATAAGATCTGCGGCGGCATCATGCGGGTTTTCGTGGAGCGCCTTGAGCCCGGCGACTCGGGAGACGGGCCGCTGCGTGATACCCTGACATGACCGGTCGGCGTACCCCGAGCCGCCGGCGGAGCAGGAGCGAGAACCTATGCCCCTCGTAGCGATCGGCGCGCCCGAGATCGTTGGGATCATCGTCGTGGTTCTGGTGATCTTCGGGGCGGGAAGGCTCGCGGGCGTGGGCAAGGCGCTTGGCACCGGCGTCCGCGAGTTCCGGCAGGAGGCGCGCAAACCCGGCCAAGAGGGTGAGATGGACGAGGTCGCGGCCTCCGCGGATCAGCCTGCGGAACCCCGGGCATAGGACGCACCCGCCAGACGGGATCTGAAGGAGTCGGCAGATGGATGGGATTACTCTCGCAGCGATCGGCTGGCCCGAGATCGTTGGGATCATCGTCGTGGTTCTGGTGATCTTCGGGGCGGGAAGGCTCGCGGGTGTGGGTAAGGCGCTTGGCACCGGCGTCCGCGAGTTCCGGCAGGAGGCGCGCAAGCCTGGCCAAGAGGGCGAGGAAGGCGAAGAGACCGCCGTCCAGCAAGCGAGTGCCGCGTCCTCCGAGGAGAAGGCGTAGCCGCTTCGCGTAAGCTGCCGCCGCAGAAACAGCCCGTCGCGCGCGGCGGGCTGTTGCGCTGTTCCCCTCCCGACGACGCTGGGGCGGTGGAGGGTGGGGGAGCCAGCCCTCGCGCCCGCGCTTCGAGGCGGCAATCGTGGCGGAGGAACGGCGCCGCATTCGGCGCAAGACACGATCCTTCTCCTTGATCCCTTCTCCTTGAACGCTCCTTGATCGCCGGCCGCTGACGGAGCCGGGCGGTCGCGCGGGGTCCACCCGTGTCCCGGCCTGCGCTTCCGGCGCGTGCCGGGAGATCACCCGTCGAGATCAGCCCCCGATGGCCACCGCTGGCGCGCGCCGGCACGTTGGGCGCCCGGCCGGGAACAGCCGGTGGAGGCCACGCGTACAATGAGGAGCAGAAAGGCTGCCGACATGGGCTTTAGCTCCGGTGGCGTCCAGATCGCGCGGATCTTCGGGATACCGATCATCCTGCATCTGACGTTCTTCATCGTGTTGGTTTTCGTCACGATCGTGCTGGGCACCGCCGACGGGATTTTCCCGGCCATGATCGAGCCGAGGCCCTCGAACGCCACCGTGTGGGTCTTGGCGGTCGTGAGCGCCATCTTTTTCTTCGTCTCGATCCTGCTCCATGAACTGGCGCACAGCCTCGTGGCCAAGGTCCACGGGCTGCCCGTGCGCAATATCACGCTCTTCGCATTAGGGGGGGTTTCCCAGATCGCCCGCGAGTCGGAGCGCCCCCTCCCAGAGTTCCTGATTGCGGTCGTGGGCCCGTTGAGCAGCGCGCTGATCGGTGGCGCGCTGTTCGGCATCTGGTTCGCGACAGGGCAAGGCCACTCTCCCGTCGACGCGATGCTGCGCTGGCTTGGCTTTATGAATTTCGTCGTCGCCGCGTTCAACATGGTCCCCGGCTTCCCGATGGACGGCGGGCGTGTCTTCCGGTCGATCGTGTGGGGGTTAACTGGATCGCGCATGACCGCGACGGCGGCGGCCAGCCGGCTGGGCCAAGGGATCGCGATCGCGATCGCGGGCTTCGGCCTGTTGGGCTTGCTCGATATCGATCTGGGCTTTGAGCGCTCTCAGTTCGGCAGCCTCTGGCTTATTCTGATCGGCGCCTTCCTCTTTAACGCCTCCAGCGGCGCGCTCCGCAGCATGCGCTTGGAGCGCAACCTCGGTGGCGTCCGCGTCCGTGACTTGATGTCCACGGAGTTGCGACGGGTCGAGGCGGACTGCTCGCTGCGCTGGATCGCCTCGGGCCCCGGCTCAATCGATCCCAGTGCGGTGTACATCGCCGTTCGCGACGAGGTGGTTGTCGGCATCGTCACCGGCCACTTGCTCCGCATGATGGATGCGGAGCGCTTCCGCGAGTCGACCATCATGGACGTGATGGTGGCGGCGGAAAACGCGGCGCCGATCGCACCGACCGCGACGGGCGTCGAGGCGCTCACCCGCCTGCAGAGCGAGGGCGTCCGCGTGCTTCCCGTGGTGGAGGACGGCCGCTTGCTCGGTCTGATCGGGCTGGAGCAGGTCGTCGGCGCCTTTGGGGGCAAGCCCCCCGCTCCCCGGCCTGCCGGCTAGCGCGCGGGACATGATCCGCACGGGGCGCACACGGGCCGCGCTGTTGGCGGGTAAGACTGCGCGCGCCGCGGCGCGGCGGCTCGGACACGGCGGCACGGCGCTCCCCGGACTCGTGGCGGAGCGCGTCGATCCGGATCTCATCCGAGCCCTTGGCGCACAACTCGAATGCAGCGTCTTGATCACCGGCACCAACGGCAAGACCACGACCGCCCGCTTGCTGGCGAGCATCCTGCAGGAGGCTGGCCGGGCCGTTGTCCACAACCGGGCCGGCTCGAACCTGATACGCGGATTGACCGCCGCGCTGGTCGAGGCGGCGGGGAAGGACGGAAGATTGCCGCGGTCGGCCGTCGGCGTCTTCGAGGTCGATGAGGCGACGCTGCCCAGCGCCGCGGCCGCCACGCCACCGCAGGTGCTGGTGATCAACAATCTTCTCCGCGATCAACTGGATCGCTATGGGGAGATCGATGCGATCCGCGAGCGCTGGCAGCACGCGATCCGCTCACTGCCCGCCGCCACGACGGTCGCGCTCAACGCGGATGATCCCTTGGTCGCCACGCTCGCCGATGACGCGCGCGGCCCTGTGTGCTTCTTCGGGATCGATGATGAGCTCGAATCCGTTGACGATCATGCGGCCGAGGCGCACTGGCATCCCGAGACGGGCGCCGAGTTTGTTTACGACCGCCTCTTCTACGCGCATCTCGGGCATTGGCGCTACGGGGATGACGGACGCTGCCGGCCCGATCCGGAGGTGCGCGCACGTGCGGTCGCACAGTCGGCCGATGGCGTTACGTTCTTGCTGGAGATGGGCGAGGCGAGCACCCAGGTCGGCTTGCCGCTTGCGGGCCTCTACAACGTCTATAATGCGCTCGCCGCCGCGACCGCTGCGAGCGTGCTCGGAGCCGACTTGGGCAGCATCACGCCGGCGCTCGCTGGCGCGCGCGCCGCGTTCGGGCGGCAGGAATGTCTCAACAGCGACGGACACGTGGTGCGGATCCTGCTCGGCAAGAATCCGGCAGGCCTGAACGAAGCGCTCCGCACGCTCCAGGGCCGCGATGACGCGCTCCATCTCCTGGTCTTGCTCAACGATGGTCTGGCCGATGGCAGGGACGTCTCGTGGATCTGGGACACGGAGTGGGAGGCGCTGGCCCCGCGCGTCGAGAGCGTCGTCGTCGGCGGGAGCCGCGCAGCGGATATGGCGCTGCGCTTGGAGTACGCGGGGTTCCCCGTGCCGCGCGCACGGCACGCCGATATCGAGCGCGCACTGGACCGGGCGCTGGCGGGATTGCCGGACGGCGCCGAACTCACCGTGTTGCCCACCTACACAGCCTTGCTCGATGTGCGCGCCCGCTTGAGCGAACGCGCGGGCGCGCCGCCGATATGGGAGGAAGCGTGATGGCGCGCCGCCGGCTGCGCGTTGCCGTGCTCTACCCGCGAGTGATGAACCTGTACGGCGATCGCGGCAACGTCATGGCGTTGCAGGCCCGCGCCGCCGCCCGCGCCGTTGATCTGGCGGTGGACTCCATCGAGATCGGCGACGGCTGGGCGCCGGACGAAACCGACATCGTTCTGATCGGTGGTGGGCAGGATCGTGAGCAACGCCGTGTCCAGGACGATCTGCACGCGCGCAGTGGGGCGCTGCAGGACTTTCGGGACGCGGACGGCGTGATCCTCGCCGTCTGTGGCGGCTATCAGCTCTTTGGGCAGAGCTATCGCGACAACCGCGGCGACGTGCTGCAGGGGGCGGGCGTGTTCGACATGGTGTCGATTCATCCCGGCCCGAGGATCCAACGCTGCGTGGGCAACGTCGTGGCCTTATGGGAGGGCGACACGTTGGTGGGCTTCGAGAATCACGGTGGACGCTCCTATCTGAACGAGGGCACGATCCCGCTGGCCGAGGTCGTCGTGGGCTTCGGCAATAACGGCGGCGACGGCTGGGAGGGGGCGCGCATTCGCAATGCCTTTGGTACCTATCTGCACGGGGCCCTGCTTCCCAAGAACCCGCGCTTCGCCGATCGTCTCTTGCAACTAGCATTACAGCGTCGCTACGGCGAAAATGAACTCGTGCCGCTCAGCGACGCTGCGGAGATGCGGGCTCACGCCGAGACACTGCACCGCAGCTTGCGGGGGCGGCGCTGAGATCGAGCAGTACCGGCAGGCCTCTGGCGGGGGGCCGGAGGGTTCGCCATCACCTCGCCTCGTCGCGACGGCACGCGCAATTCGGTCCGGCTTTCGCCACGCAAAGGCGCGCTCGCGGGCAGGGAGCACGCTGGGTCGTGGCTGCCTGGCACGCCGCTTTTTTGGGCGGGGTTGGCGGCGGTGGTTTTCATGCTCGCGGTCGGCCTCGCGTTCGGGCTCAACGGGGACGGTGGCGACGCCGAAGATCCCAACGCCTCCCCGGCAACGTCGGCGTCTGCCCCTCCTCCCGCGGCCGAAGCGGCGCCCGCCAGCGACTCTTCGCAGCCTATAGACACGACCAACGGCGAATTCGCCTCTCCCCCGGAAACTCCTCCCGGTGACGGCACCACTCCGGCGATAGGGGACGGCGATGCTGCGGAGACGGCGCAAGATATCGCACCGCCGCTGGCCGAGCCGGTGCTGACCGGCTTTACCGTTCCCATTCCCGACGCGTGCATTTCGGAGTTCGAAGGCCATCAGGCCGGCGCGCTCCGCGCATACCGCAACGGCATCCACGAGGGGCTCGACTTTTACGAGTTTGCGAGCTGCGTCCCCTTGGGCCTGGGGAGCGTGGTGATCGCGGCCAAGGACGGCGTGATCGTCCGAGCGGATCTCGACTACACCGAACTGACACAGGCTGAGTACGCGGCGGCCGAAGCCGCCGGCTTTCAAGGGGAAGAGGTGCTGGACCTGTTTCGCGGTCGCCAAGTATGGATCGACCACGGTGCCGGCGTCGTCACGCGCTACGCGCACCTCAGTGCGATTGCTGCGGGGATCGAGATGGGTGACCCCGTTGGAGCCGGGGACATCATCGGTTTCGTGGGTGAGTCGGGATCTCCGACCAGCCTCCACCCCGTGGAGACCGACTTCCATTTGCACTTCGAGATTCGAATCGGGGATTCCTATCTCGGTGAAGGGCAGCCGCCTCTGGAGGCGCGGCTGCTCTACATTGAGGCGTTCGGTCTCGACGGCTAGCCCCTTCCGATCGGCCGGCAGAGCCGTGCGCTATCGTGGCCGGAGCGGAGTGACGCCAGGTAGATGACCCCAGCGAGCCCCGCGCGCCGACGCCGACGCGAAGACTACCCGGACCCGGTCTATTGGGTCTGGCGCAAGCTCACCTCGGTGCGGTTCGCGCTGGTGCTGATCGGCCTCGCCGCGCTCTTCGCGCTCGCCGGCGTCGTCATCCCCCAGGTCCCGCCGCAACTGGCGGGCGAGCGGGTTGCGGTCGACCAGTTCGTCGACGAGCAGCGCGGCACGTGGGGGCCCCTCACCGACCCGCTCGCCGAGTTCCCCTGGTTCTACGACGCCAACGGCGGGGTGTTTAATCTCTTCAGCCAGCCGTACTGGTATGCGCTCGTCGCACTGCTGGCTCTCGCGATCACGGTTTGCACCGTCAGCCGGTTCCCGCCGATCTATCGATTTGTGCGCCGCCCGCAGCGGCGGGTACCCGACCGCTATTTTGAGCGCGCCCGGCACCGCGTCGATTTTGCCGCGCCGCCGGACGCGGGCGCGCTGGCGGCGGTGTTGCGCCGGCATCGGTTCCGCGTGCAGGCCGAGCGTCGTGACGGGGCGCTGTACCTTTTCGCGGACCGCTTCGGCTGGGCGCAGTTCGCCACGTTCGTTTCCCACCTTGCCTTGCTGCTGCTGGTATTGGGCACGCTCCTGACGAAGTTCGGAGGAGAAGAGTTCCAATTCTGGGTGGGAGAGGGCCAGAGCCGGCCGCTCTTCGGCACGGGCGGCGAGCGGCAGCAGATGCTGGTGATCGTCGATGACGTGGTCGCGCGCTTTAACGACGAGGGCCAGGCGCTGGACTTTCGCAGCGCCGTTCGCGTCACTCGCGCGGGCGAAGAGATCGCGATCGGTGAAGTGACGGTGAACGGGCCGCTCGCTGCTGGCGGCTTCCGTGTGCATCAGGCGGCCTATTGGGAGCATGGCGCCGCGCTCCAAGTGCGCGCCGCCGGCTCCGGCCAGCTCCTCTACTCTGAAACGCTTCTGCTGGACCAGCAGTTTTTTGGTCCGCGCGTCCGCATTACGAACTTGGAGACGGGCGCCGTGTTCGCCGAGGAGGTGATCCATCTGCCGCAGGCAGTGGCGGATATGCCCGATAGTGGCTACCAACTCATTCCCTTGGGCGAAGGGACGAGCCTCGCATTGCTGCTGCTGCGCGACCCCGAAGGAGGTTCCAGGTTCTACTACAGCCGCCTCGCGCTGCCGGCGGCGGGCGCCACTGGCAGCGCCCCGGCGCTGACGGCGTCGGAGTTGCGCCTTTTCGAGCCGCCCCCGTCCGCTCCGCGGCTCCGGATCTACGACGCGGCCAGCGGCCGCCTCCTCGCGGAGGACGTCGTCACGCTCTCGGAGGTCTCCCCGGAGGGGCGCACGGTCGCCCGTGTGGGCTTTCTCCCACTAACCGATGAGGAGACGTTGGCAGTCGGCTTTGAGGAGGGAGGGGGCGAGTCACGCTTCTTCTACTTCAGTGAGCGCGAGGCGACGCAGCGCGGGTTGCTGGAACCTGGCGGCCGCGCGGTGCTGGGCGCCTTCGAACTGGAGTATGTGCGCGCCGAACCGGACCTGAGCGTGCAGGGCCACTTAGCTCCGGGCGAGAGTCAGCGGATCGGAGGGATCGAACTGACCTACCTCGGCGCTGAGCCGGTCTACTTCGCGACCGGCGACGGAGTTCCCGGCGCGGCTGGCGAGACGCTACTCTTGCTGGAGCGATTCGGCCAGGGTCGGACCGCTTCGACCTTTGATGCGCGGGGGGGCGAGGGTGTCGAGCTCGCGCAGACGACGGCCGTAGCGAGCACGACCGCCGGAAGTACGGGCAGCGAGGCGGCATTGCCCGCGCGATTGGCGATCGGCTTAGGGGGCGGCATTCCGCGCCTCGATCTGCGCGAAGGCGAGAGCGCCGTGGTCGGCAACTACGAGTACGCGTTCGTGGGCGCGCGCGAGTTCACGGGCCTGACCGTGCGCCGCGATCCGGGCGCGCTGATCTTTTGGATCGCGATCGGCCTGGGCATCCTCGGGCTTGCGACGACGTTCTTTGTGCCGAGACGTCGCATCTGGGCAAGGATCACGCCGGATCGCGTCTACCTTGCCGGCCTCGCCGGCCACGCCGTCCATTTGCGGCGCGAACTCGCGCGCTATGCCAGTGAGGCCGGCGCGCCGGACGCGGATACACTTCTGGACGAAGACTGGGACGACGAATGATGGATCTCGTCGCCGCTATCGATATCAACATCGACCCGCACCTCATCCGGGGCGGGTTCGGGCTTACGTGGCACGGTTTCTTCACGGCGGTTGGAATCGCGGCCGGGGTGTTCCTCTCCTACCGGCTCGCGCGGGGCAAAGGGTTCAAGGAAGACGACGTTTTCACGGTGGCGCTGGTCGCCGTGCCCGCGGGCATCGTGGGGGCGCGCGCGCTATGGGTGATCGAGCATACGGACGCGATCAACTCCGTTGGGGACGTCTTCCGGCTTACCGATGGCGGCATCTCGATCTACGGAGCGATGATCGGCGGCGTGCTGGGCGGGCTGATCTACGTTTTGCTTTTCCGCCCGCAGTTTCCAAAGTTCCTGGCGCTGGACATCGCTGCTCCGGGCATGATCTTGGGGCAGGCTGTGGGCCGTTGGGGCGACCTCATTAACGGCGAGCACTTCGCGGATCGGTCGAGCTTGCCCTGGGCCTTTCGCTACACGCATCCCCAGACCGATGGGCCTTGGGCCTCGTACGTTCTCGGTGAGCCGCAGCAGCCTTGGGTGCGTGGAGACACCGGAAACTTGCAGAGCGGAGCGCCGGTCGCGGTGCATCCCGTTGCAGGTGGATACGAGTGGATCCTGGATTTCATGATCCTCGGGGTCCTGCTCTATCTGCGGCGGCGCGGCGCCCTGCCGGGTTGGGGCTTCGTCTTTTACGTGATCGCCTACGCGGCCGTACGCGGGCTCCTCGGCATCCTCCGCACGGACGAGCAAACGATCGGGGGGATGTCGGTACCGCAGCTGCTGGCGGTGATCACGGGGGTCATGGCGGTCGGACTTGCCCTCTACCTTCTCCGGAACCCGCAGCAGCACGTTCAGGATGTGGAGGAGTACCTGGCGACCCCGCCGTCCGGCCGCGCCGGGCCGCCGCGCCAGGCGGTGAGGAAGCGTCCGGCGTTGACGGAGGCTGCGCTGAAGCGGGTGCGCGTTCGCAAGCGGCGGTACTGAGCGCGCCGAAGTGTCCTTGAGTGTCTTTCTCCGCCGCATGTTGGGTCGCCTCGCCCTCCGGCGGCGCCCTGCTCGGCTCCGCACGGGCCCGAGGGGACCGGGAACGCCGCGCGGGATTGTCAACGCCAACGCGTGCCGAGCTCGGGCGGGCGGACGAGGTGTTACGGTGAGTTGGGCTTGCGGCGGCCGGGCCCGCTGGCAAGCCCGTAGGGGGAGGGTGCGCATGCCGGTGAAGGTCTACATTCCAACCCCGTTGCGGGCGTTCACGCAGAGTCGCGCCTTCGTTGACGCGGCCGGCGCGGACGTGGCGGGAGTGCTCCGCGACCTCGACCAGCGCTTCCCTGGTCTGGGCGCGCGGGTCTTCGACGCTGATCGCAACGTACTCAAAGAGCTCGACATCTTTGTGAACGGTCAGGAGATCAGCGCGCTCGGCGGCGTGGAAACATCACTCGACGACGGCGACGAGCTTTCCTTGATTCCCGCCGTCGCCGGCGGCGCGGTGATGACGCCGGAACAGGTGGACCGCTACAGCCGGCACATGATCATGGATCAGGTAGGACCGCTGGGACAGCGCAGGATCACAAACGCGAGCGTTCTGGCGATCGGCGCCGGCGGGCTCGGCTCACCGCTCTTGGCCTACCTTGCGGCCGCCGGAGTCGGCACGATCGGCATCGTCGATTTCGACGATGTCGATCTCAGCAACCTCCAGCGGCAGATCATCCACGATACGGACGACATCGGCCGCCCCAAAGTCGACTCGGCCGCTGACCGCATCGCGCGGATCAATCCCAACGTGGCGGTGATCAAGCATCGCGAGCCGCTGACGTCCGAGAACGCGATGGAGATCATCCCTCAATACGACATCATCGTGAACGGCGCGGACAATTTCGCGACGCGCTACTTGGTGAACGATGCCTCATTTTTCGCGGGTAAGCCGCTGGTCGACGGCAGTATCTTCCTGTTCGAGGGGCAGGTGACCACGTTCATCCCTGAGAAGGGCTGCTACCGCTGCCTCTATCCCAGTCCCCCACCCCCCGGCATGGTTCCCTCCTGCGCGGAGGCGGGGGTACTCGGCGTTCTGCCGGGCACCGTCGGCACGATTCAGGCCACCGAGGTCCTGAAGCTGGTTCTCGAAGTGGGGGAGCCGCTGCGGAATCGGCTTCTCCTGTACGACGCGCTGGCGATGGAGTTCCGCACCGTCAAGATCCGGCGCGACCCCAAGTGCCCCCTGTGTGGCGATGATCCCACCGTATTCGCGCTGATCGACTACGAGGCTTTCTGCGGGTCGCCCTTCCACGAGGGCGCCGTCGCCGCCTCCGTCTAACGGAGCGCGCGATGCCCATCGAAGTTCGGGTTCCGTCTGTGCTCCAGAACGTTACCCAGGGCCAAAAGGTGCTGCACTACGCGAGCCCGACCGTGCGCGATCTGCTCGCCGATATCGATCGGGACTACCCGGGATTTCGCGATCAGTTGGTGGAGGATGGCGAGTTGCGCCGGTTCGTCAATATTTTCCTGAACGACGAGGATATCCGCTTCCTCGGACAGCTCGACACGCCGATCGCGGATGGGGATGCGATCGCGATCCTTCCCGCGCTCGCTGGCGGGTAGGCGGTGCTGTGTCGCTTGAGGCGCGCCTTTACGATTCGCCCCTCGACCTGATCGGGAACACGCCGATCGTACGGCTGCGGCGTACATCGCCCAGCCCGGCCGTGCGCATCTGGGCCAAGCTCGAGGGGCATAATCCCACGGGATCGGTGAAGGACCGGATCGCGAAGGCCATGATCGCCGCGGCCCGCGCGGACGGGTCGCTCCGGCCCGGGCAGACGATCCTGGAACCCACGAGCGGCAACACCGGCATCTCGCTCGCGATGATCGCGCGGATCTACGGGCACCCGATTCGCTGCGTGATGCCGGAGAGCGTGAGTGCGGAGCGCCGGGATCTGCTCCGGTTCTACGGCGCCGAGATCATTCTTTCCCCGGGTGCGTTGGGGACCAACGGATCGGTGCAGATGGCACAGGAGCTGGCCGAGCAGGATCCGTCCCTGTTCATGCCCTTCCAGTACGAGAATCCCGCCAATCCTGCCGCCCACGAAGAGACCACCGGACCCGAGATCCTGCGCGACTGTCCGAGCATCACGCATTTCGTGGCGGGACTGGGCACCGGCGGAACGCTAACGGGCGTGGGCCGCTTCTTCAGGGCCACCAAGCCGGAGGTTCGGATTATCGCCTCGGTCCCGCACCCCGGCGATCTCGTTCAGGGCTTGCGCAGCCTCGACGAGGGGTACATCCCTCCGGTGCTGGATGAGTCGGTGCTGGACGCTCGGATCATGGTCGATAGCCGAACCTCGTTCGCGGTCGCCAAGGCGCTCATGGACAACGAGGGGATCTTCACGGGCATCTCCGCGGGCGCCGCCGTGCGCACCGCGCAGCGGGTGGCGGAGCGGCTGTCGCACGGCGATATCGTCGTGCTGCTCGCCGACGGGGGGTGGAAGTACATCTCTACGCGCCTCTGGGAGCGTGACTACGAGGAGATCCGTGGGGACGAAGCGATCGAGGGAAAGATTTGGTGGTAACCTGCCGCGCGAGCGATGGCTAGCGAGCTTGCTCTGCCCCAGGCCTTCATTGCGGAGATGATCGCGCATGCCCGCGAGGATGCACCGAACGAGGCCTGCGGCGTGGTCCTGCGTCTGCCCGGCGGCGCGCTCAGACTCTATCGGGCGACGAATGCCGAGGCGTCGCCGTTCCGCTTCTCCATTCCGCCAGCGGAGTTGCATTTCCTCTATCGCACCATCGACGCGTGCGACGCCGACCTGCTCGTCATTTACCATTCCCACACCAAGACGGAGGCGTGTCCCTCCCCTACCGATATGAAATTCGCCCGCATGTGGGAGAGCGCTGATCCGTGGCCCTACTGGGTCGTCGTATCGCTGCAGCACTCCCAACCGGAAGTGCGCGCGTGGCGGATCGAAGGAGAGAGAGCGACCGAGGTCGGCTGGGATGTGGGTGAGTCGCCTCTCGGCAGCGAGCGTCTGCGCCTGGAGACCGTGGAGAATCCACAGGGCCGCCCCCGCGTCACCGTCCGTGAGGTCTCTCTCTCGTCCTGAAGTGCTGGTCGATCGGCGGTTCTCGCGCCATGCCGGATGTCCCTCGCCCCGCTCCAATCGCACTGGCCGGTCGTCGCTTCGACTGGGGCCGGCGCACCTATCTCATGGGCATTCTCAATCTGACCAGCGATTCCTTCGCGGGAGACGGCCTCGCCGCCGACGTGGATCGGGCCCTCGCGCAAGCGGAGCGCTTCGCGGCGGAGGGGGCGGACATTTTGGACTTGGGCGCCGAGTCGACCCGGCCGGGGTTCACACCCGTGCCGGCCGAACAGCAGATCGCGCGCCTGCTGCCCGTACTGGAGCGCCTGCGCGATCTCTGCGACCTGCCGCTGAGCGTCGACACGACCAGCGGCGAGGTCGCGCAGGCGGCTCTCGCGGCCGGCGCCAGCCTCATCAACGACACGAGTGGCCTGCGCGGCGACGCCGAGATGGCATCCGCGGTTGCGGAGGCGGCCGCCGCCGCCGTCGTGATGCACAATCAGCGCGGCCGCCCTTTCCGCGATGTAGCCGACGACGTCCGCGCCGGGCTGGCGGCGTCCTTCCAGGTGGCGGCGCGGGCGGGCTTGCCGCGCGAGCGGCTGATTATCGACCCGGGGCTGGGCTTCGGCTGGGAGCCGCAGCAGAACCTGGAGATCATCCGGCGGCTGGGCGAGCTGCGTGGGATCGGCCGGCCGATTCTCGTGGGCCCTTCGCGCAAGAGCGTGATCGGATTGGTGCTGGATGTTCCCGTGCAGCAGCGTCTTGAAGGCACGGCGGCGTTGGTTGCGCTCGCTATCGCCAACGGCGCCGATATCGTGCGCGTCCACGACGTGGGTGCGATGGGCCGTGTGGCGTGCATGACGGACGCGGTGGTGCGCGGCTGGGATCCGTCCCGTGGCTGACTGGGTCGAGATTGGGATCGCGCTTGGGGCCAACCTCGGCGACCGCCGCGCCAATTTGCGTTTCGGCCTCGCGCGGCTGCCCCCGCGCGTGCGCGTCACGAAGCTGTCGCCGCTGTATGAGTCGGCGCCGGTCGGAGTGACGGATCAGCCGGCGTTCCAGAACGCGGTCTGTCTGGCGGAGACCGGCCTGGAGCCGCTGCAACTGCTCGATTATCTCAAGGAGATCGAGCATGCTGCGGGGCGCCGTCCCGGGCGGCGCTGGGGCCCCCGCCCCCTCGATCTCGACATCCTCTTCTTTGGCGACCGCGTCATCGAGTTGGAGCGGCTCACCGTCCCGCATCCCCGGATTCGGGAGCGGGGCTTCGTGTTGCGTCCTCTGGCCGATCTCGATCCCGAGCGGCGCCTGCCGGGCTGGACCGAGGACGTGCAGACGGCGCTCGCCGCGATCGACACCAGTGATCTCGTCGCGGTCGCTGGTCCGGCGTGGGGAACCGAGGCGGGCGAGGACTAATCGTCGAGCGGTTCCGTCTCGAATTCGAGGCCGGCCAAGTCGTCCTCCATCGATACGAGCGTCCACCCCATCCAGAATGCCAGCGCGGATGCGAGCGCGACGCCCACCGTTACCGGCAGCGCCAGCGCGGCATAGCTCCGCCGCGCCACACCGCCACAGAAGAGCAGTAGCTCGATTACCGCCGCCGCCATGAGCAGCAGTCCGGTGAGGCGTGTGCGGTCCATCGACTGGAGGATAGGGCAAAGCGGCCGGCGCGCTGTACCCGGTTGGCATTGTGCGCGGACGCCCCTCATATACTCAGCGGGCATGGAAGTCGCGCCTGATCGCATGGCCGGCGAAGACGCGTTGGGCGGCTCCGCCTCAGTCGCCTCCAGCGGGAGCCCGTCCCCGGTTCCCGGCGAAGCGCTCACCCCGCGCGAGGTGCTGCTGCACCGGCGGGTTGTGCGCATCTCGCCGACGCGGATCGAGGTGCGGCGGCCCAACTCCCTGATCGTGTTCCCGGCGCTGGGGATCGGCCTCACGGCGTTTCTCTTGTTCGCCCTGCTGCAGTGGGCCAGCGCGCTGCCCGCCTGGACGTTGCCGCTGCTGCTCATCTTGGCCGTGCTCGCGCTGCCGATCTCTGGACTCGGACTCGTATACACGCTGTTTGGCGCGAGCGTGGTCGCCGACCGGGAGGGAGAGGCCGTGGCCTGGAAACAGGGCTTCCTGGGCATGGGGGTCGGTACCACGGATCTCGTGCCTTTCTGGAAGATCCGTGAGTTCTTGGTCGAGGATGCAGGGCGGGAGATCCGGCGGCCCGACGGCGTCGAGCCCGCGCATGCTTTCGCGCAGTGGGAGATCACCTTGGTCAAGAAGAGTGGGACGCGGCGGCGCATCGGTGGCCTCGCGGTCCCGCGGGAGTTCGAGGAACGGGGGCTCGATCAGGTGATGGAAGTTGCCGAGGCATTCGCGGCCCTGAGCGGCGCTCCCGTCCGTGGTCCGATCTGGTAGGCCGTCCCCTCGACCTCGCCCAGGTGGAATTGTGCAAGAAGGGGGCTGGCGCCCGCTTGGCGAGGTTGTTACTTTTGAGTGGTGGCGGCGCGGGGTCCTGATGCGGGTGAAGGACGCGCGGCGCGACGGTGACTCGGAGGCGACTGTGGGCGACCGAGTCCGGGAAGCTTGCGGCGTCTTTGGTCTCTACGCTCCCGGTTTAGATGTCGCGCGCCTCACGTTCTACGGGCTCTACGCTCTCCAGCATCGCGGCCAAGAGAGCGCGGGGATCTGCGTTTCCGACGGCACGCAGCTGAGCCTGCACACCGGCATGGGCCTGGTATCGCAGGTCTTTGCCGAAAGCGATCTCGCTCCACTCGACGGCGTCGCCGCGATCGGGCATACGCGCTATTCCACGACAGGATCGAGCCGCGCGTGCAACGCGCAACCTTTAGTGTTGCCGGGCGCCGACGGCGACCTCGCCCTCGCGCACAACGGCAACATCGTCAACGCTGTCGAGGTCCGCGCGGAGATGGAGGCCGATGGCCACCGCTTCGAAACCTCGACCGACTCGGAGATCGTGGGTCGCTACCTCCAAGCCGCGCGCGGCACTTGGGCCGATCGCTTCGCCCAAGTGATGCGCGTCTTCCGCGGAGCCTACTCGCTCGTCTTGCTCACCGAGGATCGACTCATGGCGGCGCGGGACCCGTTGGCCGTGCGACCGCTTTGTCTGGGACGGATCGACGGCGGCTACGCCGTCGCCTCGGAGACGTGTGCGCTCGACCATATCGGCGCCGAATATCTCCGCGAGATCGCGCCGGGTGAATTCGTGACGATCGCCGCCGAAGGTCTGACCTCCGCCCAGGTAGCGCCGGTGGAGCGGCAAGCGAGCTGTGTGTTCGAGCACATCTACTTCGCGCGCCCCGATTCCAAACTCGACGGCCGCTTGGTGTATTCGAGCCGTCTTGCCATGGGCGCGCGGCTCGCGAGTGAGCAGCCCGCCCACGACGGGGATCTCGTGATCGGCATCCCGGATTCCGCCACCGCTGCCGCTGTGGGCTATGCGCGGAAGGCCGGTCTGCCCTACGCCGAGGGGCTCGTCAAGAACCGCTACGTGGGTCGCACCTTCATTCAACCCGATCAGCGCATCCGCGAGCTTGGCGTCAACCTCAAGTTCAATCCTCTGCCGGAGGTCCTTGCCGGCAAGCGCGTCGTCGTCGTTGATGATTCGATCGTGCGGGGCACGACGACGCCCCGCGTGGTGCAGATGCTGCGTGACGCCGGGGCCGCCGAAGTGCACATGCGCATCTGTGCGCCTCCGATCACCAACGCCTGTTTCTTCGGCGTGGACATGGCCACCCGGGGCGAGCTGATCGCCGCCCAGCGAACGGTCGAAGAGATCCGGCGGCATATCAACGCCGACAGCTTGGGCTATCTGAGCGTCGAGGGCCTGCGGCGCGCGATCAGCTTGGGCGACGACCGCCACTGCCTCGCCTGCTTCACCGGCGAGTATCCGATACCGGTGCAGCTGGAGATGGACAAGTTCGTATTCGAGAGCGAAGAAGCAGCGCTCGACGGTGATTCGCCCCATCTCGTCGCGAACGTCGCCGTGCACACCGCGCCGCGTTAGAAATTGGATGCGTGGGCTCTAACGTCAATCCCGCTGCCGGGCCCTCCCGCGATCCCGGCGGCCGCGCGCCCCGCTACGCTGCCGCCGGCGTCAATGTCGATGCCAACACCCGCTTGATTCCACGGCTGCGCGCGCTTGCGGCGCAGGCAGGCCGGCCCGAAGTGCTGGGGAGCATTGGCGCCTTCGCTGGGATCTTCGACCTCAGTGGCGTGTCTCGGCCGCTGCTCGTCGCTTCTACCGACGGCGTCGGAACGAAGCTGCTCGTCGCACGCGCGCTCGCGCGCTACGACACGGTAGGCGAGGACCTCGTCAATCATTGCGTGAACGACATCCTCACGGCGGGTGCCCGTCCGTTGTTTTTTCTTGACTACCTTGCCGGCGCCGGGCTGGACGAGGACAGCAAGGTGGCCGTCGTGGAGGGGGTCGCGCGCGCCTGCGCCGCCACGAGCACGGCCTTGCTTGGCGGTGAGACCGCGGATATGCCCGGACTCTACCGATCGGGCGACTTCGACATCGCCGGCACGATCGTCGGCGTGGTCGAGAAAGGCCGGCAGATCGAGGGAACGGCGATCACCCCCGGCGACGCGGTTTTCGCGCTTCCGAGCAACGGGCTCCACACGAACGGGTACAGCCTGGCGCGTGAGGTGCTGGGGCTGGCTGCCGATCCGGAACGGGCGCGCGCCTTGCTCGCGGCGCATGATCCCGACCTCGGCGAATCCCTTGGGGCCGCGCTGCTGCGTCCGCATCGCTGCTACTTGTCCGTCGTCGAGCCGTTTCTCGACCGCTGCAAGGGGATCGCGCACATCACCGGCGGCGGGGTGCAGGAAAATCTCGAGCGGATCTTGCCCGAGGGCGTCTGCGCCCGCCTCGACCCGGCGCGCTGGTCCCGCCCGCCGCTGTTCGGCTTGATTCAGCGGCGCGGAGCCGTCAGTGACGCGGAGATGTACCGCGTGTTCAACATGGGCGTCGGCATGATCGTGGTCGTTGCGCGGGAGGACGCGGAGATCGTGCGGCGGCACGCACCCGAGGCGTGCGACGTGGGTTCCCTTGAGCCTGCGCCGGGTTCCCGGACGGTCGAGATCGTAGGGATCGCTACGCTCTAACCGAGGGTCTCGCTTGACACCTTCTTACGGAGTGCTAGATTCCGATTGCACATTTCTTCACGAACTCGCGTGCGTTGCGGCGACTTGCGCGCGTGAGTGGGCGTGCTGAGAGCGAGGCCGCCGGCGTGGAAGTCCTCCTGCAGATCCCCTTCCGCTCAGAGATCATGGAGCTGCCGTTGGTGCTCTTGACGATTTTCTTCGGGCTGGGGGCGATGGTCGTCCTCGGCCGTTGGTGGGACCACTAGGGAGCGCCGATGGCAACTGCGGAGCGTCCGCCGGCACGGGGCTTCAACGAGCAGCTCTACGACCTCCTCTTCAATAACTACATCTGGAAGTCGGTCTTCCGCAGCGGCTACCCGAACACGCCGCGTAACCAGATGCTGGTCGTGGCGACCAACGTGTTTCTGCACCTGCACCCGACGCGGATCCACCGCACCCACGTTAAGATCACGCACACGTACTGTTTGGGCGGCTTGACCTTCTTCATGTTCCTAGGGCTCACGGTGACCGGCGTGCTGCTGATGTTCTACTACGTGCCGTCCGTCGAGCGCGCCTATGCGGACATCCAAGCGCTCGAGACGAACGTGCGGTTCGGTTCGCTCATGCGCAACCTCCATCGCTGGATGGCGCACGCGATGATCATCACCGTGCTGCTCCACATGATGCGGGTCTTTTACACCGGTGCCTATAAGCCGCCGCGCGAGTTCAACTGGGTCATCGGGGTCGTCCTCTTCATTCTGACGCTCCTACTTTCCTTCACTGGCTATCTGCTGCCGTGGGATCAGCTCGCCTTCTGGGCCATCACCGTGGGCACGACGATGGTCGGCTCCGCTCCCATCCTGGGCGACGAGAGTAAGTTCCTCCTCCTGGGCGGTTTCTCGGTGGGGCCGAACGCGCTGATTCGCTTCTATACCCTGCATGTGATCGCGCTGCCGCTGTTGGCGGCGATCTTTATGGCGGTGCACTTCTGGCGAGTGCGTCGCGATGGCGGGCTGGCCCGGCCGCTCTGACGGCGGCAGGGCAGGCTTGAGAGCATGGACGGGATGAGTGCGGGAGAGTCATGGCTGAGCGGGTAGTTGCCGCGCTGCAGCGCCGGCCCCGGCGGGAGCGCGAAGAAGAGGTCCTCGTCTGGCCGGATCTCGTTTTCGTCGAGTTCATCTCGGCGGTGCTCTTCACGGTCTCCCTCGTCGTCCTCTCCGTCTTCATCAACGCGCCCCTGCTGAATCGCGCCGATCCCGACACCACGCCCAACCCGTCGAAGGCCCCCTGGTACTTCCTCAACCTGCAGGAGCTGCTGCTGCACATGGAGCCCGCGTGGGCGGGCGTCATCGTTCCGACGATCTTCCTGATCGTGCTCGCGGCCGTCCCCTATTGGGACCGCTCCAACGAACAACAGGGCGTCTGGTTCGGGACCGCCAACTCGGTGCGGCTCACGATCTGGGGGATGGGCGTTGGGCTTTTCGGATCGATCTGGCTGATCATCTATGACGGACAGAAGCACGTGGAGTGGACCGAGAACATCATCCGGGGCCTCGGGCTCAACAGGGATTTCACCTGGCCCGGCGGCCTCGATTGGGCTCGCGATCTCCGCTCGCTCGACACGCGGATCAACTGGGACGATCTGAGCTTCACCATCGGTGACTTCAAGATGTTCCAGGATTGGCGCGCCATCCCGCTGGGTATTCCCGGCACCACGGAAGACCCGTGGTTATTGAACCTGAACTTCCCCTCGTTCCTCTCCCAGCAGTTGGTGCCGGTGGCGACGATGATTGGGTTGCCCGTTCTGCTGTACCTGTTCACCCGGCATAAGTTGGGCTGGATCTACTCGCGCCGCGATACGGCGATCCTGATCTTTAGCGGATTCATCGCGACCTACATCGTGCTGACCGCCGTGGGCCAGTTCTTCCGCGGCGAGGCGCAAGAGCTGCGGGCGCCGTGGGATATCGTGGTGGTAGAGGAATAGGGCGAGGCGAGAGCGGCTATGGGAAGCGATAGAAGCGGCTTGGGCGAGGGCGGTCCCCCTGTTGTTGATCGCGGGGGCGGTGAGCCGTCGGGCGGTAGCCGCCCGCAGCGGACGGCGCGCGCCGCGCCTTCGGAGCGGGAGATCGGGGTCATCGAGCGCCCGGCGCCGGAGCGCGCCATCGTGCGGCAAGAGCAGGCGCGCCGCGCGCGCCGCGCCGAGCTGTCCCGGCGGCGTTTCTTCGGTGCGGCCTTTTGGGGCGCGATGGGTATCGGCCTGACCGGAAGCCTGGCCGCTTTCCTGTCGTTCTTCTGGCCACGGGGCTTGCAGGGCTTCGGTGGCGAAGTTCCCGTTTCCGCCGACCTTGTCCCCCGCCCCGGGGACAACCCGGTGCGCGTCGCCAACGGCAAGTTCTGGCTCGTCAATCTCGAGTCGGGCGAGGGCACCCACGCCGGGTTCGGCACGTCCGGGAGCGGCGGATTGGTCGCGCTCTTCTGGGTCTGCCCTCATCTTGGCTGTACGGTGCCGTGGCGAGAGGCATTCACCTTCGAGGGCGCTACCGGCTGGTTCCGCTGTCCCTGCCACGGCTCGACCTACAACCGGGCGGGCGTGCGCGTCTTCGGCCCGGCGCCGCGTCCCATGGACACGATGGACATTACGGTCAATGCGGACGGCTCCATCACCGTCGACACGGGTTCGATCACTCCGGGTGGTGAAGATAACCCCACCCGGGCCGTGCCCTACGACGCATGAACACCAACAAGCAAGTCATCGCCATGGTGGTGCTCCTCTTCATGGGCGTCATCTCCCTCGGCGCCTATACCTGGTTCGACGTCGGCCGCCGGGCAGCGGCCGAAGAGGAAGTCCTGTTGGTCGCGGCGGATCGCGGCGCCCATCTCTTCGCGAACAACTGTCGGGAATGCCACGGCAACAAGGGCTTAGGCCGGGCCCAGCATCCCTCCCTCATCGCCCCCGCCCTCAATACGCCCGAGAACACCTTCGGGTTCCGCGAAGGGAACGATGGCAAGCTCGCTGAGCGCCAGGCGTTCATCGACGACACGATCACCTGTGGACGCAATGGGACCGCCATGCCGCCCTGGGCCGTCGAGCAGGGCGGTGCGCTGAACTTTTCCCATATCGACAATCTTGTCGGCCTGGTCACGACGAACGCTGGCGGCGCTTGGGACCTGGCGCATGAACTCGCCATCGAGCTGGACGAGGCGACGATCGCTGGCTTGCGCGATGCCCTTCGCGCCGCGGAGGCCAGTGGCGACGCCGATGCCATCGTCGCTGCGGAGGAGGCGCTGGCGGCGGCAGAGGAGCGCTTCGCGGCGGGACTGCCGATCCCGGTGCCGAGCCCTTCGGTCACGTCGGGAACCTGCGGGCAGCTTCAAGCCGAGCCAACCGCTGCTGTCGGCGAAGGTCCCGCGGACGAGGACGTACCCCAGATCTCTACCGACCTCTTTACCCCCAATGCCGACCGTGGTCAGGAGCTCTTCTTCAGCAATGGCTGCAACGTCTGCCACGGGGATGTGGGCGAGGGCGGAATCGGGCCGACGATCGCCAGGACGTCACTCACCTTTTCGCAGGTGGCGTACCAGTACCGCAACCCGCGCGAAGCGATGCCCCAGTTCACGACGGACCAGATTCCTAACGCGGACGTGTACGACATCTACGCCTGGCTGCAAACGCTAGAATGAGCAGCGCGGAAGTGAGCGACTACCGCCCCGCGCGGTAGAGGTACTTGGTTCGGACTGGTACGCGGAGGTCGATTGCATGGCGAATGCGCAGACTGGGAAGCGCTACGTCTGCTCCGCCTGCGGAGCAGAGTTCATCGTGACCAAGGGCGGCGATGCAGAGCTCAAGTGCTGCGGGAAGCTCCTGGACTTAAAAAAGTAACCGCGACGCACTGACCGATCACGGAGGGTTCGCATGGCCGTGCAGCTGGGCAAGCGCTACAAGGACGAAGAGACCGGCATTGAGGTGCTCTGCATCAAGCCGGGCGAAGGTGGACTGACGATCGACGATCGGGCGCTCGAACTGATGCAGCCAAAGGTGCTTCCCTCCGCAGACTAAGCCGGCCTCGCCGTGAGCGTGCGGCCGCCGGGCCCCGGCCGCCGCGCTGCACCGCAGCGCTCTGATGGAGGGGCTGCCCGCTCGCTTCGGGGCACGCGCGAAAAGACGATAGCCGCCTGGGAGTCGCTCGGGAGAGGGCTTCGCGGCTCCGCCGCCGGCTGGCTGGCGCGCCGCTTTCTCCCGGAGTTTCCGGGCGGTTCAAAGGCCGCGGCATCGCTGCAATAGACTGCCCGCTATAGGGCTGCTCCGCATGGACCGTCACCAGTTCTATACGCCCGTTCGTCTCGCGACTTTCGTCGTGGGGCTTTCGATCGCACTCACGATCGCGCTGATCCCGATGGAGCCCGCGGAGACCCTGCCGCAGGTCGGGGAGACCGCCCTGGACGATGTGCGGGCTCGGGAAGATGTCGCTTTTGAGAGCGCCGTCCTCACGGACCTCGCTCGCGATGCGGCCGGCGAGGATGTCGCCGCGTTCGTCACAGTCGATCGCGGGGTGGAGCGCGCGCAAGCGGGCGCGCTGCAGGCCCTGCTCATGAGCATTAGCGATATCCGCGGATCGAGCGCAACGGAGGCCGAGCGGACGGCCGCCCTCGCCGCAGTGCCCGGGTTACCGCTCAGTCTCCGCGGGCAGATTCTCGTGCTCAGCTTTACCAACGCCCAGTGGGAGACGGCTCGCGATGAAGCCACCACGCTGCTCACGGAATCGTTCGCGGCGAACATCATCGAGAGCGATCTCGAGACGCTTCGTTCCGAGATCCCCAATCACGTCGATCCCGATCTCGCCCCGGCCGTGCGTGAGGTTGTCGTCGAACTGGTCGCGCCGCTGATCATGCCCAACGTCGTGATCGATGACGTGGCCACGCTCGCTGCCCGCGAGCAGGCGCGGTCGATCGTGTCCCCCGTGGTCTGCTCCTTCAGGGAGGGAGAGCTCGTCTTTCCCCAAGGGGTGGAGGTGACCGGGGCGGACATCTTGGCGCGCTGCGATCTCCCTGTTTCCCTCCTCGGCGTCAGCTTCACCGCGGCCGAGACCGACGCGGTGGCGACTGAAGCGCTTGAACGGCTCACCCCGGACTCGGGCGGCGTCCCCGGCGACGAGCTGATCGCCGTCCTCATCATCGCGGCGGCTTGCGCGGTGACACTCGGCGCCTACCTCGCCCTCACGCACCCGCGCGCCGCGGCCAGCGACCGCCGGCTCGTCCTGTTGGGCGCCTTGATCTTTTTGGCGGCGGTCGCCGCGCGCTGGTACTTTCCGGCCGTTCTCCCGGAGGAGCAGGACAAGGCGCTTGAGTTAATCCTGCCCCTGGCGGCGGTGGCCGTGCTCGCCACGGTGCTTTTGGAAACCACGCTGGCCCTCGTCGTCGCCACGATCGTCGCGGCGCTGGGCGGTTTCGCCGCGATGGCGTTCCCCGACTACGACGTGACCAATATGCCGAGCGCGGAGCAAGCGCTGCGGCCGGCGGTGACGTTCCTATTCGCCGGCGTCGCGGGCGTCTTTGCGAGCACACGGGTGGAGCGGGTGACGCAGTATGCCGTGGTGGGTAGCGTCATCGGCGGCACGGTGTTCATCACCGGGCTCGCCTTTTGGTTGTTCAACGATGATCGCTCCACGGTCGCCCTTGCCTGGCTCGCGCTCACGGCCCTCATCGCCACGGTCGTCACTGGCGTCGTCACGGTGGGTGCGTTCACCTTTCTCGGTTCAACGTTCGGTGTCACGACGCGCCTGCAGCTGCTGGAGATGGCTCAACTGACCCAGCCACTCTTACGGCGCCTCCAAGAAGAGGCGCCCGGGACGTTTCATCACTCACAGCTTGTCGCGACCATGGGCGAACGCGCCGCCGCGCAGATCGACGCCCATCCGCTGCTCGTGCGCGTGGGGGCCTACTACCACGACATCGGCAAGCTCGCACAGCCGCACATGTACATCGAAAATCAGGGCGATGAGGAAAACCCCCACGATGGCGTCGACCCGTGGGAGAGCGCACGCGTGATCCAGGAACACGTGCGCTGGGGGCTGGAACTCGGCCGCCGGCATCGATTGCCGGAGCGGGTGCGGGACTTCATTCCCGAGCATCACGGCACGCGGCTCGTCACCTACTTTTACCGGAAGGCCGCGCAGCTCGATCCCGACGTCGATCCAACCGGCTTCACCTACGAAGGACCCCGGCCCCGCTCCCGCGAGACCGCGATCGTCATGCTGGCCGACTCCTGTGAGGCGGTGGTCCGCTCGTCCCACGACCGTGATCCGGAGCAGATCGACAGCCTGATCGATGGCGTGATCAACGAACGTCTCGCCGAGCGGCAACTCGACGACAGCGACATGACCCTTCGCGATCTGCGGCTCGTGGGCGAATCATTCAAGGTCACGCTGCGCGGCGTGTACCACTCGCGTATCAGCTATCCCGAACCCACGGCGGCCGAGCAGGAGCGTCTCACGCGCAGCCCGTTGCCGGAGGACTTCACGGCCCCTCCCGAGCCGGTCAGCGATCTCCCAGTTGATGGCAGCGAGCCCCCCGAGATCGCTCAACCCGGTCCTGGCGCCAGCGGAAGCCTTTAGTCACCGCGGCGGGCGGTGTTAAGATCGACGCGGGAGTAGTGCGTGCATTTCGCCGTCCTCGTGTTCCCTGGTACTTGGAGCGACGGCGATTGCCGCTACGTTCTCCAAGACGTGTTGGGCCACCCCACCGATCTCGTCTGGCACCGCGAGAGCAGCCTTGACGGCTACGATGCGGTCATCGTCCCCGGCGGTTTCGCGCACGGCGACTACTTGCGCTGCGGGGCGATCGCCCGCTTCTCCCCGGTGATGACCGCCCTGCGGCGCCATGTCGACGCGGGCCGCCTGGTCTTTGGCTCCTGCAACGGTTTCCAGATCCTCTGCGAGGCAGGGCTGCTGCCGGGTACGCTCCGCCGCAATCAGAGCCTCCAGTATCGCTGCGCTCCACAGCACATCCGCGTCGAACGCGCGGATACGCCCTTCACGAGCGCGTGTGCGGAAGGACAGCGGCTCATGCTGCCTATTTCGCATGGGGAGGGGAACTATTTCGCCGATCCGGACATCTTGGCGGAGCTTGAGGCGGAGCGGCGAATCCTGTTTCGCTATGTGGACGCCTCCGGCACTGTGACGGCCTCCGCCAATCCCAACGGCTCCGCCTCCCATATCGCCGGCGTCATGAATGCTGCCGGCACCGTCTGCGGCATGATGCCGCACCCCGAACGGGCCAGCGAGGCGTTGTTGGGAGGCGAGGACGGGCTCTATATCTGGCGCTCAATGATTGAGCGGTGGGACTGATGCATTGACGTCATCCGCGCACGCTGTCGACGACGCGACGCTCGAGCAGATCGCCCTGAGTCGAGCGGAGTACGAGGACGCGCGCGCGCGCCTCGGCCGTGACCCGACGCCGCTCGAGCTGGGCATGATCGGCGCCCTCTGGAGTGAGCATTGCGGCTACAAGCATTCGCGCCCGCTCTTCCGCCACTTCCCCGTCGAAGCGCCGCACATCCTCACCGCATTGGGCGGCGAGAACGCGGGTGCCGTGGACATCGGCGACGGCTGGGTCGTGGTGATGAAGATCGAGTCGCACAACCATCCCAGCGCGATCGAGCCGTACCAGGGCGCCGCGACCGGGGTGGGCGGCATCGTGCGCGATATCTTCGCGATGGGCGCGCGGCCGATCGCTCTCCTTGATTCCCTGCGCTTCGGTCCGCCGTCCCAGCGAGACAGCCGGCGGCTACTGAAGAACGTGGTCGCCGGTGTCGGCGACTACGGCAACTGCCTGGGCATTCCCAATGTGGGGGGCGAGGTGGCATTCGGCGGGTCCTACGCGGCCAATCCGCTGGTGAATGCGATGTGCGTCGGCCTGGCTCGCCGGGGCGAGCTCGTCAGCGCCCGCGCCGATGGTCCGGGCAACGCCCTCATGCTGGTCGGCGCCGACACGGGCAGGGACGGGCTCCACGGCGCCACGTTCGCCAGCGTGGAACTCGGCGACCGCAGCGAGGAGCGCCGCCCGGCTGTGCAGGTCGGCAACCCGTTCATGGAAAAGCTGCTGATGGAGGCCTGCGTTGCGTTGGCGACCGACCATCCGGATTGGATCACGGGGCTGCAGGACCTCGGCGCGGCCGGACTCACCAGCAGCGCGGTCGAATGCGCGGCCCGGGCCGGCACGGGGGTGCGCATCGACGTGAGCCACGTTCCCCGCCGCGAGGCCGGCATGACGCCCTACGATGTCATGCTCTCGGAATCACAAGAGCGGATGTTGGTGGTCGTCCGGTGCGGCCGCGAGGACGATGTCGCGCGACATTTCGAGCGTTGGGAGCTATCGGCCACGGTGATCGGCCAGGTGACGGAGGACGGCGTCGCGCGTGTCGTGGATGGAGACGAAGAGGTTGCGAGCATCGACACCGCGCTGCTCACCTCGCCGCCGACCTATGAGGACGAAGGTGTGCGCGATCCCGCGGCGGTGACGGCGGCGGACTTCGACCCCGGCACGCTTCCGGACCTTTCCGACGCCAACGCCGCGCTCCTCGCACTCCTGGCTACGCCCAACATCGCAGACAAGGACTGGGTCACGCGCCAATACGACCAGCAGGTCCTGACCAACACGGTGATCGTGCCCGGCAGTGATGCCGGAGTGCTCCGCATCAAAGGCACGCAGCGCGCCATCGCTCTCGCCACCGACGGCAACGGCCGCACGACCTACCTCGATCCTTGGGTGGGAGGCGCCCGTGCCGTTGCGGAAGCGGCGCGCAATGTCGCCTGTACCGGCGCGACGCCACTGGCGCTCACCGATTGCCTGAACTTCGGCAACCCCGAGCGCTCGCCGATCGCCTACCAGCTGGCGCAGGCCGTGCGCGGCATCGGCGCGGCCGCGCGGGCGCTCGGTACCCCGGTGATCTCGGGGAACGCCTCGCTCTACAACGAAACCAACGGCATCCCCGTCGCGCCGACGCCGATCATCGGCATGCTGGGAGTGATCGAGGATGTGGACCGGATCGTGCGCATGCCCTTCCGGGCTGAGGGCGACCTCGTCTTCCTCGTGGGTGCCGCCGTGCCGCAGGATCCGGCGACGCTGGGGGGCGGGGAGTATCTCGCGACGCTACAGCAGCTTGAAGCGGGCCCCGTCGCTGTGGACCTCTCTGCGGAGGCCGCGCTCATCCGGCTTCTGACCACCGCCGCCCAGCGCGGTCTGCTCCGCTCCGCCCACGACTGCTCGGACGGCGGTCTGGCGGTGGCGCTGGCGGAATGCGCCGTCGCGGGTGGCGCGGGGTTCGATGGCGCTTCGATCGAGCTCGGTTCCCGTGTGGACGCGGCGCTCTTCGGGGAGGCCGGCGCGCGTGCCGTCGTCAGCGTGCACCCGCGTGATCGGAGTGCGTGCGGCGCGCTTGCCCATGAGATGGAGGTTCCCTTCACCCTCCTCGGCACCGTATCCGGCGATCGCCTGCGTATCGGCGCGGCGATCGATCTACCGATCAGCGATATCGGCGCCGCCTACCGGAACGCGCTTCCTTCGCTGCTGGGGAATGGCCAATCAGCCGGGCGGTGATTTGCATGGACAGAACGTCCGTTCTATCTTTTTATTGAGGGTTCGGCGAGGAGGTCTTCGTCCCGCCGGCTCCGGCTGTCTTTGTGACAGAAGCGCTAGGCTCGGCGACCGTTTCGCTTATACCGTGGATGGGCGTGTTAGTTCTCTGGAGTGGCGCGCTCATAAGCCATTATCGAGTTGGCTATCGGCCGCGGATCCGTCACAACGGATTTGCGGCTTATCCGGACGCGGGAGGGTCGCGATGAAGGTCGTGTTTCTGAAAGAGGTCGAGGGCTCTGGGCTCGTTGGCGAGGTCAAAGAGGTCAAGAACGGCTATGCGCGGAACTACCTCCTGCCTCGCGAGCTTGCGGCCCCGGCCACGAAGGCGGCGATCGAGCGGGCAACCAAGCTCGCCAAATTGGACGCTATCCGCCAAGAGAAGGCGGATGCGGCTGCCCGCCTGCTGGCTGAGCGCATCGACGGGGCCACCGTCGAGCTATCGGCCAAGGTTGGCGAGCAGGGTCGCCTCTTCGGATCGGTCACGGCGGCCGACATCGCGGCCCAGCTGAGCGAGCGGGTCGGCGCAAAGGTCGAGCACCGGCAGGTCCTGCTGGGGCAGGCGATCAAGGCCATCGGGACGCAAGACGTGCGCGTCCGCTTCACGCGCAACGTCTCCGCGCATGTCTCGGTGGAGGTCGTCTCCGACGAGGGTGAGCCGGCGGAACCGCCGGCCGCCGAGCAGGAAGTGTCGGCGGAGGAGACAGAGGACGAGAGCGCAGAGGCCGCGACTCCCGAGGAGGAGTCGGAGGTCGAGAGCGACTAACGGGGGCAGGCCTGCCTGAGCCCCCGCGGGGGTTCGGATGGTCTTAGAGAAAGCCCCGCCGAGCGACGTTGAAGCGGAAGCGACGGTCATCGCGGCCCTTCTGGTCGACGAGACGGCGCTGCCCCGCATCGCGGCGATCCTCAACCCCCGCGATTTCGCCGATGAACGCCACGCTTGGATGTACGAGGCGGCGCTCAAGATCTGGGATCGTAACGAGGCCGTCAATCAGGTCACGCTGGCGCACGAGCTGGGGCGGAACGGCAAGCTCGAGGAGGCGGGCGGGCTTGCGTACATCAGCCAGATCGTCGCCGATCTGCCTACCTCCATCGGGGTTGAGCACGCGGCCCGCATTATCACGCGCGATGCGACCTACCGCCGGCTGATCGACGCCGCCGGCACCATCGCCCGCATCGGCTACGACGGCGGTCCCAATCTCTCGGACGCGCTGGCCCGCTCCGAGAACCTGCTCCTGGACCTGCGCGGCGGCGAGCGCCTGCGCGACTTCGTGCCCCTGCGCGACCTCTTAGAGGAGTTCCTCGGCCCGCCCACGGACGAAGAAGCGGCCCGGCTGACCGAGCCGGCGCGCACGGGGTTCTCCGATCTGGACACATTGCTCACGGGCCTCAAGCGATCGGATTTGGCGGTGCTGGCTGCCCGTCCCTCCGTCGGCAAGTCGGCCCTGGCCCTGGCCCTGGCGCGCAACCTGGCCTTGGGACAGCAGGGGAAGGTCGCTATCTTCAGTTTGGAGATGTCCGGCGAGCAGGTGGCGAGCCGGCTGGTCTCCGCCGAGGCCAACGTCGACTCCCAGCGACTGCCATGGGGCCGCCACAGCGAAGCGGAGGAGGCGCGCATTAGCCGCGCGATCGGCAACCTCTCCCAAGCGGAGATCTACATTGACGATACGCCCGGCCTCAACGTGGCCGAGCTGCGCGCCAAGGCGCGCCGCATCAAGATGGACGTCGGGTTGGACTTGCTGGTCGTCGACCACATTCAGCTGATGCATGCGGACTTCGGCAGAGAGGCCAATCGCGTCATGGAGATCAGCTACATCTCGCGCTCCCTCAAGGAGCTCGCGCGCGAGTTGCAAGTGCCCGTGCTTGCGGTCTCCCAGCTGTCGCGCGCCGTCGAGGCGCGCCAGCCACACATCCCCATGCTCAGCGACCTCCGGGAGAGCGGCTCGATCGAGCAAGACGCCGACGTGGTGATCTTCATCTATCGCGAGGACATGTACGTGCAACGCGAGGAGTGGGAGGATCAGCATCCGGGAGAGCCCGGCTCGCACTACCCGGCGGGCGTCGCGCAGCTGATCGTAGCCAAGCACCGCAACGGCCCCACCGGCGTCGTCCATCTGCGCTTCGTCAAGAACATCGCCAAGTTTGAGGATCTCCTGCTCCGCCAGGAAGAGGTCCCCCCGCCCGACGTGGAGTGGAGCCTGGACGCTTTCTCCAATGACTGATCAAACCGATCCCCCTGCGTCCAGCGGCGCCGCTTACCCGGGGTTCCCGTCTTCGGCCAAGAACGTGGCCATTCCCGCGCCGCTGCTCTCCACGCTGGTTCCGGCGATGGACGACCCGGCCGAGCTGTTGGTCTCCCTGTACGCCATCGCCGCCGTGCAACGCTTGCGGCGCTTTCCCCGTCTGCTCGACGTGGAGCTCCTCGCTGCCGAGCGGCCGCTCGTCGACGCGCTGGCCCGCATGTTGTCCGCGCCCGATTCCACGGAAGTCGCGGCCGCGTTCAAGCGCGGCGTCGACGCCGCCGTTGCGCGCGGGGTGCTGCTTCGAGTCGACGGCGCGGGAGCCGACCGCCCTCGCGCGTACATCACCGTCAATACTGCGGCGGAGCGCCGCACGATCGAGCGGGTGCGCCGCGGCGAGCTGGCGAACGGCCCGGCGCTCGCCCCCTATGCGCCCGCCCCCCGCCGCGCGCGCAGCATCTTTACGATCTATGAAGAGACCGTGGGACCGATCACGCCCCAGATCGCGGAGGAGCTCGTCGAGGCGGAGGCGCTCTACCCCTGGGAGTGGATCGACGATGCATTCCGTGAGGCCGCGGAGCTGAACAAACGGAGCTGGCGCTACATCGGCCGCATCTTGGAGCGCTGGCAGAGTGAAGGACGGGACGATGAGGCGCTTGGGCGACATTCTGGCCGCTGGCGCGATTCCGAGTACGGGCACCTCATCCGGCGCTGAGACGCCGCCGGAGATGTCGCTCGTCCCGCGTTGCAGGGAGTGCAACGACGCTGGCTTCGTGCGGCGCGATCTGCCCCCCGGCCATGAGGATTTCGGCCGCGCCATCCCCTGTCGCTGCGCGCAGGACGAGGCCCGCGACGAGCAGGCGGCGCGGCTCCAGCGCTACAGCAACCTGGGACCGCTCGCCGGCATCCGTTTTGACGGGCTGTCGGCGGATCGCTCCGCCGCCTTCGCGGAAGCCGCCCGCGCCGCGGCCGCGTTCGCGGAGGCGCCGCAGGGGTGGCTCGCGCTCTGGGGCGCGACCGGCAGCGGCAAGACGTCGCTTGCTGCCGCGATCGCGAACGAACGCATCGCCGCCGGGCTTCCAGCCTTGTACATGGTCGTGCCCGATCTGCTCGACCATCTGCGGGCGGCCTACGGCGCGGGCTCCGGCCTGCCCTATCCCGCCTTGTTCGAGCAGGTGCGAAGCGCCCCCTTGCTCATCCTCGACGACCTCGACGCGGGTAACCCGACGGAATGGGCGCGCGAGAAGCTCTTCCAGCTTCTGAACCACCGCCGCCAGGCCGAGTTGCCGACGGTGATCACCACGACCGCGCCGACCGCGTCGCTGCCGGAATGGCTCGCGCGCTGGCTCGAGGCGCCGCTGGTCCGGCAACTGCCCGTCGACGCTCCCAAGGTTGGCACGTACGCGCAGATCGGTGGAGTGAGCCGCGATGTCCTCGATCAGCTGAATTTCGACACATTCAGCCCGAAGGGTCGGGGCCGTCTGACCTCTGCGCAGGCGACCAATCTTCAGGCCGCGCTGCGCATGGCCCGCGTCTATGCCGACAAGCCGGAGGGCTGGATCATCTTCACGGGTGACACCGGCCGGGGCAAGACGCACTTGGCCGCCGCGATCGCGCGCCAGCGCCTTCAGGCGGGCGACGGCGTCTACTTCGCCGTCGTCCCGGACCTGCTCGACCACCTGCGCTCCTCCTACAATCCCGCACGCGGTGATGGCTACGACGCACTCTTCGATCGCGTGCGCAATGCGGGCCTCCTCATCCTCGACGATCTCGGCGCGCACAGCACCACGCCCTGGGCGCAGGAGAAGCTCTACCAGATCTTCGCCTATCGCTACCTGCAGCGACTCCCCACCGTCGTCACCACGAACGCCGATCTTCTGGATCGCGAAGCCTTGCCCGACCGGATCGCCTCTCGCCTCATGGATGCCGGCATCTCGAACGTCTTTGCGATCGAAGCGCCCGATTTCCGCAGTGGCCGCAAGCCCCGCGACGGCACGCCGAGCAAGGCGCGGAGACGCCGCTGGTAGGTGCCCCGTCGGAGCCCCGGTTGCTATGGTGCCGAGGGCTCCGGGCCTGGCGCCGCTTCATCGCGCGGCGCCAGGCTCCCCTCCACCCAATGCGCTCCGTCCGTCCAGACCTCTTTCTTCCAGATGGGGACGATCGCCTTGAGCCGGTCGATGCCGTACTGACAGGCCGCGATCGCGTCGCCACGGTGCGGAGCCGATACGGCCACCGCCACGCTCGCTTCCCCGATGGCGAGCCGTCCGATGCGATGGTGCATCGCGATCTCGTGGATGTTCCAGCGCTTCTGTGCCTCGGACGCGATCTGGCGCATCACTTTCGTCGCCATCGCCGGGTAGGCGTCGTACTCCAGGTGGTCGACGTCGCGCCCCTGATTGGTGTTGCGCACGACGCCGACGAAGATCGATACGGCCCCGCTGGCGTCCCTGTGCACGAGTCGTTGGATCGCCGGCACGTCAAGGGGTGCCTCCGTGATCCGAAATAGCTCTGATGCCGTCGCGCCGCCGCTCACCGGCGGGATCAGCGCGACCTCGTCGCCGGGCCGTATCAGATGGTCCGGCCGAACGTATTCCGCGTTCACGGCGAAGACCACCGACTCGCGCAGCGGGCTCAGGGTCGGGAAGCGCTCGAACACCGCCGCTCCCAGGTCGCCCGCGGTGATCGACGGCGGCAACTGCGACAGGGCTACCTCCCGCACCCCGGCCCTTTCCGCGAGGCTCGCATACAGCCGTACCGTGACATCCATATCCGGCAGTGTACCGTTTCAGCGGACGGTAACCGTGAGGCGGCCATGCGTGTTCCCCTGCACCGAGCGCGTTTCGATCTCCCGTCGGTAGGGCAGGCGCGTGATGCACTGTTCAACCTCTTCTTCCCGCCGCGTTGCGTCGTTTGCGGTCAGTGGGGCGTCCATCTCTGCGATGCTTGCCTGGCGGGGTTCCCCCGCGCCGCGCCCTCGGCAAGCTGGCGGACCGACGGTCCGAGCCAGCCCTCCGCCTTCCGTTCCCGGCGCGCGGCGTTCATTTACGTTGGAGACGTCCGGGAGGCGATCCTGGCGCTGAAATACGAGGGAAGAACGGCGGTGGCCGGTCCGCTCGTCGCGGCGGCCGACGTGAGTGCGATCCCCGACGATGTCGACCAGCTTGTGGCCGTCCCGATGCACAAGCGCCGTCGGCGCCTGCGCGGCTTCAATCAGACGGATCTGATCGCGCGGCATCTGGCGGCGCGCCTCGATCGCCCGGTCGCGACAGACGCGCTCCGCCGGACCAGAGCCACGGCGCCGCAAGCGCGGCAGCCGGATTGGGAAGCCCGCCGCCGCAACGTGGCCGGCGCCTTCGCGGCGTCTCCGCGGCATGCCGGCGGGCGCCGGTTCTTGCTGATCGACGATGTCACGACTTCGGGCGCGACGTTCGATTTCTGCGCACGAGCGCTCCTAGACGCCGGGGCCGAATCTGTCGACGCATGGGCCGTCGCGCGGGGAGGCGAGTTCGCGAGTTAATCGTTAATCGCATCTCGGCGTCGGCGTCGTTAGAGTGGACATATGGTGCTGACGCGCGCGAGCGAGCTGCTGGCCTCTGCGGATGCGGAGGTCGCCACGGCCTTGGATCGCGAGGCCGCGCGGCAGCGCGACACCTTGGAGATGATCGCCTCCGAGAATTACACGAGTCCCGCGGTGCTGGCGGCGATGGGCTCGATCCTGACCAACAAGTACGCCGAGGGGTACCCCGGCAAACGCTACTACGGCGGCTGTGACTTCGTCGACGCGATCGAGACGCTCGCCGTCGAACGGGCCAAGGAGCTCTTCGGCGCCGAGCACGTCAACGTGCAGCCGCATTCCGGGGCCCAGGCCAACCTCGCCGCGTACTACGCCGTGCTCGAGCCGGGGGATACGGCGCTCGGCATGGAGCTCAGCCATGGCGGCCACCTCACCCACGGCTTGCGCGTCAACTTTTCCGGCCGCTGGTTCAACTTCGTGTCCTACGGCGTCGATCCGGAAACCGAGCGGATCGACTACGACGCCATGGCCGCCGCCGCCCGGGAACACCGCCCCAAAGCGATCGTGATCGGCGCGACCGCCTACCCGCGCCAGTACGACTTCGCCCGTACCGCCGAAGTGGCGGCGAGCGTGGGCGCCACCGTGATCGCCGACATGGCGCACGTGGCGGGGCTCGTCGCGGCGGGACTGCATCCCAGCCCGGTTGGGAATGCGGCCATTATCACTTCCACTGCGCACAAGACGCTGCGCGGCCCGCGATCGGCCTTCATCCTCACCGATGCCGAGATGGCGACGCCGATCGACCGCGCGGTCTTTCCCGGAACCTCCGGCGGCCCGCACATGCACACGATCGCGGGCAAGGCGGTCGCCTTCCGCGAGGCCGCCTCGGCGGATTTTCGCCGCTACGCCGCCGCCGTGATCGAGAACGCTCAGACCCTGGGCGAAGGGTTGCGCGCGGCGGGGCTCCGTCTCGTTTCGGGCGGCACCGATAACCACTTGCTCGTGGTCGATGTGGGCGTTCGCGGGTACACGGGCAAGGCGGTGGAGACGGCCCTTGAGGTCGCCGGCATCACCGTGAACAAGAACACGATCCCCTTCGATCAACGGAAGCCCACCGTGACCAGCGGCATCCGCATCGGCACGCCGGCACTCACCACCCGTGGAATGGGGCCCCAGGAGATGCGCGTCGTTGCCGGGCTGATCGGGCGGATCCTGGACGACATTGAAGACGCCGCGGCGCAGCGAGCCGTGCGGGCGGAGGTAGGTGAGCTGGTCCAGCGCTTTCCCGTGCCGGGTATTGCGTCCTGACGGCGCTGCCAGGCCGTGGCTGGCCCGTGGATCGGTCTCCGGAGTGATGACTGTGGAACGGAGGCTGCGTGGCGCTGGTGGCGCGTGGCCCCGCTATAATCCCTGAACTAACGAATTCCTAAGCCATCCGGCCGGGATGCCGGGAGAAGCTGGGGACCCGCTTGGCCCACGATCACGAGCTCATGGTTCTTTACCACCCGCTGGGTGAGGAAGCGGAGCTTTCCACCAAGATGGACGCCCTGCGTTCTCTGATCGCGTCCCAAGGGCATGATGTCTCGGACGTTTTCCACTGGGGAAGGCGGCGCCTGGCCTATCCGATCAAGCGGCAGTTCGAGGCGGACTACGTGATCGCCGAATTCTCCAGCGACGGCGATCACGCCGAGATCGAGCGATCGCTCAACATCGACGAGTCGGTGCTGCGCCACCTTTTGATCCGCCGCGACTCGGACGGGGTCGCGGCCAGCAGCGACGCCTAGCGGCGGCGTCGAGTAGAGGAGGCTCTCATGGCGGCTGGCCTCAACAAAGTCATGATCATCGGGAACTTGGGTGCCGATCCGGAGATGAGCTATACCGCCAACGGCACGGCGCGCACCAGGATGCGCGTCGCGGTTGGTCGCAATTACACGACGCGAGAGGGCGATCGGCGCGAGGAGACCGAGTGGTTCAACGTTACGGCGTGGGACAAGCTTGGCGAGGTTGTCGCCCAGTATCTCACCAAGGGGCGCCGCGTCTTCGTCGAAGGGCGACTGCGGACGTCCGAGTACGACGATAAGGAGGGGCAGCGCCGCTACTTCACCGAGGTTATCGCGCGAGACGTCCAATTCCTCGATAGTGCGCAAGGCAGCGCGCAAGGCGTTCCCTTCGCCGATGAGCCTCCCTCGGTGGCGCACGGTGATCAGGTCGCCCCGGACGACCTGCCCTTCGAGTGAGGGCATCCCGCTTGCGAAAGGTTCCGAAAGAGTGGCATCGCTATGACCTCTGATACCGACGCGGCGCCGGCCGCGCCTGCGGCCGGCAGCGCCGCTGCCCCGATCGTGGAGGTCCCGCGCAGCGATCCTCCAAGTGCCGCGCTGCCGCCATCCGAGCCGCTGCCTGCGGTGCCTGCTGGTGACGCGCCGGCAACGGCGGATCCGCCGCCACCGCCCCCTTCGGCGGGGCGATCTCCCCGCGAGGAGTCCGCCGCTGACGATGACTCGCCGCGCGGGCGCCGTCCCCGCCGCCGCCGCGGACGCCGGGCGCCCATCTACACCCCGGACGAGGTCAAGGCGATCTCGTACAAGGATGTCGATCGTCTCCGGCGCATCATCTCCGAGCGCGGCCGCATCGACCCGCGGCGGAAGACCGGCCTCACCGCCGCCGATCAGCGGCGCCTCGCGACCGCGGTCAAGCGCGCCCGGCACGTGGCGCTGCTCCCCTATACCGCGGAGCACATGCGGCTGGCCGCGCAATACCGTCAGGCGTCCCGGCCGTTGCGTACGCGCGAACCGGAGCCGGAGCCGGAACCCAAGCCTGAAGCCGAAGCCCCTTCGCCTGCCAGCGAGGCCGAAGTGAGTACGGACGCGGTCTCCCCGCCGGCGCCGAGCCTTCCCACGCCCGACACCGAAGGGGATGCCGCCCCGCCCGCCGACGAGCCGCCCTCCGTGGACACAGACGTGGATTCCCCGGCGGTACAGAGCCTGTCCACGTCCGAGCCCGAAACGGATGTCGCTCCTCCCGCCGCCGAGCCGCCTTCCGTGGACAGCGACGCCCAAGCGTAAAGACATGACGGAGTCTGCCGCCCCGCCGATCGGCGTGGGCCTCCTTGGTTTCGGCGGCGTGGGCCAGAGCGTCTACCGGACGCTTGCCGAGCAACGGGACTACTACGCCGCCCGCAGCGGCCGCGCGATCGCGGTGCCACGGATCGCCGTGCGCGATCGGGCCCGCCCCCGCGCGGTCTCGGTCGATCCGAGCGTCCTCACGGACGACGCGCTCGCCATCGCGACCGACCCCGCCCTCGCCGTCATCGTCGAGGTCATGGGTGGTATCGAGCCGGCGATCACCTGCATTCGCGCCGCCCTCGAAGCCGGCAAGCACGTCGTGACCGCGAACAAAGAGGTCATGGCGATCGCCGGCCCCGAGCTCCTCGAGCTCGCCTATCAACGGAACGTCGAGCTCCTGTACGAAGCCAGCGTGGGAGGCGGCATTCCCATCATCGCGCCGTTGCAGCGTGACCTGCACGCCAACGAGGTCGCCGCCGTGCAGGCCATCATCAACGGCACGACCAACTTCATGTTGACGGCGATGGCGCGCGAAGGCCTCACCTACGAGGCTGCCCTCGCCGAGGCACAGCGTCGCGGCTACGCGGAGCCCGACCCGGCGAACGACGTCGATGGGACCGATGCGGCCTACAAGCTCGCGATCCTCGCCACGCTCGCGTTCCATGTCACGGTTCGGCCGGACGACGTGTACCGCGAGGGGATTACCCAGCTCACCCCCAAAGATTTCACCTACGCGCGGCGTCTGGGCTACGTCGTTCGGCTCGTGGCGACGGCGCGCCGCGCCGCCGGCGGACTCGATGTCCGCGTGCATCCGACGCTGCTGCCGGAGGATGATCCCCTGGCCAAAGTGGATGGCGTCCTGAACGCGATCGCGGTGGAGGGGAACTTGATAGGCCGCGCGCTGTTCGAAGGACCTGGTGCCGGCCCGGCGCCCACGACCAGTGCCGTCATCGCCGATCTTCTCGATATCGTGCGCGGCATCGCCAGCGGGCGGCCGCGGCGGCCGCCCAGCGTTGACGCGTGCATCCAACCCGTTGGCTCGCTGCGGATGCAGTATTATTTGCGTGCTTTGGTGCGAGATCGGCCTGGCGTGCTCGCTGAGATCGGGAGCGCCTTGGCTGATAACAACATCAGCATCGCGTCGCTTCTTCAGATGGAGGCAGATGCAGTGGCAGGCACTGCGGAGATAGCCATCACTACGCACCACGCCCGCGAAGCCGATTGCGATCGATTCCTTGCGCAAGCCGCCCGGCTCGACGCCGTTGTCGAGCAAGGGATCCGCTTGCGAATCGAGGGTCCCCGGGGATGAGGATGTCGTGACGGCTACCCCCCCACCCTCCGAGTCTTCCGAGGCAATGGTTGAGTGGCTTGAGGCCGAGGTCTACGGCCTCCGCCAGCAGCTGAGCCGTCAGGGTGAGCAAGCGCAGATCGATCACACGCAGCTTTGGGACTTGGCCGAGCGGTTCCAAAAGGCCGAGTCGGGAACCGCCAATGTCACGAATCAGATCGATGCGTTGGTCGGCCTTGACCGAGAGGTGCGCGCGCTGCGCGAGCGCTTGGATCGGCTGCAAGCACTGTTCGCCCAGGAACAGGAGCAGGTGTCGCACCTGGGGCGACAGCTCCGCGCCGAGATGCAGAGCGATCGGGACGATCGGACGCAGCTCGCGCGCCGCACCGAGTTCGCGGAGCGCACTGCTGGGGGCCTAAGCGATCGGCTGGCCGCCGTCGACGAAGCGATCCGGCGCGTCCAGGATGATCTCCACGCGGTTTCGCAGCGTTTCGACAGCGCCGAAGTCGACGTCGTTGCCCTGGATTCGCGGGTGTCCGTGAACGCGGAAGCACAGCGCCGCGTGCAAGGCAACGCGGAGACCTTGGCCGACAAGCTTCAAGAGATGGAAGGTCTCGCATCCCAGTTCAACGAACGGCTCACTATTCTTGAGGAGCAGGTACGCCGTATTACCGATGACGCGCTCGGCGTGGGCGATATGCGCCACGAACTCGACACGCTCAGAGAGCGCGTGGAAGCGATCCGCATTGTCAGCGACGCAACGACCGAGCGCTCGAACAGTGTGGCGCGCGACTACGGGGTGCTGAACGGCCAGATCGAAGAGGTGGAGCGCTCGATTGAGCGCCAGCGCGTCAAGGCCGAACAGCAGGATCATGCACTGGCCGAGCTTCGCAGGCTGGTGCAGGAGGTCCGCAATCTCACCGCCCGCGAGTCAGAGCGGTTCATCAGCTTTCAGGAAAAGTTGCGCCGTCGCCAGATTGCCGACCTGGAACAAGAGGTTCGCGAGATCAAAGGGTACGCGCGCCCCGAGGGAGCGCCGGAGCCCGATGCCTGAGGGCCGCCCGGCTCGCGATTCAGCCACTCCCGGCGTCCTCACTCGCTTCGCCGATCGCCTTCCCCTGACCGACGCCACTCCCCGCATCTCCCTGGGCGAAGGCAGCACCCCGCTCGTCCCCGCCCCCTCGCTGGAGCAGATCACGGGCGCGGCACGCGTGTGGCTCAAGCTTGAGTTCTGCAACCCCACGGGTTCCTTCAAGGACCGCGGCATGGTGGTGGCCGTGGCGAAGGCGATGGAGGCGGGCTACAAGGCCGTGCTCTGCGCCTCGACGGGCAACACGAGCGCCTCGGCCGCAGCCTATGCCGCCCGCCAGGGGCTGCGCGTCTACGTCCTGGTTCCGGGCGGCGCCGTCGCTCAGGGCAAGCTCGCGCAAGCCGTGGCGCATGGCGCGCGCATTCTTGCCGTCGAGGGCTCGTTCGACGACGCGCTCCAGCTTGCCCGGACAGTGACGGCGCGGCGCTCGATCGCGCTGGTCAATTCGGTCAACCCGTTCCGCATTGCGGGACAGCAAACCGCGGCCTGGGAGATCGTTGACGCGCTTGGAGACGCGCCGCAGATCCACTGCATGCCCGTGGGCAACGCTGGCAACATCACCGCCTACTGGCGCGGCTATCGCGATAGTTACGATCGCGGAGACGCCAAGCATCTGCCGCAGATGTTCGGGTTCCAGGCGGCCGGTGCGGCCCCGCTGGTGACGGGTCGGCCCGTCCCGCATCCCCAGACGTTCGCAACCGCGATTCGCATCGGAAATCCGGCCTCATGGCAGGGCGCGGTCGCCGCCCGCGACGAATCTGGCGGCGATATCGTCGCCGTGACCGATGCGCAGATCCGGGCCGCTTACGAGCACTTGGCTCGTGCAGAAGGCGTCTTCGCGGAGCCCGCCGCGGCGGCGTCCGTCGCCGGATTACTGGCGCTGCACGACCACGGCGTGGAGCTCGCCGGACGACAGGTGGTCTGTGTCATCAGCGGCGCTGGACTCAAGGACCCCGAGGCTGCGCTCCAGATCCAGCCCGACCGGCGGGACGTTCCCGCTACGCTGGCAGGGATCGAGGCGGCGCTTGATTAGTGGCGCGGCCTGTCCGGGCCGGCAGCAACAGGGGAGGTCGCATTCCAGATGAGCGCGTCGTCAGAGGCGCCCAACGGTAAGGCGCCCGTGGACAAGCCGCGCATTGAAGCGGCAATGCGCGAATTGCTCAGTGCGATTGGGGAGGACCCCGGTCGTGAGGGCCTGCGCGATACTCCCCGGCGCATCGCGGACGTCTACGAGGAGATCCTGGGCGGTATGCGCGTCGAACCCGCGACCCTTCTCAAGGTCGGGTTTGAAGAGGCGCACGATGAGATGGTGATCCTTCGAGATATCCCCTTCTTTTCCATGTGCGAGCATCACCTGCTTCCCTTCCACGGCGTCGTGCACGTTTCCTACATTCCCAACGGCCGCGTCGTGGGGATCAGCAAGATCGCGCGCCTCGTCGACGCGATCGCCCGGCGTCTCCAGCTACAAGAGCGGCTGACCTGTGCGATCGCCGACACCTTGATGAGCGCGGTCGCGCCGCAGGGCGTCGCGGTGGCATGCGAGGCAGAGCACCTTTGCATGACCATGCGCGGGATTAAGAAACCGGGGAGCCGCATGATCACTTCGGCTCTGCGGGGAAGCTTCGCGACGGAGGCCGTGACCCGCGCGGAGTTTCTCTCTCTCTTGAAACGGCGCGACGCTTGAAGCTGGTCGCGGCGCCGGAGAGCTGGGCCGGTCTGCGCGACGATTGGGTCGCGCTCGTTCGGCAGATTGCTCCCCCGGCCGGGATCTTCGCGGATCCCGATTTCCCCGCGGCTTGGGCCCAGGTCTTCGCCGCGGACGAGCAGTTGGAGCCGTATGCCGTCCGGGACGCGACGGGCACGCTCGTTGGTGTCTTGCCGGTTCGCTTCCGCGACGGCGTCGCGACGTTCATCGGCGATCCGGAGATCTGCGACTACATGGATATCGTGGCTGCGCCGAGGGCCGGGCACGCCGTCGCCGATGCCTTGATCACGTTGTTGGAAGAGCGGGATTGCGGGGCGGCAGAGATCTGTGGCTTGGCCGAAGGCTCGCCGACGTTGGAGGCGCTGCCCGCCGCCGCCCGGCGGCACGGTTGGACCGTACGCAGCGCACAGGAAGCGGTCTGCCCGGTCATCACTCTGCCGGCCCGCTGGGAGAGCTACCTCGACGGCCTCAAAGGGAAGAACCGCCACGAAGTGCGGCGGAAGTTACGCCATTTGGCCGACGGCGGCGCCCGCGTGGCGCTCGAAGCCGCAGCGGCGCCCCAGGGTATGGATGACGCGCTTGAAAGTCTCTTCGCCATGATGCGCGACTCACGCCGCGACAAGGCCGAATTCCTCGACGATCGTCGCGCGGCCTTCTTCCGCGAGCTGGTGCGTCGCTTTGGCCCCCGCGGCATCGCCCGCCTCTATTTTCTGCTGGTCGACGGCAGACGCGTCGCGGCCATGCTGACCTTCGAGACCCCGGACGAGGTGATGGCCTACAACAGCGGCTACGATCCTACCTACCGTGACTTGGCCGTTGGACTCGCGTCGAAGGTGTATCTGATCCGCCACTCGATCGAACGAGGGGCCCGTCGCTTTAACTTCTTGCGGGGCAGGGAGGAGTACAAGATGCAACTCGGCGGGGTTCCGTCGCCGGTTACGCGGCTCCACCTTGAGCGCGGAGAGGCATAGCGACATGCCGCGGCAGGCCCGACGCGTGGCGCTGCTGAGCACGCACTCTTCGCCGCTCGCGCTTCCCGGTACGACCAAAGCGGGCGGGATGAACGTCTACATCCGTCAACTCACTCGCGAGTTGGCCGCCCTGGGATACGCGATCGACATCTTCACGCGCCAAGATGGCGCGGCGCCGCTGGAGCCGGTTGCGATCGCCCCGCGCGTGCGGCTCATCGCGCTGGAAGCCGGCCCGCCCGAGCCACTCGATTCCGCCGCTATCCAAGCCATCACCCCCGCTTTCACATCCGCGCTCCTCGCCTACGGTCGCCGATCCGCTCAGAGCTACGATCTGATCCATTCGCATTATTGGATTTCGGGGCTGACCGGGGTCGAGTTGGCCGCCGCCTGGCGACGCCCGCACCTGGTGATGTTCCATACGCTCGGCGCGGTCAAGAACCGCGCGCGCCGAGGGGAGAGCGAATCTGAGGCGCGGATCGGGGCAGAGCGCGCGATCGTCGCCTCCGCCGACCACTTCATCTGCGCCACCCCCCATGAGCGGGACTGTCTCGTCGACCTCTACGGTGCTGCCACGGATAGCGTCACCGTCGTGCCGGGCGGCGTCGACTTGGACCGCTTCCGTCCCGGCGACCGCGCCGCCGCGCGCGCGCGGCTCGGCTTGGGCGCCGGACCGTTCCTGCTTTTCGTGGGGAGGCTCGAGCCACTCAAGGGCGCCGATATCCTTCTGCGCGCGGCGGCCGTGGCCGATGTGGACGAGCCGCTTCGCGTGCTGATCGCCGGTGGCGACGAGCGGTCGAGTGAGGAGCGTCGCCGCCTCGAGACGCTGGCCGACCGTCTCGGGATTGGCGACCGGGTCCGCTTTGACGCCGCGGTCAGTCACGAGGCGCTCCCCGATTACTACCGCGCGGCTGATCTGTGCGTCGTCCCCTCGTATTACGAGAGCTTCGGCTTGGTTGCTGTTGAGGCGCTGGCCAGCGGCACGCCGGTCGTCGCGACCTCTGTCGGCGGTCTGCAATACACCGTCCGCGACGGGCAAACCGGCTACCTTGTCCCATGGCGCTGCCCCGAGCCGTTCGCGGAGCGCATCGAGACCTTGCTCGCGAACGAGGACCTGCGCCAGCGGTTCGGCGCGGCGGCGCGGCAGTCCGTGACCGCTTTCCAGTGGCCCGGGGTCGCCCGGCAGATGAGCCAGGTCTACGAGCAGCTTCTCGAGACGCACGAGGCCGGCTCCGCTGCGAGGGTTGCCATGCAGACGGCGGGGCTGGATGCGTCACGGCGTGCGGTCGCAGCTACTGACGGCGGACGCCAATGCCTATAAGGAAGTGCCCATAAAGTCCTGCCGCACTGATCGGTCCGGTCGATAGCGGTCGAACCGGGCCAGGCGCGCGCTGACGGGAGGCAGGTCAGCGTTTATGGCGGCGAGTCGGGTACGCTGGCCTCAAGATGCTCCCGTATCCTGTTGGGGAGCCAAGGGAACCGAGGCGAGAGCGGGTTCACGTCACGGCGGCGCTGGACGCAAGGGCGGCGCCGAGAGCGAAAGGATCTAGGGCAGGCACGCGGTGGAGGACACGGCACTCTACCTGCTTTGGTCGGGACTAGTCGCGGCGGGCGTTTCAGCGGCGGTATACGTCGTCTACGCCATGCAGCCTCGTCTCGCCGTTCTTTCCATCCCGGGCATCGCTGCCACGAGCGCCGGCACGCTGACGGTGGCGGCGGGGGTCGGGTCGCCGTCCCGTCGGCAACGCTCCCGCACCGTCGGCGGCGTCGCTTCCCTCGCGGCGTGGACATCCGTGGCCTTTGGCGGAGCGGGACTCATCGTCCGCACGATCGCCCTTGATCACGCTCCCTACTCCAACCTCTTCGAGTTCTCCATGGCGTTCGGTTTCGCCATCGCTCTGATGTACGTCCTTGCCGAGCGGCGGTTCGGCACGCGGATCCTTGGCGCCTTTGTGATGCCGGTCTCCTTCGGGCTCTATGCCAGCGCCATCGCCTTCCCCTCGGAGGGGCAGGAGGTGTTGGTGCCGGCGCTCCAAAGCCCCACCCTCCTTACCATTCACGTGGCCCTGATGATCCTCGCCTACGCGGTGCTTGCGGTCGCTTTTGGCGCGGCGGTGATGCACATACTCCAAGGCAGCGCGGGGCGGCGCTTCGATTGGCTCCCCCCGGCGCGCCGGTGCGACGAGCTCACGTATCGGTCTGTTCTGGTAGGATTCCCGCTCTTGGCGGCCGGGGTCGCCCTGGGGGCCTTCTGGGCCAACGATGCTTGGGGCCGGTATTGGGGATGGGACCCCAAGGAGACCGCGGCCCTGGTCACTTGGCTGATCTTCGCTGCTTACCTGCACACGCGGGGGGTCCGGCAACTCAAGGGCGCGCGGGGCTCTTGGATCGTGATCGGTGGATTCGCTGCGGTCCTATTCACCTATCTGGGCGTGAATCTTTGGATCAGCGGGCTCCACTCCTACGCCGGCGTTTGACGGAGCCTGCGCCGAGATCCCAAAAGTCTTGGCGAACTGCGTACTCGCTGCCTTGACACGGTTTTTCCTCGATCCGTAGAGTGGAGAACCAAGTCAGCGCCTCACCGAGGGCGTGGGGCCGAAGCCGTTCTCCGGCGAAGACCGCTGCGATCGGAAGTTCGTGGCAGGTTCTCCGGTCGGCTTTCGGCCTTTTCTCGTGTCCAGGACCACCGCGGTTGCGTGGTTGAGAGGGCTATTGTGCCGACGATTAATCAGCTAGTGCGCAAGGGGCGCAAGCCTGTTACGAAGAAAACCAAGGCGCCTGCCCTCCGCTTTGTTCACAACGCACTCACCAATCGGACGCACACGGGCCGCGGATCGCCGCAGAAGCGCGGCGTGTGCACCGCCGTCCGCACGGTCACTCCGAAGAAACCGAACTCGGCGCTCCGCAAGATCTGCCGTGTCCGGCTCACCAACGGCATTGAAGTCACGGCTTATATCCCCGGAGAGGGGCACAGCTTGCAGGAGCACTCCGTCGTCTTGATTCGTGGCGGGCGCGTCAAGGACCTCCCGGGTGTGCGCTACCACGTCGTTCGTGGTGCCCTCGACTCGCAGGGCGTTGCGAACCGTAAGCGCGGGCGCTCCAAGTACGGCACGCGCAGGAGCGAGGCTCCCGTCACCGCCTAGGGCGGCCCCACGGTCGGGTGCGACCGTTGAAGGACACGACATCATGCCCCGGCGCAACCGCCCCGAACGACGCAGGATTGATCCCGACCCCCGCTACAACAATGCCACTGTGCAGCAGACGATCAACCGCGTCATGCAGCGGGGCAAGAAGGGCACGGCCGAGCGCATCGTCTACCAGGCCCTGCACCGCGTCGGCGAGAGTACCCGGCAGGATGCGTTAGAGGTCTTCCTGCAGGCGCTGCGGAATGTAACGCCGCAGATGGAAGTCAAGCCCCGCCGGGTTGGCGGGGCCACGTACCAGGTTCCGGTCGAGATCCGGGCCGACCGGCGCAACGCTCTCGCTATCCGCTGGCTGCTCACCGCCGCGCGCGCGCGCAAGGGCATGGCGATGGCGCAGCGGCTCGCGGCCGAGATCGAGGACGCTTATCACAATACCGGCGCCGCGGTGAAGCGCCGGGAGGACACGCACCGGATGGCGGAAGCCAACCGTGCGTTCGTGCACTACCGCTGGTAGCCGGCACGGGTCCGCTCGACTTGTCGGGCGGGAATCATGTGGGAGAGGTAGACGGATCGCGAGCGAATGAGCAGTAGGTGAATTAGTGCCACGCGATATCTCCATTGAGCGCGTCCGCAACATCGGCGTCATCGCGCATATTGATGCCGGGAAGACGACCGTGACCGAGCGCATGCTCTATTTCACCGGCCGCACCTACAAGATGGGTGAAGTGCACCACGGCACCGCCGCCATGGACTTTATGGACCAGGAGCGTGAACGCGGCATCACGATTACGGCGGCCGCGACCACCGTCTCCTGGGCCGACCACCGGATCAACATCATCGATACCCCCGGCCACGTCGACTTCACCGTCGAAGTGGAGCGCAGTTTGCGCGTGCTCGACGGTGGCGTGGTCGTCTTCGACGCCGTCGCCGGCGTCGAGCCGCAATCGGAGACCGTTTGGCGCCAAGCTGACCGCTACCGCGTGCCGCGCCTCTGCTTCGTCAACAAGATGGACCGCGTCGGCGCCGACTACTGGCGCACGATGGAGATGATGCGCGGCCGGCTCGGCGCGACGCCGGTGCCCGTCCAGATCCCCATCGGCAGTGAGGATACGTTCGCCGGCATCATCGATCTCATCACGCGGCGCGCCTGGTACTTCAGCGGCGATCGCGATCAGCCCCCCAGGGAAGGCGACATCCCCGCGGAGCTCGTCGATGACACCGAGCGCTGGCGGGAGACCATGATCGAGCGGATCGGCGAGCATGATGATCAAGTCATGGTGTCGTACATCGAAGGGCACGCGCTCGGCGAGGACGAGATCCGCAAAGCCATTCGCCGCACGACCCTTGCGAACGCACTGACGCCGGTCTTTTGTGGCAGCGCGCTCAAGAACGTCGGCGTGCGCCTGCTCCTTGACGGCATCGTCGACTACCTTCCCGCACCCGGGGACGTGCCGCCGGTCGTCGGCGCCAGGCCGGACGGGACCGAAGTGGAGCGAAGCGCCTCCGACGATGAGCCGCTGACGGCGCTCGCTTTCAAGATCGTCGCCGATCCGTATGTCGGCCGCCTCGCGTACGTCCGCATGTATTCCGGCGTGCTCCATGCCGGCATGGCGGTGCGCAACAGCACGCGCGAGCGCAAGGAGCGCGTCGGCCGCATCTTGCGGATGCACGCCGACCACCGTGAGGAGATCACGGAGGCGTATGCGGGCGGGATCGTCGCTGTGATCGGGCTGAAGGGCACGTTCACCGGCGACACGCTCACTGCCGCGTCGGATCCCGTTCTCTTGGAAGAGATTACCTTTCCCGCGCCCGTCCTCTCTGTGGCGATCGAGGCAAAGACCAAGGGCGACCAGGAGAAGATGGCGGAAGCCCTGCACCGTCTCTCCGAAGAGGATCCGACGTTCCGCGCCGTCTTCGACGACGAGACCGGCCAAACCCGCATCTCTGGGATGGGCGAGTTGCACCTGGAAGTGATCGTCGATCGCATGACCCGCGAGTTCGGGGTCGCTTGCTCGGTTGGGCGCCCCCAGGTCGCCTATCGGGAGACCATTCGCCGCCCTTCGGAATCGGAGACACGCTTCGTGCGCCAGACGGGTGGCCGGGGGCAGTTCGCGCACGTCAGGCTGCAGGTCGAGCCGCGCGCGGCGGGGAGCGGGTTTGCCTTCGAGTCGACCGTCAAGGGCGGCAACGTCCCCGCCGAGTATATTCCCGCGGTGGAAAAGGGCGTCCGGCAGGCCTTGGATAACGGACCGGTCGGCGGTTATCCCGTCGTCGACGTGAAGGCCACGCTGGTAGACGGGAGTCACCATCCCGTCGACTCGAGTGACCTCGCGTTCGCGACCGCCGGCAGCATGGCTTTCAAGGAAGCGGCGAGGAAGGCGCGTCCCGTCATCCTCGAGCCGATCATGAAGATGGAGATCGTGACGCCCGACGACTTTTTCGGTGATCTGCTGGCCGATCTCAACGTGCGGCGCGGCAGTGTGAGCAGCGTGGAGGCGCGAGGGAGCACGCAGATCATGCGTGCGGAATTGCCTTTAGCGGAGGCCTTTGGCTACACCACCACGCTGCGATCGCTCAGCCAGGGCCGTGCGACTTCCAGCATGGAGTTCTCGCATTACGCGGAGACGCCTGAGAACGTTGCGGCCATCGCGGTTAGCGCGTAAAGAGCGGCTGGCGAACCGCCGCCGGGGGAGGAGCAATCATGGCGCGAGGGCGATACGAGCGGACGAAGCCGCACGTGAACGTGGGGACGATCGGGCACGTGGATCACGGCAAGACGACCCTGACGGCGGCGATCACGAAGGTCTTGGGGCAGGCGGGGGGGGCGGACTTCCGTTCGTTCGAGAGCATCGACAACGCGCCGGAGGAGAAGGAGCGGGGGATCACGATCGCGATCGCGCACGTGGAGTACGAGACGGCGGCGCGGCACTACGCCCACATCGACGCCCCCGGGCACGCGGACTACATCAAGAACATGATCACGGGGGCGGCCCAGATGGACGGCGCCATCCTGGTGGTGGCGGCGCCGGACGGGCCCATGCCGCAGACGCGGGAGCACATCCTGCTGGCGCGGCAGGTGGGGGTGCCGCGCATCGTGGTCTTCCTCAACAAGGTGGACCAGATGGAGGATCCGGAGCTGCTGGACTTGGTGGAGCTGGAGGTGCGGGAGCTGCTGAGCCAGTACGAGTTCCCGGGGGAGACGCTGCCGGTGATCCGGGGCTCGGCCCTGCAGGCCCTGCAGGCGACAGAGCCCGATCCCCAGGCCGCCGCCTACGCGCCCATCCAGGCCCTCTTGGCGGCGGTGGACGCCTACGTGCCCACGCCGCCGCGGCCCAAGGACCAGCCCTTCCTGATGCCGATCGAGGACGTCTTCGGGATCAAGGGACGGGGCACGGTGGTGACGGGGCGCATTGAGCGGGGCGTGGTGCGCACGGGGGAGACGGTCGAGATCGTGGGCATCCGCGACACCCACGCCACGGTGGTGACGGGGGTGGAGATGTTCAAGAAGAGCCTGGACGTGGGGGAGGCGGGGGACAACGTGGGCTGCCTGCTGCGGGGCATTGAGCGGGAGGGCATCGAGCGGGGGCAGGTGCTGGCGGCGCCGGGCTCGATCACGCCCCACACGGCCTTCCAGGCAGAGGTCTACATCCTCACCAAGGCGGAGGGCGGCCGCCACACCCCCTTCTTCCCGGGCTACCGCCCCCAGTTCTACATCCGCACCACGGACGTGACCGGGGCCATCGAGCTGCCCGCCGGCGTCGAGATGGCGATGCCCGGCGACAACGTCACCCTGACCGTGCGCCTCCTGGCCCCCATCGCCCTCGAACCCGGCCTGCGCTTCGCCCTCCGCGAGGGCGGCCGCACCGTCGGTGCCGGCGCCGTCGCCGCAATCCTGGAGTAACCCCCCTATGGCGCGTCAGAAGATCCGCATCCGGCTGAAGGCCTACGATCACCGCATTCTGGATCAGAGTGCGCGCCAGATCGTCGAGGCCGCCGAACAGACCGGTGCCGAGATCGCAGGGCCGGTCCCATTGCCAACGCGGATCCAGCGCTACACGGTGATCCGCTCACCCTTCATCGACAAGGACTCCCGTGAGCAGTTCGAGATGCGCACTCACAAACGCTTGATCGACATCTTCGAACCGTCTGGCAAGACCGTGGATACCCTGATGCGACTCCAGCTCCCAAGCGGCGTCGACATCGAGATCAAGCTCTAGGGCGAAGATTGTGAGTGCCGTGGCCGTCGAAGGACTCATTGGCAAGAAGCTCGGGATGGTGCAGCTCATCGCCGACGATGGCCGCGTGACAGGCTGCACCGTCGTGGAGCTCGGCCCCTGCGCGATTACCCAGATCAAGACCGAAACGCGCGACGGCTACCAGGCCGTGCAGTTGGGCTTTGAACGCACTGCGGAGTGGAAGCTCACCAAGGCGGAGCGGGGCCACAGCGGTTCGAACGGCCCCTTGCGCCACCTGGCCGAGTTTCCTGCCGAGCCCGGCAGCTACGAGGAATTAAAGGTCGGCCAGACGTTCACGGTGTCCGATCTCTTCAACGTCGGAGACCGCGTCGATGTCGCGGCCACCTCGAAAGGCAAGGGATTCGCCGGCGTTGTCAAGCGTTACGGCTTCCGTGGGGGTCCCAAGACGCATGGCCAGAGCGATCGCTACCGCGCTCCGGGATCCATTGGAGCGGGCACGACCCCTGGGCGTGTGTACAAGGGCACCAAGATGGCCGGTCACCAGGGCGCCCGGCGCTGCTCGGTCCTCAATTTGGAGGTGATCCGGATTAATCCTGCGCGGGGATTGATCTTCGTGAACGGGTCCGTGCCCGGACCGCCCAATCAGATCGTGACCGTTCGGCACACGCGGCACGGATCGGCGGGGCGCTCATGAAACTCGCCGTCGTCGACGCCAGCGGCGCCAAGCAGCGCGAGATCGAGGCCGATGACGCCGTCTTCGGGATCGATCCCCACCTCGGCGTCGTGCACCAGGCGCTCTTGGCCATGCAGGCCAACAAGCGGCAAGGGACCCATGACACCAGAAGGCGCAGCACCGTGCGTGCCTCTAAGGCCAAGACGCGGCGCCAGAAAGGAACGGGACGCGCCCGCCAAGGGACCGCGTCGTCCCCTGTCCGCCGCGGCGGCGCCGTGGCCCACGGTCCCCACCCACGCTCCTATCGCCAGGCGCTGCCGAAGCGCATGCGCCGGCTCGCCATTCGATCCTTGCTCTCCCAGCGCACGGCGGAGGGCGGCTTGCTCGTCCTCGACGACGCCGTTGCCTTTCCCGCCCGAACCGCCGCCGTGCGGGAGATCCTTGGGGCGCTCGGCGTCGACCGCCGGGGCTTGATCGTCACGCCGTCCGTCGATCCCGATCTGATGCTCGGCATCCGCAACTTGCCCGAGATGAACTGCCTGCCGGCGGACGTCCTGAATGTCGAGGTCTTGATCCAGCACGACTACGTCGTCATGACCGAGGCGGCCGTGCGGCGTGCGGAGTCTCTCTGGGGCGGCGAGCGGGCGCGCCTGAGAAGCGCACCCTCGTCCGTCGACGCGGAAGGGGAGCGCTGATGCCCAAGGAGCTGCATCCCTACGCGGTGCTGCGTGGCCCGATCTTGACCGAGAAGAGCACGGAGCTCACGGAGCTGGGCAAGTACGTGTTTGAGGTCGATCCCCGCGCCAACAAGATCCAGATCAAGGAGGCGGTCGAGATCGCCTTCAATGTGGCGGTGAAGCGGGTCAATGTGATGATCGTGAAAGGCCGGGAGCAGGGGTACGGCCGCCGGCGGCGGACGGCTCCAGCACGCAAGAAGGCCGTTGTCACGTTGGCCGAAGGCTACGATATCAAGCTGTTCGAAGGCGTGTAGCGATGCCCATTCAGCAGTTCAAGCCGACTTCTCCCGGCCGCCGCGGCTCATCCGGCTACACCTTTACGGAGATCACGCGGAAGCGACCGGAGCGGAGCCTGCTGGCGCCGCTGAAGCGTCAGGCGGGACGTAACAACCGCGGCAAGATCACGGTTCGGCATCGTGGCGGCGGGCCGAAGCGCAGGTACCGGATCATCGATTGGAAGCGGCGTGACCGCGTCGGCGTGGTCGGACGTGTCCGCGCGATCGAATACGATCCCAACCGCTCGGCTCGGATCGCGCTCGTCTACTACGAGGACGGCGCGAAACGCTACATCCTGGCGCCGCTGGGTCTGGCCGTGAACGACGCGATTCACACGGGGCCGGGCTCACCGATCCGGCCGGGAAGCGCGCTGCCGCTGGGCAGCATGCCCTCTGGGACGCAAGTCCACTGCGTGGAGCTGGTAGAGGGAAAGGGCGCGCAGATGGTGCGTAGCGCGGGGACCGTCGCACAGATCATGGCGAAGGAAGGCGATTACACGCTGCTCCGTCTTCCCTCGACGGAGATGCGCCGCGTTCGCAGCGCCTGTTACGCCACCGTCGGCCAGGTCGGGAACGTGGAGCACAACAACATCAAGCTGGGCAAGGCGGGCCGCAACCGGCATCGCCGCCGCCGCCCCCAGGTGCGGGGCTCCGCCATGAACCCCGCCGATCACCCGCACGGGGGCGGCGAGGGTAAAGCTCCGATCGGCCTGGATGGGCCCAAGACCCCCTGGGGCCGGCCGACGCTGGGCTACCGCACGCGCGGGCGCAAGCCGTCCGACAAGCACATCGTGCGCCGCCGCCGCAGGCGCGGCTAGGGAGGTTGCCGATGTCGCGCTCCACCAAGAAGGGCCCCTACGTCGACGCGAAGCTGCTCAGGAAGGTGCAGGCCGTCCGCAAGAGTGGCGCGCGGACCGTGATTCAAACGTGGTCGCGCGCTTCGACCGTCATGCCCGAGATGGTGGGCCTCACCATCGGGGTCCACGATGGCCGCCGCCACATTCCCGTCTTCGTGACCGAGAACATGGTTGGTCACAAGCTGGGTGAGTTCGCCCCCACGCGCACGTTCCGCGGGCACGGCGGCCGCTCCGATCGCACCACACGCGTGAGCTAGCTGTCATGCAAGTCACCGCCACAGCCAAGTACGCGCCTCTCTCGCCCCGGAAGGCGCGGCTGATCCTGCAGGGCATCGCGGGTCTGGACGTGGAGGAGGCGCTGGTGACGCTGCGGTTTACGCCCAAGCCGGGCGCGCGCATCGTGACGAAGGTTCTGGAGGCTGCCGTTGCCAACGCGGAGAACAACTACGATCTCGCGCGCGATTCCCTGCGCGTCGCAAACGCTCGCGCGGGCGATGCCCGTACGCTGAAGCGCTACAAGCCGCGGGCCCGGGGCCGTGTTGGTCGGATCAACCGCCGCACGAGCCACATCACCGTAGTCGTCTCGAACGACGGGGAGTAGCCGATGGGTCAGAAAGTCCACCCGACGAGTTTCCGCATCGGCACGATCTACACCTGGCAGAGCCAGTGGTATGCCGAGAAAGATTACGCGCATCTCTTGGCCGAGGACCGTAAGATCCGGGATGCGATCAACAAGTCGCTCGGCGATGCGGGCGTGTCTCGCATTGAGATCGAGAACAACGCGAACCAAGGCTCGGTGACGATCCATACCGCCAAGCCCGGCATCGTCATCGGCCGGGGCGGCCAGAAGGTCGATGAACTCCGGACCATGCTGGAGAAGACCACGGGTCGCCGCATCCGTGTCAACATTCAGGAGATCCGTGTCCCCGAGATGGATGCCCGCTTGGTCGCACGCAACGTCGCCGAGCAGCTCGAGCGGCGCATCGCCTTCCGCCGCGCCATCAAGCAGGCCGCGCAGCGCACGATGCAGCGAGGGGCCAAGGGCGTGAAGATCATCGTAGCTGGCCGCCTCGGCGGTAGCGAGATGTCACGGCGCGCTACTGAAATGACGGGGCAGGTTCCGCTGCATACGCTTCGCGCGGACATCGACTACGGCACCGCCGAAGCCCGCACCGTTTTCGGCCGCATCGGCGTGAAGGTTTGGATATACCGGGGCGAGATGGCGGGTGAGGGTGCGGCGGAGGAAGAGGAGGCTACGGGTCCTGCGCACGCGGTACCGCCGCCGGCTTCGTCCCCCGTCGCCCAAACGTTCGTCCCGGGCGAGGCAGCGGCCTCTTCTTCGCCCGCCAATCCGCCGCTGGGGGCTTCCTGATGCTCCAGCCCAAGCGGGTCAAGTGGCGCAAGCATCATCGTGGCCGCCGGCGCGGGCTCGCGTCGGGCGGGCATTCCGTCGCCTTTGGTGACTTTGGGCTGCAAGCGCTCGAGGCCGCGTGGATCGACAGTCGGCAAATTGAAGCCGCGCGGCGCGCCATCACGCACCACGTCAAGCGCGGCGGCAAGGTCTGGATCCGGGTCTTCCCGGACAAATCCGTCACCCAAAAGCCTGCCGAGACGCGGATGGGCAAGGGTAAGGGTGCGCCGGACCATTGGGTCGCCGTCGTGAAGCCAGGGCGCATCCTGTTCGAGATCGCCGGCATCCCTGAGGCCGACGCGCGCGAGGCGCTGCGGCTGGCCTCGCACAAGCTCCCGATCCGCGCCCGCTTTGTTGGTCGTTCCACGGATGTGATTTAGCGATGGTGAACCCCCTAGCCGCCGAAGCCCGTGCACTCACCGACGAAGAGCTCGCCGAGGCGATCAACGAGGCCTACCGCGAGGTATTCAACCTGCATTTCCAGAAAGGCACGCGGCAGCTCAACAATCCAATGGCGATCCGCAAGGCGCGCCGCCAGCTGGCACGGCTCCGCACCATCCGCCACGAACGTCTGCTCGCGAACATTCGTGGCGTGGCGCTCGCGCCTGACACGGCTCCAGCCGAGCGCACGCTCTCCCCGCAGAAGAGGCGGGCCCAGGAGGAGCGCGCTGCCGCGGAGAAGGCAGCGGCCGAAGCCCCCGCGGCAGCGTCGCCGGACGATGGCGATCCCAGCGATCTTGGCGATCCTGCGGACGTCCCCGTCGCCGCAAGGGACGAGGACTAACTCATGACCAAAAAGCAGCGCAGTGGAATCGTGGTGAGCGACAAGATGGACAAGACGGTCGTTGTCCAAGTGGAGCGGGTTGTCGCGCATTCCCTGTATGGGAAGAGTCTGCGGCGCCGGCGCCGCTACAAGGCCCATGATGAGACGAACGTGTGCCGTCTCGGCGATCGGGTCATGATCGAAGAGACTCGCCCCCTTTCCAAGCAGAAGCACTGGCGGGTCGTGCGATTGCTGGAGCGCCGTGAAGTCGCTGAGATCCAGCCGCGCGAGATCGATGCGGAGATGACCGGCATTCCATCGCGCCTCCGCGCGGAGGAAACCGCCGAAGCGCGCGCCGCCGCCGAGGCGGCGACCCCCTCCGCCGCTGCCCCGCCGCCCGCCGCTCCCGAGGAGCCCGGGACGTGATCCAGCAAGAATCCGCCGTTCGCGTGGCCGATAACTCAGGCGCACGGATGATTAAGTGCATCCGCGTGCTGGGAGGGACGCGCCGCCGTTACGCGTACGTGGGCGACATGTTCGTCGCCAGCGTCAAGCAGGCCGATCCGGGCCGTGAAGTCAAGAAGGGCGATGTCGTGCGGGCGGTCCTCGTGCGCACTGCCAAGAGCTACCGGCGACCGGACGGCTCGTTCATCAAGTTCGATGACAACGCGGCCGTCTTGCTTTCGGATCGCTTTAACCCGCAAGGCACCCGCATCTTCGGTCCGGTGGCTCGTGAGCTCCGTGAAAAGAACTATATGAAGATCGTGTCGCTCGCCCCGGAGGTCGTCTGATGCAGCGCATCGCGCGCGACGATCTCGTCGAGGTTCTCACCGGGAAAGACCGCGGCAAGCGGGGTCAAGTCCGCCAGATCTTGCCGCGGAAAGGGCGCGTCATCGTGCAAGGCGTGAATATCGTGAAACGGCATCGCCGGCCCACGCAGCTGGGCGCGCCGGCGGGAATCATTGAGGTCGAGGCGCCGCTGGCGATCAGCAACGTTGCCCCCGTTTGCGAGAGCTGTAACCGTCGAACGCGCATCGGTATCCGCTTCCGGCCCGACGGCACCAAGGTCCGCTTTTGCAAGCGCTGCAACGAGGAGATCAGCTGATGATCCCTCGTCTACTCAGTCGGTACCACGAGGAAGTCCACCCCGCCCTTCTGCGGGAGTTCAATTATCGCAACGTGATGGAGGTCCCCCGCGTCACGAAAGTGGTGGTGAACATCGGTCTAGGCGAGGCGCTGGGTAACGCGCGCGCCCTTGATGCCGCGGCGGAAGACATGGCGACCATCACCGGCCAGAAGCCCGTGATCACCCGTGCGAAAACCTCCATCGCCAACTTCAAGGTCCGCGAAGGCAATCAGATCGGCGTCACGTGCACCCTCCGCGGCCAGCGCATGTGGGAGTTTCTCGATCGGACGATCAACGCTGCCCTTCCCAGGATTCGTGATTTCCGCGGCGTGGCACGCACCGCGTTCGACGGGCGCGGCAATTACAGCCTCGGCCTGCGGGAGCAGATCATCTTCCCCGAAGTCGATTACGCTGCCGTGGATCAGATCCGCGGCTTGCAAGTCAACATCGTCACTACCGCTCTCAGCGACGAGGAAGGCCGGCGCCTTCTGGAGTTGCTCGGGATGCCGCTCGCACGAGCCGGATAGAGGAGAGCCACTGTGTCCGTCACCGATCCGATCGCCGACATGCTGACTCGCATCCGCAACGGTCTCGCCGCGCGCCATGAGCACGTCTTGGTTCCGGCCTCCAAGCTCAAGGTCGCGCTCGCCGATGTCCTGAAAGAAGAAGGCTTCATCAAAGGCTATGAGGTCCGCGAGGTCCGCTCCGCGGCGATTCGCGAGATCGATATCGAGCTCCTCTACGCTGATGACGGCAAGTCGGTGCTCACTGGAATCCAGCGCGTCAGCCGGCCCGGCCTGCGCGTGTACGTCCAGAACAGGGAGGTGCCGCGTGTGTTCGGCGGCCTTGGCGTCGCCATCCTATCCACCCCGCACGGCGTCATGACCGGCGGGCGCGCCCGCCAAGAGCGCGTCGGCGGCGAAGTGCTCTGCTACGTCTGGTAATCATGGTGAGGCAAGTGCTGTGAGCCGTATTGGCAAGCAACCGATCGCAGTCCCGGAGGGGGTGTCGGTCGTGATCGACGGTGCGCGCGTCGAGGTCAGCGGACCGAAGGGCCACTTGACGCAAATGCTCCCGCCGAAGGTGCGCGTGTCCCTTGAGGACGGCTACGTCAAGGTGGCGCGCGAGTCCGATCAGCGGCTGCACCGGGCGATGCACGGGCTGACGCGGGCGCTGATCGCCAACATGGTCACCGGCGTGAAGGAAGGGTTCACTAAGACGCTCGAAGTGCGCGGCACCGGCTACCGCGCGCAGCTCGAAGGAAAGACGCTGGTCTTGCGCGTGGGTTTCTCGCACGAAGTGCGGCTGGACCCCAATCCGGGTATCGATTTCGCGGTCGAAGGCCCGCTCGTCCGAGTGCATGGAATCGACAAGCAAGCTGTCGGGCAGCAGGCTGCCGAGATCCGGCGGATTCGCCCCCCCGAACCCTACAAGGGCAAGGGAATCCGATACGCTGGTGAATGGGTACGCCGCAAGGCTGGCAAGAGCGCTGCTGGGGCGGTGGGGTAGGGAAGTTCATGGGAAATCGCCGTCGCCGCCTGACTCAGCATGCCGCCCGCCAGCGCCGTCACGCTCGGGTCCGGCGCCGCGTGCGCGGCACGCCCGTCCGTCCGCGGCTCGCCGTGTTTCGCTCCAATCAGCATATTTACTGCCAGATCATTGATGACGAAGCCGGCGTCACGCTGGCGGCCGCTTCCGATCTCGAGCGCGATCTGCGCGACGTGACGGGTAAGGGCAAGATCTCCTCCGCGGAAGCCGTGGGCCAGCGGGTCGCGACGCGTGCCGCGGCGGCCGGGATCCGCGAGGTCGTTTTCGACCGCGGGGGCTATCGTTATCACGGGCGTGTTCGCGCGCTCGCCGACGCAGCCCGCAAGGGCGGGCTGGCTCTCTAGGAAGGGACTGATGGTTCAGGCACAATTTTCCCGCCGCGGCGCCGAAAGCGACTTGTTCGAGAAAGTCGTCGCGATCAACCGTGTGGCCAAGGTGGTGAAAGGAGGACGGCGTTTCTCCTTTAGCGCGGTCGTGGTCGTGGGTGACGGGCAAGGGTCGGTTGGCGCCGCTATCGGCCGCGCCAACGAGGTGCCCGAGGCGATCCGCAAGGGTGCCGGCGCCGCCCGGCGCAATATGATCAAGGTGCCGCTGAAGCGCGGCACGCTTCCGCACCCGATTACCGTGAAGGAAGGCGCCGCCCGCGTCATGCTCAAGCCCGCTGCGCCCGGCACCGGCGTGATCGCGGGTGGGGGCGTGCGTGCGGTGATGGAAGCGGCGGGCGTGCGGGACGTCCTCACGAAGTCGTTGGGGTCGCAGAATGTGATCAACGTGGTCTACGCGACGATGAGCGGCCTCAGCCAATTGCGGGATCCGGTCGAAGCGCGTCGTCGCCGTCTTGCTATCGCCGGACGGCTGCCCGACGAGTCCGCGTCCGTTGTTTCACCGCCCGCCGCCTCGGCTCCGGCGGCGGCCGTCGCTGTCGCTGCCGCCACCCCCGCCGGCGAACCCGTCGCGCCACCGGCCGCTGCCGCGGACACGGCGGCCTCCCCCGCTCCTGATTCGGGCGCGGAGTAAATGCCGATGGCCAGCTTGCGCATCAAGTACGTCAAGAGCGCCATCGGCTACCGGGCTGACCAAGGACATACGATCCGCTCCCTCGGCCTGCGGCGGCTCGGCCAGACCGTCGAGCGGCCGAATACGCCGGACGTGCGGGGGATGCTGCACAAAGTGCGGCACCTGGTCGAGGTGAAGGAAGTCGAAGGAGACTGATGCCGCTTCGCCAGCACGACCTCCACCCACCGCCGGGCGCGAAGCGGCCGCGGAAGCGTGTCGGGCGCGGTAATGCGGCCGGCGGCGGCACCTACTCAGGCCGCGGCCTCAAGGGGCAGAAATCCCGCGCGGGTGGCAACACCCGTCCGGGTTTCGAAGGAGGGCAGTTGCCGCTCATCCGGCGCATGGCGCGCAAGCGTGGGTTCACGCCGCCCGCGCGCGTGGAGGTTACACCCATCAACCTCTTTCGCCTGAACGCGAAATTCGCCGCCGACGCCCACGTCGACGCGGAAGCCCTCGTCGCGGCGGGCCTGCTCAAGCATCCGCGCGAGCCGTTCAAGATTCTCGGCTCCGGGAAACTGGAGTGGCCGCTCGTTGTCTGCGCCGCGCGCGTCTCCCCGGCCGCGCGCGCCAAGATTGAGGCCGCCGGCGGTCGCGTTGAGGGACCGGATGCAGAGAGCACAGACGGCAGCAGCGCCGACTAGACCCCGCCTGCTGCAGGCCATGATCGACGCTTGGCGGCAGCCAGACGTCCGCAAGAAGGTGCTCTTCACCCTTGCGATGCTGACGGTCTTCCGCTTCACCGCGCATATCCCGCTGCCCGGCGTGCGCGCTGCCCAGCTCGACAGCGCGCTCGACAACAACCCGGTCCTCGGCTTTCTCAATCTCTTTAGCGGCGGGGGGCTCGAGAACCTGAGCATCGTCGCCTTGGGCGTGTACCCCTACATCACATCCTCGATTGTGATGCAGCTCCTCACGCCGATGATCCCCAAGCTCCAGAACCTGTCCAAGGAGGGCGAGCAAGGGCGCAATCGGATCCAGCTCTATACCTACTGGATCGCGTTGCCGATGGCGTTGATCCAGGGTTACGGGCAGCTATTGCTGTTGGACAACGTCAACGCGATCGAGGGGATCAGCTTCAGCGGCTCCGCCGCCCTGCCCACCTTGGCGGCCGTGATCTCCATGGCGGCGGGCACGATGTTCTTGGTGTGGCTTGGCGAGCTCATTACCGAAAAGGGCGTCGGCAACGGCCTGTCGCTCATCATCTTCGGCGGGATCGTGGCGGGCTTCCCGGCGATCTTCAATTCGATCCGTCAGAGCGATACGGGCTTCGGCGGCATCGCCATCGTGATCATTATCGCGCTCATCCTTGTCGCCCTGATCGTCTTCTTCCAAGAGGCGCAGCGGCGCATCCCCGTGCAGTACGCGCGCAGCGTTTTTCGCGGCGGGCGTATGTACCGCCAAAGCGGGCAGAGTCACATTCCGCTGCGCGTCAACAGCGCGGGGATGATTCCCTTGATCTTCGCCTTCTCCATCATCATTTTCCCGTCGGTGGTCGCCGGCTACGTGGTCGGCGCGGCCGCCGAGAGCAATACCCAGGTGCGACAGGAGCTTCCTTTTCCCGAAGAGGACGCCGAGTTCCCGCTCACGCAGACCTTCGCCGCGATCGAGGCGGAGGGCCGCTTCCGTGTCAACGACGGAGAGTTCGATTGGGTCGCGGCGGACGATACCTTTGACGAGATCGTCGAGGAGATCAATCAGGACGCCGACGCCAACGTGCTGACCTTCATCGAGACGGACCCGATCTCCGGAAGGGCGACGTGGAATATCGAGAGTAACGCGACGGGCTCCGACCTCATCGAGATCGAAGATCTGGCGGGCAACCTGGTCCGGCTCAGCGATATCCCGACCCACCGCGAGGGCGCGGACGATCTGTTCACGCCGGACATCGTCGAGGGGCAAACCGCGGGCGAACGGCTGTCCGCGATCGGACGGGCGGCGGATTGGGTGCAGATCAACTTCTCCCCCGGACGTCCGCTCTACTGGGCCCTCGTCTTCGTGCTCGTCGTCGCCTTCACGTTTTTCTATACGCTGATCACCTTCCAGCAGCAGAATCTCGCCGAGAATCTGCAGAAGCAGGGCGGCTTCATTCCCGGCATTCGCCCCGGACGGCCTACGCAGGACTACATCAATCGCGTGCTGTTCCGGATCACGTGGGCGGGTGCCCTGTTCTTGGGTTTCGTCGCGATCGTTCCCTTCTTGGCGACGGAATTCATTCCCGATAGTCAGGCGCTCACGATCTCCAGCGTGGGGCTTCTCATCGTGGTCGGGGTCGCCCTCGACACGATGAAGCAGATCGAGGCGCAGCTGCTCATGCGCAACTACGAAGGGTTCATCCGCTAAGCGATGCACGGCCTGTCATGTACGTAGTGCTGTTTGGTCCCCCGGGCGCGGGCAAGGGGACCCAGGCGATGCGGATCGCGCAAGCCGCTCGGCTCGCGCATGTCGCGACGGGGGACATGTTCCGCGACAACATCCGCGCTCGGACCACGCTCGGCCAGCGCGTCGAAAGCTATCTCACCAAGGGAGAGCTCGTCCCGGACCAGCTAACGATCGGACTGCTCATGGATCGCCTCGACCAACCCGATGCCGCAGCGGGATCCGTCCTCGACGGCTTCCCCCGGACGATCTCCCAAGCACAGGCGCTCGACCGCGCACTCCACGCGCGAGGCAAGGGGGTCGGGGTCGCCGTTCTGATCGAGGTCGCCGACGCGGAAGTGTTGCGCCGGCTCGGCGGGCGCCGGACCTGCTCGGGCTGTGGCATGATCTTCCATGAGCGCACCAACCCCCCGGAGCGCGACGGGATCTGCCAGCATTGCGGCAAGCCGCTGATGCAGCGTTCGGACGACACACCTGCCGCGATCGAGAATCGTCTACGGGTATACCGCCAGCAGACCGAGCCACTCGTGGCCTTTTACGAGGCGGCCGGCATTCTTACCCGTGTCGACGGTGCGCGCGAGCCGGAGGTGGTCCAGGCGGACCTTCTCCGGGTCTTGGAGGCCGTTTCCGCATGACGATGGACTCCAGCCACCAAGTCATTCTGAAAAGCGTGGACGAGATCGCGATCATGCGGAAAGCCGGCCGGGTCGTGGGGGAGACGCTCCAAGAGCTCGCGGAGCAAGTCCGGCCGGGCGTCGACGTACGAGACCTCAACACCTACGTCGAACGGAAGTACGAGCGCCTCGGCGTCGTCCCGACCTTCAAGGGCTATCAGGGTTTCCCGGACGTGGTCTGTGTCTCCATCAACGAACAGCTGGTCCACGGCATTCCCAGTTCCCGTATCCTTCAGGAGGGCGATATTGTCTCCATCGACTTGGGCGCTACAGTAGAAGGGTTCGTAGGGGATTCCGCCATCACGGTGGGATGCGGTTTCATCTCCGATGAAGCCCAACGCCTCATTGATGTCACCCGCAACGCTCTCTGGGCGGGCATCCACGCCGCGCGCGACGGGGTACGTAAGGGCGATATCGGGGCAGCCATCCAGCAAGTGATCGAAGCCGCGGGCTACGGCTTAGTACGGAACTATGTGGGGCATGGAGTGGGCCGGGAGATGCATGAACCACCGCAGATGCCGAATTACGGCAAAGCTGGCACCGGCATGCGGATGCGCAGCGGCATGGTGATCGCGTTGGAGCCCATGGTCACGATCGGTCGGCCGGAGACGTTTGTCCACGACGATGGCTGGACCGTCTCCACCCAAGATGGTTGCCTTTCCGCTCACTTCGAGCACACGATTGCGCTTGGGCGGGGTGAAGCCGAAGTGCTCACCTTGCCCGGCTAGTGGCACTGAGGGCGCAGGACTCATGGCACGATCCTCCGCTTCGCGCAAGTCATCCCAGGCCCGCGGTGCGCCTACGCCTCAGGCCGAGAAGATCGAGGTTGAGGGCGTGGTGCGCGAGGCCTTGCCGAACGCGATGTTCCGCGTCGAGTTGGCGAATGGCCATGAGGTCCTCGCTCATGTGTCCGGCAAGATCCGCATGTACTTCATTCGGATCCTGCCCGGCGACCGTGTCCTGGTGGAACTCAGCGAGTACGATCTCACGCGCGGCCGCGTGACGTACCGCTTCAAGAGCTAGGCTGGGGAGTCCGATCGCATGGCCCGCATCTCTGGCGTCGACATTCCCGACAACAAGCGCGTTCCGTTCGCGTTGCGGTACATCCACGGCATCGGAGCGACGCGCGCCCGGGCGATCATGGACAAGACGCGCATCAATCCGGATGCTCGTGTCCGCGACCTCAGCGACGCGGAGCTAACCCGCATCCGCGAAGTGATCGACCGGGATTACCTGGTCGAGGGTGATCTACGGCGCGAAGTCCGGCAGAATGTACAGCGGCTCATCGACATTAATTGCTATCGTGGCCAGCGCCACCGCCGGAATCTCCCCGCGCGTGGTCAGCGGACGAGGACCAACGCTCGCACGCGTCGCGGCTCTCGCAAGACCGTCGCCGGTCGCCGCAGGGCCATCAAGAAGTAGGGTTCGAGAATGGCAGATCGCAAGGCCAAGCGGAGTCGGCGGCGTGAGCGCAAGAACGTGCCACGGGGGCGCGCCTACATTCAATCGACCTTCAACAACACCTTGATTACCTTGACGGACCCGCAAGGCAACGCGCTCGCGTGGGGCAGCGCAGGCAGTACCGGTACGAAAGGGTCGCGTAAGAGCACCCCCTACGCCGCCCAGCTCGCCGCAGAAGCGGCGGCGCGCAAGGCGATGGAGCATGGCATGCGGGAAGTCGATGTCTATGTGAAGGGGCCGGGCAGCGGTCGTGAGGCCGCGGTGCGCGCGCTGCAGGCGGCTGGCCTTTCGCTGACCACGATTCGGGACCGCACCCCCATCCCGCACAACGGCTGCCGGCCGCCCAAGCGTCGGCGCGTCTAAGCGATGGCACGCTACAACGGTCCCGTTTGTCGCCTCTGTCGCCGGAACGGAGAGAAGCTGTTCCTCAAGGGCGACCGCTGCTTTACACCCAAGTGCGCCATCGAGCGGCGGCCAAACCCGCCGGGGCAACGCTCTCCCCGCCGCCGCAAGGTCTCCGACCGCGGCCTCCAGTTGCGTGAGAAGCAGAAGGCTCGCCAGACCTACGGCGTCCTCGAGCGTCAGTTCCGCCGCCTCTATCAGGAAGCCTCGCGCCGCTCCGGCGTCACCGGCGAGAACCTCATGCAGCTCTTGGAGCAGCGACTCGACAACGTCGTCTACCGGCTCGGCTTCGCCGAGTCGCGCGCGCAAGCCCGCCAACTGGTTCGGCACCGCCACATCACCGTCAACGGACAGATCACCAACGTCCCGTCGGCGGAGCTCAAGCTTGGTGACCGTGTTGGGTGGACGGAGCGAGCCCGCAAGACGGCCTTCTTCACGATGGTCAAAGAATGGCAGGGCGGGCGCGAGGTCCCTGCTTGGCTTGCCGTCGATCCGGCGGCGCTGGAAGGCCAGGTCGTCGCCTTGCCCGGTCCCGACGAGATCGACGCGCGCTTCAACGACAGCGCCGTGGTCGAGTTTTACTCCCGCTAGCCTATTGAGAGGAGCCACCTGGTGGTGATTTCGGAGCAAGAGCTCCCGCGCCTTGAGATCGAGGAATCGAGCGACACGTATGCGCGCGTCGTCGCTGAGCCCTTTTCCCGTGGCTTCGGCACCACGCTTGGCAACGCACTGCGGCGCGTTCTCCTGAGCTCGCTTCCCGGCGCCGCCATCGTATCCGTCCGCATCGACCAAGTGCAGCACGAGTTCTCGACCATCGCCCATATGAAGGAGGACACCACCGAGCTCCTCCTCAATATCCGCGGTATCCGCCTGCGCGCCCTCTCGGACCGCCCGGCCAAGCTTTTCCTGGATGTCTCCGGCGAACGCACGGTGACCGCCGGCGATCTCGAGGTCCCGGGCGATTACGAGATCGTGAACCCGGATCACTACCTCGCCACGCTGGACGCCCCGGACGCGGTGCTGACGGCCACGTTCGACATCGCGCAAGGCACGGGCTACGTGCCCGCCGTCGAGAGCGACGGCCTCCCCATTGGCGTCATCCCCCTGGATGCGATTTTCACCCCGGTATCCAAGGTCAATTACATCGTCCAGCCTACGCGCGTCGGCCAGCAGAGTGACTTTGACCGCCTGCTTCTCGAAGTCTGGACGGACGGCACGCTCAGCGGCACGGACGCGATACGCCGGGCCGCTGAGATCCTCCAGCGTGAGATGAGCCTGTTCGTGCACCTCGGTGCGCCGCCTCGCAGCGTCGAGAGTGTCGTCGCCGACACGCTGGGCCTGCCACCCGAGCGCTACAACACCTCGATCGAAGATCTGAGCCTTTCCGTGCGCACCTACAACTGCCTCAAGCGCAGCGGCCTCATGACGGTGGGCGAGATCCTGGAGAAGAGCGACGAAGAGCTGCTCGCTCTCCGCAACTTCGGCGATAAATCGTTCTACGAGTTGATGGATCGCCTGCGCGAACTCGGCTTTGTGTCGGAAGACGATCCCCGGGGCCGGCGGCCCGAGATCGCCGGCACTCCCCTCGATTCCTACTTCTCGTTGGACCATGTGTCCTCCTTTGAGGAAAGCGAGGACGAGGAGAATGAGGAGATCAGCTCTCTCGGCACCGCCTTGTTGGATGCGCTGCGCGAGGCTGGCCAGGACGCCGAGTCCATCTCCAACAACTAGCCGCCCGCCACGGGAGAGGTAGGAGCCTTCGATGCGACACCGCAAGTCCGGCCGCGCCCTCGGCCGTACCGCCTCGCATCGGAGAGCGCTGACACGGAATCAGGTGACCGACCTAATCCGCTACGGGCGCCTGGTCACCACGGAGGCCAAGGCTAAGGAGCTCCGCTCGGCGGCCGAGCGCGCGATTACGCTGGGGAAACGCGGCGACCTCCACGCCCGTCGCCAGGCCGGCGCGCTCATGACGGACCGTCGCGTTCTTCGCCATCTGTTCGAGACGCTCGGACCGACGTACCGGGAGCGTCGTGGCGGCTACACGCGCATTACCAAGCTCGGCCCTCGTCTCGGAGACGGCGCCGAGATGGCGCAGATTGAGCTTGTGGCGGAGATCGGGCTCGACGATCAGCCTGCTGAAGCTGAAACGGCAGTCGCCGACTCGGCGCCGGAACCCAGCCGCGACAGTACGGTCTCTCCTCCCGCCCCGGCGGACGACGCTGATGTTGTGCCTGAGCCGGTGGACGAGCAGTCCTCGGACGAGGAGGACGGGGCCGGCGCTGCCGAGTTGGAGGAGACTGCTGCGCCCCCGCCCTCCACCGAAGACGATGCTCCCGCCGCCGAAGATCCGGCCGAGGCTCCTGCCGACGAGAAGGTCTAACTTGCCGTGGCCGGCGTGGCCCGGCGGATCGCGCTCTTGCTCCAGTATCAGGGAGGCGGCTTCGCCGGCTCGCAGCGCCAGGCCGACAGACCCTCCGTTCAGGAAGCGCTTGAGGAGGCGGTCGCCGCGCTGACGGGCGCGCGCAGCCGCTGCGACTTCGCCGGGCGCACGGATGCCGGCGTGCACGCGCTCGGGCAGGTCGCCGCGTTCACCAGCGCCGCAAACATTCCTACTGCCCGCTGGGTCCGCGGCCTGAATCATTTCCTGTCCGCCGATGTCGCGGTCCAAGCAGCGCGGGAGGTCCCTGCGGACTTCGATCCACGCCGCGCCGCCCTCGACCGCACCTATCACTACCGGGTGCGTCTGGCCGCCCAACGGCAGCCGCTTTGGGAGCGTGCTGCTTGGGTTCTCTCGGGGCCATTCGATCTCGATGCCATGCGCCGCGCCCTCACGACCCTCGAAGGCACGCATGATTTTGCGGCCTTTGCCGGGCGCACTGATGGCGCTGGCACAGTCCGCACCTTGCAGAAAGCTTGCCTTCGCGCCACCGTTAACGGGCTGGAGTTCAGGTTTCAAGCTCCGAGTTTCCTGCCCCACCAGGTGCGGCATGTGGTTGGGCAGGTGATAGCCGTCGGTCGGGGAAGTGCTGGTCCCGACATCGTTGAGGAGTTGCTCGCGCGACCCCGCGCCGGTGCCGCCGGGCCTGTGGCGCCGCCCCAGGGGTTGTATCTTGTGCGGGTTCGCTACGAGTTGGCGGCCTTGCAAGGCTGGGAGACGTTTGCGGGATGGGAAGAGAATGAAGACGTTCGTTGGACGGCAGACTGATGTCGAGCGCCGCTGGCACGTGATCGACGCTGCGGGCCGTCCGCTCGGCCGCGTCGCCACCGAGGTGGCGACGCTCCTGCGCGGTAAGCACAAACCCACCTTCTCGCCCTTTGCGGATATCGGCGACTACGTGGTGGTGATCAACGCGGATCGTGTCGAGGTGACGGGGCGGAAGCGCGAGAGCAAGCTGTATCATTCGCACTCGGGCTATCCCGGCGGCCTCCATCGGGTCAGCCTCGGCCAACTGCTCGCATCGCGGCCCGAGCGCGTGATCGAGAAAGCCGTACGCGGTATGCTTCCGAAGTCGCGGCTCGGGCGTAAACAGTTCACCCACCTGCGTGTCTATCGCGGCGCCGATCATCCGCATGGAGGTCAGGTCGCCGCGGCGCCTCAGACCGGTAGTCCGACCCAGGCCTCGGGAGACACGGCATGATCACAACATCCACCGGTGGTCCGACCTACTACTACGGCACCGGCCGCCGCAAGAGCGCCATCGCGCGCGTACGGCTATACCCGGGTCAAGGTGCTCTGGTCGTTAACGGCAAGCCGGCGGAAGAGCTTTTCACGCGTGAGCGCCATCGCAAGCTCTTGGACAAGCCCTTCACCGTGACCGGCACGCATGGGAAGTTCAGCGCGCAGATCAAGTGCACGGGGGGCGGCGTCTCGGGCTGGGCCGGCGCCATTCAGCACGGGATCGCCCGCGCGCTCATCAGCGCGGGTCCTACCTACCGTCCCGCGCTGAAGCGCGCCGGGCTGCTCACGCGTGATGCGCGCGTGAAAGAGCGCAAAAAGTACGGGCTCAAGCGCGCCCGCAAGGCACCGCAGTACACCAAGCGCTAGGGATCGCCGCGGGCGGGGGGCTACCGGCCTGCCGCTCTCCGCAGCGTCTCGGCCTGCGGTGTCTGCTCCCACGGCAGTTCCAGATCGTCCCGACCGAAGTGGCCGTACGTTGCCGTTGGGCGGTAGATCGGTCGTAGCAACCCGAGCGATTCCACGATCGCGGCCGGGCGCAGATCGAAGAGCTCTTGGACGAAGGCGCTCAGACGCTCCTCTTCGATCGCCGCCGTCCCGAACGTCTCGACGGAAACGGAGATGGGCCTCGCGACGCCGATCGCGTAGGACAGCTGCACTTCCACTCGCTCCGCCAAGCCTGCAGCCACGATGCACTTCGCCACCCACCGCGCCGCGTAAGCCCCGGATCGGTCCACCTTCGACGGATCCTTGCCGGAGAAGGCCCCGCCGCCGTGCCGGGCCACCCCGCCGTAGGTGTCGACGATGATCTTGCGTCCGGTGAGGCCCGCGTCTCCCGTTGGCCCCCCTATCACGAAGCGCCCCGACGGGTTGATGTACCGCGCCGTTTTCTCATCCAGCAGGTCTGCCGGGATCACTGCCTCGATCACGTGCCGCTGGACGTCCGCGCGGACCTGCTCGGACTCGACATCGTCCGCGTGCTGCGTCGAGACGACGACCGCCGCCACCCGCTTGGGCGCGCCGTATGCGTACTCCACCGTCACTTGGGCTTTGCCGTCTGGACGGAGGTATGGCAGTGCGCCGCTGTGGCGCACCGCCGCGAGCCGCCGTGTGAGCCGGTGCGCGAGCGAGATCGTGAGCGGCATGAACTCCGGCGTCTCGCGGCAGGCGAAGCCGATCATCATGCCTTGGTCGCCCGCGCCCTGCAGGTCGAATCGGTCCGTGCTTGCTTCCGCTTCGCGTAGCTCCAGCGACCGGTCCACGCTTTCCTTGATGTCCGGCGACTGCTGTCCCAGGGCGATGTTGATACGGCAGCTGTGGGCGTCGAAGCCGATCGTCGAGTCGGTGTAGCCGATCTCTTCGATCACGCTCCGCACGATCGCTTCGACGTCGAGCTGCGCTTGGGTCGTGATCTCGCCGAACACCACCACCAGATCCCGCGCCACCGCCGCCTCGCAAGCCACCCGCGACTTCCGGTCGGCCGCCAGGCAGGCGTCCAACACCGCGTCCGAGATCTGGTCGCAGATCTTATCCGGGTGGCCCTCGGTCACCGACTCCGACGTCAGCAGTAAGGATGAGGCGGCTTGGAAGCTGGTCGGCATGTTCGTCTCCCTGTACCGCTGCCTAGGTGCCCGAGTCCCAGGAGTGCAGGTAGCGCTCCTGCTCCTGGGTGAGTCGGTCGATGGAAACGCCCATCGCCTCCAGCTTGAGCCGGGCGACGGCCCGGTCGATCGCGCCCGGCACGGGAAGCACCGAGGGCGCCGGGCGCGGATCGGCCTGCACCAGATACTCCACGGCGAGCGCTTGGTTCGCGAAGCTCATATCCATCACGCTCGCGGGATGTCCCTCCGCCGCGCCCAGGTTCACCAGCCGTCCCTCCGCCAGAAGATACAGCCGCCGTCCGTCGTGCAGGTGGTACTCCTCGACGAAAGGACGGACCTTGCGCGGCGGCTTGGCCATCGCGGCGAGCGTTGGCAGGTTGATCTCGTGGTTGAAATGGCCGCTGTTCGCCAATACGGCCTCGTCTTTCATCGCCTCGATCGCGGCCTGGTCGATCACATGCTTGTCGCCGGTCACGGTGACGAACACGTCCCCGATCGGCGCCGCCTCCACGAGGGGCCGCACCTCGAAGCCGTCCATCAGCGCCTCGAGCGCCCGCAGCGGGTCGACCTCCGTGACCACGACCCGCGCTCCCAGTCCCCGTCCCCGCGAGGCGACGCCTCGTCCGCACCAGCCATAGCCGCACACCACCAGCACCTTGCCCGCCAAGAGCACGTTCGTCGCTCGAATCACGCCGTCCAGGGTGCTCTGCCCGGTGCCGTAGCGGTTGTCGAAGAGGTGCTTCGTGTCGGCGTCGTTCACCGCGATGATCGGATAGGCCAGCGCGCCGGCGGCCGCGAGCGCCCGCAACCGGATCACGCCGGTGGTCGTTTCCTCGGTGCCGCCGATCACCGTCGCCAGCGCTTCGCGGCGCTTGCTGTGCAGTGTGGCGACCAGATCGGCGCCGTCGTCCAGCGTCACTTGGGGCGCCGCGTCGAGCACGGCGTTGATGTGCTCGTAGTACGTGGCGTCGTCTTCGCCTTTCACCGCGTACACGGAGATGCCGTGCCTTGCCACCAGCGCCGCGGCGACATCGTCCTGCGTCGAGAGGGGGTTGCTCGCGCAGAGGTGCACTTCCGCTCCGCCTGCTTGCAAGGCGATCGCCAAGTTCGCTGTTTCGGCCGTCACGTGGAGGCAGGCGCCTATCCGCAGCGCGGCCAGCGGCTGCTCGCGCGCGAGGCGCTCTTGGATCTGGCGCAGCACTGGCATTTCGCGCGCCGCCCATTCCACACGGCGTTTCCCCGCTTCCGCCAGCTGGATGTCGGCGATCGCCGCCGCGGGTCGAGAGCCACTGCGCTCGCTCATCCGCTCTTCCTCAGCGCCAAACGAGCTCAGCGCCGTGTCCACGGCCACGAAGCCGCGCCATGAGTCGGCGTATCTCCCCGCCGATACTGCTGGCCCGGCGCCACGCAGCCGCCTCGACGATCTCGCCCACCGCGCGGAAGCCCAGCGCCTCGTACGCTTTCACCGCCGGCGTGTTCGTGGGGTCCATCGAGAGGACGATGTCGTCGCAGTGCGGCAACAGCGCCGCCACCACGGCGCTCGTCGTCTCGGTCGCCAGTCCCCGGCCTCGGTATTGCGGGTGGGTGAACACGTTGCCGACCACGGCGATCCCGTAGGTCGGGCTGATCGCGTGCGTGCCTGCCGCCGCCACCAGCCGTCCCGCGTCGACGACGCCGTAGTAGCAACCGCCGTCGATGTGCCGGGCGCGATAGGAGGTCGGCGCGCCTTCACTGCCGTAGAGCTGGTTCAAGGCGCGGACCTGATTCCCCTGCAGGCGGACCGCTCGGTTTCCTTTGGCTGTGAACGTCGCCGCGGTCAGATGCATCCGCCACATGATCCGCTGCTCCGCGATGTAGTAGGCCTCGTCGAGCCCCGGCAGATGCTCGGGGTCGGCGGTCGCGAACGTTTGCTGCGGCCCGGGATGCACCGACAGGATCGCCGTCACGGCGTCGCTGGGGCCCAGGACGACGGTGGCGTCGCCCAGCCCCGCCCGCGAATGACAGACGACGGCCGTGCCCTTGGGTGTCATGCAGATCCAGTATTCCGCGCGCGGGAGCGCGTCCGGCTCCAGTTGGGCGAGGGCGTAGGCGGCGATGAACCGCTCCCGGTTCAGCAGGGCGGCGACGGCGGCCGGCTCGCGCTCTCGCGCGATCAGATAGGCCTGCCGATCGACGCTTGCGCGGAGCCGGAACGCGTCGGTCATGACAGGTACCCGCCGATGATCGGGGCGAGGTCCCGCTTGGTCTGCTCCGGAATCCGCTCCCGCTCCGTGACGATCGCCGCCGCCAACGCGCCCCGGGCCGTGCTGCGCCAGTCGGCGGGGAGCCCGGCGATCACGCCCGCCACGATCTGCTGGGCGCTCTCGACGTTCGCGCGGAGGTTGCGGACCACCATGTCGGCGCTCACGTCCTCTTCTCCTTCACGCCAGACGTCGTAGTCGGTCGCGGTCGCGAGCATGGCGTAGGCGATCTCGGCCTCACGCGCCAGTTTCGCCTCGGGGATCACCGTCATCCCGATGATGGACGCGCCCCACGACCGGTACAGGTGGGACTCCGCGCGCGTCGAGAATAGCGGGCCCTCCATACACACGTAGCAGCCCCCGCGATGCAGGCGTTGGCCCCGCGCCTCCCCGCCCGCCGCCAGCCGCTCGCTGAGATCGGGGCAGAACGGGTCGGCGAAGCCCACGTGCGCCACGATCCCGTTGCCGAAGAAGCTCGTCGGTCGCGCGTGCCGCGTACGGTCGATGATCTGATCCGGGACCACCATATCTCTTGGGGCGATCGCTTCTTGCAGCGATCCCACCGCGCTCACCGCGATGATCCCCTCCACCCCCAGCGACTTCAGCGCCCACAGGTTGGCCCGCGCGGGGATCTCTTGCGGGAGCAGCCGGTGCCCGCGTCCGTGCCGGGGCAAGAACGCCACGCGCTCGCCGTGGAGCGTGCCGATGACGATGGCGTCGCTCGGCTGGCCGAACGGCGTCTCGGGGTTCCATTCCTCCCGCTCCGTCAGCTCCGCCATGTCGTAAAAGCCCGAGCCACCGATCACCGCCAGACGCGCGGCAGGGACGGCGCCGCTAGACATGCAACGCCCTCTCCCGCGCGGCGGCGCGCAGGGACGCGCCATGGGGCGCCCGGTGCAGGCCGCGCTCCGTCACGATCGCGCGCACCAGCCTGGCCGGGGTGACGTCGAAGGCGGGATTCTCCACGGAAACCTCGGCCGGCGCCGTGCGGATGCCGGCGAAGCAAGTCACTTCCGTGGCGCCGCGCTGCTCGATCGGGATCGCGTCGCCGCTCGGCGTGTCGAGGTCCACCGTGCTCCAAGGCGCCGCGACGTAGAATGGCACGCCGTGCGCCTCCGCCATCAGGGCGAGCCCGTACGTTCCCACCTTATTCGCGACATCCCCGTTCGCCGCAATGCGGTCCGCACCGACGATCACCGCGGCCAACTCCCTCCGCGCGAACAGACTCGCGGCCGCTGCGTCACTGAGAAGCTTCACACGGAACCCCTCCTGCAACAACTCCCAGGTCGTGAGGCGGGCGCCTTGGAGCAGGGGACGGCTTTCACTCACGAAGACGGTGTGCGACTTGCCGCTGCTGCGGGCCGCGCGCAGCACCCCCAGCGCCGTACCGTATCCGCCCGTCGCCAGCGCGCCGGCGTTGCAATGCGTCAGGACGCCGCCGCGATCCGGCAGCAGGTCTGCTCCCAGCTCGCCGATGCGGTGATTGGCCGCCACGTCCTCCGCGTGAATCGCCTCCGCCTCCGCCAGCGCCGCGCGCCGCAAGGCTTGCCCGCTGCTCGCCTCCTGGGTGGCGCGCAGCGTCCGCTCGATCGCCCACGCCAGGTTCACCGCCGTCGGTCGCGTGGCTCGGAGCTGGGCCGCCGTCTCCGCCAGCCGCCGCCGCAGCGCGGCGGGGTCGTCCGGTCCCGTCCAGGCGGCGGCGGCCAGGGCGTAGGCCGCGGCGATGCCGATGGCCGGCGCGCCCCGCACCCGCAGCGTTCGGATCGCTTCCGCGATCGTGCTGGGGTCGCTGGTCTCGATAAACCGTACCGCTCCGGGCAGCGCGGTTTGATCGAGGAAGCGCACCCGGCCGGCCCGCCACTCGATGGTCGGCGGCAATCCCTCTCCGGAGATCTCCTCGGTTGGCAATGAATTCAGGCACTCCGCGGTGGCTGGGAATGCCCGCGCACCGCTTTCATCCTCAGACGTCGAGTCTGCCGGACTTGGCACCGTGCCGGTCGGCGGCCGGCCGGTTGCCGGGCTTCGTTAGGCCGGAGATCCCTCCACCACTCGCGATGAAAGCCGCGATCGATCGGTGCTGCGACCGTATGGCCGCTTCCGGCAGCCGTCAAGCGGCCCCGCCCCGCCGCCGGCCGGGAGGCTGCTAAGCGTCCTCGTCGTATCGCAGGAGCACGTCCAGGTGATAGTGCCGCAGCCGCGCCCGGCCCTGGAGCGCGCCCAGCTCGATCAGGAAGGCCAGCGCGTGGACCTCGGCCCCCGTCAGCTCCACCAGCTTGCAGGCCGCCGAGGCCGTGCCGCCCGTGGCGAGCAGATCGTCGACGATCACGACGCGCTGGCCGGATCGCAGCGCGTCCTGGTGGATCTCCAGGGCGCTCGTCCCGTACTCCAGGGCGTACTCTTCAACGTGCCGTTGGGCCGGGAGCTTGCCCGGCTTCCGCACGGGCACGAAGCCGATCCCCAGCCGCTCCGCCAGCGGCGCCCCGAAGATGAACCCGCGCGACTCGATGCCGACCACCGCGTCCAGCCGCGCCTCGCGGTAGGTCGCGGCCAGCCAATCCAGCACCGTGCGCAGCGCGGCCGCGTCCGCGAGCAACGGCGTGATGTCGCGGAACAGGATCCCCGGCTGGGGAAAGTCCGGTACGTCGCGGATCAAGACCCTGAGTTCGTCGTGCATCCTCGCCCCGGGCCGACCACAGGCCCGCAACAGGCTATGGACGCTGATCCGGCCCGTCAATTTGCGCCGGGCCGCTTGCGGAGGAGGGCGATAAGATGATGGGATGAACGACAGGTGCGCCGGCCGGCCGCGCGGCATTCGCTGCTTCCCGCGGCTGGCGGGATGGCTCGCGCTGCTGGCGCTCGCCGGCGTCGTGACCCTGGCGGCCTGCGGCGGCAACCCCAACGAGACGGTCGAAGCGGACGAGTTCATCCGCACCGCGCCGCCCGACAGCGAGACGCCGCCCGCCGGCGATGCGGCCGCTGCCGGCGAGGAGGATGCTGCCGCGGAGGAGGACGATAGCGGCGCAGAGGAGGCCGCTCCCGTTCCGGCGCCGTCCGATTCTCCTCCCCCGTCCGACTCCAGTCCGCCCGGCGAGCTCGATGACCTTGGCAGCTTCGACGAGATCGATCTCGCCGACAACGTCATCCGCCGCTATCTCAACGACGCCTACCGCTTCAGCCTCGATCTCGTCTGCGGCGCCTTCTGCAGCGTCGATACCACCGGTCTCGACCGCATCCTGTTCGTCTCCGACAGCGGCCGCGCCTTCATCGATATCTCCGTCCTGAACCCGCTGCTGCTGGGCCTTGAGGCGGGGCTGCCCGCGCTGGAAGCGGAATGGGATCGGCAGCGCGGCGCCGCCCCGGGTTTCAATGTTCTCAGCCGCGAGGACGCGGCCCTTCCCTCGGACGGCCAGACGCCGGCGCGCCTGATCGCGTGGGAAGTCGACCGGCGCGCCCTCGGCGGCGACCTCTTGCAGATCCGCTCGCTGCTCGTGCGGGTCGGCCCGCTGGCCTACTTCATCGAGACCGGCGCCTCCGCCGAAGAGCTGCCCGCCGTCGAGGCCGACCTCCAGGCCGCCCTCGATTCCTTCATCGCCAGCCCCAACCCGCCCAGCCTTCCGGGCCGGTATACGCGCTTCGGCTTCGTCTTCCTCTACGACCACCGCTCCGTCACGACCGAACTGGGCACGCCGCTCCCGACCTTCGACATCGGCCTCTTCGAGCAGCGCGCCCTGGACGGCCTCTTGGAGATGCTCCTGCGCTGGGAGACGATCGGCGAGGAGTTCTTCGACCCGGACGAGGCGATCGGGATGCTGGAAGAGGGGCTGGTCAACTCCGCCGTCGAGGCCCGCGAGCTGGAGCGCGCCGATCTGCGGCTGCGGGACGCCAGCGGCCGCTTCGCCGTCTTCGACGCGGTGCTCCAGGGGGGACTCACCGCTCAGGTGGGCCTCTACGCCTGGTACTGCCAAGACAGCGGCCGATCGTTCGTCCTACAATCCCTCAGCCGCGACGATGTGCGCGCCATGGTGCAGCCCACGCTCGACGCGTTCCGCTGCACCAGCGACGACGGATCGGCGCCCTAGCCGCGCGCGGCGGGAGAACGGAGCGTCCATGACCACCATTGCGGTCGACGCGATGGGCGGCGACAACGCCCCGGCGGCCGTCGTGCAGGGGGCGCTGAGCGCCGCCCGCGATCCGGCCCTGCGGATCCTGCTGGTCGGCCGCCGCGACGAGCTGCGCCCCCTTCTTCCCACCGTTCCCGCCAACCTGCGCTTCGTGGACGCCCCCGACGCCGTGGCGATGGACGAATCCGCCTCGGCCACCATCCGCAGCAAGCCCCATTCCTCGATCATGGTGGGCCTGGCATGCGTGCAGCGCGGCGAGGCCGACGCCTTCGTCTCCTTCGGCAACACCGGCGCCATCGTGGCCGCCAGCCTGCGCCAGCTCGGCCGCATCGCCGGCGTCGACCGGCCCGCCCTGGGCACCATCTTCCGCAACGCCCGCGGCTCGCGCACCTTGCTGCTGGACGTGGGCGTCAACGTCGATTGCCGTCCCGAGTACTACGTCCAGTTCGCCACCATGGGCCGCGCCTACTTCCAGCGCGTGCTGCACCACGGCAACCCCAGCGTTGGGCTGCTCAACGTGGGCGAGGAGCGGGCCAAGGGCAACCAGCGCGCCCAGCGCGCCCACGAGCTGCTCTCGGAGCTGGAGACCCACTTCATCGGCAACGTGGAGGGCAAGGAGCTGGTCGGCGGCGGCGCCGACATCGTGGTCACGGACGGCTTCACCGGCAACGTCGCCATCAAGGTGGCGGAGGCGATCGCCGCCATGCTGGCCGGCGAGATCCGCGAGTCCCTCATGAGCCGCCCCCACTACAAGCTGGGGGCCTGGGTCGCGCGCGGCGCCTTCGACGGGCTCAAGGCGCGGCTTAACTACCAGCGCATCGGCGGCGCCCCCCTCTTCGGGGTCGATGGCGCCGTGCTCATCGGCCACGGCCGCGCCGACGCCGAGGCCGTGGCCAGCGGCATCCGCACGGCCCGCACCCTGGCCGAGTCCGGCCTGGTGGAGGCCATACGCGCCGCCTTCGGCGAGGCCCGCTCCCTGCCGGCCCACCGTTCCCAATTGCGGCCCAACCCCGCGGCGGAGCGGGGCGAGCCCGCGCTGGAGCCGGGGCTCGAGCAGCAGGAGCTGAAGCGGACCTCGTAACCGGCGCTACAGGGCGCCGGCGGCGGGCGGTCGGAGGCGACAGACGGATCGCGCCGGCCTGCCTAGACTGAGGGACAGAGAGCGAGACGTACACAGGCCATTTCGGAGAGAGGGGTGCGCCTTGCCCAAGCCGACGGAGATCACCGACGACACCTTTCAGCAGGAAGTGCTGGAGAACGAGAAGCCATCGCTCGTGGACTTCTGGGCGCCCTGGTGCGGCCCCTGCCGCATGGTGGCGCCCGTGGTGGAGGAGCTGGCGGAGGAGTACGACGGCCAAGTCGCCTTCTACAAGCTCAACACCGACGAGAACCCCCGCGTCGCCACCCAGTTCGGCATCCGCAGCATCCCCACGCTCCTCGTCTTCAAGGGCGGCGAGCAGGTCGGCCAGATCGTCGGCTTCCGCCCCAAGGGCGACCTCAAGAAGCGGCTGGACGACGCCCTCGTCTAACTCATGCCGGGGCTGAGGCCCCGCTGAGACTCTTGCCCCAGCAGCGCGCGGCGCTGTGCTGCGCCGGTCCTTCTCGGCGCTTTTCGCTCCTCAGCGCGATCGCCGCGTGCGATACTGTCGCCTCACGGGAGCGGAGGGGGCCCGGTGGCCCTCGCGGTCTTCAAAACCGTTGCGGGGCGGCCCGCGTCGTCCTGGGTGGGTTCGACTCCCATGCGCTCCCGCCACTCTTTGCTGTGCGGCAGCCTCATGGAAGAGCCCCTACTTGTTAGTAGGTTGTGAGAGCCCTTCCGGACCGACTATGAGTTCCCACGCCACCAACTCCAAGTCCTCGGCCGATGGCTGTTTCGTGTCCGGCCGTGTGAGCGGACGGTCGAGCCCCTCGGCTTGGATGGCTTCCCTGAGCGCAGTCAGGGCCGGGATCACTTGGTCGAGCGGCGCGCGGTTAGGCGCGAGCTGGTTCACGATCCTTACCGGGTCCTGCATCCCCACGCGCTTGATCGCATCCGAGGGCAGGGGCAGCTCCACCCACCCGCTGAAGAAATCAAACAATTCCCGGTCCGACTCCAACAAGTCGTCGCGATTGAGGAACTGCCTAATCTTTCTGGTGAAGTTGTCAGGCGTCACCGCAGCGATGGCGTCCAAGTACGCGCTGCCGATCTGGTCCACTGCGGCTTGTAGCGGGTCCTTTAGGTACTTGAAGGGATTTTCGTCCTCAGGGATTTTGTACCGATTCTCTTTTCTACTGGCCTCCACGATTGAGAGCACATCGTTGGGTGACGTGACCGGCTGGGCCACGTTGCCCGAAGGATAGAATCTCCAGAACACTTCGCCGGATGCTTCCTCGGGCATCTTCAGCATGACGTACACGCCGGTTGCCTCCCCACTTTTCACGCTGTAGACGCCGTTGGGGATGTCGCGGATGTCCTCGGTGGCGAATTCCTTCATTAGATCGAAGTACTTGTTGAGCAACTCCGTACCTTCGTCCAGCCCCTGGTCCCGCTCTTCCTCGCGGTAGACCTGTTCGGCTTGGGCGCCGCCGGCGCGCAGCTTCATGATTTTGTCCAGTTCCCGCGCCTCTATCTGTTCGCCGAGTACCGAAGCGTCCAGCGCCACCGCATCATCTATCGCTTCGATCTTCTTCGAGAGGTTCTGGACGAGGCTAAGTAAGTCTTCCAAGCCGTCTTCGGGCATCAGGTTGTAGATGTACACCTTGTCGTGAGGGGAAAGCAGGCGGTCGATACGCCCGGCGCGCTGGATCAGGCGCACTGGATTCCAGGGCAGGTCGTAGTTGATGAGGAACTGGGCGTCCTGGAGATTCTGGCCTTCCGAGAGCACGTCTGTCGCTATCAGCAGTTCGATGCTCTGGGCCCGCAACGGCTCGATCTTTTTCAGCAAGGCCGGATCATCCAGCGGTTCGGTCTCGCGGTGCGTTGCGAGGGGCGCGAAGCGCTCCAAAATGGCGCGTCTGCGATTCTGGTTGTCGTCGCCCGTAAGCAGCGACATCCAGCGTTCGTCCTTCAGGTTGCTGAGCACGCGGTAGTCTTCTTCCAGGGTTTCCGTGTCTCCTCCGAGCAGCCGGAACAGGTGCTGGGCGGTGTCCTTGTAGGTGGTGAACAAGGCCACCTTGGTGGGGTTTCCACGGGCGTCCTCTTTGGGGAGCGTTTCGAGCAGTTGGCGTACGGCCTGGGCCTTGGGGTCGCCTTGCTCGGCCAGCATCTTTTCCAGCCACTTGAGCCGGGTGAGAAGCATTTGGAGCCGGTCGCGGTCTGACTCCACGTCCGCTTGCAAGTTGGCCTTGCGGTCTGGATCTTCCGGCGCTTCGATCTGTTGCCGCAGCGCCGCCACAGACCCGAAGTCCAGATCATCCAGATCCTGGTCGTGGTCCGGCAGCGAACCTCCCAAGACGGCGCGCAGCTTGTAGGCCTGCTTGGGGGTGAGCACGTAGCCCTGCTCCAGCCGGGACAGGAACAGGTTGAGGTAGTCCACCAAGCTCTGCACCGTGGAGGTGATCGCCGCCAGGGAGCTTTCCATGCGCTTTAGCAGGATGGTGCGCATGATGCCGACGAAGTTGGCGTTGCGCTGTCTCAGCCGCGCGCTCGTCTCCCCTTCTCCGGTCGCTACTCCGTACTCGTCAAGGCGATAGACCGCGAATTTGAGATGCTCGATGGCGTCGATGATGTCGAGGTAGATGTTGCCGTACAGTCCCTGCAGGCTGTAGTCCACCGCCTTCGGTATCTCATGCTCCGGGAAGCGCAGCGGTTGGCCGTCGACCTCCATCTCCTCCCCCGCCTCCTGCATTGCGCGGATGTCGTGGCGGGTTCGGCGCACCAAGGAAAGCATCATCGCGTCCAGCAGGCCGGCGCCGGACTCGCCCTGCTCAATGGCCTGGAAGGCCGTTTTCAGGTTGGGTACCGGCCCGCGCCCCGCGTACCAGGTGTCGTCGCCTCTGGTGATGAGCATGAGCTGGTGGTAGAGGTCCCAGATCGAGTTGTTGATCGGCGTGGCGGTCATTAGGAGCACACGCTTATCGGGCTTGCCGCCGCGGATGATCTCCATGAGCGCGCGGTAGCGCTTGGTACGGGGATTGCGGAAGTTGTGGGATTCGTCGACCAGGATGATGTCGTATTGATGCTGGTAGCGTTTCAGCGTGGTTCGGAGCCGCTGCCGTTGAAGCGGCGCGGGCTCGCTCTCGATGTCCGTCAGGCTGGGCAGTGATTCCATGGTGACGGTGCTGGCGCTGATTCCCCAATCCGCCAGCTTGTCCGTGTTCCAATTGTCCCGAAGCTGTGCGGGACAGACGATCAGGGCGCGCGTAAGGCGGCTCGCCTGCTGCGGGTCCTCGCCGCGCTGGTTGGCGAACTCCCGCAGAACCCCCAACCCCTCATAGGTCTTGCCCAGGCCGACCGAGTCGCACAGCATGGCTCCCCAGTGGCGCTTGAGGAGGACAACGCAGCTCTGCACGGCCAGCTGCTGAAAGCCGGCCAGCCTGCCCATGACCTCCTCGGACAGGCCCAGCTCCAGGAAGCGGCCGTAGGCGGCGTGCAGGGACTTGAGCATGACCTGCCAGGGCGTGTAGCGCCGGCCGAACAGCACGCACTCTTCCAGACGCTGGATGAACTGCGCCTTGCAGTCCTGCCCCTGCTCCCACTTGTCGTCGAACCAGCCTTCGAGTTGGGCGACGAGTTCGCGGTCGTAGGAGGCGAGATTGAGCTCCGAGTTCTCGGACAGCCCGCTTTTGGTCAGGTTGCTGGAGCCGACGGCGGCATAGCGTTTCGTCTCGCCCGAGAAAAGATAGGCCTTGGCGTGGAGCCGGTTCCTGGGAGAGCGGTAGTCGAGCACTTCCTCCGGCAGGACCTTGCCCGCATCGGCCCCCAGGAAACGCCTGATCTCCACGTTGTCCCTGCGCAGGAAGCTGGCCAGGGCGGTGACCCGCTCCCAGGCCAAGAGGTTGAAGGCGCTGGCATCTGGCGTCATGCCGCTCTGCAGCAGATCCCGCCGCTCTTCGTGGGTGAGCAGCAGCCAGGGGTAGCCTCCCTCCAAGAAGGTGTACCAGTTCACCGACTCCGCCGGACCGTGAAGCTCGTCCTGTTCGCCGGGCCGGGCGAGGATGTCCCCGGGCCCGCGGCGGTTGAGGAAGGGCCGCTCGCCCAACAGCAGTCGCACGCTCGCGGCCTCTTGCATCCCACTCTTCAGTTCGAGGAAGCCGTCGGGAGTTAGGTAGGCGGTCGCGATGCGGATCTCTCGGGGGCCGACGCGGGCCAGGGCGCCGGCAAGATGCTCCCGCATGGAGCCGATGGTGGACTCGTTGGCTATAGGGAGGATGTCGGTAGTTTCAGTAGCCATGTTCGGTCCGTACCGTCAATCTTTCTCCAGGCTCCGCCGCTCGAACCAATCCTTCACGACTGTCACATCGCTGTGGGACAGTCCATAAAGGTCGTACACGACGTTATTTAGTTCGTCGTTATCCACGGACTCTCCAACTTGTCCTGCTTGGGCAATGGATTCAAGGTGGTACGTGATGGCTGTGTCAGGAGCTACAATAGGCGTATGGATAATATATTGATAAATAAATCGTATAAAGCCACCACGTAGTGAATTGGTCATCTGACACAGTATGAATTCGATCAAGTCAGTGTTCATGACTGACAACAACCAAGTCCTGTCTGCGGGCATCGCGTAAGCTGTGTTACCGAGGTAGCTTCCGCTAGTGTCGGAAGCGAACCGTGCCTCGCGAGCTATGTCAGGCCAGATGATCTTGGGAAGAGTGAATTCCTCGTAGATTCCTTCCTGCGGCTGCTGAAGCTCGTACCAAGGATGAAGATTGGCAGTTGCCCGCTCTTCGAGGCCGCTTCGGAACCATCGGAGATGCTCTTGGATTGGTAGTTATAGACAATAGTAGCATTGACCGCCTACAGGTGATCCCGTAGTGTGCCGCCCGCTCGCGCGGTAAGGGGATACCTATGTCTCAGCGAATTAAAGTAGCGCTGCTCGGGGTGATCGCCTGTCTAGGTAGCGTCACAGTCTTGGCCTGCGGTGGTGGTGACTCTGTCCTCTTCGATGACTTCACCGCCGCTGATGGCTGCCGTGCTGCTGTCGGGCTTGTCCTCGAAAACGTCCAGGAGGACGTTACTCTGGCGTCCCCTGAGACCGATTGCTCTGATCAGCAAGAGACCTGGCGCTACCGCGAGACAGACGACGATATCTTTGAGTTCGTCGTGGCGGTGCGCTGCGATCGTCCAGCATCTCGCTGCGCGGAAGAATCATTCCTCTTCGATGGTGATGACCAGGTCATCACCTGCTCTGTGCGGCTCGATCCTTTCACTGGGTCGGTCCGCTTCCGTGGTGCTGACTGTTTCTGACGCGCGCCTCTGGTAGTAACCTGAGAGTTGCCATGCCGAAGATCAAAGACCTCCGCATCAAGGCGACGCCCCAGCAGGTGATGCAGGCGATCGTGAAGGGCGGCGGCGTACGGAAGCCGAAGAAGTAACGGGGTTCGGATAGCCTGCCCCCGTTCTGCTCGCGTCTCCAAACCTGCACATTTTCCCCTCAATACACAATCCGTCTACGAGAAATCGTGACTTTTCCCCGTTCGGACCACAGCAGCCGGGGCATCTGCGGTATAGAGAGCGTGGCATACGGGCAGGGATGCCAGAGATGAACAAGAAACAACGCGCTCTCACAAAACCCATGGAGTTTCAGCAGCTCCCCCTCATCATCGAACACCCGGCCAATGGCGGCCTCGTTCCTCAGCGACCGCGCGACGGTTACATCAACGCTACGAGGCTCTGCCAGGAAGCAGGGAAGTTATTTGCGGACTACCACCGAAACAGCCAAACGAAGGCGTACCTTGATGAACTTTCAGCCGATATGGGAATTCCCATATCGGAACTCGTGCAGATCATCAAAGGAGGGGAGCCACAGTTGCAGGGTACTTGGGTTCACCCCCAAGTTGCTACGCACCTCGGCCAATGGCTCTCGCCCGAGTTCGCAGTCAAGGTAAACCGGTGGGTCTACGACTGGATGTCGGGCAACTTCCGGGCTTACATGCCCGTCCACATTCAGCGATTCTTGAAGAATCGGGCGAAGATTCCCCACACCCATTTCTCGATGCTGAATGAGATTTACCTACACCTGCTCGCGCCTTTGGAAGACGTGGGGGTGATTCCGCCAGACAGGATGATGCCGGACATTTCGACGGGCCGCATGTTCTCCGATTTCCTCCGGCGAAGAGGCATCGACCCCAACCAGTTCCCCACCTATGACCACGAGTTCATTGACGGGCGACGCCCCACCGTGCAGGCGCGACTCTACCCGATTGAGCACTTGGCGGATTTTCGCCGGTACTTCCACGAGGTCTGGCTGCCAACGCGGGCGCACGCGTACTTCCAGGATCGCTTTCCCGACGCGCTGCCCCACCTCGATCGCATCCTGCAACTACCGTCTGGTCTGCCGACAGATTAAGCCACGAGTTCTCGGTATCGGAGCCGCTTCCCCTGCATCCCCTTGGCGATGCCCGCCATCTGGTCCACGGTGTCTGCGCTCCGGGCGTTGTAGCGGCCTGTGAACTCATCCAGGTAGCGGTGCGTGTGCTTCGCGCTCCAATGCGTGTAGGTTCCGTGGTAGCCGCGCTTGAGTTGCGACCAGAACCCCTCGATCCCGTTCGTGTGCGTATCGAAGATGACGTAGGTTCCCGCCGCATGCTGGACCGCGCGGTGGCGGAACTCTCCTTCCAGCGACGTGTAGGCTCCATGCCCGTCCGAGTAGACCGACGCTTTCGGAGCCGCCTGCCGCCGCACGAACTCCCGCATGCGGGGCGCTTCCGCCTTGCCGAGCACTTCCGCTCGCACCTTCCCGGTCGCCCGGTCCTTCGCGCCAATGACCGCGACTTTGCCATCATGGCCCCGGTGCTGGCGCTTGGATTCGTGCTTGTTGCCTTCCAGTCCGCCGATGTAGGTCTCATCCACTTCGACCGGGCCGGCCATCGGTTCCGCTGGCGTGCCGAACGCCTGCCGGATGCGGTGGGCCAAGTGCCAAGCCGCCTTCTGGGAGATCCCCAGATCGCGGTGAAGCTGCATGCTGGAGACGCCGCGCAGACTGGTCGTCATGCGGTAAATCGCAATGGCCCACGTCTGGTAGCCGAGGTTCGACCCCTCCATCACGGTCCCCATCTTGACGCTGAAGTACTTCTTGCAGGCACGGCAGCGGTAGGGCATCGTCGGATGCTTCGGGCCGATCTTGATCGTGTCGGACTCACAGTGCGGGCAGATCGGGCCATCTGACCAGCGCCCTGCTACGAACCATGCCTCTGCCTTCGCATCGTCGGGGAACCGCTTGAACAGCTCCGCCAGCGTCAGCCCTTCCCGCTCCGATCGCCCCGGTCCACCGGCCATTACGCACCCCCTTTACGTACTTATAGTACCATAGGAGTGCTACTATTGTCTATAACTACCCTTGGATTGCTGGATAACGGTCGATCTCCACTCCGCGATTTGTGAATATCACGTATAACCCTGGAGATTCTGCCCTCCAGCGCTTGATGTCCTTGCCCCGCAGCCACGGCTTGATGATCTCCGCGCTGTGCGGGTCCTCGGAGACAAGTTCGTCGCGTTTGGCTTGATCGATGACGAAGGCAGCGTTCAGGCCAGTCTTGACTCCGTAGTAAATACGTCCTTTCACGAACTCACCCAGTGGCGTGCCTTGATTCATCAGCCGGTTGAAGAGACGGATCAGGGCGGGATCTTCCAAGATCCAGCCCTCGTTCTTCAGCATCACTTGGGGGAAATCTGGCGTAGCCGCCCGCGAGAGCAAGCCATTCAGGTCTTCCAGGACGCTGCGGACGTTCTCCGGATTCACTTTCCGGCCATCCTTGGAGAGGTTCGAGCGGATGGGATGCGTCAGGTCCGCGACGCTGAGAGCATGGTCTTGCGTCGTGTTCGAGCGGCTTCCGACCACCACGCTGGGATAGGCGGCCACCGGTTTGCCGTTCGCCTCGAAGAGCGGCAGGTCGCCGAAATCGATCACGTGCCGGATGCGAAGCGCAGCGGGCAGATGCTCACGGATTCCGGCGCCGTAACCGGCCCGCATGAACTTATTGCTGGTGATGAACGCCAGCCAGCCGCCGGGCCGGAGTATCTGCAGGGCGCGGGCGTAGAAATAGACGAGAAGGTCCGCCCTTGAAGCACTGACCTGCGGGAAGGCTTCGCCGTAGGCCAGTTCATCTTCGTTATCAATCTTCTCCATCCGCACATACGGCGGGTTAGCTAGGACGATATCGAACCCGGCATTGGGGTCGCCTGCCCGCAGGACATCAGGAAAGGCGATCGGCCAGAGGAAGGGTTTCTGAACCAGGGCGAAGTCCTGCGCGTCCATCTCCTCCAACAAGGAGCGGATGCGGTCAATGAAGCTATCGGCCTTCCGCAGCGCGGCTTTGCCAGGCCGGACGGCCTTGGTCAGAGCTTCACGCTCTGCCTTGGCCTGAGCCTCCTCTAGGTGCAAGCGGATGATCTCGCGTTGGTCCCTTGCGATCAGGTCACGCAGATCCCGGAGACGTTTGGGATTGCGGTGCGTGCTCCCGAACTCCTGCTTCCGCCGGGCGATGTTCGTTTCCAGCCGCCGAAGCTTTATCTGCAATCCCATCTCCAACTGCAGATCTGTCGGCGGCGGCCAAGACTCCTTGAAGGTGATGCCGGCGACCCGGTCCACCAACGAGTCGCCCGCAACGATCTGAAAGTCCAGGTTGGGGAGCGCCCAGTCCGACGGAGCATCGGGAGGCTCGTCCATGTCCAGCACCATGGAGAGCCAGAGCCGCAGGTGGCAGATCTCGACGGCCTCGGGATTGATGTCCACCCCGTACAGGCTGTTCTTGATGATGCGCCGCTTCCATTCGCTCACGATCCGGTAGAGCTCTGCAGGCTCGACGTAGCCGCTTTGAGAAAAGAGGATGCCCCGCCGCAGCGCGACCATCTCTTGGATACTCCCCAAGAGGAAGGCGCCGGAGCCGACGGCGGGGTCGCAAATGCGGACGGTTTCGAGGGCGTCGATGAGATCATCCACCGGATGCTGGCTGACGGCTGAACTTTCGTCCCTGGATCCGAAGGCTTCCCCGCGCAGGGAATCGAGCGTTCCCTGGTCCACGCCGGTGCTGTCGCGCAGGTAGCCGTCCAAAGCCTCGCGGCACATGAAGTGGACGATCTCTCGCGGGGTGTAGTAGGTGCCGGTGTTGTGACGCTCGTCGCCCTGATAGAGATTCTCGAAGACGCGACCCAGCAGCTCCGGGTCCGGGTCCACGGACTGGTCGTCCGGCGTGGATTCGCGCGTGGTGAAGCGGTAGCGAGAGAGCAGGCCGAGCAGTGAGTCGTCGGTTGCCGGGTCGAACACCTCGTCCGGCAGCGAGATCGGGCCGGCGTCGTCCACGCGGTCCTCCAGCGCGTTTCGCCGGAACAGGCCGCCGTTGAGGTAGGGAACAAAGCCCAGGATCGGATCCTCGCCGCGGCTGCTGCTACCGGTGGCCATGGCGTCGAAGAACAACGGGACGAGGATGTCGCGGTAGTATTCATCCGCCGCCGTGCTAGCGCGCTGGCCCCATAGATCCAGCAGGTAGGTTGCCGAGCCCTGTCCGCCGGGCTTCCCGAGCCAGCGCTTGGCTTGCAGGAACCAGAGAAACAGCACTCGCCCCATCTGCCGGGTCGCCCAAGCGCGCGCGTCGTCTTGGTCGAACTCTTTGACTACGGGGTGTTCTTGGTTGCGTGAGAGGAAGGCCGAGGCCATGCGGTCTCGGACGGCGGCGTACTCCTGGTAGAACTTGGTGGTGACGCGCTCAATGCTGAACTGCGACTGCCAGCGCCGGGATACCTCAAGAAGGATCGCTTCGGCGGGAATGCGCAGACCGCGCAACAGGTCCCGGTGGAAGCGCGTGGGGGCGTCGAGATCCAGATGAGCGCGGATGCTGGTTACGGCCCCGCTGGAGGCGTCCGCCTGAGTTCGCGGAAACACGAGTTCCGCCTCGCGACGGCCGTCCGCAGCTGGCGGCACGAGCAAGGCCAGCGATCGGCGGTCCGGCGTGTACTCGACGAGGGCACGCGCGATGCGACGGCGCGGGCGGTCCCGATCCGAAGAGCGGTGCCCCCAATCAGCGAGAACCGCGATGTAGAAGCCGACCGTTGCGGGGGCTGCGGCGCACGCTCCCACTTTGTACAACTGGTGGACGCCGAACCTGTCGTCCTGACGTGCGAAGAAGTGCTTTAGGTCTCCGGTGAGCTGCCCGGCCAGCAGATCCTGCGGGCTCGAGATCGGATCAAATCCCAAGAACGCCGCTAGGCTTTCCGCACTCTGCGGGTCGCCGCCGAATTCTTGCAGTACCTTCGCGGCATCGCTCTCTTGGACGAGAGTCATCGTCTGTGACCTAACCGTCGGCGTTTTCGATCAAGCTGGCCGGCGTCACCGGGTAGCCGGCGCCGCGGTCAATGGCGGACACAGCCGTCTTGAGAGAGTTCAAGGCCTAGACGCCCCCGCCGTCGCGCCCCTCGGGATTCCGGTAGAGCGCCATGCTAGCTTGTGTCCGCTCCTATGAGCGGAGGAGGGCCACCCATGGAGAAGCCGGGAATCTTCGTCTACGCGGTGCCGGGGCAGCGCAAGGCCCTGATCGAGGCCGCGCGCGAGCTGGACCGGCGCGGCTTCCCCTTCCTCTACGCCAGCCACGGCTCCGCGCCCGCGATCGAGCCGGAGGCGTCCTCCGAGGGCGTCGTGCGCCCCTACGAGGGGACGGCCGTCTGGCAGGACGCGCTCACCCACGCCCTGGCGCTGGGCATGGCCACGGAGCGGATCACGCTCGTCACGGCGATCGAGGTCACCTACCACCGCATGCCGCACGAGATGGCCGCCATCGCCAACTACATCAACGAGGTCTGCGACGGCCGCTTCATCCTCGGCATCGGCCCCGGCCACAGCGAGATCCTCAGCCCCTTCCAGGTGACGATGGAGAAGCCGCTGGCCCACATGCGCCGCTACGTGGAGGCGATGCGCGCCAGCGTGGGGAACGGTCCCATGCCGCCCCTGGTCTTCGCCGCCCTGCGTCAGAAGATGGTGGCGCTCGCCGGCGAGCTGGCCGACGGCGTGATCTGGGCCAACTGCTGCCGCTCCCAGCTGGGCCGCTCGCTGAGCGTCGTGCCCGCCGCCAAGCGCGAGCGCTTCATCGTGGGCGACGTGGCCCCGGCCTACGTCTCCGAGGACCGCGGCGAGGCGCTGGCCGCCGTGCGCCTGGCCCTCACCAACTACATGACCCTCACGAACTACCAGAACTACTTCATCGAGTGCGGCTACGGGGACGAGGTGGAGCAGGCCCGCGCCGCCATCGCCCGCGACGACCACGCCGCCGTGGCCGCCGCCGTCTCCGAGCGCATGGCCGACGACATCGGCATCTACGGCACGCCGGCGGACGTGCGCAAGCGGGTGGCCGCCTTCCAGGAGGCGGGCATGAATCAGCTCTGCCTCTCGACCATGTTCCACAGCCGGGACCAGGCCAAGGCGATCATGCGGGTCGCCGCCGCCTTCGACTGATCGCGCGGGCGGGCCCGGTCTAGGGCCAGGCGTCGTTCTTCCAGTAGAGCATCCGCACGAAGCGCCGCTGGAACTTCCAGCGGCCGTCCACCCGGCGCAGGGCGTCCTCGTAGTTGCCGATGCCCACCACCCGCCAGCTCTGGCGGTCCTCGGCGATCGACCGCACCTCGATCGTGGATTGCATCGTCGCCGCGTCGCCCTCGCCCTCAATGATGAAGTTCTGCGTCAGATGGCGGACGTGGGGGATGCCGGCGGCGGTGTCGAGGGAGAGCTGCCGCAGCTCCTCCCGCCCCTGGTGCCGGATCTGGGGCGACTCGAAGACGCCGTCCTCCGTGAAGGTGTCCACCCAGCCGTCGTAGTCGTCCTGGTCCTGCGCGTGGTTGTAGCGCGCCACGAGCTCCATGATCTCCAGCTTGTCCTCCGCCGTCAGCGCCATCGTCGCCTCCCTTCGGCCGCCGTGCCGGTGCCCGGCCGCGGCGCGATTCTAGAAGCGGGGCGCGGCGTCCGCATGGGTGTGGGGAGGGAGACTCCGTGCGCCGCCCCTGGAAGCCGCGGGCGGGCACGGCGACTTCCTCTCCTTCTTGGGGCGCGCGCTGCCGCTACCCTGTCGGACAGCGGCGTGACCACGAGCCGCGCACCGGCGAGCCCGGCTCGCCTAGAGAGGCGGCTCCCATGCCCGCTCCCACCCCGGCCCTGTTGCTCGATGGCCTCGTCTTTCCCGAGGGGCCGCGCTGGCACGAAGGGCGTCTCTGGTTCTCGGACATGCACGCCAAGGAGGTCGTCGCCGTCGGCATGGACGGCAAGCGGGAGACGATCGTGCGGGTGCCGCAGCAGCCGTCGGGGCTCGGCTGGCTCCCGGACGGCCGCCTGCTGATCGTGTCGATGCTGGACCGCAAGCTCCTGCGCCTCGATCCGGACGGCCTCAGGGAGCACGCGGACCTCAGCGGCCTGGCCTCGCACAACCTCAACGACATGGTCGTGGACGGCCAGGGGCGCGCCTACGTCGGCAACTTCGGCTTCGACCCCTTCGGCGGCGACGAGCCCCGCGGCACGGAGCTGATCCTCGTCACCCCGGAGGGCGAGGCCCGCGTCGTCGCGGACGATCTGCGCTTTCCCAACGGCACCGCGGTCACGCCCGACGGCGGCACCTTGATCATCGCCGAGTCGTACGGTAAGCGGCTCAGCGCTTTCGACATCGCCGACGACGGCTCGCTCGGCAACCGCCGCCTCTGGGCCGCGGTGCCCGGCATCCCGGACGGCATCGCCCTCGACGCCGAGGGTTGCGTGTGGGTGGCCGTGCCCTTCCGCACGGCCGCCGCGGTCCGCATCGCGGAGGGGGGCGTCATCCAGGAGACGATCGAGGTCGATCAGGACCGGCCCATCTTCGCCTGCGCCCTGGGCGGCCCCGATCGCCGCACCCTCATTCTGGCCGAGGCGATCACGGGCGACCCCTCCAAGATCGAGGGGCCGAGCAACGGCGGCCGGCTTCGCCAGGTCCCGGTCGGCGTCCCCGGCGCCGGCTGGCCGTAGCGCCGCGCGCCCGGCCGTGATCCTCCTCCTCCACGGCGCCGATGCCTTCTCTCGCCACGAGGCCCTGCAGGCCCTCAAGGCGCAATACGACGATGACGGCGCCCTCGCCGCCAACACCACCACGCTCGAAGCGGGGGCGCTCGGTCTTGAGGAGCTGCGCGCCGCCGCCTCCACCGTGCCCTTCCTCGCCAGTCACCGGCTCGTCGTCGTCCAGGGATTGGGCGGCCGCTTGGGCGGTGGTCCGGGGAGGCGGCGCACGCGCGGCCTGGGCGAGTGGGAGCTGCTCGGCGACGTGCTGGCAACCCTGCCCGAGAGTACGCTGCTGGTCTTCATCGACGACGCCTTGCCGCCCGCGAACCCTCTGCGGCAGATGATCGCGGCGGCGGGCGAGGTCCGGGAGTTTCCGCTCCCGCGCGAGCGCGAGCTCGGTCCCTGGCTGCAGCGGCGCGCGCAGGCCGCCGGCCTCAAGCTGGAGCCCGCGGCCGCGCGGCTGCTCGTGGAGCTGATCGGCCGCAACACCGGCGCCCTCGCTTCCGAGGTGGAGAAGCTCAAGACCTACGCCGGCGATGACGCCGTCGGCGCCGAGGACGTGCGCGCGCTCGTCGCGCCCGCGCGGGAGGCCAACATCTTCCGGCTGGTGGACGCGGTCGCGGAAGGGCGTCTGGCCGCTGCCCTGCAGGCGTTGGAGACTCTTCGCAGCGACGGGGAGACGCCGCAGCGGCTGATCGGCATGATCGCCCGGCAGTTCCGCATGATCGTGATCGCACGGGAGGTCTTGGACGGCGGCGGATCGGCGGCGCAGGTGCGCGAGGCGCTCAACGTCCAGGAGTTCGTCGCCCGCCGCGCCAGCGAACAGGCCCGCCGCTTCTCCCAAGCCACGGCCGCGGCCGCGATGCAGCGCCTCCTGCAATGCGAGGTGGCGATCCAGGACTACTGGCAAGGCCGCCCCGGCGGGATGCAGCAAGACCTGGCGGTGGATCTACTGGTCGCCGATCTGTGCGGCGCGGCGGCGGCGCGGCGCTAGAGCGCGCGCACGACTCCCACGAACCGGCCCTGGACCGAGAGGTCGTCCGCGTCGACGTGGAACGGCTGCATCGTCGCGTTCTCGGGCTGCAGCCGCACGCGCTTGCCCTCGCGATAGACTCGTTTGAACGTCGTCTCGTTGCTGCTGCCCAGGTAGACGGCCGCCATCTCGCCGTCGTCGACGCTGTCCGTCGGCTCCATCAGCACGATGTCGCCGTCGTTGATCAGCGCATCGATCATGGAGGTGCCGCGCACCCGCAGCGCGAACACCTGATCGCGGCCGCGGATCATCTCCTGGGTCACGCTCACGGTCTCGTCGACCTGTCGGGGGTCGATCCCCTCCTGGCTGGGCAGCGCCAGCGGCTCGCCGGCGGCGATCGTGCCCACCACCGGCACCTCCACGGCGCCGCCGCCGCGCCCTCCTGTTCCGACGAGTTGGATCGCCCGCGACACCTCGCGGTCGCGCCGGATCAAGCCTCGCGCTTCCAGAGCTTTGAGATTGTAGTCGACCACGGAGGTCGACGAGATCTCGCATCCGGACTGGATGTCGCGAATGCTCGGCGGGTAGTCGTGCTCCTCTAGGAAGGTGCGAATGAAATCCAGGATGCGCTGTTGCTTTTCGGAGCGGATCTTCTTCACTGGCGCCCGCCATCCTCACTCGTGTAGGACCGGTCCACGATTTCCACGTCATCCACAGGTGGAGGCGTGGAACGTGTGTTCTGAAACGGTAACACCGTATTTTTGGCTATGTCAAACCTCCGCCCCCAGGCGACACAACGGCTGCCTCGAGAGTGATGGCTCCGTAAGATGACTCCGCCTGGGTTGTGACCGCCCGCGCCGGATCGCGTGACCGCCGCCGCAAGCTTCGCGAGGACGACGTATGTTGCAGCCGCTGGATGAATCCGCTCCCAAAGTCGCGCTGGTCATCGCCGCCCATCCCGACGATCCCGAGTTCGGCGCGGGCGGGACCGCCGCGCTCTGGTCGCGGCAGGGCTGGGAGTTTCATTACCTCTTGCTGACGAACGGCTCCAAGGGCACCGCCGACCGCGGCCTGACGCAAGCGGAGCTGATCGCGCTGCGCGAGCCCGAGCAGCGCGCCGCCGCCGAGATGCTGGGGGTGAAGAGTTGCACGTTCTTGGGCGCTGAGGACGGCGAGCTCGACTACACGCGCGAAATGCTGGGAAAGGTGGTGCGCGAAGTCCGGCGCATCCGTCCGCGCGCCGTTTTCGCCAACACGCCGGAGATCGTTCTCTTTCCGACCGGCGGCACGCCGGACCCGGCGATGCCCGAGCACCTCGGGTTCATCAATCACCGCGATCACCGCAATGCTGGCACCATGGCCATCGACGCCGTCTATCCCACCGCCCGCGACCACCTCAACTTCCCCGAGCATCTGCAGGAAGGCCTCGAGACCCACAACGTCGCCGAGCTCTACCTCTTCGGCTCGAACGCGCCCAACCTGGCTATCGATATCACCGAGGTCCTGCCGCTCAAGATCGATGCGCTCCGATGCCATACTTCCCAGTTCGCCGACCGCGACGCAGAGTTCTTCGACTGGGTGCGCAACCGTTGGCGGGATGAGGACGGCCGCTACTACGAGCGCTTCCAGCACGTCGTACTCCCCTTCTAGGCCGCAGGCCGTGGACCCCGTGGACCCGCGCTACTGCCCGCGCTGCGGCGTCCCGATCGGACGGCGCGAGGTTGCGGGGGTGCCGCGGCCGGCGTGCGACCGCTGCGACTTCGTCCACTTCGCGGACCCCAAGCTCGCCGTCGTCGTGTTGGTCGAGAGCGGCGACGGGAGCCTGCTCTACACCAAGCGCAATCACGACCCCATGCTGGGCGCCTGGGCTTGGCCGGGCGGCTGGGTCGACCGGGGGGAGGTCGTCGAAGCCGCCGCCGTCCGCGAGGTGCGTGAGGAGACCGGCCTCGAGATCGAGTTGCGCGATCTCCTCGGCGTCTTTTCTCGCGCCGGCGAGCCCGCGGTGTTGATCGCGTACCGTGCCCGTGTGGTGCGCGGCCAACCCCGGCCGGGGCCGGAGGCCCACGCGGTCCAGTTCTTCGCGCCGGACGCCCTGCCGCCGCCCGCTTTCCCCTCCGACGCCGAGATTCTCGCCGTCTGGCGCTCCCGCCGCCGTCGCGGAATCGATCCTCAATTGACACCCTCAGAAGGGCGCTCGTAGCCTGACGCAGCGAAATGGGCGCCGGGGGACGGCGCCTCCCCATAAGAACGCGCTCAAGTACGTGAGAGAGGCGGCGGATGGATCTTTCGAACGACAAGCTGATCGAGATGTTCACGCGAATGACGCGGATCCGTGAATTCGATGAGCGCGCGGGTCACCTGACCGAAGAGGCCAAAGTGGTCGGCAGCGTCCATCTGTACGTGGGCGAGGAGGCGTCCGGCGTCGGCGTCTGCGCCACCCTGAACGATGACGACTACATCACCTCCACCCACCGCGGCCATGGCCACTTGCTCGCCAAGGGCGGCGACATGCGGAAGATGTTCGCCGAGCTCTATGCGAAATCGACGGGCTACTGCCACGGCAAGGGTGGCTCGATGCACATGTCCGACCTGGACCTGGGCATCTTGGGCGCCAACGGCATTCTTGGGGCCGGGGCTCCCATCGCCGCCGGCGCGGGCTTCGCCTGCAAGCATCGCGCCCGCGGGCAAGTCACCGTCTGCTTCTTCGGCGACGGCGCTGCCTCCGAAGGCGCCGTCCACGAGGCGATGAACCTCGCGGCCACTTGGAAGCTGCCGGTCATCTTCGTCTGCGAGAACAACCTCTACGGCGAGTTCATGGCCTATGGCTCGCAGCACGCTATCGACGACGTCTCCGACATCGCCCAAGGCTACGGCATGCCCGGCGTCGCCGTGGACGGCCAGGACGTCCTCGCCGTCTTCGAGGCCGCCTCCGAGGCCGTCGACCGCGCGCGCCGTGGCGATGGCCCCAGCTTTATCGAGACGAAAACCTACCGCTACTACGACCACGTGGGCCGCGACTACGGCGTCGTGCCCCGGCCGGAAGAAGAGGTCAACTATTGGAAGTCGCGCGACCCCATCGACATCTTCCGCGCAATCCTCATCGAGCGCGGCGTCCTCAGCGACGCCTCCGCGGACGCGATCACGCAGTCCGTTCGCGATGAGGTCGAAGCCGCCATCAAGTTCGCGGAGGAGAGCCCCGAACCGGAAGTCAGCGCCTTGCTGGAAGATGTCTACACGGAGGTCACGGCGTAATGGCGGACCAAAAGAGAAAAGGCAAGAAGTTCTGGGCGGCGATCGCGGAGGCGCAGTCCCATGCCATGGACGCGGACCCGGAGATCTTCGTGGCCGGGCAGGACATCGAGATGGGCGCCCTTTGGTCGACGGCGCGAGGCCTGCGCGAGCGCTTCGGGCCGGAGCGCGTCCGCAACACGCCGCTTTCGGAGACCGCCATGGCGGGACTCGCCGTCGGCGCCGCCGTTGCCGGCATGCGCCCGATCGTCGAGATCATGTTCATCGACTTCATGGCCTGCTGCATGGACCAGATCGTCAATCAGATGGCCAAGATGAAGTACATGTTCGGCGGCAAGGCGAAGCTGCCGCTTGTCATTATTACCCACCAAGGCGCCGGCACCGGCCAAGCCGGGCAGCACAGTCAGAGCCTTGAGGCCTGGTTCGCGCACATTCCGGGCCTCAAGGTCGTGATGCCCTCCGACCCCTACGACGCCGGCGGGCTCATGGCCTCCGCGATCTGGGACGACAACCCCGTCATCTTCATCACGAACAAGCGGCTGCTCGGCCTGCGCGGGGACGTGCCCGACGAGCCCTACCGCGTGCCGCTGGGCAAAGCGGCGGTGAAGCGCGAAGGGACGGACGTCAGCGTCGTCGCGACCGGACGCCTGGTACAGGAGGCGCTCAAGGCCGCGGACGAGCTCGCCGGGCGGGGCGTGAGCGTCGAGGTCGTCGATCCCCGCACCCTCTCTCCCCTCGATAGCGAGACGATCATCAACTCCGTCCGCAAGACCGGCCGCGCCGTGGTGGCCCAAGAGGCGGTGCGGTTCTGCGGGTACGGCGCGGAGCTCGCGGCGCAGATCGCGGATGAAGCCTTCGACTACCTGGACGCGCCGATCAAGCGGATCGGAGCGCCGTTCAGTCCCGTTCCCTTCGCCCCCACCCTGGAGGCGGCCTGGATTAAAGGAAAGGGAGACATCGTTGCCGCCATTGAAGAGATCGTCCCCGTCGGCGCGCCTGCCTAATGGGCGCGCTTCGCTTCGTGAACCGGCGGTGAGCTAGCCGTGGTCGCGGGGGTCAAGTACCGCAAGGCGATCGCACAAGCGCTCCGCGACGAGATGGAGCGTCAGCCCGAGTCGTTCATCGTCGGGATCGACATTGAGCCCGGCGGCACGTTCATGACCAACGAGGGCCTGCTCGAGCGGCTCGGCCCCGAGCGCGTGCGCGACGCCCCGATCTCGGAGACGGCCCTTGTCGGTCTCGCCGTCGGCGCGGCGGCGGTCGGCATGCGCCCCGTGGTCGAGATCCAGCTCATCGATTTCGCGACCGTCGCCATGGACCAGATCGTCAATCAGATGGCCAAGATGAAGTACATGTTCGGCGGCAAGGCGAAGCTGCCGATCGTGCTCCTCACCCACCAGGGCGGTGGCCGCAGCATGGGCGCGCAGCACAGCCAGACGCTGGAGGCGTGGTTCTGCCACATCCCCGGCTTGAAGGTCGTCACGCCGTCCACTCCCTATGACGCCAAGGGGCTCATGGTCGCCGCGCTCCGCGACGATAACCCCGTTGTCTACATCACGAACAAGCTCGGCATCGGCATGCGCGGCGAGGTTCCCGAAGAGCTCTACGAGGTCCCGATCGGCCAGGCCGACGTGAAGCGCGCAGGCGACGACGTGACCGTCGTCGCCCTGAGTTCGATGGTGCAAGACGCCCTCGCCGCCGCCGCCGAGTTGGCGGAGCGCGGCATCAGCGTCGAAGTGGTGGACCCCCGCACGCTCTCGCCGCTTGACAGCGCGACGATCCTTGCCTCGGTCAAGAAGACCAGCCGCGTCGTGATCGCCCACGAGGCGGTGACCTTCTGCGGCTTCGGTGCCGAGGTCGCGGCGCAGATCGCGGAAGAAGCCTTCGACTACCTCGACGCGCCGGTCAAGCGCGTGGGCGCTCCCTTCAGCCCCGTTCCCTTCAATCCCACCCTGGAGAAGGCGTGGCTGCCCGGCCAGGCCGAGATCGTCTCCGCGATCGAGTCGCTCATCCCGACGGCGCCCTCCGCCTAACCGGTCGCTGACTGTGCCGGGTACCGTCGGCATCATCGCCAATCCGGCCTCCGGAAAGGACATCCGGCGTCTCGTCGCGCATGCTTCGGTCTTCAATAACTACGAGAAGGTCAGCATCGTCCGGCGCGCCATGGTCGGCCTCGCCGCCGCCGGCGTCGAGCGGGTGCTCTACATGCCCGATACGTTCCATATCTGCACCAAAGCCGCCGCCGAGCTCGACCTGCCTTTCGTGCTCGAACCGGTTGCGGACACGCTGCGCGCGGACGCGCTCGACACCGTCCGCGCGGCCACGGCGATCGAAGCCGCCGGCGCGGTCGCGATCCTCTCTCTCGGCGGCGACGGCACGAATCGCGCCATCGCCAAGGGCGCTCGCAACGTGCCCCTCGTGGCCCTCTCGACCGGCACGAACAACGTGTTCCCCACGATGATCGAGGGGACGGTCGCGGGGCTCGCCGCCGGCGCGATCGCCGCCGGGGCGGCCGATCCCGCCGTGGTCGCGCCGCGATGCAAGTGGATTGAGCTGGCGGTCGACGGCATCGGCCGCGATGTCGCGCTGATCGACGCCGTCGTCATGACCGACGGCTTCGTGGCCAGCCGCGCCATCTGGCAGATCGACCGCGTGCGCGAGGTCGTCCTGACGCGCGCCGTCCCCGACGCCGTCGGTATGGCCTCTCTGGGCGGGTTCGTCGGACCCGTCAGTCCGGAAGACGACTGGGGTCTGCACCTCACCCTCGGCCAAGGCGGCTCCTGCGTGACGGCCCCCATCGCTCCAGGCCTCTTCCGCCCCGTCCCCATTGCCGCCGTCCGGCGACTAGAATTTGGGGCGCGGGTCGCTGTCGCGGGACCCGCCCTCTTCGCCCTCGACGGCGAGCGCGAGTTCACCATCCGCGACGGTGAAGAGGCATCGCTCTACGTTACGCGGCTCGGTCCGCCCGTCGTGGATGCGCACCGCTGCCTGACCGCAGCGCAGGAGGTTGGATTTTTGCGTTCAGAGATCGCCGCTGCCGTTCAGAGCGGCTGAGGGGCGCGCGAAAAGGGGGAAACGTGGCTACGACTGTCGTCCTGCCCAAGCAGGGCATGACCATGACCGAGGGAACGATTACCGAGTGGTTCGTCGGCGATGGCGATACCGTCGCGGAGGGCACGCTCCTCTACAGCTTCGAGACCGAGAAAGTCACCTACGAGGTCCAGGCGGAGGCCGCCGGCACGATCCGCATCGTTGCCCCCGTCGAGGCGACGATCGCTGCCGGCGGCGTCGCCGCCTACATTCTCGCGGCGGGCGAGGAGTTGCCAGCGGACGCGGGCGCGGCACCCAGCGCCGCGGCGCCCCCGCCGGCGGCCGCGCCTGCCTCGGCAAAGCCGGAAGCGGCGGCCACGCCACGCGCTGCCGGCGGGCGGGTCAAAGCATCGCCCGCCGCCAAGAAACTCGCCGCCGAGCATGACCTAGATATCGCCACCGTGCCCGGCAGTGGGCCCGGGGGGCGGGTTGTCGTCGAGGATGTGCAGAAAGCGATCACCGCCGCGGCCGCGTCCCCACCCGCGCCCGCGCCCGCCGCGGCACGTCCACCGCTCGAGGGGGCCATCCCCTACAAAGGGATGCGTCGCACGGTCGGTCAGCGCATGCACGAGTCGCTGCAGTCCATGGCGCAGCTCACGCTCACCATGGGTGTCGACATGACGCACGCCGCTGCTCTTCGCGCGGACCTGGTCGAGGCATGGGAGAGCGAGGGGGTGCGGCTCACGTACACACCGCTGGCCCTCCGGGCCGCCGCGCTCGCCTTGCGCGACCTGCCGCGCGTGAACGTTACTCTCGACGGCGATACGGTGCGGGTTCAGCCCGAGGTTCACATCGGGATCGCGGTCGCGCTGGAGGAAGGCCTCATCGTTCCGGTAATCCGCAACGCGGATGCCAAGTCCTTGCGCCGCATCGCCGTGGAGGCGGCCGAGCTCTCCGCGAAGGCGCGCGACGGCGGCCTCACCCCCGACGATCTTACCGGCGGCACCTTCACGGTCACCGCGCTGGGCATGTTCGGTATCGACGCCTTCACCCCGATCGTCAATCCCCCGCAGGCTGCGATTCTCGGCATCGGCCAAGTGGCCGATCGTCCGGTCTTGGTGGGAGAGAGCGGGACGCAAATCGAGCGGCGCGCGTTCATGACCGCCAGTCTTACGATCGACCATCGAATCTTGGACGGCGCCCCGGGCGCGCAATATCTTCAGGCCTTTCGGCGGTACCTGGAGCATCCCGCGCTTCTGCTCGGCGATTAGCGGGCGATCGAGCCGTGGCGGACCTCTTCGACTTCACGGTCATCGGCAGCGGCCCGGGCGGCTATGTTGCCGCCATCCGCGCCGCCCAATTGGGGCTGAAGACGGCCGTGATCGAAAAGGATCCGCTGCCGGGCGGCACCTGCTTGCACGTCGGCTGCATTCCCACCAAGGCCTTGCTGCAGGCTGCGGAGGTACTGGATGGCGCACGGGCCGCATCCAGCTTCGGCGTCAGGATCCCAGACGCTCAGCTCGATCTCTCTGCCCTCAATGCCTACAAGGACAAGGTCGTCCGCTCGAACGCGAGGGGGATTCAGTATCTGTTCAAGAAGAACCAGATCACGGCGATCGACGGCCGCGGCCGGCTGGCCGGGCCTGGCCGCATCGACGTCACCGCTGCGGACGGCGTCACTGCAACGATCGAGAGCCGCGCCATCGTCCTCGCGACGGGCTCCCGGGTCCGCGCCCTGCCCGGCATTGAGTTCGATGGCGAGACGATCATCAACTCGGACGACGCGACCAAGATGCCGCGGGTCCCCGCTTCCATCGTGGTGTTGGGTGCCGGCGCGGTAGGTGTGGAATTCGCCTCCATCTACGCGTCGTATGGTTCGACCGTCACCATCGTGGAGCTGCTGCCGCGCCTCCTTCCGCTTGAGGACCCCGACCTCGGCGCCGAGCTTCAGCGGGCCTTCCAGCAGCGAAAGATCGATGTGCACGTTAGCACCAAGGTTGAGCGCGTCGCCGTCGCTGCCGACGGTGTCCGCATCGCCGCGACCAACGCGGCCGGCGAATCGCTCGACCTCAGCGCCGAGGTCCTGCTCGTCGCCGTCGGCCGCGCGCCCAACACGAACGATCTCGGGCTCGAAACCGTCGCGGCCGTCGCGGAGAGGGGCGTTGTTCAGGTCGATGCGGGCATGCAAACTGCCGAGCCGGGCCTCTACGCCATCGGCGACATCGTGCCGGGTCCGATGCTTGCGCACGTGGCGTCCCATGAAGGGATCGTCGCCGCCGAGCACGCCGCCGGCGGCAGCCCCGAACCCATCAACTACGACAAGATCCCCTCGTGCACCTACTCCCATCCGGAAGTGGCTTCGATCGGGCTTTCCGAGGAGGCCGCTCGTGAGCGTGGCCAGGATGTCTCCGTGGGCGTTTTTCCTTTCCAAGCGGTGGGTAAGGCCAAGATTCTCAATGACACGCTTGGCTTCGTGAAGGTGGTGACGGACAAGCAGTACGACGAAATCGTTGGCGTGCACATCATTGGTCCGCATGCTACGGAGTTGATCGCCGAGGCCTCCGCAGCCCTCAGCCTGGAGGCGACGGCGGAATCCCTCTTCCACGCCGTGCACGCCCATCCGACGCTGGCCGAAGCGCTGGGCGAGGCCGCGCTCGCCGCGCATGGGCGCCCCATCCACTTCTAAGGGGGCTCTGCCTCGTCTCATCATGGCGCGCTCCTTGCTCCTCCGCGATCTCGGCCGTCTCCCTTACCGTGACGCGCTCGCCCTGCAGCGTGCGACCCGCGACGCCGTGCATGACGGCGCCCAAGCGGACACGCTGCTCCTCGTGGAACACGCCCCCGTGATTACGTTGGGCCAGCGCGGGGATCGCCGCGGCATCCTCGCACCGCAGCTCCTCGACCAACTCGGCATCGAGGTCATCAAGACGGAGCGGGGCGGCAACGTCACCTATCACGGTCCCGGCCAAGTCGTCGCCTATCCGATCGTGGATCTGCGGCGCTTCCGTACCGACTTGCGCTGGTACGTGGAGCGACTTGAGGGGGCCGTCATCGCGCTTCTTGGGAAGTACGGCATCGGCGCGGGCCGCGACGTTCAGCACGGGGTATTCACGGATCGCGGCAAGATCGCCTCGGTCGGCGTGCACATCTCCCGCTGGGTCACGATGCACGGGGTTGCCCTCAACGTCGCGACGGATCCGGAGCAATGGCGGCTGATCGAGCCTTGCGGGCAGCCGGGCGCCGTCGCCACCTCCATGGCGGAGCACCTTGGGGTCGCGCCGCCCCTCGCCGAGGTGCGAAGCGGGCTCGCGCGCGCCCTGGCCGCCGAGTTGCGGGCGGAGCTCCGGCAGGATCTCACGCCGCCGGCGCTCGAACGAACCGGCGCAGGGCGGACGGGTTAGGAGCGCAGGGGGGCGCTTGAAGACGGTCCCGTGATCGGCCCTCCGCGCTGGAGTTTCAGAGGTGGCGGGGCGCCGACTTCGGCGGGCGGACGATCGCATCCACGATCTCCACCATCCCGAGTTCGCGACAGTCTAGGTAGGTCGTGAAGATCGCGCGTTGCAGGAGCCGTCGTCCCTCTTCGTTCAGCTCGTCGTCGTGCACGTCGCGCAGGCACACCAGCCGCTCGAGCCGCTGGAACCGCTCTTGCGCCAGTTCTGCCGGCGCCCGCTCGATCGGCGGATCGAATTCGAATGCCCAGGGCTGTTGCTGCTCGGACAAGGGAGCCGGCTAACCTATGCGCCGCCGCACCCGCGGCTCCGCGCCCATGATCCGGCGCCGGATCGCATGGCGGACGACATCCGCGTGGTGCCGAGTGCCGTGTGTCTCCACCGCGTTCCTCCTGCCTGCCTCGCGCGCCGCGCGTACCCGCTTTCCGGCCGCGGCTCCGTGATCACTGAAAAGGGGGCTACTCTAGGCATGCTTCGCGGCCTGGGACAATCACCTGCGATCTCGCGGCGGCGGCCAGCGGTCACGAAGTGCCCTCCTTGGCAGCCATCGCGTAGCGTCTGAGGCACGCGAGGTTCCCGCTCGCACGCATATGTCTTGAGGAGTTGGACGAGGGAGCGGGTCGCGCGCCGTGTGGGACAACGTGCGGACACGATGGACCGGGGACCAGGGTCAACCACCGATGGGAAGGGGCAATGGGCAACTCGGGCCTCACGAGGGGCCGAGCCGGAAAGGGCGGGAAGTTGGGCTAGAGTCGGAGCTTGCCGTGCGAGGGCTGGCGGCGGCGCTGGCGGCCTGCCTCGACCGCCTGCTCTTCCTCAAGCTCCAAGACCGAGATCACGTGGCTCTCGTAAACGTATCCGCAGGAGATACAGGTACCGAAGTTGCCGTGGTTGTCCGACTCGGCCAGCATCGAGCCGCCGCAGCGCGGACATTGCATTCGCATTCGTGTCTGTACAGGCATGGGTATCAAGGCCTCCGTGGCCGCCGCCACTTGTGAATTATTGCACATCCTCACGACGCTTTTTCGGAACCGTCAACCCAATCCGTGTTTGCTTGACTGATTCCAGCGCGGATCGCGGCTTGAATTTACGCTTGGTTTACGGCTGTCAGCGCTGCTCGTGACATTTCCTTACCCGCGTTTCTTCCTTGCCCTACAGGTACTTTCCGCACCCGCTCCGCTCCTCATCGCCGTAGGGGCTATACGATGCCCGCGACATGATTCCCATTGGCGACAGCCGGCAGCGCTCATCCACTCCCTACGTCACGCGCGTGTTGCTGGTGATGAACGCCCTCATCTTCCTCTACATGCTCACCCTCAATCAGAGCGGCACTTCGGCGGTGCTGATCATCGACAGCGACTTGGCGGCCAGCCCGGCTCTCCAAAGCCGCGAAGACGCTATCGCCTATCCGTCGTCTCCACTCGACGACTTCACCCTGCGCTACGGCGCGGTTCCAGAGTTCATCGTCGGCTATCTCAACGGCGACAACATCTCCCACGACGGGGTTGAAGCGTTCCGCTTCAATCGATTCACGGGCGCCCGCAGCAGCGGCGGGATCGATCTCCTCGACGGCGTCCTGCTGCTCCTCACGCCGCTCACCGCCATGTTCCTGCACGCCGGTTGGCTCCACGTCATCGGCAACATGCTTTTCCTCTGGGTGTTCGGCACGAGCGTCGAGGATCGCTTGGGGAGCTGGCGATTCGCCGTCTTCTACTTCGTCGGCGGATACGCCGCCGCCGCCGCTCACATCTGGATCGACTCCGGCGACCTCGTGCCGATGGTCGGCGCCAGCGGAGCCATCTCCGCCGTCCTCGGCGCCTACCTGTTGCTCTTTCCGCGCGCCCTGGTGCGCGTCTTTCTCCCCATCATCCTGCTCGTCCCCGCCGTGGTCCCCGCCCCGCTCATGATCGGGATCTGGTTCGCGCTGAACCTGTTCAGCGGCGTCGGCAGCTTGGCGGCGGAATCCGTCGGGAGCGGCGGCACGGCTTGGTGGGCGCACCTCGGCGGCTTCGTGGCGGGCATGATCCTCATCTACCCCTTTCTCGTTGGGCGCTGGCGCGCCCCCCGGCAAGAGGTGGGCCCCACCTGGAACCTCCCGCCCGGGATGAGCGGCTTCTGGCGGTCCGCCGGCCATCGCAAGCGGCTGGGCTTCTCCGCTGTCCGCTTGCCCGCCGCCGCAGGCTCCAGTCTGCCCTCCTCGATCGTCGTTCGCATCCGCGCGCGCTCCGTGCGCTCCACCCGAGCGCTTCGCCGCCCTCCGGCCTTGCGGGTTGGCGGCCTGCTTGCCCGGAGCTTCCGCCGTCTGCGCCGCCGCTCCCGCCAGGGCGGGATCGACGCCTACCGGTCCTTCGGCGACCACTGACGTAAAGCCTACCGGCCGGGCGTTATCGCTGGCCCGCGCTGTGTGGGGGTGTACGCTCGCTCGGCAGCGTGGAGAGTGCCGTGGCGATCCAAGTCACCCTGATCGAGTCCACCGCCAATCCCATTCGGGCCCTCTACATGGCCTACCGGGTCTGCTACTCCGCCCTCACCCCGCAGCAGGTCCTCGACCGCATTGAGGATGAGCGCATCTCCCAGGAGACCATGGAGGAATTCGTGGCGGCCCGGCTCAAGACCGGGCATACCTCGCCGCTCGAGCAAGTGTGGTTCGAGTTTGGCATCGCCGGCGTCTCCCGCGCCTTCAGCCACCAGTTCGTCCGCCACCGCATCGGCATCTCCTTCGAGCAGCAGAGCCAGCGCTACGTGACCTATAAAGACGGCACCTTTCCCTACACCGTCCCCGCGACCGTCGAGCATGCCGGCCTCGCCGCTGAGATGCACGCCCTCTTCGACCGGGCGGGGACGCTCTACCAGCGCATGGTGGAGGCCGGCGTCCCTGCGGAGGACGCGCGCTTCCTTCTCCCCAACGCCACGAACACCAACTTCAAGATCGCGGTGAACTTCCTCGAGCTGTTGCATCTCTGCGACCAGCGCCTCTGCATCCGCGCGCAATGGGAGTTCCGCAAGGTCACCGCCCTCATGCGCGCCGAAGTCCTGCGCCAGGTCCCGGCCCTTGGCCGCTATCTGCAACCCAAATGCGGCGAGAAACGCCTGGGCTACTGCGACGAGGAGTACGACGCCTGGAAGGCCTGCCCCTTGGGCCGCAAGCGCCCCCACAAGAGCGAGCTTTTCCAGCTCTACGACAGCTACCGCAAGGGCGAACTCGAAGATCTCGGCGCCGCCGAGTTCGCCGTCATCGAAGAGCAGCGGGTCGAAGGGGCTGCTATCTAGTCCCCTCGATCAGCTGCACGTAGTTTCCGTCGGGGTCCTCGACCGTCGATACCAGCCCGCCCCACCATTCCCGTTCCGGCTCCCGCACCACCGTGATCCCCAGCCGCCGCAGCCGCTCGACCGCCGCGCTCACATCGCCATCCACGAAGAGATTCAGCAGGTGGCGCGCGGGCGTGCGGTTTCGTCCGGTCACCTCGGAGTGCCGGGCGATCCGTAGGTTCGCGCCCCCTGCCCGGAACACCGGGTCCCTGTATTTCGATACGCGCGGCAGCCCCAGCAGCTCCCCGTAGAACCGTGCCAGCTCCTCGGGCTGATCGCTCCCCACCAGCACCGTCAGCTCCTGCACCTCCATCGACCTATACCTCCACCACGAGCCCGTCCCGCGCCACGGTCACCGGGCCCGCGTACTCGCGGCGGGCCGCCTCTGCCAATTCCCCGTCCTCTTCCGTCGGCAGCAAATGCGTTAGTACCAGCCGGCCCGCTCGCGCCGCCGCCGCTATCCGCGAGACGCTTCCCACCTCGCTGTGAGAGCGGGCGAAGGCCGCCTTGATCGACCGTGCTCCTTGCGCGTCCAACCGCGACGCGTACCGTTCGAGTGCGGGCCGGCCGTAGCACTCGTGCACCAGCACGTCGGAGCCCCGAGCGAATGCCGTCATCAGCGCGCTCGCCGGCCCGCTGTCGCCGCTGTACACGAGCGTCCGGCCATCCCCTGCGATGCGGCGCGCCTGCGCGACCAGCATCTCCGAGTGCGGCACCGTTACCGATTCCACCTCGAAACCGGCCGCCTCCAGGGCCTCCCCTTCCGTTACTTCCTCGACGCGGACCGAACCCAGTAGCGGCAGCCGCCGTCCTCCGCTCAGGTAGCGGAGCTGCGTCCGCGCGTATTCCACCGCGCTCGACGCGTACTGCGCGGCTCCCTCCGGTCCATAGACCGGGGGCGGCTCGCGTCCCCCGAACGCCAACCGGGTCAGCAACTCCGCCAGCGCTAGGGCGTGATCGAAGTGCAGGTGGCTGAGGAACACGGCAGCCACGCGCTCCAGCCCGATTCCCGCGGCCTGGGCCCGCTCCAGCGACCCGGGACCGCAGTCCAGAAGGATCCCGGGAGCGTTGGCCGTCCCCTCAACGAAGATCGCCGCGCCCGCCCGGCGCGCGTTCAACATCGACTGTCCGCTGCCCAAGATCGTCGCGCGCACGGACTCTGCTCTCGCTGCTCGCGGGTGGTCGTCGCTAGCCGGACTCGGGCTCGGCCAACCGCCAGCGGGGCTGCACGATCTCGCCGACGTCCGGATCGACGGCCGTGCGCTCGAAGACCACCCGCAGCGGCATTCCGATCGCCAGCGCGCCCTCCTCGTCGGCGTCGAGCACGTTCCCCAGCATCCGGACCTCCGGATGGTCGTCAAGCTGCAGCAGCACCACGTTGTAGGGGCCGCGCTCGCGCAGTAGGTCGTTGGCCGGATGCACCGTGCGCGTGAAGCTGTATATCGTTGCCCGCCCGGAGACATCCTTCCAGCCCAGGTCGAACGAGTGGCAAGCGTGGCAGAGTACCTCCGGCGGATGCTGCACCGTTGGGCAGTCGCGGCACTGCTGCACCACGAGGCGCCCCTCGCGTGCCGCCTCCCAGAAGCCGCGGCTCAGGGCGTCGTTCGGGTCGGGGACGGCATAGCCCTCGGGGAAGTACTGGCTGTCGACGAACTCCGCCATCAGTTGTGCAAGATCAGGGCGCTTGCCGGCGCCACCCCGGGACCACTCACCAGCAAGGAGGTGCGCGCGCCCTCCACCGGCAGGGTTGCCGTGCCGTGGAGCTGCCGCGTGGCCTCCACCATCAACTCGAATCCGTGGGTGTAGGCCTCGGCCAAGTTGCCGCCGCTGGTGTTGATCGGCAAGGCGCCGGCGTGCGGCGCCCCCGCATCCGCCACGGCTTTGTGCTCGATCCGCCCGCCCTCTACCCACCGGCCCGCTTCCCCCCGCCCGCACAATCCGAAATCCTCCATCGCCATCAGCACCAGCCCGGTGAAGTTCTCATAGATCTGCGCCACGTCGATCTCCTCCGGCCCCATCCCCGCCGACGCATACAGCCGCCGCGCCACGTCCGAGAACGCGGCCGTCGTGTAGTTGGGCCGGTTGTCGCTCATGGCTCCCTCACGATAGCCGGCGCCCTGCGCCGCTCCCGCCAGATAGACCAGGGGCCGCCGCAGGTCCCGCGCCCGCTCGGGCGTCGTCAGGATTACCGCCGCCGCGCCGTCCGTTTCTTGGCAGCAGTCGTAGAGCCGCAAGGGATCCGCGATCATGCGTGAGTTTTGGTGATCCTCGATCGTGATCGGCCTGCCGTTCATGACGGCGCGCGGGTTGTGCTGCGCATGCTTGTAGCTGGCCACCGCGATGAGTCCGAGCTGTTCGCTCGTTACGCCGTACTCGTACATGTAACGCCTGATCGGCAGTGCGAACCGCTGCGGCGGCGTCAGCAGCCCCACCGCGAGCCGCCACATATCCTGTCCGCGGCTCCGGCCGGTGACGCTCGCCTGCCCAAAGCGGCGGAACTGCCCCTGCGCCAGCGCTCGGTAGGCGACCACGTAGTCCGCGTATCCGGCGACGATCGCCGCCGCCGCGTTCGCCACCGCCCCGGCCACGCCGCCCCCGCCTCCCCCCCAATGCATGTTGTTGAACGCGGTTTGCTCGACGCCCAGCGCCGTCGCAATCCGGATCGCGTCGTTGCGATCGTTCGCATACGACGCGAACCCGTTCAGCTGGCGCGGATCCAGCCCCGCGTCGCTGCACGCCGCCAGGATCGCCTCGATCGCGAGCTGGAACTCCGGCCGGGCGATCGATCCGTGCCGCCCGTACTCGCTCTCCCCCACGCCGACCACGCATACCTTGTCGCGGATCGAGCGCGCTGCGTTCTTGCCCATCGACACTCCTCAGCCGCGAACGTCCGGCGCTGCGGCTCGGCCATTCTGGCCGATCGGGAGACCACACGCGACTCTGCTTCCGTTAGGTACTCTTCCATGCCCCACCTCGGATCCGTTGCTATCATTTCCTTATGCCACCCGAGATCGATTCGCAGCGACTCGCCCGCCTACGCACCCTCGCCGATGCGGCCCGGCTCTCCATCAGCGACGAACGCCTGGCCGAGATCGCGCCCCTGGCCGAGATCCTCCTCGATCGCTTCGGCGCCTTCGCCGAGTTGGACCTTGACCAGGTTCAGCCCGCCTCCAGCCTGCGCCCTCCGCGCCCTGCGTCCGGCTGACCGTGTCCGAGCCGCACGACCTCACGATCCGAGAAGCCGCCGCCGCCCTGCGCGATGGATCCCTTACCGCGGCCGCCCTCACCGATGCCGTCCTCGCCCGCGCCGCCGCGACCGAGCCCGCGATCAACGCCTACATCACCCTCACGGCCGCCCTCGCCCGCCAGCAAGCGGCCAGCGCCGACGAGGAGCTTCGCGCCGGCCGCGACCGCGGCCCCCTGCACGGTATCCCCGTGGCGCTGAAGGACATCATCGATACCGCCGGCATTCCGACCACCGCCGGCTCGGACTTCCTCCGCGATCGCGTGCCCCAACGCGACGCCTTCGTCACTCGCAAGCTCTACGACGCCGGCGCCGTGCTCGTGGGCAAGCTCAACCTGCACGAGTTCGCCATGAGCACCACCAGCATCAACCCGTACTACGGGCCGGTTGGCAACCCCTGGGACCCTGCGCGCGTCGCCGGCGGCAGCTCGGGCGGCAGCGCCGCGGCGGTCGCGGCCGGTTCCGCTCTCGCCACGTTGGGCAGCGACACCGGTGGCTCCATTCGCCTCCCTGCCGCGCTCTGCGGCGTCGTGGGACTCAAGCCGACCTACGGCCGCGTGGGGCGCAGCGGTGTGGTGATGATCTCTTGGTCACTCGATCACGTCGGTCCCCTCACGCGTACCGTCGAGGACGCTGCGCTGATGCTCAACGCCATCGCCGGCTACGATCCGAACGACGGAGGCTCTGCGGAGGATCCGGCGGAGGACTTCACCCGTGATCTGGGCCGGGGCGTGGAGGGCCTGCGGATCGGCATCGCGCGCAAGCTCTTCTGGTCCCGCTGCGACCCGGAGATCGAGGCCGCCTGCGCGGCGGCGATCGACGTGCTCCGGGGTCTCGGCGCCACGGTCCACGAGGTCGATCTCCCGCTGCTGCACGGGGCCCGTCGCACGCCGATCCTCGCCGTGGAGGCGGCGGCCTATCACTCCACCTGGCTGCGCCAGCATGCCGACCGCTACGGCGACGACGCCCGCTCCCTGCTGGAGGCCGGCGCGCTTATCCCCGGCACCGCCTACGTGCAGGCCCAGCGTCTGCGCACCAAGATCATCGACGAAACCCGCGCCCTCTTCAACGAGATCGACGTCCTGGCCTCACCCACCAGCCCCGTCGTCGCTCCCACGATCGAGGCCGGCGACCCCAAGTTCGTGCTGGCTCGCTACATCATGGACTTCAACGTCACGGCGATCCCCGCCATCAGCATCCCCTGCGGCCTCAGCGACAACGGCCTGCCCATCAGCCTGATGCTGGGCGGACGGCACTTTGGGGAGTCCGCGCTGCTCCGCGCCGCGCACGCCTACGAGCAAGCCACCGACTGGCACAGGCGCCGGCCGCCTCTCTAGGCTGGCGCTCCGTTTCGCCCTCTCGCGCGTGTCCCGATCGCAGGGCAAGGCTCGCGCCCCACGGCGTGGCGCGGGCTAGCGCGTGATCGCTCCCTCTTCGGCCCCGGACACGCTCCGCGCGTACTTGGCGAATACGCCCTGCGTGTAGCGCGGGGCCGGCGCCGTCCAGGCCGCGAGGCGGCGCTGCAGCTGCGCCTCGTCGATCTCGATGTCCAGCCGCCGCTCCTCAATGTCGACGCTGATCGTGTCGCCCTCTTGCACGACGGCGATGGGGCCACCCACGGCCGCTTCGGGCGCCACGTGCCCCACCATCAGGCCCCGCGTCGCCCCGCTGAAGCGGCCGTCCGTCAGCAGTGCCACCTCCTCGCCCAACCCTTCCCCGACCAGCGCCGCCGTGACGCCCAGCATCTCGCGCATGCCCGGACCGCCCTTCGGGCCCTCGTTGCGGATCACGACCACATCGCCCGAGCGGATCCCCTTCGCCACCACCGCGGCAAAGGCGTCTTCTTCCCGCTCGAACACCCGCGCGGGACCCCGATGCCGCAGCCGCTCATGTCCCGCCACTTTCACCACGCAGCCCGCCGGCGCCAAGTTGCCGTGGAGGATCACCAGCCCGCCCGTCGGCTTGAGGGCCTTCTCGACCGGCAGGATCACGTCCTGCCCCGGCGTCTCCACCGCCAGTGCCGCTTCTTCCGCGATCGTGCGGCCCGTCACGGTCATCACGTCGCCGTGCAGCTTCCCGGCTTCCAGGAGCCGCTTCGCCAGCAGGCGCGTGCCCCCCGCCCGGTCGACGTCTAGCGCCACGTAGCGCCCGCCCGGCCGCAGATCGCCGATCAAGGGCGTTTGCTCACTGATCCGGTCGAAGTCGTCGATCGACAGCGGCACGCCCGCCTCTCGCGCGATCGCGAGCAGGTGCAGCACGGCGTTCGTCGAGCCGCCGGTCGCCGCCGCGCAGATGATCCCGTTCTCGATCGCCTCGCGCGTCAAGATCTCGCCCGCGCGCGCGCCTCGTCCGAGCATCTCCATCAGCGTGCGTCCGGCCGCGCGCCCCACCGCGTCCTTGCGTGGATCGGTCGCGCCCACGCTGCCGCTGCCCAGCGGCGCGATCCCGAGAAACTCGGTCACCATCGCCATCGTGTTGGCCGTGTACTGGGCGCCGCAGGCGCCCGCGCCGGGACAGGCCGCGTCCTCGATCGCCGTGAGCTGCTCCTCCGTGATCGATCCCGCGGCGTGCTGTCCCACGCCCTCGAAAACGTCCTGAATCGTGATGTCACGCCCCTCGTAGCGGCCCGGGTCGATCGAGCCGCTGTACAGCGTGAGCCCCGGCAGGCCCAAGCGCGCGAGGGCCATCGGCCCGGCCGGGATCGTCTTGTCGCACCCCACGATCACGATCGCGGCGTCGAACGAGTAGCCGATGGCGCACAGCTCGATCGAGTCGGCGATCACCTCCCGGCTGATCAAGGACGCCTTCATCCCCTCCGTCCCCATCGCGATCCCGTCGCTGATCGCGATCGTGTTGACCTCCATCGGCGTGCCGCCCGCCTCTCGCACCCCGCTCATCACCGACTCCGCCAGCACGCGCTGGCTGAAGTTGCACGGCATCGTCCCGGTCCAGCTATGCGCCACCAGCACCAGCGGCTTGCGCAGGTCCTCGCTTGTCAATCCGATCGACTTGAAGTACGAGCGCGCCGGCGCGCGCGCCGGGCCGTCGACCAGGATATGGCTGCGGTGTCTGGGATCGAGGGTCATCGCTGCTCCTGCTCGGATCGCGCCGACCGTTCCCGGACGGCGAGGCTGCGGTTCGTGCCCGCTTCGGGCTGGTCTCGCTCTCGGGCCAATATCGGCTCCGGACGGAGCAGAGTAAAGGCCTGCCCGGCGCGCGCTTACACTACGGCGTCGCCCCCACCCCTAGACTGCGTCCACCCTCGCGACCGAGAGCGACTGGCGGCGCACCCTGCGACCCGAGAGCGAATCCCGGCCCCGGCATTTCCCCGCCATGCACTATGCGGACTACCGCACGCTCTGGCTCTCTTCCGCGGTTGCCGCCGCGTCGCTATGGGCCATGCTCATGGCTCGGGGCTGGCTCGTTTTCGAGCTCTCCGGCAGCGGATTGGCCGTCGGCGCCGTCACCTTCGCCGCCATGGCGCCCTGGGCCCTGGCACCCATCGGCGGCGCCTTCGCCGACCGCTTCGACCGGGCGCGGCTGGTGCTCTGGGGGCGCGTCGCCTTGATGGGCCTCGCCTTTGCATTGGCGGCGCTCGCCTTCACGGACGTGATCGCGATCTGGCATCTCATCGTCATCGCCGCCGCCTCTGGCGTCGTTCGCATCTTCGAGATCCCCGCCGAGCAGGCCCTGATCCCGAACGTGGTCGATCGAGATTCGCTGCTCAACGCGATCACGCTCGCCAGCCTCGCCCGCCATGGTTCCCGCTTCATCGGGCCACTCGTGGGCGCGCCGCTGATCGCGGGGGTCGGGCCCGGCTGGCTCTTCGTGCTCGGCGCCGTGTTCTACGCCGTCTCCGCGCTCGTGTTCATCCGCTTCCGCGTGCGCTCCTCTGGCGGACTCGCCGGTACCGAGGGCGGGTTTCGCGCGGCCGGGCGCGGCATCCGCGAAGCCGTGCGCTACGTCGGCCAGCACCGCCCGCTGATGCTGGTTTTCGCGCTCACCATGTTCCACTGCATGCTGGTGATGTCATTCGACTCCTTGCTTCCCATCTTCGCGACCGACGCTCTGGGGCGCGGATCCGGCGCCTTCGGCGCGTTACTCGCTGGCGTCGGTGCTGGCGCACTCGTGGGTACGTTGATCCTTTCTTTCGTTCACAACGGCGCGGCGCGCGGCGCGACCTTCTTGGGCACCGGCGTGCTCTCGGGCGCGGCGATGCTCTGGCTGGCAGTGGCCTCGGGTCCGGTGACGGCCGTCGCGGCGGCCGTCGTGGTCGGCGCCGCCCAGGCAGTCTTCATGGCCCTGTCCGCAACCTTCATCCAGGAAGTGGTCTCCGACGCGCTGCGCGGGCGAGTGATGAGTCTCTACGTCCTGCTCGCCGCCGGCACCATGGCGACCATGATCTTCGGCAACGGCGCGCTCGCCGACGTGATCAACGTGCGCATCTTGCTGATCGCCTCTCCCGCGACGTTCATCGCTTTGGTGCTGGCCTGGTCGCTGTCCCAGGCCGACTTGCGAGCGGTCTACCGCACCGGCCGCCTCCCGGCGATGGCGACCGCTCCGGCCTAAGAGTTCCGCGGCGGCGTCACGGGCTCCGCCGCGGCTTCATCGTCGGTACCCATGCCGACCCGCACATGGCGTCTGATCGGCACGTGCAGGATCCAGAGGAAGCCCAGCCCGACGATCGTGATCGGGACCAGGACGAGTCCGTGCAAAGCGGCCGCGTATGCGATCGCGACCTCCTCGGCGCCTTCTCCCGATGCGAAGATGAGCACCACCGATTTCACCGCCCACTCGAAAGGCCCGATGCCGCCGCTCGTCGACGGCGCCGTGATAATGATGTTCGCCGCGGCGGCGGTGAGCAGATAGACGGGGAAGGCCAGGTCCAGCCCGAAGCCCTCGCCCACCAGCCAATAGGTCAGCGCTTCGAAGCCCCAGGCGACGGCGCTGGTCCAGAGGGCCGCGGTCGCCAGCCGCCTTCGCCGCAGCGCTCCCAGTCCCGAGATAAAGGTATCCACCCAGCGGTGATCGAGCGATCGCAGACCCGGCAGCCGCCGGAGCAAGCGGCGGATGGTCCGGCCCGTCGTGCGCGGGTAGCGCGCGATCCGGTAGCTCAAGAGAAACGCCACGCTGACACCGAAGACCAGGAAAACCATCGCCGCGGTGAGCACGTCCCCCGCGTATGCCATCCCGAACACGCCCACGAGGCTTGCCGCTACGCCGACGCATAGGAAGAACGTCAATAGCAACCCGTCGAACAGCCGCTCCATGGCGACGCTTCCCAGTCCCGCCAACGGGCTCACGCCGAAGCGCTGCCCGAAGACGTGGGCGCGTATGACTTCGCCCGTCCGGGCTGGCAGGATGTTATTCGTGGCGTATCCGATCGCCACGATCGGGAACAGCTGCCGGGCCGGGATCGGCCGCACGGGCATGAACAGGTAGTGCCAGCGCGCCGCTCGGAACCACACTCCCGCGAAGTAGGCGGCGATCCCCAGCAAGATCAGGACGACGTTGGCCTCGCGGAAGGCATCGGCGACCGCGCCGAAGTCGGTCCCGCGCAGGAACAGCACGACGAAAACGGCGCTCACGACGAACCCGAGCAGCACGCGCGTGCCGGGTCCCAGTAGCCGATTGCGAAGTCGGCCCGCCATACATCACCGCCTAGGTTGGCTCCGGATGCCGTGCTTTTCGCTGATGGACCCGACTCCACGGTGGCCAGTAGGCCGTCCGCTTGTATTCCCTTCCTTCGAACTGCCGCTTCAGCGGTCTCCACAAGCGGGCGCCCGGACCTTGCCCCAGCGCCGTCTCGAAGATGAAGTACGCCGCCAGGGCCGAGATCCCGCCTGCCAGGATGTCCGCGAAGTAGTGCTCGCCCAGGTACATCAGCGAGAACGCCAGCACGATGCAGTACAGCACCGTAAGCGTGAAGAGCCGCCGCGATCGCACGATCAGGGCCACGATCAAGACGACGAACGAGACCGCGAAGTGCAGGGAGGGCATAGCCGCGCGTGGATTCGGCTCCGCGAACAGCCGGAACGCGTCGTCCCAGAACTGCTGTCCGAACACCGTCGGTCCTACATCCTCCATGATCCGCCGGATCCCACTCGTGGCTCCTTCCTCGGCGGCCAGCCAAGGGGGCACCGTGGGCACCAGATAGTACAGCGCCGCGCCGAAGAAGAAGGTGCCCGCGACGATGACCGCGACTCGGAAGAACAGCTCCCGCGCTAAGAAGAACGTTGCGAATACGACCGCGTGCGGAAAGGCGAACCAGGTCCAGTGCACGAAGGTCGAGAAGAATCCCAGTGCGTTCGGATCGCCGTCGGCTCCGCCCGCCGCGTCCTGGAGCCAGGCGGAGGGCGTGGTTCCGCCGAACATCCACAGCTCCCAGTCTAGGACGTAGGCCGTGCTGGCCTTGATCGACGTCTCGTCGGCCGCATCGCGCAGCTGTGTGAAGAAGTAGATCGCAACGACATAGAATGCCCAGGTACGGAATTCGTAGCGCCGCGGCGCCACCCAGAGAAGGGCTCCCAGCGCGACCGGCAGCGTGAATGCGAGCCCGATGGCGCTGTAGCCGACGGTGATGCGGATGGCGGGTGCCGCCAGCCCGATGATCAGCACAGCCCACGCGATCAGCCGCGCCCAGTCGCGCGCACTTCTAGGTCTATGAAAAAAAGTCCCAAGCTCGCCTGGCGGCAGCTTCACGGTCGTCCTCGCCGGTTCGCGTCCCGGACCCACTCCGAAGGGCCCTATTTTATCGCCGGTCCCGCGGCGGGGAGCGGGATCTTTGCCCGCACGGCTGTACCCCGTATTGCAGACCGCTACGCTAACGCAAGCGCTTGAGGTCGGCATGACGTTGAGAGGCATCGTGCGGGTGGCGCTGGCCGTTGCGCTCGTCGCAACGCTGGCTCTCGCCGTGCAGACGCCGGGATCGGCCGCCCCCGCCCGCGCTGCCGAGGCCCGTTTCGTTGCCGACGAGCTGCTCGTCCGCTTTCACGATGAGTTCTCGGACGGCAGCCGCGCCGCCATCTTTCGTGCCCTCGGCATCACCGTTCTCGACAGCTACCCGTCGAGCGGCGTCGTGCGCTTGCGGATTGCACGGGGCTCGCTTGCGGAGGCGCAGCGGCAGCTCCTCGCTGCGGATTTGGTTGAGTTCGCGGAGCCCAACTACCACCTGCACGTGGCGCAGGTGGTCCCGACAGATCCGCGCTACGCGGAGCAACAGGCCGCGATCTACCAGCAGTTGGACGGTCCCGGGGCCTGGCGTGTGAGCACGGGCAGCCGCGACATCGTCGTGGCCCTGGTCGATGGCGCGGTGGACCTCGACCATCCCGATCTCGCGGCCAACATCTGGACCAATCCCGCTGAAGTTCCAGGCAATGGCGAAGACGACGATGGCAACGGCTTCATCGACGACGTCCATGGCTACGATTTCGTTGGCAATTGGGCGGGGGACGAAGAGGGCGAGACCAACGAGGACCCCGACCCGGATGTGAGGCCGGGAGACCCCGCGCTCGGCGACGGGCAGGACCAGGATCACGACGGCGTGCCGGACGACGCCTTTGCGCACGGCACACAGGTGGCCGGCATCCTCGCGGCCGTTGGCCGCAACGGCTTTGGAATCGTCGGTACGGCCTGGGAAGCATCGATCATGCCGCTCCGGATCATGAACCCGGAGGGCACGGGGCGCTCGGCCGGCCTCGTCGCCGCGCTGGACTACGCGATCGTCACCGGCGCGGACGTGGTTAACATCAGTCTCTCCGCCAGCGATCTCCCGGCCGCCGCCCGCGCGGCGGTGGATGCCGCCACCGAAGCGGGTCTGATCGTCATCGCCGCTGCGGGGAACAACGACGGTGCCGTCGCTTTCCCGGCCGCGCTGCCAAATGTGATCGCCGTCGGCTCTGCCGAGGGCCAAGCTATCCCTGCTGACGTCTCAGCCGAGGAAGAGGCGAACTCGGAACTCGTCACCGCAGCGGCCTTCGGGCCGACCCTGTTCACGCCCGCCGGCCCGGAGATCGAGTTCGTCGCACCCGGCGTCGACATTCCCACCACATCGGTTTCCAGCACGGGCGAGCCGGAGTACGGGTTCGCCACCGGCACCTCGTTCTCGGCGCCCTTCATCACCGGCACGATCGTGCTCATCCTCGCGGTGGCTCCCGTCACCACGCTGCCGGACGTTCGTGTCCTTTTACAGGCAGGCTCCGAGGATCTCCCGGATGGCGACCGGCCCAACTGGGACGGTGGCGAGAACGGCGGCGGACTGATCAACATCGGCTTGACGTTGCGGACCTTTGCGGCGCAGGTCCCGGCCGCGCCACTTCTCGTGCGCGCCGAGGTCGTCGGCGACGATGTCGAGATCGAGGGCCAAGCGGAAGCGGAAAGCGCCGTGACCATCTTCGTCGATACCGCTGCTGCCAACGCTGTTACCACCGGCGTAACCAACGGCACCTCCACACAGATCGCAGCCAGTGGCAGCGGGATACTGCTCACGGTCGCCGACGCGGACGATCCATCTCGGGAGACGGACGGCGGCGAGACGGGCGGCGACTCGTCGGCTGAGGATCCGCCGGATGATCCGGCCGCGGCGCCGACCGACGAGCCGGGCGCGGCGCTGCCCGCTGGCGCCATCGCTCGCGCACGACCCGACGAGAGCGGCCACTTCAGCATGACCGTCTCGCTCGCTGCCTTCGACGAGACTGCGGCCGTCGTCGCGATTACCGCCGCCGCTTCCCGTGGCGGCGCCGTCTCGCCGCTTTCAGCGCCCGTCGTCCTCGCGCTGCCGTTCGATGTCGAGTTGGTCGAAGGTTGGAACCTTGTCGGTTGGGCCGGCGCGCCCAGCTCCAGCACGAACATCTTCGCTAGCCTTCCGGCACGCGTGCTGCGTCTCTTCACATGGGACGGCAGCGCCTGGGCGAATGCCGTTCCCGGCAACCCGCGTTTCCAGATCGGCGAGATCCGCACCGGTCAGGGGCTGTGGATCTTGGTCGGGCCCGGTCCTCCGATTCAATGGCGGCAGACGCGCGTGTCGTTCGGTCCCGCGCGGATCGTCCCCGGCTGGCAGATCATCGCTTGGGTCGGCGCTGGCAGCGATATCGCGGCGGCCGCCACCAACGCCAGTACGAATGTCGAAGTGATCCTGGCTTGGGACGCAGTGGATCAGTCATTCCGTGTGTTCTATCCACGCCTTCCCACCCTCGGCACGTTGGACCGGCTCGACCACTTCCAGGGCGTCTGGGTATTCCTTGAGGAGGGCCAGAGCGGCGTCTGGCCGGCAGCGTCCTCCTAAGGTGACAGCGGCTCCTCCGCCTCCCTCAATTGTGCCGCCTGGGCCGCGCGTCCCTCGGCGAGCGCCTCGCTGATGGCACGGCCCGCGGCCGCGATATCGGCGCTCTCTCCCAAGCGTGGCTTGTCGGCGATGTTGACGGACTGCACCAAGAACAGCAGGCTGCAGCCGTCCGTGAACATGACGAGGTCCGTCGCCACGTCTCGGATGCGCCGTCCTGCTTCCTCGACGCCGTAACGCAACGTGTAGCGCGCGGCGCGGTCGCCGAGCCCCGGGGGTGTGAGATCCGCACTCTCGAAGAGCTGCTCGTCGGGACTGATGAACTCAAAGATCGTCCCGATCGGTTGCGCGATGATGTAGTCCAGCGCGTCCTGTGCAGCGGCGGGTGAGTTCAGGACGAGCGTGATCACGAACAGCAACTCGCCCGTTTCCGGGTTGGCGAATCCCTGCCCGTCGGAGTGGGCGGGCTCGTGCGCCAGCGATCCGAGCTCCGATAGCACCGGATCGCTGCTGTCCAGCAGCAGCCCCGGGATGTCGTGATAGAAACTGATCTCCTCGAAGTTGGGCGACAGATCCGCCGCCTCAATGCGCGCGTTCACGTCCGGACCGCAGACCGGCTCCGGCGGCTGGGGTGCGGGGGGCACGGCGTCCGGCCTCTCGCTCCCGCAGGCGCTTGCGGCCACCAGCGCCATCAGCGCCGCCAGCCCGGCCCCCACAGCTCGCAGCGTTACCCAGGCCGTCGCCGGCCGTCGGCTCACGTGAGCGTCCGGCGAGGAGGCCCGCCCCGGTGCAGGGCCGTCCGGAGAAACACGCGGAATGTTGTTCCCTCGCCCGGCGTGCTCGCGATCTGAATCTCGCCGCGCTGCGCGCGGACCAGCTCCCGGGCGATCGCGAGCCCCAATCCCGTGCCCCCTTGGCGTCCGCCTTTGTAGAAGCGGTCGAACAAGTGCGGGACTTCCTCCGCGCGAATCCCCGGCCCGCTGTCCGTCACACTCACGCTCACCGTCGCTTCGCTCTCCTGGCGCGTGCTCAGCACGACTCGACCGCCCGGCGGCGTGTAGCGCAGCGCGTTGTCGACGAGGTTGGCGAGCACCTGCTCCAGGCGGTCGGCGTCGCCGATCACTTGAGACACCGCCTCCGCCTCCATGACCAACTCGGTGTCCAGATCCTCGGCGCGAAGCGCGAAGAGGTCGTGGACGTGCCGGAGGAGCTCATCGACATTGAGCGGCTCCAGCTCCAGCTCTAGCTGCCCGGCCTCCATGCGCGAGAGATCCAGCAGCCCCTCCACGAGCCGCAGCAATCGCCGCGACTCCTCCTCAATGATCCGGTAGGCGTTCGACTGCGATTCGTCGTCCTCGATCGTCCCGTCCAGCAGCGCCTGCGAGAAGCCGTTGATCGATGTCAGCGGCGTCTGCAGATCGTGCGAGACGTTGGCCAGGAAATCGCGAAGCGCCGCCTGTTGGTTCCGCACCTCTTCCAGCATCTGGTTGAACGACTCCGCCAGCTCGCGCGCTTCCTTGCTGCCGGTCACGCCGACCTTGTGGTCGTAGCGTCCGCGCGCCACGCTGCGCGCCGCCGCCGTGGTCGCCTCCAGCGGCCGGTAAATGCTGCGCGAAAGCAGGAGCGCCAAGATGATCGCTGCCAGCAGCGCGAACCCCCCCGCGATGATCAGCCGCGGCGTCAGGTCGCCCAGCACCGCTTGCCGGTTTTCGTTGGGCAGCGCAAAAACCACGTGGGAGGCGTTGAAGCGCTCGGCCGCCGTCGGCTCCAAGCCCGTGGCGGCGTAGTTGAGCCGCGTGCCGTCGCGCGCGATCAATGTCCCGTCGATGAAGCCCGCCGACCCTACGCCCGCCGCCGCCAGTTCGATCTCCAGCACCTCGCCCCGGAAGCGCGGGTCGCGGCTAGCCTCGCTGACCACCCGGCCGCTGGCCTCTACGAACAGGATCAGCACGTCGGACTCGCCGCCGACCGTCCCTTGGAGCTGCCGGCTCACTTCGAACGCTTGGAAGTTCGCATCGGCCAGCGTCGTCACCGACTCGTACACGGGTCCGCCGATCTGTCGTAGCGTCGAGGCTGCGAGCCTGTCCTGGTAGCCGCCCAAGAGGAAGAACAACACGATGCCCGCGATGACCAGCGTCACCGCGATGACGAGGGCCAGGGTCAGATAGACCCGTGCCCGGATCCCCCCGAGCAGCGGCGGCAACGCCTGCGGCGGTCGCCGCAGGCGGGACGCGGGGAGCGGCAGCCCGACGCTACTCGTTGCCATGGGGCGTGGCCGTCAGTTTGTACCCCACGCCGCGCAGCGTTTCGATCTGCACGCCGCGATCTTGCAACCGCTGGCGCAAGTGGTTGATGTGTACGTCCACCGTCCGCGTTTCCCCGGCGAACGTGTAGCCCCAGACCAGGCTCAACAACTGCTCGCGCGAGAGAGCCGCGCCCGCGTTCTGCGCCAGCGTGAATAGCAGGTCAAACTCCTTGGTGCGCAGCTTCAACGGCTCGCCGTCGAGTGTGGCTTCGCGGCGCTGCCGGTTCAGGTGCAACTTCCCCACGCGTACTTCGATCCCCGAGCGTCGCAGGCCGTCCGCGCGGCGCAGGATCGCCTTCACCCGCGCTACCAGCTCCTTGGGGTTGAAGGGTTTCGTCAGGTAGTCGTCTGCGCCCAGCTCCAATCCCGTGACCTTGATCGCGTCCTCCTTGCGCACCGTCAGCATCAAGATCGGCACATCGGAGCGCTCGCGAATGATTCGCGTCACCTCGAAGCCGTCCAATCGCGGCATCATGAGGTCCAGCACGATCAGATCCGGGTTACTGCTCTGCGCCTTCTCCACTGCGTCCTGTCCGTCGACCGCGCTCTCGATCTCGTACCCCTCTTTCGAGAGGTACATGCGCACCAGCTCACGGATGTGCGGCTCGTCGTCGGCGATCAGGATGCGCATGGCCTACGTCCTCGGCTGCGCTGACCGGCTGACAGTATACTTGTCACTCTCCGCGTAGATAGGCGACGACCGCCGCTTCGAACTCCCGTTGCTCATCGGCCGTCAAGTCCCGGTGCGGCGGTCGCACGCACGTGACGGGAAGCCGTGCGGTGATCCCGATCAGCTGCTTCAACGCCGCGAGCGACGGGTAGGGCGCGAGCAGCGCCCGCAGTCGCTCCAGCTCCCGCTGCACGCGCCCGGCATCGCGGCCGCTCCGGTGCGCCGCCTGGATTCCAAGCACGAGGTGCGGCACCGCGTTGCCCAGCCCCGTCACCGCGCCCCTGCAGCCGGCCGCATACAGCCGATCGTGATGCGCGTCGGCGCCCGCCAGCACCGTGAACGTGGGAAAGCGCTCCGCGATCGCAAGATAGCGGCTCGTGCGCTCCACGACCCCGCTCGAATCCTTGATCCCGATCACCCGCTCGCCGTGGAGATCGAGCAGCGCCAACACGACATCGTCCGGGATGTCGACCTGCGCCTTGTGGGGAATGTTGTAGAGCAGGACGCGCCCCGGCGCTGGGAGCGCCTCCAGCACGGCGTCGAAGTATCCCAGCAGCCCGGCCGCGTCCACCTGCGCCTCGAAGAACGGCGGCAGGATCGCCACGGCGTCCGCCCCCGCCTCCAGGGCGTCGTTGGCGGCCCGGATCGTATCGGGCAGCGCGGCCGTTCCGGCGCCCGCCACGACGCCCAGTCCGCCCTGATGCGCGACCACCGTCTCCACGACCTGCCGCCGCTCCGCCACGCCAACCGACGGGCCCTCGCCGTTCGTTCCCAGCGTGAACACCGAGCTGATGCCGGCCTGCTCGAGGAAGCGCAGGTGCGGAGGGATCCAGTCATGGTCGACCGCCGCGCCGCCGCGCGTGAATGGCGTCACCGTCGCCACCATCACCCCGGTGAGATCCAGTGCCATGGCCCGATCCTAACCAGACGCGCCCCGCCGCGATCGTGCCGCGCATTATCCTGCATTACCGATGGCGCGGTTTTATATTGGAGCTGCCGTGAACGGCGCATGGAAGCGGTGGTGCGGTCTTGGCCCCCAAACGTGTCCGGCTCGATGTCGATGACCCCAACACGCACCACGGCTGGGGCGTGGAGCTTGCCAAGGACGGGCGGCACGAGCACGCGATCGAAGCCTTCGACCGGGCCATCGCGCTCGATCCCGATCACGCCAAGTCCCACGCGCAGCGCGGCGCCGCGCTGGCCGCGCTGCAGCGCTATGAAGATGCCCTCGCTGCCTACGACCGGGCACTGGAGCTTGAGGCCGACGACGCGGCGACGCTGGGGCGGCGCGCGATCGCCTTAGCCGGCCTCAACCGTGGTCTGGCCGCGCTGCGCTCGATGGACAGAGCGCTGAAGCTGGAGCCGGACGACCCCGAGAACCGCAGCACCTACGCCAGCCTCCTGCTGATCCTCGGCCGCTACGACGACGCCCTCGCCGCCACCGACGCGGCCCTGGCGCTCCGTCCGGACCACGCCGCCACCCTCTACGACCGAGCCTGCGCCCTCTCGCAGCTTGAGCGGCCGGCCGAGGCTCTGGCCGATCTCGAGCGGGCTTTCGCGATCGACTTCGGTGCCTTCGGCTTCGCCGAGATCGACAACGACCTCGCCAACCTCCGCCGCGATGACGAGCAGGGCCCCAAGTTTCGCGCGCTCGTGGCGCGCTGCAAGCGGGATCGCGAGGAGGCGGCGGCCGAATCGGGGGACGGCGCCGACGCTCGCTAGCCGCCCCCGCCGCTCTTTACGCCACCGTCCCCCCGTCGACCACGTAGATGCCGCCCGTCACGTACGATGCGTCGTCGCTGCAGAGGAAGGCCGCCATCGCCGCGATCTCGGCCGGTCGGCCGTAGCGCTTCAGCAGCGGCCATTGCTCGAACTCCGCCTGCGCCTGCTCTGGGTGCGCGGGATTGATCATGGTCTCGATCCGGTGCAGCATCCCCGTCTCCACCGGCCCGGGACAGATCGCGTTCACCCGGATCGACCAGGGTGCGAACTCTTGCGCCGCCGTCCGCGTGATGCCCAGCACCGCGTGCTTGCTGGCGTTGTAGGCGGAGTTGTTGGCCTCGCCGCGCAGCCCCGAGGTCGAGGACGTGATCACGATCGCGCCGCCGCCCCGCTCGCGCATCGCCGGCGCCACGTGCTTCAGTCCCAGCCAGACGCCCTTCACGTTGACGTCGAAGACGCGCGACCAGATCTCCTCGGGGTAGTCGACCATCGGCGCGATCAGCCCCTCGATCGCCGCGTTGTTGAAGAAGTAGTCGATCCCGCCGAAGTGCTCCCGCGCCTCCGCCACGTAGCGCCGCACCTCCGAGGCCATGCTGACATCCGCCGTCACACCGTGAGCGCGCCCGCCCGCCGCCTCGATCGCCGCGACCTGCTCCTCCAGCGCTGGCGCCGCCACGTCGACCAGCACGACCCGCGCGCCCTCCGCCGCGAACCGCTCCGCCGCCGCGCGGCCGATCCCGCCTCCGGCGCCCGTGATCAGCGCCACCTTTCCCTCGAAGCGTCCCTCGAAACGCGAGTTCACGAGCGCCTCCCTCGCAGGCTGGCGGGGCAGGCGCCGTCGCGCGCGCCGTTCCCGCGGAGCCGATCAGTCGCATCGGCGAAGTCTAGTCGCGCCGCATGTACCCGGCCCGCATATTACATATCGTTCCCACCGCGCTAGAGTCACTGCTGACGAATCCGTGCGCGACGACGCGGAGGGGTTCGGGATGGATGAGATCACGATCCGGGCTCTCTATATCAGCGCTGCGGTCGCTCTGATCGGCAGCAGCTTCGCGGGCGTCATCCTCGCGCCGCGGCAGGGCCGACCACGGTCCTACGGCGCCGCGCTGGGGTTCACGCTCAGCTTCGGCTTCCTCGTCGGCGTCGTCGGCGTTCTCTTGGTGGCGTTCGAGCTCCCGTCCGTCATCGCCATCCCGCTCATCGTCGCCTTCTTCATCGTTTGGGTGGGCAGCGTCGCCGCCGCCGGCATCCTCGCTCGCTGGCAGGGCCGCTCGCAGTGGTTCGGCGTCGTACTGGGGCTGGGGCTCAATTTAGTCGGCGTTCTGATCGTCGCCTTACTTCCGGCGGATCGAAGCATGCTGCTGCTGCTCCGGCTGTCACTCCCGTCGCGCGTCGCCCTCCCCCGCCTCGATATGGAAGTGGGCAAGTGTCGATCCTGTGGAGCCGGTCTGCACTCCATGGACCACTTCTGCTCCCAGTGCGGAACCCCCGTGGCGTCGTCTCCGCGGGGAGTCCCTTAACGCGCGGACGGGCTCCATCGCCGGCGCCGCGCGTGTACCCTGCTCTTGCCTGCCGGAGAGAGGCGCCGCGGGCGTGCGCAACGCTTGTCCGGCGCGGGTAGGCTCGGCGCGAAGGGGCTCGCAATGGACGGCGTGGAAGAGTCCGCCTCCGTCCCCTCATTCGTCGTTTTGCTCGTCCTGTTCGTTGGCATCGCCGCCGGCGCGACCGTCGCCAATATGAACGGCGGGTCGTGGTCGACCGGTGGCGCGATCGGGCTCGTGCTCACCCTCGGCCTACTCATCAGCGCCCTATTCGCTGCCGTGATCCCGACCACCTTCTCCATCTTGCTGATTCTTGTTTGGATCGGCAGCATCATCGCAAGCGTGTGGATCGCGGGCGGCAAGGGCCGCTCACGCTGGCTCGGCGCCGCGCTGGGGCTGGGGCTCAATCTGATCGGCGTCCTGGCCGCTTTCCTGCTCCCGCCGGCGCGCGCCGCGCCGTCCGATCAACGACTGCCGCCGCCTTGAAGCACACAGGAGGAACGAGATGTCCAAGCTGCCCGCCCTCAATATCAACCTCGCCGACCTGCCCTACGACGACGCTCTCGCTCTCGCCAAGGAGGCGGAAGACGCCGGCTTTCAGTCGACCTCCGTGCCGGAGTTCATCCGCGACAGCCTCACTTACCTGGCGGCGATGGCCGTCGTCACCGACCGGATCCAGCTCGTCAGCAACGTCGCGACGTGGACCCGGACGCCGGTCAACATGGCGCGCGCCTGCCGCGATGTCGATCTGATCAGCAAGGGCCGCCTCGTCCTCGGCCTCGGCAGCATGCCGGGGGTCTGGAACCGCGACTTCCACGGCATCGATCCGCAGCGCCCAGACTCCCGCATGCGCGAGTACGTGGAGCTGCTGCGGCTGTTGTGGGCCTCCGATCAAAACACCCCCGTTGACTACGAGGGAGAGTTCTACCAGGTGCGCGGCTACCGCATGTTCGAGCCGCCGCCACGGCCCCACCTCCCCATCATGATCGGGGCGAGCCGTCCCGGCATGCTGCGCACGGCGGGCGAGATCGCCGACGGCGTGCTCTTCAACTGGAACTTCACGCTGGACTTCCTGCGCGGCGTCGCACGCCCCGCCATCGCCGAGGGCGCGGCCAAGTCCGGCCGGACCCTCGACGACCTCTGGCTCGATGCCGGCCGGCCCATCGTCTTCACCGACGACAAGGAACGTGCCGAGGAGGCCGTGCGCTGGTGGCGCTACGCGGCCGCTGCCATCTTCATGGGCATCGACTACCACCAGGAGCTGCTCATCCAGCACGGTTTCGAGGAGGAGGTGACGGCGGCCCGCGAGGCGATCGCGGCCAATGATTTCGAGGGCGTGGTCGCCGCCGTGAGCGACGACATGGCCGACACGTTCCTCATCCGCGGCAGCCCCGAGGAGTGCCTGGAGCGGGTCGCCGAGTTCGATGGGCTGGTCGACTCGTTCTTCCTCTGGAGCACGACCGTGGCGCTGACCGGCGCCGATAAAGTCAAGGAGACGCGCCGCCTGATCGAGATCTTCGGCGACGCGCTCTAGCGAACCGGCTATGCTCCGGCGGCGCCCTGCAGGACGGACGCGCGGCTCCGGGGCGCGGGGCCCATGACGAAAGGAGAGCCATGCTGGACAAGATCGACCACATCGGCATTGTGGCCCACTCGTTCGACGAGGCCCGCGAGGTGTTCGTCGACAGGCTGGGGCTGACGGTCGACGAGAGCCGCACCAAGCTGCCGGACGGCAACCTCTTTAAGCCGCAGAACACGCGCATCTACTTCCTGCGCGTGGCCGCGGCCGAGACGCGGGTCGAGGTGCTGATCCCCCAAGACGACATCAGCGGCGTCGCCAGGTATCTGGCCAAGAGCGGGCCGGGCCTGCACCACATCTGCTACGGCGTGCGCGACATGGAGGGCGAGATCAAGCGGCTGCGCGCGGCCGGCGTCGGCCAGATCGACCTCGGTCCCAGCCACGATCCCGCGCGCCAGCCCGCCGCCTTTTTCTATCCCAAGGATGTCAACGGCATCCTCACCGAACTCATCCCTTGGCGGCCCTAGTCCCGGTGATCCCGGCGGGCCGCCCGGGCGCCTGCCGCTAGCCGGCGGCTCTCATGTCCGGCGAGCCCAAGCACAGCAACCGTTTGGCGGGCGAGAGCAGCCCCTACCTGCTCCAGCACGCGCACAACCCCGTCGACTGGTATCCCTGGGGCGATGAGGCCTGGGAGCGCGCGCGCCGTGAGAACAAGATGGTCCTCGTCAGCATCGGCTACGCCGCCTGCCACTGGTGCCATGTGATGGAGCGTGAGTCGTTCGAGGACGAGGCGATCGCCGCGCGCCAGAACGAGCTCGCGATCAGCATCAAGGTCGACCGCGAGGAGCGGCCGGACGTTGATGAGATCTACATGCAGGCGGTGCAGCTCCTGCGCGGCCAGGGCGGCTGGCCGCTCAACGTCTTCTGCCTCCCGGACGGACGCCCCTTCTTCGGCGGGACCTACTTTCCGCCCGAGCGCCGCATGGGCATGCCCTCCTGGCCGGAGGTGCTTGAGGCCGTGGCTCAGGGCTTCCGCGAGCGCCGCTCCGATGTCGATAAGCAGGCCGAGGAGCTGGTGCAGCACCTGCACGCCCCCGCCAGCATGCAGCCGGCGGCCCAGACGCCCGACGCCGCTGCCGTCCTGGCCTCCGGTGCGCGCGCCGTGATGGATACCTTCGACGCACGCTGGGGCGGATTCGGCGGCCCGCCCAAGTTCCCGCAGCCCTACCTCTTGCGCCTGCTCTTGCAGCATGCCGCCGCCAACGACGACCGGCGCGCCGGCGACCAGGCGCTCTTCACGCTGCGCAAGATGGCCGAGGGCGGCATGTACGACCAGCTCGGCGGCGGCTTTCACCGCTACTCGGTCGACGGCCAGTGGCTCGTTCCCCACTTTGAGAAGATGCTCTACGACAACGCCCTGCTGGTCCCGCTCTACCTCGACGCCTGGCGCCTGAGCCACGACGCTTTTCACGCGCGCATCGTCCGCGAGACCCTCGACTACCTGCTGCGGGAGATGCGATCCCCCGAGGGCGTTTTCTACTCCAGCACGGACGCCGACTCCGAGGGCGAGGAGGGCAAGTACTTCGTCTGGACCCCGGACGAGACCGCCCGGCTCCTGGGCGCCGAGGAGGCCGATCTCTTCGACCGCTACTACGGCATCTCGCCGCACGGCAGCTTCGAGGGCAAGAGCATCCTGCACCCCACCATGAGCGTGGAGGCGGTCGCCAAGTGGTATCAGAAAGACGAGGGGGAAGCCGCCGCCATTATCGAGCGCGGGCGCGCGGCCCTGCTGGCCGAGCGGGCGGGACGGGTCCCGCCCGCCACCGACACCAAGGTGATCGCTTCCTGGAACGGCATGGTCATCGACGCGCTGGCGCAGGGCGGCGCCGTCCTGGGGGAACCCCGCTTCACCGAAGCCGCCGCCGCCGCCGCGACCTTTCTCATGGAGACGCTCCGCGGCGTCGATGGCCTCTCCCGCATCTACGCGCGCGGGCGCGCCTCCATCCCGGCCTTCCTGGAGGACTACGCCGGCCTCGCGGACGGGCTGCTGACGCTCTACGAGACCGGCGGCGACGAGCGCTGGTTCCTGGAGGCGCGCGCACTGGCAGAGGAGATGCTGGCCAAGTTCTGGGACGAGGAGAACGGCGGCTTCTTCACGACCGGCCGCGACAACGAGGCGCTCATCACCCGCTTCAAGCCCGCCCACGACGGCGCCACCCCGTCCGGCAACTCCCACGCCGCCAAGGTGCTGGCGCGGCTCTACGCGCTCACGGGCGAGGGCCTCTTCGCCGACCGCTTCGAGGCGACCGCCCGCGCGCACGCGCTCCTGCTCGAGCGTGCGCCCACGGCCGTGCCGCTGCTCGTCACCAGCCTGGACTGGATCCGGCGTCACCAGACCGTCGTCCTCGTCGGCGACCCGGCTGCGCCGGCGGCGCGCGCCCTGGGCGACGTAGTGCGCCGCGACTATCACCCCACCGCCGTCCTCGCGCAGCGCGCCCTGGACGCGGACGGCGCCCCCGCGGCCACCCAGGTGCCGCAGCTCGCGGGCAAGGAGCTGGTCGGCGGCGCTCCCGCGGCCTACGTCTGCCGGGGCTTTAGCTGCAGCGCCCCCGTGACCACGCCCGGCGAGCTGAACGAGCTGCTGCGCGCCCCCGTCGCCCCGGATCGACGCTTCCTGGCCCATAGAGATCAACCGACAAGCACCTGAGAGGCATCCCATGGCATACGCCTTTCGTTCCGCCCAAGAGATCGTCGCGCTCTACCGCTCCGGCGAGGCCCGTCCCAGCGACGTGGTCGGGGAGACGCTGGGGCGCATCGACGCCCTCAACCCCACGCTCAACGCCTTCCTCACCGTGACTCCGGAGATCGCCCGCGCGCAGGCGGCGCGCGCCGACGCGGCCTATGCGGACGCGCGGCGGGGCGGCGATCCGGCCGCACTCCCGCCGCTGCTGGGGGTGCCCGTTTCCGTCAAGGACCTGCACGATGTCGCGGGCGTGCGCACCACGCACGGCTCGCGCGCCTTCGCGGACAACGTCGCCCAGGCGAGCGGCATCCCCTGGGAGCGACTGGAAGCCGCGGGCGCCGTGCTGCTGGGCAAGACCAACACGCCCGAGTTCGGTCTCATCACCGTGACCGACAACGATCTGGGCGGTCCGGCCGGCACTCCCTGGAGCCCGGAGCGGATCGCCGGCGGCAGCAGCGGCGGCGCGGCCGCCGCCGTGGCGGCGGGGTTGGGTCCGCTGGCGCACGGCAGCGACGGCGGCGGCTCGATCCGCGTTCCGGCCGCCTACTGCGGCGTCGTCGGCATCAAGCCCACGCAGGGACGCATCCCCAAGGCGGTCCCCCGCGACCCCGGCATGCCCCAGCTCTCCAGCGAGGGCCCGCTGGCCCGCACCGTGCGCGACGCGGCGATCATGCTGCAGGTCATGGCCGGCCCGGACCCGCGCGATCCTACCTCCTTCCAAGGGCCGCAGCCGGACTACCTGGCCGCTTGCGAGCGCACCGGCCTCGGCGATCTGCGCATTGCCTGGAGTCTCGACCTCGGCTTCGCCACGGTGGCGTACCCCGTGCGCGCCAACGCCGAGCGCGCGGTGGCGCGGCTGCGGGAAGCGGGCGCCGTGGTCGAGGAGGCGACGCCCGAGATCCCCTATCCCTTCGATATCTTCGCGCCCATCGCCCTGGCTGGAGCCGCCGCCAATCACGGCGGGCTCTACGACGCCGAGCCCGAGATGCTGACGAAGTACGTGCGGCGCACCGTCGAGCACGGCCGCAAGGTCGACGGCGCCGCAGTGGTGCGGGCCTACGCCGAGCTGGAGCGCTTCCGCGCGCTCATGCGCCGCTTCTTCGCCGACTACGACCTGCTGCTCACCCCCACCGTGGCCGTGCCGGCCTACCCGCACGGGCAGCGGCTGCGGGAGATCGAAGGCAAGCCCGCGATCCCCTTCTGGGGTGCGACGCCCTTCACCGCGCCCTTCAATATGACCCACCAGCCCGGCATCTCGGTCCCCACCGGCTTCGACCCGCAGGGCCTCCCCACCGCGATCCAGATCGTCGCGCGCTTGGGCGAGGACGACACGGCGCTGCGGGCGGCGGCCGCGATCGAAGAGGCGATGCCGTGGGCGGGCGCCGTCCCGCCCCTCACGCGGGATACCGCAGGGGAAACTTCGGCTTGATCCGTGCCGCTTAATCCGCAGGGGCAGCCGTAGCGGTCTGTGGCGCCGTCGCGCGCCCGATACGGCCCGATACGATAGGGTCGATGCCCGCCAGCAACGACCTCTCCCCGCGCATGAGTCGGCGCATGAACCCGCACATCTTCCGCGCCTACGACGTCCGCGGCTTGGCCGAGGATGAGCTGACGCCCGCCGTGGCCGAGCGCATCGGCGCAGCCTTCGCGACCGATATCCGGCGCCGCGGCGGCAAAGCCTTGGCCGTGGGCCGCGACAGCCGCCCCTCTTCGCCCGCGCTCTACGAGGCGATCATCGCCGGCGTCCGCGCCGCCGGGATCGACGTGACCGTGCTGGGTCTGACCCCCAGCCCGGTAGCGGGCTTCGCCACCGCGGCCTGGGCGCTGGACGGCGCCATCAACGTCACCGCCAGCCACAACCCGGTGCGCTTCAACGGTCTCAAGCTGGTGCGGGCGGGTGCCGCGGCGCTGCTGCCCGAGGAGATCCAGGATCTGCGCGCGCTGGCGGAGTCGGGCGACTTCGAGCGCGGCCGGGGGGCGCTGACCGAGCGCGACCCCAAGCCCGAGTACGTCGCCATGCTGGAGCGGCGCTTCCCCGTGGCGCGCCCGCTGCGGGTCGTGGCCGACCCCGGCAACGGCGTTGCAACCCTTACTGGGCCCGCCGCCCTGCGCGGCGCCGGCTGCGAGGTCGTGGGCCTCTACACCGAGCTGTTGGAAGGCTTTCCCAATCACCTGCCCGACCCCCAGGCGGCGGAGACCATGGCCGACCTCGGCCGTACCGTGATTGATCACGAGGCCGACTGCGGCTTCGCCTGGGACGGCGACGGCGACCGCGTGGGCCTGGTCGACGAAAGCGGTCGCCGCCACGAGGCCGACTGGATCGTGGCCTTGCTGGCCCGCGACCTGCTGCACCGTCACCCCGGCGCGCGGGTCCTGCTGGACGGCAAGTGCTCGCTCGGCGCCATCCGCGCCATCCGCGCCCGGGGCGGCGAGCCGGTCCTCACCCGCACGGGCTATACCCTGCTGCGCCGCCGCATGGCCGCCGAGGGCATCCTCTTTGGCGGCGAGGCCAGCGGCCACGTCATCTTCGGCGAGGACTACTACGGCATCGATGACGGCGTCTACGCGGCCTGCGCCATTGCCCGCCTCGCGGCGGCGGCGGACCGGCCGCTCTCCGCGCGTTTCCAGGAGATGAAAGCCGGCATGCCGCCGCTCTTCACCTCGCGCGAGATCATGATGCCCTGCGGCGACGCGGCCAAGTTCCGCGTGGCGGCGGCGGTGAACGCGCGGCTGCGCGCGGCGTGCGACGGCCTGGAGGCGGAGGGCTTGCGCCTCGACTTCGGCGATGGCTGGGCGCTGGTGCGCGCCTCCAACACCAATCCCGTGCTCTCCGTGCGTTTCGAGGCCGAGAGCCGTGACCGGTACGACGCCATTCGCACCCTGATCTGGGAGGCGGTCGGCGAGCATGCCGAGGTGACCATCCCGGACGGCGTTGAGGAGCCCGCCTGATCATGCCCGCCGATCGGACCGGCGCGACGGCCCGCCAGCCACGGCTCAACCCCCACATCTTCCGCGCCTACGACATCCGCGGCGTCGTGGGCGAGGACCTTGACTCCGAGGTGGCGGCGCTGATCGGCCGCGCCTACGGCACGCACCTGCGCCGCGCCTACGGCGTCGAGACGATGGTGCTGGGCCGCGACAACCGCCCCTCCTCGCCGTCGCTGCGGGACGGTCTCGTCCGTGGCGCGCGGGCGGCGGGCATCTCCGTCATCGATATCGGCCTGGCGCCCTCGCCGCTGCTCTACTTCGCCGCCGCGGCTTGGGGTGTCGACGGCGGCGCCAGCGTCACCGGCAGCCACAATCCCCCCCATATGAACGGCCTCAAGCTGCTCGAGCGCCGGGGCATCCCCATTTCGCCCGAGGAGATCCAGGCGGTGCGCGCCCTAGCGGAAGCGCGCGACTTCGAGCGCGGCGCGGGGGGCGTTGAAGAGCGCGACCCCAAGCCCGCCTACTGGGACTTCCTCGGCCGGCGCTTCTCTCCCGCTCGCCGCCTCAGGGTCGTCACCGACGCCGGCAACGGCGTCGCCGCCTGTACCGGCCCGGAGGCGCTGCGCCGCATCGGTTGCGACGTGGTCGAGACCTACTCGGAGCTGGACGGCACCTACCCGCACCACCTGCCCGATCCCCAGGAGCCCGCGACCATGGAGGCCCTGCGCGCCGCCGTGCTCGAGCACGGCGGCGACTGCGGCATCGCCTGGGATGGCGACGGTGATCGGCTGGGCGTGGTGGACGAGCGCGGCCGGCGCCACGAGCCGGATGCGATCCTGGCCCTCCTCGCCCGTGACTTCCTCGGTCGCCACCCCGGCGCTCGCGTCCTTATCGACGTGAAGTGCTCGGCCACGGTCGTGCGCGCGATCGAGGACGCGGGCGGCCTGCCCGTCTTCGCGCCCAGCGGTCACTCCCTGGGCAAGCGCAAGATGCGCGAGGGGGGCATCCGCTTCGGCGGCGAGAGCAGCGGCCACTTCTACTTCGGCGAGGATTACCCCGGCTTGGACTACGGCATCGACGACGCCGTCTTCGGCGCCTGCGCCGTGGCCGAGCTGCTGGCCCGCGATCCCGCGCCGCTCTCCGCCCGCTTCGAGGAGATGCGCGCCGGCCTGCCGCGCCTGATCACGTCGCCCGAGCTCAAGCTGCCCTGTCCCGACGCCGACAAGTTCGGCGTCGCCGCCGCCGTGGCCAAGCGCTTTCGCGGGCGCTATCCCGTGCTCGCCATCGACGGGGCGCGTATCGAGTTCCCGGGCGGCTGGGCGCTGGTGCGCGCCTCCAACACGACGCCGGTGCTGTCGGTGCGCCTCGAAGCGGAGAGCGCCGAGCGCTACGATGCGATCCGAGCGATGATCTGGGAGGCGCTGGCCGAGCACCCTGCGGTGACGATCCCCGTGGGCGCCGGCCGGCTCGGCGAAGCCGCCGAGGCGTGAGCCGCTTCCACGCCTGACGCATCGAACCTGTACCGAGCGGAGACTCCCATGCCCGACGCTTCGACCGCAGACGCTCCCACGCCCCTGCCCGAGATCAAGAAAGTCGCCATCATCGGCGCCGGCACCATGGGCGCCGGCATCGCCCAGGTCGCCGTGCAGCACGGCTACGCGACCGTCCTGCGCGACATCGACCAGGCCCTGATCGACCGCGGCATCGCCATCGTGGAGAAGGGGCTGGGCCGGCTCGTGGACAAGGGGCGGCTCGGCGCCGCCGAGCGCGACGCCGCCCTGGCGCGCCTCGGCGGGGGACTGGATCTGGACGCCTTGGCCGACGCCGACCTCGTGCTTGAGGCCGCCAGCGAACGTCTCGACATCAAGCGCGCCATCTTCGCCGAGCTGGACGAGGCCTGCCCCCAGGCGCGCGTGCTCGCCAGCAACTCCTCCTCGCTCTCCAACCAGAACCTGGCCGGGGTCACGAAGCGCCCCGGGCGGGTGATCGGCTTGCACTTCTTCAACCCCGCGCCCGTGCTGCCGCTGGTCGAGGTGATCGTGCCCTACACGGCCGACGAAGAGGTCGTGGATCTGGGCGAGCGCTGGGTGCGCAGCCTGGGCAAGCAACCCGTGCGGGCCAAGGACACCCCCGGTTTCATCGCCAACCGCCTGCTGGTGCCTTTCATCCTGGATGCCTTCCGCCTGCTGGAGAGCGGCGTTGCCAGCGCCGAGGACATCGATACCGCCTGCCACGTCGGTTTCAACCACGCCATGGGGCCGCTGGCGACGGCGGACCTCATCGGCCTCGACGTGATGCTCGATATCGCCGAGGCGATGCAGGCGGAGCTGCACGAGCCGTCGCTGGCCGCGCCCACCATGCTGCGGCGCTACGTGGAGGCCGGCTGGCTGGGCCGCAAGAGCGGCCGCGGCGTCTACCGCTACGGCTAGGGGGACGATCGCCGGGGGCCCGTTCCTGGGGCCGCGGGCATGCCGGTACGCGACGTAACGTTATGGATCGGTGAGCCGAGGTGTGGATAGCGGCTACCGGGTTGGCGGGGTTGTGGAGAAGTGCCGCAAAGCATGGGGAAATGGTGGAAAAATCTGCGAATGCGGCGCGATAGGGCGAAGATGGCGGCTATTCGACGAGGAAACACGCTTGGTATAAAGAACGACATAATGACTGCCGTCGCTCTTGGCGATGCCTGGCTTGGCACGGAGGGGGATGACCGAGCTAGGCGCCTGTTCCCCGGCGAGCCGGGCCCGCGACCCGGGTGGCTTCCCCATCGAACCCGGGGCCGCGCGCTGGATCGTAAGGCTACGGCGTAGCTGTTTATGGGGTCGAACTGGGTCGCATCGGGTAAGCACGTCTATCAGCCCTGACTAATCGCTGCCTATCCCATGCGCCTCCACTGCCGCATGCGCCCGTGGGTCTTCCTGGAGGACCCAGTCCGGGGCGATGACCCAAACCCCGATCGTCTCCGCCAGGTATTCCCAAAAGTTCGTCAGGGCATAGGCCGTAACGGGCCGGTTACCTGCCGGGAGGGCGGCATGGCGCGCCTGCGTCGCCGCCCAACTGTTGCCGAACCTGAAGACCGGGCGGACGCAGACCGCCTCGTACTGCGCGAAGGGGCCCCGGTAGTCCTTGTACAGACGCCAGAGCGCGAGGACCAGCGGGCGCGGCGGCCCCTGCGACCGGGTCTGGAGGTTGCAGTACTGCGCGTGGGCGATGTGCACGGCCTCGTGGACGATGATGCCCTGCCAGGACTCGGAGTAGGCTGCGTTCAAGACGATCTCGCGGCTGGTGATGTAGGCCCAGCCCGCGTAGCCTCGCCGGCAGTAGCTCCAGTCGATCGCGCTCCAGCCTGTGGAGGACGCGCCGTCCGCGCAGTCGATGACCGCGATCGTCTCCCGTGTCACGTTCCACGATGACGGGATCTGCTCCAGCGTCTCCGCGATAAGCGCTTCATGGTCGATCGGCTCCGGTTCCGGCTCTGGGCTCTCGGTCAGGTGATCGCCGCAATAGACGGCTTGGAAAATCGGGACGCCGGTCGCCTCCTCCCGAAGCCACCTCTCCATCGCCTCCTGCGCCTCTTCCTCCGTCGCGAACCCGTACGATCAGTGCTGACTCTGATCCGGGAACCGCACGGTGTAGCTCCAGGTTGGACACTCCTCGTCGTCGGCATGGGCGCGGTCCGGGCCGGCGGCGAAGAGGGCGAAAAGACAGAGGGCGGCGATGATCAGCAGGAGACGTTTCATGGCGCCGGATCACCGATCGCGTCCGCGTGCGCGCGGGGCAAGACGAGCGTGGAGCGAATCATGGAAGTATCCGATTTGATCGAGTGATTCACGTTTGGAATGGTATGGAATATGGAGCGAATATAGCGGCTTGCCGAGGCGCCCGTCGCCGCGCAGCGACTCGCGGGAAGGCCCATTCTGACAGCGTCGATGGCCGGCGACGGAGTCCGTCTCGGCGGTCGTGCGCCGCCCGCGCCTGGAATGTCGCGGATGCGCCCGCCCGGGGCCGGAGTGACTATCATGAGCGGCGACGTGCGCTGGGCCGTGGTGCCGCGCGCCCAAACGGCCGGGGGCTAGCGCACCGGCCGCAGCGGGCGGGCCCGGCGAGCTAGGGAGCAGCGTGATGCGGCGCAGACCCGGCAGAGGAAGCAAGGCCCCGCGGTCCCGGCCGCCCATCGCGCGCCGGGCACTGGCCCTGGCGGGAGCGGCCCTGCTGCTGGCCGCGCTGTTGGGGCCCGTCCATCCCCTGCTCGCGCAGCAGTCCGGCGGCACGGCGGCGACGGACCGGGCCGCCTTGATGGCCCTCTACGACGCCACCGACGGCCCCCACTGGACCCTTAACGCCAACTGGGGCAGCAACCGGCCGCTCGCGGACTGGATCGGTGTCACGACGGATCCCAACGGCCGCGTGACCCACCTGTCGCTTGTTGGGAACAACTTGCAAGGGGCTTTGCCGGCCGCGCTGGCCGACCTCGCCCACCTGACCTACTTGTCGCTGGAAAGCAATCACCTGAGCGGGACGATTCCCAGCGCGCTCGGCGACCTCAGCAGCCTGGAGTCCCTATCTCTGCGCGGCAACGAGTTGCGCGGCGAGATTCCGGACGCCCTGGGCGCCCTCTCCCGGATCCAACGCCTGTCGCTTTCCGGCAACGAGCTGCGCGGGCCGATTCCGGGCACGCTCGGGGATCTGACCGATCTGGAATTCCTCGCCCTGGGCGGCAACGAGTTGAGCGGGACGGTACCGGCGGCGCTGGGCGGCCTGGGCAACCTGCGGGAGATGGACCTGGGCGATAACGAGCTGCGCGGGCCGATCCCGAGCACGCTCGGGGATCTGACCGAGTTGGAGTTCCTGGACCTGGGCGGCAACGAGTTGAGCGGAGAGGTGCCGGCCGTGCTGGCCGGCCTGACCAACCTGCGGGAGATGGACCTGGGCGACAACCAGCTGCGCGGGGAGATTCCGGATTCCCTCGGCGGCCTCACCGGCCTGACGCATCTGGACCTCGGCGACAACCGCTTGAGCGGGCCGATTCCCGGCTTTTTGGCCAGTCTGACAAACCTGACGGAGCTGGACTTCGGCGACAACCGCTTGAGCGGGCCGATTCCCGGCTTTTTGACCGGCCTGACCAACCTGACGGAGCTGGACCTCGGCGGCAACACCTTGGGCGGGGAGATTCCGGCGGCCTTGGCCGGCCTGACCAACCTGACGGACCTGGACCTCAGCGCCAATGAGCTGGACGGGCTGATCCCGGACGCCCTGGGCGATCTGCCCAATCTGGAATTCATCCGCCTGGCGGGCAACACCTTGGATGGCTGCGTGCCCTATGGCTTGCGCGCGCTGATCGCCACCCACGAGCGCCCGAGCCGCTTCCCGGCTCACGACTTCTCCTCGCTGATCCTGCCCTTCTGCATGCTGCGCGATCTGCACCTGAGCGGCGTCACCCTCGATCGGCCGTTCGCCGGCGGCACGACCCCCTTCGCCGCCGGCGGGACCGCCTACTCCGCCACCGTGCCCGCGACCGTCGACGAGACGGTCGTCACGGCAACGCTCCATTCCGCTGCGGACGAGCTCACCATCAGCAAGAGCGGGGTGCTCTACTCCAGCGGGGCGGCGGTGCCGCTCGACCCGGGACTGAACAGCATCATTATCGAGGCCATTCCGGCCGACGAGGATTTCCCGATCTGGGAGGTCGTCATCGTGAGGGTGACGCGGGCGCAGCCCCCCGGACAGGACCCGGCCGGTGCGGCGGCGGACCGGCGCGCCCTGGTGTCGCTCTATCAGAGCACCGACGGTCCCAACTGGACGGTCAACAGCAACTGGGCCAGCGCCGAGCCCATCGAGTCCTGGCACGGCGTCACGGTGGGAACCGACGGCCGCGTGACCGGCTTGGATCTGGCGCGCAACGACTTGACGGGGGTCCTGCCGGCGGCGCTGGGCGCCCTCGCCAAGCTCACGGACCTGGATCTGCACGGCAACCACTTGCACGGGCTGATTCCGCCCGCGCTGAGCCGCCTCGCCGACCTGGAGACGCTCGACCTGCATGGGAACCGGTTGGGCGGGGTGCTGCCGCACTGGCTGGGCGCCCTCGTCAGCCTGCGGGACCTGGATCTGTCCGGCAATCGCTTGCACGGGCCGCTGCCGGCGGCGCTGGGCGACCTCGCCGAGCTAGAGGTCCTGGACCTCCACGGCAATCAGCTGCGCGGGCTGCTGCCGGCGGCATGGGGCGACCTCGCCGATCTGGAGGTCTTGAACGTGCACGGCAACCGCTTGGACGGGCCGCTGCCGGCCACGCTGATCGGGCTCACCGATCTGGAAGTCCTGGACCTGGGCGGCAACCGCTTGGACGGGCCGCTGCCCGTATGGCTGGGCGACTTCGTCGACCTGGAGGTCCTGGACGTGCGCGGCAATCGCTTGAGCGGCCCGATCCCGGCCGGTCTGGGCGACCTCGCCAACCTGCAGGCCATCGGTCTCGCGGGCAACGCCTTCGCTGGCTGCGTGCCGTACCAGTTGCGCGATCTGTGGGCCGACGTGGCCAACGACCTCGCCGGCCTCGGCCTGCCTTTCTGCCTGCTGGGCGATCTGCGACTGGAAGGCGCCGCCTTTTGCCATCGGCACGGCTGCCTATACCGCCGCCGTCGGCAGGGACGTCGCGGCGGCGGTCGTCACGGCGACGCTGCACGCGACCGGCGCCTCGGTCGCCATCCGCAAGGGCGAGCAGAGCTACGCCAGCGGGACGGCCCTGCCGCTCGACCTGGGACTGAACCGGATCACCGTCGAGGTGATCCCCGTGGACGGCACGCCGACGCAGACCGTCCACCTGGCCGTGACGCGCGGGACCGATGCGCTGATCACCCTGGCGCTGCGGCCGGGCGCCGACATCGTGGCCGTGCCGGCGGGGACGGACACCACAGCGGCGGCGCTCTTCGGGGGCGCGGAGGTCTCCAGCGCCTGGAAGTTCAACCGGGCCACGCGGCGCTGGGACCTCTCCTACCTGCCGGCCCGCGGCCGGGGCGGCTTCGACATCGCCGGCGGCGACGTGCTCTGGGTCGTGGCTTCCCTTTCCCAAACCCTCGCGGCGGATGGGGCGCGTCCTTCGGACGCTCCCGCCGCGACCGATCCGATCACCCTGACGCTGCGCCAGGGCGGCGACATGGTGGCCGTGCCGGCGGGCGCGGCCACGACGGCGGCCGCGCTCTTCGGGGGCACGGACGTGGCCAGCGCCTGGAAGTACAACCGGGCCACGCGGCGCTGGGACCTGCCCTACCTGCCGGCCCGCGGCCGGGGCGGCTTCCCCATCGCTCCCGGCGACGTGCTCTGGGTCGTGGCGCCGCGCGCCCAGACGGTCGGCGGCTGAGGCGTCTCTCCCATTGCCTGCCTGGCATGGCATAATAGGATAGATAAGGCAGATATTTCTTTCTTGCCATAGATGCAGAGGAGTGCCACATGGGGGCAGGCGCCACCAAGGTCGACCGCCACGGCCGTGTGCTCATCCCGGCCGAGTACCGGCGCGCCATTGGCCTGCGCGCGGGCGACGCGGTCGTGGTCCAGCTCGAGGACGGCGCGCTCCGCCTCTTCCCGCGGCCGGAGGCGATCCGGCGCGCCCAGGAGCTCGTCGCCCGGCGCACGGCCGGGGAGCGCTCGCTGGTCGCGGAGCTGAGCGCCGAGCGCCGGGCCGAGGCCGCGCGTGAGTAGCGGGGTCCTGGACGCCTCGGCGCTCTTGGCCTTGCTGAACCGGGAGCCCGGCGCGGAGCGCGTCGCGGAGGCGCTGGCGGCGGGCGCCTGCATGAGCGCCGTCAACCTCTCGGAGGTCGTCGCCAAGCTGGCCGAGATCGGGATGACGGAGGCGGAGATCCATGAGGCGATCGACCCCTTGGGCCTGGACGTCGCCCCCTTCGGCGCAGCGGATGCCTTCGCCACCGGCCTGCTGCGGCCGGCCAGCCGCGCGGCCGGCCTCTCCTTGGGCGACCGCGCCTGTCTCGCGCTCGGGCGGCGGCGCGGCCTGCCGGTGCTCACGGCCGATTCGGCCTGGAGCGTCCTCGACCCCGGCGCCGGGATCGAGATGCTGCGCGGGGACGCGCCGCCCGCCGCCCCCTCGCGGCGGTAGAATCCAAGCATGGAGGGAACCGTGGCGACCATCTTCGACACCCTGCGCGCCGTGCGGAAGCTCCAGGACGTGGGCGCCGCCGCGCTGCAGAGCCGGGCCCACGTCAAGGGGATCGATGAGGCGACGGATGAGCTCGCGACGAAGGAAGACCTGCAAGCTGCCCTGCGCTCGACGGAGCGCCGCATGCGCGCGGAGTTCAACCGGGCCCTGATGATCCATACGGGGATCGTCATCACCGCGATGGCCGTGGTCGCCGCGATCGCGGCGTTGATCGTGGAGGTTTCCTGACCGGCGGGGCCCCGCGCGTTCGCGCCCGATCGGGCGCGAATATGCTATCTTTTTCGATGCAAACGCTTCGGACGATGGTCCCGCCTTGCCGGTCCGGCCCAGGGCAAGGGAATGGGAGGCGCATCATGCCGAAGATCGGCGCCAGACACACGGATCGCGCCCGCGGACGCCCCCTCGCCGCCGCGCGCCGGCGGGAAGGCTGAGGCCCCTGCGCCGCGCCAAGTTCGTCCCGATCCTCCTGGCCGCCCTGCTCGCGGCCCTCGTCCCGGCCGCGACCCTCTCCGCCGACGAGGACGCCGCCGCCGCCGAGCGGCCCGCCGCCCCCTCGGTCGCCGACGCCGACTGCCTCACCTGGCGCGTCTCCTACACCAACGCGACGGTGGGGCGCTCCGCCGCGGCCGACTTCACGACCTACGACGCGGCCCGCTCCTTCCGCGACGAGCTCTGCGACCAGCCCTCCTACCCCATCTTCGAGAACGTGCACGACCCCGCCTGCCTGCGGGTCTTCGTGCGGGAGGACCACGCGGTCTACACCCGGCCGGACGGCCTCCTGGTGGCCCCGCAGTGGTCCGTCGCCATCGCCCCCTGGGACCCGGAGCGCTACGGCGGCGCCAGCGGCAACGTCTTCTACGTCTGGCATGGCTTCCAGGGCCGCGACGCCGAGCGGCACGCCCTGGCGCTGGCCCGGCGGATCACCGCGGACCTGCGCATGCTGGGCTACACCGTCGCCGACCCCGGCCCGCCCGGCGCCGCCACGGCCGTGACGCCGGGCTGAGGCTCGCCCCCGCGCCCGTCCCGGCGGCTCGCGCGCGATCTTCGCGGACGCTGGATGTGTGACGGCCGGGTGCGGGAGATCGCGCGGGGGATGTGCGGGAAGCGATGATGGTATCAAGAGCTGGATCGCCTAGTTCGACGGGTAGTACGACTGGAACCGTGAGGAGATGGCGTGAGACGGGAAAATCGCCCCTCGTCATGCAGGGACGCTGGCCGTGACGCCTTCTTGTTGACGGAAACCACACTTCCGTTATTGTGCCCGCGCTACGATCCCGCACAAGTATGCATATGTAGGTAGGTGTCTATGTCCGCGTCTCAGCTCATTGCAGAGGCCATGCAGCAGGTGGGATCACCAGAGAGTATCCGGCAGGACCTGGAAGAGTTCAGGGAAAGTGCGCTCGCCCTCTCAGCTGATCATCCCCGCCTCATTGATGAGTATCGTGAGGAGTGGGTTGCCGTCCATAGGGGAGAGGTGGTCGCGCATGGGCGGACAATGGCTGCGGTACTCAAGCAGGTCGACGCTGCGGGACTGCCGCGCTCCAAGATCATCGTGCGATTTATCACCGAGGACCCCCGTACTCTCATCCTGTGACGCTGCGGGGACGGTTCGGAAACACCACGGGGAGGCCATATGTGGAGGGCCTCCTCAGCTTCCCCCGGCTGAATTTGCTTGGGGTCGTGTCGTTTCTCGTTGACACGGGAGCAGACACGTCCATCATTGGCCCTCCCGATGCAGTTCGTATCGGCGTGCAAGAGGACCAACTGACAGGGAAAGCTGAATCCTTCGGCATTGGAGGAAAGCTCTCCTGCTCTATCGAGCCCGCTGTCCTCATCTTCCGGGACGCCAGCGGCGCGGCCCACTTCTACTCCCGCACGGTCCAGATCATGCCGCTCAGAAGACGAGACATGGCGGCATTGCCTTCGCTGCTCGGCCGTGACGTGCTGGATCATTGGCGCGTGACCTACGACCCGCAGGTTTCACTGCTGGAGATCGATATTCATTCTGCGGATCGGACGTTAGAACCGCCGACGATCCCCTAGCCGAATGTTTTCATTCTCTCCGTAACGGGAGAGCCTGTGGCTCTCTGTGCCACGCCGTGCTGGTGGACAGGAAGGGGATGCGGCGTCCTCCCCCGCCCGCCGCTCGATCAGCATTCCTGCGCGTTCATTCCGTCGGATCTTGTGCCCGCTGCGCGGCGTAGGCGTCCAGGAGCGCGATCGCGTCCTCCAGATCGGCCCACAGCGCATGCAGATCCGCCCGTGTGTCCGTGTGCGCTGGGCCGCCGAGGGAGCCGCCCACCAACCGGCCGAGATCCCCGTCCAGGTGCAAGAGGAACGCCTGGCGGCTGCCGGGGTCGAGCGCGCGGATCGCGCCGGCGACGGCGATGGCGAAGTGGACCTGGGCGAGCGAACTCATCGCAAACCATCCGGATACGGCAGGCCGCGCAACAGTCTATGCGATGGATGCTATGCCATGGATGGCGCCCGTTGCCGGGGCAGGCTCGACATACGGTGATTACCGTTGACCCGGGCATGGCGCTATTGCGCTATTGGTTAATAGGTGGTTAATAGCCCCCCTTGATTGACGGCCCGGGCGGGCCGGCGCGAGACCGCGAGCACGGAGCCGGCCGGGGTGCGAGCCCGCACGCGCTCGCGGGTTCGCACGAGTGGCCGAGTGTTCGCGAGCGCGCCCGGCCCCGTTTCCCTATCCTGGCCAAGTTCCCATCGGGGACCCCTGCTGCATCGCGCAGCCGCCGTCCGCCCCATCCCACCCCGCCGCTTCGATCAAGGGGCGCAAGGGCGCCGGGTGTGGATAAGCCGAGGAAAGCCGTGGGCAGATTGTGGGCAATAACCCCCGATTCACGGGTTCCCGGCGCCCGATCGCGGCCGCGCGGGCAGGAAGGTGAAGCGGCGGTAAAAAGGGAGAAAAAATGTCGCGGGGCGCGTTGTACCCCGCTGCGTATTCCCCATAGCATGGCGCACAAACCGGGGCGGTTCGCCGCCCGATTTTCCCTGGCCGCGCCCGTCTTGGGCGGGGGGCGGCCGCAGCCGCCGGGCTGATCGCCCGGACCAGCCCGGAAGAGGAGGAAGGCAAGAGCAAACACACCACCCCACCGCATGCCCAGGCATGCACGAATCCAGAAGGTATGAATCCCTCTCACAAGGAGGAACGCATTGAGTAAAGCAATTTTGAAGAAAGGGCTGGGCCTGCGGGCCGTGGCGCTTGTCGCCCTGGCGTTGGCCGTCGCTTTCAGCGTCGTCCTCACCAGCTCGGAGACCGCCGAGGCGCAGGCGGTGCCCGCCTCAGCGCCTCCCGGCTCCAGCGTGGGAGTGGGCTTCACAGGCCTCACCGGCACAGAACAGGCCCCGATCCGTTTCAGGATCAGCTCCGACAGCGATGGAACCGCGACGTTCTCCAACGGCGCGCAGAGCATCTCCTGTTGGGAGAGCGCGAACACCGGGTGCGATGTCTCGACTGATGCGAGTATCCAGCTGCGGGTCACCATCGACGAAGATTCGCCCTGGATCAGATCTTCGTCCAGCACGTAACTCGCACCGGTGGCGAGTTCGATGTCACCACCGAGCACGCCATCAACGTCGTTGCCGCGAACCCGCCGGTGGCGATCAAGAACTGGGGCACTCCGGCAGCCGCCGCGATCAGCTCGTCGCCGGTTTCAGGCGATCGAACCGTCACGGCCGGTTCTGGCGGCACCATCATCGGCGCGCAGCTCGTGAACGCCCGCGCCGAGGGCATCATGGGCACGGACCTGCTCGTCACGACGACGCGGGGCATTCTGAACTCCGGCGATGCCAAGACTGACACCACTTGCGCGGACGTCAGCGCCTGTACGCTGACGACGCGGGCAGCCGAGGCGGATGACAACGACCCCGCCACGACGGAAGACCCGGCCGGGATCGTCCAGGTTCGCCTGACGGGCAACGGCAGCACGGGGACCGCGCAGGTCACCTTCCGCGACCTGGCCTCGAACCTCAGCCGGACGGTCGCAGTGGTCCTCCACGGGACCCCGGCCAGCATCAGCGCCGAGGTCGACCAGGGCACGATCGGCATCGGTGGCTCGACCTTCATCGTCGTGACGATCGTCGACGCCGACGGCAACCCGACGGTGGGCAGTTTCGCCAACGTGGAGAGCGGCAAGCCGCTGACTCCCGCGAAGGTGCCGCCGGAGGTTCCGGCCGGCTCGGCCGCGATCATCGTGGACCACAGCCTCGCCTTTGACAGGAACCTTCCTGGCACGGCCAACGATGTCCCCGCCTGTAACGATCAGGTCAATGCGGATCCCACTCCTGACGCGGATCCCGACGACGGCGATCCGAGCGAGGGCAACATCGGCGCCAACCCCGGTACGAACATCGACGGCAAGTGCGTCATCCAGGTGTCGGCGCCGGGCGGCGGCACGCCGGCCGACGCGACCGACGACGCCAGCCGCGGCGGACACACGGTCACGGTCAAGGCGGCCGCCCTCGGCAGTGCCTCCGACGAGGTGACGCTCACGATCAGCGTCGGCGGCGCGCCGACCAGCATCACGAGCGACGCGCCCGTCTCGGTGGATCCGCTGAGCACCACCAAGATCACCTACACCGTCCTGGACGACCAGGGCGTGCGGGTGGGCGCCGTCAGCGCCACCCTCGACCAGATCGATGGATCCGGCAAGGTGACGGCGGGCGAGAGCACCGCCATGACGGCGGACGGCCAGCGGTCGTTCACCTACCGCGCCCCGTCCAGCGCCGGCACGGCGGTCTTCCTGGTCACCGTCCCCGTGGGCGACAGCGAGGTCGCGCACGAGATCGTGGTGGCCATCGGCGCCGCCGCGGACGCCGCCCCGGCGGCCATCTCGCTGGACCTCCGGACCGGCGGCCGCATCTACGCGGTCACGGCCGAGGGGCCGTCGACGATGGCGTCCGCCCTCTTCGGCGACGCCGTCACCAGCGCCTGGAAGTACAACCAGGACACGGGGGCGTGGGATGTGGTCTACATCCCGGGCCGGAGCGGGAACTTCAGCATCGCCACCGGCGACATCCTCTTCGTGAGTTCGCCGATCGACCAGACGGTCGGCGGCTAGGGAAAGCGAAACGGATCCGTGTCTGGGGGCCGCCCGCGCGGCGGCCCCCGGCGCGGACTCCTGGACGCGGCAACAAGAGCGATAGAAAAGGAAAGCCACACTCATGGCTCGTATTCGTAAGGGGTGGCGCTTGCTGGCGGTTGCTAGCGCCGCCGCCCTGGCCCTCGCGCTCGTAACGAGCGCCTTCGCCCAGGCGCCCCCGCCGGGCCCGCACATCTTCTACGGCAGCGCCGCGCTGGACGGCGAGGCGGTCGGCGACGGTGGCGTGGTCTCGGCCTGGAACCAGGATGGCGACAACGTGGGCACGTCCACCATCGCCAACGGGGAGTGGGAGATCATCGTGCAGAGCAGCGACGCCGACCGCGTCACCTTCACGGTCGACGGCAGCGCGCCCTCGATGGCCTACGCCGTGGAGCAGTTCGGCATGAACGCGCTGGCGCTCGACCTGACGTCGCCGGCGCCCGAGCCGGTCGAGCCGGTCGAGCCGGAAGAGCCGGCCGAGCCGCCGGCCGAGCCGGAGCAGCCGGCCGCCCTGCCCAACACGGGCAGCGGCGGGCTGGCGGGCACGGGCAGCGGCTTCCCGCTGCTGCCGGTGGCCCTGGTCGTTGCGGCCCTGGTCGCGCTGAGCGGCGTGGCGGTCACCCGCCGCGCCGGCATCGGCGCGCGCTAGGCGCGTGTAAAGCAGACCGGACGGTCCCCGCGGGGATCGCCCGGTCACGGGATGGAAGGGCGGAGCGGCCTGGCCCAGGCGAGGCCGCTCCGTCTTTTCCCCCGCCGTTCTCCCGGCCCCCTGGAGAGGGCTCCCGTCAGCGCGCCGGGCCCCGCGCTCCGCGGACGGCGCCGGCGCCCTGACGGGAGACTGCTCCACCGCCGGGCGGCAGGAGGCACGGAGGCCCCAGCCATGCCCATGCGCCCCTCGACGCACGCCGCCGCGCGCGGCGGGCCGGCGCCTTCCCGGACGGGACGGGGGCGGCCCTTCCTCCTGATCCTGCTGGCGGCGCTGGCGGCCGGGCTGATCCTGGCGCTGGCGCCCGCCGCCGCGCGGGCGGCCCCGCCCACGGTGCGGGCCGTGGCGGCGGCGCCCGCCAAGATCGCCGCCGCCGGCGGCCAATCGACGATCACGGTCACGGTCAGCCCCGGCACGGGGGCGGCGGCCGTCACCCAGGTGACGCTCACGACCACCCTGGGCGCCTTCGGCGCCGCCGCCGGCGCCGCCGCGGCCAGCCTCGCGCTGACCCTGCACGGTCCCCCGGCGCAGCTGGAGCTGACGGCGCTGGCGCGGCGCGTCCACCTGGGCGACACGCCCTTCGCGGCGCCGCCGGGCACGCTGGTGGCCTCGCTCTTCGACGCCGGCGGGCGGCCCGTGCCGCGCGTCGCCGTGCGCTTCCAGGCCGACGCGGCTGGCGTGACCGTGGTGCAGCACGGCGAGGGCGAGTCCGGGGTCACCGGCGCCAGCGGGCGCGCGGCGGCCCACGTCTCGGCCCAGGACGCGACCGAGACGGGAACCGTGACGATCACGGCCCAGGCGGGCGAGCTCTCGGCCACCGCCGCCATCCGGATCGTGGGGCCGGCGGCGCGGCTGCAGCTCGTGCTGACGCCGCGGGAGACGGCCGGCGCCTACGACGTGGCGGCGCTGGTCACCGACAGCGGCGGCGCGGCCGTCCCCAGCGGCTACCAGGTGCACTTCAGCGCCGTGGGGGCGACCCCCAGCGCCATGCCCGCCTTCGATCCGGTCACGGCCGAGACGATGGACGGCCTGGCGCGCACCGTCTTCACCCTGGACGGCGCCAGGGACGGGGTGCGGGTGCGGGCCTACGTGGCCGCCATCGACCTGGACGTGCGGGCCAGCGCGCCCCTGCCCGAGCGCGGCCAGGCGGCCAGCATCTCGCTGGCGGAGGGGTCGAACCTGATCACCTGGCCCGGCCCGGCGCTGGCGGCCTCGGCCGCGGTGGCCGCGATCGTGGACCAGGTCACGGCGATCTGGCGCTTCGACGCGTCGCAGGGCTGCAGAGCTACGCGCCGGCCGACGCGCGCGGCGTCGACTTCCCCATCGCCCCCGGCGACCTGCTGGCCGTCACGACCAGCGCCGCCGTCGTCTGGACGGTCCCCGAGGGGGCGGAGGAGGAGGACGGGGACGGGGACGGGGAGTAGGGGGAGGGGCGCGGCCGCGCCCGGAGTCCAGCGCCGAGCTGACGCGCGCGCGTGCGGCGAAACGATCGCCGCGGCCCCTAGTGCTGCGCCGCCGGCTTGCTCAGGTCGCAGATCCGATCCGCCGGCTCGGTGCGCGTGCGGCAGAAGCGGCAGACCGCTACCCAGCCGCAGCGGTCCTCGCGCCCGTGCGCCCAGATCCAGGAGGCGGGCGCCCGGGAGGAGCTCTCGCCCTTGGCGAAGTGGCAGATCCCGCAGAGGGAGGCGCCCGTGAGCACGGCCCCCCGCTCGGCGGGCCGCTCGGCGATCGGCAGCTCGGTCGGGCGCTCGCTGGGGAAATCCGGAGCCGTCATCGTGTGCCCCTCCGCTCATCCTGCGCTCCCCCGGCGGGCCTTGCACTCTAACGTCTCGGCGGCTCCTTGCGCTGCCGGCAGGCCGGTTAACCTTTCGCGCGCGGCTGTTCGGCGAACGACATCGCGGCCGCGCCGGCGGGTGCTACCCTGCGCGCGGCTTCGCAGGGGGTGGCCTGGGGCGACCCCCGGTCGGCGCGAACGAAAGGACAGTCTCATGCGGAGGCGAATTATGTGGCGCGGCGCTGTCGCCGCGCTGGCTGCGACGCTGGCGCTGGCGTGGGTCGCGAGCGTGGGGGCGCAGCCGGTCCCGCCGAGCCATTTCTACGGCTCGGTCGGCATCGACGACAGCGGCGCGCGGCTCGACGGGGCGTTGGCCCCCGATGGGGCCGTGGTGAGGGCCTGGGTCGACGGGGTGGCCGTCGGCCGGAGCACGATCCAGGATGGCACGTGGGGGATCACGCTGTCTGTGGAGCACACCACGGTCACCTTCACGATCGACGGCAGTTCCCCGTCGCCGGCCTACACCGTTGCCGTTGGGGAGATCGTCGTCGTGGCGCTGGACCTGACCAGCCCCGCGCCCGAAGCGGAGGATCCGGTGACGGCCCCGGAGCCTGATCCCGAGCCCGTACCGGAACCGGCCGTGGAAGCCCCGGTGGCCCTGCCCAACACGGGCAGCGGCGGCCTGGCGGACTCCAGTCGCGGCTTCCCGCTGCTGCCGGCGGCCCTGGCCGTCTCGGCGCTAGTCGCGCTGGCCGGAACGGCGCTGACCAGAACGGTGCGCGCGCGGTAAGCTGCTGCAGCTCGGCGTGCTTGCGCCGAGCGCCCCCGGGAAACCGGGGCCGCGCGGCGGCCCCAACGCGGCTTCGCCGGCTCCGACAACCGCTCCACCTTGCGGGCGGCATCGCCGGTGACGGTTCTGTTATTGTCTGCCGGCGTGAGCAGGCGATCCGTGCCGCGGATCGGAGAGGGCGGATGGCAGATCAGGGCGAGGTCACGATGACGGTTCTCTTCACCGTGACCGTTACCTGCGTCTCCGCCGGTGACGGCTGGTTCTGCATGGGCAGGGAAACCGGCATCGTCTCGCGGGGCGCCACGGAAGACGAGGCCGCGGATCGCAACGCCGCCATGCATCAGGCCCTGGTGCGGCGGCTGAAGCGGAACGGCGCCATCGCCCTGCTCGGCTTCATGGGCGAGCGCGACATCGACTTCACGCTCGACGAGGAGCCGGACGAGCAATCCGTCTTCACGCTCTCGCGCAAGGGCACGCGGCGCGTGATCGAAGCGGCCGCCTAGGGGGCGTTGTGGCGCAACGAGAAGAGCAACGGGCAGCGATCGTCGCGGCGCTGGCGGCGCTCGGCTGGACCGAGTCCAGCGAGGACGGCGCCTTCCTCGTCTTCCACAACCCCGGGCTGCCGGAGCATCCGGTCGTCTGGGACCCGGACACGGGCGGCGAGGCCCTCGCCCTCGCCCCGCAGCTGCAGCGCGCGGGGGTCTCCGGGCAGGAGTTGGAGCAGGCCCTGCGGGCGGTCCCGCCCGGCGGCTAGGGCGTCCCCGAGAACCGCCGAGGACTGCGGACCAAGAATCCGCGCCCGTTTCGGCCGGCAGATCCGGTGCCGCGGCCGCTCAGAAGGGACGCATAACCGTCCCCACGGCGAATCGTTAACCGCGCGCGGCCCCATTCTTAACCCCGGCGGCGAGACAGCGCCGCAGGGAAGCGTAGGGTGGTGGTGGGAATGGCGCTGGCCGGCGGCGTGCTCCTTCGGACAAGCAAGCGCTTGGATAGACCTCGAAAGCGACCCGGCCGTGGCGTACCTCAAGCGCGCATCCAACCTGCTCCTGTTCGTTCTGCTGCTGACCTTCGTCCTCTTCTTGGCCCCTCTCTGAGGTCGAGCGAGGGCGGCTCTTCCAGGGAGGACTCTGTGAGGCGGGCGATGCGCGGGTCACTGGGAGGAGGAAGCGCCCCGGCCCGCTCCATGCTCTTGGCCTCCCTGGCGCTGGGCCTCCTGAGCGCCTGGCTGATCTGCTGCCTGGCGGTCTTGCTCTTGGCGGCGTAGCCGCGACCCTCTCGCCCGGTCGCTTCCGCTTTCGCGCTGACGCCCGGCTGCCGGAAGGACCATGGCGTCCCGGCGCGCATCTCCTATGATTGCTGGAGGGAATGGGCCGCGCCGCCCGGCCGGGATCCGTCCGCATGGATCCGGGTGGCGGTGTTCGCTTGAGGAAAACCGCTCATGAAGCGCGATCGCACACGGAAAGGGCTCGCCGTTTGGGTTCTCGCGCTGATCGCGCTGGCGACGTGGCTGGGCGCGGGGATGGCCCTGAACGCCGGGATGCACTCCATGCCGGCGTCGGCCTCGAACGGCGATGATCCGCCCCTGAATCCGGAAACGATCACGGTGACGCCGGCGGAGCGGACGGTGCTGCCGCTCGGCGCTCCCGGCGAGGAGAATCCGCCCAAGCGCTGGACGGTCCGGGTGGAGGACGCCAACGGCGTTGGCGTGACCGGCTTGTTGGAAGGCCCCTTTCGCAAGCTGTACGTCAGCAACGAGATCGGCAGCAGGCTGCGCGTGCTTCCCATCCTTGATGCCGCCGCGGCCAGCCGGCCGGGCGATTACTTCGTCACGCTGGCCGCCGCCGACGGCGCCGAGCCCGGCTCGCAGCACGAGGCGCGCGTGACGGTCGTCCGGTCCGGCTTTAGCGCACTGACTGAGTTCATCAGGGTCGTCATCGGCAACCCGGGCGAGGATTCCGGTGGCGAGATGGACGGCTCGGGAGACGAGACGGACGACCCAGCCGACGCGGGCGTGGCGGTGCACAGCACGCACGTCACCAGCTTTCCGCGGCCCGAACGGGTGGGCGACGCGTTCCAGACGCGGGTCGCTCCCGGCGGCACCGTCTGGGTCCGGGTCACCTTCTATGACACGGAGTTCAACGCGGTAGCGGACGGCACCGTGGTCGCGTTCCAGGATCTCGGCGTCAACCCTGGGATCGTCATCGCGATCCCGCGGGAAACCTGGCGGAGCTTGCTGGTCTTCCCGGCCGGGCGCGGGGTCCCGGACCTCGATTCCATTGGCGGCTCCGCCGTCAGCAGGAATTGGGGCATCACCGAGGGCGGGTCCGTGCATCTGGTCTACATCGCCTCGCCCACGCTCACGCCGGGCGACGAGCCGCAGCGGCTCGTCGTGACCACGGGAGAAGCCTCCGCGGTGATCGAGGTCTTGGCGGGCGAGCCGGACGGCGAGCCCTACGTGCTGCCCCTCAGGGCGGGCGGGCAGTTCGTCAGAGCGACCTTTGAGGCCAGCGCGGCCGATCTCTTCGGGGACCTGGTGATCAGTGCCTGGAAGTTCCTGGGCACGGAAGCCGGCTGGGTCCCCTACGTTCCCCGCCGCGGACGGGAAGACTTCGCCATCATGCCCGGCGACTTCCTCTGGGTCATCTCGCCGGGCGACCAGACGCTCGCGGTGCCGTAGCGGGTGCCCCCTATTGCTCTTCTGGCCTCTCGGGAGCGACGCCCATACGATTGTCTGGAGTGGCTGGTGGCCGGCTTTGAAGGCAAGAGCCGCCGGGAGTCTTGATGCGGCCTCTCTTCGCGACCCTCGCACGGTTGGCCCTCTTCGCTCTGATTGTTCTCGTCGTCGTCCTGCTGATCTTTCTGCCCCTGGCGGCGACGGGCGGCCTGGCTTTCTTTCGCACTGCCGCCGCGCAAGGGAGCGCGGGGGAGGCGCCGATCTTCGTGGTGACGGCGGCCGGCGACGGCGGCGATGGGGTCTGCGACGCTTCCTGCACGCTGCGCGACGCGCTGCTGGAGGCGAACGCCGCCGAAGGCGCGCACATTCACTTCGACATCGGCGGCGACGGCGTACGCATCATCCCCGTCCGCGCCCTCCCCACGATCACCGGTCCCGGGACGGTGATCGATGGCACGACTCAGTCGGGCTGGGCCGGACACCCGATCGTCATGATCGACGGCGCTTTTGCGGGCGAGGCGAACGGCCTCGTCTCCACCGCGCCTGCGGTGGAGTTCCGCGGCCTGATCGTCGGCAACTTCGCCTATTACGGGCTGGCCGCTCGGGGTACGAACGCGATCGCCAACCGCTTCCTGGGGAACTGGGTGGGGACGGATCGGTCCGGCCGCGCTGCGGCCCCCAACCGGCGGGGCGGGATCGGTGTGGTGGAAGGCGCCCGGGAGGCGCTCGTGGGCGATAGCTGCGAGGGCTGCGGTAATCGGTTGGCCGGGAACAGCACTCGCGGTCGCACGGGGCACGGACTGGTGGTCGGCGGCGCCGGGAGTTCGGCGGTTCGGGTCGTCAACAACACGATCGGGTTGGGCGCCGATGGCACGGCGTTGCCCAACGACGACGGCGTGCTGGTCGTCGACGGGGGCTGGGCCAAGATCGGCGGACAGGGCCCGAACGAGGGAAACCTGATCAGCGGCAACCGGGTGGCCGGGATCGAGCTGCGCGACGCCGGCGGCATGACCATGCGTATCGAGGGCAACTGGATCGGGCTCGCGCCCGGTGGCGCGGGGACGGTCGGCAACGATGTGGGCCTTTTCATCCACGGCGTTCGGGACGGGACGAAGCGAGTGATCGTGGGCGGGCTGCAGGCCGCCAATCGCAACGTGATCAGCGGCAATCGCGTGGGCCTGGCTCTGGAGCGGGGGGCGCGGGCGATCGCCGTGATCGGCAACTGGATCGGTCTTAGCGCCGACGGCACGACGCCGCTGCCCAACGACGAGGATGGTGTCTCCGTCCTATCCGGTACCCGGCACATCACCATCGGCGGCTCCACGGTGGCGCAGGGAAACTACATCATGGGTGCCACCAACGGCGTGACCGTGGACGGCGCGACGGGGGTCTCCATCCAGAACAACGGCATCGGCGTCATGCCGGACGGCTCGCTCGTGGGGAACCTGGCCGGGATCACGCTGAGCAGGGGCGCCCGGGAGACGATCGTTCGGCGCAATCGCATCGGCGGGAGCGCCGCCGCCGCTGTGCTGCTACTGCACGCGAGTACGCTGCGCAACCGCGTCAGCCGCAACCTCTTCCTCGGCAATGTGGGGATCGCTATCGACCTCGGCGGCGACGGCCCCACGGCCAATGACCCCGGCGACGCCGACACCGGGCCCAACGGCCGGCTCAACACACCCGTCATTCTGGATGCGGGTTTGGGGCGCGTGCGCGGCACCGCACCCCCCGGTGCCACGGTCGAGCTCTACGCCGTGGACGCGCCCGGCTTTCCCCAGGCCGACCAGAGCGGCTTTGGTCCCGGCGGCCGCTACTTGGGCGAGACGGTTGCGAACGCTGCCGGCGAGTGGTCGCTGGAGGCCGAGGTCGCGCCGGGCGCGCTCGCTAGCGCGATCGCGATCGACGCGGCCGGCAACACCTCCGAGTTCGCGGCCAATTTCGTCAAGGAGCAACTCACCCTGTCGCTGGAGGCCGGCTTCACGCCCGTCGGCTGGTTCGGAGAGGAGGCGGATCCTGCGCGAGCCTTCGAGTCGATCGCGCATCGCCTCGAAGCGATCTTCCGCTACGACGCTGCTGCCCAGCACTGGGAAACGTTCCGCCCCGCCCGATCCTCCCGCAGTAGTCTGGACTTGCTGCGCACCGGTGATGCGCTCTGGCTGCGGATCTCGTCCGGCCCGCCGATCGAATGGACTCAGCCCGCCGCGCTGCCGGCCAGCCGTGCCCTGCCTCTCCAGCGCGGCCTCAATTTCGTTACCTGGACCGGGCCACCGCGCGCGGCGGCGGATGCACTGGCCTCGCTCGCCGGCCGGATCTCCCTGGCATACCGCTGGAATCAGGAAGTCGGGGCCTTCGAGGTCGTCTTCCGTCCGGTTCCCATTCCGACCCGCGAGGTGATCTTGCAGCCCCGCGACGTGCTCTGGCTGGGCATGACGGAGGCGGCCACCTGGCAGCAGCCGTGAGGCGGCGGGAGAGCCCTCCGAATCATGGGTGGCTTAGCTTTCTTCGTGCCAGCACCGCGAGATCCTGTCCCAACCAGCCCACAACGCAGTATCTGCCGCGTTCACTCACAGTTTTCATAGTGAATCCTTCAGATTCGCCAGGCGAGCGTGGATAGCCTCGTTGTGCTTTCGCTGTCCCTGTGTGGCTTCGTCTCGGTACAGAGCGTTTCTGAGGTGTTCTTCAGCTTCCTGCAGCATCTGTTTACGCTGAGGCTCCGTAAGAGTGAAGAGTTCCCGCTTAGCCTTCGTGAGCAAGCAATCTCCGAGGAGGCGCTCAGCCTTCTCGAACCCTGGCCGGATACTCAACGCCCGACGTGCACAGTTCTCAGCAAACAGGTCTTCATGCGAGTAGTAATGGACGAGACCTAGGTGCAGATACACGTCAGCGTTCTCGTGTCCCGCATCGATCGCGGCCCGTAAATCTTTCTTGGCACCAACATTATCTCTGAGGCGGTACTTTAGGTACCCGCGGTGGGCGAGGATACGTCGGTCCCTTCCCCAATTCTCCACCGCTTTGTTAAGGGCATCGACACCTGCTCGATAACCGTGCTGCTTGACGGTGTCATCGCAACTTCGGAGCGTTTGCTCTAGAGACCTAGCCACGCTTGGAGATTCTGCTTCGAATGGCTCAATTTGCGCTTTCGCTTGGATCTGTGTGACGAGGTTTGCGGGGAGAGTCTCGGGACCTCTTTGGCGCACGTAATCGCGTAGGACTCGAATGGCGATAGTAAAGGTCGGCGCACGAACACCTGGCCCTGGCCTCACGAAGAAAACCTGTGTACGGAGTCGAGTCAGCGCTCGAGAGAGATCATCATCATCCTTGCAAAATGGTAACGATAAGTTAGGGGCTTAGGAGATACCGGGCAAGTGGGGTTCCGGCTCATGCCGCCCGACGGCCCACGGCGTATCGAACCGCTTGCCGTCGAGAATATCGGTGACAGTGAGGAGTTGGAGCCGTGGAAACACGCGGCCCTCCACTTCGAGAAATCCCGCCTCCCCCATCTCGCGCCCGAAGTTCTGCGCCTTGCGCTGACTCAGCGGCTCTAGCACGATCAACCCCGCCAGCTTCGCTTCGTCGCGCTCCAAGACGCCGCGTAACTCGCGCACGACGTTGATGTTAACGTGCCTGCCGCCCTTGACCTCGATCGCCATGCTTTGCAGATCGCGCTCGTCCGGCATGGCAAAGTAGAGCCGCCCGTCAATCCCGCCGTCGGCGGATCGGCGCGTGGTCACGAACCCGTCCACTTGCTCCACGGCCCACTTCTGGAAGTGGTAGGGGTCGCGCTGATGCAGGTCACGTGCGCCTTCGAGATCGCGCGGGACGCCTTCGATCGTGAAGTCCTGCCCCTCGACCAACCCTAGCCGCTCTTCCAACCGGACGCGGGCAACCCGCTTGATCGCGTGGATCGCGATGTCGATCCCGATCCACTGTCGGTCAAGTCTGTGCGCGGCCTCTAATGTGGTCGCGCAGCCGCAGAATGGATCGAAGACCACATCCCCAGGGTCGGAGGATGCCTTAATGATGCGCTCTAGAAGCGCAAGGGGCTTTTGTGTCGCATATCCCATGCGTTCCTTGGCGCGAGGATTCACCGGGGGAATGTCCGTCCAGACGGAATCGACGATATCCCCCTTCGTTTCATCGAGATAAATGACGCGGCGCCCGCCGCGAGTCGGGTTCACATCATCTCGGTACAAGCGCCCAGCCTCATCCTTTTTGAAGCGCCGGATGTAGTCAGGCTTGTGCGGACGATACTGCGCATGGAACCGGACGCTATCAGCCGACTGTGCGTAGAACAGGATCGTGTCGTTCTTCTGGGGAAACTGCTTTGCCGTGCGCCGCTTGAATCCTCTGTGGCGCTGCCACACGATCTCGCTCCGAAAGTTCTTGTGTCCGAAAATCCCGTCCATCATCACTTTGATGTAGTGGCTGGCCGTGGGGTCGCAGTGGAGGTAGAGGCTCCCGGTCGGCTTCAGAATCCCCTTCATGAAGGCGAGCCGCTGCACCATGTACGAGAGGTAGGCGAGGAGGGAGGGATTGGTGCGCCGGAGCGCGTTGGCCCAGACCTTCCAGAACTCGGCGACGTGACTGTCCACGCCCGCGTCGGCCAGGAGGATCGGCATTTTCCGTATCTGCTCGTCCGTCTCCCGATCCAGCGTCCACATATCGCAGAAGGCGTCGATCTGGTCGGGCAGCGGACGGCCCGTCTCGTCTTTGTAGATCGCGTTGTATTGGCGGTTGGAGTTGAAGGGCGGATCGAGGTAGATCAGGTCGACGCTGGCCTGCTTCATCTGGTCCAGCATCACCTCCAGGCAGTCGCCGTAGTAGAGGCGATTCACGCGAAGCAGCCCTGGAGGAAGCTCCCGAAGCCGTCGTTATCGCGGCGGTGATTGTATTTCCACGCGGCCTCAGCGACGTACAGCGGCAGGAAGCGCTCTTGGTAGTGGTGATGCGTCCCGTACCATGCCCGTTTGAGCAGCGCCCAGAATCCCTCGATCGTGGTCGTGTGCACGAAGCCATCGACGTACTGCCCTTGCGAGTGATTGATCGCGGCGTGGTCGATGGTGCGCCGGACTGTCTGGTAGGACCGGAACTCGTCAGTCACGAGAATCGAGCCGCGCGGGTTGACGTTCTCACGAATGAAGTGGAGAACGCCGCGCCCGCTCAGATCCGTCGCCCGCTTGGCGATTACCTTGCCGCCGCGTTCGACGGCTCCGATAACGGGAGTTTTCCGGCTAGCGGCGCGTCCCCGGAGCCGTCCTCCACCCCCCCCCCCCCCCGCGTGGTCCCCCACGGCGGCGCGGCTTCGGCCCGACGTACGTCTCGTCGGCTTCAATGATGCCTTGCAGCATCTCGGAGCCTTGCTCCGACGCCATCTGGGAACGGATGCGCTGTTGCACGAACAGCGCGGTCGGCTGCGTGAGGTCGCAATCCCGCGCCAGTTGCCAGCTACTGAGGCTCTTCTTGGCGTTGATCATCAACCCGATCGCGAGGAACCACTTCTGCAGTGGTACCTTCGTTTTCTCGAAGATCGTCCCGGAGAGGACGTTGAAGCTTGATTGGCAGCCGTAGCAGTTCCAACGACCCACGCGTTCCCCGTCTGCCTTCGGCGCAACGCGGGAGCTGGAGCAGTGCGGGCATTCCGGTTCCCCTTGCCAGCGCACGCGCTCCAAGTGGGCGATCGCCGCTTCCTGATTCGGGAATCGCTGGAAAATCTGGATGAGGTTCATGACTGCTACCCTTCGCAGCCATTATCCCAATCCCCGATCCCATTGTCAAGCCCCTAACTTATCGTTACCTTGCAAAATGGTTCGAGTTCACGCCTTCGTCGAGGCTTCTTTGAAACTGCGAGGAAATAGAGGAGCGCTCGTTCAGTATCGGTAAGGGTGTTCCATGACGAGCCAAATGAGAACTCCTGAAATTCGATGCCTTGAGTCCCTTGTAATCTCTCTACTGCTTCATCGATCGATAAGCCGTTCGCGATGTTGTTAGCACTCAGGACGATTGCTAGCGGGATCCCGTCTGCAGCATCTACGAGGGCCTTCGCTGAAGATAAAGCATGCTCTTCGAGTTCGTAGTCATGTCCACGAAGTCTTGTCCGGAGTAGCTCAACGCCAGCTGAGACGGGGAGACGGCTAAGGGTCAGCCTGTCCCCGATGATCCGGTCATCACGCGTCGTAACGACTGCCTTGTTGCTAGCGGGCAAGTTCGAAAGAAACGAGCCAAGGGCGGAGAATTCATCATCATCGAGCGTCTCGAGGTTGTCGAGAGCGAAGAGAATGGGTTCCCCTTCGCACAGCTCATAGACTTGGGTAGTGAGCGCATCGGTCTCAATTGACTCATCGGTGTCGCCTTCGAGCAGCTGAACAACAGTTTCAAGAACAGTTCGCAGGGTGTTGAAGTGGACTCGAGGCTGTGTGCGGTCCATGCCATCAAGGTACTCTTCCTTTGCCGTCAGGTAGACGAGTATGCTCGGATTGAGTGGTTCTTCTTCCTGCACCGGGATCCGAAGAAGACTCTCCAGGAATGCATCAAGGAGAGCTGTCTTCCCAACCCCACCAGGCCCTACGATCGAGATTGAACGTTTGAATCGGTTTTCCCAGAAGCTTTCGCGCAGCTTACTAAGCTCATCGTCTCTTCCAACTAGCTGAGTCGCGCTGAAATCTGTGAGATTCGTGAGCACGCGATCACGGACGGTCTCCTCCGCTGGTTCCTGCTCCACCTCTGTCCCGTTAGTGAAGTCGTCAAACACTTGGCCGATGAATTTTCCGAGACCTTCGCTATAGCACTTGGCGACCCGTTGCATCGCGGCGAGCCCCGCAGTTTGCTGGAGTACTTCGACATCTGTATCTCCTGGATGCATCACTGTATTTCTGAGTTTGATCACACTACCCATGTCGGTAGAGAACTCGTCGATATTTTCGAAGAAGTGATCGAACGCTTGGCGATTTTCGGTCTTGCGAATGATGTTCCGTAGCTCTCCGAGGTATGCTTCACTGGTTAGACCCTCTGGCTCAACACTACGTCCGCTTTCAGACGCTCTTCGACGCCATTCTTTGCCGATGGCACCACAGCCTTGCCGAAGCCATCTATCGCCGTACGCTTGTTTAAGCGCCCACTTCGTGAATTCCTTCAGCGATCGCTCGAACTCAGTGACAGCGTCTTGAAGAGGGGAGATGTGATCGTTCGAAGGCTCCCATTTGAAGACACTCGAAAAGGTGCTCTCCGGCGGCGGATAATCCGAGTCCAAAGATTGGCTTTCATCGGGTGCTACAGCACTCTCTGATTTGGACTCACGATCGGCTTTAGTGTCCTTCTCAGCATCCTTGATTTTGGACTTGGGCTCGTGGACTTGCGTGCCGCTGTGGCTTGGAGCGAATTGCGCGGCCTTCTCTTTTCCTAGCGGCAAGTCCCAAAGGGAATGCTCGTGCAGAGTGGTGAATACTTCTCGAGCATCGGATGAGAGGTCTGGTCGAGAGAGGGCTTCCACGAGACGATCCGCCAGAGAGCCGCCTTGGAGACCTAAGTCATTGAGGATTGAGCCGGCAAGCTGCTCTAGCAGCTGTGGCTCTCTCGCAAGGTGATTCGTTCTCGTGATGAGGATGTCACGTGTAAGCGTCTGCGGTCGAAAGCCCGGGACGATCTTCACCCATTCTCGGTTCGTTCGGACTAACCCACGAAGCGTATCGAGTCGCGCAACTCTTAGCAGTTGACCGGCGACTTCGGTTCTGGAGCGCTTGGAGTGTTGAGTCATGTGTGGATACTAGACGAATGGCAGCAGCAGCCCGTCCTTGGACCGTATTGGTCTTTCGGTGGTGGCTCCACTGCCGCGTTCGGACGATAATTCCGATCCTTTAAGCGCGCTGCTCGATTGACCGGCCGCGAGGCCATCCCTAGCCTTGACGCGCCGCTGCGCGGCGGTCGACCGCGGTGGGCGTCGCCTAGAGGCCTAAGGCGCCAGGTTGTGGCCCTGGTATTCGTGGGTTCGAATCCCACCGTCCACCCCAACCCGATCCGTTGGAGAGCGCCGTCAGTGATCGGAACGTGACTGTAAGGTGATTGGAGATCGCGATGCCGTTTGAGGGTTTGATTCGCTGGGTGCGCGGTATGATTGATCGCTTGCTGGGCCGCTAAAGGAGTCGTTCGATCCCGCTCGCTCCACCGGGGAGCGCCGCTGGCGATCGGTGATGTTGGAAGGCGATTGGAGATCGCGATGCCATTTGAGGGTTTGATTCGCTGGGTGCGCGGTATGATCGATCGGGTGCTGGGCCGCTAAAGGGGTCGTTCGCTCTTGCCCGCTCCACCGGGGAGTGGCCGTCGACGATCGGAAGATGAGGGGAGAATGTGATGCCCTGTTGTAAAGACATGTTCCGCCGCATGCGTGGCATGATCGGGAGCGTGGTCAATCGCGTGCTGGGCCGCTAAGGCCAACCCCTCGACCTAACCGGCTTTACTAAGGAGCGCCGCTGACGGTCAAAGCGTGACTGGAGATCGCGATGCCGCTTGCACTTGAGGGTGTGATTCGTTGGGTGCGCCGTTTAATCGACCGATTGCCGGGCCGCTGAAGGTAACCCGTGTTCCCTAGGGAGGGACTTCGGCTAGCGCGGCGCGTGCTCGGGTGGGGGCTTCTGTTCCTGGGGCTCGTCGCGATCGTGCTGCTGGTCGCTTGCGACCGTTCCGACGACGAGGAGCGCCTGGCCGCCCAACGATTCTTTCGCAACTACTTGGTCCAGGTCGACGACACGGCTGCCGCCGATGTGCGCATCCAGGGCTTCGTCGATACTCTCCCGCCCGACTTTCCCTTGCCCGACGGGCTCGTGCTCCTCGGCTCTGGATTTACGGATACGGAGACCACCCGCGAGTTGATTGTGGGCTGGGAGTCCGACCGGAGCGCGGACGATCTCTACGACTTCTATCGCGAGGCGCTGGACACCGAGCCCTGGGCCATCGCCTCCGACCCGCGCGTCATCGGCATCGACTTCATTCGCTTCACCGACGTGGATTACCCGGCCTTTGAGGGCGAGTTGCGGATCGCGCAAGAGGGCGATCAGGCCGTGGTCGTCCTGATCGCCCGCGAGGCGCTCGGCGCTCCCGGCGAAGAGGACGCTCGCCCCGCACCGACCGGCGCCAGTCCCTAGGCGCTTGGTTGGAGGTTGCTGGTCAGTCGATCTGGCTGATCAGGAGCGCCGCCATACCCAAGAAGAAGAAGAAGCCCATGATGTCCGTCACGGCTGTGACGACGATGCTGCTGCCCAGCGCTGGGTCGGAGCGGAGGAGGCGCAGGCTGGTCGGTACCAGGACGCCCGCGATGCCGGCGATCAGCAGATTCCCCAGCATCGCCACGCCGATCACGATGCCGAGGTAGAGGTTGTCTTGCCACACACCCGCCAGCACGGCCACGAGCAGGCCGAGCGCGGCCCCGTTCAGGACGGCGATCGCGATCTCACGCGGGAGCACCTCCCGCCATTGCCGGCGGTCGTATTCGCCCAGCGCCATGGCGCGCACCACGAGCGTGAGCGTCTGCGTGCCGGCGTTTCCCCCCAGTCCGGCCACGACCGGCAGGAAGATCGCCAGCGCCGCCGCCCGCTCCAGAGTGTCCTCGAACACCGAGATCGTGGCGGCAGCAATGAAGACGGTGATGATGTTGAGCGTCAGCCAGGGCAGCCGCCGCCGCACGGAGGGGACCACCGGGCCCATGAAGGGCTCTTCCTCGTCCAGCCCCACCATGCGGAACATGTCCTCGGTGGCTTCCTGCTGCGCCACGTCGAGCAGTTCGTCCGCCGTCGTCACGCCGACGAGGTGGCCGCTCCCGTCGACGACCGGGACCGCCCGCAGCCCGTAGTGTTGCAGCGTGCGCAGCACTTCCTCCTGGTCGGTCTCGGGCGTGGTCGTGATGACGTTGATGTCCATCAGCTCGTGGAGCGGGCGGTCGGGCGCCGCCGTCAGGAGCTGGCGCAGGTTCAACACTCCCAGCAGCCGGGAGGCTTCATCGACCACGTAGAGGTAGTAGGCGTCCCCTTCGGGGAGCTGCGTCGTGCGCATGTAGTCGATCGCTCCGGCCGCCGTCATCTCCGGCCGCAGCGCCACCACGTTCGGCGTCATGATGCCGCCGGCGCTCTCGTCCGCGTGCGCCAGCAACGGCTCCACCGCCGCCGTCTCGTGCATCGAGCTGAGGACGGCGAACGCCTCCTCCGGCGCCAGATTGTGGAGCACGTCGGCGGCGGTTTCCGGCGGCGATGCGTCGAGCGCCGCCGCCAGCGCGTCGACCGCGATCAGGCGGGCGACGGCGGTTCGCTCCTGGGCCGTCAAGTGCTCCAGCAGCCCCGCCAATTGCTCCGGGCTGAAGCCCGCGATCAGGGCCTCGCGCGCCTCGTCGTCGACCTCGCCGAGCACGTCGGCTTGATCGGCGGGATGCAGCGCCAGCAGGTACTGCTGGGCGCCGCTGAAGTCCGCCGCGTCGACGCGCGCAGCCACTTCCCAGGCGGTGCTGCGAATCGTCTCCCGCATGCGCTCCCGCCCTTCATGGCCGCCCGCCTGTGGGCCCCGCGATGCGCACCTGGCCTGGGCTCATCTCGCCGGAAGGGATCCCTTGGCGAGGATTGACCGCGCTGCCGCGACCGAGCAATCAACGATAGGACAGAAGAGGGGGCGCGTTGCCCGGACGTTAACCAAGCTGCGCCGCCGCCCGCCCCTGTTAGACTGCCTGCGAGCGCCCGTAGCTCAGTGGATCAGAGCGTCAGACTTCGGATCTGAAGGTCGGGGGTTCGAATCCCTCCGGGCGTGCCAGGCCCGCCCCCTTCCCGAGGCTGCGCCTCCGCCTGTGGGAACGCCTGCGAGAGAAGAAGCGCCGTGCCCGCGTTCGACTGGCGCAAGTATCTCAAGTTCCGCTGCACCGGCTGCGGCAACTGCTGCCGCGGCACCGTGGTGCTGATCACCGACGACGACGTCAACCGCATCGTGCAAGGGATCGGCCGCGACCCTCGTGACTTCGTCCGCTTTTACGACGAAGAACGTGTCGAGATCGCCAAATCCAGCCCCTGGTGGATCCGCCTGGGCGCCAAGCGGGCCGTCATGGCCTTGCGCTGGCAACGGGGGCCGCGCTGCATCTTTCTCTCGGCGGACAACGGCTGCACCATCTACGAGCATCGCCCCGTTGTCTGCCGCGAGCACCCCTTCAACGTCACCCTCTCGGAGAGCGGCGCGGTGCAGCGCATGACCATCAACCGCGTGGTCGATTGTCCCCACGACTGGGACGGGAACCGCACGCGTCGGGAGATCGGCCGGGTCGCACGCTGGAATCAGCGCCAAGCCGACGATTTCACCGGGAAGATCAAGACATGGAACCGTGGCGCGAAGAGCCGCACCCGGCCGGGGTTCCTTCGTTTTCTCGGGCTCATTCCCGCCCGCTGACGCTGTCTCCACAATGCTTCCCCACGTTCTCTACCGATGGGGAGTGCCTATCCACACTTTTCCGCCGTCATGGGAATGACAGAAAAAATTCCCTCATGTCCTCACTCGATGAGAGAGATTGAAATACGATTGTCCGTGTAGAAATATCAGATTCGCTTTAATGCGCGCTTTATCTCAATTGTGCGCCCTATATCTCATCGAAATCCGTTTCCCATGCTTGCTACGGTTTGCAGTGACTTCGGCGGGCGGTAGTGTTCCTGTCCGAACGAAGTACCGGGAGGGCAAGCGGTTCAGGGGGCGAGGAAGGCATGCCTCGCTTCGATCTCTTGGAAGAGTCGTGAAAGCGCCGGCTGCAGCCGGGATAGCGTCAAGCGACGATCTGGAGAGATTGGCCGGTCCGGTGCCCGGAGCCCGCGAGGGCTGAGAAAATATCGGACGCTCCTGAAAGTCTTGAGTGGCGGGGTGGAACCCGCCAAAGCGCCACTATCAGGCGCCCCAGCCGTAACCGGCCCTGCGCTTCGATGCGGATGGGTGTCGATCCGTAACGAAGTGGAGGGACGGCCGGAAGTCCGCAAGACGAACCGGGTGGGGCGACGCTCGGCCTTCGGGTCGGCCCCTTCGGTTCGTTTTTTGCGTCCGGCGCCCGCGCTGCGTCGGCCGGAATTGTTCCGCCCTCTCCCTCGGTGCTAGGGTTGTGCGCGGTTGGTTTCGCGCGGAGACGGACGGATCGTCGGCCAGCGGCCGACCGAGGGGAGAGCACGCAGGTGCTGCAAGTGACCCGGCGCGACGGCGAGGACTCCGAACAACTCGTGCGGCGCTTCAACAAGCTGGTCCAGCGCGACGGAGTTCTGCAGGAAGCCCGGCGCCGGCGGCACTTCATCTCCAATCGCGAGAAGGAGCGCCAGGCGCAGCGCCGCGCCGCCCGCCGCCGCCGCCGCACCACGAAGCCCTCTCGCTAGCCAGCTTACTTACCGTCCCCGCTCTCGCCTGCGCCCTCTCCGGTCCGGGACGCGCTTACGGCTGCGTATGGCGTCGGCTTGCTACCTTTCCGCCACGATCGACCCCGGTCTCGGCCCCAGCAGCAGCTTGAACTGGCCGTCGGCGAGCAGACAGGCGAAGTCGAGCCCGGCGAACAGCCCCGGGTCCACGCCTCGCAGCGCCGCGCTCGCGGTCTCCTCCTCCATCGATCGGTACATCCCCACGAACGCCACGGCGCGCCCCTCCCGCTCGGCGGCGGGCTGCGCCTCCATCGTGGCGCGCGCCGCCGCGAGCCCGGCGCGCAGCGTGCGCCGCACGGTCGTCCCATCCGCCGCGCCCCCGCCCGCCGCGGCGACGACCACCGGCCCCCCGAGGCCGTCCAGCTTTTGCACGGTCCAGGCGTTCTCCGCCTTGACCGCCGCTCGCCGGCCCGCCTTCCGTATCCCGTTGGCGACGAGCACGGTGAAGTCGATCAGCTGCGTCACCTTGTCGGCGTCCTCCGGCAGCCGGTGGATGGCGCTGCTGTCGAGCTGGTAGAAGCCGAAGACCCGGTCCGTGAAGCGCGCCCAATGCGGAGACAATCCCCCCACCACGCTCATGTACCTTCCTTCGTCGCTATTCTTCCGCAGCTCCAATTCCACCGGGAACATGACCTCGCCCCGTGCGCCGGGCGCCAGCTCCGCAGCGGCGGCGGTGATCCGCTCGCAGGCGGCCTCGCGCTCTTCATCCGGGATCGTCGCGCCCGGCGGCACCCACAGCGTCACCGCCCCAGCGCCGGCCGCCGAGAGCTGGTGCTCGAGGTCCACGCGCCGCCGTCCCGGCTCCCCCTCTGCCGCGTCCTCGAACAGCGGCAGCACCGCGAGGCACAGCGTCCGCCCCTCCACGGTCAGCCGCGCCAGCGGCGCCGGGCTGCCGACCGTCGTGCCGCCGCCGCTCGCGGCGAGGCCGCGCTCCGTCAGCCACCGCGTCACCATGGCGCTCGCCAGCGCCGCCAGCCGCGCGCCCGCGCTCGTCATCGTTGGCTCGTCCGTCTGCGGGTCATCTTTCATCCGCACGCGTTCCCGTCTCGTCTGCCGCCCCGGCGCCGGGGCTTCCGCGCGGCATCGTATCAGCGGTGGCTGTTGACCACCGAGCGGCGCGGGTCGCAGACTGGCGGCAGCGCGATCCCCGACGGCACCTGAGATCACCGAGGAGGACGCCATGCAGCGCTACACCCTGCTCCAAAACTGCCGGCTGATCGACGGTGTCAGCCCAGAGCCCCGGGACGCCGCGAGCGTCCTGATCGAAGGAGAGCGGATCACCCAAGTGGGCGACGTCGACGAGGTCAAGCCGCCTCCGCAGGGCGAAGGCGAGGTCGTCGACGCATCGGGGCGTACCGTCATGCCCGGCATGGTCGACTGCCACTTCCACGGTGCCTACCACGATGTCTCCTGCTTCGAGGACTACGACCTGCGCCGTCCCATCGAGCACACGACGATCCTCGCCGCTCGCAACGCCCAGACCTTGCTGGAGGTCGGCTTCACCAGCGCGCGCGACGTGGGCACGCGCGGACTGGTGGCGGTGGCGCTGCGCGACATGATCGATCAAGGTGTCATCAAAGGGCCACGCATGAAGCCGGGCGCCCGCATCCTCACCACCACGGGGGGGCTGGCCGACTTCTACGGCAACTGGGCCGACAACCAAGCGGCCCTGGGCCACACGGTCGACGGTCCGGCCGAGATCCTCAAGGCCACGCGCCTGCAGATCAAATACGGCGTCACGAACATCAAGGTGGAGGCGAGCGGCACCGGCATCAGTCCCTTCGCTTCGTCGACCAAGCAGACGATGACGGAGGAGGAGATCGCGACCGTTGTCAACGAGAGCAAGCGCAACGGCGTGCGCGTGGCCTGCCACGCCCAGGCCACTGAGGGCATTAAGAACGGCGTTCGGGCCGGCGTGACGACGATCGAGCACGGCTCCTTCCTCGACGAGGAGGGCGCGGACCTCATGCTCGCGATGGACACGGTCCTGGTACCGACCATCGCCGTGCTCTACCTCTACGTGCACAAGGGTCCCGAGGTGGGCGTGCCGGATTGGGTCGTGCAGAAGTTCAAGGGCGACCTGGACCTGCACTACGCCAGCGTCAAGATGGCGCGCGAAAAGGGCATTCCGATGGTCGTGGGCAGCGACTCCGGCCACGCCTTCAATCCGCAGCACGTGATCGCCGTCGAGCTTGAACTCATGGTCAGGCTCACCGACTTCACGCCCATGGAAGCGATCCAGTCCGCTACCAGCATCGGCGCCAAGACAATCGGCCTCGGCGAGGTGACCGGCCAGATCACGCCCGGCTACTACGGCGATGTGCTGGTCGTGGACGGCGACCCGCTGGCCGATGTCGGCATCTTGCAGCAGCATCACCGCCTCGATCGGGTCTACAAGGGGGGCCTGCTGGAGGCCGGCACCGTGGCGCACCGCGCGCCGCAGTTGGAGCTCGCTTCCGTGCTGGAGAAGGAACCGCCGATCGCGGGCGGCGCGCTCGATCCTGTGCCCTCGCGTCCCCGTGAAGAGGATCCGCACGCGCATCGTCCCTCCTGCCTGCGGCACTCCGAGGAGTTGGAAAACCACTAGCTGCCCTCGCCCCTCGGAGACGGGGTCCGGCGGTGCGCACGGGCAAGCTCCCTCCCGAGTTGCTGATGCGGCTGCTGCGGGACCTGCCGCGCGACGAGCGGCTGCTCGTCCGGCCCGGCCTCGGCCGCGATGCCGCCGCCGTGGACGCCGGCGATCACGTGCTCGTCCTGACCGCCGATCCGGTGACCTTCACGGCCGCGCGCGCGGGCTGGTACGCGGTGCACCTCAGCGCCAACGACGTCGCCTGCCTGGGGGGCGAGCCACAGTGGTTCCTTGCCACCGTCATCGCTCCGCCGGACACGGACGAGGCGGCCTTGGCGGAGGTGGTCGCGGATATCAGCGCCGCCTGCATTGAGGTCGGCGCCGTGCCCGTGGGCGGGCACACGGAGGTCAGCGAGGCGGTCACGCAGATCGTCGTCGCTGGCGCGATGGTGGGTGTGACGACGCGCGAGCGGCTGTTCCCCAGCGAGGCCGCGCGTGCAGGCGATGCCCTGCTACAGGTGGGCCCGATCGCCGTGGAGGGCACCGCGCTCCTCGCGCGCGAAGCCGCTCCCCGTCTCGCCGCCGCCGGTGTCCCGCGCGCGTCGATCGAGGCCGCCGCCGCGCTCCTCTTCGACCCCGGGATCAGCGTCCTGCCGATGGCCCGAGCGCTCTGGCGGCTGCCCGGCCTGCGTGCGCTCCACGATCCCACCGAAGGCGGTCTCGCCTCCGGGGCCTGGGAGCTCGCCGCCGCTGCCGGGCTCGGCGTGGTCGTGGAGCGCGCGGCGCTGCTCGTCCACCCGCTCACGCGGGAGGTGAGCGCGGCCTTGCGCCTCGATCCGGCCGGCCTGCTCGCCTCCGGCTCCCTGCTGGCGAGCATCGACGCCGCCCAGGCCGAGGCCGCACTCGCCCGGCTGCGCGCCGCGGGATTGGCTGCCCGCCGTATCGGCCGCATCGGATCGCCGGACGGAGAGGCTATACTCGTTCAAGAGGATGGCACAACTGCTCCATTGCCCCGATTCGATCGGGATGAAGTGGCGCGCCTGCTCGCAGATCGGCGCTGAGGCGCGATGTCCCCATCGGCGCGACGGGGAGGGATGCAATGGGAGAACGGCCGCAGACCATCCGGGACCTTCGCAGGAGCGGCTACAACGTTCTCACCGTTCGTGAAGAGCTCCGCAAGAATCTGATCGCCAAGCTGCGCGCCGGCGAGTCGATCGTCGACGGCATCCTCGGTTACGACGACACCGTGCTGCCGGCGCTGGAGAACGCTCTCCTGGCCGGGCAGGACGTGATCTTCTTAGGCGAGCGCGGGCAGGCCAAGAGCCGGCTCATTCGCAGTCTCCCCAACCTGCTCGACGAGGAGATCCCCATCCTCGGCGAGGTCGAGATCCCGGAGAACCCCTACGACCCCATCACACGCGAGGGCCGCGCGCTCGTAGAGAAATACGGCGACAAGGCGCCCATCCGCTGGCTGCACCGCGACGATCGCTACAGCGAGAAGCTCGCGACCCCGGATATCTCGATCGCCGACCTGATCGGTGAGATCGACCCGATCAAGGTCGCCGAGGGGCGCTACCTCGCCGACGAGATGACCATCCATTTCGGCCTCATCCCCCGCTCGAATCGCGGCATCTTCTGCATGAACGAGCTTCCCGATCTGGCCGAGCGCATCCAGGTCGGCCTGCTCAACCTCATGGAGGAGCGCGATATCCAGATCCGCGGCTTCCGCGTCCGCCTCCCGCTCGACGTCCTCGTCGTCGCCAGCGCCAATCCCGAGGATTACACCAACCGCGGCCGCATCATCACGCCGCTCAAGGATCGGTACGGCGCTCAGGTGCGGACGCACTACCCCGAGACGATCGAGACGGAGGTCGCGATCGTCCGTCAGGAGCGCGCCCCCCTCAATCTCGACGGCCTGCGCATCACCGTGCCCGAATACATAGAGGAGGTTCTGGCCGAGGTGGCCCGCCTCGCGCGCCAGAGCCCGGACATCAACCAGCGCTCCGGAGTCTCGGTGCGCGCCACGATCACGGCCTACGAGAGCCTGGTCGCCAACGCCGCCCGGCGCGCCATCCACTTGGGCGAGGATCACGCCGTGCCGCGCGTGACGGACCTCCCGGCGATCTATCCGGCCATCATGGGCAAGGTCGAGCTGGAAACCGTGGACGACGCCGGCAGCGAGCCGATCATCGAGAAGCTGATCCAGAACGCCGTCGTCGCCGTTTTCAACCGGCGCTTCAACGTCGCGGACCTCGAGGAGACCGTGGCGCAGTTCAAGACCGGCCTCACCGCCGAAGTGGGCGAGGATATGCCCGTCGCCGCGTACCGCGAGTTGATCGACCAGATCGCCGGTCTGGCCGCCGGCGTCACGGAGCTGGCGGCGGACAGCGCCCCGGCGCTGCGGGCGGGCGCCGTCGAGTTCGTGTTGGAGGGTCTGCATCTCAACAAGCGGCTCAGCCGCGACCGCGTGGGCGCGCACGCGCAGTACCGCGGCTAAGCGGGTCCGTATCCAGCAATGACCGAGCGAGTTCGCTACAGCCGCTGGGACGGCAGCCGGGCGGATCCCCCGCTCGACGCCGACGCGCTGCTCAAGGGCTTGACCGACGATCTCATGAGCTTCGGCGACTTGCAGCATTCCCTGCGGAACATGCTGCAGCGCGGCCTGCGCCCCGCCGGCCAGCCTCCCCTCGACGGCCTCCGCGACATCCTTCAGCGCCTTCGCCAGCACCGCCGCGACATGCTCGAGCAGTTCAACCTGCAGTCCGTGTTCGAGGATCTCCAGGGCAAGATCGACGAGATCGTCGACCTTGAGCGCGGCGCGCTTGAGGATCGCCTCGCCGGTCTCGAATCCGGGGAGCAGGGATCCGAGACGAGCGCGTCTTCGAGCCCTCCGGCGGAACCGGAACCGGAGCCCGCCGCCGCGAGTTCGCAGGATGAAGACGCCGCCGCGGATCCCCGCGAAGAGTTCGGCGACATGCTCCGCAAGATCGTCCAGCAGAAGCAGGCGGCGCTGGACGATCTTCCCCCGGACGCTGCGGGGCGGATGCGCGAGCTGCAGAGCTACGAGTTCATGGACCCCGAAGCCCGGCGCAAGTTTCAGGAGCTGATCGACTCGCTCAAGCAGGCAATGGTGGAGTCGTTCTTCAAGAATCTCTCACAGCAGCTGCAGGACATGAGTCCGGACGACCTGCTGCGCCTCGAAGAGATGGTGCGCGATCTCAACGAGATGCTGCGCCAGCGCATGGTCGGCGAGGAGCCCGACTTCGACGCCTTCATGGAGAAGCACGGCGACCTCTTTGGCGACGACCCGCCCCGCTCCCTCGACGAGCTGATGGAGCTCATGCAACAGCGCGCCGCGCAGATGCAGAACCTCTTGGACTCGCTGCCCGGCGAGGCGCGCGACCAGCTGCAGGGCATGATGGGCGGCATGATCGGCGGCTCCGATCTCGAAGCCGACCTGGCCGAGCTCGCCGGCAATCTCGAGCAGCTCTACCCCATGCGCGATCTGCGCAATCGCTATCCCTTCCGCGGCGACGAAGAGCTGGACCTGCAGGGCGCCATGACGCTCATGGACGAGATGCAGGGCTTGGACGAGCTGGAGCGGCAGATCGAGCACACCCAATACGGCGGCGACCTCGACGATGTCGACGCCGATCGCTTGGAGGCGATCCTGGGCGAGGAGGCCCGCGAGAAGCTCGATCAGCTCAAGTCGCTAATCGCGATCCTGGAAGACGCCGGCTACATCCGCAAGCGCGGCAACAACTGGGAGCTCACCCCGCGCGGGACCCGCCGCATCGGCCAGGCGGCCCTGGCCGAGATCTACGCCAACCTCAAGCTGGAGAGCTTCGGCAACCACCCACTCGTCCAGCACGGCCGCTACGGCGAGCGCACCGATCGCACCAAGCGCTACGAGTTCGGCGATCCCTTCCACATCCACCTCGAGTCCACGGTGATGAACTCCATCTTCCGCGAGGGGCCGAAGCTGCCCGTCGAGCTGGCGCCGGACGACTTCGAGGTCTACCGCTCCGAGCTGCTGACGCAGACCGCGACGGTACTCATGCTCGACCTCTCCTGGTCGATGGCGCTGCGCGGCTCCTTCCAGTCCGCCAAGAAGGTCGCCCTGGCGCTCAACAACCTGATCCGCACCCGCTACCCCCGCGACAACCTCTACCTGGTCGGGTTCAGCGCCTACGCGCGCGAGCTCAAGCAGGAGCAGCTCCCCTACACCCGCTGGGACGAAACCGTCCTCGGCACCAACATGCACCACGCCCTCATCATCGCCCAGACGATGCTGGCCAAGCACACGGTCGGCAGCCGCCAGATCATCATGATCTCCGACGGCGAGCCGACCGCGCACCTGGAGCACGGCCGCAGCTACTTCGCCTATCCGCCCAGCCCGGTCACGATTCGCGAGACCCTCAAGGAGGTCAAGCGCTGCACCAAGAAGGACATCGTGATCAACACCTTCATGCTGGACCGCAACTTCCATCTCAAGGAGTTCGTCAACAGCATGGCCAAGATCAACAAGGGCCGCGTCTTCTACACGACCCCCGACAAGCTGGGGGAGTACGTCTTGGTCGACTTCGTCGCCAACCGTCGCCGGGCCCTGCGCGGCGCCTAGCCGCGGCCGCTCCCATGGTCGCCTCCTGGCTGCACTACCGGCTGGGATCCTTCCTGGGGTCGCTGCTGCGGCTGCTCGGCTCGGAGCCGCCCGCGTGGCGCCTCCTCGTCATCGGCCCCGCCTTCGGGCAGCTGCTCTATGGCCTGGTCGCGCTCTGCCTGGTCGTGACCATGGGCGTCGTGGGCTACATCGTCATCGCCGATCTGCCCGCCTTCGACGCCCTCTACCAGACCGTCATCACCATCACCACGATCGGGTTCGAGGAGGTGCGGCCGCTGGAGACGAGCGCACGCGGGTTCACCATCGCGCTCGCGGTGGTCGGGGTGACGGTGGGACTCTACATCCTCACGGGAGTGGGCCGGCTCGTCGTCGAGGGCGAGCTGGTCACGGATCTGGGAGCCTGGCATATGACGAACAGCATCAACGCGTTGCGCGAGCACTTCATCGTCTGCGGAGGAGGGCGCGTCGGCTGGGAGGTCGCCGCCGAGCTGGAGCGGCACGGCGCCGCCTTCGTCCTGATCGACCCAGACCCCGACAAGGCCGACCGCGCCAAGACCGCCGATTGGCTGGTGATTGCGGGCGACGCCAGCGATAACGACGTCCTGCAACGCGCCGGCCTCGACCGCGCCCGCGCGCTCCTGGCCGTCACGGCCAGCGACGCCCAGAACACCTTCATCACGCTCACCGCCAAGGGGATGCGCCCGGACCTCTACATCGTGGCGCGCGCCAACGAGCAGGATTCCGGCCCCAAGCAGCTCCAAGCCGGCGCCGACCGCGTCATCTCCCCGATGCAGATCGCCGGTCACCGTCTCGCCTTCGCGGCGCTGCACCGTGCGGCCGCCGAGCCGCCCGAGCCGCCCTTCGGCCCCGGCGCGAGTGCGGAGACGCTGGCCGAGGTCGGCGTCCGCGCCCGCTCCCCGCTCGACGGCGCCGCGATCGGGGCGATCGGCGCCGACCGGGGCATCGTGGTGCTGGGACTGCGCCGCGCCACCGGCGAGCTGCTCGTGGGGCCGTCCGCCGATACCGTCCTGACCGCCGGCGACACGCTCATCGTCACGGGCGCCGCCGACGCGATCGAGGCGTTGCCGGCGGAGCCTGTGGCGGGTTAGGCGCCCGCCTCCCGCAGCTCCGGCAGCGCCCGCACTATCGCCATCGTCTCCACGCTGACCGTCACGATCCGCTTCACCAGGTCGAGGATGTAGCGCGGCTGCTCGAGTTCCTCACACCACTGGTTCACGTTGTTGACAATACCGCTCGCGTTGTCCTTATTCACCTAGTAGTGATCGACAGGTCATGTCAGCGTGAGCTATGCCGGTGCACTGTTGGTTTCCACTTGCCTGGCCCCGCGCGCGGGTGCTAGCGATAGCGCGGGGTGTGACGATCGTGGATCTGCGCCGTCTTGAAGTTGAGAATGTGATAACCTCCGTTTAGAACACTAGTTCTCTTCAACTGTTCGACTGAGCAAGCTGGTGAGCGGTATAGTCGCGCCGATGGGGAAGGGATTACGCATGGTACAGGCGACCGCAACGCGATCGGTGCAGGACGCGCAAGGCATGTACCGGATCGAATCCGGTGTGGCGGCCGTCATTGGAGAAGCAGACCGAACCGAGCGTGACGCCCTCCACAGGCGCTTCGCGGACCGCCTAGTCATACGTGATGAACTAACTCGTCGGCTCGTGTCGTATCAAGGAAACAAGACACAGCCGGGGCTGCGCTGGCTCCGATACAAGGAAGGCTTCTCCGCCGAGTTGGTCCGTAGTGCCCTCGATGGATCCGACGGGCCGGTACTCGACCCTTTCGCGGGTATCGGGACCACAGTCCTTGTTGCCAGCGGCATGGGTCGCGAGGCTACAGGCATCGAAATCATGCCCGTCGGCGTACGCGCTGCGCGCGCGATCTCGCTCGTGGCCAACGGTGTCAGAAGCGGAACAATCGAGGCTGCAGGCGACGCGCTCCTTAAGTCGTTGCAGGGCCGCATTGCTCCGAGGGTGTACCGCTTCCCGCATGTTCCGATCACCGAGCACGCCTTCCCTTCCGAAACCGAGAATGCGATCGCGAAAGCGCGTGCCTTCCTTGATCAGATCGACGACGAACCGATTCGCACGATCCTTGATGTGGCTTGCATGAGCGTATTGGAAGACGTGAGCTATACACGTAAGGACGGGCAATACCTCCGGTGGGACGACCGCTGCGGACGTACGCTCCGCGGTGGCATGCGCAAGGGCCTGCTCCCTGACTTCGCGGTGGCACTCGAACAGCGGCTCGTCGAAATTGTTGAGGATGCTCCTGATCTTGTGCTCCGCTACGGTGGGCAGTCTCCGTGTTTAATGCAGGGATCAGCGCTGCGTGAACTCGCTTCAATTCCCGATTGTTCGGTCGAACTGATCGTTACGTCGCCACCCTATGCCAATCGCTACGATTACACGCGCACGTACGCATTGGAGTTGGCGTGGCTCGGCTACGACAAGGCTGACTTCGGGGAACTGCGGCAGGCCCTAATCAGCGCGACGGTCGAGAATCGCTCGAAGGAGGCGCTCTGCGATCGCGAATACCCGAGGATTGACACGCTGAAGAAAGCCAGAGCCGCTGTCCGATCACAGGCGGCTCTCCATGAAGTATTACACGCCCTGCTGCAGCGCCGGGCCGAACTTGGCAATCCGCATGTCATCCGGCTCGTCGAGAACTACTTCCTGGAAATGGCAGTCATCGTTGCGGAGTTGGCGCGCGTCACTCGTCCTGGAGGGCGCGTGATCATGGTCAACGACAACGTCCAGTATCACGGCGAGGAAGTGCCGGTTGATCTCATCCTTTCGGACATTGCGGAGGCGTGTGGCTTCGAGTGCGAGGAGATCAGCGTGTTGCCCCGCGGTAAGGGCAACGCGAGCCAACAGATGGGACGTTTTGGCCGCCGCGAGTTGCGTAAGTGCGTCTACCACTGGCGCATGCCGGAGTGAGCCCCGTGACGAACGAGCGACGCACCGAGGATGCCACCGAGAGAGCCGTCTTGATTGCACGCCGTATCGCTGCGGGCGATGACTTGCGAATCCGAGAGCAGATCGAGACGTTCAGTGGCAAGGCTGATTACTCGGACAGAGAGTCGCTGGCTATCGAAGAGATGGCTTGGGAACAGGTGTGCAAAGCCGGAATCGAACCGCGACTGGTGTTCGCACACCCCTCGGTGCTTAAGGCAATGCCGCAGGCATCCCTCCACTATCGGGGTATCTCGCTGCTCTCCCGCAAGAGCGTGGCCGGAATCGTTGGGACCGTAGACAGTTGGGAACAACCTGATTCCAAGCCTCAGGTGGCGGACCAGAAGGCATTGGACGTGTGCCGACTGTACAACGCGGTGATCAGTTCGCTCATCACTGATAAAACAGACTGGACGATGGAGAATGGTTACCGGAACGTGCTGGCGACCATCGGCATTTCCGCTGATGGATCGATGCGGAACCTCATTGGGCAATTGGGTGAGCGAGCTATCAAGGAGCGTTTGCTTGAATGGGTCCGCGATCATGACCTGCTGGTAGATGACGCGGGCGATCCAGATAGCCTGGAATTCCACGGCGCGTGGGATCTTACTGGCAGCGTGCGAATGAGGTTCGCGCCGGAGCCGGATGTTGGCTTCGAGAAGGATGGCGTTCTCGTTGCGCTCATTGAGGTGAAGGCGGGTAAGGATCCCGCCGGCGCGCTGGAGCGGCTCGGTGCCATCAAGAAGACGTTCGACGAGGCGCCTGCTGGCTGCAAGAATTTCCTCGTCGCCGGAGTCGTCACCCCGACGATGCGGGAGCGGCTCGACGAGATGCGAATGGAGCGCGACTTCGACATTGATCGACTGCTCCACGACGCCGACAGTTGGACGGACTTCATGAACGAGATCTTCCATCATGCGCTGCGGATCGCACCCGATGTTCACTCGCTTGGCAGTGGAGATTGATCGCTATTCCCGCACTTACTCGCTGACAGAGCACAGCCAAAGCGGCGAGGGCGAGAGTTCGGTCCGATCTTCTGTACAGAGCAAGCGAAGCACGCCCCTAGTCTTGAGATTGAAATCACAACCGAGTTACCCACAGCAGACGGCTCAGGCGTCGTCGCTCACTTCGCCCGTCGCCAGCGCCCGCCGGTACTCCTGCCAGCGCGCGGCGAAGGTGCGCAGCCCCCGGCGGTAGGCGAAGTCCTGGGCCAGCACGTTGCCCATGTAGGAGGCGAGGTAGTAGGAGCCCGCCACCAGGAAGATCACGGCGAAGATCTTGGTCCAGCCCGGCAGCACCAGGATCAGGCCGATCGAGATCGCGGCTCCGATCGAGATCCCCAGCCAGGCGGCGCTGTGGATGATGCGCGCCTCCACCTTGCGCTTGCGCGTGTAGACCGCCGCCAGCGGTCGCGGGATCTTCTCGCGCGGGGCCAGCGCCGCGGTCTCGGTGGCGCAGGTCGGACAGACGCCGTCCTGCGGCGTGAGGGGGGTCGAGCAGTAGCCGCAGAAGCGCCCCAGGTTGGGCGCGTTCCCTTCCCGCACCTCCGCGATCAGCTCGTCCAGCGCCGTCGAGAAGGGCACCTCGCGCGTCGCCACGAAGCGGCCCTCTTCGTAGCGGACCGGCGGCGGTGGCAGGCGTGCGCTCACGGTCCCGCGCCCGGCGGATGGTCGGGCCGCTTCCCCGGCAGCCACTCGTAGAACTGCAGGAGCACCCCGCCCGCGTCCTTGGGGTGCACGAAGGTCTGCTTCCACTCGTGGTCGCACCAGACGCCGCGGTAGGGCTCGATCCCCAGCTCCTCGCGCAGGTACGCCGCCAGCGCCTCCACGTCCTCGACCTCGAAGGTGAGGTGGTGCACGCCCTGGCCCCGCGTCTCCAGGAAGCGGTGTAGGAAGGACTGATCCCCCAGTGGCCCCAGCACCTCGACGCGGGCCTGGTTGTCCGGGAGGTAGATGTAGGCGCCTTCGAAGCCCTCCGCCTCTTCCTCGAAGCGGTCCCCGACCTTGCCGCCCAGCAGCCGCCCCAGCAGCGCCGCGGTCGCCCGCGGGTCTTCCGCGACGATGCTCACGTGGTCCAGCCGCTTCATGCCGGGACGCTTGGCCATCGATCCTCCTCGGCCTCTCTCGGCCGCCGCCCCGCTTGGGGGCCGACGCGTGCGCGTAACATGGTCGAACTCTCCCTGGGGGCGGTCAAATTCGCGCACCCGCGGCGCCCGCCGGACCGCGCCGTTGTGCGACGATCGCTCCCGCCGGGCCGCGATCCGAGGAGCGCCCATGCCGCCACGCCGCGCTGTCTTCATCCTCAATCCCGCCGCCCGCGACGCTCCCTCGCCCCAGCGTCTGGGCGCGGCGATCGCGCGCGCGGCCGGCGCGCGGCTCGAGGCGGCGATCTGGACGACGGAGCGGCCCGCTCACGCCACCGCGCTCGCCCGCGAAGCCGAGGCGGCGGGCGCGGAGATCATCTTCGCCTGCGGCGGCGACGGCACGATCAACGAGGTGCTCAACGGCCTCAGCGATCCCGATACCCAAGTCGGCCTCGTTCCCGGCGGCACCGCCAACGTCTGGGCCAAGGAGGCGGGGGTCCCGCGCGATCCGGCCGGCGCCATTCGCGCCCAGCTCGATGCCCGGCCCGTCCGCATCGACCTGGGCCGCGCCGGAGAGCGCCGCTTTCTGCTCATGGCCAGCCTCGGCCTCGATGCCGCCACGGCGGCGGCCGTCTCGCCGCGTCTCAAGCGCTGCACCGGCGCCTTGGCGTACGTCCTGACGGCTGTCCGGACCGGCGCGCTCTACCGCGGCCACCGCCTCGCGATCGGCTTCGACGGCGGCCCGCCGCGCGATCTGGCCGCCAACATGGTCGTGATCGGCAACACGCGCCTCTACGGTGGCGTCGTCGAGATCACCGCCCAAGCCTCCGCGATCGACGGTCAGCTCGATTGCGTCGTCTTCCGCGGCGCCGGGCCGCTGTCCGCCCTGCGCGGCCTCTCCCTGACCCTGCTGCGCCGGCATCTGCGCTCCGGCGCCATGCTCTTCCGGCGGGCGCGGGAGATCCGCGTCGAGCCGCTCGACGCTCGCCATCCCCTGCTCCAGGTCGACGGCGATGTCGTGAGCCCTGCCGGCGCTCTCCGGGAAGAGCTCCCGGCCCGCTTCACCGTGGAGCCGCGCGCGGTGACGATGCTCGTCCCGAAGTCGGAGCGTCCCGTCTTCCAGCCCCCGCCTCTCAGGCGGGACTGAGCCGCCCTTCCGCGACCCGCCAGCGCGCCGCCGCCGATATCCCGGCGGGGATGTGCCCCGGATCCGTGCCGGTCAGCAGCAGCTGCTCGGCGCCTTGCGTGGCCTCGATCACCGCCTCCCGCCGCCGGTCGTCCAGCTCGGAGAAGACGTCGTCCAGCAGCAGGATCGGCTCCTCCCCGCGGCGCGTTCGCAGCACGTCCGCCTCCGCCAGCCGCAGGGCGAGCGCCAGGCTGCGCTGCTGCGCGCGCGAGCCGTAGGACCCGGCCGCGCGGCCGTCAAGCGTGAAAAAGACGTCGTCGCGGTGAGGTCCGGCCAGCGTCGTTCCCGCCCCGCTCTCGCGCGGGCGCAGCGTTCGCAAAGCCGCCCGCAGGGCCGCCCGGGCCGCCTCCACGCTCTCTCCCTCGAACGCCGCCCGCGCGAGCGCCGGGGCGTACGCGATCTCCAGCCTCTCGCCCCGTCCGGCCGCCAGCCGCGTTTGGTAGCGGGGCGCGATCGCGGCCAGCTCGGCGACGACCCGCGCCCGTCCGGCGATGATCGTTCCTCCCTCTTCCACCACCGCGTCGTCCCACGGCCCCAGCTCCTCCAGGGACGCCTGCCCTTGCGCGATCCGCTTGAGGAGCGCATTGCGCTGAGCGACCGCCTTGTCGTAGCGGCCGAGCGATCGCGCGTAGGCGCGATCGCTCTGCGCCACCGTGAAGTCCAGGTAGCGCCGGCGGGTTCCGGGCGAGCCCGTGACGATCGCGATGTCGAGCGTCGTGAACAGCACGGCCGGCATCGCGCCGACCACGTCCCCCGCGAGCCGCGCGATCCCATTGCGGCGCACGCGCTTGCCGACGAGCGGCGCCCCGGCTTTTGTGCGCAGCACGCTGCCGTCGGTTGCGCGGCGGGCGGCGATGGCGATCTCGACTTCCACGTCTCCCTCGCTTCCCATCCCCACCCCCGCCACGCGCGCGACGGGCGGCGCCGGCGCCGACCAGGCGATCAGCTCGCCGTCGCTGACGGCACGGGGCGAGCGCATCACCGCCAGCAAGTAGATCGCCTCCAGGAGGTTGGTCTTCCCCTGCGCGTTATCGCCCAGCACCAGGGTGAGTCCCGGATCGAGCGTCAGGGCGCAGTGCGCGTACGACCGAAACTGATCCAACGTCAGCGAGCGCAGCCGCATCGCCCGTCAATCCGGCGGCGCGTCGCCGGGCGGCCCCAGCCAGGCGGCGGCGCGGTCGGCGATCGCCGCGCCGATACAGAGGGAGGCCGTCGCGGCGGGCGAGGGCGCGTTGAGCACGTGAACCATCCGCTCCGACTCCTCGATCCGGAAGTCGTCGACCAGCGAGCCGTCCGGGTCGAGCGCCTGCGCCCGCACTCCCGCCCCCGCTCGCACTAAATCGCTCGCCTCGACCGCCGGCACCAGCCGCTGTAGCGCCCGCACGAAAGCCCGTCGTGACAGCGACCGCATCACCTCGCCTCCGCCCGTGCGCCAGTAGCGGCGCGCGAGCCTCCAGAAGCCCCCATAGCTCAACGTCTCCCATGCCTCGCCCAGGTCGAGGTCGCGCCAGCGGTACCCCTCGCGCCTCAGCGCCAGGACGGCGTTGGGGCCGGCCTCCACGCGGCCGTCGATCCGGCGCGTGAGATGAACGCCCAGGAAAGGGAAGCGTGGGTCGGGCACCGGGTAGATCAGGTTCCGGACCAGCGTCCGGCGCTCCGGCCGCAGCACGTAGTACTCGCCTCGGAAGGGCACGATCCGCAGCGAGGGCTCGCAGCCGGCCAGCGCCGCAATGCGGTCGGCGTACAGCCCCGCGCAGTTGATCGCGTAGCGCGCCGCCACCCTGCCCGCTCCCATATGGAGTTCGAGGCCCTCCCGGCCGGGTCGGATCGCGCGCACCGGCGCCCCCAGCCGTAGCTCGCCCCCGCAAGCTTCGAACAGCCGCCGGTAGGTCTCGACCACTGCTCCATAGTCGACGATGCCGGTGCTGGCTACGTGGAGCCCCTGTAGCCCGGCCGCATGCGGCTCCAGCTCCCGCAGCTCCTCGGCGCCGATCGCGCGCAATCCTGCCACGCCATTCGCCCGTCCGCGCCGCATCAACTCCTCAAGCCGTGGCAATTCCGCTGGCGTCGTCGCCACGACGACCTTGCCGCAGACTTCGTGCGGGATATCGTGTGCCGCGCAGAAATCCACCAGCAGCCGTGCTCCCCGCACCGCCAGTTCCGCCTTGGCCGATCCGGGCCGGTAGTACAGCCCCGAGTGGATCACGCCGCTGTTGTGCCCGCTCTGGTGCACGCCAACGTGCGCTTCCTTCTCCAGCACCACCACGCCGAGCCCCGTGTAGCGCTTCGTCAGCTCCATTGCGGCCGCCAGCCCCAGGATCCCGCCTCCGATCACGGCGATGTCGTACGACGGCCGCGCCACGGCTGCTACCGCACGACTGCGAGGCCGCTGCCCTCGGCCACCTCGCCAATCCGCCAGCAGGGCGCGCCCGCTGCGCCGAGCCGTGACTCCAACGCGGCCGCCGCCGCCTCTCCGAGCGAAACGACGAGGCCGCCGGCCGTCTGCGGGTCGAACAGGATCGCCGCCTCCTCGTCACTCAGCGGCGGTTCGGCCTGCACTTCCGCCCCGAAGTGCGCACGGTTGTCGCGCTGCCCCCGGGTCGTCAAGCCACGGCGTACGTACTCGCGGAAGCCGTCGATGAGCGGCGCGTTTTCGATCCGCACCCGCACCTGCACCTTGCTTCCCCGCGCGATTTCGATCAGGTGCCCCCCCAAACCGAAGCCGGTGACGTCCGTCATCGCGTGCACGTCGAGGTCGTGCGTCGCCCGCGCCGCCGCCGCGTTCAGTTGCAGCATCTGCGCGATCGCCGCTTCCGCGTGCGCCGGGCTCGCCACCTCTTGCTGGATCGCATTGATCAGCAGGCCCGTCCCCAGCCGCTTGGTCAGTACCAGCACGTCGCCCGTCCGCGCTCCGGTGTTGGTCCGCACCCGCTCCGGATGCACAAGCCCCGTGACGCACAGCCCGTATTTGGGCTCGTGGTCGATCACCGTGTGGCCCCCGGCCACCACTCCCCCCGCTTCGTGCACCTTGGCGGCGCCCCCCGCAAGGATCTGCGCGGCCATCTCCGTGGGCAGATCCTCCGGGAAACCCGCCACGTTGAGCGCGAACAGCACCTCGCCTCCCATCGCGTACACATCGTTCATGGCGTTCGCCGCCGCGATGCCCCCGTAGACGTAGGGGTCGTCGAGGAACGGCGCGAAGAAGTCCACCGTCTGGACGATCGCTTGCTCGTCGTTCAATTTGTAGATCGCGGCGTCATCCGGCGCGGCCAACCCCACGAGCAGGTCGGGCGCCGCGGCCGGCGGAACTATCTCACGCAAATGGCGCAGCACGTGCGCCAGAGCATCTGCTCCGTACTTCGACGCTCAGCCGCCGCAGAGAGCGAGCTTGGAGAGCCGGATCTCCTCCGCGCTCACGCCGCCTCCTCTCCAGTCCCGAGTAGGTAGCTAGCCGCCTCGCGCCGCCCGCGCGACCGCCGCCGCCGTCTCCGCCGGCGTTGCGGGCGGGATGGAGCAGCCCGGCCCTACCATCATCCGCGACGGCCCCACCGCTGCGGCCGCTCGCGCCTGCGCTGCCGCGACATCCGCAGCGACTTCGTGCAGTCGTGTGTGCTCGACTCCCCCGATCACCGCTTTATCGGTCTTCGCGAGCACCTCCGCGAGACCGGGGTTTCCTTCACCGTGGTCCGCCCAGTTGAAGGCCGTCACTGGGTAGTCGAGCAGCAGGTCGATCATGTTGTGGTCGCGGCACACGTGCAGCACATTGAAAGGCGCCGATCGCAGGGGATGCAGGATCTGCAGGTCGTAGGGACGGCCGAACTCCCGGAAGAAGTTCTCACTGCAATAATCGTGGCTGGGCCAGCGCAAGGGCGCGTAGAACAGGCCCGCCGCCCCGGCGGCCAGCGACGCCCGGGCATACTCGTCCAGCACGCCGGTGAGCACGGCCAGCGCGTGGTGCGTCGCGGCCGCATCCTGGGCGGCCAGCTCCAGGACGGGTTGCTCGCCGCCCGCCAGCGTCGCCAGCACGCCCAAGGGCGAGAAGATCGTCTGCAGGATGTCGACCTCTTCCCCGACCTCTTCCACAAGTAAGCGCAGCGCGGTGAGATGCTCCGCGAACACACCGCCTCTTGGATCGACCGGCTCGAGGGCGGCCAGTTGCGCCGTGGAGGTGACCATCGCCTGCTGGAGCCGCGGTTGCCGCTGTGCGTCCGGACGGTCGTAGCGGTTGCCCCAGGCCTCCGCGAAGTAGGTCGAGCGGGGATTGAACTTGATGAAATCCCAGTCATTCGCTCGGTACGAATCGAGCGTCGCCGCGACAAGCTCCCGCGGCTCCCACTCACGCAGAAAGTCGTGGCCCCAGAGCGATACCGGCGCCCGATCAACGGGCCTGCCCTGCAGCGCCGCGCGCACGCGTTCCTTCTTCGACAACTCCGGCATCGGCCTCTTCGCCCTCCACTCGTCGAGGACAGCCTACTCCAGCCGATTCACCTGGCCCGCCGCGAACGGCGGCGCTCGCCGCCGTGTGCCCGCCACGCGCGACATCCCGCCTCAGACGGTGCGTCGCCGGAGAGGGGTGAGACTATACCAAGTCCTTCAGCCCCTTGAGGGGTCGTATCTTGACCCCTTTGGAGGCTGGCTTGGCCTTGAACGTCGCCTCCTGGCCGGTAAATGGGTTGATCCCGCGGCGAGCGGGCACGGCGGGCTTGTGCTGCACCGTGACCTTCATCAAGCCCGGCACGCTAAATACGCCGGGCCCGCCTTTACCGAGGTCCTTCTCAATGATCGCACTGAGCGCGTCGAACACATCGGCGACCTGTCGCCTCGTCAGATCCGTGTTCGCCGCGATGATGCGGAAGGTGTCGGATTTCGTCCGAGGCTTGATCGTGGCCTCGATCCGATAGCTCTTCTCGGGCATAGTTCGTGTTCCTTAACTCTCTGGGGCCTGGTGCCCCGCCCGTGCTCTAGACTTTTTTACGCTACGGCACCCATCCAGCCAAGCGGTGCAAACCGATTTTCTCGGTCTTCGCAGCGTTTTCTGACATGACTGCTACGTACGCGGCTCTGGGACGCAGCGACGGTCCCAACGGCTGACGGCGCGCGCCTCGAATAGGACTCCGATGCTGTTCGCCGCCGCCTTGCCCCCGCAGTGCGCGGTTTCCCTGTTGATTCGGCCGTGGATCCGCGCCAACCGCTCCTGCAAGCCGCCTAATTTGCCCCCCTCGTCACGATCTCGGTTTCAGGCTGGAACGCCGCCCAGGCGAACCAAAAGTGGTTGGCGTGCACCTTTGCCGTCAGTCGGGATCCCTCCAGTGGGCCGCTGATCGCCTCGCCGAATACGTTCCACACCGATCGCGTCGTCGTGTCCAGGAACGTTTGTTCATCGGCGGGGTTCGGTAGGAACGACAGCGCCGCGCCGTCCACCTCCCGGTAGAAGACCCCCGTCGACCCCACGGCTCGGCCTTGGTCGATCTCCAGCGAATCCAATGCCGACGAGGCGCCCGGCACCCAGAACACCACCACGCCTTGCCCGTCCCGCTCTTCCTCCAGCACCCGCTCCTGCTCCAGCAAGGCGAACGGGTACGCGACGACCGCCTCCCCGAATTCGACCGTGGCAACCCGTTCGAAGGGACTCAGCCGTTCGTCGATCGCTCCGCGGAACAGGAAAGGGAAACTATCGACGGCGTCGTAGCCCACGTACGGGTTGCGGCCGTAGTCCCGCTGGAAGCCCGTCTCCCGGGACAGCACGATTCCTTCGGGGAAATTTTCCCGGAACTGCGACCAGGCGACGATCACGGCCGGCAGCCGGGGAAGCTCCGCCCCTACCATATCCCCGACCAGCGCTTTGCCGCCGATCTGCTGCCAGAGGCTCTCCGTCTGGCGATCCCACATCACTAAGTCGCTGTTGCGCACCAAACCGGACGTGCCGAATGTCAGCACGGTCCCCGCCACCGTCCGCTCGAACGCGATCGCGGTGTTGCACAGCGGACAGAACGTCACCATTACCGGCACGCCGCCGACCACGTCGTTTACGATCTCGTGCCAGGTCATGATCTCCAGCGGGTAGGCCCGCACGTCCTCGCCCAGCTCGAACTGGATCACGGGCGAGTTCTCTCTGTAGATCGCGTCGGCCTCCGCGACGGCGATGAACGCAGGCTCGTTCAAAGGCGGGATCCCGTTTCGCGGCGCGCCCGGAATCAGCTCGGCCAGGTCGATAATGCGGATGTTCCAGTTGGTTTTCCAAGACAGACGGGTGAGGAAGTGGCGGCTGGTTTCGCGGATGATGGGCTCGCCCGCGGGCGTTTCCGTCGCATCGGCGGGGAGAAAGGTTCCCTCGCTCGCCACCCGATCGACCTCATCGCCATTGCCGTCGGACACCCCGGCACACGCCGCCGCCAGCCCCCACGCGCCCAACGCTCCGCTCAGCGCCAGCAGCCTCCACCTCCGTCCTCGTCCCGCTCGCATCGGCAATCCCCTCCGCTCGCGTGCACGCGACCCGATCGCAGGCGCGTGGAGACTTCGTCACGCACCACCGTCATGCAACAGTACGACGCCGCGGCTCCCACGGACGCACGGCGGGGAGGTCCGTGATCGTGGTGAGGCCGGTGCGCGCCCTGCCGGCGCACTTGCTTACTCGAGCGAATGGGCCTCGGGCGGCAGGGCCGCCGTCGAATCCTCCAGGGGCATCGCGCCGAAGCTCGTCACCCGCGCGACCCGATCACCGTCGATGGTGAAAGCGTTACGGGAGAAGACCGTGGTCACATGGCCTTCGAAGTCTTCGGCCGGACTCAGCGCGTCCACTACCACGGTGAACGGCGGATCGGCCTCCCGTACCGCCGCGATCCGGTACCACCACCGCCGGTAGACCTGCCGCAGGCGTGCACCGGCTCGGGCCACTGCCTCCACCCCTTCGAACGTTCCCGCCGCCGACCGCGGGCGCAAGATCTCCAGCACAACGCCCGGCTGGGACGTCATCCGCAGCCGCTCGAGATCGCCGCCCACGTAGGCGTAGATCCATGCGGCGGCGGTCTGCAAGTGTCCCTCCAGGTGCGCTGGCACCTGCACTCCGGGGACCATCCCGTATGCGGGGGTATCCGGCTGCTCCGCGGGTGCCAGCACCGCTGCCCAACCGTCCGCGAGCCGCACGGTCTCCATGACGTGCTGCACCACGACGCGCCGCACGCCACTGGTGGTTTGCAGCTGCCGCAGGAGCCCCCCGACCTCGGCCTCTTCACGGAAGGCGGCGATGAAGTGGATGTTGAAGCCGCCGGTGATGTGGTCGAGCCGAAGCACGTTCGGCGCGGCGCGCAGCATCGCGGTCACGTCCGCCAGCGCCGCCGGGTTCACTTCCACGGCGGCCAAAATCTGGATCGTGAGGCCGAACGCCTCTAAGTCCGGCCGCACCTCGAACGACAGCAGCTCTTCCCGCCGCAATCGCTCGATTCGCGACGAGACCGTGGCGCCGGATACGCCCAGCTGCTTGCCTATCTCCGCATACGCACGGCGCGGGTCCGCCGTCAGTTCCGCAATGATTCGGCGATCGAGTTCGTCCGGTTCGGCGCTCACGGGCTATTCCTTCCCTTCCGCTTGAGTATACGTACCGCAGCCGCTCGCTCGCGCCGCAGGACGGCGTCCGCACCGCCTGCGGCTTGCGAGCGCGAAGGGCACCACTGGTGACGCTCTCCATTCCGTGCAGTAGAGTCGCAAGCGGCCCTGAGGCCGCTCTTTCGTGTTGCGCACATCGTTCGAAAGGAGCGACGCGTGAGCTTTCGAGCCTTCGTCGTGGACAAGAGCGAAGACTCCTTCAGCGCGGAGGTCGCCGAGCTGGACGAGTCCCGTCTTCCTGAGGGAGAGGTCACCGTTCGCGTTGAATGGTCGGACATCAACTTCAAAGACGGCCTTGCCTGCATCCGCGATGGCCGCGTCATCAGCAGCTATCCCATGACCCCCGGCATCGACCTCGCCGGCAGCGTGATCGCGTCCAGCGATGGCCGCTTCAACGAAGGGGACGGCGTCCTCGTCACCGGCTACGATCTCGGGGTCGGACACCCGGGCGGGTTCGCGGAGCTCGCGCGTGTGCCTGCTGACTGGCTCGTCCACCTGCCGGACGGGCTCGACGCCCAGGAGGCGATGGCCCTCGGCACGGCTGGGTTCACCGCCGCCCTTTCGGTATACGAATTCGAGCGCAACGGCATCGGGCCGGACTCCGGCCCCGTGCTCGTCACCGGCGCGACGGGTGGCGTGGGCAGCACCGCTGTCGCCATGCTGGCCGGGCTCGGCTACACGGTCGCGGCCAGCACCGGGAAGGACGGCCAGCACGCCTTCCTCCGCAGCATCGGCGCTGCCGAGATCCTCAGCCGTGAGGAGGTCAGCGTGGAAAGCGGCAGGCCCATGGAAAAGGCTCGTTGGGCCGGCGCGGTCGACCCCGTGGGGGGCAGCACCACGGCCTACCTACTCCGCACCACACGGCCCGGGGGTGTGGTTGCGCTCTCCGGTCTCACGGGCGGTACGGCCATCGGTACCACCGTTTTCCCGTTCATCCTGCGCGGCGTCAAGCTCGTCGGCATCGACTCCGTCTATGCGTCCATGCCCGTCCGCGAGGAGCTCTGGCGCCGTCTCGGCGCCGATCTCAAGCCGGCGGGGCTGCTGGAGACCATCGCTGAGGAGATCACGCTTGAGGGCGTGATCGGCGCCACCGCCAAAATTCTCAAGGGCGAGATCCGCGGACGCACGCTCGTGCGGCTCAGGGATTAGCACGCCGCGCCATCCGCCCGTGCTGGTGCGCGCACCCTTGCCGGCGCCTCTCGCGATGCTCGACCGGGTTGGGCGCGCTCTTTCCCTTCCTGCGCCGCCACCCGCGTGGCTTCCGCTCGACGCCCGCCGTTTCGCGCTGGAAGAGGGACACGGACCGGCCTGTGCACTGGCCCTACCTCTTGCGCCGAGGACGAGTGCGCGCGGGTGTGTGCGCAGGTTGCGACCGATCGAATCCGCTCCCTCCGCTGCGGCCGGTTCTGTATTTTCCGGCTCGGCAGCGGATCGTTCGGAACTTCCTCTCAGGCACGGTCGTCTTGGTTGGTGGAGGTCTGATCAATGAGCGTTCGATTGCCTCTCCTTGTTTTAGTGGCCTTGCTCGCCTCTCTTGCCCTCGTCGCCTGCGGCAGCGACGGGAGCGATTCCGGCCGTTCCCCCTTCAGCGACGGCGAAGCCTTCACGATCGTCGACGACTCCTTCGCACAGGAATCGATGCAAGAGGCGGACTTTGCCCTCGAAGTGCCCGCGGACTTCGACGAGTCCGTGGAGGAAGCCTTCGCCGCGCCCGCCGCCAGCGTTGCTGGAGAGACCGTTGCGACGGCCTCGGCCGGAGGCGTGCCGGGCGAACCGCCGCGCTCTCCCAACGCCGCGCAAGCCGTCGACCGAATGGTTATCCACAACGGGAACGTCTCCGTCAGCGTCGAGGACGTACCCGTGGCGGTCGATCAGGTCCGTGCGATCGCCGAATCCTCGGGCGGGTTCGTCGAGCAGCTCTCGCGCACGGGTGAGGGCCCGGATCAGTTCGCTACGCTCACCATTCGCGTCCCGCGAGAGCAATTCTTCACGATCCTCGATCGCATCGGCGCCCTCGGCGAGGTGCGCGACGAGTTCGTGTCGAGCGACGACGTCACCGAGCAATTCATCGATCTTGAGGCGCGGCTCCGCAGCGCCACCCACGAGGAAGCGCGCCTCGTCGAACTGCTCGACAGCGCGGAGACGGTCGCCGATCTCTTGGTCATCGAGCGCGAGCTCGGCCGTGTCCGTGCCGAAATCGAGCGGCTCCAAGGCCAGATCAACTACCTCGGCAACCGCGTCGCGCTCTCGAGCATCACCGTCTCGCTCTTCCCGCCCGACACGCCCTTCGTCGAGCCGCCTTCCGGCTACCTCCATGTCGCCGTTGACGATGTGCAGCGCGCGCTGTCCAGCGTGCGCACGCTCGTCGGGACCACGGGGGGCGTCGTCGATCGCGTGATCCTCTCGGTGGCCGGCGACGATACGCATGCGCAAGCGCATCTCCGGGTCCCAAGGGCCGCGTTCGACGCCACGCTCGCCGCGCTTGAGCGTGAGGGCGACGTCGAGTCCAAGGAGATTCAGGTCAGCGGTGAGCCGCCGTCCGACGCCGTGCCTCCCGCCGAGCCCGATGCGCGCATCGATCTCACGCTCTTCGACTCCCGGTCATCGCAGGGGGACGGCTTCGACGCCTGGTTGGTCATCGCCCCAATCGGCGGTGTCCTGATCCTCGTGCTGGCCGGGGCGCTCGGGGTCATGCTTCTCCGGCGCCGCGGCTAACGGGCCTCGGTCAGCCGAACACCCCGTTCGCGGCGAGCTCCGCGATCTCGTCGTCGCTGAGCCCCGCCTCGCGCACGACCGCGGCCGTGTGCTCTCCGGCCGCGGGGGCGGGGCCCCGCACGCCGATCTCCGCCCCCGCGATCTGAAAGGGGGTATTCATCGTCTCGAACCGTCCCAGCTCCGGGTGCTCGATCTCCGCGAAGATCTCCATCTCGCGCACCTGCGGGTCGTCGATCAGATCGGGCAACGTCGAGACGGGCGCCCAGATTAACCCGAACGCGTCCAACTGCTCCCGCCAATAGGCGAAGTCGTGCTGCCGGAACCTCTCCGCGATGCCGCGCGTCAGCACCTGCGTGTGCTCCTGGCGTTTGGGGATGGAGTCGTAACGCTCGTCCTCCGCCCACTCGTGCAGTCCCAGCATGGTGCAGACCCGTGCCCAGAAGCGGTCCGGCTGCGGCATGACCAGCTGAACCCACCTCCCGTCGGAGCACTCGTAGGCGTTGTGCAATGGGTTACCCGGCGCGGCATGGTCGTGCGGAGGCGGCTGCTGCCGCGCCACCAGTACCGACGCCAGGTCCGTCCCCACGGTCCACATGCCCGTGCCTAGCAGCGTGGCGTCGACGACTTGTCCCTCTCCCGTCGCGTCGCGCAGGCGCAGCGCGGCCAAGACTCCCGCCAGGAGGTTGAGGGTGGTGGTGTGGTCTCCCTGGCCTGGTCTGCAGAGCGGCGGCGGCGAGTCGGGAAGCGTCAGCGCGCGCATGACGCCGCTCCGCGCCCAGAAGGCGGCGTAGTCGAAGCCCGGCCGCGCCGCGTCGGGCCCTCGTGTCCCATATCCCGAGAACGATGCGTATACCGCCGTCGGGTTGATCGCGTGGATCGCTGCGGGCGTCAGCCGGTACCGTTCCCGCCTCGACTGGATCAGATTCGTCACGAAGACATCCACATCCTGCGCGAGCCGCTGCACCAGCTCGATCCCGCCGGGCTTCTCGAGGTCCACCGTGATCGAGCGCTTGCCTCGATTGTCCAGCTCAAATACGTAGCTGCCTTTGAAGTCGTAGTCGTATCCGAGCGTGTTCATGTCGAAGCCGCGCAAGGCGTCGCCGCCCGGCGGCTCGACTTTGATCGCCTCCGCTCCCATGTCGACCATCAGCGCCGCGGTGCACGGCGCCACTAGCCAGTTCGCGACCTCGAGCACGCGGATGCCCTCCAGTGGCGCTTTCATCCCTGTTCCTTCCGCCAGACGCCCTAATCCGCCTGTCTCCACGCCACCCGGCCGTCTTTGAACACGTAGCGAATCGACCGCGTCGCCGATAGATCGTCCAGGGGATCCTCGCTCAGCACGACGAGGTCCGCGCGCCGCCCTGGCTGCACGCTGCCGATCGCCTCCTCCAGGCCCATCGCCCGCGCCGCGTTGCTCGTCGCCGCCTGGATCGCCTCCATGGGCGAGCAGCCGATCGTTCCCAGCTCCACGATCTCTTGGTGGAGCGCGTCTGGACCGGTAAACGGCGCGCCCATGTCCGTCCCTGCCACCAGCGGTACCCCCATCCCGTACGCCATCGTGATCGCGGCGCGGTGCGAGTCGCTCACCGCCCGCGCCCGCGTCATGGTCTCCTCCGTCATCCCCGCCTCATCCGGACGAGCGAGGATGAACCCCATCACCGCCAGCGTGGGCGTCAGATGGGTGCCCCGTGTGATCATCGCGTCCGCCAGCTCCTCCGTGAGAAACGAGCCGTGCTCCACAGTATCCACCCCGCCCCGGACGGCGTTGCCGATGCTGCCCGTGCCGTGCGCGTGCGCCGCGATCTTCAGTCCTGCTCCATGCGCCTCATCTGCCGCGACCCGCATCTCCTCTTCCGAGAACTGCACGGCGTGCGGTCCCAGCCCCGCGCCCACTACGCCGCCGCTCGCCATCAGCTTGATCATGTCCGACCCGGCCTTGACCTCCGCCCGCACGGCCCGGCGCAAGGCGTCCACCCCGTCCACCTCGACCGCGATCATCCAGCCGTGTCCGCCGGTAACGGTGAGCCAATGTCCGGCCGCGATAATCCGCGGGCCCTCCAGATGGCCCTGGGCGATCGCGTCCCGCACCGCGAAGATGACCGACGGCACGCCGCCCACGTCGCGCGCGGTCGTTACGCCGTACCGCAACAGCGCGGCGGCGCGCTTTGCCGTGAGTAGGGCCTGGTAGGGGTGCGGCTGCTCGGCCGCGTCTTCGATCGCGCTAGGCGCGGCGTTGAGGCTCAAGTGGGTGTGCGCGTCGATCAGACCCGGGATCGCCGTCGAACCGCTCAGATCGATGACGGGTTCGTCGTCCTTCGGCAGATCCGGCGCGATCGCCTGAAAGCGTCCGTCGCGGATGCGCACGTCGACTCGCGCATGGAGCGCGCCCGTGCCGTCGATCAGCCGCAGGTTGCGCAACAGCATCGGCAAGACTCACATCCGCGCCCGGCGCGCGGCCTAACCCCCATGCCAACGTTACCAGCGCCAACGCTAACAGAGCCCACCGCCCAGTGGGGCTCGGACGCTTCCATCCCTGGTCTTGTTCGGCGTTGAGGGGGTCTCGCTCTTCCCATAGACTGCCGCTGCGCCGATGGGAGATCTTGCATGATGCCCGATTCGGAACTTCCCGAATCCGAACCGCCGCCCGCAAGCGAGTCTGCTGGCGGCGCTTCCGCCGCCTCGCCGGCTTCGAGCCGGGCGCGGGCCGCGGACGGCGCGCCCACCTCGATCCACGTCGACGAAACGGCGCGGCGCGTCATCGTCGAAACGGCGCCGCAGCCGTATCCCTTCACCGTCCGGCTGCTGTGGCTCATCTTCGTCGGCTCGTGGGGTGGCTTACTGCTCATCGCTGCCACGGCGATCCTCAACTTCACCGCCGTGGGCTACATCTTCCGGCCCTGGGCGCTCCAGCAGCTCCCGCGCGTCATGCGGTTGGCCCATCCCTCGCAACGGATCGCTGGGCCCGTCACCCCGAGCGAGCGCGAGCAAGAGGTGCGCGAGCGACCGTACGTGCGCGCCCTGTACTTTTTCGGCCTTGGTTGGTGGGCCGGTGGACTGTGGCTTCTCGCCGCCTACCTCGTCAATCTGCCCCAGGTCACCGAACCCCTCGCGCTCTGGATGTACAACCGCGTCGACGCGATCACGACGCTGGAGCGCCGCTCCGAGCAGCTCACCAAGTCCCATTCTCCGGGACGCTAACGCTCGAATCCGGCAGGCGATCAGGCGTATGCTCAGAGTGCGACTGAGCTGGAGCGGACCAGTGCGCCCATTCCCTCGCATGCCATTTCCTGTCGTGATCGTGGCGGGAGCCTTGCTCGCCCTCGGCGTGGCCGCCTGCTCCGGCGGCGGCGAGCCCGCCGTCCCGGTCCCCGCGGACGCCTCTTCCGGACCAGAAGACGCAGGCGCTGCCGATCTCGGCGCCTCCTCGCTTGCAACCGACCGGGGCGTCATCGCCGGACTGGACACTTCTCTCCGCAGCGTCGAACTCGTCGATATCGTTTTCGACCTCTTCGACCTCACCGCCGTCACCCTGGCGGAAGCCGATGAGGCAACGGTCCTGAGCATCGTCGATGCCATTCCACCGCTCGATGCCAACCGTGCGCTGCTCTCTCCCGCGGAGCAGGATCGCGTCGGCACGGTGCGCTACCGCACCGCCGCTCAAGCGGCGGCCGCCGACTACCTCTGGGACACGCAGCTGATCATCGGCTATGTCGCGGACGACGGACAGGCGTACGCCTATCCGATTTCCATTCTTAACTTCCACGGGATTGTGAACGAGACCTTGGCCGGCCGGCCCGTCCTCATCGCCTACTGCACCCTCTGTCGCACCGGCCTCGTGTACGAGCGTGTGCTGGCCGGCGAGGTTCTCACCTTCGGCAACACCGGCGCGCTCTTTGAGAACGACCTCGTCATGTTCGACCGCGACCTCGAAGCCATCTCCTATTGGTTCCAGGTGGCGGGAGAAGCGGTCGTGGGTGCGCGCACCGGTCAGCGGCTCACTCCCCTCGCATCCATCACCACGGAGTGGCAAGCTTGGCTCGCCGAGCACCCCGACACCCTCGTCCTCAGCGACGATACTGGCTTCGATCGTCCCTACGGCACAGACGTGGCCTCCCTCCTTTCCGGCGCGGGCGAATCCACTGCCCGTCCACCGTTCCTCATTGATGAGGAAACGCTCGCGGACGGTCGCCTCCCGATCTCGGAGCTGGCGCTCGTCGTGGAGATTGAGAGCGAGCCGCGCGCCTATCCCCTGCAGTCGCTTGGCAGCCTTGCGATCAACGACGCCCTGGCCGGCCAGCCGCTCGTCATCTTCATCGACTCGCCATCTCGCTACGGCGCCGCCTTCGATCCCCGCGTGGACGGAAGGCGGCTGACGTTCGTGCTTGAGGATGGCGCCTTCGTCGATAGGGAAACCGGCACGCGCTGGAACCGATCGGGCTTCGCCCTGGAAGGCCCGCTTGCGGCGTCGCAGCTCGTTGCGCTGCCTGCGCGGACAACCTTTTGGTTCTCCATCCTCGGCGCTTTCCCGACGGTGACCGTCGCCGGTGTCGACACCACGCTGGACGCGAGCGGCGCTTAGCTTCTCCTGATTCGGATCGAGCCGGTGATTCGGATCGAGCCGGCCAGCCACAGCCAGCGGTTTCTTGACGGTCTTCTGGGCCGCTCGTACGCTCGGCCGCGCGCCACGCCAGCGGGGGTCCGGGGAAAGGACAGCCATGTCACAGGCCGAAGCACTCGCAGGAACCTTCGAAATCCCGTCGATGGAACGCGTCCGTTACGGTCCCGATTGCCTGAACTTCCTGGCCGAGGATGTGGAGGCCCATGACGGCCGCAAAGTCTTCATCGTTGCCAGCAACAGCCTGGCGACCAAGACCAACGTCGTCGATCGCGTGCAGGGCGTTCTTGGCGACAAAGCCGTGGGGGTCTTCCACGCCGTCTCGCAACACGTCCACCGTGAGTCGGTTCTGCAGGCGGCAGAGGAAGCCCGCAGCGCGGGAGCCGACTTCCTCGTGAGCGTGGGCGGCGGCAGTCCCATCGATTGCGCCAAGGCCGTGGCCATGTGCATGGCCGAGGAGATCACGACGCTCGATCAGTGTGACGACTACAGCACGAAGTTTGAGTACCCCGACAAGGTCGAATTTCCCTCGCTCAAGCACCCCGCGCGCGTTCCCAAGCACATTACGATCTCCACCACCCTCTCTGCCGGCGAGTTCACCAACATCGCCGGCATGACCGACAGCAAGCGCCAAGTCAAAGAGATCTACTTGCACCCGCCACTGATGCCGGTCGCGGCCTACCTCGACCCAACCCTGGCCGTGCATACGCCCGGCTGGCTCTGGGCGTCGACCGGAATGCGCGCCGTCGACCATTGCGTCGAAGCCTACGTCTCCCAGGCCCACATGCCCTTCGTCGATGCGCTCTCCAAGGACGCGCTGACGATCCTCGCGCAGGAGCTCCCCAATGCTTCCAGGAACCCCGAAGACATCGGCTCCCGTGGCCGTTGTCAGATGGCCTGCTGGATGAGCCTCTTCGGCCTGCTCAACGTGATGGTCGGCCTCAGCCACGGCATCGGCCACCAGCTTGGGGCCCGTTGCGACGTCCCCCATGGCGTCACCTCGTGCATCATGCTTCCGCACGTCATGGACTACAACTTCCCGGTCGTGAAAGATCGTCAGGCGAGCCTGGCCGAGGCCTTCGCCGTCGATACCCGGGACATGAGCGTCGATGACGCCGCGCGAGCCTTTATCGGTTCGCTGCGCGCTTTCATCCAAGAGCTGGAAGTGCCGACTCGCCTCTCCGAGGTCGGGGTCACCAAGGAGGACTTCCCCGGGATCGTCCACGACGCGTTGGAGGATATGGTCGTTGCCACCAACCCGCGCCCCGTGACGGAAGAGGTGGTGGCGCAGATCCTGGAGACAGCCTATTGAGATCGGTTGGAAGGCCGATGGAGCCTTCCGAGTCACCCACGAGTTGCGCTCTTCAAGAGTTCCGCATGCTTTTGGGGCCCTGCCGCCGGGCGCACTACCCCGTCCCGGTCTTGCGCGTCCCCTCTGCTAGGCTGTAGATCATATGGCTACCCGCGACTGGAGCGCGCGGGTCGGGCGCACTGAGCGGAACGCCTCCAAGAGCGAGAGACTATGAGAAAGTTCCTGCTGCGGCGTTTCGCTTTCCTCATCCCGCAGCTCTTCGTGGTTTCCTTTCTGGCGTTTCTGCTGATCAAGCTCCTGCCCGGTGATCCCGTCCTGATCATTCTGGGCCCGCTGCGCACCCAAGAGGGCGTGGTCCGCGAAACGAAGCGCCTTGGGCTCGACAAGCCCTTTTTCGTCCAGTACGGCCGATACGTCGAGCGCACGGTCCAAGGCGACTTCGGCAATTCCATCGTGACCAAGCAACCCGTCATCGAGGAGCTGGGACGCCGCGTTCCGGCGACATTGTGGCTGATCACGCTCGGCCTCGTTGCCTGCGTGGTGATCGGGATTGGAGTGGGCTATGCCGCAGCCTTAGCCCCGCCCACCGGCTGGGGCACGTGGCTGAATAAGTCCATTATTGGCTATGGTTTCTTAGCCGGGGCCTTACCGGATTTCTGGGTCGGGCTGATCCTGGTCTTCATCTTCTTCGCCACGCTGGGCATCTTACCGGCGCCCATCGGCCAGTTGCCGGGGTATATCCCCTCGCAAATTCCTACCGGACCCACCAACGTTGATCTGCTGGACACCCTTATCAAGGGGGACTTCAGGCAGGCCGGCACGGCCTTCCGCGCTTCGATCATGCCCGTCCTGACGCTTGCCATCGTCTACGCGCCGGTGGTCTTGAAGATTACGGCGGTCACCACGACGGAAGTCTTCAACTCCCAGTACGTGACCGGGGCCCGGGCGGTCGGCGTGCGGCGGCGCACCATCACGCGCTACATCATGCGCAACGCGTTGCTCCCCATTGTCACGACCAGCGGCGTCCTCTACGCCTTCCTTCTTGGAGGCGCCGTCCTCGTCGAGACGGTGTTCTCGTGGGGAGGCTTCGGTCAGTACACGGTGGATGCGGTCAACGCCCTTGACTTCAACGTGATCCAAGGCATGATGCTGGTGGCCGCCGTCTTCACGATCCTCGTCTACCTCTTGATCGACATCATTCACTACTTCGTCGATCCGCGTATCCGGGTGAGCACGGTGGGTTCGTCATGACCACCACCACCTGGCAGGCCGTCCGCGTCCGTGTACCCCGCCTCTCCGCTGGCGCGGTCTTGGGGGCCATGCGCCGGCAGAAACTCCTCACCATTGCCCTTGGCATCCTCGCCGTGATGATCTTTCTCGCCGCCGTCGGCCCTATCATCGCTCCCCATGATCCCGAAGCCGTGCTCCGCGAGACTCTCCTTGATGAGCGGGGAGAGCTGATCTTGAACGCTCAGGGCGACCCGCGAACGCAACTGGCGAATCTCAGAGCGCCCAGTGGCGCGTACTGGTTCGGTACGGACGAGAAGGCGTTGGATGTCTTCAGCCGCACTATCTCTGCCCCGCGCGTCGATCTCGTTATCGCTATCGCCTCCACCATCATCGGCCTGGGCGCCGGCTCCGTGCTCGGTCTGGTGGCGGGTTATGCTGCCGGTCGAGGCCGGCTCGTCGGATCGCTGGCCGAGGTCCTCACGCGCTTCATGGACATCATCCAAGCCTTCCCCGTCTTTATCGTCGCGCTGGCCCTCGTCGCCGTGATCGGATCCGGGCAAGACAAAGTCATTTACGTCCTCTCCTTCCTCTTCACCCCGATCTTCTTCCGTTACGTGCGAGCGGAGACCTTGCTTGTGCGCGAACTCACCTTCGTGGAAGCGGAGCGTGCTGTCGGCAACCCGACCCGGCGCATCATGTTCAACCACATCCTGCCCAACTCCGTCACCACCGCCACGGTCCAGGGCTCGGCCGTTATGGGTTACGCCATCCTTCTCACCGCGGGGCTGAGCTTCGTGGGAGCCGGCGTCGCTCCGCCCACGCCGGAGTGGGGCGCCATGATCAGGAGTGGGGTCGAGCTTATGCAGAGCGGTCAGTGGTGGACCTCGGTCTTCCCCGGCATCACGCTCGGATTGACGGTCTTCTCCCTCGCCGTCATCGGCGAGAGCATTCGCGTCCGCTGGCGCGGGTCTGGTCTCCGTGGTTACTGAGACCCCCGACGCCACTCCTGCCGGATCCACGGCTTCCGGCGAGATCCTGCGGGTCAGCGACCTGACCCTCCACCATCTCGTCGAAGATCGCCTCGTGATCGACGGTGCCTTTATGAGCGTCGACTCGGGCGAGGTGCTGGGAGTGATGGGCGAGAGCGGCTCCGGCAAGAGCGCCCTGCTCTTCGGCATCATCCGCCTGTTGCTGCGCGAAGTGGAGCAGCGCAGCGGCAGCATCGTCTATCGGGGCGAAGACCTCATGGCCAAATCGAGCCGCCAAATGGAGGAACTCCGCGGCCTCGAGCTAGCAATGATCGTTCCGGGTGGCAAGTTCTCTCTCAACCCGGTCGAGACCGCCGGCAGTCAGATCGTCGATGTTCTCAGATCGCACTTCCCCGACCGGAGCAAGCAGGATCTCGCCGACGAAGCGATCGACATCCTTCGCATCATCGGTATCCCTGATCCGCACATCCGTTTCCAGGCCTATCCCCACGAGCTGAGCGGGGGCATGGCCCAGCGCATCCTCATTGCCAAGGCCATGGCCTGCTCACCACAGCTGCTACTGGGCGATGAGTTCACCGTCGGGTTGGATGTCACGATCCAGGCGCAGGTCATGGACCACTTCCACGCTCTTCTGCGGGAGCGCGACACCTCACTGGTGTTGACCACGAGCGACCTCGGCATCGCCGCGACGTACTGCGATACGATCGCCGTGATTCGCCGTGGGCAGATCGTGGAGTACGCTCCCGTGCTCGACTTCTTCGCCAACCCCCAGCATTCCTACAGCCGGCTGCTCCTCTCGGCCGCCCGCGAAGCCCGTGCCCAGCAGAAGATGGACGAAGCGCGCGTCGATGTGGAGCGTGATACCTCTCAGGATCGACGCTTTGTTCATGAGAACTTACCGGCGCCGTCCGATCTCTATACCCTCGTCGCCCCCGGGCATCTGGTACGGTTGGAAGACGAATGACGGACGAACCGCTTCTCCAAATTCGCAATCTCACCAAGACCTTCACCGTCGGCAAGGGGCAAGAGCTCGTCGCCGTGAGCAACGTTTCCCTCGACCTGCGCGAGGGCGAGACGCTCGGGCTGGTGGGCGAGAGCGGCTCCGGCAAGACCACCCTGGGCCGCGTCGTCCTTCGCCTGACGGAGCCGGATACGGGCGCGATCCGCTTCGAGGGCATCGACCTGCTCAAGCTCGATGGCGAGCCCATGCGACGCATGCGCTCCAAGATGCAGATCGTTTACCAGGATCCCATGCTGGGCTTTAACCCGCGCATGCGCGTCCGCGACATCATCTCCGAGCCCCTGCGCCTCCACGAGACACTGAGTCGGACGGAACTCCAAAAGCGCGTCATGGAAGTGCTCGAGCTCGCCGACCTCGATCCGCGCGTCCTGAACGAGCGTCCCGGCGCCATTCGCAAGGCGGAGCAGCAGCAGGTCGCCATCGCCCGCGCCATCGCGACGGGCCCGCGTTTCATCGTCTTGGATGAGCCCACCGGCCTGCTTGACCTCTCCGTCAGCATTCACATCATCGGCATCCTGCGGCGTCTCCAGGAAGAGCAAAAGATCGCCTACATTTTTATCTCGCACGATCTCAGCGCGGTGCGTGCCATCAGCCATCGCCTCGCGATCATGTACCTGGGACAGTTGGTCGAGACCGGCCCGATCGAGGATGTTTTCGCGCGCCCCACCCATCCCTACAGTGAGGCGCTTCTCTCGTCCGTGCTGCTCCCCGACCCCAAGACCACGCGCCAGCGCCTGCGCCTCAGTGGTGAGATCCCCAGCCCCATCGATTTGCCCCCCGGCTGCCCCCTCGCGCCCCGCTGCCCGCTCGTCGAGGAGCGCTGCACCAGCGGCCCGCCGCCGCTCGTGGCGATCCGCGGCAACGGCGAGAGCGGCCAGCCCTCGTGGTGGTCGACATGCTTCCCGCTCTCCGACAACGAGGAGAACCTCGACCGCTGGTACGACATCATGCACGAGCACGAGTCTACGGAGACCGAAGAGCTCCGCGCTGCCATCGCCGCCGCCCGCGCCAAGAACGAGGGCTGATTCCCGCCGTCTCATCGTTTTCGGCGCGCAGCATCCGCTACCCTGCCGGCCTGCACTGGCTCTCTGAGGTGAAGGATCGATCCCATGATGGAATACGCCGATTACGAATACCTGCTGTTCGAGCGCCTGCCCAACGGCGTCCTCCAGATCACGATGAACCGGCCCGAGGCGATGAACGCCGTCAATGCCCAGCTCCACAAGGAGCTCGGACAGATCTGGCGCACCATCGGCGACGATCCGGATACGCGCGTCGCGCTCATCACCGGCGCCGGCCGCGCCTTCTGCGCTGGCGGCGACCTCTTCGGCGTCGATTTCCAGCAGTTCGGCTTTGTCTACAAGACCCTCCAAGAGGATCGCGACATCGTCTACAACATGATCAATCTGGATAAGCCGATCGTCTCCGCCATCAACGGGTGGGCGATCGGCGCCGGGTTGGCCGTCGCCCTCCTCGCGGACGTCAGCATCGCCTCCGACAAGGCGCGGATCATGGACGGCCACACGCGCATCGGCGTCGCTGCCGGCGACCACGCCGCCATCATCTGGCCCCTGCTCTGCGGCATGGCTCGGGCCAAGTACTACCTGTTCACGAACGATGAGCTCAATGGGGAGCAGGCTGCCGAGATCGGCCTCGTGAGCATGTGCGTGCCCCACGATGAACTCATGGACCGCGCCCGTGAAGTCGCCGACCGCCTGGGCCGTGGCTCCGCCGTCGCCCTCCGCACGACGAAGCACATCCTGAACAACTGGCTGCGGATGAATGCCCCCAACTTCGACGCCTCCGCGGCCTTCGAGCTGCTCCAATTCATGGGACCCGACGTCCGTGAGGGCGTCGACGCCGTCCAAGAGAAACGCAGCCCCACCTTCCCCTCCAGCGCCGTGTATCCGGGCTAACCGCCCCCGCCAAATCCGATTGCCCAGCCGCCGACCCGCTTCATATACTGACCGCTCTGACCGGCGCCACGGACGCGCCGGCTCTCATAGAAAACGCTCGGAGGCGTGTGATGAGCCCAGCGGCCGTTGACCCCATCACGTTCGAAGTCTTGCGCAACGCTTTCAGCGCCGTCTGCAACGAGATGGCGCTCGTCGTGGCCAAGACCGCCTACTCCACTCCGATCAATGAAGGCCGCGACTTCGCGGGCACCGTTTACGACCGCAACGGCAAGCTGGTGGCCCAAGGGGAGACCGACCTTCCGGCTTTCGTCGGCCTCACCATGCTGACCGTCCCCGAGGTGATTCGAGCGATCGGTCGGGACACGATGCGGCCTGAAGACATCTACATGATCAATGACCCCTATGTGGCCAGCACCCATTGCAACGACATCCATCTCGTCAAACCCATCTTCCACGAAGGCGAACTGGTGGCGTTCACGTCGTCCACGGCGCACTGGTCCGATGTCGGCGGCGTAGCCCCAGGCTCGCTCAACTGCCGTGCCCGCAGCCATTTTGAGGAAGGCGTCCGGATCCCCGCGCTCCGCATCTACCGCGAGGGTGAACTCAACAAGGACGTGCTCGCCATCCTGCTCCACAACATGCGCGAGTCATGGGAGCGGGTCGGCGACCTCAACGCCCAGGTCGCTGCCGTGAAGGCCGGCGAGGCGCGCCTCCAGGCCCTCATTGCGAAACATGGTGCGGACACCGTGCTCGCCACGATGGAGGAGGTCCAGAACCACTCCGAGCGACTCGCGCGCGCTTCCTGGGAATTGTTGCCCGACGGCGTCTATGAGAGTAGCGACCGCGTCGACATGGACATCCACACCGGGGAGCCGAAGGTCATCCGTCTCAAGCTCACCATCGCCGGTGACCACGCCATCTTCGACCTTACCGAATCCGATGGTCCCGCCGAGTCCGGGATCAACTGCACCATCGCTGCCACCACCTCCGCGGTGTTCCTGGGCCTCGCCTCCATCCTTCCGCCGATGCCCATGAACTCCGGCATCATGCGCACCATCGAGATCAAGGCCAGACGGGGCTCGATCGTTTGGGCGCAGCCGCCGGTCGCGATCTCCGGTCTTGCCGCCACCAGCATGGAATGCACGATCGGCTGCGTCGTCCAAGCCCTGAGCGAGGCCCTGCCCGAGCGGGGCGCGGCTACCCCATTCAGTGTGCTCAATACGGTCTTTGCGGGCTTCGACACCCGCCCCGAGTTTCAATCCAGCTTCATCAACTACGTATGGGGCTTCGGCGGCCTCGGCGCCGTGGGGACGCACGATGGAGCCAACGTCGCCGGCTCCCCCTACACCGCGAGCACGCAAAACATCCCCGCCGAGCTCCAAGAGCGGCGCTACCCCGTGCTCTGGCGTATCTACGAGTGCCTGCAGGACTCCGGCGGCCCGGGCCGAAGTCGCGGGGGAACCGGGCTGCGCCAGTACGTCGAGTTCCCCTACGTCGCGGGCACCATCTCTTGTATCGGCGACCGCGAGCGCTTCGGCCCGCCGGGTATCTTCGGCGGCCGCGAGGGCGCGACGGCTGGACTGGTCGTCAACCACGGCACGGAGCAGGCACGCGACATCGGCATCTTTTCGGTGAACGAGCCGGCGGGCGCCGGGGAGTCGATCACCTTCTGGTCCGCCGGCGGCGGCGGGTACGGCGATCCGCTTGAGCGTGAGCCCGAGCGGGTCGTGGAGGACGTGCGCGACGCCTATATCTCTCTCGCCGCCGCCCGTTCGCAATACGGCGTCGTGGTCAGGGAGATCGACCGGCGCCAGCTCCAGTACACGATCGACGAGGCCGCGACGGACGCTCTCCGCGAGGAGATGCGCGCTCAACGCTGAACGCCGACCGAAAGGCAGCACGGTGACTACTCAACTCGATCCCATCACCTTTGAGGTGCTGCGCAACACCTTCACAGCCGCCTGCAATGAGATGGCGGTCACCGTCGCCAAGACCGCCTATTCCACCCCCGTGAATGAAGGGAACGATTTTGCCACTGCGGTCTACAGTCCGCACGGCAAGCTCGTCTCCCAAGGCGAGCACGACCTCCCTGCCTTCGTCGGCCTCACCATGCTGACCGTTCCCGAAGTCATGCACGCGATCGGCGTTGAAAATATGGCGCCCGGCGACATCTACATGATCAACGACCCCTACATCGCCAGTACGCACTGCAACGATATTCATTTCATCAAACCCGTCTTCGACGGCGATGTCCTCGTCGGATTCACCTCCTGCACGGCGCACTGGTCCGACGTTGGCGGCGTGGTCGCCGGCTCGCTCAACGTGCAGGCGCGCTCCCATTTCGAAGAGGGAGTCCGGATTCCCGCGCTCACGCTCTACAAGCGCGGCGTGCTGAACAACGATATCGTCGCCGTTTTGCTGCACAACATGCGCCAGTCTTGGGAGCGGCTCGGCGATCTCAACGCCCAAGTCGCCGCCGTGCGCGCCGGCGCCAGCCGTATCGAGTTGCTGGTCAAGCGCTACGGCCGCCAGGACGTCCTCGACGCCATGGAGGAAACGCAGAATTACTCTGAGCGCATGGCGCGTGCGGCCTTCGCCAGCCTGCCCGACGGCGACTACGACGCCGAAGACCGCATCGACCAGGATGTCTTCACCGGCGAGCCCAAGACCATTCGCTTGAAGCTCACGATCGACGGGGACCACGCGCTCTTCGACCTCACCGACACCGACGGACCCGCCCAATCCGGCATTAACTGCACGATCGCCGCCACCACTTCTGCGGTCTTCATCGGCCTCGCCGCCATCCTGCCTCCCATGCCGATCAACTCGGGCGTCATGCGCGCGATCGAGATCAAAGCCAAGCGCGGATCGCTGGTCTGGGCGCAGCCGCCCGTTGGCATCTCCGGCCTCGCCATCACCAGCATGGACGTGACGATGGGTGTCACCATGCTCGCCCTTGGTCAGGCCAACCCCGAGCGCGCCATCGGCCTTCCCTCTGCCATCGTCAACTCGACCTTCGCCGGGAACGACCCGCGCCCCGGCTTTGACGCGCCTTTCATCAACTATCTCTGGGCCTTCGGCGGCATGGGCGGCGCCCGCGATCATGACGGCGGCAACAACATTGCTTCCCCCTACTCCGCCAGCGCCACCAACATCCCCTGCGAGCTCCAAGAGCGCCGCTATCCCGTCCTCTACCACCGTTACCAACTCCTGGTGGACTCTGGCGGTCCCGGCTGCTCCCGTGGCGGCCTTGGCCTCGACCAAACCATTGAGCCTTACCAAGAGGGCACCCTCTCCAATATCACCAACCGCGAACGCTTCGGTCCCTCCGGCATCTTCGGCGGCGGCGAGGGTTGGACCGCCCGTGTCGTCGGAAACCCGGAAACCGAGCAAGAGCGCGACCTCGGTACCTTCGTCGTCAACGTTCCCGTCGGCCCTGGCGAAGTCCTTTCCTTTTGGTCGAATGGGGGCGGTGGTTACGGGACTGCCTTTGAACGTCCCCTGGAGCGCGTCGTCGAGGACGTCAAGGACGGGTACATCACGGAAGCCGCCGCCCGCTCCCAATACGGCGTCGTCGTGCGGGAGATCGACCGGCGGCGGATCGAGTATGAAGTCGATGAAGCCGCTACGGCAGAGCTGCGAAAGCAGATGCGCGCCGCAGCGGGCGGCTGCTAGCCTGGGAGCGGACTAGAGTGCTTCCGGGACTGGACCGTGCCGCGCACATCCGTTATCAAGAGGGGCGTTATCGTAGGGTTCCCCGGATCGGGGCGACCCTGCGTCCGGTGCAAGACACGCCGCCGCGATCGTTGTCCGGCGCGGCAGCGTGGAGAATGGAGCGGACCCGCATACGAGCCGAGCCTGCCCATACCGGTGGGTGGCGCGACCTGACGGTTCACGGCTCCGGTGGTCCCGTCTACGAGAGTCCCCACTGGGGTGCGGGGACGTTCATGCGTCCTAGAGAAAGGTAGTGACATGGCGAGGTACCGAATCGGGATTGACGTGGGTGGAACCTTCACAGACTTCGTCCTCTATGACCAAGAGGGCGGTGAGATGCGCCTCACCAAGGTGGCGACCACTCCAGCCGATCCCTCCCAGGGCATCCTCACCGGCATCGAAAAGCTTGGCATTGATCTCGCCGATGTCGAGAGCGCCGCGCACGGTACCACCACCGCCACCAACACCTTGATCGAGCGTGATGGCGCCAAGACCGCCTTTCTGACCACCGAAGGATTCCGCGACACGCTCGAAATCCGGCGCGCCAACCGCCAGGAGCTCTACGACGCCCAGTGGACGCCGCCCCCGGCGCTCGTTCCCCGGCGGCACCGCCTCGAGATCAGGGAGCGCCTCTACTGGAACGGCGAGGTCGCGACTCCGCTCGACGAAGCGCAAGTCGAAGACGTCATTGAGACACTCCAGGCTCGCGACATCGAAGCGGTCGCCATCTGCTTCATCCACTCCTACCAGCACCCCAAGCACGAGATGCGCGTCAAGGAGATGGTGCAGAGGGCGATGCCCAATGCTTTCGTCACCGCCTCTTCCGAGGTCACGCAGGAGATGCGTGAATTTGAACGCGGCAGCACCGTTGCCGCCAACGCCTTCGTCGGCCCTCGCGTGGAGTCCTACCTCGATAACCTCAGCCGCGGCCTCCGCGATGCCGGACTCAAGACGGATGTGTCCGTCATGCAGTCCAACGGCGGCGTCGCTACGATCGACGAAGCGAAGAGCGTTCCGGCCAAGATGGCCCGCTCCGGCCCGGCCGGTGGGGCCATGGCGCTCCAGCGTCTCTCCGAGTTGACCGGTGTTCCGGAGCTCGTGGGCATCGACATCGGCGGCACCAGCGCCGACGTCTCCGTCATCGTTGAGGGGCGTCCGCGCTGGACGAGCCCGCTCCTGATCGAGTGGGGCATGCCCGTGCTCTTCCCCTCCGTCGACGTCGTCTCCATCGGCGCCGGCGGCGGCTCCATCGCCTGGATCGACGAGGGGGGCATCCTGCATGTCGGCCCCCAAAGCGCCGGTGCCGACCCCGGCCCCGCCTGCTACGACACCAACGGCACCGAGCCCACCTCGACGGACGCGCAGGTCGTTCTTGGCCGCATCGATCCGGGGCAGTTCCTCGGCGGCGAGATGACGATCCGCAAAGATCTCTCTGAGAAGGTGGTTGCCGAAAAGGTCGGCGGTCCGCTCAACCTTGGCCTTGAGGAAGCGGCGGACGGCATGCTCAAGATCATGGAAAACAACATGATGCAGGCCATCCGCTACGTGACGGTCGAGAAGGGTTACGACCCCCGCGACTTTGCGCTCGTCGGCCTCGGCGGCGGCGGCGCGATGTACTGCACCACCCTCGCCCGCGAGCTCGGAATGAAGCGCGCCATCATCCCAACGGGGCCGGGCGTCCTCTCGGCTTGGGGGTTGCTCACTGTCGACATGGTGCAGGACCGCAGCAAGACGGTCCTGCGGCGCCGGCGCGCGCTCTCCAACATCGACCTTGAGGAGACCTTCAACGAGCTGCGCGAATCCATCTACCAGTCCTTCCTGCGCCAGGGGATCTCCCCGCATGACGTAAAGATGGAGTACTACCTCGACCTGCAGTACTACGGGCAGGTCTACTCCCTCTCCGTCTCACTCGGCGACCTCGCGCAGAAGACCGGCGATATTCCCTCCAAGGATGACATTCGCGTCGCCGAGGCGGGCACGATCTCCATCAAGCTGGACCTCGACGAGCAGGGCAAGGTCAACGTCACGGACGATGTGCTGGATGAAGCGACCGAGCATTTCCACAGCGAGCACGAGCGCGAGTACGGCCACGCCGACCCCGAGCAAGAGGTCCAGGTCGTACACGCCCGCGTCTTCGGCAGCGCTTCCGTGCAGAAGCCGGAGATCCCCAAGGGCGTGAAGGGCGACTCGGACGCTGCAGGCGCTCTGCGCACCACGCGCCAGGTCTACTTCGACGGCAGCGACCGGGACACCAACGTCTACACCCGCGAGAAGCTGCAGCCCGGCAACACGATCACTGGTCCGGCCGTGGTCGAGGAGCCTACCTCCACCACGATCCTGCCGCCGGGCGCGTCTATCGAAGTCGATGAGTACGGTAATATGCTGATCGAAACTGGAGCCTAGTAACGAAGACGGCGCTGCGGCGCAAGCGCCGCCCGTTCATCGTCGAGTCCTGGCCGGGGAGAGGGTGCTGTGGGCACGCTGCAACAACACTTCCTCCTCGGCCAGTTGCCTGCTGATGAGGGGATCCGTCACTCCGACACCCACGAGAGTGCTCCCCCACGCCTCCGCGATCTGCACGCCGAGTATTTTCCCGGCATCGACGGCATGCTGGAGTTGGAACGCTACGCGCGTCCTCCTCGCTTCTATGTCGGCAAGCGGCTGGACGAACTCCTCGGCAGAGGCTGGGAGCGCCTGCTCGGCAAGCCTCGGCAGTTCGTCACATTGCTGGTGACCGACGCCGTTCAGGGCTCCGCCGTCGAGATCAACTACCGGCATGCCCAGCGGCTCTTCGACCTCACCGATCAAGCCGCTTCTGAGATCGAGCGCACCGGCCGCCTCCCCGAGATCATCGAGTCTTATCTCGCGCTGCTCGAGAAGTACCAAGCCGATAAAGAAACCGCGCTGACCCAGCGGGAGTCGGGACTCGTCATCCCCGTTTCGGGCGCTGATCAGCTCGTCGGCGTGGAGGGCGGATCCTTCATCACCGAAGGGACGTAGATCCTCCGGCGATCGCCGCCCACACCCATCACTGCATCGTGTAGCCTCCGCTGACGCTCAGCGTCTGACCCGTGATGAACCCGGCCGCCTCCGACGCGAGAAACGCCACCGCATTGGCCGGATCCTGAGCCGTACCCAACCGTCGCAGCGGATAGGCTCTCTTGGCGCGCTCCCGCGCCTCGGGCGTGAACACCGTGCTCAGCTCCCGCCACATGCTCCCCTCGCCCATCGCCGCCTCCGTGTCCGGCACCGTCAGGCCCGGGCAGACCGCGTTGAACGTCACCCCGAACTTGCCGTACTCGCGCGAGAGCGCCTTCGCGAGCGCGATCAGCCCGGCCTTGCAGGCCGAGTAGACGGACTCACGGTACTCGCCCATGCGGCCGGCATCGGAGCTGATGTACACGACCCGGCCGTTCCCCTGCTCCGCCATGCGCGGCAGCACCGCTCGTGTGGAGTGGATCGCGCCCCACAGATTGAGCTGAATCTCCCGCTCGAACTCCTCCAGCGGCTTGTCCAAAAACAGCTGGTCGTGCGTCCACCCCACGTTGCTCACCAGCACGTCGATGCGCCCGAACTCCGCGACCGCCCGCTCTACTGCTGCCTCAATCGACGTGCACTGCGTCACATCCGTCTCTACCGCCTGCGTCCGTCCCCCCGCCCGCAGCGCCTCCGCTTCCGCCACGACCCGCTCGGCCTGCGGGACGTCGAGATCCGCGATGAGGACGTGCGCACCCTCCCGGGCGAACGTGAGCGTAATCGCCCGTCCGATATTCGAGCCGCCACCCGTGACGACGACGCCCTTGCCGGCCAGTCCCAGGTCCATCCAGCGCCCCCTTGTCCGCAGCGAATCCTAGCTCGCGGTGTCGAGCGTGGCGCGGACCAAGGCCTTGCACCGCTCGAGGTCGTAGTCGCGATAGGTCGTCAGCAGCTGCGCTGCCATTGAACCTTCCCCGTGCAGCGTCACGACGTAGTTGTAGCCGCCGAATTCCGAAGCGGTCATGTCACGGATCAGGTGGAACAGGTTCACTCGCTCCGCCGCCGACGTCTCTCCCGCCCCCGTCAGATAATGCTCCAGGTACGGACCGGTCTCAGGGTTCTTGAAATCGGACTCCATCGGAGCTGTGATCGCCAGCCCCCCTGCGATGTCTTGCAGGAGCGCCGCGGCGTGGTGGAACCCCGATGCGAAGTGGTACTTTCCCGCGTTGGCGTACACTTGATTGGGGTAGACCATCCCCGGCTCGATCGGCGTCGCCTCCCGCGCGGCCGCCTTGCGGCAGGCACGGATGATCTCCCCGTAGATGATCAGCTGCGCGATCTTGTCCCGAATGTGTCCCGCCCGCGCTGCCCCGTTCTGCTCGGCCACCAACTGCGCCGCTCCCACGAACAAGTCCACCGTCGGGGGTTTGTACGAGATCGCCGTGTAGCGGTGGTAGTTCGCGAAAGTCACCGCCAGCGCTCCCGCCGCTTGCCACTCCCCCGCCAGGAACACCCGATCCCAGGGGACGAACACGTCGTCCAGGACCGTCACCGCCTCCGTCTCGATGTTCCGGCGGCTGATCGGATAGTCAAAGGTCGACTGCGAGGTATCCCCCGTTTGCCGGCAGATCAGCGTGAGCCCCGGCGTGTTGACCGGGATCGCGAACGCGACCGCGTAGGCCGCGTCTTCCTCCCCCATCATCCGCGTGGGGATGAAGATCAGCTCGTTCACGACCGGCCCGGCGGTCAGATGCGCCTTCGCCCCGCGCACGACAATCCCGTCGTCCCGGCGCTCCACGATGTGCAGATATGCATCCGGGTTGGGCTGTTGGTGCGGCCGCAGCGACCGATCGCCCTTCACGTCCGTCTGTGACAGCGCCAGCGACAGATCCTGCGTGCGCACGTGGTTGATCCAGGCGTCGACGCGCGGCGCGTAGTCGGTTCCCAGATCCCCGTCCGTCTGATGCGACCAAACCTTCAGGGCGTGCATCGCATCCGACCCGACCGCCTTCGTGATGTTGAACGTCGAGTTGTGGCGCCGCGTGTCCTCTTCGATCAGGTCGCCCCGGGTCAGCAGTTCGTCCGGCGTCGTCGCGAGCTTGAAGTAGCGGCTCGCCCGCTGCCCCTCCCCGTCGGGCTCGTACGTGAACAGCGCTCGCAGCTCTGGATCGTGCTGATGCCGGTAGGTGCCGGCCGAGTGCTCCGTGGTGATTTGGAGGATCGGGTGGGTCGTCACGTCATCGACGCGCTCCCCCGCGACGTACACCCGGCGGCCATCCCGCAAGCTCTCGACGTACTCCTCCGGCGTTCGCAGCGCCATGGTTTCCTCCTCGACCACGCCCGCTGTCCGCGAGACTTTGTCGCGCTTGGGGGACGCGTCCGGGCTGACTGGTTCCTAAGCCAGCCGGTGGCTTCCGCGCGCGGAAGCCACCGGCCAACGGCTCGTTGCTTGTCTCGATCCGCGCGGCTAGCGAGTCAGGACGTGCACGGTGTTGACCGCGGCTTCGCCGCGGATCTCGCCGCCTGCGTTGTGCGTCAGTCCGACCTTGGCGTCCTTGACCTGACGGTCGCCCGCCTGGCCGCGCAGCTGCCAGGTAATCTCGACCAGCTGGCCCAGACCGGTCGCGCCGATCGGGTGGCCGCGCGCCATCAGACCGCCGCTCGGATTCACCGGCGTGTCGCCGTCGATCTGCGAGGCACCGGACTCCGCGAACGGTCCGCCCTCGCCGTAGGCGCAGAAGCCGAGCTCCTCCACCAAGCTGATCTCGGCCGGCGCGGCCGCGTCGTGCAGCTCCACCACGTCCACGTCCGAGGGACCGATCCCGGCCGCCTCGTACGCGCGCTTCGACGTCCGATCCGCGACCGCGGCTTCGCCGTCGTCCCGGTCATGCCCGGATGAGATCGCGGAGGCGCGCACCCAGATCGGGTCCGTGCGCAGCTGCTTCGCCTTCTCCGCCGAGCAGAGGATCGTCGCTGCCCCGCCGTCGCCGATGCCGGAGCACATGTACAGCGTGAGTGGATCGGCGACCATCCGCGCCTGCAGGACGTCTTCCACGCTGAACGGCTTTCGGAATTGCGCGTACGGGTTCAGCGATCCGTTCGTGTGGTTCTTCGACGCCACCTTGGCGATCTGCTGCACCGTGGTGCCGTACTTCTCCATGTGCGCCTTGGCGGCGTCCGCGTACAGGTCCATGAAGCGCGTGCGCGTCTGACCCGCGCCGGTCTCCGCTTCCGGCGTCGAGCTCCATGTCGACCGCCGTGCCGATCGCCTGGAACGACTTCGCCTTGTCTTCGTCGTAGAGCTTCTCCACGCCCAGCGCCAAGACGCAGTCGTGCATCCCGCTCGCCACGTACAGCCACGCCAGGTGGAACGCCGTCGACGAGCTGGCGCAGGCGTTCTCCGTATTGATGATGGGGATGTCGCCGAAGCCCCAGGGCCGCAGGATCGTCTGCCCCCGCACCATCTCCTGGCCCGTCATCAGGCCGCCCACCGCGTTCCCGACGATCGCGGCTTCGATATCGCTCTTCTGCAGACCGGCGTCGTCCAGCGCGTTCTGCACCGCTTCCTGCCCCAGATCCTTGGAGCTCTTCTCGATGAATTTCCCGAAGCGGGTCATCCCCGCTCCCACGATCGCTACGTCTCGCATATGACCCTCCCGCGGTCTGCTGTCTGAACGTTGCCCGGTTCCGTATCTCTCGCGCGCAGTGTAACGCTATAGCTCAATGCCGCCGTCGATATCGAGCGTATGCCCCGTGATATACGTTCCCTCCGATACCAGGAACGCCACGGCCGCCGCGACCTCGTCCGCCGTCCCCGGCCGCCCCAACGGGATCCGCTCCAGCATCATGTCGCGGCCCTTCTGGGGCACCTCGTCGGTCACTCCCACGTTGATGTAGCCGGGCGTGAGGGCATTGACCGTGATTCCCCTTGCGGGCGAGCTCCTTCGCCAGCGCCCGCGTGAACCCCACCAGCCCCGCCTTCGTCGTCGCATAGGCTGTGTCTCCCGGGAAGCCCTTGAACCCGACGCTGGAGCTCATCACGACGACGCTCGCCAGCGTCCCGCTCTTCGCCGCCGCTTCGAGGTAGGGCAGCGCCGCGCGCGTCACGTGCATCGTCCCCATGATGTTGATTCGCCAGATCTCGTGCCAATCGTCCAGATTGGCGTCTTTCAGCCGCCCGCCCCGCCAAATCCCCGCGCTGTTGACCACGATATCGAGCCCGCCCAGCTTGCCCGCCGCCCGCTCTACGATCCCCGCCGCCGCCGCCGCCTCGCCCACGTCCCCCGTGACCAGTACCGCCTGGCCGCCCTGCGCCGCGATCGTCTCGATCACCGCCCGCGCGTGCTCTGACTCCCTGCGCCCGCTGATCGCCACTCCGCATCCCTCTTGCGCGAGCCGCCGGGCGACCGCCGCTCCCAGCCCGCGGGACCCGCCGGTGACGAGCGCCCGCCGCCGTTCCAATCTTCTCATCGCCTCGCTCGGTTCATGCCTTGCCTCGCCCGCCCAGCGCGCATCATAGCTGCTATCGTTTCCCTCATTAGACTGCGTCTGCGAATGGTGGTAGCACCGGCTTGGGAAGCGGCCGGTCGTGCTCCTTCCCGCACCGGACTTGGAGGATGTCGTGGCGAAACCGATCCTCGACGGCGTCAAGGTCGTGGAATGGTCCATCTACGTCATGGGCCCGCTTGCCGGCGTCATGCTGCGCGACCTCGGCGCCGACGTCATCAAGATCGAAGATCCCCGCACCGGCGGCGAGACCCTGCGCGGCCTGCGCTACACCAACGGCACCGTCGATGCGCAGATGCCGGGCGGACGCAATGCTTCCTTCGAGATCTCGAACTGGGGCAAGCGCTCTATCGGCCTGAACCTCAAAGCGCCCGAGGGCAAAGAGCTGGCCATGCAGCTCATCGAAAAGGCCGATGTCTTCCTCACCAACTTCCGCCCCCCCGTCGTCGCGCGCCTTGGCCTCGACTACGAGTCCGTCCGCGCGCGCAATCCACGGATCATCTACGCGGCCTCCAGCGCTTTCGGCTCCAGCGGCCCCCTCGCCGGCCGCACCGGCAACGACTACACCGGCCAGGCGCGCTCCGGCATGATGTGGGCCCCCGGCACCGATGAAGATCCGCCCCTCTACCACACCGGCGCCCCCTGCGACATCGGCGGATCGACGCTCCTCTCGCACGGCATCCTCACCGCCCTCTACGCGCGGGAGCGCACCGGCAAGGGGCAGATGATCGACGTCTCCAACCTGGGCGCCGGCATGTGGTTCCAGTACTGGGCGTTCGGCATCAACTCGCTCGTCGGCCAGCGCTGGCCGCGCATGGACCGGCGCCAGCCCGGCAACGCCCTCTGGAACCACTACCCCTGCGGCGACGGAGAGTGGCTCGCCCTCGCCAACCTGCTGCCCGAGAATTGGCCCGCGTTCTGCCGCGTCATGGGCCTCGATCATCTCATCGACGACGAGCGCTTCCACGACGTGGACGCCCGCCGCCGCAACGCCGAGGAGCTCGTCGCGATCCTGGACGCCCACTTCCAGACGCGTCCCCGCGCCGAGTGGGAAGCGATCCTGGCGCGCGACCCCTCCCTCGCCTTCGAGCGCGTGCAGCGCATCGAGAATCTCGCCGGCGACGATCAGGTGCGCGCCAACGACTACATCACCGAGATCGACCATCCCGTCTATGGCAGGACGCGGGTGCAGAACTACCCCATGCGGTTCGAGAAGAACCCCATCCCCGAGCGCCGGCCCGCTCCCGACTTCGGCGAGCACACCTTCGAGGTCCTCAGCGAGGAGCTGGGCCTCTCGCCCGATCAGATCTCCGAGTACATGACCGCCGGCGTCGCCGGCTAGGACCGCAGAGGAGACAAGCGATGGAGGCTCCACTGGACGGGATCCGCGTCGTCGAATGGTCGATGTACGCCACCGGCCCCATGTGCGGCGTCATGCTCCGCGATCTGGGCGCGGACGTGATCCGCATCGAGGACCCGGGCCGCGGTGGCGACCCCACCCGCAACATGCGCTACGTTGCCGGCATCACCGACTGTCAGATGCCCGGCGATCGCAACGCCTTCTTCGAGGTGATGAACTGGGGCAAGCGCTCCGTCACCTTCAACCTCAAGCACCCCACAGGGCCGCGAGCTGGCTCTCCGCCTCATCGACAAGGCGGACGTCTTCACGCTCAACATCCGCCCGCCCGTCGTGCGCAAGCTCGGCCTCGACTACGAAACGCTGCGGGAGCGCAACCCGCGCCTCATCTACGCCACCGCCAGCGCCTACGGCGAAGCGGGCCCGCAGGGCGACCGCTCCGGCAACGACTTCACCGGCCAGGCCCGCTCCGGCATCATGTTCGGCGCCGGCAGCGACGACCATCCCCCGCTCTACCACCTCGGCGGCTTTCCGGACATGACCGGCGCCACCCTGCTGGCGCATTCAGTCATCTCCGCCCTCTACGCCCGCGAGCGCTCGGGCGAGGGCCAGAAGGTCGAGCCTCTCCAACCTCGGCGCCGCCATGTGGATCCAGTACTGGGCCGTCAGCAATCAGCTCCTGCTCGACATCCCCTGGCCCCGGCAGGACCGCCGCCGCGCCAAGCAGCCCATGTTCAACCACTACCTCTGCGCCGACGGCGAGTGGATCGCCATGGCCACGGTCCGCGACGAGAAGTGGCCCGGCTTCTGCGGCTTGATCGCCCGCCCCGAGCTGGTCGACGATCCGCGCTTCGACACGGTCGAGAATCGCAAGGAGAACGCGGTGGAGCTCGTCGCCATCCTTGAGGAGCAGTTCGCGACCAAGCCCCGGGCCGAGTGGGAGGCGATCCTCGGACAGGACGAGAGCCTGGAGTGGGAGCGCGTGCAGCGGCTTCCCGACCTCCAGAGCGATCCCCAGGTGCTCGCCAACGAGTACCTCGTCGACATGGAGCACCCCGTCTGGGGCACCGTTCGCGCGCAGAACTACCCCGTCAAGTTCAGCGAGTCCGAGCTGCGGCCGCGCCGCGCCGCTCCGGATCTCGGCGAGCACAATTTCGAGGTCCTCACCGAGGAGCTCGGCTGCAGCAGCGAGGAGATCGCCGAGCTGATGAGCGCCGGCGCTTTCGGCTAGCGGCGACCAGCTAGCGGCGCCGCGGCGCGCGCCTCCTACTCGGTGACGCCCCGCGCTCGCCAGATCCTCGATCTGCCCGCCGTCGTAGCCCAGCCACTCCGACAGCACCTCGCCCGTGTGCTCCCCGAGATCGGGGGCGTCGCGGCGGATCGCCGCCGGCGTCTTCCGCAGCGTGACCGGGTGCGTCAGCATCTTCGTCGCGCCGTAGTGCCGGTGCGGGTGATCGGCCAGGTAGTTGTTGGCCTGCACGGCGGGGTCGTGCAGCAGGTCGCCCAGCCGCTGCACCCGCGAGTAGATCAGGTCCGGGTTGCGGGGCCAGCCGCTCTTCCCACTCGGCCCGCGTCGCCTCGCGGAAGCGCCGGTCCAGGATCCGGATTCAGCTCCTCGGCGTTGTCGCGGCGGTTGTCCATGGAGTTGAAGCGCGGATCGTCGATCAGCTCCGTCAGCCCCATCTCCTTGCAGAAGCCGGGCCAGTGCGGGTCCGCCTCCGCGATCCCCAGGATCAGCCACTCCCCGTCCCCGCACTCGTACAGGTTCCAGAGCGGATTGCCGGCCTTGGCGCGGTCGAAGCGCGGCCAGTCCTCGTAGCCCCCGCATCATCCCCACGCTGATCCCCCAGAACGAGAGCCACATGTTGGCCATGATGTGCGAGATCTCCACCTTCTGCCCGACCCCGTGCAGCTCCCGCGCCGCGCAGCGCCGCCAGGATCCCGTAGGCGACGCAGGTCGCGCCCATCACGTCCGCCACCCCTTGCGAGTTCCACATCGGCGGATCGCCCGGCGCCCCGCTCGTCCACATGAAGCCCGAGCGCGCCTGCCCCACCACGTCCAGCGCCGGCTTGTTCGCCTCCGGCCCCTCGAACCCGTACCCAGCCGTCGAGGCGTAGATCAGCCGCGGGTTGATCTTCGACAGCTCCTCGTAGCCCAGCCCCAGCTTGTCGAAGACGCCGGGGCGGTAGTTCTCCAGGAAGATGTCCGCCTCCCGCACCAGCGCCTTCAGCACCTCCCGCCCCCGCTCGGTCTTGAGGTCCAGCGCCAGCGAGCGCTTGTTGCGGTTGAAGCTCTGCCAGCAGGCGCTGCGCCCGTCCTCCATCATCACCTCGATCCCCACCACGTTGGTCACGTGCCGTGCCGGGTCGGGGCGGCGCGGACTCTCGATCTTGATCACGTCCGCTCCCAGATCGCCCAGCATCAACCCCCCGATCGGGCCGAAGCCCCAGATGCTGCACTCCACCACCTTCACGCCGCTCAGCGGTCCGATATCCATCGCCTGCTCCCGTCGTTCAGGGAACGCGCCGCTCGTCGCGCGCCTGCCGGCATTCTACGCGCGGATTCAAGCGGTTTGCTTGTGGATGGAGAGTCCGCTGGCGCGTTTTCGTCTGCACGGCGCAAGCGCTACGGTGACGCCGATGCCGCAAACCACCGAACCGGCTTTCAATATCGAGCTCGCGAACGCGCTGCGCGGCAAGCACCCGCGCTGGCGCGATCGCATCGGGGCGGAGCAGAGCGGCGTCATCCGGGATCATCCAGGACTCCAGCCGGATATCGTGATCCGCCATCCCGGCGGCGCGCCGGTGATCGTTGAGACCGAGTTCGATCCCGCCCATACCGTCGAGGCCGAGGCGCGCGACCGCCTCGGCCTGGTCATGGCGGAGACCGGCGACCAGGTCGAGCAGGCGATCGCCGTCTGCCTGCCGGCCGCGTTGCGCCGTGATCAGGGCCACCTCGCCGAGGGCATCGCCGGGGCGGCGTTCCGCTACTGCGTGCTCACCCACCGCGAAGAGGAGCCGGACGATCCCATCCGCTGGCCGGAGTCGGGCTGGCTGCGGGGCGGCATCGACGACCTCGCGGGCCTGATCGAGGGGACCGCCCTCTCCGAGCGGCGCCTGGCCGAGGGGATGCGCATCCTTGAGGACGGCGTGCGGGAGGCCGCCGACCGCCTCCGCGCCGATCTCAAGGACGACCGCCCCGATGTCCTTAAGAAGATCGCCGAGGCGCTTCACCAGGAGGACGGCGAGCAGACCTCGCGCATGGCGGCGGCGATCATCGCCAACGCGCTCACCGTCCACACCGGCATCGCAGGGGCCTACCAGATCCCCACGCTCGACGAGCTACGCGGCGCCCGCGGGCGCTTGCTGAAGAGCAAGGTGCTGAAGACGTGGCGCTACATCCTCGACGAGATCAACTACTGGCCCATCTTCAAGATCGCCTCGGACGTGCTGCTCCCCATCCCCAACGGCAAGGCCCAGGCGTTGCTCGATCGCCTGCATCTGGTCGCGGGCGATCTCGACGGCATCGGAGTGACCAGCACGCAGGACATGGCCGGCCAGATGTTCGGGCGGCTGATCGTGGACCGGAAGTTCCTGGCGACCTTCTACACCCTGCCCGCCTCCGCCGCGCTGCTGGCCGAGATGGCGGTCTCGAAGCTGGACGTGGACTGGGCCGACCCGGAGGCGCTGACCGAATTGCGCATCGCCGACCTCGCCTGCGGCACGGGCATTCTGCTCTCCGCCGCCTACCGCGCGGTCGCGGCGCGCCATCGCCGCGCTGGTCGTGATGATGGAGGCATACACCGCGTCATGATGGAGCGTGCGCTGATCGGCGCGGACATCATGCCGGCGGCGACGCACCTGACCGCCTCCATGCTGTCGAGCGCCCACCCGGCCGTGACCTTCGGCAACACGCAGGTCCACACGATGCCCTACGGCAGGCAGGACGAGGAGACCGGCGGGACCATCGCCATTGGCTCGCTCGACCTGATCGAGAGCGACAGGATGTTGGGCCTGTTCAGTACCGGCCCTCGGATCGTGCGCGGCAAAGGAGCAGATACCGAGGCTAAGGCCGAGGCTGAAGACTTCCGCGAGCTGGTGTTGCCGCCGCAGAGCGCCGACCTCGTGATTATGAATCCGCCCTTCACGCGGCCTACGAATCATGCGGGCTTTTACGGAGTACCTGTGCCTTCGTTCGTGGGGTTCGCAACAAGCGCAGAAGAGCAGACGCGTATGTCAGTGGTCCTGGGGAAGATTCGCGGCCAGTTGGTGCAGCCAGCTGGAGACGGCAACGCCGGACTGGCATCCAACTTCATCGATCTCGCAGATCAGAAAGTAAAGCCGGGTGGTGTGCTTGCCCTAGTTCTGCCGCTGGCAATGATCTCGGGCGAAGCGTGGATGGAAACGCGCCGTCTGCTCGCGCGCCACTACCGCGATGTCGTGGTGATCACGCTGGCCGCGACAGGAAAGTTCGCTACGGCGTTTTCGGCGGATACCGGCATGGGCGAGGCGCTGGTCGTCGCCGTGAAGAACAGTGAGTCGATTGAGACGGACGAAGCGGATGCTCCGGCTGTCTATGTCAACCTTCGGCGGCGTCCACGCAGCACTATCGATGCGACTGCGTTCGCTCGCGTGATCGAGCAGATTCCTGCCTCAGAGACTGGATTTCTCTGTATCGGCGACGACGAGATCGGCTGCTACATCCACGCATCGCTTGCCGATGGCGGCTGTGCATCGCTAAGGGAGCTGAATGTTACCAACGCTGGTGTCGAGTTGTCCCACGGCACGCTGCGCCTGCCGAGGTTACCGGAGTCGTTTCCTGTTCCTATTACCGTGCTTGCCGCAGTGGGCAACCGTGGCTTGGTGCACCGTGATATTTCCGGTAAAGAGCGGAACAAAGCAGGTATGCAACGTGGGCCGTTCAATGTGGTGTTCGGACACGAACTACCTGCGGCGTATCCTATGCTCTGGAAGCACGATGCGCACCGCGAACGGCGGCTTGTGGTGGATCCCGACAGCGAAGGTCGGGTGCGACTGGACAGCGACGCCCGGGCCGTCGCTGTATGGGAAACGGCGACCCGGCTCCACTTCAGTCTTGATTTCCGGCTCAACTCACAGAGCCTTGCCGCCTGCCTCACCCCTGAGCGCTCGATCGGCGGCAGGGCCTGGCCGAACTTCACCGTTGAGGGCGCGACCGAGCACTGGGAAGAGGCGCTGGCGCTGTGGGCGAATACCACCCTGGGGCTGATCTGCTTCTGGTGGATCGCCGGCCGCCAGCAGCAGGGACGCGCGATCCTGACGATCTCGGGTCTGCCGTCCCTGCCGGTGCTGGACGTGCGAACGCTCAATGCGCGGCAGCTCCGGCTGGCGGAAAAGCTCTTCGCCGACTTCCGCGATTGGACCTTCCTGCCCGCCAACGAGGCCTACCGCGACGAGACGCGCCAGGCGCTCGACCAAGCAGTGCTCTGCGACCTGCTCGGCCTGCCGGAGTCGATCCTGGAGCCGCTGGACGTGCTGCGCCCGGCAGTGGTGCGCGGAGCCGACGGTGCACGGCGGCAAGTCCACCCGGCCCAAGTAGCCGCTAAGGACTGTTTACATGCGCCCCAAGGCGCGTCTCCATGTCTGCGACATAGGCGAGGGCCTCATCCGCAGACTCGAACACAGCGACCTCACTGATTCGTGAGAACTCTAGGGTCACGAACCCTTCATCAAAAGAACCCTCAACACCCCCACCCCCATGTGCCAACTCCTTCCGCGCTGTGTTGATATCGATCAACCATCCAGCTTTCGATAAAATTTCCCGAGCGGCGGCGGCTTTCTTTTCATCTTCCCGTTCCGCGCGTGCAATTTCACCGATCTGATCCGCGAGGTCGAGCGGGTCGGGGTTGTCGTTCGGCATCAGTCTCCTCTTACGATCTAACAACTCTTCCTTCTTCGGTGCCGCCCGCCGGTGCGCCCGCATTGTTAGGACTGACAGCGGGATATCAAGGCAGCTGCGACGATCCCTGAAACTGTCATTGCTGCGCACACGATTGGGATCAGCGCGAACACAATCAACTTTGCTACCCGCAGTTGGCTCCGTAGTTCGATAAGGCTGTCGGAAACAGGCTTAATCAGATCCTGTACGTCGCCCCTGGTTGGGTAGTAGCGACGTACTTCGTCCGCAACACCCCTAATTTCCTCTGGGGATGGTTGACGGTCTCCGTCACGTTCCACGCGAGAGCCAGTCCCACGTATTCCGATCTGAGCGACCCCAATAGAGCCCATTCAAGCGAAAGACGATACCAGAGCCAATAGCAGGCTCTTCTCCTAGTCCCAGCGCGACACTCACATCCTTGACCAACATGGATGTGCGGATGAGAAACGCGGTATCTGTCAGTGGGTGCGAATCAGGAAACTGCTTAAGGCGTTCCTGTACCTCTGTGTTGGGCTCAGGAAGGACAACGACAAAAAGGGATTCTGCGGCCACTAGACCCGTTGAAGAACAACGACTGGTGACACGGTCAATCTCCGTTAGGCCGCACCCCAGAGCTGGGGTCTGCTGCTGGAGCCATATACTACCCTCCTCGCGTCGCCAGGTACCAGCCCGCCAGGCACACGAACGCCCGGAACCGCTCGACCAGCTTGCAGTAGCGCGTGGTCAGCCCGCGGAACTGCTTGAGGTCCGCAAACCAGTTCTCGACCATGTGCCGCAGCTTGTAACACGCCCTAGCGGATCACGCCCTCGGCGCGCAGCGCCGCGATCCGGGCGTCGTCGTAGCCCAGCCGCTCGCGCAGCACGGCGTCCGTGTGCTGGCCCAGCTCCGGCGCCGGGCAGTAGTAAGCCGCCGGCGTCTTCGTCAGCAGCGCGGGGTGCGTGAGCATCTTCACCGGTCCGTGGCGCGGGTGCTCTACGTCCTGGAGGTAGGCGTTGGCCTGGACCGCCGGGTCCTGCGGCAGGTCCCGGATCTTCTGCACCCGGTCGAACACCAGCGCCCGCTGCGACCCCAGCCGCTCCTCCCAGTAGGCTCGCGGCTCCTCCGCGAAGCGCCGATCGAGCGCCTGCACCAGCGCCCGGGCGTTGGCGATGCGCGCTGCGCCCGTGTTGAAGCGCTCGTCCCCGTGCATCCACTCCAGCCCCATCGCCTCGCAGAACGGATCCCAGTCGCGCTCGTGGTCGACGATCCCCAGGATGATCCACTCCCCGTCGCCGCAGCGGTAGTGGCTGAACAGCGGGTTGCGGGTGTTCTCGCGATCGAAGCGCGGCCACTCGTCCAGCCCGCGCACCAGCAGCGTCTCCACGGCCCAGCGCTCCAGCCAGGCCAGCGCCATGAGCTGCGACACGTCCAGCCGCTGCCCCGTTCCGCCCCGCGCCCGCGCCGTGATCGCCGCCACCATGCCGTAGGCCACCATGCTGGCGCCCATCGTGTCACCCAGGCCGAGGTTGTTCCAGTTGGGCGGGCTGCCCGGCGCGCCCGCCATCCACAGTAGGCCCGACCGCGCCGCCGCCGCCGCGTCCGGCCCCGGCGCCGCGGCCTCCTCCCCTGCCGGCCCCATCGCGCTGAGGCCGCAGTAGATCAGCCCCGGGTTCTCGTTCGCCAACGACTCGTAGCTCAGCCCGCGCGCCGCCAGCGCTCCCGGCCCGAACCCTTCGATGAATCCGTCCGCCGTGCTCAGCAGCTCCCGCAGCAGGCCGCGGCCGGCCGCGCTCTCCAGGTCGATCGCGATCCCCCGCTTGTTGCGGTTCATCACCTCGAAGATCGCGTTGCTCTCCTCTCCGAGCGAGACGTCGTAGCCCGCGTACTCGCGCAGCGTGCGCGCCGGGTCGCCCGCCAAGCCCTCGACCTTGATCACGTCCGCGCCCTGGTCGCCCAGCATGGCGGCGGCCATCGGCCCCAGGACGTGCGTCGCCGCCTCAATGATCGTGATCCCCCGCAGCGCACCCTCGGCCACGATTACCCCCTCGCGTTCCGGCGGGAAATGGCCGGCCCTAGCCGACGACGCCCTCCGCGGTCAGCCCGGCGATCCGCTCGGAGTCGTAGCCCAGCTCTTCGTGCAGCACCTCCCAGGTGTGCTCGCCCAGCTGGGGCGCGTAGCGCCGGACCGTCGCGGGCGTCTTCCCGAACGCGACCGGGTGCAGCAGCTCGGGCATCGGCCCGTAGCGCGGGTGCACGCCGTCCGTGAAGTATCCGTTCGCCTGCACCGCCGGATCGTTCGGGAGATCCGCGATCCGGCGCAGCGGATGCACCGTCACCGCCTCGCTCTCCGCGAACCGCTGCTGCCACTCCGCCGCGGGCCGCTCGCCGAAGCGCGCGTCCAGCAGCGCCACCAGGGCCACCGCGTTCTCTCGCCGGCGCTCCGCCGTGGCGAAGCGCGGCTCCTCGATCAGCGCCTCCAGATCCAGCGCCTCGCACAAGCTCGACCAGTCCGCGTTCGAGTCGGACAGCGCCAGCAGCAGCCACTCGCCGTCGCCGCAGGCGTAGTGGTTGGCCAGGGGGTTGCTCGCCTCGCTGCGCTCGAACCGCTCCCACTCCCCGTCTCCCTGATACCAGGCGCTCGCGATCGCCGTGTGCCCGAGCCACATCGATGCCATCAGGTGCGAGCACTCCACCTTCTGCCCCACCCCGTGCAGCTCCCGCGCCGCCAGGGCGCTCACGATTCCGTAGGCCAGCATGTTGCCGCCCATCAGGTCCGCGAACCCCAGCGTGTTCCAGTTGGGCGGGTCGCCCGGCCCTCCCGTCGACCACATCAGCCCCGAGCGCGCCTGCCCGACGGGGTCGAGCGCCGGCCGCTGCCCCTCCGCGCCCTTGAACCCGTAGCCCGAGGTCGAGGCGTAGATGATCCGCGAGTTTACCTTGGCCAGGTCGTCGTAGCCGATGCCGAGCCGGTCGAACACGCCGGGCCGGAAGTTCTCGAGGAACACGTCGGCGTCCCGCACGAGCTCCTTCAGCAGGTCGCGGCCGCGCTCCTGCTTCAGATCGATCTGGATCGAGCGCTTGTTGCGGTTGAACAGCTCGAACACCGAGCTGGCGCCGTCCGGCAGGCCCACGTCCACGCCCGCCACCAGCGTCAGCCCCCGCGCCGCGTCCGGCAGGTTCGGGTTCTCGACCTTGATCACGTCCGCGCCCAAGTCGCCCAGCATGTGCCCGGCGATCGGCCCGAAGGCCCAGGTGCTGCACTCGATGACCTTGATCCCCGCCAGCGGGCCTTGACCGTTCTGGTGCTGATCGCCGTTGTTGCTGCTCATCGGGTGGTCCTTTACTTGAGCCTGCGCGTCCCCGTTCCGCATCGGCCGCGCAAAGGGCGCGCTGCCTCGGAGTATAGAACCGGCTGCAATCGTCGCCGCGCGGACGGCGCGTCCGCTACCCTCCGTGCCGCTAGCTGTCGAGGCATCCGCATCGCAACCGGATCAGGAAAGGAGAGTCACCATGCCGACACTCGAGGAACGCGTCAAGCTATTGGAGGACCTGGAGGCCATCCGCCGCCTCAAGATCGCCTACGCCCGCGCCGTCGACGAGCGCGTCCCCGGCGCCCAGTACGCCGCCCTCTTCACCGAGGACGCCGAGCTCGACGGCGGCCTCGTCGGCGAGGCCAAGGGCCGCGCGCAGATCACCGAATTCTTCGAGGAGGCCAAGAAGAAGCTCCCCTTCTTCCTCCACTACATGATGGGCCAGACCATTGATGTCGACGGCGACGACGCCACCGGCCACTGGTACCTCTGGGAGCCCGCCACGGCCGAGAGCGGCGAGCCGATCTGGATCGCCATCACCTACAACGACCGCTACAAGCGCGTGGACGGCGAGTGGAAGATCGCCTTCTCCAAGCTGAACTTCCATTTCGCCACCCCGTACGACAAAGGCTGGGTCCAGCAGCAGTTCATCGAAACCTAGACGCTTCGGCCCCAGCGCCTCTCCGCCCGGCCTCCACCTGGAAGGCTCCGCCTTCTTGTGGCTCGGCCGCGCCGGGCGCTAGCCTGCCCCGCGCAAGCAGCGTTCAGGCCCCGGCGCGGTCGCCGGCCGGGCGAGGGAGGAACGGCCATGGCATCGTTGGAGGATCGTGTCCAGCTCCTGGAGGACATTGAGGCGATCCGCCGTCTCAAGATCAGGTACGCCCGGCTCTGCGACACCGGCTATGACGGCGGCAAGCTCGCCGCCCTCTTCACGGAGGACGCCGTCTGGGACGGCGGCAAGGAGTTCGGCGTCCAGAACGGCCGGGGGGCGATCGGGGCGATGTTCGACGACATGTCGAACGACCTCACCTTCGCCCTGCACTACATGATCGGGCACACCATCGACGTCGACCCGTCCGGTACCTCGGCCAAGGCGCACTGGTATCTGTGGGAGCCCATGACCTATCAGGGCCGCGCCATCCTCAACGCCATCACCTACGACGACGAGCACAGGAAAGTGGACGGCGAGTGGCTCTTCTCTCGCATGGCCCTCACCTTCCACTTCCTCACCCCCTACGAGGACGGGTGGGTGAAGACGCGCATGGTCACGGACGGGTAGCGGACCGCTACACGCTCCGGCGATCCGAGCGGGAGAGGACCAGATGGATCTCGAAGAGCGCGTGCAGCGGCTCGAAGCGATCGAGGCGATCCGCCGCCTCAAGATCGCCTACGCGCGCGTCGCCGACGACGGCTACGACGGCGACCGCATCTCGGCCTTTTTCACCGAGGACGCCGTCTGGGACGGCGGCGAGTCGTTCGGCGTGCACCGCGGCCGCGCCGCCATCAAGGCGCTGTTCGACGGCATCCCCGAGCAGATCAGCTTCGCCCTCCACTACATGGTGGGGCAGACGATCGACGTCGATCTCGCTGCCGGCTCCGCGACGGGCCACTGGTACCTCTGGGCGCCGATGACCATCAACAACGCCGCCACGCTCGGCGCCATCACCTACGACGACGAGTACCGCAACGTCGAGGGCACCTGGCTGGCGTCGCGCATGCGCGTCAACATCCACTTCATCACGCCCTACGAAGACGGCTGGGTGAAGACGCCGATGCTGCCCGGCTAGCGCCGACGAAACGAGACGAACCGAGACGAAACGGGAAAGGACGAACCATGGCCGACCTGGAAGAACGAGTCCAACGCCTGGAAGCGATCGAAGGCATCCGCCGTCTCAAGATCCGCTATGCACAGCTCTGTGACGCCAACTACGATCCGCCGGGTCTCACCGCTCTCTTCACGGAAGACGCCGTCTGGGACGGCGGCGACCTCGGCCGCTACGAGGGACACGACCAGATCCGCGGTTTCTGGGAAGGTGCCTCCAAGGCCTTCACCTTCGCGCTGCATTACATGATCGGCCACACCATTGACGTCGATCCGCCCTTCACCTCCGGCACCGGTCACTGGTATATCTGGGAGCCCGCCACCGTGAACGGTCGCGCCGTTTTCCTCGGTGCCACGTACGACGACGTTTACCAAAAGGTCGGCGACAATTGGCGCTTCAAGCAGGTCAACGCCAACCTGCACTTCTTCACCCCCTACGAGGACGGCTGGGTCAAAACCCCCATGATGCCCATGGACTGACCGCTCCGCCGGGCAAGGTCCGTCACGAGAAGGGAAGGGGGCGCCGTGTCGATCGAAGATCGCATTCGAACGCTGGAGGAGATCGAAGCCGTGCGGCGCGTCCTCGCCGCCGTCGGCGCCACTTGCGACGCTCCTTACGACGGCGCCGCCTTCGCCGGCCACTTCAGCGAGGATGGCGTCATGGACCTGATGGAGATGGGCGTGTACACGGGCCGCGCCGCCATCCAGGAGTTCATCGACGGCATGCGCGCACGGGTTCCCTTCACCATGCACTACTGGGACGGCTACGCGATCGATATCGACGGCGACGAGGCCACGGCTACCTGGTACGGCTTCGAGACTCCCAACCTCAACGGCACCGCCCACATCGGAGGCCTCACCCACGACGCGACGCTCAAGAAGATCGACGGCTGCTGGATGGTCACCCGTCTCGGCCAGGAGCTGCACTTCATGACGCCCTACGACAAGGGCTGGGTCCGGCAGCGGGTGGCGGACCAGACGGCCTGAACGGCCGCGAGCGGGTCGAGCCGTGCCGTCTGAGCGCACCGTCGAGCAGCGTCTCCAGCGCCTTGAGGACATCGCCGCCGTCCGCCAGCTCAAGCACACCTACGCCAAGCTAATGGATGCGGGCCTCTGCCACGAGAACGCAGCTTGGCCGGACGACCGCTTCCTGGCGCTCTTCGCGGACGACGCGATCTGGGAGTCCAACGTGCACGGCCGCCACGAGGGCAGGGAGGCGCTGCGCGCGCTCTTCGCCGGCTGGGCGGCGCGGCTCACCTTCGCCAAGCACCACACCATTGCGCCCAGCATCGACATCGCCCCTTCCGGCGTCGAGGCCACCGGCCACTGGTACACTTGGGAGACCATCACCGCCGACGGCCGGCCGATTTGGCTCGCTGCCACCTATGACGACGACTTCGTCAAGCGCGATGGCCGCTGGCTCATCAAGCACGTTCGATCCCATATTCAGTTCCGCTCGCCCTACCACCAGGGCTGGGCTGCCGAAGCGCCCTTGCCGCAGATGGGCGAATAGGCGCCGTCCCGGCATTCAAGAGCAGGCCCGCCTTGAGAGGCCCACACGGCCGCTGGTAGCCTGCTGTTCGCTCGACAATCACCAGGCATCTCGGAAAGGACGGGCGCATGGCATCGTTAGAGGAGAAAGTCCAGCGATTATTGGACATCCAGGAGATTCGGGACCTGAAAACCCAGTACGCGATGTACTGCGACGATCAGTACAATCCCGACGGCATCGCCTCGCTGTTCGTGGAGGACGCCATCTGGGACGGCGGCATGTTTGGCCGCTACGAGGGCCGCGCCGCCATCCGCGAGTTCTTCGCCGGCGCCTCGGACACGATCGAGTTCGCTCTGCACCTCACGGTCGGCGACAAGATCGAGGTCGATCCCTCCGGCACGACCGCCAAGGGCAGCTGGTACATCATCATGCCCGCTACCTTCAAAGGCCCGCAGGCCATGTGGTGCGCCGGCACCTATCGCGACGAGTACGTCAAAGTCGACGGCAAGTGGTACTTCCAGAACGTCAACGCCAACCTGGACTTCGTCTCGCCCTACGAGAAGGGCTGGGTCGCGGAGCAGTACACCGACCTGGAGTAGGCTCCGCGGCGGCGCCGCGCGGAAAAGCGGGAAACGGGAGTGCGAACGCGCCCAGGCGTGTGCTGACGCTCTCCCCCATCGGGAGAGCCGACACGGGAGAGGATCGCCATGGAGATCGGGATGTACGCGCCCACGCACGGCATCGGCCTGCGCGACGACGAGAACTTCTTCGCGCAGAGCATCCCGGCCATCGAGATGCAGCCCGTCCGCATCGCGCAGATGGCCGAGCGCATCGGCATGCATTCCATGTGGTTCCCGGACCACGTGTGCATGCCCATTAGCTCCACGAGCGGCCACGTCGCCAACGAGTCGCGCACCCGCGCCTACGAGCCTTCCCATAACCTCGTCGACGCGGCCGTCGCCATGGGCGCCGTCGCCGCCGGCACCAGCCGCATCCGCCTCGGCACCTCCGTCCTCATCGCGCCCTACCGCGGCCCCCTCAACGACGCGCGCCAGTTCGCCAGCGTCGATGTCCTCTCCGCCGGTCGCCTCATCCTGGGCGTCGGCGCCGGCTGGCTTGAGGAGGAGTTCGACGCGCTCGGGCTCGCCTATGAAGCCCGTGGCGCGCAAACGGAGGAATGCATCGAGATCTACAAGCGCTCCTGGACGGACGACGTGGTCGCTTTCCACGGCGACCACTACGACTTCGACAATCTCTCTATGGACCCCAAGCCCGTGCAGCAGCCGCGCCCGCCCATCGTTTTCGGCAGCGTGGTCCCCGCCGGCGCGCGCCGCGCCGCCCGGCTCTGTGACGGTTTCTATCCCATCTTCCTCGATCCCGGAGCCGATCCCCATCGCTTCGCTCCGCTGCAAGACATCATCCGCGGAGAGCTCGACGCGGCCGCGAAAGACCCGGGCGAGTTCTCCATGCTGTGCATCTCGTCGGCGCAGATCACGGACGCCGATCACGCCGAATCGCAACGGAGCCCGCGTAAGATCTGCACCGGCACCGGCGAGCAGATCCTTGGGGATCTGCAGCGCTTCGCCGACGCCGGTTACAGTCTCGTCGTCTTCATCTTCGACTGTCCCTCCGGCGAGATGGCCGAACTGCGGGAGCAGGTCGAGCGCATCGGCGCCGAGGTCATGCCGGCCGCGCGTGAGATCAAGGTTGCCGGCGAGTGGAGGAAGACCGTCTAAGCGAGCCGCGCGGGCAGTACCCGCCGGCCCACGGAGAGGACCACGATCCCGATGGAAATCGCCCTGTTCATGAACACCCATGGTCTTGGCCGCCGCGACGACCACGACTGGTTCCTGCAGCCCACCCCCGCCACCGAGCTCCACCCGGTCCAGATCGCCCAGCGCGCCGAGCGCCACGGGTTTCACTCGCTCTGGTTCTCCGACCACGTCACGCTCCCCCTCACCTCCGAGAGTGGCCACGTGGCCAATCCCGAGAGCCGGACCCGCGCCTATCCGCCCCGTCCCACCATGATGGACGGCGCCGTCGTCATGGGCGCCATCGCCGCCGCCACGGAGCGCATCAAGATGTCGCCCTCGGTGCTCATTGCGCCCTACCGCGGCCCCCTCAACGACGCCCGCCAGTTCGCCACGGTCGACGTGCTCTCCAACGGCCGCCTCATCCTGGGCGTCGGCGCCGGCTGGGCCAAGGAAGAGTTCGACGCCCTCGGCTTGGACCATGACGCGCGCGGCGAGGCCACCGAGGAGTGCATCGAGATCTACAAGCGCTCCTGGATGAACGACGTCGTCGGCTTCCAGGGCAAGCACTACCGCTTCGAGAACCTCTCGATGGACCCCAAGCCCGTGCAGAAGCCCCGTCCGCCCATCATCTTCGGCAGCATCTCCCCAGCCGGGGCCCGCCGCGCCGCGCGCTTCTGCGACGGGTTCTTCCCCATCTTCCTCGACCCCCATTCCGATCCCCAGCGGTACACCCGCGAGCAGGAGATCATCCGCCGTGAAGCCGAAGCGCTGGGCAAGGACCTCTCCGACTTCTGGATGATCGGCTGCCAGAGCACCCACATTACGGACCCGGATCACGAGGACGCGCGGCGCAGCCCGCGCTGGACGAACTCCGGTACCGCCGAGCAGATTCTCGAAGATCTCCAAGCCTTCGCCGCCGCCGGCTACGGTCTGATGATCCTCCATTTCGATTGCCCCTCCGGCTCCGTCGACGAGCTCGAAGAGCAGATCGAGCGCGCCGGCGAGGAGATCCTCCCCGCCGCCAAGGGGATCCAGGCCGCCGGCGAGTGGAAGAAGGACTACGAGACGATCACGCCCCGGCTCTGACCGAACGGGGAGTGGGATCGTCACTCGGTAACGCCCAATGGAACTTGCGCTCTTCGCTCCGACCCACGGCCTCGGCCAGCGGGACGAGCACGGCTGGCGCGTCCAATCCACGCCGGTTTCCGAGCTGCCTATCCTGGATCTCGCGCGGCAGGCCGAGCGGCTGGGTTTCCACTCGCTCTGGTTCGGCGACAAGATCGCGCCCCCGGTCCTCGACGCGTACCCCTACGATGGCACCGCCGAGCTCGACGTCAGCGTCTACCCTGCGCACCCCACCATCCTCGACGGCGCCGTCGCCATGGGCGCGATCGCCGCCGTCACCGAGCGCATCCGGCTCGCCCCTGCCGTCAACATCGCTCCTTACCGGGGTCCCCTCAACGATGCGCGCCAGTACGCCACCCTTGATCGCCTCTCCAACGGCCGTCTCATCATGGGCGTCGGCGCCGGCTGGCTCGCGGAGGAATTCGCCGCCCTCGGCCTTTCACACGAGGACCGCGGGGCCATGACCGAAGAGTGCATCGAGATCTACAAGCGCGCCTGGCAGGACGACGTCGTCTCCTTCCACGGCCGCTTCTACGACTTCGAGAACATCTCCATGGACCCCAAACCGGTCCAGAAGCCGTACCCCCCGATCATCTTTGGAAGCACGGCCAAGCTCGGCGCACGCCGCGCCGCGCGGTTCTGCGACGGCTTCTTCCCCGAGTTCATGAGCGCCTATCCTGATCTCCACCGCTTTGCCCCCCATCAGGACGAGATTCGCCGTGAGGCCGAGCGCCTCGGTCGTGACCTCGCCGACTTTTGGATGATCTGCTGCCAAACTGTCCACATCGGCGATCGGCCCTGGAGCAGGCCGCTCAAACGCTTTACCTGCGCGGGTTCCGCCGGCCAGATCCTCGAAGATCTCGAACGTTTCGCCGCCGCCGGTTTCGGCCTCATCGCCTGCTACTTCGACTGCCCCTCCGGCACCGGCGCGGAGATGGCCGAGCAGCTCGAACGGTTCGGCACCCAAGTTCTTCCCGCCGCCAAGGCCATCCAGCCCGCGGGTGAGTGGAAGCACGACTACTAGCCATCGCGCCCGTTCCACGACTCGCTATCTTTCCCCCCTCTGGCGAATCCGGGGCGGGATCGCTAGTCTTGGGCCGCTCATCGAACCGGCTTGAGGGATCCGAGCGCGGCAGCTGCAGAAGGAGGGGCACATGACACAGCTCACCACAAACCACGTGAAAGCCTTGGCCGAGGTGGCCGATCTCTCGATCACCGACGCTGAGGCCGAAACCCTGCGCGAAAGCCTGCAAGGCATGCTCGACGCCTGGCGCACCATGCGCCCGGACGACTTCGACGACTGGGCCCCTGCGGACGTCTTCGTGCCGGACTGGGGTGACGCGCCCAATGCCTAGCAACGCTGAGACCCGCACCGTCAAGTCCATCGCGGAAGGCCTCGCCAAGCACGAGTTCTCCAGCCGCGAGATCACCCAACTCTGCCTCGCGCAAACGGAACAAGTCGATTCCACCATCAAGGCCTACAACGTGGTCGCTGCCGAGAACGCGATCAGGGCCGCGGACGCCTCCGACGACCGCCGCCGCAACGGCCGCGCTCTCGGCGACTTCGACGGCGTCCCCTACGTCGCCAAGGACATCGTCGAAGTCGAAGGCGTCGAGACCACGGGCTCGTCGAATGTGCTCAAAGGCAACATTCCCAACCGCACGGCCTCGACGGTCGAGCGCCTCGACGCGGCCGGCGGCGTGCTCTTGGGCAAGGTCAACACCCATCAGTTCGCCTACGGCGTGCAGAGTCCACCTACCCGCAACCCCTGGGACATGGAAACGGCCCGCGTCCCCGGCGGCTCCAGCGGCGGCACCGGCGCCGCGGTCGCCTCGGCCCAGGCCCCCTTCGGTCTCGGCACCGACACCGGCGGCTCCATCCGCATCCCCGCCTGCCTCAACGGCATCACCGGCCTCAAGGCCACCTACGGCCGCGTCCCCAAGGACGGCGTCTACATGCTTTCCTGGTCGCTCGACCACATCGGCCCCATGTGCTGGACCGCCGAAGATGCCGCCATCACGCTGAACATCCTCGCCGGCTACGACGAGCGGGACCCCACCTGCGGCAAGGCCCCCACCGAGGACTACACCGCCGACCTCAACGGCGGGGTCCGGGGCCTCCGTATCGGCGTGCCCACGAACTACTTCGTCAGCCATTTCTCCGGCGTATCGCAGGCCTTCGACGATTCGGTCGCGACGCTGAGGGGGGCCGGTGCGGAGATCGTCCCGGTCACGATCCCGGAAGACGCCGAAGCGCTGCTGCAACCCGCCGGGTTCGCCATCGTCCTCGCGGAGTCGGCCGCCTGGCACGCGCCTCGTCTTCGGCGCCAGCAGGGCGACTACCAGCCCGATGTCGCCAGCTACCTTCAGGTTGGCGAGATCATGCTCGCCACCGATTACATCAACGCCCAGCGCTATCGCTCGCGCTTCAATGCCGAGATGCGATCGCTCTGGAACGACAATCGCTTGGACGTGATGGTGACGCCCACCTTGGCCGTCACCGCCGCCCAGCACGGTCAGATGGATTACCAGGCTGCTGATGGCTTCGAGGAGACGCTCATGTCCGCCTCGATCCGCTGCACCTTCCCCTTCAATTTCACGGGCCAGCCGGCGCTCACCGTGCCCAACGGCTTCGACGAGAAAGGCCTGCCCACCGGTCTCCAGATCATCGGCCGGCCCTGGGCGGATGCGCTTTGCCTGCGAGTTGGACACGCCTTCCAACAGGAAACCGACTTCCATGCCAAGCGCCCCGACCTTACGGTCAGCGCCTGACCCGCGCAGCGGGAATGACGATCGCGGCGCCGGAGCCAGCAGGGCTCCGGCGCCGTAAAGGAAGCACAGCAGGAAATCGGAGACACGGCCATGCCGGACTTTCGCACCATCCACGAATTGGCAGCGGGATTGGCCGAAGGCGAGTACTCCAGCCGCGATCTCACCCAAGCCTCGCTCGATGAGATCGCCGCCACCGACGGCGTTCTCAAAGCCTGGGTCGCCGTAGCCACGGATCGCGCCCTCACCGAGGCCGACGCTTCCGATGAGCGGCGCAAGGCAGGGAAGACGCTCGGACCGTTGGACGGCATCCCCTACGGCGCCAAGGATCTCTACGACACGGAGGGCGTCGAGACACGCTCCTCCTCGGAAGTCCTTACCGGCCGGATTCCCGACCGCGACTGCTCGGCCGTCGCCCGCCTCCGCGACGCCGGGGCGGTCCTCGTCGGCAAGACCAACACGCACGAGTTCGCCTACGGCGCCGCCACCCCGCCTACCTCGAACCCCTGGAATCTCAAGCACGTCCCGGGCGGATCAAGCGGGGGGACCGGCGCCGCCGTCGCCTCCGGCCAAGTCCCGTTTGGCCTTGGGACCGATACGGGGGGGTCGATCCGCATCCCGACCGCTTTCTGCGGCCTCTCCGGCATCAAGCCCACCTTCGGCCGCGTCCCCAAGGACGGCGTCGCGGCGCTCTCGTGGTCGACCGACCACACCGGCCCGATGTGCCACGACATTGAGGATGTTGCCATCAGCATGAATATCCTCGCCGGCCACGCCGAGCGCGACCCCAATTCCGGCCGCTTCCCCGTCCCGGACTACATGGCCCAGCTTCGCTCCGGCGTCAAAGGCGCCAAGCTCGGCATCGCCAACAACTACTTCAAGACGCACTTCCCCGACGTCCAGGCCGCTTTCGATACCGCCGTCGGCCAGCTCGCCACCGCGGGTGCCGACATCGTCAGCGTCGACGTGCCCGAGTCCATTGAAATGGTCAAGCCCGCCGCCTTCGCGATCTGGCTGGCGGAGGGCTCTGCCTACCACCAGGCCCGCTACCGCCGTCAGAAGGATCAGTACACCGCAGACGTCGCCGCGCTGATCCTGCCGGGTGAGTTCATCCTTGGCACCGACTACATCAACGCGCGCCGCTTCCGCAGCCGCTTCAACCACGAGATGCGCCAAATGTACGACCAGACCGGTATCCAGGCGCTCCTCACTCCCACCAATCCCGGCACGGCCTTTGGGCAGGACTGGGCCGAGTACACGGCCCCGGATGGCTGGTCCGATGCGGTCCTCTCGACCGCGATCCACTTCACCTCGCCGTTCAACATGACCGGCCAACCCGCCGTCACCGTTCCAAGCGGCTTCGACGCCAACGATCTGCCCTACGGCCTCCAGATCGTCGGCCGGCCCTGGGCAGACGACTTTTGCCTCCAGGTCGCCTACGCCTACCAGCAGGTGACCGACTGGCATCTGCGGCATCCGGCGCCGGTCGCTGGCTAGCGCGGGCGGTGCGGCGGCGCGGACCGCGAAGTGGCGAGCGCGGAGCGAAAGCGCCGTGATCCCGACGACCATCGCCGCGATCGCGACCGGGCTCGACCGCGGCGATTTCTCCGCGCGCGAAGTCGTCGAGGAGACCTTCCGCCGCATTGCGCGCTCCGACGATCGGATTCAAGCCTGGCTGCGGCTTTGTCCGGAACGGGCTCTCGAAGAGGCGGACGCCTCCGACGCGCGCCGTGCCGCTGGACGACGCCTCGGCGCGCTCGACGGCATCCCCTTCGGCATCAAGGACATCATCGATAGCGCAGGTGTCGAGACCACCTGCGCCTCGGATGTCCTCGCGGGCAACGTCCCAACGGAAGACGCGACTGCCGTCGCCCGCCTGCGCGCCGCGGGCGCCATCGCCGTCGGCAAAGTCAACACGCACGCTTTCGCTTACGGCGTCGTCTCTCCGCCGACGCGTAACCCTTGGAACGCAGATCACATCCCTAGCGGCTCCAGCGGGGGCTCTGGCGCCGCCGTCGCTGCCACCCACGTCCCCCTCACGCTCGGCACGGACACCGGCTGCTCGATCCGCGCTCCCGCCGCGCTGTGCGGCATCACCGGCCTCAAGCCCACCTTTGGCCGCGTTCCCAAGGACGGTGTCGCCGTCCTCTGTTGGTCCCTCGATCACGTTGGTCCCATGTGCTGGACGGCCGAGGACGCTGCTATCGCCCTCAACGCGCTCGCCGGCCACGGTCTTCGCGATCCCACCTCTTCCCGCCGCCCCGGCGAAGATTTCACTCGCGAGCTCGGGCAGCCCATCGGCGGCCTGCGCATCGGCATGCCTGGGGGGTACTTCACCAGCCACTTTCCGGCCGTCAGCGCCGCCATTGAGACGGCTGCGGACACGCTTGGGCAGCTGGGCGCGACGCTGTGTCCCATCGCCGCTGCCCCCACCGTCGGCGGCCTGACGCCGCACGTCCCCGGCCTCGCCATCCACTTCTCCGAGCCGCTGGCCTGGCACGCGAATCGCTTCTCCCGCCAGCGCGACGACTATCCCGGGGATGTCGCGACGTTCCTTCAACACGGTGCCGCCATGCTTGCCACCGATTACATCAACGCCCGGCGTTACCGCAGCCGCTTCAATCTCGAGATGCAGCGCCTCTACGAGCGCCATCAGATCGACGTCCTGATCACACCCACGGTTCCCGTGACCGCTGGTGCCGTGGGCCAGGGGGACTATCGCTCTGCCGACGGCCTCGTCGAAGATCTCGTTTGGGCCTCCGTTCGCTGCGCCTTTCCCTTCAACATGACCGGTCAGCCCGCGCTCACAGTCCCTTGTGGTTTCGATGATGCCGGTTTGCCCATCGGCTTGCAGATCGCCGGCCGCCCTTGGGCCGAGGCGACTGTCCTTCGCGTTGGTCACGCATTCCAGCATGCGACCGACTGGCACAGGCGCCGGCCGCCGATGGTGGACTCTGCCGCAGCCCGGTCCGCCTGAGGTCGGTGATGTCTCCTCCGCTCACCGTCGCCGCGATCGCGCGCGCCCTGGCTGCCGGTGAATGCTCCGCTCTGGAGATCGCCGACGGTTGCCTGCGCCGGATCGACGAAACCGATGCGGCCATCAAAGCCTGGAGCCGTCTCTGCGCCGATCGCGCGCGGCATGAAGCCGCCGCCTCCGACGCCCGCCGCGCCCGCGGCGCGGCCCGCGGTCCCTTGGACGGGGTGCCGTTCGGGGTCAAGGACATCATCGATACGGAGGGCGTCGAGACCACCTGCTCGGCGGATCTCCTTGCTGGCAACGTTCCCCAAACGGACGCCACAACCGTCGCGCGTCTGCGCGCCGCCGGGGCCGTCATGCTTGGCAAGGTCAATACGCAACCGTTCGCCTACGGCGTAATCACCCCGCCGACGCGCAACCCTTGGAGCTTGGATCATGTCCCCGGCGGCTCCAGCGGCGGCTCTGGCGCTGCCGTCGCCGCGCGGCAGGTGCCCTTCGCGCTCGGCACCGATACCGGCGGCTCCATCCGCATCCCCGCGGCGCTGAACGGGGTCACCGGCCTCCGGCCTACTTTCGGCCGGGTCCCCAAAGACCGCACGGCGGTCGTCGGCTACAGTCTCGACACCGTTGGCCCCCTCTGTCTCACCGCCGAAGATGCCGGCTTCGTCCTCAACGTCATCGCCGGCTACACCCCCGATGACCCCAGCGCTGCCCGTGTCCCTCCCACGGACTTCACCGCTGATCTATCGGAGGCGGGCGATCCGCGGCCGCTGCAAGGCTTGCGTGTCGGCCTCATGGGCGGCTACTTCACCAGCCGCTTCCCCGATGTGACCGACGCCGTCCACGCCGCCGCCGCCGTGCTGGAGCAACTGGGCGCGAGCGTGCGCGACATCCCCGCCCCTACCGTCGACGGCATCGCACCGCACGTCCCCGGATTCGCCGTCCGCATGCCGGAAGCCGCTGCCTGGCATGCGGGCCGCATCCGCAGGCAAGAGGCCGACTACCCGCCCATCACCGTCCGCTTGATCCGTCCCGGCGACTTCATCCTCGCCACCGACTACATCAATGGCCGCCGCTACCGGCGTCGCTATGGCGCCATCATGCGTCGCCTCTACAACGACTTCGATGTCACGATCACTCCCACCGTGCCCGCTCCCGCGGTCCGCCAAGGCGAAACGCACTATCACTCTCCGGACGGCTTCGAAGAGGAGCTCGTCTTCGGCACCATCCGCTGCACTTTCCCGTTCAGCCTCACCGGCCAGCCGGTTTTGACCGTGCCTTGCGGCTTCACCGCCAACGCGCTCCCCGTCGGCTTGCAGATCGCCGGCCGCCCTTGGGCGGAGACCGCCATCCTCCGCGTCGGCCACGCCTTCCAACAGGCCACGGACTGGCACGACCGCCGTCCCCCCGCTGGGGCAGTGCTCGACTAGACTGCCCCGCGTCGTCGCCGCCCCAGCACCTAGGAGCAGCTATGGACTCGTTCACCGTGGAGCGCCTCGCCGCTGGCCTCCAAGCAGGCGAATTCTCCAGTCGCGAGATCGTGACGCAAGCGATCGAGCGCATCGGCGAAACCGATGCGACGCTGCAGGCTTGGGTGACGCTTGCTCCCGATCGCGCGCTGGCCGAGGCTGACGCCGCCGACGCGCGCCGCGCCGAGGGGCGCCGTATCGGCCCCTTGGACGGCGTCCCTTACGCTTGCAAGGATCTGATCGACACCGTCGGCGTGGAGACCACATCCTCCTCAAAGGTTCTGCGGCACAACGTTCCTTCCCGAGAGGCCACCGTGGTGCAGCGCCTGCGCGCCGCCGGCGCCGTCATGCTCGGAAAGACCAACACGCATGAGTTCGCCTTCGGCATCCTCTCACCGCCTACGCGCAATCCCTGGGACGCGGCCACCGCCCGCACGCCGGGCGGCTCCAGTGGTGGCACCGCTGCCGCCATCGCCGCCGAACATGTCCCATTCGGCCTCGGCACCGACACCGGCGGCTCTATTCGCATCCCCGCTGCGCTCTGCGGCATCACCGGCCTGAAAGCGACGATGGGCCGCGTTCCGAAGGACGGCGTCGCCGTCCTCACCTGGTCGATGGATCATGTCGGCCCGATGTGCTGGACTGCTCGAGATGCCGCTTGCGTCCTCCACGCGCTCGCCGGCCACACGGAGTTGGACGCGACGACCGCGCGCAAGCCCGTGCCCGACTACCCCGCCGCGCTCGACCGCCCGATCGCGGGGCTTCGCGTCGGCGTCGCCGTCGGATATTTCACGACGCACTATCCGGACATCGCCGCCGCGTTCGACGAAGCGGTCGCCGCCCTCCAGCGGCTCGGCGCCGCCACCTCTGAAGTCCGCATGCCGCTGAGCCTGGACCTTACGCAGGAGACGGGAGCCGGCCTCAACGCCGAGGCCTCCGCCTGGCACGGTGCCCGCCTGCGGCGCCAAGCCGACGACTACCAACCGGATGTCCGCGGCTGGCTGAAGCAGGGCGAGCTCGTCCTCGCCACCGACTACATCAACGCCCGCCGCAATCGCACACGTATCGGCGCCGACATGCGCGACCTCTTCAACGAGCATCGCCTTGACGTCCTTGTCACGCCCACCGTTCCTACCACTGCCGCCGCCTTCGAGCAGGAGGAGTTCGTCGCGCCGGACGGCTTCCGTGAGCCGGTGATGGCTGCCTCGCTGCGCGGCACCTGGCCCTTTAACTTGACCGGCCAGCCTGCGCTAACCGTCCCTTGCGGCTTCGACGATCAGGGACTCCCGGTCGGCCTGCAGATCGCCGGCCGTCCTTGGGACGAGGCCCAAGTGCTCCGCGTGGGGCACCAATTCCAGCTCACCACGGACTGGCACCGGCGGCGTCCCGCCTGAGACTGATCTGCCCGGCGGTGACCCTCTCGCGCGTCCCAAGGGTCTGCTCCGCGGCATTGCCCATAGGGTTGCAGCAGGACGCGCTGACAACTAAGTTATGCTGCAACTTGAGCCGGGTGGCTGGAGCAAGGGACTCCTAGCAGCTATCCCGTGGCTTGAGGAGCGAGCGCTGCGGCTACAGGAGCCGCGTCGGCAATCGAAGTTGGAATGCCCCGTGATGATTCTCGCGGCGGCTAGGGCGAGCGCAGTAGTTGGAGCGGTGGTGCCGTGACTCTGATTGCCAAAGGCCTTAACGCGCTCCTCTCGCCGTTCAAGGCGATGCTCAGTTCACCTTTCATTCGCCGCCGCCTTCTCTTTTTCCTCCCCCAACTCTTCATTGTCACCATCATCACCTTCATTCTCTTGAAGCTGGTCCCCGGCGATATCGTTGACGTCCTTCTCGGCGGTCTCTCCACTGAGGTCCAGCGGAATTCCCTGCGGGAGGATCTCGGCCTCAACGATCCGGTCATCTCCCAATACTTCACCTATATCAACGGGCTGGTGCATGGCGACTTAGGCAAGTCCTTCTTCACCGGACAGTCCGTCGCCCATGATTTCAGGGACCGGCTCCCGGCAACCCTGGAATTCATCACCACCGCGCTCGTCGTCGCGCTCCTCATCATGATTCCCTTGGGGATTCGGGCCGGCTCTCCCAAGCAGACGGGCTGGACCGCCAAGCTTGACAGAGCGCTTTCCAAAGTGGTGACGTTTTACGGGCTCTTGGCCGGATCGCTCGCCGACTTTTGGCTGGCTCTGATCCTCATCTTCCTCTTCTACGCGACGGCGGACATCGTCCCCGAGCCTGGCGGTTACTTCGCTCTGGGTGCGGAGCCGGAAAAGACCACGGGCTTCAACGTGATCGACTCGATCATCCATGGGGATGGCGGCGCGCTGAAGTCCTACGTCGGGCATATGGTCCTGCCCGTCGCAACCTTGGTCTTCGTCTACGGCGGCCCGATTCTCAAGATGACGATCACGTCGATGGCCGAGATCCAGAGCAGCGCTTACGTGGAGAACGCCCGGGGGATGGGCCTCAAGACCGGCACGATTCGCTGGATGCAGTTCCGCAATGCCTTGCCCCCGATCATCACCATCATCGGCGTGATCTACGGTTTCCTCCTCGGTGGTGCCGTGTTGGTTGAGCGTATCTTCAGCTTGAACGGTTTTGGCAACTACGGTGTGGAGTCCGTCTTGCAGAACGACTTCCTCGCCGCTCAGAGCTTCATGCTGGTGGCGGCGATCTGGGTCATGCTGGTCTACCTGATCGTCGATATCGCCCATGCCGCCTTGGACCCGAGGATCCGTCTGTGACCACAACCGACACCTCGGAAACTGTGGACTCCTTCGCCGCGTCCGGTGACGGCCGGATTCACGGCCTCAGGCGCATGCTCTTCCGGAAGCCGGGGTTGACGACGGCCGCGGTTTACGGCGGAGTCGGCATCATCCTTCTGCTCACGGTCATCGGGCCGAGTATTGGACCGTGGCTCGCCGACGCGGGCTGTGCTTGCGGCTGGGGATCGGAGCAGATTGACTCGGGACATGCGTTGGAAGGACCCAGCGGCACGCACTTCTTCGGCACCGACCGTTCTGGACAGGATGTCTTCAGCCGCGTCCTGGCAGCCCCCCGCATCAACCTCGTGATCGCTCTTGCCGCCACCGCGCTCTCCGTCGTCATCGGCGTACCGCTGGGTCTGCTGGCTGGCTACATTGGAGGCCGCGCCCTCGCGGCGACCGCGACCAGCGAGCTCATCATGCGCTTCATGGATGTCTTGCAGTCCTTCCCGCTCTTCGTGTTCGCCGTCGTGCTCGTCGCCGTCCGGGGGCAATCCACGGAGATCGTGATCATCGCCTTAACCATCGTGAACTTGCCGGTCTTCGCGCGTCTCGCACGTGCGGAGATGCTCACCGTTCGCGAGCAACCCTATGCGGACGCAGCCCGCATCCTCGGCCACGGCAACTTCCGCCTGATCTTCCGGCACCTCGCCCCCAACTCCGTTGCCTCCAGTGTGGCAACGGTGCCCATGGTCATCGGCTTCGTCATCCTCTTTACGGCCAGCCTCAGCTTCGTTGGTGCCGGCGTAAAGCCGCCTACAGCGGAGTTGGGCGGCATGATCCGCGTCGGCGCCAACAATATGGTCACCGGTGAGTGGTGGCCCTCGGTCTTCCCAGGCGTCGCGCTCGGCCTCATGGTTTTGATCTTCGCCTTCGCTGCGCAGGACATCGCCGCTCGGATGCGGGCTGTCAAGCGCGCGGAGGGTCTCATGTCAGCCGAAACTTCAGTGGAAGCCGGTTAATGCTCGAGATCAAGAACCTCACCGTGGGCCTGCCCAGTCGAGCCGAGTCCGGGTTCGACACCATGCTCGAAGATGTCTCTCTCAGCGTGGAGGCAGGCCAGTCGCTGGGACTCGTCGGCGAGGCGGGCTCCGGAAAGTCGCTGCTTGTCCACGCCATCGGCGGTCTCCTGCGCCCCCCCGTCGTCCCCATCGGCGGTGAGATCTTGTTTGAAGGCCAGGATCTGCTGTCCATGCCTCCCGATGACCGCCGGTTAATCCTGGGAGAAGAACTCTCTCTGGTGCTGCCCGGGGGCCGCATCCGGCTGAACCCACTCGAGAAAGTGGGCCGCCAGATTGTGCGTGTCCTGCGGGACCACCATCCCGAGATGGCCAAGGCAGAAGCGCTAGAGCGTGCGATTCAGCTCCTCGATCGTGTCGGCATTCCCGATCCGGACAAGCGCGCCTTGGCTTACCCGCACGAGCTCAGCGGCGGCATGGCCCAGCGCACGGTCGTCGCCATGGCCTTGGCGAACTCTCCCCGTTTCATCGTTGCCGATGAGCCCACCACGGGGATTGACGTCACCATCCAGCGCCAGATTCTGGAGGACTTCGCCGGTCTCATCCGCGAGGACAATGTGGGTCTCTTGATCGTCACGCGCGATCTCGGCATCGTTGCCCACTTCTGTGACCGCGTCGCCGTCGTCAGCGAGGGACGGATCGTTGAGAATGCCGAAGTCCGCACGTTCTTCAAGGAGCAGCAGCATCCGGTCAGCCAGGAGTTGATGCGAGCCACCGTATTGGAGCGCCAGAAGGCGGCCGAATGGTCTGCCGCCGCGGCTTCACGCTAGCGCAACCACGACGAAGCGGATGATGTGACGGAGTGACTGACAACGTGACAACCGACACTCAATCCCCAGACGCACCCGCTACCCCTTCGACGGACGCCGAATCCGTCTCGCCGGGAGACGACATCCTCATTGATGTCCGCAACCTTGCGAAGCACTTCAAGATCTCGCGGCATGAGAATCTCGTCGCCGTCGGCGGCGTCGATCTCACGATTGGCCGCGGTGAGACCGTCGGGCTCGTCGGCGAGTCAGGCTCGGGCAAGACGACCCTCGGCCGTGTCATGCTCCGTCTCACGGAGCCCACCGCGGGCGAAATCTGGTACGACGACCAGCGCATCAGTCATATGAGCACGGGCGAGTTCCGCAAGATCCGTCCCAAGCTCCAGATGGTTTTCCAAGATCCGTCCAACTCGCTCAACCCGCGCATGACGATCCGCACCGCCCTGCGCGACGCCGTGCGCATTCTCAAGCTCCCCCGTGACGAGCGGGAAAGGCGTATCGCCGAAGTCTTGGACGCCGTACAAGTCTCAGATGTCCTCGCTGATTCGCACCCCGAAGCCCTCACCGGCAGCCAGCAGCAACGCTGTGCCGTCGCGCGCTCCCTCATCATGCAGCCCGACCTCATCGTCCTCGACGAAGCCGTCTCCAACCTGGATGTGGGCGGTCGCCTCGAGATCATCGAGCTACTGCAGGAGGTGCAAGAGCGCTTCGGCGTCTCCTATCTCTTCATCTCCCACGACCTCACCGCCGTGCGCAGCATCAGCCATCGCGTCGCCGTGATGTACCTCGGCCTCGTCGTTGAGTTCGCTCCCACCGACACGGTCTTCGAGAACCCCGTCCATCCCTACACGCGCTCGCTGCTCTCTGCCGTCCTCTACCCGGACCCCGATGCGGGCCTGCCCGAGTACGCGCTCAGTGGCGAGATCCCCAGCCCCATCAACCTCCCGCCTGGCTGCAACCTCTACTCGCGCTGTCCGGTCCGTGAGCCGGAGTGCGAGCGTTGGGAGGCGGAGCTTCTTCCCGTCGAGCGTTCTGGCGGGATTGGCAACCACGGTGCTGCCTGCCGCCGTCTGGACGACATCCTGGCGGGGCGCGCTTAACCAGTCCGCTCGGGTCCGGCGTCTCCGGTCTATCCGCCTCGGCCGGTGCTCTGGCGTCTTCTCGGTTTGACGGGTCGGAGCGTGGCGTGATAGACCGGCGCGCACACGCTCGGCGGATGTTGCCCCGATCGACGACGGAGTGATCTCTCGGATGCGAGCCGCGCTGCTCTCGGAGCTTGATGGTACGCCTCGCCTTGGCGAGCGGCCCGCGCCCGCGCCCAGCGCTGGCCAGTCCCTGTTGGAGGTCGTCGCGGCGCCGCTCAACCCGATCGATATCGCCGTTGCCTCCGGCCGTCACTACGCGGGACAGCCATCGCTGCCCTACATCCCCGGCGTCGAGGCAGTTGCCCGTGTCGTCGATTCGCGTGCGCAGCCAGGGGGAACCCTTGCCTGGGTCGGGCTCACCGGCATGGGCGTTACCAGCGATGGCGCACTCGCCGAACGCCTCGTGGCGGACGACGACGCCCTCATCCCGATCCCCCGCGACGCCGACCCGGCGCTGGCCGCCGCTTTGGGCGTCGCCGGCATGGCCGGCTGGCTGCCGGTCGCCTGGCGCGCTCCCGTCCGGCGCGGCGAAACGGTGCTCGTGCTGGGCGCAACCGGCACCGTCGGGCAGGTTGCGCTCCAAGCCGCGCGGATACTTGGAGCCGGGCGCGTCGTTGCTGCTGGACGCGCCGCCGATCGTCTCCGCGCCACCCGCGACCTGGGCGCGGACGCCACGGTCTCGCTTGACGAGGCCGACTTACCTGCGGCCCTGCGTGCTGCCTGCGGGCCGGCCGGACCGTCGCTCGTCATCGACCCGGTCTGGGGTGGACCGTTGCAAGCGGCCCTGGAGGTCGCTCCGCCCGGAGCCCGCGTTGTCAATCTGGGCCAGTCCGCCGGCGCCACCGCCACGATCCCCTCTGCCGCCGTGCGCGGCAAGCAGCTCGAGCTACTGGGCTTCTCTGACTTCGCCGTCCCCCGTGACGTCTGGCGCCGGCAATATACCGCCCTCGTCGATCATGCCGGCGCCGGTCGCATCCACGTCCCCTTGGAGCGTCTCTCCCTCGCCGCCGTTGCCGCGGCTTGGGAACGTCAGCGCAGCGGCCCCGGCGTCAAGCTAGTGCTGGTCCCTTGAGGAGCGAGCCATGACCGTGCTCATTACCGGCGGGAAAGGATTCATCGGCTCGACCATCGCGCGACAGCTGGTCGAACAGGGTGAGCGTCCTCTCTGTCTCGACATCCGCGGCACCCCGGGGCGCCTCGCCGACATCATCGAGCGAGTGGAGCTCATTGATGGCGGCATCCCCGGCGTCGATGCATTGCGTCGGCTGCTTGAGAGCCGGCGCGTCGATCAGCTGGTCCACTCGGTCTTTTTCATGTCCGCTCCCGGCAGCGCGGAGGAGGTCCACCAAGAGGTGGAGATCATGGTCAAGCAGACCGTCGATCTCTTCGAGGCGGCGCGTCTCGCGGGCGTACGCCGCGTGATCTTCCCCAGTTCGATCCACTACTACGGGCCGCAGTGGCTTCACGGCGAAGTCCCGCTCGGCGAAGATCATCCCGGCCTGGCGATGGACATCTACGGCGTCGCCAAGAAACTCGGTGAGGTAACCGCCCACTTCTACAACATGCGCGTCCCCGGCATGCGCATCCTCTCGCTGCGCGTTCCGGCCGTGTATGGCATCGGCGGACGGTACGGTGCCCGCGGCGTCAACGTCGCCGCCTATAACTGCGCCCTTGGAGACGCCGCGCAGCTTCCCTTTGCCGCCGACGATCACGTGTGCCTCGGCGACGTGCAAGACGTCGCCCGTGCGATGATCACCCTGCTGCAAGCCCCCAGTCCCGCACACGAGGTCTATAACGTGGGCGGGCATACCCGATCCTATGGCGAGCTCGCCGCCCTCGTGCAGCGCTTCCTCCCCGATGCCCAGATCACCTTCGATGAAACCACCGGCCGCACCGATCTCCCCTATCGCATCGATTCCTCACGCATCCGCGATGAGTTCGGCTTCGAGCACCGTCCCCTTGAAGCGGGATACCGCGCACTGATCGACCATACGCGCGCCCAAGCGGGCCTGCCTCCGCTTTAGCATTGCGGTCTCGCACCGCTCCCAGCCGTCCTATACCATGCCTCTGGCCGCCTTCGACGGCTACACCAAGTCAGAAGCAGGGAGAGCGCAGCGGGTGTCGGTAGCTGCGAATTCGGAGCATATTAGCGATCGTGTGGTAGCGGACGCCGCGGTCGTCTACTCCAACCTTTCGGTCCCCGTGCTCTACGAGCACGCCGTTCGCACCGGTGAAGGCAAGCTCCTTGAGGGCGGCAGTTTCGCGGTCCGCAGCGGACCCCGTACGGGCCGCAGCCCCAGGGACAAGTTCGTCGTCCGCGTCCCCGAGACCGCCGAGCACGTATGGTGGGGCGCGCACAACCAGCCCATGTCCCCCGAAACCTTCGAGGGCGTTCGCGCGCGCTTCCTCGACTACTTCAAAGATAAAACGCTCTACCGGCAGGACTGCTACGTCTCACAAGACCCCCGCCAGCGGAAGACGGTCCGGGTCATCTCAGAGCAGGCGTATCACAGTGTTTTCGCCCGCACGATGTTCATCCCCAGCGACGAGCCCTTGCATGGCGATCCCGACATTACCATCCTCCACGCCCCCTTCCTCCACTTCGAGGGGCAGGAGGACGGGCTCAACAGCGACGCCGTCATCGTCCTCCACCTCACCGAGGGCCTCATCGTTATCGCCGGCACCGCGTATGCCGGCGAGATGAAGAAGTCCGTCTTTACGGCCATGAACTACTATCTTCCCCTCAGCGGTGTGCTGTCCCTCCATTCTGCTGCCAACATCGATCCCGCCACCGGCAAGACCGCCTTCTTCTTCGGCCTCTCCGGAACCGGCAAGACCACCTTAAGCACGGACCCTGACCGCGTGCTCATCGGCGACGATGAGCACGCCTGGACCGAAGACGGCATCTTCAACATCGAGGGCGGCTGCTATGCCAAGGTCATCCGTCTCTCCGAGGAAGCCGAACCCGACATCTTCGCCACCGCGCACATGTTCGGCACGATCATGGAGAACGTGATCTTCGACGAAGATTCCCGCGTCGCCGACCTCGACGACGACGCCATCACCGAGAACACCCGCTCCAGCTATCCCCTGGACTCCCTCCGCAATCGATACCAAGGACAGGTCGCACCCCATCCCGCACACGTCATTCTTCTCACGGCCGACGCCTTCGGCGTCCTCCCCCCGCTCGCCCGCCTCACGCACGATCAGGCGCTCTATCACTTCCTCAGCGGTTACACCTCCAAGCTCGCCGGTACGGAAACGGGCATCGACGAACCGCAAGTCACCTTCAGCACCTGCTTCGGTGCCCCGTTCATGGCCCTCCAGCCAACGCTCTACGCCGACCTCCTCAAGGAACGACTCGAAGCGACGGGCGCCGGCGTCTGGCTGGTGAACACCGGCTGGGTGGGCGGTCCGCCCGGGGTGGGAGAGCGCGTCGCCATCCAGGAAACCCGCAAGATGGTGAGCGCGATCCTCAACGACGCCATGGTCGCGGAGGAGTTTCGCACCGACCCGCTCTTCGGCTTCGAAGTGCCGCTGCACTGTCCCGGCGCAGATGCCTCGCTACTCAACCCCCGTGATCTCTGGAGCGACAAAGACGCCTACGACGTCGCCTACCGAGCGCTCGCCGAGCGCTTCCACGACAACTTTGACCAATTCCGCCCCGTGGCCCCGCCCGAGGTCGTGACGGCTGGTCCCTAGGGCCTACGGCCACACCGCTGGATCACGCTCCGCCTTTCGCGTCTCCACCCGCAGCGCTTCCGTCAGCTCCTGCTCCACGGCCAGGAATGCCGGATCGGTCACCGTCCTTGGACGCGGCAGATCGACATCGACCGTCGTCTGGACGCTTCCTGGCCGCGACCCCAGCACGTAGACCCGATCGGACAGATACGCTGCCTCGCGGATGTCGTGCGTGATCAACAAGACGGTCCACCGGAAGCGCCGCCACACCCCCTCCAGCCACACCTGCATCTGCGTCCGTGTCAGGGAATCGAGCGCGCCCAACGGTTCGTCCAGCAGCACCACGTCGCGCTCTTGCACCACGGTGCGCAACAGCGCTGCTCGCTGCCGCATCCCTCCTGACAGCTCGGACGGATAGGCCCGTTCGAATCCCGTCAGCCCGAACGCCTCGAACAGCTGCTGTGCCCGCGCCCGCGCCTCGCGCCAGGGAACGCCCCGCACCTCCAACCCCAGCGTGGTGTTTTCCAAGATCCGCCGCCAGGGAAGGAGGAGATCCTTCTGCGGCATGTACCCAAAGGCCCCCGCGCGCGCTCCGATCGGCTCCCCGTCCAGGAGCACCGAGCCCGCATCCGCCGTTTCCAACCCTGCCAAGATGTTGAAAAGCGTGCTCTTCCCGCAGCCGCTCGGCCCGATGATGCTCACGAACTCCCCGGCGGCTGCCGTCAAACTGACGGCCCGGACGACTGCGAGAGGACCGTCCGCCGTTCGGTAGCTTTTGTGGAGGTCGCGCGCTTCGATCTTCGGCGTGTCGGGAGCGTTAGCCATGGCGCCGCGTCCGGAAGTACCAGGGGATCGAGAGCCGCTCCATTCCATACGTCGAGAGGAACAGGGCGATGGAGACAGCGGCGGTCACGAACACGGCCGCCAGCACCAGATCGGTGCGGAACGAATTCTCGTACTGGATCATCAGCACGCCCAGTCCCTCGCCCAGCCGCGCCCCCGCCCACTCCGCCACGACGGCCGCCACGACGCTGTACGTGATCGCGATCCGCAGCCCCGAGAAGAAGCGCGGCAATGCGTTGGGGAAGCGCAGGTAGCGGAAGACCTGCCAGCGCGATGCTCCCATCGATCGCAGGAGATTGCTTGCCTCGTTCTCGGTCGCCGCGAAGCCATCGATCCACCCAACGACGATCGGGAAGAACGTCACCAGCACAACCAAGAGGACTTTGGGGGTGAGTCCAAAACCGAACCAAACGATCAACAGCGGCGCCAGTACGATCAGCGGCAGCGTCTGCGATCCGACCAGCAGCGGGTACAGCGCGCGCCGGATCACGCCCGAAAAGTCCATCGCGACCGCCAGCAGCGTCGCCGCCCCCACCGACAGCGCAAACCCTATCGCCGTCTCGCGCAGCGTGAATCCTGCGCCCTTGGCGAGATCGCTGCGGAAGTCCCATCCTTCTCGGATGACCCGGCTCGGCGATGGCAGGACCTGCGGCTCGATGCCGCTGAGCCCCACGTACAGCTCCCAGGCGCCGTACAGCGCTGCGATGGCGATCGGCAGCGCGGCCCAGCGCCCGGCGGCGCGCGGCCCTGCTCGCCCCCCCAGGATGATCATGCGGGGCAGGGCGCGGTCATCGCCGCCGCACTACTCTCGCGGCGTGGTCGCCTGCACGCTCAAGCCAGGTATTCGTTCGTGAACAGCGCTTCGTAGTCCAGTTCCTCTGTAAGCGGGTTGCCCTCGGCATCCATGAGCAGCCCGTTCTCGAAGAGGAAGCGCGGGAACTCCGTCCAGCGATCGAGCGTCTGCGTCCCGAACGTTCCACTCTCATCCAGGTAGTAGTCGGCGCCGAGCAATCTGGCGCTGCGGAAGACCAATCCCTCCTCAGGGAACACTCCTGGGTTGGCATCGATCAAGATCTGGGCCGCCTCGTCCGGATTCTCCGCGGCGAACTGGAAGCCGCGCTGGGTCGCCCGCACGAATCCCCGCGCCGCTGCCTCGTTCGCCGACAGCCACGCGGGATTGCTCATCAAGAGCACGGCGTAGAAATCGGGGAACCCATAGTCACGGTATTGGAACGCCTTGAGCGGCGTCCCCCGTAGCTCTGCTTCGATCCCTCCCCAGGTCATGAAGGGGACCACGAAATCCGCTTCGCCCGCGTATACTGCCTCATAGGCGAACGTGTTCAGTATCACCGTTTCGAACTCGCCCCTGCCGCCCGCGTTTTGGATCACCCTCCGCACCAGCACCTCCTCCCAGGGCGCCCCGAAGCCGGCGTACACCAGTCCGTCGAGGTCTGCGGGTGTCTGGATATCGCTCCGATCCGAGCGCACCGCGATGGCGCTGGCCGGCCGCTGCAAGATCGCCATGACCGATGTCAGGGGCCGCCCTGCGGCCACCGCCAAAGTCAAGCTCGGCGCGAACGAGATCCCAAAGTCGGCCTCGCCTGTTGTCACGAGCGTGTCCGGCTCCACCTGTGCATAGGGCAGCAGCTCCAGCTGCACCCCCTCCTCCGCGTACCAGCCCATCTCATCCGCGACGAAGAAGCCCGTGTGGTTCGTGTTCGGCACCCAGTCCAAGGCCAGGCTGACGGGGACCGCCGGCCCCGTGCTCGGCGCTGAGTCGTCGTCGCCGCACCCGACCAACGCCAGACCCGCTGCTCCCAATCCCGCCGTCGTGGCGGCCGTCAGCAAACGTCGGCGGCTCAGCCGCCGCTGAACCAACCTTGCCCTGCTCCCCGCGCTGCCATCGTGCATTGCCATTCTCCCTTGGCGCCAAAAGACCCCGGCGATTCGCCGGGGTCTGCGGAGGTGACGCGTGCTCCCTACGCCGGCATTACCCGGATCAGGTTTGCGGGTGTCATTCTCAGGCTCGGTCCCAGTGACCGAACCACCCCGGCAAATCTATGCAGTTGTGCCGCAATGATAGCAACACCGGAGCGCCCTACAACCCCAGGGGTGCCGTCCGCCGGCCCGCCTAGTCGCGGAACGCCGGCAAGACTTCCGTCGCAAACAGCTCCAGCGATCGCTGCAGCTTCGCATTCGGGATCAGCCCGTTGTATTGCCAGGCGAACAGCCACTGCACCGGCGTGATCTCGCGCAGCCGCCGCAGCTGTTCGATCACGGTTCCCACGCTCCCCACCAACAGCAGCCCCTGCTCCATCATCTGTTCGGGACTGGGCAGCTGCGTCTCCCCCGGCTCCGCCAGCACGTCGCCGAAGTGAAACGGCGTGAACCACGCCTTGCCTACGAATGCCCCGCTACTCCGCCAAAGCCGCAGCGCTTCCTGATCGGTATCCGCCACGACCACGTCCCGGAGGACTCCCAGCCCCTCGCCCGTTGCCAGCGTTCGGCCGCAGCTCGCCGCCTCCTGCGCGTACACGGCGTACAGCTGATTCTGCAAGGTCGTGTTCATCGGCGGCAGGATCGCCGTGACACCCTCCCGCGCGCACCAGCGGATTGTCCGCTCACTCGACGCGAACGGCTGGAAGATCGGCGGGTGCGGCTTCTGCAGCGGCTTCGGCACCACCCCGATCGCCGTGACCTTGCCCTCTTCGATCCCGGAGCCCCACTGGCGGGTTGCGTCTAAATCCCACGGCGTCTCCGGGGGCGGGATCTGCCAGAACGGTCCCGCATCGCTGATCAGCGACTCGCTCCAGGCCCGCTTGATGATCCGGTAGTGATCTTCGAACGCTTCGCGGTTCGCCTGATCGATCGCGTCGTGCTGGCCCGGCGCCGCGCCGTGAATCCCGTGCAAGTGCTGGGCCAGCACATCGACCCATCGCCGTTGATACCCCCGCGCGAATCCCGCGTTGGCCCGCCCCCCAGACATGTGGTCGAGCATGGCGATGTCTTCGGCCACCCGCAGGGGGCTGTGCGCCGGGAGCACGATCCCCAGCTGCCCCACTCGGATCCGCTCGGTGTGTGCCGCCACGTAAAGATCCAGCAACACCGGGTTGTTCGAGATCTCGAACCCCTCGATGTGGAAGTGGTGCTCCGTGAACGAAATCGAGTCGTACCCGAGGGCGTCCGCCGCTTGGGCCTGGTCCTTCAGATCGGACAGCATCTGCTGGTACAGGTCCTCCCGCAGCCCTGCCAGTCCCTTCTCGATCTCACGTCGCGGACCGAGCGACGGGAGGTAGAACAGCGACACTTGCACGGGTGGCTCCTCCTGCGCGTTGGACGGTGGAATCCAGCGGTCATGATAGCGGGCGAGGCCCGTTGGCCCTTCGCTGAGACGCCGACCCGCGCTATGGTGGGCGCGGCGTGGCGGCCTCGGGAGTCCCATGACTCAATCGACCGCCCGGCTCTCCGTCCCTGCCGAGTCCGCGCAACCGGCGCTGCCGCATCACCCAGGCTTCGCCGCGCGCGCCATCGTCGATCTCGCTGCCCTGCGCCGTAACGTCGCCGCGCTGCGCGCCTCACTCCGTGCCGGGTCGCGGCTGATCGCCGTGGTCAAAGCTAACGCCTATGGTCACGGCGCGGCTGCCTGTGCCGTCGCCGCCCTGGACGCGGGTGCCGATGCGCTTGCCGTTGGGCGCGTTGGCGAAGGCTTAGCCCTGCGCGGTCTCGGTATCGACGCACCCATCCTTGTCCTCGGCTATCACACGGACAGCGAATCGGAACCTGCCGTCGCCGCCGGTCTCGCGTTGACCCCCTCCAGCGTCGCCTCCCTGAGCGCCGTCGCTGCCGTGGCCGACCGTCTCATGCGCCCCGTCGCACTGCATGTCAAAGTCGACACCGGGATGCGGCGTCTTGGCCTCGCGCCCGCCGCCGCCGCCCGCGTTATCGCCGTGACACGCGCGCATCCCAGTCTGCGGCTGACGGGGATCTATACCCACTTTGCCTGCGCCGATGATCTTGATTCCGCCCGCACCGAGCAACAGTTTCGGCGCTTCTGCGAGTTCGCATCTGCTGTCGACCCTGATCACGAACTTGCCTGGCACGTGTGTAACACCGCTGCCGCGCGCCGCTTTCCATACATGCACCTCGACGCCGTTCGCACCGGTATCGGCCTCTACGGCATCGACCCCGTCGCCGCGCAGGCGCCGCCCATCGGCCTGCGCCCGGCCCTCAGCCTGCGTGCCGGCATCCTCCGCTGCTTCGATCTTGCCCCCGGTGAAAGCCTTGGCTACGGCGCTACCTTCACTGCCGATCGCCCGCTGCGCATTGCGACTGTTGCCTGCGGTTACGCGGACGGACTTCCACGCGCCCTCTCGAATCGTGGCGAGGCGCTCGTGCGGGGCCGGCGTTGCTCCATCGTCGGCCGCGTGTCGATGGACCTCTGCACCATCGACGTCTCTGCGGTGGACGGCGCTGCGCCTGCCGACGAGGTGGTGTTCATCGGCGATCAGGGCGCTGCGACGCTCTCCGCGGACGAGGTCGCCGGCGGCGCGGATACGATCAGCTACGAGCTACTGTGCAGCATCAGCGCAAGAGTCCGCCGCACGTACACCGGCTAGCCGGCCGCGGCAACCGCCTCTGTCAGCGCCCGCCGCGCCTGCACTGCGACGAGGTGCGTGCGATACGCCGCCGACGCCGACAGGTCCTCCAGCATCTCCCGGCCCTCGGACGCCAGCCCGGCCGCCTCCGCGATCGCCGCCGCGTCGCCGCTGGACCCCTGCAAGCGCGCCGCCGCCGCCGCCGACAGGTACGCCGTCGCGGTCGCGCCCGTCACGGCGACCCGCGCCTCCTGCACCCTGCCGTCCTGCATGTCGACCCGGGCCGCCACTCCCACGATCGCGTAATGCGAGGCGGGGTTCGGGAACTTGGCATAGGCACTGCCGCTGCCCGTGCCGGGCACCGGCACGCGCACCTCGGTCAGTACCTCACCCGGATTGAGCGCCGTGGTCAGCAGGTCCACGAAGAAGTCCGCCGCCGGCACCACCCGCTCCCCCGCCGCTCCGCGCGCGACGAGCTGCGCGTCGAGCGCCAGGATGGCCGCCGGTAAGTCCGCTGCCGGGTCGGCGTGCGCCAGGCTCCCGCCGATCGTGCCCCGATTGCGCACCTGCACGTCGCCGATCGTCGCCGCAACCGCCGGCAGCAGCGGAACCCGCCGTGCCAGCAGGTCGGAGCGCTCGATCGCCGCATGCGTCACCATGCCCCCGATGCGGATCGCGCCGTTCTCTTCCTGGATCCCGTCCAGCCCTGATACCCGTCGCAGGTCGACCAGCAACGATGGCGCTGCCAGCCGCAACTTCATCAGCGGCAGCAGGCTATGCCCGCCCGCCAGCAACTTCGCGTCATCGTTACGCTCCAGCAGTGCGATCGCCTCGTCGATTGAGTCTGGAGCCGTGTATTCGAACGCCGCCGGGATCATCGCACACCCCCCTTCGCCGCCTGAATCGCATCTAAGACGCGCTCCGGCCGCAGCATCATCTCGATGTGCTGGACTCCCAAGGGCGAGAGCGCGTCCACCACCGCGTTCACGATCGCCGGGGTCGACCCGATCGTGCCCGCTTCCCCCACGCCCTTGGCGCCCAGTGGATTCACGCCCGTGGGGGTCACCGTCGTCGCCAGCTCGAAGCTCGGCAGCTGATCCGCACGCGGTACGGCGTAGTCCATCAGCGATCCGCTCAGCAGTTGGCCGTTCGCGTCGTAGACGGCTTCCTCGTACAGCGCCTGCGCAATCCCCTGCGCGAGCCCCCCATGGATCTGCCCTTCGACGATCAGCGGGTTGATGATGTTGCCGCAGTCGTCCACGCTGATGAACCGCTGCAGGTCGATCGATCCGCTGTCCGTGTCCACCTCCACCACCGCGACGTGCGTCCCGAACGGGAACGTGAAGTTCCCCGGTTCGTAGTAGCTCGTGGCCTCCAGCCCCGGCTCCGTGTCGGGCGGCAGATCGACCGCGTTGTAGGCCAGCGTCGCGATCTCCGGCAGCGAGATCGCCTTCTCCGGCGCATCCTTCACGAAGACCTGCCCCGCTTCGAACTCCAGGTCGTCCGCCTGCACCTCCATGGCGTGCGCGGCGAAACGCTTCGCTTTGGCCGCGATCTTGTCCAACGACATCACCAGCGCCGTGCCGCCCACCGCCAGGGAGCGGCTCCCGAACGTCCCGATCCCCGCCGACACCTGCGCCGTATCCCCGTGAATCACGGTCACGTCCTCGATCCCGACCCCCAGCCGCTCGGCCGCGATCTGCGCGAACGACGTCTCCTCCCCCTGCCCGTGGGGCGACACGCCCGTCAGGACGGTCACCTTTCCCGTCCGCTCCACGCGCACGGTCCCCGCCTCCCAGCCGCCCGCCGGCAGCGCGGACGACGGTCCCACGCCGCAGATCTCGACGTACGTCGAGAAGCCCACGCCCAGATACCGTCCCTCTTCCCGCAGCCGGGCCTGCTCGTTGCGAAAGTCGTCGTAGCCGACGATCGCCAGCGCTTTGTCCAGTGCCGCTTCGTAGTCGCCGCTGTCGTAGACCAGCCCGGTCTGGGTGTCGAAGGGAAACTCCCCCGCGCCGATGAAGTTCTTGCGCCGCAGCTCGACCGGGTCGGCCCCCAGCTCCACGGCCAGCAGGTCCATGCCGCGCTCCAGGTAGTAGGTCGCTTCGGGACGCCCCGCGCCGCGGTAGGCGTCGGTGGGCGTCTTGTTCGTGAACACCTCGACAATCTCGCCCGAGAGCGCCGGAATCTTGTACACGCCCTGGAGCATGAGCGCCGTGAGCGTCGGGATCGCCGCCGTCAGGAGATGCTGGTAGGCGCCGATGTCGGCGATGACCTTGATCCGGTAACCGACGAGCGTCCCGTCGCGCTTCGCTCCCAGCTCCAGGTGTCCGATCAGGTCCCGCCCGTGGATCGTCGCGACGTAGTTCTCCTGCCGCGTCTCCACGAATTTCACCGGCCGCTCCAGCCGTCGCGATGCCAGCGCCGCCAGGATCTCCTCCGGGTAGACGTTCAGCTTGCACCCGAACCCGCCCCCCACGTCCGGCGCCACCACCCGCACCAGCTGCTCGGGAACGCGCGCGCAGGCCGACAGCAGCGTCTTCAGCAGATGCGGGATCTGCGTCGACGACCACACCGTCAGCGTTCCCGGCCCCGGCTCGTAGTGCGCGAGCACCGCCCGCGGCTCGATCGGATTCGGGATCAGCCGCTGATTCATCAGCCGCTGCTTGATTACCACCTCCGCGCCCTCGATCGCGCGCGCCGCGGCTTCGGCGTCGCCGATCGGGGAGACGACGCAGAGGTTCGTCCCCAGATCGCCGTGCACCAGGGGTCCGCCCTCCAGCGCCTGCTCGGGGTCGATCACGGCGGGCAGCTCTTCGTACTCCACCTCCACCAGCTCCGCCGCGTCCGCGGCCAGGTAGCGGTCGTCCGCCACGATCGCCACCACCGGTTCCCCCACGAACTTCACCTCTTCGCCCGTCAAGGCGTGGCGCAGGGGCATATGCATCCCCTCGAGCTGCGCCGCCACGGGGACCGGCTCGGTGCTCTGCTGCACGTCCTCCGGCGTCAGCACGGCGACCACGCCCGGGGCGTTGCGCGCGGCGCTCACGTCGATGCCCGTTACCCGCGCGTGGGCGTAGGGGCTGCGGACGATCACCATGTGCAGCGTCCCCAGCGGCTGCAGATCGTCGACGTACGATCCCTGTCCCGTGATCAAGCGCGGGTCCTCCCGGCGCTTGATCGGCTCGCCGATCAGCTTGGGCGGTCGTTCCTGCGTCGTCATGGTCCGCCTCCTAGCTTGTCGCCCGCGCCGCCTGTTGGACGGCCCGGACGATGTTCTGATAGCCCGTGCAGCGGCACAGGTTCCCGCGCAGCCCGTGACGGATCGCCTCTTCGCTCGGGTCGGAATCGTCCTGCAACAGCTGGTACGCGGCCATGATCATCCCCGGCGTGCAGTAGCCGCACTGCAGCCCGTGCTGATCCCAGAATCCCTGCTGGACGGGATGGAGGCCGTCCTTGCCCAGCCCCTCGATCGTCAGCAGCTCGCTCCCGTCCGCTTGCACCGCCAGCACCGTGCACGATTTCACCGACTTGCCGTCGAGGACGACCGTGCAGGCCCCGCACTGGGACGTGTCGCAGCCCACGTGCGTTCCCGTCAGGCGCAGCCGCTCCCGCAACAAGTGCACCAGCAGCAGCCGCGGCTCCACCTCCTCCCGATGCTCCACGCCGTTCACCGTCACGCTGATCTCGGGCAAAGCGCGCCTCCTTCGCTCTAGGAGTGCTCGATTGGAGCAACAGACTAGCCGATACGTGTCGGGGGTCCCAAGCCCCCGGCCCCGCACCAAGTTTCTCTGGGATTCTAGGGGGTTTTCGCACATCCTCCGGCTGACGGGCTGCTCCGCGATCCGCTGATCGGGCCATGACGAAGCACCGGCGCGCCCGGCGCTGTTCGATCGTGGACACCGTGCGGAACCTCGCCCTCGCCGGCGGCGTTAACCTGAATAAGACAGCGGGGGCACCATGCCATGAATCGCGCCCGCCATGGGGCGACCCTCCTGCTCGCCGCCGGCCTCGCCCTGGCGCTGCGGGCGGCCTGACGGCCTGCGGCGGGTCAGTGGGCGGCGACCCATCGCCCGCACCTGCTGAGACCGCTCCGCAAGCCGCAGTGACGGCCGAGCCGCCAGAGCCGGACGCATCCACGCCAACCGCACGGGTCACGCCTGCCCCGCAGGCGGAGACTCCGGAACCGCCAACACCTACGGCCGATGCCCCCATCACGGAGCCGCCCGCGGAACCGGTCGCGCCCGTTGCGCCGGAGGCATCCCTGCCACCCGACGAGCCCGCGTCAACCGCGCCCGCCGCCTCTGAACCGCCGCCGGCGCCAGGCGAACCGCCTCTAGGAGATCCATCCACAGCGAGGGACGAAGCCGAAGCCCTGCCCTTGCTTTACGACACCTACGACCTCAGTGGCGCGGTGGCGGAGCCGGGCCACTACGTCTTCCTCAAAGATCCCGCCGACACCAGTACCGCCGTCACCACCTACGAAGGGCTGCGCGACGGCACGGCCACCGCTTTGCTGATCCATACGCACGATACTCACGGCGTCTCCCAGGTGGCCCGCTACGACGCGGTGGAACCCGGTGACCTGGTCGAGTGGAAGCAGGCCGCCGACTGCTTCGTGCGCTACGCGGTGACGAGCGCTCCGGCGCCCGCGGCGGGGGCCGTGACCCGGGCGTTCGGGGTCGCCTGGATGACCTACGCCTTCACCGGCTGCAGCAGCGCGATCGCCACCGCCACCACCGCCGTCAGTGTCACCTGGGGGGGGGGTGGTCCTGCCCGATCTGGGGGGGACCAGCCTGACCGCGCCCATCCGCCACGGCCCCTTCCAGATCGTGCCCGAAACCTGGACAGGGGAAACCGAAGCGCGCGTGCGCAGCACGCCGCCCGCCTACAACCGCGACAACCCCCACTACACGACGGATCTGGCGACGGCCCGGACCTATCCGTACTGGCGCGATCCCGCGTTGCCCGATGGGTGGGCCTTTTTGCGCGCCGAGATGGACCCGGAGACCACGATCTACGGTTACAAGGCGTCCTACCGTTCGCCAGCTGGGGGGGTCGGTCTCCGGATCGTAGGGGAGCATGCGGTGGGACGTGGTTGGCCCAGAAATGCCGCCTGGCGGCCGAACGGCGATGATCTGGGGGTCACGGAGACGCGCGTTATCGCCGGGCGGCCGGCACAGGTGATCTACGGTCTCCTCGGTCCAGGACACGACCCTCTTTTTCCTATAAAGGTGTGGATCTTCGACCCGGCGACGGAGAGTCGCTACACCGTGCATGCGCTGACGAAGAGCCTACTGGGGGCGAATGTGGACGGGGTGATCGCCATTGCCCGCAGCCTCTTCGAGCCCCCCAACACGCCGTAACCGACCGGATCGCCGCAGCCGGTTGCGTTCCACGACCTCGCTGGGTCTCTCAGGTCCTACTCCGCTTCGCAAGGTTCCGGTCGATCTATAGAGCGCGCCCTGCGCGGTCCGGCGCGAGTTGGCCTCGACGAGCCGCCGGGCGGGATCGGCTAGGATGCCCTCTCGCTCTCGCCCTCCCGGCCCAGCTCTTGCTCTAGCCGACTCAAGAACTCCCCCAGCAGCTTGTTCGCGGCGCTCCGCAGCAGCCGCTGCCCCACCCGCGCGATCGGCCCGAACGTCGCCGCCTCCCCGTCGTACACGAGCTTGGTCCCCTCCGTCACGCTCTCCAGCTCTACCGTTCCCTCCCCCCGCATCCGGCCCGGACCGCCTCCCCCCTCCACCGCCATCCGCAGCTTGTGCGGCGGCTCCAGGTCGAAGAGCCGCACCTTGCCCTTGTAGCGACCTTTGATCGCCGCCACCCCGATGGTCACCTTGGCGTCGAAGCTGTTCTCCCCGCTGGGCGTCAGCTCCTCGCAGCCCGGCAACGTCTTGCGCAGCATCGCCGGGTCCTGCAGCGCCGCCCACACCCGCTCGCGCGGATAGGGCATCGTCCGGCTTCCGATCATCTGCATCAGCTGCGGAACTTTCCGGTGAGACTGCGGATCGTCGGCGATTCCTCGCCGGCGCTCTGCTCGACTTTCACCACCGTCACCAGCCCTTCCGCCCCCGACCGCAAGCAGGCCTCGTGCACGCTGCGCACGAGCGGCCACACCGCGTCCGGATCGCCCTCCACCGTCGTCCCCAGCGCGCCCACCTCGTACACGAGCCCCGACCGCTCCACCTCGGCGATCGCGGCCTCCACGTGGCGGTACCTGTCGCCCTGCACGCCGGGCGGGTTCGGCAGGCACTGGATCTCGACGATCATGGCGGCTCGCGATTTACGGCTCGCCGCGGGTGAGCGCTTCGGCGATCTGGGAGCCCAGCGGCTCCACCGCCTGCGCGATCGCCTCGCGGTTCAGCCCGAACAGGCTCGTCTCGACCGTGATGATCGGTAGTCCCTCCCGTCCCAGCACGCGCGCTGTCTCGCTCGCGATCGAGCACAACCCGTCGGTCAGCACAACGACGCTCGGCACGCCATTTTTCTCCGCCGCCACCGCGTCGCGCACACTGCGCGACGAGCAGGTCGCTCAGTCCCCCGCCGCGATTATCAAGGCCTGATACTGCTTCGCCATCGCGGGGGCCCAGGTTTCCGTTGGCTCCGCGACGACCTGCGGACGCGGCACTCGCCCGAAGGCCGCGCCCGGCCAGCGATCGTGGATCGCCGCCTCGGCCCCGTCCAAGATCCCCTGCCCCCAGTTGCCGCTGGGATTGAGCATGCAGTCGACCAGCCCCACCCGTGCATCGTCCAGCGACTCCGGTCGGGCGGCCGGCTCCCCCGGCTGGAAGGCATCCGCGACCGGGCTGACGAAACTCTCCGCCTGGACGTTCATCTCGGCCTCCAAACCCTCACGCTGCCGGCAGCGGCAGCGTGACGCTGCTTCCCATGCCGAACACGATAGCGGTATAGCCGCCGTAGGCGCCGCCCGCCACCGTCAGACACAGGCGCTCCGGACTCGCGATCACCGGCACGAGCGTCTCGGCATCCGCCTCCATCACCACATTGGCGTAGTCGGGCACCTCGGCGAACCCGTACAACCCCCGCTGGCGCAGATGCCCGGCCGGCAAGCGTGCGTGCTCGTAGAAGTACTGCTGCACGTCCGCCCGGCTCCATCCCGCCGCTCCGATCACCTCCGCGTGGTTGGGCGACATCACCAAGAACAGATCCTCGCGGAAAAAGGCGTTGTAGCTCCCCGGGATCAGCGCCGATTCCACGATCGTCGCCAGGATCGATTCCGGATCCGGCCGTCCCATCTCCGCGATGCAGAGCGGGGCGTCCGCTCCGTAGACCGTCACCGCCGACTCTTCCGCCCCGAAGCCTTTCGTGACCTGGAACGGCTCCCAGGGCGAGTCCGCCGTCTGCTCCGTGTAGCAGAAGCTGTACTTCCCCGGCTGCCCCAGCGTCGCCGGGTCGAGCCCGCCCGGCACCGCGCCCGCCACGTTGCGCATCACCAAGAGCAGCGCCCGCCCGATCGTCGCGTTGGCGCGGTTGCCCGGGCCGAGCGCCCCCGTGCCCGCGTTCATCTCCAGCTCCGCCGCCACGGGTCCGCTGACCAGCAGCATGGGGCTGCACGAGTGCACCGTTGTCAGCACGGCCTCCAACCCGAAGGCGGGCTGCGCCACGGCTTGCACCGCGCCGATCACGACCGGCAAGTACGCGGGCAGGCAGCCCGCCATCACCGCATTGGCCGCGATCTTCTCGACGGTGGCCACCCCGCCGCTCGGGAGCAAGGTCGCGATCGCCTCTGCCCGCCGCGGCGCCCACTCCCCCAGCATCGCCTCCACGCGCTCCGGCGTCGGCGGCACGACCGGCAGCCCGTCCGTCCACCCCAATGCGTAGCAACTCTCGATCTCGGCTAGGGCGGTATCGCGCATGCGCTCCTTATACGGCAAACGCCGCCTCCTTGAAAGCCCCGTCAGGGCCTGCGTGACTGGACACGAGCGCCGCGCACCTTGTAGTCATGGGCCTGCGCCGCAGGGAGAGACACATGGCGAAGGCGAAAGAGCTGATCGCGCGCGTCCTGGCCGAGTCCGGCATTCAGCACGTCTTCGGCCTTCCGGGCGGCGGCACCCTCGAGATCTTCGACGGCCTCTACGACCAGCGCGAACGCGTCACCTCCATCCTCGTCCGCCACGAGCACGGGGCTTCCATCATGGCGGATGCCTACGCCCGCGCTGCCGGCCGCCCCGCCCTCATCATGGGCCAGGGCGCCTTCATCGGTTCGAACGCCGCTTTCGGCGTCATGGAGGCCTTCGTCAGCGGCTCCCCGATGGTGATCATCACCGATACGTCGGACGGTCTCATGCCCCAGCACCCCGCCAACCAGTCCGTCACGGGCGACCACGGCAGCCCGGACATCGTCGCCATCTTCCGCGCCATGACCAAGTACACCACCCTGGCCGCCACGGCCAAGGAAGCGGTCATCGGCACCCAGCTCGCCATCAAGCACGCCACCAGCGGCCGCCCCGGTCCCGCCGCCGTCGTCTTCCGCAGCCAAGCCGTCCTCGACGACGTGGACGAAGCGCACGCCCCCTACATCCATCCCACCGCCGGCTACCTCCCCGGCTCCCCCGCGGTCGCCGCCGAGGATGACGTGGTCCCTGCCGCCGAGCTCCTGATCAACGCGGCGAACCCGGTCATCGTCGCCGGCAACGGCGTCCACCTGGCAGACGCTCACCAGGATCTCCGCCGCCTCGCCGAGCTCCTCGGCGCCGCCGTCGCCACGACCTACAAGGGCAAGAGCGCGATCGCCGAGACCCACCCCCTCGCCGTCGGCATGGTCGGCGTGTTCGGCCAAGAGGTTGCCAACGCGGTGGTCGGCGACGCCGACGTCGTCCTCGTCGTCGGCGCCAAGCTCACCCCGCAAGACACCGTGCGCGAGCGGCCCGCCGTTTTCGACCCCGCCCGTCAGAGGATCCTCCAGGTCGACATTGATCCCCATAACGCCGGGTGGACCTTCCCCGTCGAGCGGGCGCTCATCGGCGATGCGCAAGCCGTCCTCGCTCAGCTCGTCGCGGCCTGCGAGGCGACCCTGCGCGAAGACCCCCTCGACACCCAGGCCCGGAGCGAGCGTCTCGCCGCGATCAAGCGCACGCGCTCCTACTACGAGCACCCAATGCTCCACGGCGACACCGCTCCCCCGCTGCCGCCGCGCCTCGTCCGTCTCGTCCAGGAATCCGTTGATCCCGAGACGCTCATCGCCCTGGACGCCGGCAACAACCGCGTGTGGATGTGTCATTTCTACCAAGCGCAGCAAGCCAAGACCTTTTTCTGTCCCGGCGGGCTTGCCGGCATGGGCTGGGCCCTCCCCGCCGCGCTCGGGCTCAAGGTCGCGCAGCCCCGCCGCCCCGTGCTCGGCGTCACCGGCGATGGCGGCTTCATGATCTCCGTCCACGCCATCGCCACGGCCGTGCAGTACGAGCTGCCTGCCGTCTGGCTCGTCATGAACGACTCCTCCCTCGGCATGGTCCGCCAGCACCAGAAGGACCGGCTGATCGCCTCCGAGTTCGGCGATGTCGACCATGCGCGCATCGCCCGCGGCTTCGGCGCCGACGGTCTGTGCGTCGACGACGCCCGCGACATCCCGGACGCTCTGCGCTCGGCCTTCGCCTCCGGCCATCCCACCGTCATCGACGCCGTGATCGACCGGACCGCCGCCGTCGATGACTTTCGCGTGGCGCCGCGCCGCGCCAGTGAGACCTAGTCATGACGGAAAACGGCACGCTCCTCGCGGGCAAGAAGATCGTCGAGACCAGCGCCGGCAGCATCGGCACCGTCATCGTGCGCGAGCTGCTGCGCCAAGGCGCCGATGTCGAGGTGTGGGACAACGCCGCCGCCGCTCTCGATCGGATCCGCGACGCGGCCGTGATCGACGGCCGCCGCCCCACCACCCGCCGGGTCGATATCACCTCGGAGGCAGCGGTGCACACCGCCGCCGCCGCCGCGATCGCCGATCTCGGCTGCGTCGACGCGCTCGTGTGCACCGCGGCCGTCCTCGATTTCTCCCCCGTCGCCACCATGTCCCTCGATCAGTGGCGCCGGACCATCGACGTGAATCTCACCGGCGTCTTCCTCTGCAACCGCGCCTTTGTCACGCACATGACCCAGCGCAAACGCGGCAGCATTATCAACATCTCTTCCGTTGGGGGGCTGCGCGGCCACCCCGAGATCGCCCACTACTGCGCCAGCAAGGCCGGGGTGAACAACCTCAGCGAGTCCCTCGCCCGTGAGGTCGGGGAGCACGGCGTTCGCGTCAACGCCGTCTGTCCCGGCTGGGTCGACGCTCGCATGGGCGACGCCGTCCTCGATTGGTACTCGCAGAGCTGGGGCATTCCGCGCGAGGAGCTCCTCGAACGGGTCCGCGCCGATACGGCCCTCAAGCGCTTTGCCCTCCCCACCGACGTGGCGAACATGGTCGTTTTTCTCGCCTCCGATCTCTCGGAGTTCGTCACCGGCGAGGCCCTTGAAGTCTCCGGTGGGCTGACCTACTAGCGCGATCCGCGCCGGGCGCCGGCCATCCCCAGGATCCGGCGGCGCGCTCGAGTTGCGTCAGCGTGAAGGTGGCGCCGTCCATCGTCAGCACGGCCACCTCTCCGGCCGGAGTCAGCCCGAACGACGTGATCGACCCTGCCGGATGCGCATCCGCCAGCACCACTGGCGGACCGTCCGATGTCGCGTCCACCGCCCAGACCCGCGAGCTGCAGAAGTCGCCGTAGACGTACCAGCCGTCCAGCTCGGGCAATGCGGCGCCGCGATACACGTAGCCGCCCGTGATCGAGCAACCTCCCAGCGGTCCATGGTCGTAGACCGCACGCGGCAGCTGGAGCCCGTCGCTGGAGCACGTCGGCGAGGCGAAGCACGCGAATCCTTCCAGCGTGTTCCAGCCGTAGTTTCCGCCCGCCACGATCGTATGGACCTCTTCCCATTCGTCCTGCCCCACATCGGCGAGCCAGAGCTTCCCCGTCTCCGAATCGAAGCTGAACCGCCAGGGATTTCGCAGCCCGTACGCGTAGATCTCCGGTCGCGCTCCCTCCACTCCCACGAACGGATTGTCGACCGGGATCCGATAGCCGCCAGGATCCGACACGTCGATCCGCAGGACCGCACCGAGCAACGTCCCCAGATCTTGCCCGTGGCCGAGGGGATCTCCGCCCGCGCCGCCATCGCCCAGAGCGATGTAGAGCAGCCCGTCGGGTCCGAACGCGATCTGCCCTCCATTGTGGTTCGGGAACGGCTGCTCGACCTGCAGCAATATCTCCTCCGACCCCGCGTTGAGCCCGCCGTCCGCCGTCCGGAACCGCGAGATGACCGTGCGTGCGGGATCGGGCGCGGTGTAGTGCAAGTACGCCAGCCCGTCCGAGGCGAACGTTGGCGAGAATGCCAGCCCCAACAATCCTTGCTCTCCGCCGGACAGCACACGCTCCGAGATGTCTCCGTACAGGTGCACGGCTCCGTCCGCATCGGCCCGCCACAGCCGTCCCTCCCGCGCCACCAGCACGACGTTGCCCGATCCGTCCGGCAGCATCTCCATCCCCAGCACGAATCCCAGGGCGTCGCTTCCCAGGATGAAGCCGAATGTGTATCCGCCGGGAATCGGCGTCTCCTCCATGATTTCCGGCCCGTTCTCGGCCGCGTCTGCGCCGCTCTGCGGGGACGCGGCCGCGGAGCTGGGATCCGCGCCATCGCGGTCGCTCGAATCATCGGTACTGCGGTCTGTTACCGGCGGGCTGTCGTCGAGGCTGTTGCTGCCTACGGGCCTCTCAGGCGGTACGGCAGTGGGGTCGACACCGCCATCGCCCGATCCGCATGCGCCCACGGCTGCCCCGGCCGCGATCGCGAGCACGAGCGCCAATGTGCGATCGGCGAAAGGGCGGCTGAGAGTGAACAGCGCGGATCTCAGCCGTCCGCAACGGCCGGGTTCTCTAGGAGTACATGCCCAAAGACTCGAACGCATGCGCGCCCCGCAACACCGTTGCGTCTTCCCACATCCGTCCCGTCAGCATCAAGCCCACCGGCAGGCCGTCTACCTTCGCGCATGGCACCGAGACCGACGGATGCCCCGTCATGTCCATCGGACACGTGTTCAGGTGGTAGCTGAACGCCTCCGCCACGTACTCTTCCGGCGTCGGGTCTTCCAGGATTGGCAGGGCTTTCCCCTGTGGCGCCGCCGTCGGCATCGCCAGCAGATCGCACTCCTCCAGCACGTGGTCGTACGACTCGGCCACCAGCCGTGTCTGGTTCTGCGCCTTCGCGTAGAAGTGCCCGTTGTACCGATCCTGCATGTAGTGTCCCAGCAGGATGATCAGCTTGTAGAGGTGCGAGAAGCTGTGCGCCACCGACCGGCGCGAGCGCGCGAAGTAATCCAGCGCCTTGGTGTCGTAGTAGCCTTTCCACCCGAACCCCACTCCGTTCCCGTACACCACCTGGTTGAACAATCCGTCCGCCAAGATCGCCGTGAAGACGTGCGTCCCGTCCCGGTGCAGCGGCACCGATACTTCTTTCACCGTCGCGCCCAGCTTCTCGAACCCGGCGATCGCCTCTCGCACCGCCGCGTCCGTCTCCACGGAGTCCTCGCCCCAGCCGAAGCCCTCTTTCACCACCCCGATCGTCAAGTCCGTCACGTCGCCGGTCAGCGCCTTGGTGTACTCCTCCGTCTTCACCGGATGCCGCTGCCGCGGATCCATGGGGTCGTCTCCGGCCACTACCTCCAGCAGCAGCGCCACGTCTTCCACCGTCCGGCAGATCGGCCCCACGTGATCGACCGTCAGCTCCAGCGGGGCGACCCCCGTGTAGGGGATCAGGCTGTACGTCGCCTTCAGCCCCACCGCGCCGGACAGGCTCGCCGGGATCCGGATCGATCCGCCCTGGTCCGCCCCCAGCGTCAGGTCCACGTCTCCATTGACGACCAGCGCCGCACTCCCGCTGGAGGACCCTCCCGCGGAGTAGGCATGGTTGTGGGGGTTCCGCACCGGCGCCGGCACCGACGTGATCGAGCCTCCAGACACGCACAGGTCCTCACAGGTCGCCTTGCCGATGATGTGGCCGCCTGCGTCCAGGATCCGCTGCACCACGGTCGCGTCCACGTCCGGCATGAACCCGTCCAGCAGCGCCGACCCGTTCGTCATCGGGACGCCGGCCAGGCAGATCGAATCCTTCAGCGCCACCGTTTTCCCCGCCAGCTTGCCGCTGGACGCTCCCTGCACCGAGCAGCGCCAGTACCACCCGCGCAGCGGGTTGTCTTCCAACGACGGTTGATACCCCGGCGTCCGCGGATACTTGACGATCGGCTTCGGCTCGGGCAGCTCCGCGATCCTTCGATACGAGGGCATCAAGCTGTTGATTAAGTCGTAGAAAAACTCGGTTTCATCGTCGCCCAGTTCGAAGTGATACTGCAGCGCGATGTCTCGGAGCTCGTCCCTCGTCGGCGGAATGACCCCCCCGATCTGCCTGCGACTCGACATCTCTTGCTCCTCTCGCCCGATCGTGGGTCTTGTGTGCCCGGCGGCCGACCGTCGTGACGGCCCCGGCGGCGGAGCAGTCTAGCATGCGCTCTCGCTGCCTTCGTCTGCCTTGCTAGAATTCGCCGTGAACGGAGCCGCCATGACCATCGATCGCCGCACTGTCGAGGTTTCCACTACGGCCTTTCTCGACGACGCCGACAATATGAACATCCCCAATATCGTGCACAGCAATGAGGGCGCGCGCCGCTTCGGCTTTCGGGCTGCCATCATCGCAGGGACCACCGTCTACGGCTGGGCCGTCCCCGCGCTGCTGCAGCTGTTTGGCACCGCCTGGCTGGACAGCGGCTGGCACGACCTCCGATTCCGCCGGCCGGTCTACCCCGGCGACGAGATCACCACCCGCATCGCCGAGCGCGACGGCGGCGCTTTCGACCTCACGATCCTGGATCCGGGAGGCCAGGGCGCCGTCGTCGGCCAGGTCGGCCTTGGCCCCGCCCCTTGGTTGAGCGAGCTGCACGACTCCGCGCGGCGTACCGCCGAGCCGCAACTGGAAAGGGTCCCCGAGCTTACGATCGAGAATGCCCCCGTCGGCCAAGATCTTCGCCCCCTCGCGACTCCCGTGACGGCGGACGATGCCAGCCGCTACGCCCGCGAGATCCAGAAGGATCTCGATCCGCTCTGGACCGGCGCGCGGCCGCGTCTCCATCCCGGCTGGATCGCCTATCGGATGTGGCCCTTCATCCGCCACAGCGTGCGCCTCGGACCCATCATCCATACCCGCAGTCAGATCCAGCACCTCGCTCCCGCCCTCTCCGATCAAACGCTCACGACGACCGGTCACTTCGTCGAAGCCTACGAGCGCAAGGGCCACCACTACTTCGTCACCGACGGCTGCATCACCGGCGAGGACGGCACCGACCTTGCCCGCTTCCGCCACACCACCATCTTCAAGATCGGCTCGCTGGCGTAGCGTTGCGATCAACGGATCGCGATCATCGCGATCCCGCCCAGCACGAGCGCCGCTCCCACGACGACCCATACCGTGATCCGCTCATGCAAGAAGATCGCGCCGAGGATCATCCCGAATAGCGGACTCGTGTTGAACAGCACGGTGAATTCGCCGGCGCTCACCCGCTGGAGCGATGTCACGATCAGCACCACCACCAACCCCGTCCCGGTCATTCCGGACACCGCCAGCCAGGCCAGGCTCCGGCGCGGGATCGCCCAGCGGCGCAGCGACGACTGAGGCTGGATTCCTGCTATGAGCACTAAGAAAGGGATCACGACCGGCATCCGGATCGCCGCCGCCGCCGCCGCGTCGAATCCTTCCGACGCGCTCCGGAGCCACACGGACGCCCCGCCCCACATCATCGCCATCGCGATCGAGAGCGTTAGACCGACCGCGAAGGCGTGCGCCCGCGCGAATCGCGCCACCGCCCCGAACCGTCCTGACGCCAGCGCGGGCGCGGCCACCTCGCTTTCTCCAGCGATCGGCCCCGGTCCCCCCGTCCGCGCCCGCCCGTAGTTGGCGACGATGTACACCCCCGCCACCACTACCAGCGACCCGATCCCGATCAGGACCGTGATCTTGTCCCCAATGAAGATCAGCCCGAACACGTAGGCGAACAGCACCGTCCCGCCCTGCGCGACCGTGAGCGTCCGCGTCAGTCCGAACAGTGGGATCGTGACCGCGAACAGCGTCTCCGCGAGCGCCGTCGCCAGGAATCCCGTCCCGATCAGCTGCGCCATGTCGCTCACGCTCATGCGCGCGAAATCCCCCTGCGCGCCCAGGACGAAGATCGCCGGAACCAAGAACAGGAGCGAAGCCGTGACCCGGACGACGCTGATCGAGAAGGGATCGACGCGCCACGCTTGGCGTGCGATCACCGCTCCGGAAACCGCCCACACGAACGCCGCCGCGATCGCCGCCGCGTATCCCTCCGCCAATATGACCCCCTCCGCCGCTCGGCCTGATCCCGAGCCACGCTTCAGCCGCTCTCACCCTGGCACCCATTCTGCGCGGCGTTGCGCGAGCGCCGGACCGAGTGACTAGTTTCGCAGGCCCAACTCACTTAACAGCGGCGGCCAGCGGTCTTTCCATGGCCGCACCGCTTCGTATGCCGCCGACGCCCGCAGCACGCCGGGGTCGTCCAAGTGCCGCCCCACGATCTGGAGCCCAACCGGCCGCCCGTCCTCCGTCCACCCCGCCGGCACGGACGCCGCTGGCTGCCCCGTCATGTTTATCGGGAACGTGAACGGGAACCACCCGAACGGACCCACGAATTTCCCCTCGATCTTCTCCGGTCCCTGCATGTGCACGGGGAACGGCGGCACCGCCAGCGTCGGCGTCAAGAACAGGTCGTACGTACGCATGAAGCGCCACATCTTATTGCAGACCGCCTTGCGCGCCATGACGGCGTCGCTCAGGTCCTCAGCGCTCCAGGGCGTGTTGAGAAAATCCAGCAGGTTCGACGAGACTTGCCCCGCATGCTTCTCCGCTAAGGCCCGCATCCCGCGCAGATCGCTCTCCAGCGCCACAAGCCCCCAGAACGCCGCCGCCGGATCGTCCCAGCCCGGATGCGCCTCCTCCACTTCGCACCCCAGATCGCTTGCAAACACCTGCGCCGCCTCACGTGCGATCCGGCGGACCTCCGGATCCACGGCCGCGTACCCGAGGTCTTCGCTGAAGGCCACCCGCAGTCCACCGAATCCGTCCGCACCCATTCCCGCTGCGGCCATCCAATCGAAATCCGCCTGCGGCAGACTGTGCCGGTCGCGCGCGTCCGGGCCCGCGATCACCGACAGCATGAGAGCGCTGTCTGCCACCGTGCGGCTGATCGGACCGATGTGCTCGATTCCCTCCCAACTCGACACGCCCGGGTAGCGCTCGTCCCGGCAACCGGGGTACAGCGGCACCCGGCCCATCGCTGCTTTCATCCCGTACAGCCCGCAGTGCGCGGCAGGCAACCGGATCGACCCGCCGCCGTCGCTCCCGATCGCGAACGGCATCATCCCGGCCGCGACACCCGCCGCCGAGCCCGCGCTCGATCCCCCGGGCGTCAGGTCCGGGTTCCAGGGATTGCGCGTCGTTTCGAATATCGGGTTGTGCCCCGTTCCGCTGTAGCCGAACTCGGGCACGTTCGTCTTACCGAGGATGATCGCATCCGCCGCCCGCAGCCGCTCCACGCACACGTCGTCCTCGTCCGGCACGAAATCCTTGTATGCGGCGGAGCCGCAGGCGGTCACGATCCCAGCCGTGCACACCAGGTCCTTGATCCCAACCGGTACCCCCGCCAGCGCTCCTACTTCCCGCCCGGCCGCGATCGCCGCCTCGATCCGCCGCGCCTCCGCCCGTGCCAGCTCCGGCGTCGGCGTGCAGAACGCGTGCAGCCGCGGCTCGAGCCGCTCCATCCGCGCCAGGGCTGCCTCCACCACGTCTACCGGTGACAGATCCTTCGCCCGCACGGCCGCCGCCAGCGAGACTGCATCCATCTCCGAGATCGCTTGGTTCGAGGCCATGCGCGCTCCAGATCCCAATGATCCCTCGCCGCTACCGCTCCAACATCGGCGTTTTCACCCACCCATCCTCGTACGGCGTCACGAAATTGATCAGCAGATTCGTCTCTTGGAACAGCCACTTCCCGTTCTGCTTCACGTAGGTATCGTTGTACGTCATCGCGATCCACACCGCCTGGCCGTCCAGCGTCCCCAGCTCCCACAGGTACCAGTGGCCCGACGCGCTGGTGCCCGACGGGTCGACGTCGATCGTCTCCCCCGTCATGAAGTGCATCGCGAACGTCAGCTGGGACCGCATCCCATCGAAGAACGCCGCGATCGCCTCCCGCCCCTCGTTCCGGCCGAACACTCCGCCGTCCATCACCCCGTCTTCGGCGAACAGCTGTCCCAGCTCCTTGTGCCGGAAGTTATCGTCGACCAGCCGCGCGTAGGCGTGCTTCAGCCGGCGGATCTGCTCGACGTCCTCCAATCGCTGGATTCGTGCTTCATGATCCTCGAGAGATGGCATCCTCGGCCTCCTTTGGGTAGGCGGATGGGTGGCCGGACGGTGCGCTGCGCGCCCGTCGAGTGGGCGCGCAGACTACCAGCCACGATGTCTGCCTCACAAGCGAAGCGCTGCCGCCAGCCGGCCCGCGCGCGATCCGCGGGGATCGCTAGCCGCCCACGACCCCCAGGCTCACCACCGTGACGATCCCCGCCAGGTACCCCGCCACGATCAGCGCGCCCAGGCCGCGGATCATCCGCTCCGACCGCTGCCAGCCCATCACGGCCAGTCCGAGCAGCATCAGTCCGATCCCGAACGCCGCCGTCACCGCCTGATCCCCACTCGCGGCCTGCAGCACGGCGCCCTCGTCGAAGCTCAAGTCGGCGGCGAAGATCACCACGATGTTGAACACGTTGCTCCCGAACACGTTCCCTACCAACAGCCCCGGCGCCTTTCGGCGCAGGGCCGCAATCGACGTCACGATCTCCGGCAGCGATGTTGCACACGCGACCGCCACCACGCCGATCACGCCTCCGCTCACCCCGATCGTCTCCGCGATTCCGTCGGCCGCCCCCGCGATGTAGATCGAGGCGACGAACACCACTGCGGTGGTCGCCAGCAGCCACTGCAGCGCCCGCCGCAGCGTCATCGATCCGTTCGCGGCGGTGCCGGCCTCCGGCTGCGCTGGTTGCGTCTCGGCGGCCGCCGCGCCGCGCCGTCCCCGCTCGAACCGGAACAGCAGGTACGACGCCGCGACGTAGATCCCCACCAGGACCAGCGACCCCAGCCCCAACCGGCCCGCCGCCGGCATGTCGACGAGGAGGAACACCAGCGCCCCGCTCGCCATCGCGATCGCCGCCAGCCCCGCCGCGGCCCCCGCCGGATCGGGGCGAAGCGCGCGCGTTGCGAGGAGCACCACCGCGCCGAAGATCACCATGTTGAACATGTTCGAGCCCAATACTGTCCCCACCGCCAGATCGGGCTCGTCGATCGCCGCGCCCGCCACCGTCGCGACCAGCTCCGGCAGCGATGTCGCCCCCGCGAGCACGATCGACCCAACCCACACGTGCCCCGCCCCCGTCCGCTCCGATACGACCGCTACTGCCTCCACCATCTTCGGCCCGGCGATTGCGATCGCGCCCGCGCACACGGCGAAGATCAGGAAGTCCAAGCTGCTCCCTCCTGCTGCCTGCCGATCAAGACGAATGGCGTCCGTCGGTTGGGGACCGCTCCTCTCCCAGCCTACGCCCTGCGCTCGTTAGAGACCCCCAGCGCAACCCGGTACGATCGGCCATCCGCCCCGCCGCTTTCGTGTAATTTTTGAGAACCGCCGTGCGCGAGAGCAGCGATTAGGAAAGATTAGGAAGAAGAGACGCGGCCACCGAGTTCAGGCGTTTCCCTCTGTAGGCGTCCCCCCTGTAGGCGGTGGCACGGATGGGACGGGACCAGCATTCGTCATGCGACTCCAGATGAGCGAGGTCGTCTTGGATGGGGACATCCTTTCCGAAGTCCCGTCCTCCTATCTCGGTATCCGTGTCAGAATCACAGCATGATGGATACTCTGCCCTCCGGTTCCCACCTGCCAGAGCTCGAGGAGAGCCCGCCTCTGCAGTCGTCCCTTGATGTCGACGGCGATGACTTCCGCGCTAATCAGGAGCGCATGCGCGCGCTCGTGAGCGAGCTCCGCGAGCGCCAGGCTGTCGTGCAGCGCGGTGGCGGCGCCCGGCAGATCGAGCGGCACCACGCGCGTGGCAAGCTCCTCGCCCGCGAGCGTATCGACCGCCTCGTGGATACGGGCACGGCCTTCCTCGAACTGAGCCCCCTTGCGGCTTGGGATATTTACGACGGCGATGCGCCCGCTGCCGGCATCGTCACGGGCGTCGGCCGCGTCGTCGGTCGCGAAACGGTCATCATCGCCAACGACGCCACCGTCAAGGGCGGCGCCTATTACCCCCTCACTGTGAAAAAGCATCTGCGCGCGCAGGAAGTCGCCGAGCAAAATCGGCTTCCCTGCATCTATCTCGTCGATTCCGGCGGTGCTTTCCTTCCTCTCCAGGCCGATGTTTTCCCCGACCGCGATCACTTCGGACGGATCTTCTATAACCAAGCCCGCATGTCCGCCGCCGGCATCCCTCAGATCGCCGCGGTCATGGGATCCTGCACTGCGGGCGGCGCCTACGTTCCCGCCATGAGCGACGAGACGATCATCGTGCACGGCACGGGCACGATCTTCTTAGGCGGTCCTCCTCTGGTGCGGGCGGCGACCGGCGAGGAGATTTCGGCCCAGGATCTGGGCGGAGCCACCGTGCATACCCAGAAATCCGGCGTCGCGGACCATCTCGCCGCCAACGACGAAGAGGCATTGGCTCTCGTCCGGCGCAGCGTCGCCAACCTCGGGCGCGACGCTCGTACGGCTCCGTGGCCCCTCCCCGCCGCCGAGCCCCCTGCCTACGACCCCGAAGAGATCTACGGGATCCTCCCCGCCTCGCCCCGCAAGTCCTACGACGTTCGCGAGGTCATCGCCCGCCTCGTCGACGGAAGCCGCCTTCATGAGTTCAAGGCCGCCTACGGCGCCACCTTGGTCTGTGGCTTCGCTCGTATCATGGGCTACCCCATGGGCATCGTCGCCAACAACGGCATCCTCTTCTCGGAGAGTGCGCTCAAGGGCGCCCACTTCATCCAACTCTGCGCCCAGCGGCGTATCCCCCTCCTCTTCCTGCAGAACATCACCGGCTTCATGGTCGGTCAACGCTACGAGCACGAAGGCATCGCCAAGCACGGCGCCAAAATGGTCAGTGCCGTCGCAGCGGCGCAGGTCCCCAAGTTCACCGTCATCATCGGCGGCTCCTTCGGCGCAGGAAACTATGCCATGTGCGGCCGTGCCTACGCTCCCCGCCTGCTCTGGACGTGGCCCAGCGCCCGCATCTCCGTCATGGGCGGCCAGCAAGCCGCCGAGGTCCTCCTCACCGTCCGCCTTGATAACCTTCGCGCCCAGGGAGAAGACATGACCGCTGAGGAGCGTGAAGCCTTCATGGCTCCCACGCGCGACAAGTACGAGGACGAGGGCAACCCCTACTACAGCACCGCTCGCCTCTGGGACGACGGCATCCTCGATCCGCTCGACACGCGCACCGCCCTGGCCCTTGGGGTCAGCACCGCCTTGAATGCCCCCATCCCGGAGACCTCCTTCGGCGTCTTCCGCATGTGATCGTGGCCGACCAACCATCCCCACCGCTGGCGATCGCTCACGACGGCCCCGTCGTGACGCTTACCCTCCAGCGCCCCGAGCGCCACAACGCCTTTGACGATCACCTCATCGCTTCTCTCCAGGCCGCTTTCGACGATCTGGGAAGCGACGCCGACGTCCGCGTCGTCGTCCTCGCCGCCCGGGGCCGCTCCTTCAGCGCCGGCGCCGATCTCAACTGGATGCGTCGCGCTGCCGCCTACACCGAGGAGGAGAACCGCCGGGACGCCCTCGCCCTTGCCACCATGCTGCGTACCGCCGCCTCCCTGCCCCGACCGCTCATCGCCCGCGTGCAAGGGCCCGCCCTCGGCGGCGGCATGGGCCTCGTCGCCGTCGCCGACATCGCTATCGCGGCCGCGCGCGCGCGTTTCGGTTTTAGCGAGGCCCGCCTCGGACTCATCCCCGCCACGATCGCTCCCCACATCGTCGAGAAGATCGGCCCCGGCCACGCCCGCGCCCTCTTCCTCACTGCCGAGCGGATCACGGCCGATCGTGCGCAACAGATCGGTCTTCTGCACCGCGTCGTCCCCGACGACCAGCTCGATAATGCTGTGACGGACACCGTGCAGGCCCTTCTCGCCGGCGGTCCCCAAGCCCACGGTCTTGCCAAGACGCTCGTCCGCACCGTGCTCAGCACCAGCGGTCCTGATCAAGACCAAGCGACCGCCGCCCTCCTCGCACGCGCCCGCGGCGGGGCTGAAGGCCGCGAGGGCGTCCAGGCCTTCCTCGACAAGCGACCGCCCACCTGGCGCCCCGCCGACGGCTAGCCATGTTCCCGAAGCTCCTCATCGCCAACCGCGGCGAGATCGCCCTCCGCATCATCCGTACCTGCCAACGGCTCGGCATCGCGACGGTCGCCGTCTACTCCGATGCCGACCGCGCTGCCCTCCACGTGCGCGCCGCCGATGAAGCAGTGCGCATCGGTTCCGCCGCGCCCGCACAGAGCTATCTCTCCATCCCGGCCATCATCCAAGCCGCCCGCGACAGCGGCGCGGCCGCCATCCATCCCGGCTATGGATTCCTCTCGGAAGACCCGGCCTTCGCCGCGGCCTGCGCCCAGGCCGGCATCGTCTTCATCGGGCCCTCTCCCGCCGCTCTGCGCCTCGTCGGCGACAAGACCGCCGCTCGCCGCCTCGCTCACGATAACGATCTGTCCATCCTCCCCGGTCTTCCCGCTGCGGACGACGACGCCACCCTTCTTGCGGGCGTCTCCTCCCTCGGATTTCCCGTCATGATTAAAGCCGCCGCTGGTGGGGGCGGCCGGGGCATGCGCGTCGTCGATCACCCCGACGCACTGCCGGACGCTCTCGCCACCGCGCGCCGGGAAGCCCAGACCGCCTTCGGTGACGGCGCTCTCTTCTTGGAACGTGCGGTCGTCGGCGGGCGCCACGTCGAAGTGCAGTTCATCGCTGACACCCACGGCTCCGCGCTGCACCTCGGCGAGCGTGACTGCTCCATCCAGCGCCGTCATCAGAAGGTCATTGAGGAGAGCCCCGCCCCCGGTCTGCCCCCCGAACTGCGCAGCAGCATGACGGCCGCTGCCCTCCGTCTCGCCCGCGCTGCCGGCTATACCAACGCCGGCACGGCCGAGTTCCTTCTCGACGCAGCCGGGCACTTCTACTTCTTGGAGGTCAACGCCCGCCTGCAAGTCGAGCACGGCGTCACCGAGCTGGTCACCGGCCTCGACTTGGTCGAGCTGCAGCTGCGCGTCGCCGCCGGTCGACCGCTCGGTCTCGTCCAGGACGAGATCGCCTTCGCCGGTCACGCCATTGAGTGTCGTCTCTACGCTGAGGACCCCGCGCGCGGCTATCTGCCTTCTCCCGGCTACCTCTCTGCCTTCGAGCCCCCCATGGGCGACGGCATCCGCAACGATGTCGGCTTTCAGGCCGGCTCCAACGTGCCCGCGGCCTACGATCCTCTCCTCGCCAAGCTGCTGGTCCACGCTCCTGCCCGCGACGCCGCCCTCGATCGCTGCCGGCGCGCCCTGGATGCCTACGTCATCGAAGGCGTCACCACCAACCTCCAACAGCTCACCGCCGTCCTCGGCCATCGCGACTTCCGTACGGGCGCCGCCACGCTACAAACCCTTGAAGCGCTCCCGCCCGATGATCTCCTCCCCCGCCTCCCGGACGATGCTCTCATCGCCGCCGCCGCCGCCGATCTGCGGCCCCCGAACGCCGCCGCCGATCCCTGGCGCGCCGTCGGTGCTTGGCGTTCCACCGGCTGCCAGACTCTTCGCTACGCCCACCGCGGCGTCGCAACCGAGGCGACCGTCGAGCGCCTCCCCGGCCATGCCCACACCTGGCGCCTCATTCGCTCTGACGGGTCGAGCCCGCCCCTCCAGTTCGGAGCAACCCGAACCGCGGGAGGAACGCTGCTGCTCGACATCGGCGATACCCAGCAGCGGTGGAGCGCGCGGCGCAGCGGCTGCCTGCTCTCTCTCGAAAGCCCGGACGGGCACCGCTACGCTCTTGCCCCGCCCCGCCCCTCGGCCGCCGCCGCCACGACCGCGGCGGTGCCCGGCGAGATCCGCGCTCCCATGAACGGCGAGATCGTCTCCGTGCTCGTCCAGCAAGGCGACCGTGTCCACGCCGGCCAGCCTCTCCTCGTCATGGAGGCCATGAAGATGGAGCACACCATCACCGCCGCCGCCCACGGGGTCGTGGAGACGGTAGCCTGTGCTCCCGGCGCGAACGTCGCCGCGGACGAGCTTCTGATCGAGCTCGATCTAGGAGGGGAGGAACCATGAGCATCCCCGCTCGCGTGACCATCAACGAAGTCGGCCCCCGCGACGGTCTTCAGAACGAAGACGGCTTCGTCGAAACCGGCAAGAAGGTCGAGTTCATCGAGCGCCTCGCCGCCACGGGACTCCGGCGGATCGAGGCCGTCTCCTTCGTCCACCCCAAAGCGATCCCCCAGATGCGGGACGCTTCCGCTGTCATGGCGGCTCTTCCTCGCCCCGAGGGTGTGACCTATCTGGCCCTCGTTCCCAACGAAGTCGGCGCTCGCAACGCCATTGCCGCGAACACGCATGAGATCGGCACGGTCGTCTCCGCCAGCGAGTCCCATAACGGGAGCAACGTGCAGCGCTCCATCGCCGAGTCGCTCAGCGGCATCGCGGGCGTCGCCCAGCTCACGACGGCCGCCGGCACGCCCTGGCAGGGCTACATCTCGACTGCTTTCGGCTGCCCCTATGAGGGCGATGTTCCCGCCGCCAAGGTCGTTGAGATCGCGCGCTCCCTCGTCGCCCTCGGCGCCACTGCCATCTCTCTCGGTGACACCATCGGCGCCGCCAACCCCCGCCAAGTCTCCACGCTCATCCGCATCCTCCGCGCTGCTATCCCCGACACGCCCCTCCGTCTGCACTTCCACGACACCCGGGGCACCGCCCTTGCCAACGTCCTCGCCGCGCTCGAAGAGGGCATCGACAACTTCGACGGATCGGTCGGTGGCCTGGGCGGCTGTCCCTACGCTCCCGGCGCTGCCGGAAACGTCGCCACGGAGGACCTCGTCTACATGCTCCATGAGATGGGCGTCGAAACCGGCGTCGACCTCCAGGGCCTTGTCGATGTCGCCCGTTGGGCCGAGCAGCTCGTCGGCCGTCCGCTTCCCGGCCGCGTCAAGCAGGCCGGCGACTCCCTCTTCCGCGGCGCTGCCTAATCGGAGCCGGCATGTCTTTCGAGATGGAATTCGATCTGCCGAAGACCGCACAGCGGATCCAGAGCGCCGCCCGCGAGCTGGCCCAGACCCAGTTCTGCGATCGCGCCGCCGCGGTCGACCAAACCGAGCAATACCCCTGGGACAATGTCCGAGCGCTCGTTTCCCGGGGTCTGATGGGTCACACGGTCAGCGCCGACTACGGCGGCGGCGGCGGCGCGCTGATCGACGCGATCGTCGCGATCGAAGAGGTTGCGAAGGCCTGCGGTACCACGGCTCGCATCGTTGTCGAGGGCAACGTCGGCGCCGTCGGTGCGATCGGCGCCTACGGCACCGACGATCAGAAGGCGCGTTACCTTCCCCTGGTCGTCGCCGGCGACAAACCCGCCATCTGCATCACCGAGCCGCAAGCAGGCTCCGCTGCCACCGACCTGACGACCACTGCGGTCCGCGACGGTGACTCTTACATCGTCGATGGCCAGAAGCGCTGGATCACTGGCGCCGGCGTCTCCAAGACCTACCTCATCTTCGCCCGTATCCAGGAAAACGGCCACGACTTCGGCATCGGCGGCATCCTCGCCGAGGCGGACACGCCGGGCCTGGAGGTTGGCAAGCGGTGGCCCATGATGGGCCTGCGCGGTCTCCCCGAATGCGACGTCCATTTCCGCGCCTGCCGCGCCGCTGCCGGCGATCTGCTCGTCCGCGAGCACGGCTTCCGCCGGCTCATGACCGCCTACAACGGCCAGCGGCTCGGCGCCGCCACCGTCGCGCTCGGCATCGCGGCGGGCGCCTTCGACCAAGCGCTCGCCTACTCCCAGGATCGCCAGCAGTTCGGCCGCCCGCTCTCCGACTTCCAAGGTCTCCAGTGGATGCTGGCTGATATGACCGTCAGCACCACCACCTGCCGCGCCCTGATCTACCAGGCCGCTAAGAACGCCGGCCACGGCTTCCCCGATTCCACCGAGGCCGCCGTCGCGAAGGTCTACGCCTCCGAGATGGCGATCCAGGTCACCAACGCCGCCCTGCAGCTCTTCGGCGCCTACGGCTACTCCCGGGAGTTCCCGCTCGAACGCATGGTCCGCGATGCCCGCATGTTCACGATCGGCGGCGGCACCGCCCAGCTCCAGCGCAACCTCATCGCCTCGAAGATATTGGGCCGCCGCCTCGACCAGCGTCTGGCAACGGAGCGCGTCTGATCCCACACCCCGCTAGGCGGGCGTCTGCGTCTCCGCTACCCGCCACATGTACCACGAGCCCACCGACCGGTAAGGCGCCCAGGGCTCTCCGATCCGTTGCGCCTGCGCGGGGGTGACCGGCTCGCGGAGTCCGTACGCCAGCTGCATCCCCCGCCGCACTCCCAAGTCTCCTGCCGGCAGCACGTCCGGCCGTCCCAGCTGGAACATCAAGAACATCTGCGCCGTCCATTCCCCCACCCCCTTCACCCCCGTCAGCCGCTCGATCACGGTCGCGTCGTCCAGCCGCTCGAGTCCCCGGAAGCGCAGCCGGCCGGCCGTCACCTGCTCCGCCAGGTCTCGCAGGTAGCGCGTCTTCTGCCGGGACACGCCCGCTTCTCGGAACTGCGCCTCGCTCGTCGACAGCAGCTCTTCCGCCGTGGGGATCCGATCCGCGTCCCCGTGCAGGGCGTTCAAGCGGCCCAGGATCGCGGCGGCCGCCGGCCCGGCCAGCTGCTGATACATGATCGAGCGCACCAGCGCCGCATAAGGCTCCCCGCTCGGCCGCGGGCGGTAGGGCCCGTGCTGCTTGATCAACGCGCCCACGACCGGGTCGGCCTCGCGCAAGTGCCGGTAGGCCGCCGACGATGAAAACCGCAGCCGGCGCGCGGATGCGCGCTTTCTTGGACGATCTCTGGATGCACGGCTCGCGGACATCGCCCGCGATTCTATCCGCGATGAGCCCCGCGTTCGATCACCAACGTGCTCGTTCTCCGCTGGCGCCGCGCATCCGTACCGCGCGCCTTGCGCTGCATAGATCCCCCCCCCCCCCCCGGCGGCTCCCCGCCCGCAGATGCGACGGACGATCCCGCCCCAGAAACCCGCTCCGCTGAGATAGCCTGCTCGCAGGAGACGACCCCATGCCCGCTTTCGACACCCTCCTCGCCGAAGTCGAAGCCGACTACCGGCGCCGTACTCCCACCTCCGCCGCCCTCTACGATCGCGCTCGCGCTTCCATGCCCGGCGGTGATACCAGACAGACGGTCTTCTTCACCCCCTACCCGCTTTTCTTGGCGCGTGGCGAAGGTTCCTACGCCACGGATGTCGACGGCCACCGCTACTTTGACTGCTCAAGCTGCTGGAGCGCTCTCGTTCTTGGACACGCTCATCCCGCCGTTACGGAGGCCGTCGGCGAGCAGCTCGCCCGCGGTACCGCGTACAACGCCGCCAGCCCGCACGCGCTCGAATTGATCGAGCTCCTGCGCGACCGTATTCCCTCGCTGCAAAGAGTCCGCCTGGCCAATACCGGCAGTGAAGCGACGATGCTGGCCGTGCGCGCGGCGCGGGCCGCTACCGGCCGGCGCAAGATCGTCAAGATGGTCGGCGCCTACCACGGCGCCCACGACGACTGGCACGTCCACGAGGGCGAGCCGCAACCCGGCCTTATCCCGGGAAACGACGCCTTCGTCCGGGAGGTGCCCTTCAACGATAAAGCCGCCGTCACCGATCTCCTCAACGCCGAGGCGAACGACATCGCCGCCCTCATCGTCGAGCCCGTCATGGGCGTCGCCGGTTCGCTTCCCCCGCTGGACGGCTACCTCCAACACCTGCGCGCCGAAACCGAGCGCCACGGCGTCGTCCTCATTTTCGACGAGGTGATCACCCTGCGCCTTGCCCTCGGCGGCGCCCAGGCGCTCTACGATCTTCGTCCCGATCTCACCACCCTGGGCAAGATCATCGGCGGCGGCCATCCCATCGGCGCCTTCGGCGGCGACGCGCGGCTCATGGAGCAGTTTTCGCCCTTACGCGACGGCCACCTCAGTCACAGCGGTACCTTCAACGCCAACCCCGTTTCCGCCGTCGCCGGCCTCGCCACCCTGCGCCAGCTCGACGCCGACACCATCTCCTACATCAACCGCCTCGGTGACCGCTTCGCTGCCGCGGTCGCCGCTATCGCCCAAGCGCGCGGCGTCCCCCTGCACACCACCGGCCTGGGCTCGATCCGCAACCTGCATTTCGCCCCCACGCCTCCCCTGCACGCCGCCCAGGCCGCCGCCGGCGATACCGGTCTCCGCCGCCTCCTCCATCGCAAGCTCCTCATGCTCGGCGTCCTCGCCGTCGAGCGGGGGATGTTCGCCTTCGCCACGACCACCACCGAGGCCGATGTCGACGATCTCGCCGCCAAGATCGACGACGCCGTCGCTTGGATGCGCCCCGCCATTGCGGAGCGCCGTCCTCAGGTTGGCTGACGTTAGCGCACTCCCATCAGAGAGGAGGCAGTCCAGTGTCGCTTACATCTAAACTGAAGCGTAAAGACTCTCCCCTCGCACAGTTCTTCCGCCAGACGTTTCCGAACACGCGAGGCCCCTTGGCTGAGATCAGGGGGGGGGGCGCTACGCAGTCGCGAACCCATTTACGAGCTGCGAGAGGAAGAACCGGCGTTCGCCCACAGCGTCGTCGGAATGGCGGCCGACTACCGCATCCGCTATTCGTTCGCACCGACCCCTGCTGCAGATCTCGTTGCTTGGCGGGGGGCCTGGGCGGTCTCAGACAGGCTGCGGGCGGAATGGCAAGATGTCGCAGACCGGATCGACTACTTGGCGGCGATGTCGGTCGAGCACGGTGAAACACCACCAGCGGAATTCTATATCGAGGCGTGGACAGAATCGGATGAATCCGAGATCGTGGCCTACGAGTACCGGGTGCGCTCGGGGAGCGTCCAAAGGCGCGAGTGGCGAGGGCGCTTGGCGCACGCGCTCGAAGATGCGCCTCGGCTTCCGGAAGCGGCGCTCTCCGGATTCTTCGACCTTCTCGGTCAAACCATCGAGAGGCTCGCTCCTCATTGCCAGTGGCCCTCATCTAACGACGAACGAGAGTTGGCTCGCCTCTGCCTCCTGCTGGCAACTTTCGAGTCGGTTTCTCGAGCAGGGTCGCGAGCCTGGCCTCCGTCTTTCCTAGGCCGCGAACTCCCACAAAGCGCCAGCGAGTTGCTGGCCTCGGTACCGGACTCCTGGATTGAGGACGTAGCAGCGCTGGCGCGCGCGTTCTCCAAGCGGCATTCCCTGTGGTTGGGAGCCACAGCCACTCTGAACCCCACTTTTGCTGGCAGCAGGGACGTGGGAGGTGCGGATGCAGACTTCATCCTTGAGGGCTGCCTGTTGGACATCAAGACCACGAAGCGTAGCGGAGGCGATTCGAACTGGCTCTATCAGTTGCTTGGCTACGTCCTCTTGGACTACGACGATGACTTCAAGATCGAAAGCGTCGGGCTGCTGCTCCCGCGTCAGGACACGTCTCTACGGTGGCCTTTGTCTGGCTTGATAGAGGCTCTGTCAGGCCGTCGTGACCTTGGCATTGGGAAAACTGCGGCGAGACTTCCGCGCCGCAGTCACCAACAGCCGGTAGGGCGCGTGCTCACTGGATGCGAGCACGGAATTGAGAACTGGCAGGACAGCGGTCGTGGCGGATGAAGAGGCGCGCTCCTCGCGTCCTAGCTTGCTGTTAAGCTAGCGTCCTATAGCCAGCGCGCTGGTTACGTGAAAATCGACTCCATGCGCGAAGCGGGTTCGGTATCGAGGAGGGCCGAGCGGCGCTTGGTACCTTGGGCTGGGCGCTCGCCAGCGCCTGAGTGCGTTACTGTGGAGTTAGGATTCCTCCACTCCTGGCGAATTCAAACAGGCCCTGCCCGATGTCGGCGATGCGCCATCGTCCGTTCGTCGTGGCGACCGGCGGCGGAGCCGTGACGTTGCGTTGCAGCACCCGGCAGCAGTCGAGATAGCTCACATAGCCCTTCACTACCGAGTTCGGGCTGCCGTCGGTGATCGTCGGGATGACGTGTACCAGTGCTCTCCGAATCCAACTGTCGAGGATGGCGTAGTCCGACGGGCGCATAAATGTGAGCGTCTTCGACCCGTACGAGACTCCCCAGTGGTTCACGGCGGCGATTGCCCACATCGCACCGCAGGGTTCATCGAGTTGCCTGAACGCCTGCGCTGTAGCCCGTTTCACCTGTTCCGGCGTGTTGTTGGCCTGCATCCGCCGCTTGACGCCGTGCAGGTTGCCGCCCCAGACAGCAATGGTGCAGAGGTCCCGCATGTCGAAGTAGCCTAGCTCATCCGCCTTCGCGGGAAGGCAGGCGAGCAGTTTCCTCCACCCCTTCGAATACTCGTTGTGGTTGGATACCTCGTACCAATTGGGAAGATCCAAGCAGAACTCATCCAGCGTCCATAGTTGCTTTGTCATCGGCCCTCCCGGCCTCAATAATAGCCATCGCATGCCGGACGCTCTCACGGGTTCTCGAAATTGTGGGCGCAGGCGCTTCATGCCGAGACGCGCGCATGCGGCGTCCTACCCGAAGCGAGTGCGACCGTCCGTCGCGCGCTTACGGCTAGCACTCGACCGGTACCGCCAGCGGTACGCCAGCCGTCGGCCTGCTCCCCGCTCCTAGTGCTGTTGGAAGTCCGCCCGCGTCATCCAGGGCTTCTTCACCCAGCCGTCTTCATACGGCGTCATGAAATAGATGTAGACCGACACCCGCTCGAACAGCCACTGGCCGCTCACCTTCCTGTAGCGCTCCTCGTAGGTGCCCGCGCTGAAGATCGCCCGTCCCGCCATCGACGACGGCTCCCACACGTAGCACTGCCCGGTCGCCTCCGTTCCGGACGGCGCCACCTCCACCGTGTGCCCGATCTGGTATTGCAGAACGAACGACACCTTGGGCCCCACCTTCGCGTAGAAGTCCGCGATCGCGTCGTTCCCCTCGATCTGGCCGTAGTGGTTCGCCTCCCAGATCGCGTCCGGCAGGAACAGGTTCTTGAACCGCTCCCGCGGAAACTCCGCCCCGCCCGACAGGCCTGCGCTGATGCAGTCCGCGTAGGTGAGCTTCAACTGCTGGATCGCTGCGATATCTTCGAGCCGCTGCACCCGTGCCTCGAGATCCGTCATTACGCTGCTCCTCTCAACGGCCCCGGTACACCGGGTCCCGCCGCTCATGAAACGATGCCCGCCCCTCCAACACGTCTTCGGCCTCGTTGTAGTACTGCGCGAACGTTTCGAACTCGTTACTGAGCGAATCCCGCAGCCCATGCACCATCGAATACTCTAGGGCCTGTTTGTGCGCTCCTAGTGCCCCCGTCGGGAGCTGCGCCAAGGTCTCCACGAAGCTCGCTGCTTCCCGTGCGAACGTCGCCAGCGGCCAGGTTCGCGTCACGAGTCCCCATTCCAGCGCTTCCTGCGCGGAGAGATGCCGTCCCGTGAGCAGCAGATCCAAGGCGCGCCCCTGCCCCACGATCCGCGGCAAGAACCACGACGCCCCCGCGATCGAGCCCAGCGCCCGTCGCGCCCGGTAATCGCCGATCTTCAGATTGTCCGCCGCCAGCCGGAAGTCGCAAGCCAGCGCCAGCTCGAATCCCGCCCCCAATGCGTAGCCGTACAGCAGCGCTACCACCGGCTGAGGCGCCGCCCGCAGCGCCGGGATCAGCTTGTGGTGCGTCGAGTGCGGGCTATCGAAGCGCACCGCGGGCTCCATATCCGTCAGATCGTCCCCGCTGGAAAACGCTCGCGTTCCTTCTCCCCGGATCGTGATCACCCGGATCGCCGGCTTGCGCGCCGCGTCCCAGACCAGCTCCTCGATCTCCCGCAGCATCGTGAACGTGATCGCGTTCAGCCGCGCGGGCCGTCGCATTGTGATCGCCAGGACCCCGAGCTCCGACACTTCCCAGCTCACCTCGCGCCACTCCCGCTCCTCGACGGGTGGCGCGATCGTCCGTCCCAGCCTGTCGGTCCAGCGCTTGCCCGTACTCTCCTGCTGCTCAGGCATACGGCTCCTCGCTTCTTAGACCGCCGGGCCCGCCAGGATCTCCGGGGCGACTTTCCGTCCGAGCCATTCCCCGTCCGACGGATCGCCGTGCAACGTTCCGTTCTCCACCACGACCTTGCCGCGCAAGATGGTCATCACCGGATAGCCGTTGCAGGCGAACCCATCCCAGATGCTGTAATCCGTCTCCGCGTGCAGTCCCGCGACCGTGATCGTCCGCTGCAGCGACGGGTCCATCAGCACCAGGTCCGCGTCCGACCCCACGGCGATCGCCCCTTTCCGCGGATAGAGCCCCAGAATGCGCGCCGCGTTGCTCGAGACGATCCCCGCGAACCACTCCAGCGACATCCCCCGCTCCACCACGAACTTCGTCCACGCCACCGCCAGCCGCGTCTCGATCCCGTTGTGCCCTCCTGCCGCCGTCTCAATCGTCGTCCCGTGAAGCTTCACCTGCCGCGATGTCGTGTACTCGTCGGTACCCACCGTGGAGAGTCGCCCGTCCAGCAGTCCCTCGACCAGCGCTTCCCGGTCGGCTTCCCCTTTGAGCGCCGGATAGGTATGCACCAGCATCCCCTCCGGTTTCACATAGTCAGCCGCCGTGAACTCCAGGTAGTTGTGCAGCGCTTCCCCGTATACGGGCTGCCCCGCCGCCCGTGCCTCGGCGATTATCTCCACTCCCTCCCGCGCCGTCGTATGCACGAAGTACATGCCGGCTCCGTGATGTGACGCGATCCGCGTCGCCGTCTGAAAGGCCAGCGCCTCCGACAGGTTGTTGTGCACTAGGTGCAAGTTCGACGCCTGATCCCGGCCCTCCCGCTTCAGCCGCTCCGTCATCGCCCGAACCACTTCATCGTTCTCGCCATGCACCACCATCATCCCGCCCGCCCGTCCCACCGCCTCGAATGCCGCTGCGAGAGATCCGTCCGGCACCCGCAGCCGGGGGAAGGTCATAAACACCTTGAAGCTCGCGTTTCCCTGCGCCACGGCCTCCGCCACCTGTGACAATCGCTCTGCCCCCACTTCCCCCCGCAGCACGTAGTGGAAGGCGTAGTCCGTGTAGCACTGCCCCGCGAACGCCGTCCGGCGTCGATCCACATCCTCGTTGATCGTCGTCGGCGGCAAGCCTTCCGATCGACCGGGCGCCGTCGCGAAGTCAATGATCGTTGTCGTTCCCCCGAACAACGCCGCCCGGCTCGCCGCCCGCGGCCCTTGGGTGTACACATCCCGTGCCCCCGCCCACGCTGCCGGCACGATCTCGCCGAGATGCGCGTGCGGCTCGATCCCGCCCGGCAAGACGACGAGCCCGCGCGCATCGACCTCTCGCGCTGCCTCCGCCTCCAGCGCCCCTGCGGCTGCCACGACTGCGATCCGTCCCTCCCGCACCCCCAGGTCGAACCGGCCGGCTCCTTCCGGCCTCACGACTTCCCCGCCGCGGACGATCAGGTCAAGCACTGGTCCTCCCACCCTTTCGCGCGGCCATACTAGCCTCTACGCTCCAGGCCGAGTCCTCCTCGCGAGTTGCTGCCCCGCTGAGCGGAGCGCTATCGTCGGGGCCGTAGAGTCACTGGCGCACCGTCGCCCTCCTCGGAAGGATCTGCCATGACCGTCGTGGACCGCATCCGCGTAATCGATGTCGACACCCACATCTCCGAGCCCGAGAATCTTTGGACTGCGCGCCTGCCCGCCAAGTGGGGTGACATGATCCCCCGCGTCATCAAGGACCCCCGTGGCGAGCGCCACGGCCAGCACGACGATGTCTGGATCTGGAACGGCAAGCAGGTCATGCCCACCGCCCTGCTCGCCTACGCCGGCCACGACAGCCCCTTTCCCTCCCATCCGCCCACACTCGCCGACGCCGACCCCGCTTCCTACCGCGCCCCCGACCGCCTCAAGCTCATGGATGAGGTCGGACTCTACGCGCAGGTCCTCTACCCGAACGTCTGCGGCTTCGGCGCGGGCGGCTTCTTCTTCCTGGAAGACCGCGAACTCATGCTGCAAGCCTGCCGCGCCTACAACGACTTCCTCGTCGAGTGGTGCCGGGAAGACACGCGCCGTCTGCTGCCCATCCTCTGTCTCCCCTTCTGGGATGTCGACGAGTCCGTTGCCGAGATTCAACGCGGCGCCCAACTGGGCTTCAAGGGGGTGCTCTTCGGCTGCCATCCGGAAACCTACGGCCTCCCCTGGCTCGGCGATCCCCACTGGGACCCCGTCTGGGCCGCCGCCCAGGACGCGGACCTCTCCATCAATTTCCACATCGCCTCCGGCAACGAAGAGGAGCCTGTCGTTTGGCCGGGCCACCGCAACCGTTCCCGCGTCATCTCCAGCTCCTGTCTCTACTTCTTGGACAACGGCTTCGCCATCAGTGAAGTGATCGTCAGCGGCATCGCCCATCGCTTCCCCAAGCTCAACTTCGTCTCCGTTGAGAGCGGCGTCGGCTGGGTCCCCTTCTTCATTGAGGCGCTCGATTGGCAGTGGAAGAACAACGGCGGCTCCCAAGACCATCCCGACTTCGACCTCCTCCCCAGCGAGTACTTCAAACGGCAGATCTACGCCTGCTTCTGGTTCGAGGAGCAGACGGCCATGCAGGCCCTCGAAGTCTTCCCCGACAACATCATGTACGAGACGGATTTCCCGCATCCCACCAGCATGTCCCCCGGCCCCGCCTCCGTTGCCGAGTATCCGAACGAGTACATCGAGCGGCGCCTCAGCGGCCTCCCTGAGGGCCTGCTCCAAAAGATCCTTCACGGCACGGCCGCACGCGTGTATCACCTCGCCTAAGAGCGTCCCCAGAGTGTCCGCGCGGAGACGCGCTAATGGGAGGAGTACGCGGCTGATCGCTCGGCGCAGCCGTACGGCGCTATTGCAGCCGAGCCCCACTGATCAACGAAGCGGGAGGGGTACTTGAATGGTTGACACCGGACAACCTTACAGCGGCGTCTTTGAGATCACGAAGATGGAGCGTGTGCGCTTCGGACCCAACTGCATCGACGCACTCCCGGCCGATGTGGAGGCCGCTGGCGGCACCAAGGTCTTCATCGTCGCCAGCAATACCCTCGCTACCCAGACCAACGTCGTCGACCGCATCCAAGGGCTCTTGGGGGATAAAGCCGTCGGGATCTTCCACAACGTGAGCCAGCACAACCATCGCGAGGAGCAGATCGCCGCCGCCGCCGCCGCCCGCGCCGCCGGTGCCGACTTCCTTGTCTCCGTCGGCGGCGGCAGTCCCATCGACTGCGCCAAGGGCATCGCCATGTGCCTCGCCGACGATATCACCGACCCCGGCACGTTCGATGACTACAAAATCCTCTTCGAGTACCCCGATAAAGTAGAGATCCGCGAGCTGAAGAATAAGAACGCTCCCAAGCACATCACCATCTCCACCACCCTCTCCGCCGGAGAGTTCAACGGTTTCCTCGGCATCACCGACAGCGACCGTCAAGTCAAGGAAGCCTACGGCGACACGGCCCTCTGTCCCGTCGCCAGCTACCTCGACCCGGTCCTTTCCGTCCACACCCCCGAGTGGCTCTGGGCTTCTACCGGGATCCGGGCCGTCGATCACTGCATCGAGAGCTACCTTGCCGTCAACAACATGCCCTTCGTCGACGGCCTCACCAAGGCCGCGCTCGAGATCCTTGTCCGCGACCTTCCGGCCTCCGCCAATGACCGCGAAGCCGTCGCCGCCCGCGGCCGCTGTCAGATCGCCGCGTGGATGAGCATCTTCGGCCTTCCCAACGTCAACCTGGGCCTCAGCCACGGGATCGGGCATCAACTCGGCGCCCGGCGCGACGTTCCCCACGGCGTGACATCCTGCCTCATGCTCCCCCACGTGATGGATTTCAACTTTCCCGTCAGCAAGGCCAGGCAGGCCAGCCTCGCCGACGCCTTCCAGATCGATCGCCGTGATCTCTCCGAAGAGGAAGCCGCCCGCGCCTTCATCAGCGAGCTCCGCCGCTTCATCAAGGACCTGGGCGTTCCCACCCGGCTTTCCGAGGTCAATGTGACCAAGGAGGACTTTCCGGGCATCGTCTCCGATGCCCTGGTCGACTTCGTCGTCGCCACCAACCCCCGCCCCGTCACCGCCGCCGATATCAACGGCCTTCTCGAAGCGGCGTACTAACCCCGGGCGGGCTCCACCCGCGACGACGTCAAGGGCTGCGGCAACCCTCCCCTCGCTTGGTGACGGGAAGTCCTGCTTGCGCTGGGAGCGCCCCGGTTCCAAGCCGGCCGGCCGGGATCATCGCGCCGGCTTCCTCCTGCCACCCTGTACGGCGGTCTGCCCGAGCACGATCGCTCCTTCCGGCTACTAGACTGCTGCGCAAAAGCCCACGCGTGATCGGAGCCTCCCGTGCCACCTTCCTTCGGCGTTCACATCGGGCCCCAAGACATGACGATGGACCAAATGCGCGCCCTCTGGCGCTCCGTCGATCAAGCGGGCCTCGACTGGGTCTCTATCTGGGACCATTTCTATGAAGCCCCACCGCGCGACGGCATGGGCCACCACTTCGAAACCCTCACCACCCTCGCCGCTCTCGCCGCCGACACGGATCACGTGCGCGTCGGCTGTCTCGTTTTCTGCGCCGCCTATCGCAACCCCGGCGTTCTCGCCAAGGCCCTCGCCACGCTCGACCATCTCTCGGGCGGCCGGATGGAGGCCGGCTTCGGCGCTGGCTGGCATGAGCCCGAGTACCTGGCATACGGCTACGATTTCCCGCCCATCGGCCAGCGCATGAACGTCCTGGAAGAGACCGTCCAGATCGTCCGCTCCATGCTTCGCCAGGACCACACGACGTTTGAGGGCCGTCACTACTCCGTGTACAACGCCACCTGCCAGCCCCCACCCGTCCAGTCGCCGCTCCCGATCTGGGTCGGCGGTGAGGGAGAGAAGCGCACCCTCCGTATCGCCGCCCGTTTCGCCGATGCTTGGAACGTCCCCTACATCGCTCCCGAGCGCTTCCGGCACCTCTGCGGCGTTCTCGACGACTGGTGCCGCACCGAGGGCCGTGACCCTGCCACCATCAAGCGCACCGTCAATCTCCGCTTCAACCTCACCATCGATCCCGCCCGCGTCTCCGCGATCCGCCAGCAGCTCCGGGCCGACTGGGGCGATGGGGCTGAAGACGGATCCCTCGTCGGCACTCCGGACCAGATCGCCGATCGCGTCGCCCAATACATTGATGCCGGCGCGCAGGGCGTCAACGTTGCCCTGCGTGCCCCTTGGGATGAGGCTGCTCTGGACGTCTACATGTCGGAACTCGTGCCCGTCATGCGCCGGCGCTTCGCCGAGGTCGAGGGGGGCTAGCCTCTAGCGGAGACGCCGGGGAGCGTCCCGGCTCCGCTGACCACCGCATCCCCCGCGGACGCGCGCGCGATCGACGCCACAGGGCGCTCCCAGATCAAGACATGCCCTCCTCGCCGTCCGGATCAGCGCCGCACCGCGCTCCTTGGCGGCTCGTTGCTCCTGCGAATGACGGCGATCGAGCGTCGCTCCGACGTTCTTCCCCGCGCCGTTAGATATCGGGGCGCTGCTTGTACCAGCCGGCCTCCTGCTCGTACGCGTAGGCGGCCTGGACGATCGTCTGCTCGTCGAACGGCTTTCCCGCGATCTGCAGCCCGATCGGCATGTGATCGTCGTCGAACCCGCACGGCACCTGGATCGCCGGCAGCCCCGTGTGGTTGAAGATCGGCGTGTAGAACGGGAACGCTTCCCCGTGCAGGAACTCCAGCCCCGGCGTCTGCTCCAGCACCCGTGGCGTCTGGAACCCGACCGTCGGCAGGATCAGCACATCCACCTTGCTCGTCAGGTGATCCAGCAGTTGGTCCCGCACTTGGGCCCGCACCCGCAGCCCGTCCTGGTAGGCCGCGTTGCTCATGCACAAGCCCCACAGCAGGTAGAGCTTTGTGTGCCGGCCGTAATCCGCCGCCCGCGTCCGTAAGTTCCGCACATGGATCGCGCCCGCGTCCGCCCACATCAGCGGGAAGGCAAACGCCAGCAACTGCTCGAGCGAGATGCACGGCACGTCGATCGTCTGCCCGCCCAGCTGCTCGATCTGCCGCAGCGCCGCATCAAACGCCCGGGTCACCGTCGGTGACGCACTGTCTTCGTACAGGTCGCGCATCACCCCGAACCGCATCCCCTTGATATCCCGGCCGATCTTGGCCGAAAAGTCCGGCACGGCGACGTCCGCCGACCCCGGGTCGAGCGGATCGAATCCTGCGCATCCCTGCAGCATGTAGGCGGCGTCCTGCACCGTCCGCGCCAACGGGCCCACGTGGTCCAGACTCTGCGAGAGCGGGTACACGCCTCGCCGGCTGACCCGTCCGTAGGTGTGCTTCAGCCCGACGTGGCCGCAGCACTGCGCCGGCCACCGGATCGATCCGCCCGTGCACGACCCCATCCCCGCGTAGGTCAGCCCCGCCGCGATCGCGCCCGCCGTCCCGCTGCTCGACCCACCACACTCGAAATTCGTGTTCCAGCCGTTCCGGGTCGGTGGAAAATGGGTCTCCAGCGTCGGCGGTCCGTAGGCGAACTCGTACGTTCCCGTCTTCCCGACGACGACCGCTCCCGCCTCCTTGAGCTTCTTCACCGAGAAGCAATCTTCCCCCGCCACGTACCCGTCCAGCGTTTTTGATCCGCATGTCGTCGGGCCGTTCTCGTAGATGTCCTTGATCCCGATCGGGATACCGTGCAGCGGGCCGCGGTAGGCCCCGCTTGCGATCTCCTGCTCCTGCGCCCGCGCCGTGGCCCGCGCCTCGTCCTCGAACACGTGAATAAACGCGTTGATCGTCGAGTCCAGCTCCGCGATCCGCGACAAGCTCAGATCGACCAGCTCGACCGGCGAGATCTCCTTGCTCTTGATCAGCGGCGCGATCTCTGCGATCTCCGCGTGCGCCAGTTCCTTCGGGTTCATCGCCATGACTACCGGTACCTCGCGATGTTGTGCACCAAGATGGGCTCACTCAGGGGCATCTCCATGCCTTCCGTCAACGGCCTGCTCTCCAGCATCGCCTCCACCATCTTCTGCTGGCGGAGCAAGTTCTCGTACGCCGGCACCAGCTCGTCCAAGTCCTCCTCGCTGACGTCGAGATCGAACTCGGCGAGCTTCGCCCGAATCACGGCGCGCGTATCCATCGGCGGCCTCCCTTCCCGCAGCGGCTCGCAGTCGCGAGCCCTCCCGCGAGGACCCCAATGCTGCTCCCGCAGCCCCCGAGTCGTCAACTCCGAATCGCGGCGGTTGGGGTTACGCCTCCCGCGCCAGCTCGCCCAAGAATGCCAGCGTCCGATCGGCCGTCGCCTGCGGCGTATCGCCCACCAGCACGATCGTCGTCAGTAGCTCGTCCACGCCGTATTGCGGCAGCGCTCGGATCCGGTCCCCCACCGCCGCCTCGCTCCCGGAGATCACCAGCCCGTCGGACATGGCGTCGCTGAACTCCGCACCGGCCGCCTCCGGGTACCCCGCATCCTGCAGCATCTGCGAGTAGTACGGCATCCGCTGGTAGAACCCGAACTGCCTCTTGGCTGCCGCCCGGACCGCCTCGGCATCCTCGCTCAGCACGACCGGCGCATGTACGATCATCGCCGGCTTCGGCCGCCCCGCGATCCGCGCCCCCTCTTCCAACGCCGGCCCCGCCACGTCACGGATATACGGCAGCGGGCACATCCAGGAGATCGCGCCCTCCGTGAGCTCTCCGCACAGCCGGAACGCCTTGGGCCGCAGCGCCGACGCCAGCACGCTCACTTGCGTCGGCCCGCCGAAGCTCGCCTCCGCTTGCAGCAGCTCTCCCTGGAACGAGACCGTCCCCTCTTTCAGGATGGCGTTGAGGATCGTGAGGTACTCCCGCAGATGCGTGAGCGGGCGCTCGAACGGGATCCCGTAAAAGCCCTCGACGAGCGGCTTGTGGCTCGGACCCACGCCCAGCCGCAGCCGCCCCGGCGCCACCTGATCCAGCGCCATCGCCGATTGCGCCATCGCCAGCGGGTGTCGCGGGAATGTCGTCACGATCGACGTCCCAAACTGGATCCGTTGCGCCTGCGCTGCCGCCTGCGTGTAGACCACGAACGGGTCCGGCGCATTGGGACCGAGGGTCACCCAGGCCACGTCGAGCCCCGCCCCATCTGCTGCCACGATCCCCGCGGCCAGCCCCGGCGTATCCCCCGCGAAGACGTGTACCCCGATCGGTAGCTCTTTCATTCCCGAATCTCCTCAAGCGCCCTGAGAATTGCCGTTGGTTCCATTCGGTAGCGGTAGTCCGCGTTCAGGTATCGCGCCCGCACCTTCTGCACCGGATCCACGACGAACGTCGCCGGGATCGGCAGGCGCCATCCCGTCTGCGCATTCGCTTTCGGCAGGTCGATCCCAAACTCCGCGTAGACTGGTTGCAAGTACGGCGGCACCGTGAACCCCAGCTTGTAGGCTTCCATGACCGCGCCGTCGCTGTCGTACAGCAGCGGGATCGTCGCCTGCGTCTTCTCCATCAACTTCAGCGACTCTTCCTCCGTCTCCGGCCCGATGAAGAACGCTCGCCCTCCCAGCCGTTCGATCGCCTCGTTGATCTGCTGCACACCTTGCAGCTCAAGATTGCAGTAGGGTCACCACTGTCCGCGGTAGAACGACAGCACTGCCGATCGGCTGCGCAAGACCTCGCGGAGCTCCACCGTCTCGCCCTGCACGCTCTGCAGCTTGAAGTCCGGTGCGACCTCCCCCACCGTCAGTCCCATCCGCCACGCTTCCGCCTCCAGTTCGCGCGTCGCTTGCTCCATCAATGCCTGCTTGTCCGCCGGAATTTTCTCGGCTGATCGCGCGCGTTGCGCTGCCAACTCGTCATCAAGGCGCTGGACGACCACCGTTTTCCCTCCCCCGCGCTCTCGCTGCGCGCCAAGAATAGCGGCTCGATCTGGTAGGCTGCCGCCGATTAGAACCGTAATGCCTACTGCCACGCACACCGACCGCTACGGCAACGCCCTCGCGACCCGCTCCGCCGTCGCGGCCGAGCACTACAGCGCCGCCGTCGACCGCTCCCTCGCCGGCGACCTGGGGGCGGAAGCGCTCTTCGCCGCCGCCGTCAAAGCCGACGACGGCTTCGCCCTCGCGCACGTCGCCCGCGCCCGCCTCCGCCAGATGCGCGGCGATGTCGCCAGCGCTCGTGAGGAAGCCGCGATCGCCCGGCAACTCGTCGCGGGCGCCTCTCCCCGCGAGCAGTGCCACGTCGATATCCTGGCCTCCGCTATCGAGGGCAAGGCGCCCCGCGCCCTCGATCTCATCTACCAGCACGTGAAAGACTATCCCCGCGACGCCTTCGCCCTCTCGCAAGCGACTGGCGTCTACGGCCTCATCGGCTTCAGCGGTCGCCAGGACCGCGCCGAAGAGCAAGTCCAGCTCCTCGAAAGTCTCGAATCCGACTACGGTGACGATTGGTGGTTTCTCAGCGCTCTCGCCTTCGCGCAGATCGAGCACTTCCTCTTCGAGCCGGCCCGCCGCAACGCGGAACGCTCCCTCCAGCTTCGCCGTGAGAACGGCTACGGCGCGCACGCCATGGCCCACGTCCACTACGAGTACGGCGAGGCCGCCGCTGGCGCCTCCTTCCTCGCCGACTGGCTGATCGGCTACAGCCGTGCCGCGGAGCTCCATACCCATCTCTCCTGGCACCACGCGCTCTTCCTGCTCAACCAAGGCGACTTCGATGCCGCGCTCCGTCTCTACCGCGATCACATCCGTCCTGAGGTCTCCCAGTCCGGCGCCCTCGCCCTCATTGCCGACTCCGCCTCCCTCCTCTGGCGCGCGCAGCTCTACGGCGCTGACCGTGAGCTTCCCTGGGACGACGTCCGCGACTTTGCCTGCCGAACCTTCACAAAACCCGGCCTTATGTGGGCCGATGTCCACTGCGCCCTCGCCTACGCGGCTGCCAGCGATGAAACCACGCTCGGCCGGCTCATCGACGGACTCCGCGCCCGCCACGCTGCGGGCAAGATCCGCGCCGGGGAAGTGGTTCCCGCTCTCGCTGAAGGGATCGCTGCCTACGCCCACGGCGACTACGACACCGCCATCCGTATTCTGGAGTCCGTACAGAGTCGGATCGTCCGCATCGGCGGCAGCCACGCGCAGCGCGAACTCTTTGAGGACACGCTCTTGGAGTCCTATCTGCGCGCCGGCGAATTAGAAAAGGCCGAGAGATGGCTCCGCGCCCGCCTCGATCGGCGCCCCTCCCCCCGCGACCTGCAATGGCTTGAGCGGGCGACTGCCCCCGTTTCCTTGGACGGCGGCGACTAGCCTTCGCTCCCGGCCGACGCGACTCCCAACCCTTGGTACCCTTCCTCGCTGGGCGCGGTCTGATCCGCCGGAGGATGCGGCGGGTGCGCCAGGAAGAAGAACACCGCGCCGATCCCGGCCACGATCGCGAGCGCCGTGAACCCCACTTCGTAGCTGCCCGTCTCGTCCGCCAGGACCCCGGCGATGATGGGGCCCAACATCATCCCCAACAATGAGATGAAGGTCGACAATCCCGTGATCGTCCCGAACGCTGCCCGCCCGAAGTAGTCCGCCCGGATCGACTGCAGCACCGGCGCGCGCGTTCCCCACGCCATCCCGTGCAGGATCGCGAAGAGGGCCACCATCCAGAGATCGCTCGCGTAGGCCAGCAGCAACAGCCCGCCGGTGTGCCCGGCCATGCACCCCACGATCAGCGTCCGCTTATTGAACCGGTCCCCGATCCCGCCGCCGCCGATCAGCCCCACTATCATCGACGCGGTCAGCAGCGCCGTCATCGCCCCCGCCGTTGCCAGGGAGTAGCCAAGGTTCTCGTTCACGTGCAGCACCATGTGCACGAGCACCGCCGATACGACGAGTAGCGCCGCCGCGTGGCCCAGCGAGAGGTACCAGAACACGGGCGTGCGCAGGGCCTCCCGTGGCGTGAATTCGTGCGGCGCTTGTGCGACGACGCGGCGCGCCTCGCGCTCCTTCTGACTCACTCCGTCGATCTGGTACCCGTACTGCTCCGGCCGGTGCCGCAGTACGAGCGTCAGCGGCAACCCCGCCGCCAGGATGATGACCCCGGACCCGAACGCCGTGTCGCGCCAGCCCAGGTGCTCCAACGACAGCACCACGGCCGGCACGATCAGTCCTCCGACTGCTAGCCCCGACAGCATGATCCCCAGCGCTATTGATCGTCGGCGCTCGAACCAGTTCACGATCGCGATCGTGAACGACATGAATCCCGACAGGGCTGCTCCCATCGCCACGAAGAAAAACGCCACGAAGAAAAACGCCAGCGAGTCCACTTGGCTGAAGAGCATGAACCCGCCCCCGAAGATCACCACCCCAATCTGCGACACGATCCGCGGCCCGAACCGATCCATCAACCGTCCCTGCACCGGCCCCAGCACCCCGCTCTCCGCTTGCGACATCGAGAACGCTGCCGAGAACATCGTCTTGCTCCAGCCGAACTCCTCCCGCATCACCGCTGCGTAGGACCCATACGCTTGGAACATCAGCGCTCCCACCAGGATCTGCACCCCCCACCCCGCCGCAACGATGTACCAGCCGTAATACAGCTTTGGGAACCGGCCGCTCATGTGCATGCCGCTAGTCTACGCGGCATCTCCGGCGGGGCTCTTCGGCACGCCGCCGTCCGGCATCGTCGGGACGGTCCGCTCGGTCGCACGGCCGGCGCGGCCCCGGCTCGAAAGGATCACTAGCCCTCGCGGCTCGCGCCGTCTATCGTCGGCGACGACGTGCTAGTGCCTGAAGGAGCATCGGCCCGCGTAGAGACGATCGAGGACGAACGCCCGGGTCCACCCAGCGCTCCCTCGCAGCTATGGAGGAACAGCATGGCAGCACCGCCCGCGGTCGGCCAGACCGCGCACATGGACCGCACCGTCACCGAAGCGATGACCGCCGACCGCCTCGGCAACCCTGGCGCCAAGGTCTACGCCTCCCCCATGCTCTTCGGTCTTCTTGAGGAAGCTTGCATCAAGTGCGTTGCCTCCAACCTCGACCCGGGCCAAGGCACCGTTGGCACCAGCCTCAATGTCCAGCACCTCGCTCCCACCCCTGTTGGCATGACCGTCACTGCCAAGGCGGAGCTCACCGAAGTCGACGGCCGCCGCCTGGTCTTCGCCGTCGAGGCCCGCGATGAGAAAGACCAGGTCGCCAAAGGGACCCACGAGCGCTTCATCCTCGGTTCGATGGAGAAGTTCCTTGCGAAAGCCATGGAGAAGGCGGGTAGCTGAGCCGTGCGCGTACGTCACGGATCCGCTCTCCCGTCGCGGTTGAGCGGCCGAACCCCTGGAAGGTGGAGCGCCGCAGCAAGGATCCCGAAGGCGTGACTTCCCTAAAAAGCGGCGCGCAACTGATCGCCGAAGAGCTCGTCCGCGCCGGCGTCGATACCGTCTTCGGCATCATCGGCGGTCCGATGGTGGAAACGATCGCCGAGCTCCACAACGCGGGCTTGCGCGTCATCAGCTGTCGCCACGAGGGCACTGCCGGCTTCATGGCGGCTGCTTGGGGCTACGTCAACCGCAAACCCGGGGTCCTCGTCGTCGGCAGCGGTCCCGGAATGACCAACGCCGTCACACCGATGTACGTTGCCAACGAAAGCGGGATGCCGCTCGTCGTCCTCGGCGGATCGGCACGCAGCTCGACTCGCGGCTTTGGCGGCTTCCAAGAGATCGACCAGGTCGCCTACGCCGCCCCCGCCTGCAAGTGGACCCTCCAAGCCGATAGCGTCCGTCGCATCCCGGAGTACATGCACCTGGCGCTCGGCAACGCCATGGCTGGCCGTCCGGGAGCCGTCTATCTTGATTTTCCTGGCGAGCTGATCACCCAGCAGATCCCCGAGGAGCGCGTCCGCTTCCGCGCTGCAACGCCCGCCCTCGCCCCACCCCAGCCGGATCCCGCCGCCATCGACGCCGTCGCCGGCATGCTCGCCGCCGCCGAGCGCCCCCTCATCCTTATCGGCAAAGGCGCTGCCTGGGCCGACGCCGGCCCGCAGATCCAACGCCTCGTCGATCTCGGCATTCCCTTCGTCGCTTCTCCCACCGGTCGTGGCGCCATCCCGGACGACCATCCTCTGTGCGTCAACGCAGCCCGCACCACTGCCCTCTCGCAAGCCGACGTCCTCCTCGCCATGGGCGCCCGCTTCAACTGGATCTTCCAACTCGGCAACCCGAGGAAATACGCTCCCGGCGTCCGCATCGTGCAAGTCGACATCGTCCCCGAAGAGATGTACAGCGGCGCCGACGTCGAGCTCGGCATCGTCGCGGACTGTGCCGCGACCGCCGCCTCCCTGGCCGACGCGCTCACTCCCCGCTCGCTGCGGGCCGAGCAGCGCCAGTGGACCGCCGTCCTGCAAGAGGCCTGCCGCAAGAACGAGGCCGCCGTTGCCGAGCCCATGGACTCGGACCGCGTCCCCATCAACCATCACCGCCTCCTCCGTGATCTTCGCGACACCATCGAACGCGGCGCCAGCATCGCCGCCGACGGCGAGCTCACTATGGCCATGGCCCGCATGCTGCTCCCCAGCTACCACCCGCGTCGCCGCCTCAACGCCGGTCCGACTGGCTGCGTCGGCACCGGCGTCCCCTACGCCATCGGCGCGAAGCTGGCTCGGCCCGACGAGCAAGCCGTCGCCATCGTTGGCGACTACGCCTTCGGCGCAGGCTGCAACGAGATCGAAACCGCCGCGCGCGTCGGCGCCAACGTCGTATTCGTGATCGCCAACAACGCCGGCGTCACCGGCCACGCCATCCAAGATCGCCTCCTCCCGCCGGGCGCCCCCCCCATCGCCGCTCTCATTCCCGCGCACTACGAACAGATGGCGCAGATGGTCGGCGGCTACGGCGAGCGCGTCACCGATCCCGCCGAGATCGTCCCCGCCATTCGGCGCGCCCTCGACTCCAACGCCGTCGCCGTCGTCAACGTCCTCACCGACCCCAACGAGAGCGGGCGCTCCTCCTACTTGTGATCAGGGCGCGTGATGGCGGCCACGAGCCACTCGCCGCCCCCACGCGCAGGCAACAAGAGGGCCGCCGCGCGCCCGCCCTCCCCGCACCGCCACCGGCGTCTACCCTTAGATAACTTCCGCCACCTTCAACCGCTCGATCGCCGCCCAGTCGTAGCCCAACTCCAGCAGCACCTCCTCCGTGTGCTGCCCCAGCTCCGGCGCGCAGGCGGCCGGCCCCGCGGGCGTCTTCGTCATCTTGATCGGACTCCCGACGACGCCCACCCTCCCCAACGACGGATGCTCAAGCGAAGCGATGTACCCGTTCTCCAGCGCCTGGGGCTCCGTCGCCAGCGCCGCGTAGTCGTTGACCGGTCCGCACGGCACGTCCGCGTCCATCAGCAGCGCCAGCCACTCCTCGCGCGGTCGCTGCTGGAAGGCCGCATCCAACTCCGCCAGCAGCGCTTCGCGATTGCGCTGGCGGCGGTGCGCGTCCTCAAAGCGCTCGTCCCGGCTCAGATCCTCGCGGCCCAGTATCCGGCAGAGCGCTTCCCACCACTTCGGGATCAAGATCCCAAGCGAAAGGTATTTTCCGTCCTGGCAGCGGTAGTAGGTGAACGTCGGCATCAAGCGGTGCGGGGTCTTGTGCTGCGACCCGTCCCGCATCATCCCCGTCAGCTGGTACGTCTGGAGCGCCAGTTGCGAGCCGAACAGCGACACGTCCACATGCTGTCCGATCCCCTGCCGTTCCCGCGCGATAATCGCGGACGAGATCCCCAGCGCAAACACCATCGCCCCCACTTGATCCGCCAATCCTCCCATCACGTCTTCCGGCGGCTCATCGGGCCCGCCGCCCTGTACGCTCATAATCCCACCCATCGCTTGCCCGATCGAATCAAACGACGGCCGGTGCGCGTACGGTCCCTCAGGCCCAAACCCCGTCGCCGTCGCCGTGATCACCCGCGGGTTGATCTTGCTGAAGGCGTCATAATCCAACCCCAGCCGTTTCATGACCGAGGGACGGAAGTTGTCCGTCACCACGTCGTATTCTTGCACCAGCTTGTAAACGATCGCTTTCCCTTCCGGCTTCCGCACGTCGATCGTGATCGATCGCTTGTTGCGGTCGTGCGCCTCAAAATAGGCACACCATCCGTCCGGTTTCAGTCCCAGGCTGCGGCCGGGATCGCCTTCCCGGGGCTCCACCTTCAGTACCGTCGCCCCTAAATCGGACAGCATCACTGTGGCGTACGGCCCCTGCTGATAGCGTGTGAAATCCAAAATCTTGACCCCGGCGAGCGGACCGGCCACAGAGCACCTCCAGTAGCATGGCGAAGCTACCCGATCGTATCCGAAATCGGCGCTTGGATCGGACGGCGAGAGCGAAGCGCGCATGCCGCACGTCATAGTGGTCGGTGCCGGGAACGCCGCCCTCTGCGCTGCCCTCGCTGCCCGCGAGGCAGGCGCGAGTGTCACCGTCCTTGAGAAGGCTCCCCGCGCCGAGCGTGGCGGCAACACCTTCTTCGCCGGCGGGGGCTTTCGCTTTCCTTACGATGGCCTCGAGACCCTGCGGCTCCTTATTCCCGACCTCTCCGACGACGAAGCCGCCCGCATCCACGTCGGCGCTTACCCCGTCGCGCAGTTCCGCGCCGACCTCGCCCGTGTCACCGACGGCCTCGTCGACGACGCCCTCGCCCATACGCTCGTCCACAACGCCCTTCCCACTATGATCTGGCTTCGTGAGCAGGGTCTGCGTTGGACCCTCATGTACGGGCGGCAAGCACACAGCGTCCGCGGCCTGCTTCGCTTCTACGGCGGCCTCATCGTCGAGGCGGTCGGCGGCGGCCAAGGTCTCTCCGACGCGCTCTTCACCGCTGCCGAGCGCGCCGGGATCACTCTGCGCTACGAGAGCAAAGCGATCCGCCTGCTGCGGACAGGGCCCTGCATCACTGGCGTGGCCGTCGCCACCCCCGATCGCGAGGAATGCCTCGAAGCAGACGCCGTCGTTCTCGCTGCCGGCGGCTTCGAGGCCAACACCGAGATGCGTGCTCGCTATCTCGGGCCTGGGTGGGACCTTGCCAAGGTTCGCGGCACGCGCTTCAACACCGGCGACGCCATCCGCTTCGCGCTCGACGCCGGCGCGCAGCCCCACGGGCATTGGTCGGGTGCGCACGCCGTCGCGTGGGACCTCAACGCCCCACCTACCGGCAACCGTGCTCTCGGCGACCTCTATCAGAAGCACTCCTACCCCTACGGCCTCGTCGTCAATCGCAACGGGGACCGCTTCCTCGACGAAGGGGCGGACCTGCGTAATTACACGTACGCCAAGTACGGCGCCGCCATCCTCGCCCAGCCCCAGCGCGTCGCATTCCAGCTCTTCGACCAGAAAGCCGTCCCCCTCCTCCGCGACGAATACCGCATCCGCCAAGTCACCAAGGCCGAAGCCGCCACCCTCTCCCAGCTCGCCGAAACGCTCGGCGTCGATCCCCGCGGCCTCGCGCGTACGGTCCGCGCCTACAACGCTGCCTGTCCGCCTCCGGACGTCCGTGAACGCTTCGATCCCTCCGCGTGTGACGGTCTCGCCACCGAGGGCCTGCATCCGCCCAAATCCAATTGGGCCCTCCCGCTCGACTCCCCGCCGTACCTCGGCTTCGCCGTCACCTGTGGCATCACTTTCACCTTCGGCGGCCTCAAGATCGTCCCCACGACCGCCGCCGTTCTCGATACGGAAGAGCGTCCCCTGGCGGGCCTGTACGCTGCGGGAGAGCTCGTCGGCGGTCTCTGGTTCAACAACTACACTGGGGGCGCCGGCCTGATGGCCGGTGCCGTCTTCGGCCGGATCGCCGGTCGAGCGGCCGCCCGGTTCAGTAACTAGCGCACACAGGAGCCCGTGCGGCCCACCCCCCGCACTCCGCTAGCATCACCGCACCGCTTGGAGCGTTCCGATGCAGATCTCGCCGAACGTCCGCGTCGTCGCAGTCCCCGAGAGCGACCCCATGCGGCCGCGCTCCACCAACATCTACGTCGTCGGCCAAGACCAAGTGCTCGCCATCGACTCCGGAGAAGCCATTGACAAATTCAAGTGGATGATCCGCGGCTATCTCGCCGCCATCGAGGGCGCGGAGATCGCCCTGGCCAGTATTACCCACCACCACTTCGACCACAGCGGCAACCTCAAGGATTTTCAGGAGACGCTCGGCGCGCAGGTTCTCGTCCCAGACAGCAGTGTCGACCTCCTCGGCAACCGTCTCCCCGCTACTGGCGTTGATCACTTGCAGGATGGCCGCTCGATCGACCTCGGCGGCGGTCTCACCGTCCAAGTCCTCGCGACTCCCGGCCACTCTCCCGACTCCGTTTGCTACTACCTCGAAGACGACGGGGTCCTCTTTACGGGCGACACCATCCTCGGCGTCGGGACCACCACCGTGCACGATCTCGCCGCCTACCGCGCCTCCCTCCGCCGCCTCGCCGCCCTTCCCAACCTCAAGCTCATCTGTCCGGGCCACGGCCCCCTCGTTCACGATGCCGCCGACCGTCTCCGCACCTACATCACCCACCGCGACACCCGGGAGGAGCAGATCCTCGCCGTCCTCCAAGCCAGCGGTCCCCTGAGCAGTTGGGAGATCATGCTGCGCCTCTATACCGACATCGACAGGAAGCTCCGCCGTGCTGCGGACGGCAACGTCCGCGCCCACCTGCAACAGCTCCAGCGGGAGGGCCGTATCCGCCTCATCCCCGGCAAGCATCGCACGGTCAATCCCCTCGCGACCGCCGGCGAGAAAGCCATCGCGCACACACGTCGCGAGATCGTCCGGCGCGCCAAGAGGATCGAAGAGGAAGACCGTCGCCGCGCGCTCGCGCAGCAGGAGAGCCCGCCCCAGGAAAACTGGGCCGAGCCGCCTCGCTACGAGCTTGTCGACATCAACGGGTGATGGACACCGATCCCAACGGCGGTCCCGGTCACCACTGGACCGATCCTGCCAATGTCCGCGACTTCGTCGCGCGCAGTGATCGCCGTGCCGCCGAGCGCCGCCAGCAGTTCGATCTCCTCGTCAAGCTCATCCCTCATCCGCAGGACCATCCGCTCGCCGTTCTCGATGTCGGCGCCGGCTTCGGTGCCGCCGCCGCTGCCGTCCTCGCCGCCTTCCCCCGAGCGACGGCCACCCTCCTCGACATCTCCGAAGAGATGCAGCGCATCGGCCACGCGCGTCTCGCTCCCTACCAGGGCCGCTACGCTTACCACACTGGGAGCTTCGATGGCGGCGCCCTCCCGGACGCTCTCGACGGCCCCTACGACGTCGTTGTCTCCGCGCTCGCCATTCATCACCTCGATCCCGAGCACAAGCGCTCCCTCTACCGCGCCATCGTCGCGCGCCTCGCCCCCGGCGGCGTATTTCTCCAGTTGGATATCGTCGCCGCACCCAATCCGGACCTGCAGGCGCTCTACTGGGAGATCGACGACCGCGAGCACCGCGAGCGCGGCGAACGACCGTGGGACCGCACCAAGATTCGGCACACCGAGCTACAACCGCTCGGCGATCACCTCCGCTGGCTGCGCGAAGCCGGACTCCAGCGGCTCGACTGCTATTGGAAGCGGCTGGACCTCGTTCTCATCGGCGGTCGCAAGCCCGGCTAGCGGCGTACTACCCCACTCCCACCGCTTCCGCGACCGGCTTGTTGGTCACCGGGCTGACCTCGAACGGCGAGTGCAGATCCAGCTCCTTGCCGATCTCCCGCACGCGCGGGATCACTTCCTCTCCCAGCAGCCGGAGGGCGCGCATCGTGTCCTCGTGCGACATCGCCCCGTCGCCGTCCCAGATCGCGATGATCCCCGGACGCAGATACTCCAGCACGTGACGGATCTTCTCCACCACCTGATCCGGCGTCCCCGCGATGATCGTGTACTTCGCGATCTGCTCCTCGTACGATCCCGAATAGTCGCGATCCTTCCCCTTCGCCATCTTCTTCTTTTCCAAGATCTTCCTGTGCTGGCGCTGCGCCCCCCGCGCCACGGCGGGCGCCCACGTCTCGATCGTCGGCAGCACCTCCGTCCGCGAGTTCATCCCCGGCAGATTCTGCATGAACCCCCGCACTTGGCCTTGGTTCCCTTCCAGGAACGGATTGCTCGGCCCCTGCAGGAACTTGCGCGCCGTCTGCTCCGCCAGCTCCTCCGTCTCGTCCACGTGCACCTTGAACAGATATCCCCGGTGCTGCGACCCGGTCTCGTGTCCCGCCTCCCGCGCACAGGCGTCGTAGTACTCGAAGGATCGCTTCGTCGGCTCATGCTCAGTCGCCAGCATCAAGTACGGGAACTGGCGTTCCGCCGCCCACTTCACCGTCGCCTTGCTCAACGATCCGGGGATCCAGATCGGCGGGGGCTGCTGGAGCGGTCGCGGCCACGGATTCACATACCGGTAGTCGAAGTGCTCACTCTCCCAGCGGAACGGCCCGGGCTCCGTCCACGCTTTCATGATCAGATCGTGCGCCTCTTGGTAGCGCTCCCAGTTGTATGGCGACGGCGTGTTATGCGTCACGCTCTCCCGCCCCGTGCCTCGCACCCAGCCGCACACCAACCGTCCCCGCGAGATCACGTCGATCATCGCCAACGTCTCGGCCAGCCAGAGCGGGTCGTCCCAGATCGGCAGCACATTGCCCGCCAGCACGATCTTCGCCCGCTTCGTGATCCGTGCCAGGATCGACGCTTCCACGTTGATCACGCCCCCCATGCAGGCGGGCATGCTGTGGTGCTCGTTCAGCACCAGCCCGTCGAACCCCATCTCCTCCGCGTACACCTTCTCGTCTAAGTAGCGGTGATAGAGGTCGCCGCCGAGGACGGGGTTGTAGTCGGCGTTGCTCTTCGCCAGGTCCAGCGTGTTGATGTACTCGCCCTGCTCGTCTTGGTAGGGCCGCTCCGTGAAATAGGAAATGAACATCCCTGCACCTCGTTGGGACCGGCCACCTGATCGCGCGGGTGCCGGACGTGCCTTATGCGAGAGAGCCTACATGCTCAACGATGAGCCGCGCGACCGTCTCCGGCCTCTCATACTCCACCACGTGCCCGGCCCCGGGCACGATCTCCAGCTGGGCGTTTGGCAACGCCCTTGCGTACAGCTCCGCGCAGCTGTGCGGGACTACCCGATCCTCATCGCCCCATACCAGCAGCGTCGGAGTGCGCACCGTGGACAGGACGTGCGGCAAGCGGCGGTCGAACATGTAGGGCCGCCACGTCACCCGCGCCGTCATCTCCCGGCTGAAGTCCCACAGATCTGCCAGCTCCCCCGTTTCATCCTCGCCGTAGAACGTCCGAAACGACTCCTCGTCCCGGAACGATTTCTGCACGTAGAACTCTTCCTTCAACACCATCTGATCCAGGATCTTGCCCTCTGCGGGCTGAATCCCCGCGGCGCCCACGAGCACCAGCGACCGCAGACGCGCATCCGTCATCGCCGCCATCTCCGCCGCCACGAAGCCCCCGAACCCCGCCCCGATCAACGTCACCCCTTCCATCTCCAGCTGCTCCAACGCCCGGTTCAGCAGGATCGCCAAGTCGCGGGGGTGCCGCGCCCAGCTCGGCCGATCCGACCGTCCGTAGCCCGGCAGGTCCACTGCGTGCACGGCAAACCGCCGCGCCAACTCATCGTGGAACGGCACCCATCCGATCGGGCCCGTGGAGTGGTGCAGCACGACCGCCGGATCCCCTCCCCCGCCGCGCAGCAGATGGACCGACAGTCCTGCGACCTCGGTCGTTAGATCCTCAGTTGGCACCGTATGCGTGCTGCTACCCGCCTCTCCCAGAACGATGACTCGCGCGATGGCGCACCCTGCGGATGGTAGCAGCCGAGCGGAAACCGTCACACGAGCGGCCGCGCCGGAGCCTCATCCCGTCCGATCGGCGCGACGCGGCGCGGCAGCCCGTCCCCGGCACCGGAACGGAGTGGGCGGGTCCCGGGGGATTATATACAGAAGCGCTGGCCGGATGGCCCGCACTGCTCGCACTGCGGATCGACGGCGATCTCCCCGAGCAAGAAAAGGACCATGCCCTACCGCTGCCGTGACTGCGGCAAGCACTTCAGCGTCAAGACCGGCAGCGTGATGGAGGGGTCGAACCTGGGCTATCAGACGTGGGCGATCGCGATCTACTTGCTCACCACCAGCCTCAAGGGCGTGAGCAGCATGAAGCTGCACCGCGATCTCGGCATCACCCAGAAGAGCGCTTGGCACCTGGCGCACCGCATCCGCAAGGCGATGGAGCAGCCGACCGACCCGTTCGTGGGCCCGGTCGAAGCCGACGAGACGATGGTGGGCGGCAAGGAGCGCAACAAGCACGTCAGCAAGAAACTCGGCAACGACTGGCCGCTCGGCAAGGCGACCGTGGTCGGGGTGAAGGATCGCGCGACCGGCGCGGTCCGTGCCAAGGCCGTGCGCCGCGCCGACATGGCGACGCTGCAAGGGTTCGTGGTGACGCAAGCGGGCTGGAACGCGCCGATCTACACCGACGAGGCGTCCGCCTATGACGGGCGCCGCCTACACCACGCTGCCCGCCTGCTGCGCGAGCTGGGAGTCGAACCCACGGGCCGGCCGGGCGCCTGGACGATGACCGGGCGCCACGCTCGCCGGGTGTCGCGTGCCCAGCATGGCGGGAGCGTAGCACGCCGGCGGGGCTCAGTGACGCTGCGAACGATCCCGCGCCCCGCCGGCGCTAGAGGCTCGTCGCGCGGTCAACGGGAACGCGACGGCGCCGGCAGGGTAGCAGGGCGCCTACTCCCGTTCCCGACACGTCCAGACGCTGCGCTCGGCCGTGCTGGCGGCGTCGTCGGCGACGCAGTCATAGTCGCGATAGCCGACTTCCCCGGAGGAGCCGACAAAGAAGTGGGCGGTGGTCACGAGGCCATGCGCGATCGCCAACGAGTGCTGCGCGGTGAGATCGGCCCACGCGCCCGCCGCCGGCGCCGCGGTCAGGGTGTAGCTGAGCTGCGCGCCGCTCGCAAAGATGATCGCGGCGCCGGCGTACGGCGTCGCGTCCGGCGCGAAGCGGGCGGCCATTAGCAGCGCCCCGTCGGCGTCATTCGAGAGGGCCAGGGTGAGGGGTGGCGGGCCGGGGGGATCGACCGGGGTGACGGTGAGGGTGTAGGGGCCGGTCCACGGTGAACCGGGAAGCGCCGGATGCGCGAAGGAGTAGATGGTGAAGTAATGCCGGCCCGTCGCCGCGGCCGCGAAGCGGCCGGCGGCGCCGAAGAAGCTCTCGATCCACACTCCATCGGGACCGTGCAGGTTCAGGTTGACATTTCGATCCGCGAGCGCGAGATCGCCCCCGACCGCGAGCGCGAGATCGCCCCCGATCGCGATGCGGTACCAGCTTCCCGCCGTCGCCTCGAAGGCGAACGCGTCCGCATCGCCTTCGTAATCGATCATGGCGTCGATCGTCGCGCCGAGCGCCAGGGGGCTGGCAACGGCCAGGGTGTTGCCGTGATCGTCGAACGGCGGCGGCTCCGGCACGGGAACGCTGACGGGCACGGACACCGTCGTGATCGGACTCTGACGGAAGCGCTCCGATTTGCTCAGCTCCGACATGTCCAGCGGCGTGTTGTTCGTGGTCCACTTGCCGCCGGCGGGGCGCGAGCTGATGTAGAGCGCCTCGTCGCTCACGGCTTGCCAGACGCGCACCTCCACATCGGCGGTCGTCTCCACGGTCCGCGCGGTCGCATAGGCGACGGCCGAGCCTGCGGCGATCGCTAGGATCAGGGCGGCGAGAACGAGATTCTTCATCGGGGGTTGCTTTCCGTTTCTGCTTCGCGGGCCGGCCTTCGCGAGCTGCGGACGGGCGGCCGGCCCGGCGTCCCACCCGCCGACGCGGGTGTCGCTTTGAGGGAGCGCGTCCCTCAACGTGGATGCGTTATGAAAACATGGGGGGGGGGGGGGTCTGTCAACAGCCAGATCGATGCCGGCGAGGATGGCGCGCAGATCGGCGGTGGCGGCCGCCTCGTCGCGGCGGGGCAGTCAGCCGTTGCGCTACCGGCGGCTCTCTCCCCGCGAGCCGTTCACCTCGCTTGCTTCTTCCCTCGATAGCCCCAACTCCCGCGACACCTCGGCGTTGTGCTCTCCCAGTAGTGGCGCCCGGCGCCGGATCCGCCACGGCGATCGCCCGAACTTCCACGGCGCTCCGGGATAGCGGAAGCTCCGTCCCAGCTCGGGATGCTCCACCTCCACGGGGAAGCCGCGCGCTTGGAAGTGCCCGTCCTCCAGCACCTCCTCGGGCGCGTAGATGATCCCCATCTGGAACCCCCGCCGCTGCCCTTCGTGGAAGAACGTCTCCGCCGGCAGCTGTCCCGCGATGAACACCACCGCCTCCCGCGCCGCGGCGAACTTCGCCTGCATCTCCTCGTCCTCCTCCAAGCGACCCAGCATCACCTCGCCGCCTTGCCCGGCCACCTCCAAGATCGCCGCCTCGGGGAACTCCTCCAGCTTCCCGAGCTCCGCGATCCAGTCGTACATCACCTGAAACTCCTGCGGCCGCCGCGGCGCGATCCCCGTGTTCACCCATACCCCGTCCGCGCACCGGACCTGGGTGGACATCGTCGGCCGGTAGGCCGCGTGCCGGCCCGTCTGTCGCTGCACTTCCCGGCGCTTCACCAACCAGTCGTAGCTCCCCGCCTCCGTCGTCACGTTCGCCGCCGCGTGCATGTTCACGTCGATGAACTGCCCCGGCCCTCCCGCGTCACGGTGCGCCAGCGCCACCAGCACCGCCATCGCCGCGTAGTGGCACCCCGTGTGGTAGCCCTGATTGCCTCCGCCCCGCACCGGAGGCAACGCGTGATCGTCGTATCCGTTCATCCACGCGATCCCGCCCCCCGCCAGGATCGTCAGATCCGTCGCTGCTTCCTGGGATTCCGGTCCCGTCCGCCCGAACGGCGTGATCGACGCCCAGATCAGCGCGGGATTGCTTCCGCACAGGTCCGCGTAATCGATCCCCCATGCGGCCAGCCGCCCCGGTGGCTGGCTCTCCACCACCACGTCCGCCCGCGCCACCAACCGCCGGAACACCTCCCGCCCTGCCGTTTGCGCCAGATCCAGGGTCACCCCCCGCTTGCTGGTGTTGTAGAGCCACCACCACAGGCTCCGTTCCTTCTCCGCTTGGTCTTCCAGGAACGGCTCGTAGTCCCGCGTCGCATCGCCGGCGGGCGGCTCTACCTTCACCACGTCCGCCCCCGCGTCCGCCAGCAACTTCCCCGCGAACGCCCCCTTCTCGTCGCATAGCTCCACCACCCGCAAGCCGCTGAGCGGCGCTTCTCCCGTCCCCTTCGTCTCCGCGGAGGCCACCTCAGATCACCCCGTCCGCCCGCAGCTGCGCCAGCTCCGAATCCCCCACCCCCAAGATCTCCCCAAACACGAAGGCGTTGTCCTGTCCCAGGCAGGGCGCCCCCCGCCGGATCGACCAATCCGTCTCGCTCAAGTGCACCGGCAACCCGTCGACGCGGACCTCTCCCATCTCCGCGTGCCGCACGCTGGGCCACAGCCCCCACGCGGCCGTGTTCGCATCTTCGTCGATGCGCTGCTGCGGCCGCTGCACCGCCGACGCCGGCACGCCCGCCGCCCGCAGCGCCCGCGCCGACTCGAACATGTCGAGCTCCTCGCTCCAGGCCCCCAGCAGCGTATCCAGCGCGTCCTCGGCCCTCAACCGCCCCTCCAGCGTCGCGAACCGCTCCGCCGTCGCCCACGGCTTCCCCACCACGCGTCCCAGGGCCGCCCATTCCCCTTCATTCCGGCACGACAGCGCCAGCCAGTTGTCCTCGCCCCGTGCCGGGTAGATCCCATGCGGCGCCATCTGCGGAAACTGGCTTCGATTGCTGTGCGGCTGTCCCGGGCGCCGCAGCGGCCGCCCGTTCACCGTGTAGTCCAGTAGCGCCGGTCCGTTCAGTGACGCCGCGGCCTCCGTCGCCGCCATGTCCACGTGCTGCCCTTCTCCCGTCCGCGCGCGATGGTGCAGCGCCAGCAGCACCGCCATCGCCATGTAGTACGCCGCCGTGTGGTCCATGTACGAGTAGCCCCACCCCGCCGGCGGCTCCTCCGGCAACCCCGAGCTGAAGGTCAGCCCCGACACCGCCTGCACGATCGGCCCCCACGTCTTGTAATCCCGGTACGGTCCGCTGTGCCCGAACCCGCAGTTCGACACGTAAATCACATCCGGCTTGATCGCCCGCAGCTGTGCGTACCCGAAGCCCAGCCGTTCCAATACCCCCGCCGAGAAGTTCTCCGTCACCACGTCCGACACCGCGACCAGTCTCCGCAGCAGCTCCCGGCCTCGCTCCGTGCGCAGGTTCAGCGTGATCCCCAGCTTCTCCACGTTGTGGTTATTGAACGCTCCCCCCAGGTTGATCCCCCGGCGCTCGTCCTTGAACGGCGGCGCTCCCCGCAGCACGTCCCAGCGACCCTCCAGCACTGGATCCTCGATCCGGATCACCTGTGCCCCGAACGCCGCCAGGAACTTCGTCGCCCCCGCCCCCGCCAGCTGGCCCGTGAAGTCGCAGATCCGCAAGTGCGAAAGCGCGGCGCTCATCGCGTCTCAGCTGCTCTGATCGTTCGCGACTTCCCGCTTATCACCGCAGGCCTCGGCCGCCGCTGCATGCGCGCGCTCGCCTTCGCCTGGATTGGCCGGCGGCTCTCCGCTTCGCGGCGTCTGGACGCGCCAGCGCATGCAGGGAACCTAGCAGACATCGCCCTACTCCTCGTCCTGCGCCAGCGCCGGCCGGCGCTCCCCGAAGCGCGTCGCCTGTTCAAACGCGTGCGCCAGCTGCAGCACGGCGAAGTCCGCTCCGTAAGGCCCCACGATCTGCAACCCTACCGGCAGCCCCTCCTCCGTGAACCCGCACGGCACCGAGATCGCCGGCAGGCCCGGCAGAGTGATCGCGTACGTCACGCCCAGCCAGTCGATGTACGTCTCCAGCTGCTGCCCGTTGATCGCCGTCACGTAGCGCTCCTCGATCGGGAACGGCGGCACGCTCGTCGCCGGTAGCGCCAGGAACTCGTAGCTTTCGAAGAAGCCCTGCACCCGTGCGAACAGCGCCGTCCGGGCCGCTTCCGCCTTCGCTACCTCCTCCCCGCTCAGCGCCAGCCCCTTCTCGATATTCCACACCAGCGTGTCCTTCAGCAGCTCCCGGTGTCTCCGCCAGTCCTCGCCGTGCTTCCCCGCGAACAGCCACGCCCGCAGCGTCTGGAAGGTTGCATCCGCTCCCCGAAAGTCCGGCTCCTCCTCCTCCAACTCCGCCCCCAGCTCCGCGAACACGCCCCGCTGCGCCTCGCAGACCGCCGTGACCCGCCGGTCGACTGGATACAGCCCCAGATCGCGGCTCCATGCGATGCGCACGCCCCTGAAATCTCGTTCGAGGGGCGCGCGGAAAGACGCGCCCGGCTCCCGCAGCCCCGTCGCCACGCGAGCGTCCGGTCCCGCCATCACCGACAGCAGCAGCGCCACATCCGCCACGCTCCGCGCCATCGGCCCCTGCACCGACAGCGATGACCATCCGAATACCGTCGGCCACACCGGCACCCGCCCGATCGAGGGACGGAACCCCACCACGTTGCAGAAGGCCGCCGGATTTCGGAGCGATCCCCCCAAATCGGAGCCGCTCGCCAGCGGCGCCATCCCCGTCGCCAGCGCCACCGCCGATCCCCCGCTGCTCCCTCCGCATGTCTTGCGCGGGTCGTAGGGGTTGCAGGTCTCTCCGAACACCGCGTTAAACGTCTGCGCCCCGGCTCCGAACTCGGGCGTGTTCGTCTTCCCCACGACGATCGCCCCCGCTCGTTTCATCCGATCCACGATCAGCGCGTCCGCCTCCGGCACGTACGACTCGTACACCCGCGATCCGTACGTCGTCCGGATTCCCGCCGTCTCCGCCAGGTCCTTGATCACGACGGGCAGGCCGTGCAGCGGCCCTGGGGTCTCCCCGTCGGCAAGCGCTTGGTCCGCGCTTTGCGCCCCCGCCCGCGCTTCCGCCGCCGCCAGCGTGCAAACCGCGTTCACGCGCGGGTTGACCCGGGCGATCTGCGCGAGATGCGCCTCCATCACCTCCTGCGCCGAGAGATCCCGCGCTCGCAGCCGCCGCGCGAGTTCGTTGGCGCTGAGGAAGCAGAGGTCCCGGCTATCCATCTCTCGCCGCGCGCAGCTCGCGCCGTAGGACTGCGCTCGCTTCCTCGTCCACCGCGTACTCCAGCCGCCGTCCGTCTACCTCCCGCGCCACCAGTCCGTACTGGCTTCGCGCCCCCTCGATCGACACGTACCCGTCTCGCACGTCTTCCAGCACCCGCGCCGGCTCTCGCTCCAGCGGATCGCCGTATCCGCCCCCTCCGCACGACCAGAACGACAGCAGCTCCCCCGGTCCGATGGGCGCGTTTACGATGAACGTCCCGATGTTCCGCTCCTTCTCCGTTCCGGGATTCCCCACCAGCCGCGACGTGCGCCCTTCCTCTCCGCTGAACACCCCCGGCGGCCCGAAGCGCGCCCGGTTGGTGATGTTCGACAGCGATCCCGGCGTCGAGGGCTGGATCAGCTGCTCCAGCGCGCACCCGCCCCGCGACCTTCCCGGCCCGCCAGAGTCCGGCAAGATCATGTGCCGCCAATACAGCACCGGATAGCGGCGCTCTTGCATCTCGCAGGGGATGTTCGTCGAGCTCGCCGAGTACGGCGACGCCAGGTTGTTTCCCCCATCGCGCTCCCGCGTGCCTCCCGTTCCCCCGAAGGCCCACACGTAGTTGATGAACGAGCTCTCGAACTCCGGCCGCGTGTCGTACCCCGCGAAGGTGGAGTTCACGCAGGCGGATGGCAGCCCCACCGCCCGCTCCGGCTGCGCTTTCCCCAGCGCGATCAGCACCGCCCCGATCACACAATCCATGCTCGTGATCGCCAGCCCGGAGATCGCCGCCGGCGGCTGCGCCCACACGATCGACCCCGGACGGGCCCGGATCGTGACCGCCCGCATCACGCCCGCGTTCATCGGCATCGGCGGCAAGATCGACGCCATCCCAATGAATACCGCCGACGTCGTCGCCGCGATCGTGCAGTTGATCCCGCTCTGCGCCGCGTCGTCGCTCTCCTCCAGGTCGAACACCGCCTGATCGCCCGCGATCGTCAGCCGCAGCCGCACCGTGACCGGCTCGCCCGTCGCCACGTCCTGATCGATGCGGTCCTCGCCCGTGTAGACGCCGTCCGGCAAGGCCGCGAAGGCCGATCGCGCCAGCCGCTCCGCGTGATTCTGCACCTCCGCCATCGCCGCCAGGAACGTCTCCGCCCCGTGCCGCGCCAGCAAGGCCTGCACCCGCGTGTCCCCCGCCCGCACCGCCGCCAGCTGGGCGTTGAGGTCCCCGATCCGCTCCCACGACTGGCGCATGTTCGTCACCAACAGGGACACGAGATCCCGGTCGACCGTCCCCTCCTTGCAGATCGCGACTGCCGGGATCCGCATCCCCTCCTCGAACTGGCTGCGCGCGTTGCAGTTGAGAGAGCCCGCCACCACTCCGCCCACGTCCGACCAGTGCGCCGTCGATGACGTGAACGCCACCAGTTGCCCTTGCCAGAACACGGGCTTCACGAAATGAATGTCGTTGCAGTGCGTGCTGGCGACGTACGGGTCGTTGATCATGTACACGTCGCCGGGCCGCATCCGCTCCTGCCCCACCGATCGGATCACCTCGGGCACGGTCAGGTGCGTCAACCCCACGAACGCCGGCAGATCGAACTCCCCCTGCGCGACCAGCCGCCCCTCCGCGTCGTACAGTCCGCCCCCGAAGTCGTTTCCCTCGTTCACGACGGTCGAATACGCGGTTTTCTTGACCACCAGCGCCATCTCGTTGCACACGGCGGTGAACGCGTTGCGCAGCACCTCCACCGTGATCGGATCATGCGCCTGCGTCATCGCTTCACCGCCGTCGCGCCCGCCGCCACCGCTAGAGCGGCTCCCGCTCCACTAAATGCATTACCACGCCTCCCAGCGCCTCTCGCTCCAAGAAGGCGATCTGCGCCCGCCGCGACCCCGGCCGCCCCGTCTCGTCGATCAGCGGCACCCCGGCTTCGCGCAGCGCTGACAGCGCGGCATCCATCGCCGGCGTTTTGAGGGCCAGGTGGTGCAGCCCCGGTCCGCGCCGCTCGACGAAGCGGCTGATCGCCCCCCGATCCTGCTGCGTGCTTCCCGCTTCACTGCCGCTGCGCCTTCCCGCCGCGGCGATCGCGTCGGCGTCGCACAGGAACTCCAGATCGAAGTCGCCCACCGTCACGAAGGCGACCTCCAGCGCCCCCCGTTGCAGCGGCGTCCGGCTGTGGTAGACGACGCCGTACTTGTCCGACGTGAAGCTCTCGATCGGCACGTGTACCTCGCGGTCGGTCTGCCGGCTCTCTAAGGGAAACCCTAGACGCTCGTGGAACAGCGCCACCGCTGCGGCGTTGTCCGCCGACGCCACGCCCAGATGGTCGATCCGCTCCACCAGGGGCGCCGCGCTCGGCTCCAGTTCGAGCGGCTCGCTATAGCGCAGCCGCACTCCCGCCGTCGCGCTCGGCTCGATCGCGATCGCGCGCCGCCCCGCCAGTCCGGGGGCTGGCCCGCCGGCCCGTGGCAGGCCGGCCGCGGCGACGGCGGCCTCGGGGTCGGCGCTGGCCAGCGCTATGTGGTGCACCCCGGCCTTGGACCCGCCTTCTCCCAGCAGCGCATGCCCCAGGGGAAACAGCGCCACCGCTGCCTCGCCCACCGCGAAGGCCGTCACCGGCCCGTCCGCGCCTGCCTCCAGCGGTGTGCTTCGCAGTCCCAACGGACCCGCCAGCGCCGCCGCTCGTTCCGCGTCCTCCACCGCCAGCGCCACGTACGCCACCATCGCCGGCCGCGCCTCGCTCATGCCGGCGTCGCCCGGGACCGCCCGCTCCATGCCTGGTTCCGCTCGAACGGATTCACCATATGCGCCCAAACCGCCTCAGCCGTCCGAACGCTTCGGCATCGCCAATGCCCGGCGATGCATGCTGTCCGTAAGGCTCGGTGCCGACCGACGCTACCAGCGGCCTTGTGGAAGGGGATTATAGACGTGTTTACCCAGGTGGAAAGGCGCTGACGATCGCCGCTACCGGCGCGCACAAGATGGAAGAGATTCCCCAACACGGGCATTGGACCAGCAGTCCAAAAAATGCTCGTTATGCATCTCTTGTGCACCAGATCCGTCAGGTGTTTCCGTCCAAAAGACTTCGCCCTCCCAACTCGCTGTTCCACCATGTGGGGTGCTGTATCGCAGCGTGAGGGTCTGCTTGGTCACACCTCTTTCGTCGGTGATGTCTGACTGCTGTTTTTCGATCACGATCCAATCGCTGGCGACGGGCTCTGGGCGCTGCATAGTTGCTTGCAAGCCTGACACTTGGCGGTCCAGATCGTCGATCTGGCCTTGCAGGCTAGCCACAGCTTCGATCGCGCTGTCATCTCGTAGCGCACCGGAATCCGGTGATTCCGCCGCCACCAGCGCTTCCAGCTGCACCCTGAGATCAGTGGCGCGATTGTCCAACTCGTCCACTGACGAGCGGGTGTCGAGATACCCAATGACCGCCACGGCAAGAGCGATACCGGCAAGCAGCAATGCTGATGGAACGATTAAGGGGCGGAGTCGGCGCAATCCCTTTTGGCTTTCCGCAAGTAGTCCCACTCCTTTTTCGGCGGCCCAGCCAGAATCGCACGAGCGATATTCTCCGGCGTGTCGGGAATGAGATCGGGCATCGGGTTAGGCGGGCGTCCGCGCCTGGGCTTTTCGTCGATTTCGACAGTCGCTTCGTCCATGCAGCGATTTTATCACGCTGGCTTTTGGGCTTTGCCCTGCTCCCTCACTGAGAGCGCGATCACAACCGCGATAGCAGCGGCAATCCCTTTGCAGAAGCGTCAACGGACCGTCCGCCCGCTCCCCTGAACGGGGCCTTGCCCGGTCGGCTACCATGCCCCTGCCGGCCGCGCCGCGTTGTATCCCTCGGCCGGCTGAGGTGCGCCATGAGCAGCGCCCGCTCCGCCCCGGCTGCGCAGGGAGCGCCCTTGCCGATCGACCAGCTCACCGTCCATTGGGAGAGACGCGCCAACGAGCACGGCGATCCCCTCCTCTGGTTCGGCAGCTGGCTTCTCGTCGACGGCGACTCCGAGGGCGACTGGTTCTACAGCGGCCGCGGCGGCGAGACCACCTCCCACCCGGTGCCGGCCGTGGCCGCCGGCGCCCGCATCCGCTGCTGGCCCTCCGAAGCCCTTGAGGCCGAGTACGTCGATATCGCTCTCAACGCCGATGGCGCCGCCCTCGGCGAGCTGCACACGGCCCGCCTCACCTTCGACAGCAAGCAACCCCACAGCCATCTCCCCGAGCCCGGCGCGGGCCCGGGGCGGAAGGAGGGGGCGCGCTAGCGCCCGCCGATCGCGCGCGAGAAAGACAGCGCAAGGAAGAAGGCGTCCAATGGTCACGACCGCCGACCCGCAAGCCTGGCGACTTGAAACCCCCGGCCACGCCGGCTGGCAACGGACCCCCCGCCCCGGCGATCCCGACAAGTACTTCATGATCACCGTCGACAGCCACGTCAGCGAGCCCGCCGACCTCTGGGTCAAGCGCATCGACAAGAAGTACCGTCACCGCCTGCCCCGCGTCGAGGTCGATGACGGCGGCGTCAAGTGGCAGGTCGCCGAGGGCTACCGCCCTACCAAGATCCGCGACCTCAAGCTGGAGGGCGAGGATCTGGAGCGCGGCCTCCGCGGCACGGGCGGCTTCGCCTCGGAGCAGGAGCTGGCCTGGGACATCCGGCAGCGCCTTGATGACCACGCCCGCGACGGCATCGACGCCGAAACCATCTATCCCAACAAGGGCCTCGCCATGTGGGCCACCCCGGATCCCGTCTTCGCCATGGCCCAGTGCCGCGTCTACAACGAATGGGTCTGGGAGATCTTCGCCGATCACAACGACCGCATGGCTCCCATGGCCGCCATCGCCACCGGCGATCTCGACGGCTCCATCGCCGAGATCCAGCGCGTCGCCCAGCTCGGCTTCCGCGGCCTCACCCTCCCCTCCAAGCCGATCTGGGGCGGCCACGACCCCGACGAGCTCAACTACAACGACCCCGCCTTCGACCGCCTCTGGGCCGTCATCGAAGAGACCGGCCTGCCCATCACCTTCCACGTCTCCACCGGCCGCGACCCCCGCGCCTCCCACGGCTACGGCGGCGCCATCATCAACATGGTCGTCCACTCCTTCATCCCCACCACCGAGCCCCTGGTCCAGCTCTGCGCCTCGGGCGTGATCGAGCGCTTCCCCGGCATCCGCTTCGCCACCATCGAGGCCGGCATCGGCTGGCTCCCCTGGCTCCTCAAGACCATGGACGAGGCCTACCGCATGCATCACATGTGGGCCTACCCCAAGCTCCAGGCGCTCCCCAGCGAGTACTTCCGCCGCAACGGCTTCGCCTCCTTCCAGGAGGACGAGCCCGGCATCGACCTCGCCCGCAAGTACGGCCTGATCGACAACCTGATCTGGGCCAACGACTACCCCCACCAAGAGGGGCTCTGGCCCCACTCGGCCCAATCGATCGAGCGCACCATGGGCGCCCTCAACGACGAGGAGCGCGCCAAGATCCTCGGCGGCAACGCCGCCCGCCTCTTCGGCCTCCCAGTGCCCGCCTGATAGGGCGAAGGTCTAGCGCGGAAGCCGCACGGGAAGAGTTCGGGCTGTTCGAGCCGAGAGGCGGTCCAGCGCAGGCCGGGCGCGCGCGGATGCGGGCCCCCTAGCCGCGCTCGATCACGCCGCAGGCGATGCGGGCGCCCGCCGACGCCACGTCCAGGTAATCGTCGGGATCGGCGTGCACGATGAAGGCCGACCCGTCCGCATCGAACAGCGAGTGGTCCGCGCCGGCAGCGAGGGTGACGGCGGCGGTGAAGTAGTCCGCGCGCCCGGTGCCGTCCTCACCGACGTGGATGTTAGGGAGGTCGCCCGCGTGCGGGCCGTCCTCGTGCAGGAAACCGTGGGGTTCCCCGCCGGGAGCGAAATGGCTGCCCGCCGCGGTGAAGTCGGGCGCGCAGGCGCCGGTGCCGTGGATGTGGAAGCCGTGCGCCCCGGGAGAGAGGCCGCGCACCTCGGCAGTGATGAGGACACCGGTCGGCGTCTGCGTCAGGGTCACCGCACCCATCCCGTCGCCGTTGGGCGCGGCGAGCGCCGCGCGGGCCGTCGCGCCGACCGCCCCCGGTGCGCCGTCGTCGCTGCACGCCGCCGCCGCGAGGAGGGCGAGCGCACCAATCCATAGCGCTCCGGGAGCTGCGACGGCGCGGAGTTGGCGCAATCCCATTGGCTCTTCCTGTTCCATCTTCAAACGTCGGCTTTGCGCGCGGACCTGCCGGACTCAGTCGTCGTCGTGGACGGTGACGGTGACCGAGCCGTTCGATTCGCTCATGGTAGCCGCTGCCGGGCAGGATGATCACGGTGATCTGGCTGTGCGGCTCCTTGACGTCATCGTGATCGATGGCGACGCTGCCGTAGAAGCGGCCGCGGGCGGGCTGCGGGAGTTGAATCGCAAGCACGGGTACATGGCCTCCTAGGCGATGCCCCGCCGTTGGCACGAGGCCGGCGCGTGTTATCTTCCTGCACTATGGAAAGTCAGTGCCCGTGACGCTGTGGGTGAACCGCTCCGGAAAAGGCGGGGAGTATGCGGCGCTCTTCCTCGATCAGAACTTGATCGGCATCAGCTATGGGTTCCGCGAAGATCTCAGTACCTTCGATTCTTACGAATCCCTGAGGGATCGGCTCTTTGACTACCACAGCCAACTCCGCCACCCACCAAAGGCAATGGCCACACGACTGGCCGCAGGCGCGCTCTGGCGCTTTGTGAAAGAGCTCACACGGGGCGATTGGGTGATCGTGCCGCTCGTCCGCCGCCCGGTGCTGTGCGTCGCAGAGGTGACCGGGGACTATGCTTTTTCTGGAGTCGACAGCCCTGATCCCTTGCCGCACACGCGGGCCGTGCGCTGGGTCGCGCAAGATATTCCACGCACCGCGGTGGACAGTGAGTTACTCGCCTCATTGAATGGGTGGCAGGCTCTCTATACCCCCCAGCTCACCGATGCAGCGGCACGCGTGCGGGCCCTCGTGAATCAAAAGCCCCCGGTCGCTGTAGATCCCCTGCCGGCGGCGCGCACATCCCACGACGTGCAAGCAAAGCTCGCTCGACTGGGTGTCAAGCTAGGGCTGGATGTGTGGGTCGCCAAGGCAGACCGGGAACACGTCCGCCCTTTGCTGGCGGGTGAGGATACGCAGTTTCTCGATCGCGAACGACTGCCGCTGAACTACGATGCGAAGACCATCCACACGGTCGAGAATATCGATGTCCTTTGGCTGCAAGGGAACTCCATCGTGCGGGCGTTCGAAGTGGAGCACACAACCGCCGTCTACTCGGGGCTGCTTCGCATGCTGGACCTGCGAACGCTCCAGCCGAACATGACGATCAAATCGCACATCGTGGCCCCAGCTGAGCGCCGAGATAAGGTCTTTAAAGAGTTGGCCCGGCCCGCCTTCGGGCTCCTGGCCAAGTCCTGTACCTACCTCTGCTACGACCAGCTCGATATCGTCGGGGCACTTCCCGGCCTCGGACAGTATGTAACCGAAGCCGTCGTCGATGCCTACGCCGAAACCCCCGATCGGTCCACGTAGCTAGGCCAATGCAATGGACACACAAGCACATACCGTCCGCAAGAAACTCATTGAGGTCGCCGAGCACAAGGGGACGCTCTCGTACTCCGACGTGGCGCGCATCGCCGGTCTGCACGTGCGCTCCCGAGCCCTGTTTCAGATCCTGGACGACATCAGCACGGCCGAGCACGCGGCTGACCGGCCGCTGCTGACGGCGGTCGTGGTTCGCAAGGAGGACGGCATGTCCGGCGCGGGCTTCTTCAAGCTAGCAACGCGGTTGGGGCACCATCGCGAGGGCGATGATAGGACGCTGTATTGGGCGTGGGAGTTGAAGCGGGTCTACGCGGAGTGGGCCAGCGACTGACTTTCTGCCATCGTGGAAGTCTGCGCGGCCCGCGACGGCCTGATTGCTACCGCGTTCCTAGCCCCCGTACACCCACCCCGTCTCGACCGACGTCAGCGCCCCGGTTGCCTGCAGCACCTCGCCGTCCAGCACCTCCCCGATCACCAGGGTGTGATCCCCCGCCGACACAAACCGCTCGGCCGCGCACTCCGCCCACGTCAGCGCTTCCTCCAGCACCGGGCAGCCCCGCTCGGTCAGCCGGTAGGCCGCGCCCGCCAGCTTCTCGTGCACCGTGGCCGCCGCCGCCGCGCTCCGGCCCGCGATCTTCGCCCCGTCCCGCGGCTGCAGGAACAGCGCTCCCAGCTCCATCGCCCCTTGCGGCAGCAGGTTCACCGTGAACACGTTGTGCCGCCGCACGTTCTCCAGGCTGTAGGCGTCGTTCTCGAACGACACCGCCAGCAGCCGCGGCCGGAACGAGACCTGCATCACCCAGTCCGCGATCATCCCGTTGGGCTCCTCCTCGCGGCGTGAGCCCACGATGTAGATCCCGTACGGCATCTCGTGCATCACCCGCCGCAGCCGCTCCTCGTCCTTCTTCGACCGCTGCCGCGCCGGCGCCTGCCCTCTCGGTCCCTCCCGCCGCTCGGGCCGTGCGACTACTGTCTCCGCCGGCCGCCGTCCGCCCGCCAGCAGCTCCCGCGCCGCGTTCAGCTCCTGCATCCGCTCCCCGCAGGAGGCGACGCCGGGATTCAGGTCCGGGTGGAACACCTGCGCCAGCCGCCGGAATCGCTCCTCCACCACCCCTTCCGCCGCGTCGACTGGCACGCCCAGCAGCGCCGCCGCCTCCGTCGCGTTCCTCGGCACGCCCATCGCTACGCCCTCCGCTATTCCTTTCGCTCTGCCATCCGCTTTGGACCCGCGCCTATCAGCCTACCGCGCCCTCACCGCTTCAGCGCGAGCGTCAGTCCGTCGGCGATCGACAGCATGCTCATCTCCACCCGCGCGTCCGCCGCCAGCTTCGCGTTCAGCGCACGAATCGCCTGCGTGTCGGCGTCCGCCGTCTCCGCATCCTTGACCTTCCCCTCCCACAGCACGTTGTCGATCGCCACCAGTCCCCCCGGTCGCACGAGGGCCAGGCAGCGCTCGTAGTAGCCGTCGTAGTTGGGCTTGTCCGCGTCGATGAAGGCGAAGTCGAACCGTCCCGCCTCGCCCTCCGCGAGCAGGGCGTCCAGCGTCTCGATCGCCTTCCCCAACCGCAGCGTGATCTTCTCCGCTACTCCCGCCTCCGCCCAATAGCGCTTCGCGATCGCCGTCCATTTCGCGCTCCGGTCGCAGGCCACCAGCCGGCCGCTTGGCGGCAACGCCTCCGCCACGCAGAGGGCGCTGTACCCCGTGAACGTCCCGATCTCAAGGGCGCGCCGCGCGCCCAGCAGCCGTGCCAGCAGGGCCATGAACTGCCCCTGGTCGGGCGCGATCTGCATCACCGCGTGCTCCATCGCCGCGGTCTCCTCCCGCAGCCGCCTCGCCACCGCCGACTCCCGCAGCGACACGGAAAGCAGGTAGTCGTAGAGCCGGTCGTCCAGGGCCGTGTACTTGCGTGCGGGCGCGGGGGGCATGAGCGAGCTACGCGCGCGCCGCCGCGCGCCGGATGGCGCGCGCCGCGAACACCTTCGCCATCTCCCGGCGATACTCGGCCGAGCCGTGCAGGTCGTCGTTGATCTCCTCGATCCCCTCCGGCGCCCGCTCCGCCGCCGCCCGGATCGACTCCTCTGCCAAGCGCTCCCCGATCAAGCTCGCCTCCACGCCCCGTAGCCGCTGCGCGTGCGTCGACAGTCCCGTCACGGCTACCCGCGCTCCCCGGCATACGCCGCCCGCGCCGTTGCCCGCCTCGATCTCCAGCGCCGCCGCCACTCCCACGAGCGCGAAGTGCGACGCCTTCTGATGCAGCTTGGCGTAGGCTGCCGCCCGGCGCGGCAGCATCCGCATCTCGGTGATCAGCTCGCCCTCGGCGAGATCGACCGTGAAGAACCCCTGGAAGAAATCCTCCGCTTGCACGCGGCGTCTCCCCTGCGGCCCCACGATATCGAGGAAGGCATCCAGCGCCACCATGACCGCCGGCAGGTCCGCCGCCGGATCCGCGTGCGCCAAGCTCCCCCCGATCGTCCCCCGATGCCGAACCTGCGGATCGCCGATCTCTCCTGCCGCTTCCGCGACCACCGGCAAGACGTCCTGCAAGATCCGCGACCGCTCCAGCTCCACGTACCGCGTCGTCGCCCCGATCCCTACCTGGCCGTTCCGCTCCCAGATCCCCGCCAGCCCCGGCACGTGCATGATGTCCACCAGCCGATCCGGCTGGCTGAACCGCAGCTTCATCAGCGGAATCAGGCTGTGCCCTCCCGCCAAGAATCGCGCCTCTTCCGCCGTCTCTCCGATCAGCGCCAGCGCTTCGTCGATCGTCTTCGCCCGCCGGTAGTCGAACGCCGCCGGGATCATCGCTCCCCTCCCCGAATCAGGCGCCACACTTTCTCGGGGTGCAGCGCCGGGTCGACGTGCCGGACGCCCAGCTCGCTCAGCGCGTCGACCACCGCGTTCACCACGGCCGGCGTCGCCCCGATCGTCCCCGCCTCTCCGGTCCCCTTCGCGCCCAGCGGGTTCAGCGGCGACGGCGTCACCGTCACCCCCAGCTCGAAGCGCGGGAGATCGGACGCCCGCGGGATTGCGTAATCCATGAACGACCCCGTCAGTAGCTGTCCGTGCTCGTCGTAGCGCAGCTCCTCCGTCAGCGCCGGTCCGATCCCTTGCGCGATCCCCCCTTGAATCTGCCCCTCCACGATCAACGGATTCACGATCGTTCCGCAGTCGTCCACCCCCACGAAACGCTGCAGCTCCGCCTCTCCCGTCTCCCGGTCCACTTCCACCTGTGCGATATAGCATCCGTAGGGGAACGTCATCCCCGGCGGCTCCCAGAACGCTTCCTCGCTCAGCCCCGGCTCCGTACCCGCGGGCAGCTGTTGCGGCGCGTACGCATACGAGGCCACCTCCTCGAACGACAGCTTCCCGCCCCCGGCTACCCCCACCTCCCCGTTGGCGAACTCGATCTCTTCTTCGCGCGCCTCCAGCAGCTGCGCCGCGAACCGCGTCATCTTCGCCTTCACCTTGCTGCCTGCCATCAGCAGCGCCGTCCCGCCCACCACCAACGAGCGGCTCGCCACTGTTCCCACCCCCTGCTTCGCCACGGCCGTGTCCCCATGCAGCAATGTGATCGCCCCCGGTTCGATCCCGAACTGGTCGGCCAGCACCTGCGCGAACGAGGTCTCGTGCCCTTGCCCGTGCGCCGATGCCCCGGTCGTCGCGGTGATTCGCCCGTCCCGCTCCACCGTGACGCTCCCGTGCTCCCAGCCGCCGTCCGGGAACATCGTCGAGGGCCCGATCGCGCACAGCTCGATGTAGAAGCTCATTCCCAGCCCCACCAGCCGCCCCTCCGCCCGCGCCGCCGCCTGCTCCGCACGCATCTCCTCCCACCCCGCCAGCTCCAGCGTCGCGTCCAGCAGCCGCTCGTACTCCCCGGAGTCGTACTCGTTCCCCGCCGCGGTCTTGTACGGAAATTGCTCCGGCCGGATGAAGTTCTTGCGGCGCACCTCCGCCGGATCCATCCTCAGCTCCCGCGCCAGCAATTCCATCGACCGCTCGACGAAGAAGATCGCCTCCGGCATTCCCGCGCCCCGGTAGGCGTCCGTCGGCATCTTGTTCGTGAACACCTCGATCAGCTCCGACCGGATCACCGGGATCGCGTAGCCTCCGCTCAGCAGCCCGTGCGTCAGCGTTGGGATGAACGCCGTCAGTAGCATCTCGTAGGCGCCGATGTCCGCCACCAGCCGCGCCTTCAGCGCCGTCACCGTCCCGTCCCGCTTCGCCGCCAGCTCGATCTGGCCGATCACGTCCCGCGCGTGCGTCGTCGTCAGGAACGCCTCCGACCGATCCTCGATCCACTTGATCGGCGCTCCCAGCTGCTTCGACAGCGCCGCCGCCACGAAATCCTCCCCGTAGATCTTCTTCGCGCCGAAGCCCCCGCCCATCTCCGGCGCGATCGTCCGCGCCTGGTGCTCCCCCAACCCCAACGCCGCCGCCAAGAACCGGCGATGCGCGTGCGGCCGCTGGGTCGTGCTCCAGATCGTCAAGTAGGGTCGCGTGGCCTCGTACTGCGCCACCACTCCCCGCGTCTCGATCGCCGAGGGCGCGATCCGTGGATTCACCATCCGCTGGGAGATCACCACCTCGGCCGTTTCGAACGCCGCTTCGAGCTCGCGGTCGTCCACCGCCTCCGGATCCTGCGTGCCCGCTGCTTCCGCCACCCCCGTCCCGCTGATGATCCGCAGCGCCACGTTGTTGACGAAGTCCTCGTGCAGCAGCGTCGGCTCCCCGCGTAGCGCCGCCTCCGCATCCACGACGGCTGGCAGCTCCTCGATCGTGACCTCGATCGCCTCCACGGCGTCCTGCGCTTGGTACCGATCCTCCGCCACGACCAGCGCCACCGGCTCGCCCACGTACCGCACTTTGTCCGGCGTGACCGCGGGATGGTCGGGATATGGGAACGGCGTTATCACCGGCACGTTCGGGAGCACTCCTTGCAGGTCGGCGCCCGTTGCGACCAACCGCACGCCCGGCATCGCCCGCGCCGCGCTCGTATCCACCCGCACGATCCGCCCGTGGGCCACGTCGCTGCGCTTGAACGCGAGGTGCAGCATCCCCGGGAGCCGCACGTCGTCGATGAACGTCCCTTGCCCGCGGATCAAGGCCGGGTCCTCCCGGCGCTTCAGCCGCTGGCCGACGTGCTTGCCTCCGGGGCTTGGGGTCGCATTGGCTGCCACCGGGCCCGCCTCACCCTTGCTGCGCGGCACGCGCGATCGCGTTCACGATGTGCTGATATCCCGTGCAGCGACACAGGTTCCCGTCCAAGCCGCTCCGGATCTCCGCCTCGCTGGGATCGGGGTTCTCCTTCAGCAGTGAAGCAGCCGCCATGATCATTCCCGGCGTGCAGTAGCCGCACTGCAGCCCGTGCTCCTCCCAGAATCCCTCCTGGAGCGGGTGCAGCGCCTCCCCCTCCGCCAATCCCTCGATCGTGGTGACCGCGCTGCCCGCCGCCTGGACCGCGAACACCGTGCAGGACTTTGCGCTGCGCCCGTCGATCAGGACGGTGCAGGCCCCGCACTGGCTCGTGTCACAGCCCACGTGCGTCCCCGTCAGGCCCAACTCTTCACGCAGGAAGTGCACCAGCAACAAACGCGGCTCTACCACCGCGCTGCACGGCTCCCCATTGACCCTGACCTCGACGGGTACCCTCTCGCTCACACCGCCCCTCCCGCTTCGCCTACGCCGGTGCCTGCTCGTACTGCGTAAGCTCGTCCAGCGCGGGCTTGATCTCCGTCATCACCAGCTGCAGCTGCTCGATCGTGGACTCCAGCGGCTGCTGCGCATAGTGCCACGTCGCTACCAAGTACTCGAACGGCACCTGCTTCCACTCCTCCACCAGTTGATCGCGCACATCGTCCACCGTTCCCGTCACGAACGCGTCCGCTTGCTCGATCTCGTCCACGATCTGCTCGACCGTCGGGTTCTCCGGCAGCGTCACCCGTTTGTCGACGACTCGCTCGTACAGCAGGTTCCAAAAGTTCTTGTAGATATCGGCGTCGTACTTGGCCAGCGCCTCCCGCGCCGCCTCGCGCGTCTCCCCGATCTGGAGGTAGCGCTGGATCCCCTGCATCTGTCCCAGCGCCAGCGGGCGGCCCGCTGCGGCTGCCGCCTGTGCGTAGCGCGGCGCCTGCTCCATCGCTCGCTGCCCCGCTACCACGTGGATGCAGTTGAAACCCATCCTGCCGCAGTACTCCACCGACTCCGCGCTCCCGGAGCTCGGCACGAAGATCGGCGGGTGCGGCTGCGTATAGGGCGCCGGCACCACGCTCACCCGGTGCACCCGTCCGTCCTCTCCGATCTCGCCCGGCGCCCCCAGATGCTTCGTGCTCCGCGCCATCCACCAGTCGATGCCATCCGTGTACGGGTACGGCACCTGCCACAGCTTCGAGTTGTGCTCGATGCTCTCCTCCGTCCACGCCTTAATCACCATCTCCACTTGCTCGCGGAAGATGTCGCGGTTGATCAGATCATCCGCACTCCCGTCCGAATGCGTTGCCCGCGACCCGAGGTGCTGCCCGACCACGTTCGTCCAGCGGTCTTGGTACCCCCGTGCGAACCCGACGAAGAACCGCCCCTTCGTCATGTGATCCAAGATCGCCGTCTCCTCCGCGATCCGGATCGGATGCTGCGTACTCATCACGTAGCCCAGCTGTCCCACCCGCAGCCGTTGCGTGATCGCGGCCCAGTACGCGTTGAACGTCCCTGGGCTCGGCCCCACCTCGTAGCCCTCCGAGTGAAAGTGATGCTCGATCGACGCCATCCCCCACACCCCCAGCTGATCCGCCGCCTTCGCCAGCTCGAACGACCCGTGCAGCGCCTCGTGATAACGCTCCACATTGCGGCCGATCGGCCGCAGCGCTTTCCGCTCCGCCTCATCCTCCGCTCGCACCATCGGATAGATCTGCAGAATGACCTTGACCATTAGGTGGCCCTTCCCTTGGAAACCTTCGCGGTCCGGATCATACAGAACGCGGACGCTTCTATACCGGGATCCGCAGCAGCCGTGCCGCCGTCCGGTAGGACACCGCCTCTCGCTGTGCCGGCGTCAGCCGTCCCGCTGCCTCCGCCCGCTCCAGCACCGCCCTCGGCTGTCGCTCCCCCATGTCGTAGGGGTAGTCCGTCCCTACCACCACCCGCTCTGGCGAGGCGATCGAGAGCAACGCCCCCAGCACCGCGTCACTGTGCACCAAATTGTCGAAGTACAGCTGCTGAAAGTACGCGCTCGGCGGCCGTTCGATCCGCTGCTGTGACTCCGCGCGCACTTCCCAGCCGTGGTCCCACCGTCCGATTAACCCCGGCACGATCCCTCCTCCATGCGCGAAGCAGATCTTGAGGGTGGGGTATCGCGCCAGCACCCCTCCATAGATCAGCGCTGCCGCGCAGACGCCGCTCTCCACCGGAAATCCAATCACGTTCCCCGTGTGGTAGCGCTGCAGCCGCTCCGGCATCGGGTTGATCCCGGGATGGATAAAGATCAGTAAGTCCAGCTCGGCCGCCCGGCGGAAGAATGGCTCGAACGCGGGCTCGTCGTAGTGCCTTCCCTCGACACTCCCCCCAATCTCCACCGCCGTGAAGCCGTACTCCCGCACCACCCGCTCCATCTCCGTGATCGCCCGGCCCACGTCTTGCAGCGGCACCGCTCCCATCGGGACGAATCGCTCCGGCTCCGATTGCGCCACCGCGTGGATCTCGTCGTTCAGCAGCTGGCACACTTCCTCTCCCAGCTCCGGCTCCGCGAAGTAGTAGTAGAGCAACGGGGAGATCGAGAGCGCCGCCATGTCGATCCTCAGCGCGTCCATCTCTTCCAGCCGCGTCGGCACGTCGTGCATTCCCGGTTCCATCCAAAAGATCCCGCGCGCGACGGCGTCCACCGGCGGCGGCACCGTCATCCCCGGCACCACGCTGTCCTTGCCCCGCGCCTCGTCGTGGTAGAACACCGCCTGCCACCGCTCCCCGTCCCGGCGCACCAACTCCAGGTACCGCTCCGGGATGTAGTGGTGGTGCATATCGATCAGCATGCCTGCAATGCTACTGGACCTCCACGCTCCCCTTGTCTCCCCCTCCTGTTACCTCCAGAATGCCCCTGCGATACTCGGAGGGAGCCATTCCCATGCCCAGCTTGCGCGCTCGTATCGACCGCGGAGATATCCTGATCGGCCCGATGGCGCTCATCGGCAGCCCCGTGGTCATCGAAATCTTCGGCCACATCGGATTCGACGTCCTCTTCATCGACACCGAGCACGCTCCCACCAGCCCCTACGGCACCGAGCTCGAAGCGATGATCCGCGCCGCCGCCGCCGCCGGCATTCCCGCCATCGTCCGCCCCACTGAGCCGCGTCCCGGCGCCATCCTCAAAGCCCTCAATTTCGGGGCTGAAGGCATCTGGCTCACGCACATTCAGACGCCGGAAGAGGCCCAAGTCGCCGTCGCCGCGTGCCGCTACCCCCCGGACGGCAGCCGCAGCTCCGTTCCCGTCACGCGGGCCGCCCGCTACGGGGTCGAGCCCTGGGACGACTACCGGCAGCGCGTCAACCGCGAGGTTCTCGCCATGCCCATCATTGAGAGTGCCCAGGGCATCCCGGAACGTTGATCAGATCGCCGCCGTCCCCGGCGTCGACATGCTCCAGTTCGGCCCCTTTGATCTCGCCACCGATCTCGGCGTCCCTCCAGGAAACTTTCACGGCACCGACAGCGAGTGGATCGACCCGCAGCTCGAGGACGCTTTCAAAGCCTGCGCCAGAGCTGCCGAGAAGCACGGTATCGGCCTCTCCACCGTTGCCTGGAACGCCGAATCCGCCGAGCGCCAGATCGAGATGGGCGCCCAAGTCATCCTCATGGGGATCGACCTCGTCATCCTCCAGCAGAACACTGCCGCCGTTCTGGAGAGCGCCAACGCGCTCAAGCGCGCGAACGCCTAGGAGTCACCCATGAAGAACCTTAAGCAGGCGCTCCAGAACGGCGAGATCCTCACCGGCATGTTCTGCCTCATGAATGATCCATCCATCATCGAGCTGATGGGCTACGCCGGCTTCGATTTCGTCATCGTCGACTGCGAAGAGGCTGGCCTGGATGTCTTCGGCACCGAGACCGAGGCTTGCATCCGCGCCTGCGCCGCCGCCGGCATCGCTCCCATGGTCCGTCCCATTGAGGCGCGTCCGGCTCCCATTCTCAAAGCCCTTAACTTCGGCGCGCAGGGCGTCTTCGCTCCCCACGTCTCCACCAAGGCGCAGGCCGAAACCGTTGGCCGCGCCTGCCGTTACCCACCCCAGGGTATCCGTAGCTCCGTCCCCATCCCCCGCGCCGCCAAATATGGCTTTACTCCCTGGGAGACCTACCGCGAGGAGGCCAACGCCAACACGCTCGCCATGGTCATGATCGAAGAGGTTCCCGGCGGCACCCGCGAGCGCTACAAGACGGTCGAACCGCCGGAGGAGATCCTCGCCGCCGAAAGCATTGACGGCGTCCTCCCCGGCGGCTGGGACATCGCCACCGATCTTGGCATCGCCCGCTACGGCACCCCCGCCGAGGAGACCCAGCAATGGATGGAGCGCATCATCCGGGCTGCCCGCGACCGCGGCCTCTTCGTCGCCGCCCATGCCTGGAACAACGAGATCGGGCAGAAGTACATCGATATGGGGGCGCAGATGATCCTGCTGAGCCTCGATATCACCATGATGCTCACCGGCGCCCGCGATCTCAAACGCACGATCGCCAGCATTGATACGACGAAGTGGAAAACCGTCTCGGTCTAGCAGCCGGGCGGCCGCAATCGGCTCCGCCGCCGCCAAGCCCGGCACGCCGTGCTCGCCGACCATTGAGCGGACGGCGGCAGACTGTGGCCTATCCCCCTACGAACGGCCGCGCGTCGAACACCGAATGCACCCGGCGGATCTTTCCATCCTCCACCTCGAACCACTCCGCGATCGGATACGTCCCCGCCGGCTTCGACATCGAGAGATCGTAGAACGCCGCCGCGTCGCGCCCATCCGCCCACACCTTCAGCGGTTTCACCTCCGTCACCGCCTTCGTCAGCTTGCCCATCAACGCGTGATACGCGTCTCCGCTCGTGAACCGGTCCATCGCCCCTTCGAACAGGAGATCGTCCGCCAGCAGTCGCCGCATCGTCGCCAGATCCTTCCGGTTCCACGCCGCCAGCCACTGCTCCACCACTGCCTTCGCCTCCTCAGCCATGACTCGCTTCCTCCTCGAGTCCCAGCTCTTGCACCGCCATCTCCCGCAACTTGAATTTTTGGACCTTCCCCGTCGGCGTCATCGGCAACTCGTCCAGGAACAGGACGTGCCGCGGGATCTTGAAGCTCGCGATGCTTCCGCGCCAGTCCCCCACCAGATCCTCGGCGCTCGCCGAAGCTCCCGCCTCCAACACCACGTAGGCGCAGGCCACCTCCGAAAGTCGCGTATCCGGTACTCCTACGACCACCGCCTGCTGCACGACCGGGTGTTGCAGCAACCGCGCCTCCACCTCCGCCGGGTCCACGTTCTCCCCGCCCACTTTCAGCATGTCCTTATAGCGCCCCAGGAACCGGATCGTCCCATCCGCCCGCATTGAGGCCGTGTCCCCGCTGTGGAACCATCCTTCCGTATCGAACGCCGCCCGCCGTCTGCTCCGGCATCTTGTAGTAGCCCTGCATGATGCTGTAGCCCCGGAACAGCAGCTCCCCCGGTTGCCCCGGCGGCACGTCCTCCCCCGTCGCCGGATCGATGACCCGGAACTCCATCCCCGGCATCGGCGACCCCGACGCCAGGCAGCGGTCGTCTTCGCTGTCGAGCTGCAGCCCCAACGACACCGACGCTCCCATCTCGGTCATCCCCCACGCGCTCACGAACTTTCCCAGCGTCCGCTGCGCCCGGCGCGCCACCGCCTCGCTGCTCGCCAAGCCCGCTGCCAGCATTCCCCGTCCGCACGCTCGACCGGTCCGTTTCGCTCGCAATCCCGGATGGTCCATGATCTCCCGGAAGTGCGTGTCGAACCCGTGCAGGAGCGTCGGCCGCTCCCTTGCGATCAGCCGGAGCGCCTCCCCGGCGTCGAACTGCGCCATCAGCACCTGCCGCGCCCCGCTCACGATCGGCATCATCGCCCCCTCGTGCAGTCCGAATGAGTGGAACAACGGCAGGTACATCAAGATCACGTCGCTCGGCCGCACCGCCATGCGGTTCGCGTGGTCGCCGACCAACCGCAGGATGTCGTGATTGTGCATCACCCCTTTCGGGAACCCCGTCGTCCCCGACGTATACAGCACGAACAACGTTCCCTCCGGATCGACCGCCGCCTCGCGCTCCCGCAGCTCCCGGTCCCGCTCTGCCCCTGCGCCCTCCGCCAGCAGCGATTCCCACCGCAGCGTCCCCGCGTATGCCTGATCGCTCAGCACGATCACTCGGCGCAAGGCCGGGAACTCCTCCACCGCCAGCGCCCCGCGCGTCCGTCCCCGTTCCCGTCAGCTCCCGCACCATGTCGATGTACCGCACCGGGACCCGACACGTCCGCCGTGATCAGCGTCGTCGCGTCCGAATGCCGCAGCACATATGCCAGATCACTTGTCCGGAACCGCGTGTTCACTGGGACCAGCGTTTCCCCGACCTTGGCGACCGCGAACAGGATGTGCAGCCACTCCGGCCGGTTGTTCAGCCACAGCGCGACCGTCTCGCCCGGCCCCACGCCGGCTTGCAACAAGGCCTTGGCCGCCCGGTCTACATCCCCCCGCAGCCTCCGCGAACGTCCATCGGCGCACTGCGCTTCCATCGACGAACGTGAGTGCCTCTCGCTCCCCCCACTGCCCAGCCGCCCAGTTTACCTGGGCCCCGACCGTGCGCTTCTCGATCCAGGCGCTCGCTCCCGGTTTCGCCACTGCCGGCCCGGCCGCTGTTGTTCCTACCATTGCCTACCGATCCCGCCCCGCGACCCGAAGAACCCCGGCGGCCAGTTTCGGCCGCCGATTCATCGCCTTGTCCACGTCCTCCGGCGTCGCGATCCCTTCCTCCACGATCTGGTGCCCCTCTCGCCGCGCCGCGGCGAAAATCCGGTTTAAAAGGAACCCGTACGTCTCCGGCGTGTCCTTCACCATGCTCACGTCCTTCCCCACCTTCTCACCCAGATCCCGTACCGTCGCCACCGTCTCCGCCGACTGTCGGGTCTCAGTGGTTATAAGATCACTTCACACATCTTCATCCACCGGCCACCGGGTTGGAGAAGTGCATCCCCGCGAACCGCGTCTTCCGCGCCGCCGAGACGTCCCGCGCGATCTCTCCGATCACGAACCCGGACGTGTTCGACGCGAAGATCGCCTCCGGCTTCACGATCCCGTCCAGCTCTTTGAACATCTCCTGCTTCAGCTCCAGCTCCTCCGGGATCGCCTCGATCACGATATCGCTCTCCGCCAGATCCGCTGTCTCCATCGTGAACGAGATCCCGACCCATCGCTGCCAGCCCCTCGTCGAAATCCAGCTTCCCTCGCTCCACCGCCCGCTTGATCCCCCACTTCCCGTCGAACACCGTTTCCCGTGTCGCGGCGATCAGCGTCTCGTTCAGATCCCGCACCAGCACGTCGTAGCCCGCAACCGCGCATACGTGCGCGATCCCTCCGCCCATCACGCCTCCGCCCAACACCCCGATCCGCTGCACTTCGCTCAACTGCATCGCCTCTCCTCCATCGCGCTAGCGCCGCGCACCCCGCCCGCTGCGGCACGCCGTGACGCTAGCAGATGCGTCGAGTCTCACAGGAGCCGTCGAGAGCGATCCCTCCCAATCGTTCAGCGTTGCCGGCCACATCGAACGACAACAAACAAGCCCTCCTCGCTCGCGTCGCTCTGCGACAGTTCGGGCTGGCGCCTCGCTCCGCGTGCGGTAGGTCCCGTGATATACGATCGCCTCTGATCGCAGGAAACGAGCGCCCCTTGTCCGACTCCACAGCCCCTGTCCTCCAAGTCACGGACCTCCCGCACCTCCTTCTTCACTGACGCCGGCGAAGTCCGCGCCGTGGACGGCCTCACCTTTGATCTGCTTCCCGGCGAAACCTTGGGGCATCGTCGGCGAGTCCGGCAGTGGCAAGAGCGTCGCCGCCCTCTCGCTGCTTCGCCTCGTTCCCATGCCGCCGGGCGCGATCAAAGGCGGTGCCGCGCTCTTTCGCACCGACCCGCGACAGCCGGCCGCCTGCCAAGATCTTCTCCAAGTGTCCGATCCCCAGCTCCGCCGCATCCGCGGCAACGGTATCGCCATGATCTTTCAAGAGCCCATGACCTCTCTCAACCCGGTCATGAAGATCGGCGTCCAGATCACCGAGGCGCTCCAGCTGCACAAAGGCCTGGCCGAGGAGGAGGCGCGCGCGCGCGCGGCCGCGCTCCTCGACCGCGTGGGCATCCCCGATGCCGTTGCCTGCCTCGACGGCTATCCGCACCAGCTCTCCGGCGGCATGCGCCAGCGCGTCATGATCGCCATGGCCCTCTGCTGCGACCCGCAGATCCTTCTCGCCGACGAGGCCCACGACCGCTCTCGACGTCACCATTCAGGCCCAGGTTCTGGAGCTCTTGGCCCGGCTCACCAAAGAGGCGGGCACCGCCGTGATCCTCATCACCCACAATCTCGGCGTCGTCGCCCGCTACGCGGACCGCGTCCTGGTCATGTACGCCGGCCGTGCCGTCGAGGTCGGTCCCGCCACCGCGATCTACCGCCGTCCCCACCATGCCTATACCCTCGGCCTTCTGGACTCCGTCCCCCGCCTTGACGCTCCCGCCCAACGCATCGTCCCCATCGAAGGCGTTCCGCCCGACCCTGCGCGCCCTTCCCGCCGGTTGCGCCTTCGCCCCGCGCTGCCGTTTCTCCACCGATATCTGCCGCGAACTCCGTCCCGCCCTCCAAGAGGTCGGCAGCGGACACCAGGCCGCCTGTCATCACGCCGGCGAAGTCCTCGCCGCCGCCTCCCGCTGATGACCGTCCCATGACGATGCCCGATCCTGCCCCACCGCTCCCCGGCCGCCCCTTGGTAGAGGTGCAAAACCTTCAGCTCCACTTCCCCGTCAGGCGCGGCATCCTCATCCAACGACAGGTCGCCGCCGTCAAGGCCGTCGACGGCCTCTCCTTCACCATCCACGACGGCGAGACCTTCGGCCTCGTCGGCGAGTCGGGCTGTGGTAAAACGACCGCCGGCCGCGCCATCCTCCAGCTCTACCGGCCCACCGCCGGCCACGTCTGGCTCCACCCCCGCCCCGCCGGCGACGAAGACGGCATTCCAGCCCTTGCCGAAGGATCCGTCGACCTCACCACGCTCCGCGGCCGCCGCCTCCGCCAAGTCCGCCGCCGCATCCAGATGATCTTCCAAGATCCCTACGCCTCTCTCAATCCCCGCATGACCGTCGGCGGCATCGTCGCCGAAGCCCTCACGATCCACGGCCTCCATAAGCACCAGCGCCGGCAGCGCGTTGCGCAGTTGCTCGACACCGTCGGAATCAGCCCCGCGCTCGCCAACCGTTTCCCCCACGAGTTCTCCGGCGGCCAGCGGCAGCGCGTCGGCATCGCCCGCGCTCTTGCCGTCGAGCCCTGGTTCATCGTCGCCGACGAGCCCCTCTCCGCCCTCGACGTCTCGATCCAGGCCCAGATCATCAATCTCCTCCAAGAGCTCCAGGATCGCTTCCGCCTCACCTACCTCTTCATCTCCCACGACCTCGCCGTCGTCCGCGCCGTGAGTCACCGCGTCGCCGTCATGTACCTCGGGCAGATCGTCGAGCTCGCCCCCAGCGACATCCTCTACCGCGAGCCCCTGCACCCGTACACCCAAGCCCTCCTCTCCGCCGTCCCCATCCCAGACCCTGCCGTTGAGCGCCGGCGCGACCGGATCATTCTCAGCGGCGACATTCCCTCTCCCCTCAATCCCCCTCCCGGCTGCCGCTTCCACATTCGCTGTCCCATCGCCATCGATATCTGCCGCGAGCAAGATCCCGAATGGCGCGAACTCCGCCCCGGTCACTACGTCGCCTGTCATCGGGCGGAGGAGAATCTGATCTAACGCTTCGCGCTGCCGCCCGCAGGATCATGTGGCGCCGGGCTAGTCGCTGCCTCCGGCCAAGGCAGGGCGCGGGGCCGCCAGGTCGATCGGGCGCGGCAGCCGCAATGACGCCAAGAAGAAGACCAGCGCCCCGCCGTACGCTCCCAAGAACATCACGAGTGCCCACGTATACGATCCCGTTCCGTCGAAGATCGCCCCCGCCACTCCCGCCGATGCCAGCATTGCCACCGTCCGCACCACACTCACCGCTCCCAAGATCGACCCGAAGTGCGCGGCTCCGAACGCCCGCGACAGCGACAGCGGCTCGATCAGCCGCCGGTCCCGTGTCCGCGATCGACCAGAACAGCACGAACACCACGATGACCCCTGGAGAGGTCCCGATCAGCAGCAGCCCCAGCGTGATCATCCCGCTCACCGCCAGCAGCATCGCCACCCGCTCGAACCGCCGCGCCCGGTCCACCGTCGCCGCCAGCACGATCCGCGAGAGGATGCTCACTCCCGCCATCGCCGACAGAAATCCCGCCGCCTCCGACGCATTGAACCCCTCGTCCTCGAAGAACGGCACCGAGTGCACCACCAGCCCGAACGCCGCGTAGAAGTACAGTGAGATCCCCAGCGTCAGCGTCCAGAAGATCGGCGTCCGCAGCGCCGCCCGCAGCGATACGCCTTCCGCCGCTGGCCGCGCGCCCGCTGCCGCGGCCGGGGCGTCCGGATGCGATCCGTCCGCCTGCCGCGCAGGCCCGTCCCGGAACACGAAGAACGCCAGCGGCAAGTACAGCGCCAGCACCAGTCCCGCCGACAGTTGCAGCGATCCCTCCCACCCCAGCGTGTCGATCATCAGCCGTACGGCCGGGACCAGCGCGAACCCGCCCAGCGACACCCCCAGCCCCAGCAGCCCCAGCGCTTTCCCCCGCCGCTGCTGGAACCAACTCGCCGCCAGCGCCTGCAGCCCAATGAAGAACGCCATCGCCACCGCGATCCCCATTAGCCCCGAATACAGGTACCAGTGCCAGAGCGCGCTCGCCGTCGATAGCAGCGCCATCCCTCCGGCGCCCAGCAGCGCTCCGATCAGCACCACCAGCCGCGGTCCCCGCCGATCCGTCAGCCGTCCGACGAATGGGGACGCGGCCCCTGCCGCCAGCAGCGCGATCGACACCCCCAGCGACACTTCCGTGCGCGTCCACCCGAACGCCGTCTCGACCGGAGCGAAGTACAGCCCGAACGACCACGTGTACAACCCGCCGAACAGCGCCGTCGCCGCCAACGCGCCCACCACCACCCACCAGCCGTAGTAGATCGGCTGCACGCTGCGACCGCGAGTGAGCCCCATAGAGCCCTTCTAGGGCAACCACCGTCGGCGGCCGCCTCCGCGGAGACCGTCGCGGGAAGCGCCCTCTCGATCAAGCGGCTGACGCCGGGAGCGGGCAGCGGGCCCGCTCCCTCGGCTGAGTACGCCTCCCTCGGGCTTGGGGACGGGAGAGGGGAGACCCTAAGACGTCATCTCGTTCATCGACAGTCCCAGCGTCGCCCGCGCGATGTACTCGTACTGCTCATTCGGCGAGTACGTCTGCATGATCGGCCCCGCCCGCACGTCCCGGTACCACCGCGACAGCGGACTCCCGCTCAGATACCCTGATCCCCCGGACGCCGTCATCGCCTTGTCCACCACCGTGACCGCCCGGCTCGTCACGACGTTCTTCGTCACCTGAAACAGCTTGTTGAGCTGATGAAGGTCATCGAACGGCACGTCCGTTCCCGGCGGATTGGCCGCGTAAAACGCATCCACGCGCTCCGCGCACGCCTCCAGCATCGACTGCGCCGTGATCCGTGCGATCTCGATCTCCGCGATCCAATGCTGGATCGTCGGCCGCTGGGCCAGCGTCCGGCCGCTGGGCTTCTTCGTCCGCGTCATCACCTGCGCCACCACGTGGTCCCGCGCCGCCTCCGCGATCCCGAAGAATACCGCCGCCAGCCCCAAGTTGGCCGGGATGATCAAGTGGAACCAGGGCGGACTCCACTCCCCCCAGATCAACCGCAGCGCCCCCGCGAACTGCGTGTCCGAAACGAAGCAATCCCGGAACACGACATCGTTGCTCCCGGACGCCCGCATCCCCAGCGCGTCCCAGTTGTCCTGGATCTCCATCCCCTCCAGTCCCCGCGGCAAGATCACTCCCGCGATCTGCTGCTCCCCTTCCGGCGACTGCACTCCCAGGAACGTGAAGAACCGATTCGCCGCCGGCGACCCGGTCCCGAAGATCTTCCGGCCATTGATCAGGTACCCGCCCTTGGTCCGCGTCGCCGTCACTTGCGGGTGCAGCTGATCGGTCCCCGACTCCGTCCCCAGCAAGGAGAACGTGACGCTTCCCGACCCGATCTCCCGCAGCAGCTCCTCCAGCGCCTCCACCGTCGCCGTATCGCCCCGCCGGCGCGCCGCCTCCCGATCCATCCGCACGATCAGCCCGCCCGATATGTGCATGTTCGCCGCGATCGCCGTCGATCCGTCCCCCCGCCCCAGCCGCGATATCCCCGTCACCATGTCGAACACGCGCTCCACCCCCAGCCCCCCGAACTCCTTCGGCACCATCGCCGCCATCGCTTTGCTCCGCTGCAGCGCCTCGAAGTTCTCCAGCGGGAAGCTCCCCTCCCGATCGTGCTGCGCGGCCCGCTGCGCGAAATCGGCCGCGTGCTCCTCCATCAGCGCCACATAGCGCCTCCCGGCCTCCGTCCGCGCTTGCATCGGCTCGTGCATCGGCCTGCCTCCTCCCGCCTACTCGACCCCCGGCGGCTCGTAGCGCAGCTGGTACACGTCCCCGTCCGTGAACGGACTCGGGCTCGCCGTCACCACGTGCCCGAAGGGCTCATCGCTCGTCACCTCCCAATGAAAGTACGACCCCTTTGGCATCAGGTAGACGTCCCCCGGCTTCACGTCCGCCGTCTGCACGGTGGTATGCAACGGCGGCAGGGAATACTCGATGTGCGCCGTTCCCCGCACCACGTAGTGCATCTCCGGATACCAGGCCGGCCACTCGAAGGCGCCGTCCTCCTTGCGGAACTCCTCGTAGCACGACCAGCAGTCGTTGGAGTTCACGATCGGGTACAGCCGTCCCGTCCCGAACCGGCTCACGAACTTGTATGTATCCCCCTCCAGCTTCGAGAAATCGACCGAACCCAACGGCAACTCGTCATAGATCTGGACCATCACAGCTCCCTCTGCCGGCGCGCAGTCCGCCTGCGCCCTGTGGCGGGCGCTAGGATGGTCTCCACCTTGCAGGCCGTCAACCGACCCGGCGCTGCCGCGTGAACCGGGCGCCGCACGGACAGGACGAATCAAGATGCGCATTGGCCTCTACGCCGATACTCACGGTCTCCATCACCGCGACGCGCTCAACCACCTCATGCACGATCTCCCGCCCGAGCAGATGCGCACCATCGACAACGCCCGGCGCTGCGAGGAGCTCGGTTTCGACTCCATGTGGTTCGCCGATCATCTCTTCATGCCCATCGAATCCAAGAGCAGCCACAAAGCCAACATCTCCGGTACCCGCGCCTACCGCCCCCGGCACACGATGATGGACGCCGCCGTCACCATGGCGGCCGTCGCCGCCAGCACCCAACGTCTCAAGCTCGCCACCTCCGTTCTCATCGCCCCGTATCGTCCGCCCCTCAGCGACGCTCGCCAGTTCGCCACCCTCGACATCCTCTCCGGCGGACGCCTCATCCTCGGCGTCGGCGCCGGCTGGATGCGCGAGGAGTTCGATGTCGTCGGCCGCCCCTTCGAGCAGCGCGGCGCCATTACGGAAGAGTGCATCGAGATCTACAAGCGCTGCTGGACCCACGACGTCGTCGAGTTCCACGGCGATCACTACGATTTCACTAACCTCTCCATGGATCCCAAGCCCTTGCAAAAACCCCATCCGCCCATCGTCTTCGGTGGCGTCGTCCCTGCCGGCGCCCGCCGCGCCGCCCGCTGCTGTGACGGCCTCTACATGACCTTCCTCGACGTCAACGCTACGCCCGGCCGCTACCAATACCTCCAAGACGAGGCCCGACGCGAGCTCGATCGCGCTGGCCGTGATCCGGCGGAGTTCGCCATGCAGGCCACGGTCTCCATCCGCCTTCTCGACGCTGCCCATCCCGACGCCCAAGAGCCCGGCCGCCGCCTCGGCGTCGGCTCTCCCGAGCAGGTCCTCGACGATATCGCCGCCTTCGCTGCCAACGGCTACGCCCACTTCGTCTGCTTCTTCGAATGCCCCCGCGGCGACCCGGACGAGCTCCGCGACCAGATCGAGCGGTTCGGTGCCGAGGTCCTCCCCGCCGCCCGCGCCCTCGTCCCCGCCGGCGACTGGCGCAAAGACCTCTAAGGCTTGCCCCGGCTCGCAGTCCGGCAGCGCAAGCAGAAGCCGGTCCGCAGCTAGTCTCTCCCATCACAATCTTGACAGCCGGGACGCCCAGAATACGCTGGATCCAGTAGGCGACCCTCAAGGATGACGCAGGGATGAATCAACCACTCCACCTTTCAATGCAGCGGCGGCCCATACCGTCGTGGAACGAGGAAGCGGCCCCGCTGCGGGTTCACTCACTGGCTTCGGCGGCGACGCGGAGCTTGCGGATGTGCGAACCTGCAGCCCTGATGGGGTGCGCGTAGCGAAGGAGGGAACGTCATGAAACGCATGCTGGTTTGCCTTGATGGCTCCGGGCTCTCCCGCTCCATCCTGCCGATCGCGCGTGGGATCGCGAAGCGGGGGGATTTCGAGGCCGTCCTCTTGCGAGGACTGGAGCCGGCGCCCTATGCGATCCCGGCTGCAGCCGGGCTGGCGTTCATGGGGCCCGAGCCGCGCGACCCTGACGTCACCACCCGCACGCGCGATCAAATCCACGACGAGCTCGCAGCCGAGCTCAGGGACTTCCCCAACGGCGGCACTTCCCTGGTACCGGATGCGGACGATCCCTCGCGCATGATCGTCGCCGCCGCGCGTGCTGAAGGGGTCGACTTTATCGCCATGGCGACCCACTCGCGGCGTCCGATCGGCGAGCTGCTCTTCGGGGGCGTGGCTCACGGCGTCGTTCGCAGCGGTGTGGCGCCCGTCATCCTCTTCCACCCGTCCGCTTCCCATGACGCGGCCGCTTGGCCTCGGGGAGATCGGCCGACCATGGTCGTCTGCATCGACGGCAGCCACTTCTCCCGCTCCATCCTCCCCGCCGCGCGGCAGCTGGCCCAGGCCACGGACGCGGAGACGCACCTGATCCGCGTTCTGGACGACAGCAAGATCAAAGCGACGGTGCTGCGTCACCGTCGCGCCGGCGCCGTGCCGGGATTCCGGCAGACCCTTGACGACGAGCGTCGGGACTTCCGCTCGGACGTGGGACATGATCACGTCATTGAGCCGCGCACGCAGGCCGTCGAACGCGTCGGCCAAACGGCGCACCTGGAACTGGATGCCGACCTCGAAGGCTTCCCCGACAACGCCCAGGCCACGGTGCTCCATGGAGACGAGCCCGCGCAGCTCATCACGGACTATCTGGGCGACGTCCAAGCCGATCTCGTGGCGATGGCGACGCACTCGCGGCGCCCCATGACCGAGATCGTCGCCGGCAGCGTCACGGACACCGTCGTGCGGAGCGGCATCGCCCCGGCGCTGGTTCTGCATCCCGCCGATCGCTAGCGGCGAAGATCGCGAGACACGATGGGAGGCGGCAAGCGGGCACCGCGGAAGAGAAATTCGACATAATCGACAAGATCGGGGGTTTTTCCTCTATCCTGCGACTCCGTTGAGGTTCCGTAGCGTTTAGGGCCTGTCGCCGTGCCCGAAGCCGTCAAGTCCACGCCACCGATCATCATCCGCCGTCCGAGCGGCTCGGTCGTCTTCGCGAACCGCCAAGTCATCTTGCGTCCGCTCGGCAGCGCCGACGGGGATGCGATTCTCCGCTTCGCCCGGCGACTGCCCGCGCACGACCTCCGCTTCCTGCGGCGCGACATCACCGATCCCGGCGATGTCGATGATTGGCTCGCGAACGTGGCGCGGGGAAGCGCTGCCGCCATCACCGCGCTCTTCCAGGACGAGATCATCGGCTACGCTACGGTCGATCGCGGCCGCCTCCGCTGGACCGCCCACGTGGGGGAGATCCGCGTCCTCGTCGACCCGTCCATGCGCGGCGGCGGCCTCGGCGCCGCCCTCCTCCAGATCGTCTTCGATGCGGCCCTTGAGGCGGGCGTACGGAAGCTCGTCGCCCAAATGACCGTCGATCAGGGGGCCGCGGCCACCCTCTTTCGCCGGCTGGGTTTCGAGCAGGAGGTCATCCGGCGCGGTCATGCCATGGACGTGGATGGCCAGCTCAACGACCTCTTGGTCTTGAGTCTCATCACGGATGATCTCGAAAACTGCGACGGCTGCGGCCGCCGGGTCGTGCGGGGCATGACCCTGGAAGGCAAACCCCACTGCTGGGCCTGCTATGAGCTACGGAGTTATGAATACGGCAGCGGCGGCTAGGGCGGCACGTCCTCACCGAGCAGCCGACGCAAGCGTGATTGAATCGCCGACGGCTGCCGCTGCAACTCTCTCGCGATCGTCTTGATGGTCTCGTCACCCTTATGCATGGATAGGAGACGTGCTTCCTCATCCGGCGCCCAGGGCTCGTAGGCCCGTGGATGCTGCCGCCGGATCGCCTCTAGCCGCTTGTTGGTATCCCTGCTAGCCGGCGTGCGATCCGGCTCTTGGTCACTCTCGGCATGTGGCGCCGTGCGCAATACGTACAGGAAGGCGCGGCCGTAGCGTGCTGCCTTCGCCCGGCTTACACCACGGATCCGCGCCAGCGCGGCTTCGTTCGAGGGACGCTGCAAAACCATTGCGCGGAGCATCGCATCACTGAAAATGATGTAGGGTCGTACACCTTCCTCCTCGGCGATCTGACGCCGAACCGCTCGCAGCTTGACGAAGAGTTGATCACCGGCGCTCTCCGAACTCCCTGGTGGTTCTGGTGATGGTTCATCCTTCACCTTGTAGGAAGCTGAGCCTTGCGGGAGTCCGTGACCTCGCGGTTGGGATGCGTGTGAACGAGATTTGTCGGCCGGGCGGCGGCGTGTGGAGGCGAGGCAGGGGCCGCAGTTGCCGCACCTGCGGCGCCCGTCCGCCTCGCCGAAGTAGGCGAGCACGCGCGCCCGCAGGCAGGTGGCCGACTCGGCGTAGGACTGCATGGCGTCGAGCTTGGCGGTGGCGTGCGCGCGGTGCGCTTCCAGCCCGGCGAGATCGATCTCATCCTCGCCGTCGGGACGCAGCGCTCGGGCGAACTCGCCCTGTCGCTGGACGAGTCCCGAATCGACGAGCGCCTGCACGGCGGCGTTGACGCCGGACGTCTCCCCCCCACGGTCGAGGAGATCGTCGATCAACACGCGCTGACCGTCGTGCCGCACGAGCGCGCGGTAGACATCGATCACGGTCGTGGCGGGTGGGTGATTGAGTTCAATGAAGAACTCGCGCAGGCCGCGGTCGCGCGGGGCGAAATAGAGCACGCATTCGGCCGGATCGCCGTCGCGGCCCGCCCGTCCCGCCTCTTGGTAGTAGGCCTCGATCGACTCGGGCAGGTCGTGATGGATGACGACCCGGACATCGGGCTTGTCGATGCCGAGGCCGAAGGCGTTCGTCGCGACGATGATGCGGAGGCGGTCTTGCGCGAACGCGTCCTGGATACGGTCGCGCTCCTCGTCGGACATCCCTGCGTGGTAGGGGGCGCAGTCGACGCCTCGGCTCCGCAGATCCGCCGCAAGCGACTCAACTTTCTTGCGAGTGGCGCAATAGATGATGGCGGAAGCCTCGCTATCAAGATCGCCCAGGGGTTTGACGATCCGTTCGAGTTTCTCCTTTTGACTGCGGACGCGAACCGTGTGAAAACGAAGGTTGGGGCGGTCGAATCCGGCGACGTGCATAGCGGGCTCACGCAGTTCGAGCCGTCCCACGATGTCGCCGCGCACGAGGGGATCGGCGGTGGCGGTGAGGGCGATGATGGGCGGGCCGCCGAGACCCGCGCGGACGGCCCCGAGGTCGCGGTAGCTCGGGCGGAAATCATGGCCCCACTGCGAGATGCAGTGCGCCTCATCAACGGCGAGCAGGGCGACGTTCACGCGGCGCATGGCGGCGGCGAATCGTCCGTCCGAGAAGCGCTCGGGGGCGACGTAGAGAAGGCGGAGGTCGCCGCCGCCGGCGCGCCGCAGGATCTCGCGCTGCTCCTCGCGGGGGACCGTGGAGTTGACCGCGGCAGCGGGAACGCCGTTACGGGTGAGCGCGTCGACCTGGTCCTTCATGAGCGCGAGCAGGGGCGAGACGACCACGGTGAGGCCGTCAAGAAGCAGGGCGGGAAGCTGATAGCAGACACTCTTGCCGCCACCCGTGGGGAGAACGGCGAGCGTGTCCCGCTGCGCGAGCACGGACGCCACGATCTCCGCCTGACCTGGAAGGAACTCGTCGTAGCCGAAGACCTCCCGCAGCTGCTGGCGGGCTCGGGCGAGAGCGTGTGGGTCATGCCCAGCTGCGGAGGAAGGGGGTTCGGACACGCCCCGCAGTTTAGAATACTTGTTCTACTCGTGCACAAGGGCATGCACAAGAGCGAGCCGGCGTCGCTTCCAAAGGCTTGTACTCCAGTCACCAGTCGCGAGCGCTCCGGAGATCGCCCTCCGGGACGAGCGCCCGATGGATGCTGGGAAGCCACTTCCGCATCAGCGACCGCCACCACGCCACGGCGAAAAGACCCGCGTTCATAGACACGCCGGCCGCTTCGCCCGCCGGCGTCCCCGCGCTGGCGGGGAGCTATCCCTCGAGCGGCGTCACACAGGTCCGGTGGCGTCGTCGATGACGAGCAGCCAGCTCCCGTCGCTCTGTTGCCGCAGCACCTCCGCCCCGTGCCCCGTCAGCGTCAGCGCCGCCCCCGCGTCGTCCTTCGTCCGCAGCTCCCAGGCCGAATGGGTCAGCGCGATCCCGTTCGCCTCCAACACCCGCGTCGTATTCACCGTCACCGACGCCCCCCGCGCGAACTGATCCTCCAGCCGCGCCCGGAACTCCGCTCCCCGCCGCTGCGACTCTCCCGCCGCCTGCAGTCCGTTCTCTTCGAACAGCGCCAGGATCCCGTCCGCGTTCCCCGCGTTGAACGCCCGCTCGTAGGCCTTGTGATGTTGCTGCGGCTCCGTCAGTGGCATGACCGTCCTCCTGTGTGTCCCTGTGCGTCTCCGTCTCGACGCTTAGCTCAGATCGCGCAAACGCGGCATCACCTCTTCGGCCAGCAACCGCATCGACCGCTCCCACGCCTCTCGCGGCTGCCACTCGTGCGCCAGCACCAGCAGCACGCCGAATCCCCCCACCGTCTCGTGCAGCGCCCGGATTTTCTCCGTCACCTCCTCCACCGACCCGACGATCCACATGTTGTCGGCCAAGAACTCCGGCGTCACCGCCGAGTCCGGCAGCTCTGGGTCGTCCTTGAACAACCCCAACGCGTCGAACTGCTTCATGATCACCAGGTTGTAGTCTTCGTAGTCGCGCCGCAGCACCCCCTCCAGCGCCAGGCGGCGCGCCTCCGCGCTCGTCTCCGCCACCAACACCTCGCGGCACACCCGCCACTCCGATCGCGCCGCCACCCGCCCCGCCGCGCGCGCGCCCGCCTCCACCGATGCCCAGTGTCCCCGCAGCACCCGCGGACAGGAGTACTGGATGCTCATCGGCGACCAGCCCCGCTCCCCCGCCCAGGTCAGCGACGGCGACTCCGGCGATAGTCCCGCCACCGCGATCGGCGGGTGCGGCTGCTGGTACGGTTTCAGATAGACGTGCGACGCCACCTCCGCCATCGGCTCCGGCACCCTGTACCGGAACCAGCGGTTCCCGTAGTAGCCCGGCTCCGCTCCCGACCACAGATCCAGCACCGCCTCCACCGTCGCCCGCGCCAGCTTGTAGTGCTCCCCCGCGCCCCAGTCCACTTGGAACGCATCCATGTCTCCCGGCGTCGATCCCGGTCCCACTCCCCACTGGAAGCGCCCCTGCGCCAGATGATCCAGCATCGCGATCCGGTGCGCCAAGAAGAACGGGTGATGATTGGGGAGACAGCTCACACCCGTCCCCAGCTTGATCCGCTCCGTCTTCGCCAGCGCCATCCCGATGAAGATCTCCGGCGACGTGATGTTCTCCCACTCCAGCGTCAAATGCTCCCCGATCCACGCCTCCTCGAACCCCAAGCGATCCAGCGCCACGATCTGCGCCATGTCGTCCTGCAACGTCTGGGTGACGTCCGCTCCCGGTGGATGCAGGGGCTGCATGAAGTAGCCCAATCGCATGCCCTGCTCCTTTCCCTGCGCGCTTACGAAGGCGCCGCCAGCGGCTCCGGCGCCAAATCCGCCACCATCGGCATCACCTCTTCGGCCAGCAGCCGCATCGACCGCTCCCATTTCTCCCGGGGCTCCCACTCGTGCGCCATTGCCAGCAGCACCCCGAACCCGCCCACTTCGTCGTACAGCTTCCGGATCCGCCCGGCGACCTCCTCCGGACTCCCCACCAAGTACCGCGAATCCACCATGTACTCCGCCGTCACCTCGTCATCCGCCATCGCCGGATCGTGCTTCACGATCTCCAAAAAACCGTACTTCGCCAAGATCGGCCGGAAGTAGCCCAGGAAGTCCCGCGCCAGCGTTCCCTGCACCGCCTCCGCCCGCGCCTCCTCCGACGTCGGCGCCACAAACACCTCCCGCGCGATTCGCCAGTCCGCCCGGCTCACCGTCCGTCCGCCCCGTGCTGCGCCCTCTTCCACGGCCTCCCAGTGCGTCTTCAGCACCCAGGGCGGCACGTAATTGATGCTCATCGGAATCCAGCCCCGCTCGCCTGCCAGCTTCAGCGTCTCCGATCCCAGCGTCAGCCCCGCCACGGCGATTGGCGGGTGCGGCTGCTGGTACGGCTTCAGGTGCACCCAGAACCCCAGCTCTTCCATCGGCTCCGGCATCGTGAAGCGCCAGAACTTGTTCGCGTAGGTCCCCGGGGGCAGCCCGTCCCAGATCTTCAGCACCATCTCCAGCGTCTCCAGCGTCAGGGGCCGGTGCTCGCCCTCCTCGTCGTCGACTCCGAACACGTCGAAGTCCAGCGGCGTCGCTCCCGAACCGATCCCCCAGCGGAAGCGTCCTCGCGCTTGGTGATCCAGCTGCGCGATCCGGTGTGCGATATGGAACGGGTTGTGGTTCGGCAGGCAGGTCACCCCCGTCCCCAACTTGATCTGCTCCGTCCGCGCCAGGGCCTCCGCGATGAACAGCTCCGGCGCCGGGATGTTCTCCCACGCGCTCGTGAAGTGCTCCCCGATCCAGGCCTCCGCATAGCCCAGCCGGTCCAGCAGCACGATCTGATCCATGTCGTGCCGGATCGTCTGGCCGAAATCCGCCTCCGGCGGATGCAGCGGCATCGCAAAGTAGCCGAGCTCCATCGCCGTGCCTCTCCCTCGCTGCTCGCCGCTGCCTGCCCGCGCGCCGCGTGAGTATGCCATAGTCGGCCTCCGCCCACACGGGCCCGGACGCGTTGTCGATCCCCCTTCCGCTCGCTAGCCTGCGGCTTCTTGGCGTATCGGCGAACATTCGGCGAGGAGGCTCCGCTCATGCCCACGCTCGAGGAACGCATCCTTCGGCTCGAGGAGATCGAAGCGATTCGGCGGCTCAAGAACGTCTACGCCGCACACTGCGATAACAATTACGATCCGGAAGCGCTCGCCCCCATGTTCACCGAGGACGCCGTCTGGGAGATGGGCCCCCTCGGCCGCTTCGAAGGCCGGCAGCAGATCAAGGACTTCTTCACCGAAGTCTCCGGCCAATTCACCTTCGCTCTCCACTACATGTGCGGCCACATGATCGACTTCGTCTCCCTCACCGAAGCCACCGGCACGTGGTACATCTGGGAGACCGCCACGATCGACGGCGTTCCCATGTTCGTCGCCGCCACCTATGAGGACCGCTACGTCAAGCAGGACGGCGAATGGAAATTCGCCCACGTCAAGGTCAACCCCGCCTTCATGACCCCCTACCACGATGGTTGGGTCAAGACGCAGTTCCCTCCCGGCTAAGCGCCCGCTGCACTGTTTCCCTAGGAGCCCAGCGCCTCCTGGTTCGCTGCCCTCGCGGTAGGATTGAGGGAAGAGGGAGTGTGACTCTGGGGATGACCGGCTCCTCCCATCCTGCGTCCGAGACCGTCCTGCGGGTCAAGGATCTGACCAAGACCTTTGGTCGGCGCACCGTTGTCGACGGCGTCTCCTTTGATGTCCGGCGCGGTGAGATGTTCGGGTTCCTGGGCCCCAACGGGTCGGGCAAAACCACGACGATCCGCATGGCTCTCGGCATCATCCGGCCCGATGCCGGCTCTATCGGCATCCTGGGCGCGCCCCCCGACCGGAGCGTGTTGCGGGCTGTGGGTTACCTGCCGGAAGAGCGCGGGCTGCCGCGCAAGCTCCGGGTGCTGGACGCTCTCCGCTATTTGGGCCGTCTCAAGGGGCTGACCGTCGCGGAGGCCGAGGACCGCGCGATCGCGCTGCTGCAGCGGCTGAGCCTGGACGAGCACTGCAAGAAGAAGGTCGAAGCGCTCTCGCGTGGGATGACGCAGCTCGTGCAGTTCGCCACCGCCATCATCCACGACCCGGAGATCATTGTTCTGGACGAACCGTTCTCGGGCTTGGACCCGCTGAACGTCGAACGGATGAAGGAGATGCTGTACGAGCGGCAACGCGCCGGCGCCACCATCATGTTCAGCACGCACATCATGTCGGACGTCGAGGAGCTCTGCGATCGTGTCGCGCTGATTGCGGACGGACGCCTGCTGTTGTTCGGAGAATTGGCGGAGATCAAGCGGCAACGGGGCGTGAACGCTGTGCTCGTACAGGCCCCGCGCGTCCCCGAGAGTCTCGCCGCCGGTCGCACGGCGGTCCCGCGCAGCGGGATGACGGAGTATGCGCTTGAGGATGACGGTACCGCGGAGGCGGTTCTCCGCGCCTATCTCGATGCCGGGATCAACATTGAGCGCTTTGAGCTGGCGCTGCCGTCGTTGAACGACATATTCATTGAGGAGGTGTCCCGTGCGCGGTCCATCTCCTGAGTTGCGCGTCATCTTCGCCGAAGAGTTCCGGCGCCAGATACGCGGCCTCGGCTTCGCGTTTTTTACGGTGCTGATCCCCGTCCTGCTGTTGATCGCCATCCCGATCACCCCGGTCGTCGTGGATCTGGTTGAGGGTGACGATTCTGAGGGCGTGCGTGTCGTGACGGGGGCGCTGCGGGAGCGGATCGGGTATGCCGATCCGGCAGGCGTTTTGCCGGGCCGGGGGCTGCAGGACGCCCCGAGGCAGTACGGCAATCTTGCCGCGGGCGTCGAGGCGGTTCGGCAAGGCGCGATCGACGCTTTCTTCCTGCTTCCCAGCGGTTACATCGAGTCCGGCGTCGTGGATCACTACCGGGCCTCCGGCGAGAGCCAGGGACGGTTCTGGGGCAACGCCGCCGCCGAGTTCGCTTTCAGAAGCTTCCTGACCGGCGAATTGATCGCCGGGCAGGTGGAGCCCAACATTTTGGCGCGCGCACTCCACCCTGCGGACTATCGGAATTTCGAGATCGGCGCCGATGGGGCCGTCGCGGAGGCGATCCCGTTAGCGCAAGAGATCGGGGAGCTCCTCGTCCCCATGCTCTTCGCCGCGCTGCTGCTGATCGGCGTCCTCTCCGGCAGCGGCTCCTTGATGAGGAGTCTCGCCGAAGAGAAAGAGACCCGCATGATTGAGATGCTGGTCACCGCGGCGGCGGCGCTCTCGATCATGTCCGGCAAGCTCCTGGCGTTGGGCTTGGCCGGACTGATTCAGATCGCGGTCTGGATCGCCGTGGCGACGTTCGCTATGCCGGCGATCTTCGACCGGATCCCGAATGGCGGGGAGTTGACGATCTCGGCGGGGTTGCTGACGACCGTATCGCTGAGCTTCGTCCTCGGGTACTTTCTATTTTCCGTCCTGGCGCTGTTCATCGCCAGCGTCGTCTCTTCGTCGGCGGATGCTCAGAAATACACCGGGCTGTTGAGCTTGCTGACCGCCCTGCCGATCTGGCTGGCGGGGCTGTTCATCTCGCAACCGGACGGAGCGGTCGCCCAGATCCTCACTTACTTCCCCTTTACGGCGCCGACGACGCTGATGGTTAGGCTCGGCGCGGGGAGCGACATGTCCGGGGGCGAGATCGCCCTCGCTTTGGGGATCACTGCGGGAACGGCGCTGCTCTTGCTTTGGGTCGCATCCCGCGTATTCCGGGCCGGGATCCTCCTCTCCGGACAGCGCATCACCGGACGCAATGTCTGGGCGGCGCTGTGGCACGCGCACTAGCGTTTTCCGCGTGGGGACGTGGCTCGCGCCTGCTCCTCCGCGCGGGACAACGAGGGAGCGGTACTCGCCTAGCCCAATCCCGGGTTCGGCAAGAACCCTCCATCCACCACGATCTCCTGCCCCGTCACGAACGTCGAGAGGTCGCTTGCCAGCCAGACCGCCGTGCGCGCGATATCCAGCGGCTCCCCCGCCCGCGGGATCGGTTGCGCCGCGGCGAACAGCGCGACTTGCGCTGCCTGCGTCTCGGCCTGCAAACGCGGGTCGGCCAGCGACTGCGGCGTCACGATCAGCCCCGGCTGGATCGCATTCACGCGAATCTTGTGCTGGCCGTACTCCACCGCCGCGACCCGCACCAATCCTCCGATCCCGGCCTTGCTCGCCGCGTACGCCGCTGAAAGCGGCAACCCGAACTCCGCCGCGATCGACGAGGTCACGATGATCGACCCTCCGCCCCGCTCGATCATGTGCGAGATCGCCGCCCGCAGGCACAGGAACGTGCCCCGCAGGTTGGTCGCGATCGTCTTATCGAACTCTTCCTCGCTGCAGTCGGCCAGACCGCCCGTTCGGTAAAACACGCCCGCGTTGCTGAACATCACGTCCAGCCCGCCCCAGCGCTCGACCGCCGCTGCGACCAGCTCCCGCACCGCCGTCGCCTGCGACACGTCGGCCCCTTGGAACAGCGCCTCCCCACCGTCCGCGCGCGCTGCCGCCGCGCTCGCCTCGCCCCCCGCCTCGTCGATATCCCCCACCATCACCCTGGCCCCTTCCCGCGCGAATAGCCGCACGCTCTCCGCGCCGATCCCGGAGGCTCCGCCCGTGATCACCGCCACCTTGCCGTCCAGCATGCCCATCGCTAGCGGCCTGCACCCGCCTGCGCCCGCCGCAGCGCTTCATCCACCTCCGGGGCGCGAAAGCTGTTCAACAGGTATCCCCCGTCGACCATGATCGTCTCTCCCGTCACCCAGCTACTCTCGTCGGACGCCAGGAACACCGCCGCATTGGCGATATCCAGCGGCTCGCCCAGGTGTCCCAGCGGCACGTGCCGCTCGAAATGGTCGCGCACCTCGGGGATGCCCAGCAGACCGCTCGCGATCCGCGTTGGCACCGGCCCCGGTCCGATGCAATTGACCCGAATCCCGTGCGCCGCCAGCGCCACCGCCGCCGACTTGGTCAGATTCTTCACCCCCGCCTTGGCCGCGGTATAGGATGGCGCCAGCGGTGCTCCCACTTCACCCAGTTGGCTGCCGGTGTTGATGATCTGGCCGCCTTCCCCTTGCGCGATCATCTGCCGCGCCGCGATCTGGTTGCAGACGAAGACCCCCCGCAGGTCGACGGCTTGCACGCGATCCCACTCCTCATCCGTCAGGTCCAAGAAGCCGGCGCGCTCCACCGTTCCCGCGTTCGCGACCATCGTCGTCAGCTTGCCGAAGCGCTCGACCGTCGCCTCGACGCCGGCCTGAATCTCCGCTCGCTTGCTGACGTCACAGCGCACCATCAGCGCCTCCCGGCCGCGCTCTTGCACTCGCTGCGCCGTCTCCGCCAGCCATGTCATGTCGATGTCCGCGATCGCTACCTCCGCCCCCTCCTCCGCGAACCGCTCCGCCATCGCCCGGCCAAAGCCGCTGGCCGCGCCCGTGATAAACGCTACCCGTCCCTCGAGTCGCACAGCTCGCTCCTCCCATCCGGCGCTTCCATGCTCGACCCGCGGAGGCTAGCGAGGCATCCACGGCAGTCAAGCCGCGGCGCACGCGAGTCTGTTGGGACACGCCTCTGTTGACACACGGCCGTAGCAAGCTAGATTCCCATTCGTCCCAGAGAGGAGAGACGCATGGCCTTCCGAGTCGGTGTCGACGTGGGTGGAACCTTCACGGACCTTCTTCTCATTGACGAAGACAGCGGTGCCCGGCACATCGCGAAGGTTCCCTCCACTCCCGCGGACCTCTCCGCTGGCGTCCTACAAGGGTTGGAGAAAGTTTGCCAGCAAGCCGGCATCGCGCCACGGGCAATCGGCCAAGTCATGCACGGCACCACCGTCGCGACCAACGCCATCCTCACCGGCAGTGGCGCCCGCGTCGGCCTCGTAACCACACAGGGTTACGGACAGGTGCTGCAAGTGGCCCGCTCCTTCGTCCCCGGCGGTCTCGGCGCCTGGGTGATCTACAACAAGAGTGCGCCGCTGGCTCCGCTCGAGTTGACGATCGAAGCGAAGGAGCGCCTCAGCGCCCGCGGCGATGTCGTCGAGCCCTTGGACGAGGACGACCTCCGCGCCAAGCTTCGTCAGCTCAAAGCGCGTGGCGTCGAGGCGCTTACCGTCTCTCTGGTCAATGCTTACGCCGACGGTCGGCATGAGCGTCGCGTTCAGGCGATCGCCGAAGAGGAGATGCCCGGCGTGCCCGTTTCCCTCTCCTCCGAAGTGATCCCGGAGATGCAGGAGTACGAGCGCACCATTACCACCGTCGCCAACTCGTACGTCCGTCCCGTCGTCGCCGGTTACGTGACGGCGCTGCAAGGCGATCTTCGCGACCGCTTGGGCGACCACAACCTCCACCTGCTCCGCTCCGACGGGGGGCTTGCCTCCGCCGAAGCCGCTCGCGCCACGCCCGTCAACCTGCTCATGAGTGGGCCGGCCGGTGGGGTCGCTGGCGCCATCTGGATCGCCCAGCAGGCCGGTTACCGCAATCTGCTTACCTTCGACATGGGCGGCACTTCCACCGATGTCTGCCTCGTGCAAGACGGCCGCGCCCGTACCCGCCGCGAGACTACCGTCGGCGACGTGACCGTGCGCGCCTCGTCCCTGGACGTGCGCACCGTTGGGGCGGGAGGCGGCTCCATCGCCCACGTTCCCGAGCTCACCAAGGCCCTGCGGGTGGGGCCCCAGAGCGCTGGCGCCGACCCTGGTCCCGCCGCCTACAACAAGGGCGGAACCAGCCCCACCGTCACCGACGCCAACGTCGTGCTCGGTTACCTCCCTGCCTCTGCCCGTCTCGGCGGGGAGCTTGCCATCGATCGCGCCAAGGCCGCCGCCGCCGTCCAGACCGTCGCGGACGCTCTCGACCTCTCTCTGGAGCGTGCTGCGGCCGGCATCATCGATATCGTCAACGAGAATATGTTCGGCGCTCTCCGCCTCGTATCCGTCGAACAAGGCTACGACCCCCGCGACTTCGCCCTCGTCGCCTTCGGCGGCGCTGGACCCATGCATGCCAACGCACTCGGCCGCCTCATGAATTCCTGGCCGGTGATCATTCCGCCCGGGCCGGGCGTGCTCTGTGCCTATGGCGACGCCACGACCCGCTTGCGCAACGAGGCCTCCCGCACGTTCATTCGGCGCTTCCCCGAGACCAGCTCCGCCGAAGTGGGGGGCATCCTCAAGGAGCTGCAGGAAACCGCTGCTGCGGCGCTCGACGCCGAGGGCGTTCCCCGATCCGACCAGACCACCACCTGTCAGATCGATCTCCGCTACCACGGCCAAGGCCTGCTCCTCACCGTCGACGTGGCGCTCGACGGCTTCACCAGTGGCGGCCTCGAAGCCGCTGGCGCCCAGTTCGACCAGATCCACACGCAGCTCTTCACCTTCGCCCTCGACGCCGATCGAGAGGTGGTGAATCTGCGCGCGGTCGTGCATGGTCAAGCCACCACCCTCGCTGCGGAGACGCTGGGAACCAGCGGCTCCGATCCGGCCGCCGCCGCCATCGGTACCCAAGCGATCTACGTGGACCAAGAGCAGCGTCAAGCCACCATCTACGACCGTGCCGCCCTGCGCGCGGGACATCGCATCTCCGGTCCCGCGATCGTGACAGAGATGGATGCCACCAGCCTCATCCTGCCCGGCCACACCGGCGAGATAGACGCGCTGGGCAACATCCTCATCCGGCCCCACACGAGCTAGAGAGGGCAGCGATGCCGGCCACCATTCAGCAAACCAACACAACGCCCTTCCAGGGAGTCACGGTGGATCCCGTCACCCTGGATATCATTGAGAACGCCCTGCGCAACGCCCGCTTTGAGATGGATGCCGTGCTCTTCCGCACCGCCATGTCTCCGGGCATCCGCGAGCAGCACGACGAGTTTCCCATGATCGCCAACCTGGACGGCAAGATGGTCGTCGGCCAGTTCGGCTCCTTCATCCACGGCTTCCTCCAGGCCTATGACGGCCTGATCGAAGAGGGAGACGTCTTCCTCACCTCCGATCCCTACAGCTGCGACGCCGCCATCAGCCACGGCAACGACTGGCTGGTCCTCATGCCCATCTACAAAGACGGTCGCATGATCAGCTGGGTGGCGATGTTCGGGCACGTCACGGATGTCGGCGGCAAAGTGCCCGGAAGTCTCCCCACCGACGCCCGCCAGATCTTCGAAGAGGGCGTCATCATCCCGCCCGTCAAGATCTATAAGCGCGGCGTGCTGCAGGAGGACATCCTCGATCTGATCCTGCGCAACTGCCGTCTCCCACAGTGGAACCGCAGCGACCTCAACGCCATCCTCGCCGCCTGCCGCCTGGCCGGGCGGCGCACGATCGAGCTCGCCGAGCGCTTCGGCGACGATGTCTACTACTCCGCGCTGGAGGAGCTGCTGGATCGCAACCGTCGCGCGATGCGGGAGCTGATCCGCACCATGATCCCCGAAGAGAAGCGCACCTTTGAGGACTACGTCTGCGACGACGGCTTGGGCATGGGCCCTTACAAGCTCCACTGCGCCATGTGGCGCGAGGGCGACAAGGTCATCTTCGACTTCGCGGAGACCGATCCGCAGTCGATCGGCTCCATCAACTTCTATCTCAGCGAGGCCATGTTCAAGATGTTCTGCGGCGTCTTCATGATCATGGTCTTCGACCCCCAGATCCTCTTCAACGACGGCTTCTATGACCTCATGGAAGTACGCATTCCCAAAGGCTCCCTGCTCAAGCCGCGGCGCCCCGGCGCGCTCTCCTGCCGCACCCATACCCTCGGCCGCGTGTTCGACATCATCAGCGGCCTCTTCGGACAAGGGGCCCCCGACCTGCTCTGTGCCGCCGGCTTCTCCGACAGCCCGCATTTCATGTACTCCGGCTATGACAGGAATGGCGAGTGGTACCAGCTCTACCAGATCGGCTTCGGGGGCATCCCCGGCCGCCCCATGGGTGACGGCCCCGATGGCCACTCGCTCTGGCCCTCCTTCACCAATGTTCCCAACGAGTTCCTGGAAAGCTACTTCCCTCTCCGGATCGACACCTACGAGACGGTGACCGACTCCGGCGGCCCCGGCCTGCATCGGGGCGGGAACGGGATCTCCATCGGCTATCGGTTCCTCGAGCCCGGCGAAATCTCCATTCACGACGACCGCTGGCTCACCTACCCCTGGGGCGTGAACGGGGGTCTTCCCGGAGGCCGCAGCACCAAGCTGCTCGTGCGCACCGACGGCTCCCGGGAGTACCTGCCCTCCAAGTGCGACCGCATCATGGTTGAGGAAGGCGATATTCTCTACTTCAACACCTGGGGCGGCGGCGGTTGGGGCGACCCCCTCCAGCGCGACGCCGACCTTGTCGCCGCCGACGTTGCCCGCGGACTCGTCTCCGTCGAGGGCGCCAAGCGCTACGGCGTCGTGATAAACGACGACGGCACCGTCGACCAGGCGGCCACCACCGATCTCCGGGAGAAGATCACCGCCGAACGCCCCGCGCCCCAGTTGTTCGACTTCGGAGGATCGATCGAAGAGCTCAAGGCCCGCTGCAAAGCGGAAACCATGCTCGATCCGCCGGCGGAGCCGCAGGTGCCGCGCTGGCTCTCCTCCAGGCAATCGGCTGGCGTCGGCTAGCCTGGAATCACGGAGGACGACGCGTCATGACACAAGATCTCGACCAGGATTACGCCGGCGCCGGGTACAATCAGCGCCTCGGCTTCGGTGACCGCCCCGCTCTCCTCGTGGTCGATATGGTGGAGGCCTATTTCGACAACGCCTCGCCGCTCTACGCGGGCGTCGAGGACACGCTGGAGTCCGCCAAGCGCGTGCTCGCGGCCGCACGGCGGGCCGGCGTCTTCATCGCCTTCACCAATGTGCGTTACATGAAAGGCGCCGCCGATGGGGGCATCTTCGTCAAGAAAGTGCCCACACTGCGAATCTTCGAAGAGGGATCGGCGCTGGGCGCTTGGCCCGAGGGACTCGATCCGCGCGACGACGAGCTCGTCATCTCCAAGCAATATCCCAGCGCCTTCTTCGGCACCAGCTTGGCGGCCACCCTCACCGCACTTGGTATCGATACGCTGATCATTGCCGGCCTGACGACCAGCGGCTGCATCCGCGCCACCTGCATCGATACCGTCTCCAGCGGCTTCCGCCCCGTCATCGTGCGCGAGGCCGTCGGCGATCGCGATGAGCGGCCCCACGAGGCCAACCTCTTCGACATGAACGCCAAATACGGAGATGTCGTCGACGAAGCCGAAGTGATCGCCTACCTGCAGGAGATCGGCGCCGCCTCCTAGCGCGCCGTCTCCGCCGCCGCTTCCGCCGCTCGGTAGCGCTCGACCCCGAGGACGCGTGCGATCGCTTCCACGTCCGGCATCTCTCGCCCGGCCGCGTCAAGGCGGCCGCGCCGCGCCAGCTCCTCGTAGATGTCGCGGATCGCGCCGAATAAGGCATGGATCGTGTCGAGGGCAAGCACCAGCCGGTAGCCCAAGGCTGCCGCCTCTTCCGCCTGCAACAGCCCGCTATTCAGCAGGCGCGGCAGATCCGGCGCCATCGCCGCCACCCGCTCGATGTCATCCCGTGTCTTGAGCCCGTCGACGAACACCAGGTCCGCTCCGGCCTCCGCGAAGGCGTGGATCCGTCGATCGACCTCGTCCCAGCCCTGCGGTGCCAGCGCATCCGTCCTGGCGATCACCACCAGCGACCCGTCGCGGCGGGCGGTACACGCGGCCCGCACTTTCTGCACCGCTTCCTCGATCGGGATGACCTCCTTGCCGGCCATGAAACCGCAGCGCTTGGGCCAAACCTGATCCTCAATGTGCAGCGCCGCCACTCCCGCCGCCTCATAGCTTTCGACGGTCCGCGTGACGTTGGCCGCGTTGCCGTAGCCGGTATCCGCGTCCGCGATCACGGGCACGTCGACCGCCGCTGCGATCCGCCGGGCGTTCGCGACCATTTCGCCCATCCCCAGCAGCCCGATATCCGGCACCCCGTGCGCCGCCGCCGTGCCGAATCCGGTCATGTAGACCGCCGCATGCCCGGCCGCGGCGGCGTACGCGGCCTGTCCGCCGTCCCATACGAACGGCGCGACGACCGTCCCCCGATCCATGAGCGCTCGGAGTCGCGCTCCGGGCGGCGCTGGTGCTGGCATACCCTTCCTCCCATCGCTTGCGTCGCGCAGTATCGTAGCGGCCAGAGTGGGGAGGGCAACGATGGCGAAACCGGGCATCATGGTGGCTGCTCAGCCGGGCGAGCGCCGCGCGGCCATTGAGCTCGCGCAGCAGCTCGATCGTCAGGGATTCGATCACATCCTCTGCCCCTACGACTGGGCGGTTCCCAAGGGAGACTGGGTTGGAGCCATCTCGGAGGTATACGACGCGCTCAGCCTCTGCTCCGCCATTCTCCAGGCCACCAATGAGATCACCGTCGGCAGCGGCATCAGCATCACCTACATGCGCCATCCCGCCGACTTGGCGGGCGCTGCCTCCTTCAACCATGAGGTCAGCGGTGGCCGCTTCCGGCTCGGCCTCGGCACGGGCCACGCGGCGATCCTGGAGCCCTTCGGGATCACCTGGGAGAAGCCCTTGGGGCATGTCCGCGACTACGTTCAGCAGCTGCGGGCCGCGGCCCGCGGCCAGCCCCTTCCCCCGATATGGATTGCGGCCCTGCGGCGCAAGATGACCCGGCTTGCCGGCGAGATCGCGGAAGGCGCCCTCGGTGCCAACATCCCCCTCTCCCACGTCGCGGCCCTGCAGCAAGAGATTCCCGAGGCGAAGCGGGCGCAATGCACCTTCGCCAACATCGCGCCGATCTGGATCAACGAGGAGCGCGAGGAAGGCCTGGCCTTCGTCCGGCGCTTTCTCGCGCTCCACATGCCGCTCCCCAACTATACGGCCTTCTTCACGGAAGCTGGCTATGGGGAGGAAGTGCAGCGTGCGCAGGCCGCGCTCGCCGCCGGCGACCACACGGCGGTGGAAGCGGCCATCAGTGAGCGCATGGCGGAAGATGTCGGGATCTTCGGCTCGCGCTCGCAGATGCGCGACAAGATCGAGGCGTGGCAAGCGGCGGGCGTCACGCTCACGGTTTCGACCCTCTGGGCCTCCGAGCACCAGCCTGCCGCCGTCGCCCGCGTCGCCGCTCTGCTCGCATAGCGCGAACCCGCTAGCCTGCCGCATGCTGGACTGAAACGAGTTGAAGCGAATCCATGAACGAGCGTCTCCCCCCGTCCATTGACCCCGTTCTCTATGAGCTCGTCTCCACGGGCTTGCGCGCCGTCTGCAACGAGATGGCCCTGCTCGTGGCGAAGAGCGCCTACTCCATCGCCGTGGCCGAGGGACGGGACTTCGCCGGGGCTATCTACGACCGCCACGGCTTCTTGGTGGCGCAGGGGGAGACGGATCTCCCGGCCTTCGTCGGCATCACCATGGTGGCCGTGCCCGAGGTGCTGCGCAGCATCGGCGTCGCCAATATGCGGCCCGACGACATCTACATGATCAACGACCCCTACGTCGCCAGCACCCACTGCAATGACATCCACTTCGTCCGTCCCGTTTTTTACGAGGATCAGATCATCGCCTTCGTGTCCTCCACAGCGCACTGGTCGGACGTAGGCGGCATCGCACCTGGGTCGATCAACGTCAGCGCCCGCTCCCACTACGAGGAAGGCGTGCGCATCCCAGCGATCACGATCTGGCGCGCGGGGGAGCTCAACCGCGACGTCGTTGCCCTCCTGCTCCACAACATGCGTGAGTCTTGGGAACGCATGGGCGATCTCAACGCGCAGACCTCTGCGGTCCGGCTTGGCGACCGGCGCATCCGCGAGCTCGCGGAGAAGCACGGCCTCGCCGCCGTCCTGGCGGGCATGGCGGAGATTCAGAACCAGTCCGAGCGCATGATGCGAGAGAATCTGCGCGCCCTTCCAGACGGCGTCTACGAGGCGGAAGACTGGGTCGACGAAGACGTGGCAACCGGCGATCCGGTCGCCATACGGCTGCGTCTCACCATCGACGGCGATCACGCCGACGTCGACCTGACCGCCAGCGACGGCGCCGCCGGCTCTGGCGTCAACTCCACGATCGCCGCCACGACCTCCGCTGTCTTCATCGCGGTCGGATCGATCCTCCCTACCATGCCCATGAACGCCGGCATCCTGCGGGCGATGACGATCCGCACGACGCCCGGCTCCATCTGCCACGCGCAGTCCCCGTCCGCGATCTCCGCGACCGCCGCAAGCAGCATGGAGGCGGTGATCGGCGCCGTCACCCTGGCGATGAGCGCGGCGCTGCCGGCGCGCGGCGCTGGCGTTGCCTCGACGATCCTCAACACCACCTACCACGGCTGGGACACGCGCGATGGCTTCGCCACCACCTATATCTGTTACATCTGGTCGCCCGGCGGCATGGGCGGCTCGCGCGCCAAAGACGGCGCCAACGTCGTCGGATCGCCGTACGCCTCCACGATCGTCAACGTCCCCGCCGAGCTCCAGGAGAGACGCTTCCCCCTCCTCTATCAGCGCTACCAGCTCTTGCAGAACTCGGGCGGACCAGGCCGCTCGCGCGGGGGCATGGCCGTTCACCAGCTCGTCACCTTCCCCTACGTGGCGGGCACGCTCTCCACATTCGGCAACCGCGAGCGCTTCGGCCCTCCCGGCGTCTTCGACGGCCGAGTGGGGCGAACGGCGGGCATGGCGCTGAATCCCGACACCGAGCGCGAGCAATCCCTGCCGGTATTCTCGGTCCTTGTGCCCGTCGCAGTGGGGGACCTGCTCTCCTTCTGGTCCGCGGGCGGCGGCGGCTACGGCGATCCCTTGGAACGTGACCCGGAGCGCGTACTCAACGATGTGATCGACGAGTACGTCTCGATCGAAGGTGCGCGCGCCGACTACGGCGTGGTGGTGCGTGAGCTGGATCGCCGCTGCCTTTCTTATGAGATCGACGCCGGAGCGACTGCTGCCCTCCGCGCCGAGCTTCAGGCCGCCCGCGCTGGCAGCTGAGGAGGCTGGACATGCCGGAAACGATCACCTACGAGCGAGCGGACCGCGTCGCCCGCATCATGCTCAACCGGCCGGAACGCATGAACGGCCTCGGCCCACCTCGAACGTGAAGCTCACTACACCTACGGAGGTTGTCGCCCCAGACCTGTAGCCACTACGTATGCCGGCCATGAAGTAGGAGGCTCTCGGGAATGGCATCTCGCGCATGGCAGCGGCCGCGGTCCCTTTTCGGCCTGAAACTGCCGATCGTCCCTCTTGGGGGAGGCACGGCCATATTAGACTGAGCGTAGGCCACTCTGCGGAGCGTTTACATGCCAGATCCCCTGTATCTCGCGATTCGGGACGCAACCGCTCGACCGCTCGACGGCCCGACATTCGAGCGCTGTGCAGTCGATCTACTGCGTGAGGACTACCCGTCGCTCCGTCCAGTCGAGGGCGGGAACGATGCAGGCATGGACGGAATCGGAGAGCTGTCTGACGGTACCCCGTTCTTCCTTGTAGCCAGTGTCCAAGAAGACGCGCGCGGCAATCTCGAGCGCAACGTCAATAGTCATGTCGATGCCGGGGGTGAGCGCCGCGCGATTGTGTTCGCGACCACAAGACCGATCAGTGGACGCCGTCGACTCAAGCTAGACCATCTCCTGCGCGATCAATTCGGCGTCCGCCTCGCCGCTGTCCATGATCGTGCCGACTTCATCGGGCGGCTCTACCGGAACGCGGCATGGCGGCAAGAACTTCTCGGAGTTCCCGGTGAGGCCCGCGCGCTGTCTCGGCTCCCTGTCACCCGTCGCCCTATGCCAGAGATTCCCCTCATCGGAAGAGACCGAGAGTTCGAGCAACTGAAAGCCATCGAAAGCGATATCGTCGTCGTCGGAAAGCCTGGGATCGGCAAGACATTCCTGCTTCAGCAGTTGATGGAGGATGACTGGGGACTCTTCGACGATGGCTGGAATGTCAGCCAGCTTGAAAACGCCATCCGCGACATGCAGCCGCAGAGGATCGTGGTTGACGATGCTCATTTGCAGGGAGATCGGCTGAGCAGGCTCCGGCAACTGCGGTCCCAGATGAGCGCCAGCTTCAAGATCGCGGCCGTGACCTGGCCGGGAAGCGTCGACGAGGTTTCTGGAGCGCTCTCGGGTGCTTCGCAGTTCGAGATCGGGGAACTTGAACGTGATCAGATTCTCGACGTCATTAAGGAAATGGGGATCGTGGCCCCGGTCGAACTTCAAGCCCATCTCGTGAATCAGGCACACGGCCGCGTGGGACTCGCAGTCACGCTCGCCCACGCGTCGCTGACGGGCGATCTGCGAGATGTCGCGGCCGGAGACGTGCTCCTTCGTGACATCGTTGGCTGGTATGCAAGGTCGATCGGTGCTGAAAGTCGATATGTACTCGGATTCCTTGCCCTGTCCGGAAAGTACGGAGCCACGCTTGAGCAGGTCGGTCAGGCGCTCGGTCTCAATCAGCCCACGGTTGCGGATCTGATTCGAGGGCTTGCGTCAGGCGGAACCCTAGATGAGACACCGGAGGCCGGCCGTGTTATCCGCCTGCGCGTCCAGCCGGTGGATCTTCGATACGCCCTCGTACGGGATATCTATCTGCCGAAACCAGGGTCTCTCGACCTGCGTGCCTCGCTTCAGCACTTGGACGACGATCGGAGCGCTGCGGCCCCGTTGCTCGGCGCGATTCACCGCGGCGCCGAGTTCGATCGCGAGTTTGTACGCAGCCTCGTCGATGACCGCGACTCTGAGTCAGCCATCGCGTTTGCCCTTCTTGGGGCAAATGAACTCCAGGACGCCATCAAGCTTTGGCCGCAATTCCGAGACGAAATCGTCCGGGAAGCGCACCGCGCGGAAGTAGACCCCAACGCCACGCTTCCTTTGCTATTGGACGCAGCCGTCGGTGACGATCGTCCCGAGAACAGCGCTCCGGATCACCCGCTCCGAGTCATTGGTGATCACATCGCGGCGTCCGACCACCCAGTCGAGGTCAGAAAGGCTGCTGTCGAGGCCGTTGACCGTTGGCTCCGCGCGGACGGAGACATAGGGGTCGGGATCCGTGCTCTGACGCATGCGATGCAACCCCAGATACGCGTAATAACTCAGGACCCCGGGCTCGGCAACAAGTTGACTATCGGAGAGGCACCTCTGCCGCCTGCAGTAGTGACCGCGCTCGACCCTCTCTGGGATCGAGTCCTTGAAATCGTTGCGCGGGTGAAGGACGGGCCCGTCGGACCACTGATCGACGAGATGCACTCGTGGGTCTATCCGCGCACGCTGGGCCTCGGCAGGGCATCAGTCGAGGCCGATGTTCACGCGATTCGCGGCGTCGCGCGGCGTGTAATCGAGCGGCTGACGAGCATTCTCGCCGACCGCCCAGGTGCGCTCAGAAAGCTCCGCTCGTACGGTGCGAAGGTCGATCTTGTAGTCGAGATTCCCCCTGAATTCGAAACCCTCTTTCCTGAGCACTGGGCAGGTACCAAGGTCGACCACAGCGACTGGGAGCGGAGGGCTGATGCGGCAGTCGTCGCGTTGGCCAAAGATGCGAAGTCGCGATCGCTCGATGACCAAGTCGAGCTTCTACACGGGTCGGACTTGGAGGCCACCGCCGCCGGAATCTCATACCCGCGCTTCACGCCGCGTCTAGCGCAACTCCTCGCTGAGTCGAATGCCGAGCCGCTTACCTGGACTGATGTACTGGTGCGGCGTCGCGCGGCCGCTGATCTGCTGCTGCCGTTTCTGCAACGGTCCGTCGAGATTGATGCCGAGGGATGGCAGGCTGCGCTGGCCGAGTTGCTCGGGGGTGATTCCTACTCGTGGGTAGCCTTGCAGGTGATCCTCACGCGTCCCGTCGGCGAGGAACTCAGGGCGAAAGGGATTGCGAGGCTAAGTAGGGACCACCGGAACTTGATTGAGTGGTTGGTCGTCGGAGGTCAAGTCGACACTGAGACCGTCGAGCGCTTGTTGGATGCTTCCGACCCGATCGTTGCACGCGACGCAGCCGTAGCGATCGCGCATGGGCCGGGGAAGACGCAGTTGTCCGACCTCTCCGAAGCAGGACAAGTTCGCTGGCGCGAGGCAATTATCGCCAGCCCACCGGACGACTACTGGTACTCAGAAATTCTCAAGAGTGATCCTGAACTCTTCGCCGACTGGCTTCGTGCTTGGTTTACGCGACTAAAGCGTGACTCTATTGACCACTGGTCACTCCCGCACACACTCGTAGAGGAAATCGGTGGGTTACCGCCTCACGTTCGGCGGGAGTTGATCGATGCAATTCCCGCCGACGCTCCCTCCTTCCCTCTCCAAGATGTCGTCACGGAACTCGTGGGGGCGGACTTGGCCACAGCGGAGGCGCTGCTGGATCGAGCTGACCTCGACGAACTCCAGTGGGTATGTCTGCGGCGCGGACCGAGCGAAGATTGGATGGAACGGGCGTTACTCGCTCTCGACCGCGGATGGGATCTGGAGAAGATCGTCGGCACCACGAGCTTCTCAGAGAGTTCCTGGTGGGGCGAAGAGAGTCACCACTGGCAAAAGACAGTCGATGCCTTCTCACAACTCGACCGCGGGGACGATCAACGCCGCGGCGCGATCATCGACGCGGGCGTACAAGTGTTCAGCGACTTACGCGACCGCGCCGCAGCGAGGGAGCGTGACGAGAGAGTATTCGGGCTAAGGCACCGTGGCCAGTGAATGTGCCCGACTCGACGATGCATCACATCCGATTGAACGCTTGCATGGCCAGGTGGCTCGCCTTGCCGACCTTCGTCGCGATGGGCTGCGTCTAATCAGCGAAGGAGATGCTGAGGCAATCGCGTCCTGGCATCGTCGATGGACTACGCTCCTCGCTCAGATCGACGCACAACTCCGACATGAAGCTCCTCGACAGGTCGAGGTGGTGCTGTGGCCCGCTGTGAGCGGAACGGAACCCCTCGATCAGATTCGCGTGGAATTGGTACGAGCCGCTGTCGGCTGCCGCGAACTGAAGCTGCTCGCTTGCGAGTTGGGCGGAACCCGCGAGGACAGCGCGGAGACTCCAGAGGCACTGTTCTCGCCCGAGGAACTTCGCCCGGGGCCGACCTACGTCAGTGCCGGACGGCGATTCGAGGGTGCCATCAGGCTGCGTCAACTAATCGGACCTGCCCAAGACTCGCTCGTTATCATTGACCAATACACGAACGATGACACCTTCACGCTCGCGGCGGCCGCGCCCAGTGGAGTCTCGCGGCGCTTCCTCAGCTCGGACCACCCAAGGGTAAGTCAAGGGGTAACCGAAGCTTGGGCTGATTGGCGAGCGAGCTGGGACGGGGATAGCGAGTGCCGCATCGGGAGCGAACTCCCTCACCTCCGCCTCCTCTTCGTCGATGGTGCGGTGTACCACGTCGATGCTTCTCTCAAGGATTTCGGATCGAGCTTAACTTGCTTACGGATGCTCCCGACGGATGAATTCCGCCAGATAGAAGGCGACATCGAGTCGATGTGGCGGCAAGCCACTCCTGTGTGATTGGGTGCTCTTGTCGCGGTCAACCGCCCCAAGGGCACCGCTCGGTTGCACGAGGAGATCGTGGAATTCCACTTCAGACTTGATAGTCCGATGAGTAGTGAAACTACGCTCGTGACGTTCCTAAGCGCTAAGCGCGCTTGGCGCGCCTCTCTTTGCGCAAAGCGTCGGTAGCGGCCACGTCCACCGCGTAGTCCAGTGTCCGCCGATCGCGCTCGCTCATGACTACCCCGTACTGCTCTCGCGCATTGGCGATGCTGAGCAAGTCGTCCTGCACATCTTCAACCACATCCTCGATCGAGCGATCGAGCGGATCGCCATACCCGCCTCCCCCTGCCGACCAGTAGTGCAGCGTCTCGCCGACACTGACCGGCACGTTCACCGCCACCAATCCCACCCGGCGCTCGTTCTCTGTTCTCTCGTTCATCACCAGGCCTGCCGTTGCCCCCCGCTCTCCGCCAAAGCATCCCGGCGGCCCCATCTCGGCACGATTGCCGAAATTCGTCAACTGCCCCCCGACGAAGGGGAACTCGCAGAGCTGGTCCAGCCCCAATCCGCCCCGCCGCTTGCCCGGCCCGCCGGTGTTCGGCTTGATCTGATAGCGCCGCCAGAACAGCGGGTAGCGGCGCTCCTGCAACTCGGCCGGGATGTTCTGGATCGTGGCCGTGAACGCGGTCCCCACGACGCTCGGCCCATCCTTGTATTTCGTCCCCCCCATGCCTCCGACCGCCCAGACGTACTCCAGGAACGGCTCGTCTCCGAACGTCTCGCGCTCGTCGATCCCGGTGAAGACGGTATTAAGGATGGTGGAGCAGGTGCCCGCGCCCCGTTCCGGTAGCGCCTGACTCAAGACCTGCACGCCGCAGCCCACCAGGATCTCCATGCTCGACGCCTGCAGCGACACCGCGGTCGGCGGCAGCGCGTGGCAGATCGACCCCCGCCGCGTCTTGATTTCGATTGCCCGCATCACCCCCGCGTTCATCGGCATCGGCGGCAGGATCGCCCCCAACGAGTTGAACAGGGACGAGGTGGTCGAGACGATTGTCGTGTTAATGCTGCCCGGCACCGTTTCGTCGCTGTCGGACAGGTCGAAAGTGGCGTGGTCCCCTTCGATCGTGAGCGTGACCCGGAACGCGGCCGGATTGCCGCTCTCGAAGACTTGGTCGTTGTAGTCCTCGGTCTGGTAGGTGCCGTCGGGAATGGAGCGGAGCGCGGAGCGGATCATCCGCTCCGAGTAGTCCTGCAGCTCATCCATGCAGTCCCACACCGTCTGTAGCCCATGCTTGCGGAACATCTCCTGCAAGCGGGAGTCCCCCGTGCGCAGCGCCGAGCACTGCGCGTTCAGATCGCCCATCCGCTCCCAGGAATCGCGCACGTTGGTCATCACCAGCGAGACCACGTCCCGCTGCAGCTCGCCTTTGCGGTAGACGCGCACCGCCGGCAGTCGCACTCCCTCGTCGTAGTGGGTCACCGCACGGGAATTCAGCGAACCCGGCACCGCTCCCCCCACGTCGCTCCAGTGGGCGGTCGATTCCACGAAGGCCGCCACCCGGCCTTCATAGAACACCGGCCGTACGAAGTGCATGTCGTTGCAGTGCGTGCTGGCGACATACGGATCGTTGATCCAGTAGATATCGTCTGGCTCCATGTTCTCGAGGCCGATCTGCTTCACGACCTCCTTGGTCGAGTACATGCTCAGCCCCACGAACGCCGGCAGGTCGTAGTCGCTCTGGGTCACCAGACTGCCTTTGGCGTCGCTGATCGTGCCGGCGAAGTCCTTGCCCTCGTTGATCGCCACCGAATACGCGGTTTTGGAGACGACCAGCGCCATCTCCGCGCAGGCTGCCTTCAGCGAATTACGCACCAATTCAAAGGTGACGGGATCGACTTTCATCGGGGACTGGAGGGCTTCACTCATAGGATTGTCCTCTCGAACGTCGCTGGACCAAGCGAAAGTTTATTCTCGCCGTTCGGGCGGCGGCTAAGCCGGGAACAGTTAAACAGGCAGCACGCCCCCGAGCAACCCAGCGGCCCCTCTGGCGAGAGAACGGGCCGCTAGAACAGGAGAATACCGCACGATCGCCTTGCTGGCTCCCACCATACCGGCCACGCTTGCGCGATGCGCATCGCTGGCGTTACTCGTCCCAGGCGTGAGCGGCGGCAGGCTACCATGACACGGCGTTGGAGACGGCCTCTTCCGGGCGCTTGGGGCGGAGGGCCAGTATAGACGGGATGCTCCGGGTCACGAATCTCGTGAAGCGATTCGGCGGCAACCCGGCCGTCGACGGCGCGACGTTCGCGATCGAGGAAGGGACGATCACGGCGCTGATCGGCCCTAACGGCGCCGGGAAGACCACCTGCTTCAATTGCATCAGCGGCTTCCTGCGTCTCGACGGCGGTACGATCGAGTTCGCGGGAGAGCCCATCGCCCGTCTCTCTCCGCCCGCGATCGTGCGCCGTGGTCTGGTGCGGACCTTCCAAATCCCGCAAGAGTTGAGTTCGATGACCGTGCTGGAGAACTGCATGCTCGGTGCCGGCGCGCAGCGGGGTGAGCGGCCGTGGGAGCCGCTCTTCCGTGCCAAACGGGTCGCCTGTGAGGAGCGCGCCCATGAGGCGCGCGCCCACGAGATGCTGCGTCTCGTGACCCTCGACGCGTTGGCGCACGAGCGCGCCGGCAACCTCTCCGGCGGCCAGAAAAAGCTGCTGGAGCTGGCGCGGGCGCTGATCGCCCGCCCCAAGCTGGTCCTGCTCGACGAGCCGGCCGCCGGCGTCAACCCGACACTCGCGCTGCAATTGGTCGATCACATCCGCCGGCTGCAGCGGGAGCTGTCGGTGACGTTCTTGATCATCGAGCACAATATGGAGGTGGTGATGCGGCTGGCGGACACGGTGGTGGTGATGTCCGCTGGGCGCGTGCTGACCGAAGGCGCGCCGAGCGCCGTGATGGCGGACCCAGCGGTGCAGGATGCCTACCTCGGGAGTCAGTACCGGTGACGCTGTTGGAAGCGCACGGGATCAGCGCTGGCTACGGCGCCGCCGAGATCATCCACGACGTCTCACTCCGCGTGGGCGATGCGGAGGTCGTCACCATTATCGGACCCAACGGTGCCGGCAAATCGACCCTGCTCAAGACCATCTTCGGCCTGCTGCGCCCCTCCAGGGGACGGATTACCTTTCAGGGCAGCGATGTCACGCGCGCCTCGGCGCCCAAGATGGTCGCGGCCGGCGCGGCGCTTGTTCCCCAGACGTCCAACATCTTCCCTTCCCTGAACGTGCGCGAGAATCTCCAGCTGGGCGGCTATCGCCGCCGGCACGGCACGGCCGCGCGGCTCGCTGAGATCCTGCGCCTCTTCCCGGATCTCGAGCACCGTCCCGCCGAGCGCGCCGCCAACCTTTCCGGTGGGCAGCGACAGATGCTCGCGATCGGGCGCGCCTTGATGCTAGACCCCGTCCTGCTCTGCCTGGACGAGCCGACCGCGAGCCTCTCGCCGCGCATGCGCGGCCAAATCTTTGAGCGGATCCGCGCCATCAATGCGCAGGGCGTCGCGATCCTGATGGTGGAGCAGAACGCCAAGGAAGCGCTGCGCCTCTCCGATCGCGGCTACGTGCTGGTGGCGGGCCGCAATGCGCTGGAGCAGCCCGGGGAGCAGCTATTGGCGAATCCGGATGTGGGACGGCTCTTCTTGGGTCAAGAGACCGCATCCGCATAGGAGCACGCCACGGATATCGCACAGTTGGTCATCGTTGGCATCGTCTCCGGCTCGATCATCGGGCTGGGGGCGATCGGGCTGACCCTGAGCTACGGCGTGCTGAAGTTCGCCAACTTCGCCCACGGCGACCTGATGACGTTGGGGATGTTCCTGGCGTTCGCGGTGGTCGTCGATGCGGGGCTCCACGGGGGGGCGATCGGTCCGCTCTCCTTCGGCTGGGGGATGATCCCGGCCGCGCTGGTCGCCATGGCCGGGGTCGCACTGGTCGTACTGGGCTTGGATTGGCTCGTCTTCCGCCGCTTGCGCGCTCGCGGCGGCGGTTTCATCACGATGGCCGTCGCAAGCCTGGGGATCGGCATCGGCTTGCGCGCGATCGTGCAGCTGATCTGGGGTCCCACTGCCTTCCGCTACCAGTCCGGCATCAACGAGGCCACGACCATCTTCTGGGATCTCAAGGTCAAACCGGACCAGTTCTTCATTTTCGGGCTCACCTTGCTGCTCGTGGTCGTCGTCTATCTGCTGCTGTATCGCACCAAACTGGGCAAGGCGATGCGCGCCACCGCGGACAACCCCGACTTAGCCGAGGTCGCGGGGATCGAAACGGAGCAGATCCGTCGCTGGACCTGGGTGATCGCCGGCTGTCTCATCGCGGTGGCGGGAATCATGCTGGGGATCCAAGCGCAGCTGCGCTTCAGTGCCGGCTTCCACCTGATCCTGCCGATGTTCGCCGCCGTGATCCTGGGCGGGATCGGCAATCCCTGGGGCGCGCTCGTGGGGGGCATGGTGGTTGGGATCTCGCAGGAGGTCTCGACGGAGTGGATCAACACGGGGCTGAAGCCTGCCGTGCCCTTCCTGATTTTGATCCTGATGTTGCTGCTGCGCCCACGGGGGCTGTTCGGCTCGACGATCTAGAGGACCCCTGTGGATCTCTTCGCCATCGACCTGATCGTACTGGTGACTTTCGGCGGCGCCGTCAATTGGACGGTGGGCTTCCTGACGACGGTCGCCATCTTCGGCATCGTAGCGCTGGGGCTCAACCTTCAATGGGGCTACACGGGCGTATTCAATTTCGGCGTCGTGGCGTTCTTCATGGTGGGCGCCTATACCAGTGCCCTGCTGACCCTTCCCCACCCGGAGGCCGTCACGGTCACCACGTCCGGTGCCGAGGTGACGGGGGTTCTCGACTATGCCGGCGGCTTCGGTTTGCCCGTTCCCATTGGCTGGTTGGCGGGCATGGGGGCGGCGGGGGCGCTGGCGCTGATCGTCGGCTTGCCGACGCTGCGCCTCCGTCACGACTTCCTCGCGATCGCGACGATCGGCATAGCCGCCATCCTGCGCAGTATCGCCAATTCGATCGAAGGACTAGTCAATCGCTCCAGCGGCTTGAGTGGGATCCCTCGCTTCTTGGATGAGCTTGCGAGCGGGGAAGACTACCGCTGGGTGCTCTTGGGCATCGCATTGGTGATGCTGCTGGTTGTGTATCTGGTCTTGCAGCGAACGACGGCCTCACCCTGGGGTCGGGTACTGCGCGCGATCCGCGAGAACGAGGACACGGCCAAAGCGGCGGGCAAGAACACGGTCAGCTTCCGCATGCAGAGTTTTGTGCTGGGCGGGATGATCATGGGGCTCGGCGGGGCGATCTTCGCGCACCGCTTCGGCGCGATCGCGCCGACCTCATTCAGTGACCTGCTGGGCACGTTCCTCGTCTGGGCGATGCTGATGGTGGGCGGCAGCGGCAATAACCGCGGCGCGCTCTTGGGCGCGCTCTTGGTGGGCTTCTTCTGGTTCGGGACCCCCTTGATTCAAGAGGATTTGCCGGACTCCTTGGGCAACCGAGTGTTCATGATTCGGCAGCTAGTGATCGGACTGTTAATCGTCGTTTTCGTGGTCGCGCGGCCGCAAGGAATCTTGCCCGAGCGGCGGCGTGTTAGTCGCTTCGTCACCGACGCTGGCTCTGATGGAGGACGTTGGCCAAGCCTGTGGTCTCGCTTCTCCGGTCCCGGGTCCCGCTCCTCACATGAGGCGTGACGATGCGTTGAGGACCGGTGAGGGGAATAAAGCGAGCGGCTCATCCGAGCCGCTCGCTTCGCGTTACACATTGTGGAGGTCAGTTCGACAGGTCGAACGGAACCTCCTCAATGTCGACGATCGTGCCGTCCTGGTATTGCCAGATACCGATGAAGCCGGTGAGCACGTCGCCGTTGGCGTCCCAGTCGACGCTGGTGGCGGCGCCCTCGTAATTGATGGTGTTGCCGGCGCGCACGGCGGCCAGCGCGGCGGCCACGCCTTCGGCGCCGGCCGTTGCGACTTCGCCGCCGCCGCCGCAGACCTGCGGCAAGGCGTCGCGGATGGCCACGCCGTCGGTCGAGCCGGCGGCTTCGGCGGCCAGTGCGAGGCAGATCGCCGCGTCGTACGCCTCGGCGAGGAAGGGCACTCTCGAGAACACGTCGTCGCCGTATTCGGCGATGTAGGCGGCTTCCCACGCCTGACGACTCGCTGTGCCGGGACCGCCGACGGGCGCGGTGCCCTTGGAGCCGTTGAGGAACTCGGCCCCGATCGCGTCGATGAGTTCCGGGCTGCGGGTCCCGTCGACGAAGAGGAACTGGTCGAATAGATCGTTCTCCAGCGCCTCCCGGACGTAGACCATCGCTTCGGTTGGGAATCCGATTGCGACGAGCACGCGGGCGCCGTTGGCCGCGGCCGCTTGCAGCTCAGCCAGGTAGGTCGCCTGCTCACCCTCGTAGGATGCGGCGGTTGCCCTGCCCTCAAAGGCCTCGACAAAAGCTTCGGAAAGCCCTTGGCCGTACGGATCGTTGACGAAGAGCACGCCGACGTTGTCGAAGCCTTCGTCCGTCGCCAGCTGCGCGAGGACAGGCCCCTGCGCCGCGTCCGAGGTGGTGCTGCGGAAAAGGAAGCCGTTGTCGTTCACTACCGTGATCGCCGGCGCCGTCGCGGATGGCGAGATCGTGGGAATCCCGGCGGGGCCGATGACGCTCTCGCCCACCGGCACGGTTACGTCGCTGGCGAGCGGCCCGACGATGGCGTGGACGCCTTCGATATCAATCAGCCGGCGGGCTTCCTCCGCGCCCTGCACCGGATCCAACATGGTGTCGCCCGTGGCCGCCAGGATCACGTCCTGACCCAGGACGCCGCCGCCGGCATTGATGTGCTTGATCGCCAGATCGACGCCGGTCTGGATAGGCGGCCCGAACTCCGCGATCGGCCCCGAGAAGTCCGCTAGGAAGCCGATGCGTAGCGGGCCCGCGCTGACCGGCGCGGCGTCTCCCGTATCCAGGGTCTGGGCGCTGGGTGCTTCGGGCGCCGCAGGCGCGGTCTCCTCGTCGTCGCCACAGGCCGCGGCGACCAGCGCGACCATCGCCAACGCCGCGATCAACAGCAGGGCGGGCCGGCTCAAGCCGAGCCGCCAGTCTCTCAGCCGAGAGGTCTCGTGGTGATAGTCTGACTCGCGCATCGTACCTCCTCCGGAAACGCCGCGCTCCGCGAGTATCCGGAAACGCGAATCGCTGGAAACTGTGAGGAAGCGCGCCCATTCCGCGGGGCGCGCAGCCCACCAACGGAGACTAACATGGCGATCCTGCCGAGGGGAAACCGCGCAAGCGCGGGGCCTTCCATCCTGGCCGGTCCGAGGACGAAACGAGATCGATGATGGGGAAGCTGAGTGTCAGGGCCCAGCGCGTCCAGGACGTGATCGCCGCCGCCGGAATGGAACTGGAAGTCCGGGAGCTGCCGGCGAGCACTCGGACGGCTGCGGAGGCAGCGAGCGCAATCGGCTGCGAGGTGTCGCAGATCGCTAAATCACTCGTCTTCCATCGCCGGCAATCGGATGCACCCCTCTTGGTGATCGCGAGCGGGACCAATCGCGTGAACAGCGAGGCCGTCTCCGCTCTGGTCGGGGAACGGATCACGCTGGCGACGGCGGAATTCGTGCGAGCGCGAACCGGCTTCAGCATCGGCGGCGTGCCCCCGGTTGGGCATGCGTCGCCCATGGATGTCTTCATCGACGAGGACCTCCGGCGATACGACGAGATCTGGGCGGCCGCTGGTACGTCCCACGCCGTCTTCCGGCTCACTCCGTCTGATCTCGAGGCGCTCACCGGTGGGTGCGTGGTGCGCGTGACCTAGACTTCGTACCTCTTGGGAGAGATTCAAGCGCGAGCAGGCTTTCCGCCGCCCAGTGAGAGCGCAAGCCTGCACCGTGCTCACCGCCGAGATGGAGAGAGAGGGAGCATCCGCATGAATGAAGAGCGCATCCTCATCCGCCGGGAAGGACACTTGGCCTGGCTGATCTTCAACCGTCCCGAGCGCCTTAACGCGATGACCGTGGAGAGCTGGAGCCGCATGTGCGAGCTCTTGGCCGAGGTGGATGCCGATCGCGACGTGCGCTGCGTGGTGCTGGCAGGGGAAGGCCGGGCATTTCTCGCCGGACATGATGTGGAGGAGATCCGCAGTCATAACGAAGGGATCGCGTCGGGCACTCTGAGCGGAGCGCAGCTGCGCCGCTGGCAGCAGGCCTTGCAGGACAGCGCCCGTTGGATCCGGCGGCTGCATTGTCCCGTGATCGCGGCCGTGCAGGGCTATGCGCTCGGCGCCGGCTGCGAGACCGTGGCGGCCTGCGATCTGGTGGTGGCGGGGCGCGATGCTCGGTTCGGATTCCCCGAGGTCAACATCGGCGTGACGATCACCAACGGCGGTACCTATTTCTTGCCGCGCCAGATCGGACTGGCCAAGGCCCGCGAGCTGGCCTACACGGGAGAGTTCATCGATGCCGAGGAGGCGCACCGCATCGGCCTCGTCAACCGGGTGGTGGAGCCCGGCACGGAGCGGGAAGAGGCGGGGCGTCTGGCGGCGCGGATCGCCAGCCGCGCCCCGCTGGCAGTGCAGCTGCACAAAACGATGCTCGATCGCGGCCTGGAGGCATCGCTGGAGACCGCCCTCGATTTCGAAACCGAAGCGCTCGTGCAGACGGCCATGACCCGGGACAATCTTGAGGGAGCGTCCGCCTTCTTCGAGAAGCGCGCTCCGCAGTTCACCGGCGAGTAACCCAGGGCGCATGCCGGGCACTGCCGCGGAGGCAACGATGGGGATGCATAATCGCTGACACTGGAACGGGCGCCGGGAACCCGTGCCCTGTGCTGCACTCCCCTCGCAACCGAGGGAAAGCCGCGGGGTTCGCGCCGACCTAGTCCCGACCGCGGCGCAACGCGCGTCCCGGCAGGGCGCCGGTATGCGTGCCGCGCTCAATGACGACCCGGCCGTTGACGATGACGTAGTCGATCCCGGCCGGGTAGGCGCGCGGCGTCTGCCGGGTTGCCCGCGCATCGACCGCTTCCGGGTCGAAGATCACGATGTCCGCCTTATAGCCGTCGCGCAGGAGACCGCGGTCGCGGAGGCCCAGGCGCCGGGCGGGGGTCGAGGTCATCTTGCGGATGGCCTCCGGCAGGGAGAGATGGCCCTCCTCGCGGACGAAGCGGCCCAGTACCAGGGGGAAACAGCCGTAGGTTCGGGGGCTGGGCCGATCGCCGAAGACGATCGCATCGCTGGCGATCATCCCTTGGGGATGGGCCACGAAGTGCGGGATCGTGGCTTCGGTCACCCAGGCCCCGACCCAAGTCACGTGCAGCTCCTCCTCAAGGAGGAGGTCCAGCAGCGCCTCGGCCGGCTCCTGCTGGCGCATCGCCGCGATCTCCGGGATGAGCCGTCCGTCGTAGGGAGCGTTCTCCGGCCGGCGGAACGAGGTCAGCCAGCCGACCTCCCAGCGCAATACCCGGTCCTTGCTGGTCAGCGCCTCCTTGATCCGCGCGCGCTCGTTGGGGTTGCGCAGCGCCTCCATGAGGCGCTCGGGGCCGCCGTTCTTGGCCCAGCTGGGGATCAAGATCGTGGCGGTCGTGGAGGAGTACGGGTAGGTGTAGCAATCGAAGGTGACATCGCCTCCCTCCGTGCGAGCGGCATCGACGAGGCCCAGATACGCCTCGGCCGGGGCCGGACTGCCGAGCGGCTGATAGTAGTGCGTGAAGTGGACGGCGCCCCCGCTCATGCGCCCGATGTCAAGCGCCTCTTCCCAGGGCCGCAGCGCTCCCCGGCGGCGAAGCTGCGAGCGCGTATGTGTGTGGTAGAAGCCGCCGAAGGGAGCCGCCTCCGCCATCAAAGCCGCCAGCTCCTGGCTGTCCGCGTACGAGCCCGGCGGATAATCGAGCCCCGACGAGAGCGCCCAGGCGCCGTCCTCGTTCGCTTCGCGCAGCACCGAACGCATCTCCGCGATCTCCCGCTCCGTTGCCGGCCGCTCTTCCCACCCGACCGCCCAGATGCGCAGCGGCGCGTTGCCCAGGATGAAGGCCATGTTGACCGCGACGGCGTTGTCGAGCTTCTGCAGGAGGTCGGCGACGGTCAGCCAATCCGCCGGCGCCGGGGGATAGCTGTTCAGACCGCAGTCCATCCAGATGAAGCGGTCGCGCTCCGCCGCGCTCTTGAACGGCGCGTGCGAGATCCCGTCGACCCCGATCAGCTCGGTCGTGACGCCCTGCCGCACCTTGGGCTCATGCTCGGGGGCGCCGAGGATGGTCAGCCCGGCGTGCGAGTGGAGGTCGATGAAGCCGGGGCAGACGACGCGGCCCCTCGCGTCGATCGACCGCGCCGCGCGCAGCTCAGCGGCCCCGCCGCGGCGTACGGCCAGCGTGTCGCCGTCGACGATGACCGTGCCGGCGAATCCCGGCTCGCCGCTGCCGTCGATGATGGTGCCGTTGCTGATGAGCAGATCGACCACGAACCGCATTCTCCCGCTGCTCGGCGCCGCATGACTCTACCCCAGACGTGGCGCAAGGGTTGGGTTACGAGGGACTACGATGGAAGCGCGGAGGGGTGGCAGAGCGGCTGATTGCGGCGGTCTTGAAAACCGCGGTAATCACGCTCCATGAGCAGCCACGCTTGCCGACTGTTCACGAAGGCTCGCGAAGTCATCGGCTGTGACACGCTGCTCTGCGTTCGCCACGCCATCCTGGAACTTCACACCTTCGCTTTCCAGCACCTCGCGCGGATCGCGAACGTCCTCCAGGTCGGTGGTCCATCGGAAGTCGTGGGCTATCTTGCCGTCGCTGGTCAGTACGCGGTGGGCGGCCGGGCACTTCCAGCACTCTGTCACATGCCGACCTACGGCTCGGGCGGATCGGCCAATCACCTCTGCCAGATCCCCGGAGGTCGTCCACGTTCCCGGCTGAACGAGTGCTAGTAGACGATGGATTTCAGGCCAGTTCCGTCCGAAGCCGGCCAACTCGGCAAGACTCGTTCCATCCTCCGTGATCCATAGTCGTGGCCCTGGCAACGCTGATCGGTACTTCTCACCAGATGCTTCGCTAATGATGTGTCTAGCGAGGCCTGTGGGACTCCAAAAAGTACCATCGGGTTTCCACACCAACGGCCTGCGGAGCTTGTTCCGCCAAGTAGCACGTCCTCGTTGACGATCGGTGCGAATCCATTCCTGCACTGCATCACGTACCGGCAACGGGAGTGCTGTCCATCTAAGCTCCAGTCGTTCGCTATCCGGAAGCGTCTGCTCAGCGATGAGTGTGGTTACCGCGTTAGCCTCTCGCCGTCCCTGAGATCGCTCGACCGCTGCCCGTTGTTTGTCCCGTCCTGGTCTTACGGTGAACTCTTCGACATCACTCACCGGCCATACCGATGTGACAGTTAGGATCAGGTCACGCTCTGTGCGATGGGCGCTGAACTCGATCAACTCGATATCCACGCCCATTTCTGTGAGCCATACCGCGCTGGCAGTGACTTGCGGACTGAAGGCCGTTGCCAGCAAGATGATTCGTGGTCGCCGGAGCAGGTCTTGTTCGAGTGCACCCTCAATGTGTTCTTCCAGCAACGCTTGGGCGTCGTCGGCAGCTATCGCTGTTCCCTCTACCTTGGTGAGGTAATTCGCGTGGCTTTCAGCAAGTTGCTCGGAGGTGAAACGTGAGGCGAACGCGGCGTACTTGATCGCCTGCATCTCAGTTGTATCGGGTGCCGGCCCGCGCTTCAATTCAGCAACGACCAGTCGACCATCCGCGTCGATCCCTAACAAGTCGAGACGGTCTGAAGCGGTACCTACACGACTCTGCCAGCCGCTGAACTCAAAGGTAACGATGCGGATGTCAGGCCCCAAGATTTCAGGATTCGTGCGAACCCATTCCTGCAAGTCAGATCGCTCACGAAGGCCGGCTTCCGCGAGGCTGATCGCTTGAGCTCGCTGAGCCCCGCCCTTACCGACTGCGAATACGAGCTCTTCCGCCATCGCAATCCCTCCTAGTGAGCGAAATCGTCTTCGTAGCGGCGTCTGATCACAGGATCGCCAAGTACACACAATACGACGCTCATGCGGGCACTACTATCGGAAGGCACGGAGGGGTGGCAGAGCGGCTGATTGCGGCGGTCTTGAAAACCGCTAGACGCCTCGGCGTCTCGGGGGTTCGAATCCCTCCCCCTCCGCCACTACGACACCGAAGTGATTGCGGTTCGCACGCGCGGCATCGCCAGCTCGCATCCCAAGCATCTGGAGCCGTCCGCGCGCCCATCGGCAGCGGTTAATCGTGGGGCCTTGGTGCCAACTCACCGGAAACGCGCTCGCTGATCAGAGAGTTCGAAGGCCTTCACAATGTCCATGCGCTTGACGTGATCGAGCTGGTGTACCGCGTATCAGCGTGGCAGATGTGCGACAAGCGGCGGCGGGGTTGGGAGGTCGTGTCGTAAAATGCATACACAATTTCCGTGCTAGAATTCCGCCGCTTTAGGGGAAGGGCCGTCTTGTGAGTTCTCAGACTTCCGACGCTGCAGGACGCGCGCGCACTGCAAAGGCCAAGCCGGGATGGACTCCGAAAACTCCTCGCCAGAAGCAGGTCGAGAGAATCGGCCGATTCGTGGTCAAGAAGCACGAGAAGGCGATTCGGTACCTCGCAGAGCGGTAAACTTCCTCACGTACGAGGACCTCTATGGTCTTCTCGTCATAATCAGAGAACTGTACCCGACACCCGAAGGCAGCGCTGACCTCCTCAAAGAGAAGGGGGTAGAGGGAAGAAGCCTCCTAATAGCGACCTGACGTTTCGGCTCGATGCCGAAGGATAGCGATGAACACCGGCCCGAGTGACTTAGCCGCAGTCCTCTTCGAGCTCGCCTCCCACCGTCCCATCTTCCATTCCGAGGCGGACTTCCAATTCGCGTTCGCCTGGCAGTGGCAGCAGCATGCGCCGGAAGCCAAGGTTCGTCTTGAATACCCGCTCCCCTCCGGGGAGCGACGCACTTATGCAGACCTCTGGATCCAAGAGGCAGGGATCACGAGCTACCTCGAGCTGAAGTACTGGAAACGCGTCCTGCACGTGATCTCGGAAGGGGAGCGCTTCGATCTTGCCGATCAGGCCGCATACGATATCTCTCGCTACGATTTCATTAAGGATCTGGTACGCGTTGAGCGCATCGTTCGCTTGGGCCATGCCAACCGCGGCTACGTCGTTGCCATGACCAACGATCCCCTCTACTGGAACCCAGGCAGACAAAACACAGCCGATGCAGACTTTCGCCTGCACGAAGGCCGTCTCCTGTCTGGAGAGTTAACTTGGGGACCGAAAGCCGGACCCGGCACGACGAAGGGAAGGAGGCAACCTCTGCGCTTGGTTAGAGACTACCGCTGCCGCTGGCTTCCTTACTCCCAGCTCCCGGGACAGTACGGCGAGTTTCGTTATTTCTGCCTGGCCGTTGAGTAAGGGGCGAGGTCGGTTGAAGATGGTTCTTGACCGACGGCCTGAATCCCAAACGTGACCTGGAAGGGCAGCCTTCGGCCATAAACCGCAGGAGTGCAGTGCGATAACGCCCAGCTTCCCGCTACCCCGCTGCGGCGCTGCCCGAGCTCCCAACCGCGTCCAGCGGCCCGAGACGCTGCTCCAGCGCCGGGATGCTCTCGGCTCCCAGGGCCTCCAAGCTGTGCATTGAGCGGGCGTGGTCGCCCATCCCCACCGAGAAGCACATGTGCGTCGGCCCGTACATCGTGATCTCGTTGGCGATCTGATCGGTGATCTTCTCGGCGTCGCCGAAGACTTGGTCTATGTTTCATTCGCACTGGAAGCAAAATGCTATGCCGTGGCTGACGTGTCTGCTCAGACCCGCATGGGCACAATCAGGGCCCTATACTTGACCCACTTGCCGGAGCGGTCTGAAACCATAGGCATTCAGACCGTTCGTGGGACGAGATGGCTCTCCGGCGGCGTGCTCTGCCCTCAAGGCGATGATTTCGCTGCCGCAAGCAATCCTCTGAAAGGACGATAGAGATGGTTGACGAACGCGAGATCGGGAATCGGGTCAAAGGCAGCGTCATCGGCATGATCAAGGGGACGGGGGAGGTAGCGACCACCGCTGTGAGTGAGGTGGCCAGCTTCGTGCGCTCGACGGTGAAAGAGACCGGTGAGACCGGTGGTGCGGCGGCCAACCTGGGCGTGGGAGCCGTCAAGGGAGCGATTGACGCCGTGGGCGACATCGGCGGCGAGGCGGCGCAGACGGCGGCCACCACCCTCACCGCGACGGTCGAGGCCGCGACCCAGGTCGGCAGCTCCGTGGGCAACGCCGCCAAGGGCGCGGTGATCGGCGCCGTGGAAGGGTCCTCCGAGGTCGGAGCGGAGTCGGTGGAGGCGATCGGCAAGACCAGCCGGGCGGCCGTCCATGAAGCCGCCATGATCGGCGCCGACGTGACGACCGCGGCCGTGGGAGCGGTGGAAGGCGCGATCGAGGCTGCCAAAAGGACGGGAATAAGCGTGGAGGATGCCGCGTCGGCTGCCGCGACCGGCGCCATTGAAGGCGCGGGCGAGGTCAGTGAAGCGGCTGCCGTGCGCGTGCGGCGATCCGTCGAAGGGGTGATTCAGGGGGTGCAGGTGGTCGCCAAGACGGCGAGTGGGAAACGCTAGGCGAATATCGCCCGGATCCGCGCGCCGCTCGTCGGCGCGCGTGGCTCCTACCCCGCCGAGTTGCTGCCCGAGCTTCCGATCGCATCGAGCGGCCCGAGGCGCTGCTCCAGCGCCGGGATGATCTCGGCTCCCAGGACCTCCAAGCTGCGCATCGAGCGGGCATGGTCGCCCATCCCCACCGAGAAGCACATGTGCGTCGGTCCGTACATCGTGACCTCATTGGCGATCTGGTCGGTGATCTTCTCGGCATCGCCGATCATGGCGTACTCCGCGATCTGCTCCAGCGTGGGCTCCCCCTCGGCCGGGATCTCGCGGTGTCTCGCGCCGTCCATCCGCTGGTAGCCGCCCCGGCAGGCCAGCGCCACCCGGTAGGTGTAGCGCAGCGCGTCGGCCGCCGCCAGTGACTCCTCGCGCGACCCCGTCACGTTCAGCCAGCGCAGCACCGCCATCCGCACGTCGGATTCACTCTTCCCCTGCGCGCGGTGCATCGCCTCGAACTCGCGCCGCGTCTCCACCATGATCGAGGGCGGTCCCCAGCGCGGTTGCGCCAGGGGGACGTAGCCCTTCTCCACCAGGCGCTTGCGCATCCGCTCGTCCCGCATCATCCCCGCCACGTAGATCTCGGGCATCGGCTGCTGCACGGGCTTGAGCGCCAACGCCGTGGGCGGCTGCTGGTAGTACTGCCCCGCGTAGGAGAAGGTCTCCTGCGCGTAGGCCAGCTCCATCATCTCCAGGATCTCGAGCGACCGATCGATCGAGTCGTCCAGCGTTTGACCGAAGCGCTCGAACTCGTACGGCTGATAGCCGCTGCCGATGCCCAGCACCAGGCGCCCCCCGCTCATCACGTCCACGGTGGCCACCTCTTCGATTAGGCGCACCGGGTCGTACAGCGGCAGCACCACGACCCCGCTGCCCAGCCGGATGCGCTTCGTGATCGGGGCGACGTAGGCGGCCATCACCAGCGGCGACACGCACAGGCAGTAGTTGGAGAAATGGTGCTCCGCGAACCAGGCGATGTCGAGCCCGATCGCCTCGGCCAGTTGTACCTGCTCGACGGTCTGTGCGAACACTTGCTCCGGGGGCGTGGACTGCTCACGCTGCGGGAGCAGGCAGAACACTCCAAGCTTCATGGTGGGCTCCGTTCCTGCGAGGGCGTGCGGGCAGAGGCTAGCACTCGGGGCATGCTGGGGCAGCGGTGGGAGCGGTGCCGCCCCCGCCCGCCCCGTAGGATGACCGGCGACAGCGCGTGCCGGACGGTCTGCGAGCGCCCTTGGCGGGCGCGATCGGGCCACGAGCGGAGCGGCCATGGTTGAGGGATTCGCAGCGGCGATCGCGGCGGCCGGAGTCTGGGCCGTATCGGGTGCGGTGATCGCGCACCAGGCCCGCTTCGTCGATCCGTTCTCGATCAGCTGCCTGCGCGCGATCTGGGCGGGGATCTTTCTGATCGCCGCGGTCTTCGCCCTCGGCGTGGAAGGGGACTTCGAGCGCATGAGCGCCGGCGACGTCGCCCAGCTGATCGGCGCGGGCTTTCTCTCCACCGCGGTCGCCGAAACGCTCTACGCCATCACGATCCCGCTCTTCGGGTTCACACGCACGTATACCACCGCCACCGCCTCCGCCGTCCTGACTGCCTATCTCTTCGGCCTCCTCTTCATCGGGGACACGCTGACCGTTTTGGTTGGGGTCGGATCCGTCGTGGTGCTGGCGGGGGTTTACACCGTCGTGATCTACGGCAAACCGCGCCGGCATGCCGGCGACGGGGAGGACGCTATGCGCGTCGCGCCGGCGGTCGCGCCGCCCGGCGTGCTGCTCCGCTACGCCTTTGCCGCTGGACTGGTGCTGGCGGTCGTCACGGGCATGGCCTGGGGCGGCGTCTCGGTCTGGCTCCGTAGCGCGGCCGAAGGCTTCGACCCCGCCGCGGCCGGCGTCGTCCGCATGCCCGTCGTGCTCCCGGTCCTCGCCTTGCTGGTCGGCATGCAGTCTCGCTCTTCCCTGCGCCGGCGCGCGGTCTCGCGACGGAGCTTCATCTGGCTGGCGCTCTCCGGCGCCCTCGGCACCGGGTTGGTGATCCTGCTCATCATTACCGCGCTGCAGCGGATCGGGGCGGGCGAGTTCACCGTGCTCTTCAACACGGGGCCAGTGTTCGGCATCGTCTTGGGAGCGATCTTCCTGCGGGAGCGCGTGACGCCCTGGGCGCTGATCGGCGCGCTGTTGGTGCTGGGCGGCATTGCCATGATCGCGATGCGCTGACTCGGAACCGCTCGCATCGGCGGCTCAGTGGCTGCCTCAACCCGTGAATGGGTACTGCTGCATCCAGTGTCGCGCGATATCGACGCCGCGCGCGATCCAGACCTTGTCGTGAGCGAGGACGTAGTCGAGGAAGCGCTCGAGGCCCGCCGCACGAGCCGGGCGGCCGGCGATGCGATCGTGCAAGGCCAGCGCCATCATCTTGGGCTGGCCGCGCTCCCCCTCGCGGTAGAGCACATCGAAAGCGTCCCGCAGGTAGGTGAAGAAGTCGTCCGCGGTGGCGAAGCCGCTGTGCTCGTTGTAGCGGTTGTCGTTGGTCTCGTACGACATCGGGATCACGAGGTGCGGCTTGCCCGCGACCTCGACCCAGTACGGCAGCTCGTCGGCGAGGGAGTCGCGGTCGTAGAGGAATCCGCCCGCTTCGACCAGCAAGCGGCGCGTGTGGGGACTCGGCCGCCCCGTCACCCAGCCCAGCGGGCGTGCACCCGCGATCCGCTCGATCCCTTCCACCGCGCGCTGGATGTGCTCCCGCTCGATCGGCTCGGGGACGTGCTGGTAGTCGATCCAGCGCCAGCCGTGGCTGACGATCTCGTGGCCGGCCGCGACCATCGCCCGCGCTGCTTCGGGATTGCGCTCAAGGGCCATCACGACCGCCCAGACGCTGGCTGTGATTCCGCGCTCCTCAAGGATGCGAAGGATGCGCCAGATGCCACGACGGCTGCCGTACTCGAACGCGCTCTCAACGATGAGGTTCCGCGCGCCCTCGTAGGCCGGAAAGCCGGTGTCGGTCAGCACGCTTTCCGAGTGGGCGTCGCCGTGGAGGACGCTGTACTCCGCCCCCGCTTCATAGTTCACGGCGATGGAGAGGCACAGGTTGGCGTCGCCCGGCCACTGCGGATGCGGAGGATTCGCTCCGTAGCCCGCCATGTCCCTCGGGTAGGGGCCGTGCGGTTCGCTCATGGGCGCGCGTCAGATCCCCGGGTCGGCCATGAAGCCGCCGTCGGCGATGATCGCCTGTCCCGTGATCCAGTCGGACAGATCGCTGGCGAGCCACAGGGCGCTCTTGGCGATGTCCTCGGGCATGCCGGGACGGGGGATCGGTTGCGCCTTGGCGAAGAGCGCCAATTGCTCCTCGCGGGTCGGGGCCTGCAGCGACGGATGCGCGAAGGCTTGCGGCGTAGCCGTGGCGCCGGGCAGGAGCGCGTTGACGCGGATGTTCTTATCTGCGTACTCCACGGCGGCGGCGCGCGTGAGCCCGATGATGCCGGCTTTGCTCGCGCAATAGACGCCGCCAAGCTTGTAGCCCTGCAGCGCCGCCGGTGAGGAGGCGGAGATGATGGAGCCGCCTCCCCGCTCGATCATGCGGGGAATGGCGTGCCGCATCCCGAGGAAAGTCCCTCGCAGATTGACGTCGAGCACGGTGTCGTACTCCTCATCGCTGATGTCGGCCACGTAAGCGTTCCGCCAGAAGATGCCAGCGTTGTTGAACAGCACGTCGAGGCCGCCCCAGCGATCCACCGCCGCGCTCACGAGTGCCTGCACGTCCCCATTGCTGCGCACGTCGGTGTGCCGGTATAGGACGTCGCCGCCGGCGCCGGCGATGCCGTCCGCGACGGCCTGTGCCTCGGCGTCTTGGATGTCGCCCAGGGCGACGCGCGCTCCTTCGCGCGCGAACAGCTGCGCCGTCGCGGCGCCGATCCCCGTCGCGGTCCCCGTGATCACCGCTACCTTGCCGTCGAGCAGTCCCATGCCGTCCTTTCCCCAACCCGCGCGCTGCAATCTAGCATCGCTCGGCTGCTGCGGTCAGGCGACGCGAACGGCGACGGCCCGGTAGTATCCACCCGTTTCCCGTTGATGGGCGCAAGGGGGGCGCGATGCCGAAAGTCACATTGAGCCTCGACAACGGACCGGATCCCGACGTCACGCCGGGAGTGCTTGAGACGCTGGCGCGGCATGGACTGCAATCGACGTTCTTTGTGATCGGCGAGAAAGCCGCGACGCCCGCAGGCCGGGCGCTGATGGAGCGGGCGCACGCCGAGGGCCACTGGATCGGGAACCACACCTACACCCACTCGATTCCCTTGGGTGAGGATACGGATCCCGAGGCGCCGGCCCGCGAGATCGGCCGTACCCAGGACGTGATCGGCGGCTACAGCCACCCGCTCCGGTATTTCCGGCCGTTCGGGGCTGGCGGCTTCCTCGACGACCGGGTCTTCAGCCCCGAGGCCCGTGACTACCTGCTGGGCGGTCGCTACACGTGCGTGAACTGGAATTGCGTTCCGCGTGATTGGGAGCATCAGGATGGCGGCTGGGTAGAGATCGGGCTGGATCTGTGCGGCCAGCTGGACTGGTCTCTCGTGGTCGTGCACGATTTCTTGCCTGACGCGGGCCGGCACCTGGACCGCTTCATCGTCGAGCTCAAGGCGCGCGGCTTCGAATTCACGCAGGAGTTCCCTGCGGACTGCGTGCCCATGGTGCAAGGGGAGGTGCGGAGCCCGATCGACTACCTCGTGCGCGACTATCCGCTCGTCGGGTGGACGCAAGAGGATCTGGTGCGGCTGCGCGACGAGTTGCAGAGCGCCACGGTCAGGACTCTGCTGGAGTCGTGCGCCGCGCGGGCGGGCGAGCACGTCCCCTTCAGTGAGCTGGTGGAGAAGGTCGGACGCTCGGACGACGACTGCCGCGCCGATCTCGACGCCTTCAGCGCACTCGTGACCCGTCGCTTTGCCCGGCGCAACTGGCCGATCACCTACGCCTGGTCCGCGGGCGGCGACGCGCAGGCCTACTACCGCATGGCTCCGGAGCTTGCCGCGTGGTGGCGAACCGGATGAACTGACCCGAAGAGCGGAGGCGATACGTCATGGAGAACGTTTGGGTACCGAGCGGCGGCGTGCGGGTGGCGGGAGAGCTGGGCCTCCCCGATGGCCTGTCGCCCGAGGAGCGGCGGCCGGGACTGGTGCTCGGGCACGGGTTCGGGGTCGTCAAGCAGTCACTGGCGACGGAGGCGGAGTTCTTCCGCCGCGCGGGATACGTCGTGCTGGCGATCGACTACCGCACTTTCGGCGCGAGCGAAGGCGAGCCGCGCGGGCAGCTCTTCCCGCTGAACCAAGTGGAGGACTTTCGCAACGCGGTGAGCTATCTCCAGCACCGGCCCGAGGTGGACCCGGATCGCATCGGTATTTGGGGCGCCAGCTTTGGCGGCGCGGTGGTGATCTGGACGGCCGCCGTCGATCGCCGGGTCAAGGCGGTCGTGGCGGAGGTCCCGGTCGTGAACGGGCGCCGCTGGATGCAAGCGCTGCTCACCAGCGCCGGTTGGGAGGAGTTGCAAGATCGGCTTGAAGCCGATCGCAAGCGGCGCTACGAGACGGGCCAAAGCGAGCGCGTGCCGCCCACGCAGCGCGGGGGCAGCGCCGGCATCATCCCCATGGATGCACGCACGATGCGCTTCTTCACGGACTACACGGAGCGGACCGGAAAGCCGCTCCTGATTTCGGAGCCGGAGATCGCGCTGGAGTCGATCGAAAAGGTGATCGAATTCAATCCGGAGAGCGTGATCCATCAGATCGCTCCGCGCCCGCTTCGCATCGTCACCTCGGGCGGCTGGGACGTGATCCACCTGCTTGAGCACATCCAAGACGCCTACAAGAAGGCGCGCGAACCGAAAAGTCTCGTGCTGGTTCCCTGCGGCGCCTACGACATCTACCACGGCGAGGGGCAGGCCGCGGCTTTGGATGCGGCGCTCGAGACGTTCGCGGAGACGATCCCCGTACGACGCTAGCTTCGCTCCAAGCGCCGGGAGGGCGCATCGGCCATCACGCGACCGCGTCGGCTGCACACGTGAGTCTGCCCGGAGCCCTGGCGGCGCGGCGCTGTTGGGGCCGGCGCTGCCCCGCTGGGGACGGCGTCCGGTCGCGTGCGGGGATCGCCCCGTCAGACGGACGGACTCTGCGAACGCTCGGGCGGAGCTTCCGCCGGGCACCCGCTCGCCACCCAGGCGTTGTAGCCGCCTGCGAGGTCGCTCAGCTGCGTGAAGCCGTGCGCCTGTAGAATGCCCGCCGCGATCGCCGAGCGATACCCCCCGGCGCAGTAGATCGTGACTTCGCGGTCGCGGGGGACCTCCTCGATCCGCTGCTCCAGCTGGCCGAGCGGCACATTGGCGCTGCCGGCGATGCGGCCGAGTCGGGTCTCTCCTTCGCGCCGCACGTCCAGGAGGTACGGGTCATCCGCGTCCTGGAGCCGCTCCCGCAGCGTCCGGGGAGCGTAGCGGCGAAAGCTGCGAAGCAAATCGGGCCGCTCTCGCACCGACGCCATCCCGCCTGCGAGATAGCCGGCGATGTTCTCGATTCCGACCCGCCCCATCCGCGTCGCCGCTTCCACTTCGGCGTCTGGCTCGCAGATGAGGACGATCGGTCGCGCTCGATCCAGCAAGGTCCCGGCCCAACTGGCGTATTGGCCGCCCAATCCGATATTGATCGCCCCCGCCAGGTGTGCCGCCGCGAACTCTCCGGGATCCCGTACGTCGATGATTTGGGCGCCGTCCTGCTGTGCTTGGAGCACGGCGCCCAGCGCGTGCGGCCGCAGCTCCGCCGGCAGGATCTCGTCCAGCCGTATCCGCTCGCGGCGGTTGAAGTCGGCGTCGTAAGCGAAGTAGGCGGGCGCTTCCGGCTGGTCGGCCGTCACCAGGTCCACAAACGCCTCTTTGCTCATGGATTGAAGGGCATAGTTGTAGCGGCGCTGCACGCCCAAGGGTGACGACGTTTCCGAGCTCATGTTCTTGCCGCAAAGCGACCCTGCGCCGTGTCCCGGATACACGATCGTCTCATCGGGCAGAGACAGCAGCTTGCCATGCAGCGAGTCGTAGAGTTGCCCCGCCAAGTCAACGGCGGAGGTGCCGGGTGACGCCATCAGATCGGGACGTCCGACGTCGCCGATGAAGAGCGTGTCCCCCGTGAGCAGCGCTCCCGGCTCCTCGGGTGCGCCGAGGTCTCGTACCAAGATGCAGATCGCCTCGGGCGTGTGCCCCGGCGTGGCGAGGATCTCGAGACGCACCCGCCCGAGCGTGATTACGTCGCCGTCGTGGAGCGGATCGAACGGGTAGTCCGCTTGGGCGCCGGCGCCCAGGCAGATCCGCGCCCCCACGCGATCGCGAAGCTCAATGTGCCCGGCCACGAAATCGGCGTGGAAGTGCGTCAGAATGACGCGCTCGATCCGTAAGCCGAGGCGCTCCGCCTCGTCGACGTACTCGTCGATATCGCGACGCGGATCGACGACCACGGCGGCGCCGTGCTCCCGATCGCCGATGAGATAAGAGGCTTGCGCCAGGCAGCCGAGGTAGAATTGCTTGAGAAGCATCGCGACTCTCCTCTGCTGCCCTCTCGCTGTCCTGAGCGATTCTAGCGCGGCCGTCCGGCCGCGCCGGACGATCCGCCGGCGTTACGGTGCCGCGTCCCGCCGGTAGGCGTCGGGATGCGGCTTGAGCGGCCGCAGGAGCCAGTAGGGTCGGCGCTCGCGCTGGGCGGTCGGGAAGCGGGTCAAGGCGCGCCAGTCCTCATAGACGCGCCGCGCCGCTGCTTGGTCGACCGTAATCTCGCCGTACGCATCCTCCGTCGCGCGCCGCAGCCGCACCTTCTGATGCCAGCAGTGTTGCCCGCTAATCGGATCGGGCTGTACGGGGAAGATGAGATTCTGGTGCACGCCGCCGTCCGACCACCAGATCCGCGCGGAGTCTCGGTCGCCTTGGAAAGGGCCGGCGCCGTGGCGGCGCCGCATCCGCCAGATCTCCTTCTCTTGATCGATCTCTTGCTCGATCGATACCAAGGACGAATTCCAGCGATCGCTGCCATGCTCTTCCTGCAAGCGCCAGCGGCCCAAGTGATGCGAGCAAGCGACGACCCCGGGACGGAGCGCCTCCGTCACCCAGCAGCGGTCGACGAACGATCCGATCGCGGTTTCCACCCGGACCAGCTCGCCGCTCGTCACGCCCACTCGCGCGGCGTCCTGCGGGTGGATCCACACGGGGTTGACGTGGGCGAGTTCGTGCAGCCACTTCGCCCCATTCGTGCGGCTGTGGATCAGCGTTGGGAGGCGGAACGTGGGAAGCAGGACGTATTCATTCGCCGTGGTGTCGATCTGGGAAGGATGGACTTGGCTCACGAGCGCGGACGTCTCTTCTCGCTGCTTCGGGGTGAGCGGGTAGAAGGGAATCGCGCACTCCGGCCAGCCCCAATCGTTCAGCGTCGATGAAAAGAACTCGAGCTTGCCCGATGGCGTGGGGAAGCCTTGCACGGCAGTGCCGGATTCATCCACGATGCCGATCCGCACACGCCCCTCCGCGTCCCGGAAGGGACCCGGGATGGGAGCGAAGTTCACTTTGGGCGGCGGCTGCTCCGTCCAGAGCGCGCCATCATGCCTGGTCGCCGCCGCGGCGAGCGCGGCATCCACGGGCTGCTCGTGCAAGCGATACACATCCCGTGTCACTTCGAAGGCGCCCCGCTCCCGCATGAACTGCAACGGTGACGCCTCGGCCGCGGCGGCCGCTTCCGGCAAGCCGGGCACGGAGTGCTCGAAGATCCAGCGGTAGTACTCCTCGATCGTGATCCGAGCGCCGGGCCGGTAGGGCGACGCGAAGTGGCGGCGGATGCCCAGCGCCCCGTCGGGATCGATCCGCCACGAAAGCTCGATCCAGAACTCGTTCTCCTCCCACACCTCCCCCGCATTGCTGCCCAGCGTGGAGTCCACGGTCTCCCCGCGGTCCGCGCGCACGACCCGCTGCACCGGCTGGCGGAAGCCGATCCATTGCGCCGCATGCGTCTCGTAGCTGTGCAGGTCGTGTCGCTCGGGGCCGAGTCCCATCGGCAACACGTAATCGGCGTACTGCGCGCTCTCGCTCCAGACCGGCGTGAGCGCCGCGTGCAGGCCGATGCGGCGCTCGTCGGAGAGCAGGTCGATCCAGGCGAATCCGTCCGGGTTCGTCCAGACGGGGTTGTAGACGCGCGTGAAATAGACGCCGATCTGCTGCTCCTGGGAACGCAGCAGATGAGGCAGCAGGAAGCTCAGCTCGAAGTGCGCCAGCGGCCAAGCGGCGGGCCACAGAGTTTCGTTCCAGGTCTGCACCGGAGCCGGCATGCTGTGGGGCTGCGGCACGAACTTCGTCCACTGATTGGGCAGCGTCCCGCCCTCGCTTCCCACTGATCCGGTGAGGACGTTCAGCAAAAAGAGGCAGCGGGCCACCATCCAGCCGCCGCGGTTGCCCGCCGCGGCGTTGCGCCAGACGTGCGTCGCCAGCCCGGAGCCGGCTGCCGCCACCTCCTGCGCGACGGCCTGGAGCGTTTCCTCTGCGACCCCGCACTCCTCGGCGGCGGCCGCGAACGTGTAGGGCGCGTAGAGCTCTGCCAGCAGCGACTTGAACGCGTCGAAGTCATCCGCCGCGGGGATGATGCGGATCCGCCCGTTCCTCCGGAGGGTGGCCAGGTAGCCGCGCTCCCCGAGCAGCTGGCGCCAGTTCGTCCAGCGGCGCACGAACTCCCAGTCGCACCGGTCTTCCCGGATCAGAAAGCTCGCGACCGCGAGCAGCAGCGCCGCTTCCGTGCCCGGCCAGGGTGCGAGCCAGTAGTCGGCCTTCGCGGCGGAGTTGGAGAGGCGCGTGTCGATCACGCAGAGCTTCGCCCGGCCACTCGCCTGGGCCTCGATGATCCGCTGCGCCTGGGGGTTGAAGTAGTGCCCCGCTTCCAGGTGCGAGCTGAGCATGAGCAAGAAGCGCGCCCGCTCGTGATCGGGCATCGGGCGGTCTATCCCCATCCAGAAGGCGTAGCCGGCGCGGGCGGCGGCCGAGCAGACGTTCGTGTGCGAGTTGTGCCCGTCGACGCCCCAAGTCGCCAGGACCCGCTCCGTGTAGAGGTCCTCTCCGGGCCGCCCGACGTGGTAGACGATCCGGTCGCGGCGGCCGGCCAGCAGCTCCTCCCGGATCCGCGCGGCCAGATCGTCCAAGGCCGCCTCCCACGTGACGCGCTCCCAGCGGCCCGATCCGCGTGGCCCGACGCGCCGCAGGGGATAGAGAATGCGATCCGGATTCTGCACCTGGGCGAGCGTGGCCGGCCCTTTGGCGCAGTTGCGGCCGCGGCTCGCCGGGTGCAGCGGGTGTCCCTCCAACTTGGCGATCGCGCCCGTCGACTTGTCGACGAACGCCACCAATCCGCAAGCCGCTTCGCAGTTGAAGCAGACCGTGGGCACCAGCTGGTAGGCGCGCTCTTTCCGCTCGGGCCAGGCGCGCGCGTCCCATTCGGTCCAGTGCTTCCACTCGGCGAGCTCCGGTCCGGCGCGCAGTACGCCGCTATGGGGCGGAGGAGTGGGATCACCGGTCATCGTCTTGCTCTCCGATCGGATCGCTCAAGCCAGCGGGACGGACTGCCCCGCCTGCACGTACGCATGCTCGTAGGCGCCGATCGCCGCGATCACGACACCCGCCGCCACGTACGCCGCGACGGGCTCCGCCATCGACAAACTCACGACGGCGAGCCCGATCCCCAGCGCGACGCCGCCCGCTCCCAGCCACAGCCAGCCTCGCAAGCGCCCGCGCCGCAGCGCCTGCAGGGCCGCACGGCTCTCGGCTTCGTGGTTGGACAGCGCGAACTCACTGACGATCAGGGCCGTGTGCAAGAGCGATCCGGCGAGCAAGATCCCCACCAGCGCGCGCAGGTCGGACCAGGGAAGCTGCGCCGCGCTCTCTACCAACACGAGGACCCCGGCCCCGATCACGGCTGCTTGCACGAGGAGATGCAGGGGAAGCAGCGGGCTCTGCCAGAGCCGGCACCCTTTGCTGTCGCGGAAGAGGAAGGCGGTGTAGCCGGCGAGCCCCAGCGCCAGTGGAAGCAGCAGCCACCCCGCTGCCGTGATGAATACGCTGGAATTGACCAGCCCGGCGATCAAGAATAGGCCGACGCCCGCGGAGGCCAGCAGGAGCGCGACCCCGCCCCGCACGAGCCACGAGCGCCAGTGCGGCTGCACCAGCATGCGGTAGAAGCGCTTCGGGTGCGTGAGATCCGCTACCAGCAACGCGACCGTGAGCGCGAGCCCCGTGGCGGCGATCGCCGCCAGGGGGAGCGTCCACGCTTGCCGTTCGAGCGTCATGCCGAGCGCCAGGAACGGCCACAGCAGGAACGGCCCCGCCGCCACCGCTTTCGTCCAGGTGTAGGCGGAGATCCGCCAGCCCCATGGCGCCGCGCGCGCGCCGCCGTCGCCCATGATCGCCGCCGCTTGCGTGACCGTGGCGCCGATCGGCCGCTCGGTCGCGGCGCGCGGGCGGGTGAGATCCGTGATCAGCGGGTCGAGCCCGCGACCGTCCCCACCGTGATAGAAGAGCTTCGGATGCGTGCCGCGTTCCGGCTTGCGCACGCGCAGGTCGCGATCCCCGAGGTACCGGCTCAGGGCGGCGGATGGGCGCCGCCGGTCTCCCACGATGATCGCCTCCGTGGGGCAAACGGAGACGCAGGCGGGCTCGAGACCGCGGTCGATGCGGTGCGCGCAGAAGTTACATTTCTCCGCGCTCCGCGATACCGGATCGATGTAGATCGCGTCGTAGGGGCAGGCGTTCAGGCAGGCCTTGCAGCCGATGCAGATGGCCCGGTCGAAGTCGACGATGCCGTCGGGCCGGCGGTACATCGCCCGCGTGGGGCACACGCTGGTGCAGGGCGCGTTCTCGCATTGGTTGCAGCGGGTGACTTGGAAGCTGCGCGCTACGCTGGGGAACCGTCCAACCTCGACCTCCTTCACGAAGGTGCGATGGACGCCCAAGGGGACATCGTTCTCGGCCTTGCAGGCGACGCTGCACGCATGGCAGCCGATGCAGCGCTGTTGGTCGATGATCTTGACCCAGGTGGGGGGATTCGCGGCAGATGCGAGGCTCTCGGTCGCAGCCAATCCGTATTCCTCGCAACTCCGGCCGAGTGCCTCGGCCGGAGGGTTTCAGTCGGCGACCAAAAGCGTAGCAGCCATCCCCGGCGAGGGCGGCGTCTCTTGCCTCCGCACCGGATCGGCGCGCTGCTCCCGCCCCGTCTCCCCGATATCTCTACGCTGGAGCATCGGCCCGGGCAAGCAAGAGCCGCGCCTACAGCGTGGCGGCTGTCCATCGGTGTCGCGTTGGACTGCGGGCGGCCCTGCCGAAGGGCAACCCCGCTCGCTCGGGAGGTCCTGAAGGACGATGCTTTTCCAGTGAGCGAAGTGCATGCGTTCCTGGGGCGCGGTCGCTAGCCTCCGACCCTCTAGGCCCGCGGCGCCACGACCCAGAGCATGTCGCCGGGGACAACGGCCCTTATGCGCGGTACACGCCGTGCTTGCCGTTCTTGACGCGGGCGAAGAGCGTTCGGGTTTCCTCGTCGAGGAGGAGGGTTTCGGTGACGATGCCGATTTGGGGGGTGGTGTCGAAGTAGGCGTAGCGCATGCCGGGATTGGTGCCGAGGCGCCCGCTTTGGATCAGGGGGATGTGGTGGGCGGCGAAGTAGGCGATGGCGGCGGGCTCGTCCTCGATGAGGTAGCCGAGGTGCTGAAGGCCGGGGCCGTGGGCGTCGAGGAACTCTTGGTAGAGGCTTCGGCCGCGGAGGGGCTGGACGAGCTCGATCTGGGTGTCGCCGGCGTAGCCGAGGGAGAGGTGCATGCCGTAGTCGCCGGGCCCGCCGCGGTAGGTGGAGTCGTAGACGGGGATGTCTTCGATGCGGAAGAAGCCGGGGACGCCCAAGGTGTCGATGAAGAACTGCTCGGAGGCGGCGATGTCCGGGACGACGTAAGCGAGCTGGCTGAAGCCGTTCGCGATGGCGTGCGTCGGTGAGGGTGGGCGCATGGGGATCTCCAAGGGTTGCAGGCGTTGGGGAACCGGCGGGTCGATCCGAGAGCAGCCTAGTCCTCTCCGGGGAAGCGGACGAGGCCGGCCGGAGGATCGCAGGTACCGCGAGGACCGGACCAGCGAGGAGACGCAAGCTCTCGGCGCGGCAGGGGATCGCCGCCGTGCCGAGGGACGCGGGCGGCGCTGCGGGAGCCGGAGAGCTAGACTGCGGCATCCGGCGGAGGCATCCGCCGGCAGGGCCGCGATGAGCAGCATCCTTTTCGAACACGCGCAGGTGCTCGATTGCACGGGACGCGATCCGCAGCCCGAGCGGGCCGTCCTGGTGGAGAACGGGCGGATCGCCAAGATTGGAGCGGCGGGCTCGCTGCGCAGGCGCGCGGATCGCGTGGTCGACTGTGCCGGGCGGACGCTGATGCCGGGGCTGATCGACGCGCATGCGCATTTGGCGCTTGTCGACTTCGAAGTGAGCTCGGCGCAGCGGCAGGCGCCGGCGGTGTACGCCCTGCGGGTGACGCGCAACATCGAGGCGACCCTGGCGGCGGGGTTCACGAGCGTGCGCGACGCGGGCGGGCTCGACTGGGGCTACAAAGACGCGGCCGCGCGGGGCCTGATCCGGGCGCCGCGGCTCTTTATCTGCAACAGCTGGATCTCGCAGACGGGCGGCCACGGAGACTTCCGCCGCGAGAACGACACGCGGGCGCCGCCCTACAACCCCGGCGTGTACTGTCCGTCCCTGGTGGTGGACGGGCCGGAGCGGGTGCGGTGGGCGGCGCGGGAGGTGCTGCGACGGGGGGCGGACCAGGTAAAGGTGATGGCGAATGGGGGGGCGGTGTCGCCCACGGACGACATGTGGTCGACGCAGTTCACGGTCGAGGAACTGGGGGCGGCGGTGGCGGAGGCAAAGGCGACGGGGAAATACGTGATGGCGCACACCTACACGCCGCAGAGCATGCGCAATTGCGTGGAGGCGGGGGTGCGCACGCTGGAGCACGGAAATTTCTTGGATGAGGCGACCGCGCCGCTCCTGCAGACGAGCGGCACCTACTTGGTGCCCACGCTGGCGGTGTACGAGCTGATCGCGGCGGAGGGGAGGGAGCACGGGGTGCCGGAGAACAGCGTGCGCAAGATCGAAGAGGCGCTGACGGAGGCCTACACGTCGTTGGAGATCGCCCGGGACGCTGGGGTCGCGATCGGGTCGGGGTCGGATCTGCTCGGCCTGCACCAGCCGCTGAAGGCGCGGGAGCTGCGGTTCAAGGCGCGGGTGCTGGGAGCGATGGGGGCGCTGGTCGCGTCAACGGCGACCAACGCAGGGATCGTGGGGATGGGCGATGCGCTCGGGACGGTGGAGGAGGGAAAGCTGGCGGATCTGCTCGTGGTTGACGGAGATCCGGTCGCGGAGATCGGGATCTTGGAGGAGGCGGAGCGGATCCGCATGGTGGTGTTGGGGGGCGAGCCGGTGGTCGAGCGCGGCGAGGGCCGCTAGCGCTCTCGGCACGCGGATCGGGTCGCGCTTCGGCGTGTGTGACGGCCACGCGATGTCTTCGTCCCGGCTGTGGTGGTCGTCCGCTGCTGATCCCACCCTTGGTCGCGGTTGCAAACACGGCGGCCACGTGGATTCCGGTGGTTCAGGCACGCGGCTCCCACGAGGGGAAGCGCAGCGCAACGACCAACCCGGCCACTCCCCAGGCGGCGAGCACGCCCAGATGCACCGGCTCGAAACCCGCGCCCGCCTCGAAGGGGTTGAAGCCCGTCTGCAGCGCTTCCGAGAGATGCCGTACGGGGAAGACGGCGCTCACGTGTCCGACCCAAGCGGGCGCGCCGACACCGGGAGGGATGAAGACGTCGGAGATGAACAGCAGGGGAAGAATCGACGCGTTCACGATGGCTGGTCCGGCGTCGGCGTTGGGGATCACCGTCGCGATCGCCAGCCCCAGGGCACAGAAGGCAAACGCTCCCACGGCCAGCGTCACGAGCACCGCCGGCAGCGTCGCCCCCGGCAGTGCGACGCCGTAGGCGATCCGCCCGAACGCCACCACGATCACCGTCAGAGCCAGCATCACGAGGACGACGTAGGCGATGCGCCCGAAGAGGAACGCCCACGGCGGCAGGGGGGTTCCGCGGATGCGCTTCAATACGCCCGCGTCGCGGTTATACACCCAGCTCATCGCGAGCGACGTGTAGCACGAGTTCACCACCGTCAGCGCCACGATCGCGGGCACATAGAAAGTGGCGCCGCTGACCACGCGGCCGCCGAGATCGGTATCGCGGTTCCCGAAGATGGCGGTGAAGATGACGAGGAAGACGAGGGGGAACGCGAGCGTGAAGAACGCCGCCGCTGGGTTGCGCCGGAAGGATCGCTCCTCATATTTGAGCTGGCGCAGGGCGAGTCCAAGCGCCCTCACGACGCGTCCCTGCTCTCCTCTTCGCCCGTCAGCCGCAGGAACACGTCTTCGAGCGAGCTGCGGCGCACCGTGAGACCTTCCAGCGCGATGCCCGCGGCGATTGCCCAGTCTGTGAGGGCGTGCAGGACGCGCGTCGGATCCGGCGTGCGGATCTCCACGTGTCCTGCGGTCGTCTCGTGGCGCCCGAATTCCTCGGGCAGCGTCGCTCCCTCTGGGAGGCGGAAGCGGATGACCGTCCCTGTGTCCGCTGCGACCAGCCCTGCCGGCGTGCCCTCGGCCACGATCGCGCCGCGCACCATGATCGCGACGCGATCGGCGAGGGCCTCCGCTTCATCGAGGTAGTGCGTCGTCAGCAGGACCGTCTTCCCGAGCGTGCGCAGGTTGCGGATCATCGCCCAGGCGCCGCGCCGCGCCGTCGGGTCGAAGCCCGTCGTCGGTTCGTCGAGGAAGAGCAGCGTCGGATCCCCGGCCAGGCCAACGGCCACATCGAGCCGCCGCTGCTGTCCGCCCGAGAGCCGCCGCACCCGCTGGTCGCGCTGCTCCTCCAGCCCGACGACCGCGAGCACGTCGTCGAGCGGCAGCGGCTGCGGGTAGTAGCCGCGAAACATGTCGATCGTCTCCGCGACGGTCAAGTACGGCTCGAGGCCAGTGCGTTGCAGCACGATGCCGAGGCGCTGCTTGAGCGCGACCGGATTCCGCTCGGGGTCGTAGCCGAGCACGCGCACCTCGCCGCCGGAGCGCGCCCGATGTCCTTCGAGGATCTCAACGGTCGTCGTCTTGCCCGCGCCGTTCGGACCAAGGAGCGCGAAGACTTCCCCGTGCTCGATCTGCAGATCGACGCCGCGAACCGCCTCGATCGCGCCGTATCGCTTCCGCAGGCCCCGGACCTCAATGACTGGCGCGTCCATGGAGTGATCATAGGGAAAAGGGCCCACAGCTCCAGCCCCCTGTTCCCGATAGCTCTACGCTGGAGCATCAAGCCGGGCAGGCGAGGGATCGGACGAGCGGCTGATGTCGATTCTCCGGTCCGAGGGACCGTCACGGCGCCCCCTGTGCGGATTTCCCTACGAAACCAGGGGTTTCCGGATATACCCCTGTTGTGGTGGAGGGCTCACGGTCCACTGTGGTCCACTGAGCGGACCATTGCGGAGCGGCGTCGCGCTTGGGGCTGCCAGACTTGGACTCCGTGCGGAACATTTTCTGTGGCGGCGTCGTTAATCTGAACGAGACGGCCGAGAGGGGACGCTATGCCGGTCCGGCGGGCACGGCGATCGTGGCGCTGAATAGGCTGTCGACCCTGTTACACCGCATTTAGTCTCAGGACGCGACTGATCCTTGCGTCAGTATGGCGGAGCAGCCCTGCGCGACAAGGTGTGTCACCGACACCCGACTCCGGCCGTGGGGACGGAAGCAGCGCTACCCAGACCGCGGGCCCTCGGAAGCCCGCCAGCTTAGACAGGCCTAGGCCGAGCGGAGAGACTCGGCATCGACCGAGGCGATCTGTAGCTGGTGCGCACCGAGACCCTCGAAGAGCTGCTCGCGACAGGTGAAAACCAGGATCTGTACGCGCTGAGCGGCGTGCGAGAGGATGTCGAACATCAGCCCCATCCGCTGGTCGTCGGAGAACACGAGCGCATCGTCCAGGATCACGGTGGCGGGTGCTCCTCGGTCAATTAGCATTTCGGCGAAGGCGAGGCGCACAAGGACGGCGATCTGTTCTTGAGTACCCATGCTCAGATGATCGAAACTCTCCTCGTATCCAACCAAGCGGGACATGCCGGTGATGTTCAGGTCCTCGTCCATGCTAATTTCAGCGTTGGGGAAAAGCATCTGCAGGTAAGGGTGGACGCGGTTGACGACAGGCGCGAGGTAGCGCTCTCTGGCTTCGCTCTCGGCCGCGCGAAGTGTGTCGGCTAAGAGGTCAAGGACCTCGAGTTCGCGTTCAAAACGGTCGCGTCGGCGTGTTGCTTGTTCGAGTTCGTGTTGGGTATGTTCGATGGCTTCGTCAATGCCGGCACTCTCGTGGACTTCGATGCGTTCACGCAGGCGGACGCTCTCGATTCTCAAGTCAACTTTTGAGCTTGCGCGCTGCCCAATCGCCGTCTGTAGTCGTGAGATCCGAGCTTCCAACTGCGTCCTGGCGCTGGCCGGCCGGTCCTCCTCCAGCGAGGAGACAGCCTGTTGCTGTTCCGCCACTGCCTGTGCTGCTGTGTCAGACACCACTGCAAGTTGTTGATCGGGCACAGCTTCGGCATCGCTCCGGAGCCTTTCATCACGCCTTTCAACCAACTCGGTTTGACTACCCACTGTGTTCTGTAGTGTGCGCACTTCCACACTGAGGCCTGAGGTGGCTCGTGCCCGCTCATCCACAGCCTCACGAGCGATCCGTTCCTCGTCCCTCGCCTTCTGTAGTTCTGTCTGAGCCGAGTCCAGGGCAGCCTCTGCGTGATCCCTTTGCGGCATCTGAACCGTATCCTCTTCTGTGGGCAGGGCCTCTAGCGCTTGGCGCAGCTCATCGATTCGTGGCTGCAGTGTCGGTGCCTCGCCAGACGGCGCGAGCCGCTCAAGCTCCTGCCGCGCCGCGCTGGCGGTGACCTCGAGATCGCGCCGCCCATCGCGCAGGATCTGTGCGTCGGCAAGCGATTGTGCACCGACGTCACTGAGCGCAGCTTGCAACTCTAATTTCGCTTCCCGCTCTGCGCGCAAGAGCTGGTCGTGGTCGGCGACGGCCGGTTCGATGAGAATCCGTCCCCGCTCAGGGATGGTAATCACGACTGGCTCGACCGCCTCGACCGTCGTAGGCGGGTCTGCCAGCGGAACGCCGCCGGCCTCAATGCCGGCAAGACGGTCGCTGGGGATGTCGAAGCCGATACGAGTCGCCGCTACACGAAGCCGGGCATTTGCCTGGTCGGCGATCTCGGCGGCCGAGCGGATGCGTTGTAGGGATTCGTCCGTGACCTGAATCTGCTCGGCCTGATGCTGGGCGTCTGCGAGTCGTTCCTGCGCAGCTTCGATAGCCTTCTGGCGGCGGAGCAAGTCGTTCAACTCTGCGGATCGGGAAATGCGATCGACGATAACGCGCCAGCTTGCCTCTGACTGTATCGCTACTTCAAGGGCTGCTTCGGCGTTGGCCGCAGCCTGGCGAAGCTCGTCTAGACCGGCCAGCGATTCTCGCTCGCGTAATTGCAGTTCCTCCAGGCGCTCTCGCTGCTGCCTCAACTCTTCCTGATCAGTCTTAAGCTCTGCCCACCGGGATGCGCGCTCGGATTGGGCGCGTTGGGCTTGCTCAAGCTGCCCTTGCCGGTTCTGCAGTTCGCTGCGAGCCGCTTCGAGCTGCAGGTCGTGCCGCATCACCTCGTCAAGCTGGCCCTGGGCCTCCGTAAGTCCTTCCTGGTCGATTAGATCCTGACTATCGTCCTCCAGCCGCCTGAGCCGTGCTTCCGTCACCGCCAACTGCTCAAGCGTTTCCGACATCTGCTGCTGTTGCTGCTGTTGATCGCTTAGACGTTGTTCCAGTTCACTGATGCGGTCAATCGTGTCTTTGTGTTCACCGCGTGGTTGACGCCGCGCCGTCGTTACCAGTTCGCCCCGTCGCTGTTCAAGGACCTGCGGCAACTCTCTGCCACGCCGGCCTCCAAGGACCGTTCGGACTTCGGACTCCAACCCCGAGCTGAGGCTCGCCAGCGCCGAATCGGGTAGAGCCGGTCTACCGAAAGACTGTCCCTGCTGCACCCAGAGGACGCCCCACATGCCAAGCGTTTCAGAAGTCGCTCCCCGGCTGCCGGCCTCGGCGAAACCCAGAAGGTTGCGCAGCTTGTTTTCGGCAGCGTCCGCTTCGAGCAGTGTTCCATCGGGACATTGCAGCCGGGCATGGGGGCTCTTGACGAAGCGCTTGGTCAACGTGTATTCAGCGCCGCTGACTTCGAAGACTAGTTCCACGACCGGCGCGGCGCCGCTGCGATCGTTTTGCAATGCCATGATTGGCTGCGCTCTGGAGCTGTATCGCTCGAACAACACTGCTCGAAGCGCGTCCAGCAGAGTTGATTTGCCAAGCTCGTTCGGCCCAACGACCAGATTGAGACCGTCGACGAGTTCGCCCAACTGAGTCGGGGCGGTGAAGCGCTTGAACTGGTTGACTGAGAGCTTGCGCAACTTCATCGTAGCCTCGATTCGAGCTTTTTGTGCTCGATGTAGAGTCGGTGAAGGGCGGCACGAGCGAGGTCGGTGTCGCTCCCCCCTGCCTCGACGATAGCTCGAAGCCTGTCAGCAGCGGCGCGTACAATCCCGCCCGGGTCAATACTGTCGAGATCGTCGTCGGTGGGTTCTGGAAATAGCTGCCTACGGTCGACCCGGAGATGGTATAGCGCTGCGGCCGCCCCTTCGACGATCCGTTCCTCGAAGTGCAGCAGGTCAGCCAGTGAGAGCGCTCCGGAGAGCCTCAAATCGACCAGCGTGTGGTTGAGGTCGTCGTTCAGGTGCCGCAATTTGTTGTCAAGGAGATTTACGTCTTCTAGGTCCTCCACGCGCTCATCGAGCGATTCCCAATGGTACTGACCTGTCGAGAGCGGAGTGACTTGGGGCAACTCGTTCGGGCTGGCGATTTCGACCAGCAGGACTGTGCCCTTGCCGCGCGTCTGAAACGAGTCCGTCTCCGGCGTGCCGCTGTACCAACAGCGCTCGTTGATCTGAAGTTCTCCATGCCAATCGCCTAGGGCCAGGTAGTCAAGCCGAGCGAGCTGTGGCCGCGCAGGGTCGATTGGGTTGGATCTCTGTTTCTCGTTAGTATCGAAGCCGTAGACGGCGCCATGTGCGAGGCCGATGCGGATCAAGCCAGCTTCGCTGAGATGGTTGTCCATCCAAGCGGTGGGATCGGCGAGCGTACGACGATGCTGTAGTGGTGCCGGGAGCAGGACTGCGGCATCCTGCTCGATGATGGTGGCGGCCGATTCGGTATGCGCGTGGATGTTATCTGGCAAGCCACGCCTTCGGAGCTGGTCCCAGAGTCCATTGGGCTGGTACGGATCATGATTCCCTGGCAACAGGTGCCAGTGTACGGAGGTGTGAGCCCGCATTCTCTCGACGACTTGGTTGCGCGAGTGTGTGGAGGGAGTTCCGTGGTCGTATACATCACCCGCGACCAACACATGGCGCACATCGTGTTCCGAGGCGAGGTTGCCGACGTGCGTGATCGCCTCCAGCCGCGCCAGCTGGAGCCCGCCCATCGCGACATCATCGACGAAGCGGAAAACCTTGCCGATCTGCCAGTCGGCGGTATGGATGAAGCGGAATACCATTGCCTAAACAGTTTCCCTGTGTACGCCGCGACCTCCTCCACTCTGTGGTAGCTATGTCGCAAATGCAAGAAATATGAAGTAACGAAGAAAGTGGCGATGCAGCGCGTTTCCCCCTTCGATCTGTACGAGGGCGCACTGCACTGGCTCCTCGTCCAGCCGACGCTTGAGTTCCCCCCTTTCAGCGAGGCCCTCATCTTCCGCGTGGTCGGCGCGGGTGCCTGCGTCGAGGTGCGGCGCGCGGACGGCGAGCTGGTCTGCTGGGGCGACCTGTCGGATCGCCCGCCATCCGGAGTGGGACATATGTATCGTTGAGGGTCGTTCATATTGCTGGTGATCCCGGGGACTCAAGGATGCATCGATGTCGGACCGAGCGCCGCAGAAGCCGCGGCCTTGTAGTGCCCGTAGACCGGGCAGGGCCGTCGGCCGACGCCGTCGCGGGAACAGTCCTAAGCACGCGGCTCTCAGCAGCGGTGCCTCCGCGTGATCCCTGGAGGCGATGAGGACGTGCATCCTCGTCGAGATGCGCCCGGGTCTCGCCCGTCCGGTTGCGAAACGAGCCCGCGCTGCTCTAGCCGAACAGCACCGCCCCGATCTTCTCGCTGGCTTCCCGCTTCATCTCCGGCAGCACGTGGGAGTAGAGGTCGCTCGTCGTCGACATCTGCGTGTGGCCTAGGATGTCCATCACGGCCCCCATCGGTACGCCCGTCGAGAGCAGATAGGTCGCTGCGCCGTGGCGCAGGTCATGAAAACGGACGGGCGGCAGCTCGGCCCGGCGGAGGTGATCGCGGAAGAGCCGCCCGACGACCATGCTCGTCGTACGGGGCCTGAAGTTCCCCACGCTCGGCGTCGGTCCAGCGGGACCCCAAGGCGATCCCCGGTTCCTCGCTCCGCCCACGGCCCTTCTTCTGTTCCCGCCCCCTGCTCCCGATAGCTCTACGCTGGAGCATCGGCCCGTGCCAGGGAGGGATCGGACGAGCGGCTGATGTCGATTCTGGAAGCGGTGGTGCTCGGCGTCCTGCAGGGCGTGACGGAGTTCCTGCCGGTATCGAGCAGCGGCCATCTCGTCTTGGCTCGCTGGATCCTCGGCTGGGACGATCCGGGGCTGGCCTTTGATGCGGCGGTCCACATAGGGACCCTGGCGGCCCTGCTGGTCGCCTTCCCGCGCCGCTGGATGCGTCTCGCGCTGGGCGCATGCGGTCGTGGCGATGCCCGTCAGGTCCGCGACCAGCGGCGCCTGCTGGTGCTCATCATCGTCGGAACGATTCCGATCGCGATCGTCGGGTTCACGGTGCGGAACAGCTTGGACGGCGCGCTGCGCGATCCCACGTGGGTGGGCGCCTTCCTGATTGTCACGGCGCTGCTGCTGGCGCTTGGGGAGTGGGCCGGACGGCGATCGCGCGATCTGCAGAGCCTGGATTGGCGGCGTGGCGCTCTCGTGGGCGCGATCCAAGCGGCCGCGATCCTGCCCGGCATCTCCCGATCCGGCTTCGCCATGGTGGGAGGGCTGCTGACGCAGCTGACCCGGCGGGACGCGGCCTTGTACGCGTTCTACCTTGCGGCGCCGGCGATCCTGGGCGCGGGCATCGTCGCCGGCTACGACGTGGCTCGGGATGGCGCCCCCGGCGTCGGTGCCGGCGTCGTCGTGGTCGCCGTCGCGACCTCCTTCGTGACCGCCCTTCTCGCTATTCGGGCGCTGCTGCTGCTGATACGGTCGGGGACGTTCGCTCCCTTTGTGGCGTACTGCGCGCTCGCCGGGGTCGCGGTGCTGGCCGCCCGCGCGGCGGGCGCTTAGCCGAAGTGCTCCTGCCGCCGCCCCACGAGCGTCTGCCGGATCTCCTGGAGCGTGACCCCATAGCGATGGAGGGTGTGATGCGCGATCTCGAATCCTCCCTCGAGCGACGGATCGACGACCGCGTTCGCGCCGGCAGCGGTCAGCCGCGCCGCAACGTCGGGCCCGCTTCCCCGCGCGACGATGTGGAGACGCGGATGCTCGCGGCGCACCCGTTCGACGATCGCCTCGCTCACGAGCGGGTCGGAGAGGGTCACCGCCACGACGCGGGCGCTGTCTAGCTGCGCCTCGTCGAGCGTCGCGGCGTTGGCCAGGTCTCCCCAGATGTAGGGGACTGCGCCTCCCCCGAGCTCATCCAAGAGACCGGGATCGGAATCGATCACGAGATAGCGAAAGCCACGGCTGTCCAGGATGTGCGCCAGCTCGCGCCCCGTGTCGCCGTATCCGCAGATCACGGTGTGCTGCTTGAGTTCCGCCGTCTCGGTGCCGCTGTGCAGGGTTGCCGCCGGCGGGCGGCGGACGAAGCGTACTCGCTCGATCGCTTGCTCCAGCGTGGCGCTGAAGCGCAGCGCGATCGCCGACAGCGCCATGCTGACCGTGCCCACCGCGATCACCACCGAGCCCGCCTCATTGGCGGTGCTCACTGTGGCAGCGCTCGCGAGCAGGAACGCGAACTCCCCCATCTGACCCAGGAGCAGACCAATCCACAGGGCACGCTTCGCGTCGAAGTGGGCCCACTGGGCCAGGACGAAGATCAGGATGACCTTGCCGAGCGCGCCCCAGGCCAGGAGGGAAAGGAAGAGGCCCCATTCCTCCGCGACCACGGCCAGGTCCAGCAACACGCCAACGCTGACGAAGAAGGTGGCGGCGAAGAGATCGCGCAGCGGGACAAGCTCGTGCAAGGCACGCGCCGCGTAGGGCGATTGCGCGGTGGCCAGGCCGGCCAGGAACGCGCCGAAGGCCAGCGACAGTCCCGCCGCGAAGCTCCCGAGTGCGATCCCGCTGGCGATCGCGAAGGTGGCGAGCAGGAAGAGCTCCCGCGAGCGCGTTTCGAGCACCTGGTGCAGCGCCCAAGGGATCAAGATGCGGCCGATGACCAGTACCGCCACGACGAGGCCGATGCCCTTGCCGATCGAGATCAGGATGTCTTCGACCAGCGCGCCCCCGGAGCTTTCGCCGAGTTGTGGCAACACCACCAGCAGCGGCACGGCGACCAGGTCTTGTGCCAGCGCGATGCCCAGCGCCCACTGTCCGGCGACGCGCTTGCGGTCGCCGCTCTGCGAAAGCACCCGCACCAGCAGGGCGGTGCTGGAGAAGGCGGTGGCTCCGCCAACGAGCACGCAAGCGGCGCTCGAGAGGCCGAAGGCTTGCCCGATCATGTATCCCACCGCGCCGAGCACGACCATCTGCACGGTCGCGGCGCTGAGCAGCCGCCCGCCCAACCGGCGGAACTGCTGGAGGGGAAACTCGAGCCCGATCGTGAAGAGGAGCAAGGCGATGCCCAGCTCGGTGATGAAGGCGATGTCCTCGATGTCCAACACCAGGTTGGCCACGGACGGGCCGACGATCAGTCCGCCGATGATGTAGCCGGCGATCACCGGCAGCCGGAGGAGATTGGCGGCGAACCCGCCGATGACGGCGGCGCCGACGAGAATGACGAGTTCGCCCGTGACGTGGGAGCTGCTGGCTAGAGGGAGCAAGGCACTGCGACCGTTGGAATGCTCGGCTTAGGGCCCGGGCGCGTCCGATCCAGGGATCCAGTTCGTGCCGGCCAAGGGGACGCGGGCCATGGCGGCGGCTTCGATCGTGAGAGCAGCGAGGTCTTCCGGCTCGAGATGGTGGACGTTGGACTTGCCGCAGGCCCGGGCGAGCGCCGTCAGCTCCATCGTCAGCGCCCGGAGGTAGTTGGCGACGCGGCGGCCGCCCCAGCCCGGATCCAAGCGGCGCTCGAGCGCCGGATCCTGCGTGGCGATGCCCACCGGGCAGCGGCCCGACTCCATGTGGTGACAGTAGCCCGGCTCGGTGCCGAGGGCGTGATAGTCCGCCGTGGCGTCGATCTCGCGCCCATCTTGGAAATAGGTGCGGCTGTTGCAGCCCAGCGCGATCAGGACGGCCGTGCCGATCGAGACGGCGTCGGCGCCGAGCGCCAAGGCCTTGGCGACGTCCGCGCCCGACCGGATGCCCCCGGACACGATCAGCTGCACCTCGTCCTGCTTTCCGATCTCCCGCAGCGCCTCCGCGGCCAGACGCACCGCGGGAAGCGTGGGGATCCCCGCATGCTCGATGAAGACGTCCTGCGTCGCGGCCGTGCCGCCTTGCATCCCGTCCACCACGACCACGTCCGCGCCGGCGGCGACGGCGAGCTTGACGTCGTTGTTCGTGCGCGTCGCCCCGATCTTCACGTAGATCGGGATCTGCCAGCCTGTGGCCTCGCGCAGCTCCTCGATCTTGATACGCAGATCGTCGGGCCCGGTCCAATCGGGATGCCGGCTCGCCGATCGCTGGTCGATGCCGGCGGGGAGCGTCCGCATCTCCGCGACGCGGTCACTCACCTTCTGGCCCAGCAACATGCCGCCGCCGCCCGGCTTCGCGCCCTGCCCGATCACCACCTCGACCGCGTCGGCCTGCTGCAGGTCGGCGGGGTTGAACCCGTAGCGTGAGGGCAGCAATTGGTAGACGAGGAGCTTGGATGCACGCCGTTCTTCCGCCGTCATGCCCCCGTCGCCGGTCGTCGTCGATGTTCCGACTTCGCTGGCGCCGCGCCCCAACGCCTCTTTCGCGTTGGCGGAGAGTGCGCCGAAGCTCATGCCGGCGATCGTGATCGGGATCTCGATCGTGATCGGCTTGGCCGCCGCCCGCGCCCCCAGCACGGTCCGCGTCTCGCAGCGCTCGCGGTAACCCTCCAACGGATACCGCGACGCGGACGCCGTCAGCAGGACCAGATCGTCGAATGTGGGCAGCGGGCGCTTGCTGCCCCCACCCCGGATCTCGTAGCGGCCCACTTCGGCCATCCGGGTGATCTGCGCGATCGCCTCCGGCGGAAACGTGTGACTGTGGCGCTTGGCGTCGTAGGGGAGGCGCGGTTCGTCCAAGGGGCGGGCCATCAGTACGCGTGTCCGGCTACGGCCTTGAAGTGGTAGAACGCGCGCGCCGAGGCCACGCGTTGCACGTTCTGGGGATCGATGTGATCGAAACCGGTCTCTTGGATCAGCTGTCGCACGCGTTGAACGTCGCTTTCCGTCAGCTCTTCCACCCGGGCATCCGCTCCGAGGGATCGGATGGCCCCACCGACGTAGATCACTGCCTCATAGAGGGAATCGCCCAGCCCTGCGCCGGCATCGCCGCCGATCAAGATCGTGCCTGCCTGCGCCATGAATCCGCTCATGTGCCCGGCGTCCCCCGCAACCACAAGCGTGCCCCCTTTCAAGGAAATCCCGGCGCGCGAGGAGGCGTCGCCGTCGACGATGACCAATCCTCCGTGGCTCGATGCCCCCGCGCTCTCTGAGGCATTGCCGCGCACCCGCACCGTTCCACTCATCAAGTTTTCACCCACGGACCAGCCGACGAAACCGTTGACGACGATCGACGGCCCGTCGCCCAGCCCCCCGATGAAATATCCCGCGTTGCCGGCGATCGTGATCGTGATCTGGTTGCGCAGGCCCACGGCGAGGTTGTGCCTGCCCTGGGGCTCGGTGATCGAAACTCTCGATCCGTCCGGCAGCTCCGCAAGCGCGCGATTAATCGCGCGCGTACTGAACTCCGCGCAGCTCAGCGTGACCATACGTGGATCTCCTCGGGCCCGGGCTCGAAGATGTCGGCTTCTTGAATACCCGGCAATCGGGCGAGCGCTCGATACTCGGAGGCCATCGCCACGAAATCCGGCGCTTCCGCGATCACCGCGGGCTTGCAGGCGAACGCGTCCCGGACGACGGCGAACTGATTCCGCGACGCCACCAGCAACGTGAAGAACCCGTCGAACTCCACCAGTACCTTGCCGAGCGCCGCTTGCAGATCATCACCGTGCTGCATGTGGTAGGCGATGAAACGCGCCGCCACTTCCGAGTCGTTGTCGGTGCTGCAGCGGACGCCCGCGTCCTCCAGGCGCCGGCGGATTGTTGCGTGGTTGGAGAAGCTGCCGTTGTGAACCAAGCAGAGATCGGCGGCGGTTGCGAAGGGGTGCGAGTGATCGGTGGTGACCGCTGATTCCGTGGCCATGCGCGTGTGCCCCAGCCCTTGATAGCCGGAACGTTGGGCGATGCCGTAGCGCTCCAGAATATCCACAGGCGCGCCGATGTCCTTGTACACCTCCATGGCGCTGCCGTACGCGAACACACGGAGGTCGGGCGCTTGCGCGGCCAGCTTCTCCAGGACGGCAGCGGGGCTGCCGGTCGCGGTAAGGACCGCGTCATCGGCTACGGGATGGATCACGGCCTCCTCGCCCAGCCGTTCGCTCGTGCCCTCCCAATCGTAGCCGGGTCCCGGCGCTCGCAGCGAATAGCGTAGGCTCCCCGTCGGCAGCCCTTCCTCGTAGAGGGCGATGCCGGCCGAGTCCGGCCCGCGCTCGCTCATGGCGAGGAGCATCTGGCTCAGGAGTACGCCCAGTTGGGAATGGAGCTCCGGGCTCTTGCAATGAAGCCCGACGATGCCGCACATGACCTTCCTCCACTCCGTCCATAGTAGCGAGAGCGCTTCCCCGCTAGCAGTCAGCCGCTTCCCAGGCGGCCTATCCTGAACAGCCGTCAGCACGGCGCAGCGCCCGGAGGACCCCGATGGCTAACGACGATCACGCGCAGCTACGAAAACAGGCGGAACGGGACGGCATCGAGTTCTTCTTCGCGATGTTCGTCGATATGCATGGCAAGCCCTGTGCCAAGCTCGTCCCCGCCGCCTCGTTCGACACCTTGATGGAGGAGGGCGCGGGCTTCGCGGGGTTCGCTGCGGGACCGATGGGACAGACGCCCGCTGATCCGGACATGATAGCGATCCCGGATCCGGCCTCGTACACGCCGGTGCTGTTTCGACCGGGGCTGGCCGTCCTGCACTGCGACATCCACGTTGAGGGCGAGCCGTGGCCCTACGCGCCGCGCCTGATCCTGAAGCGCCAACTGGCACGCTTGGCCGAGCGCGGGATGATCTTCAACTGTGGCGCCGAAGTCGAATATTTTCTTGTCAAACGCACGGACGAAGGCGGGATCGAGCCCGCCGATCCGCTCGATACCGCCGCGCAGCCCTGCTACGACGCCAAGGGCCTGACGCGCATGTACGACCACCTCACGACCGTTTCCACCTACCTCAATCGCTTGGGGTGGGCCAACTACGCCAACGACCACGAAGACGCCAACGGTCAATTCGAGCAGAATTTCACCTACGCCGACGCCCTGACCACGGCCGACCGCGTGATCTTTTTCCGCTACATGGTGCACACGCTGGCCCAGGAAGCCGGGTTGGCGGCGACCTTCATGCCGAAGCCGTTCGCGCACCTGACCGGCAACGGCATGCACGTGCATGCCAGTCTCTGGGACGATGGCGGTAGGCCGCTCTTCCACGAAACGGGCGACGCCCGCGGTCTGGGACTGTCGGCGCTCGCCTACCAATTCATCGCCGGGATCCTCGACCACGCGCCCGGCCTCGTCGCGCTCACGGCGCCGACGGTCAACTCCTATAAGCGGATCGGCGTCGGGCCGCCCGCCTCGGGGGCAACGTGGGCGCCGGCCTATGCGACCTACGGCGGCAACAACCGCACCCAGATGCTGCGGGTGCCGGAGGCGGACCGTGTCGAGCATCGCGGCGTCGATGGATCGGCGAACCCTTACCTGGCCTTAACGGGCATACTGGCCGCAGGCCTTGATGGGATCGATCGCGGACTGGACCCGGGTGATCCCAATCGCGACAATCTTTTCGCCCTGACGCCCGAGGCAGTGGCCGCGCGCGGGATCAGAACGGTTCCACAAACCCTGGTGGATGCGGTCGATTCCTTGGCGAGGGATGACGTGCTTCGCACCGCCTTGGGAGAGGTGCCCGGCGGCTGGTACGCCGACTACTACATCGAGACGAAGCGAGCGGAGTTTCGTGAGTACCATCAAGCCGTGAGCGCTTGGGAGATCGAGAAGTATCTGACGTTGTTCTAGCGAGAGGGACTACGTCTCCGCCATGCAGCGTATGCGGCAGCACGGTCCTGATTTGAGGTCGGCGGAATGCGGCGGCTACTGAGCGGCGGTCGGCGGCCGGCGGCGCACTACTCGGCCCTGAGCCTGTTGCGCCACGGCTTGACCGGCCGTGACTGGCCGCCCGCATGGACCCACCACGATCTGGCCCCCAACTACGACGTGGTGATCATCGGGGGCGGCGTCCACGGCCTCGCGACCGCCTACTACCTCGCCGCCAAGCACGGTATCCGCAACGTTGCCGTGCTGGAGAAGAGCTACATCGGCGGCGGCGCCTCGGGCCGCAACACGGCGATCATCCGCTCGAACTACCTCACGTCGGAGGGCGTGCGCTTCTACAACCGCTCTCTCACCCTGTACCAGCGGCTCGCTGCCGAGCTCAATTTCAACGTGATGTTCGAGCAGCGCGGTCATCTCACGCTTGCGCACAACGATGCCTCGCTGCGGACCATGCGCTGGCGGGCGGAGGTCAACAAGCTGGAGGGCGTCGATTCGGAAGTGATCGGTCCTGCGGAGATCAAAGAGCTGGCGCCGTATCTGGACCTCTCGGAGGCGACGCGCTTTCCCATCCTGGGGGCTCTCTATCACCCCCCGGCGGGATTGTGCGGCACGACGCCGTTGTCTGGGGCTACGCCAGGGGCGCGGACGCGCACGGCGTCCATATCCATCAAGGGACCACCCTGCTCGGCATCGAAGTCGAGGGCGGTCGCGTGCGCGGGGTCGCCACCAGCCGCGGGCCGATCGCCACGCCGGTCGTGATCAACTGCACGGCCGGTTGGTCGAGCACCGTGGCGGCGATGGCGGGCGTCGAGTTGCCGATCACCACCTTCCCGCTCCAAGCGGCCGTGACCGAGCCCGTCAAGTTCTTTCTGGATCCTGTGATCGTGTCCGGCACCCTGCACGTCTATGTGAGCCAGACGGCGCGCGGCGAACTGGTCCTCGGCGCCAGTGTCGACCCCTATCCCGCCTACTCGACTCGCGGGAGCCTCGAGTTCACGGAGGAGGTGGCGGCGCATGTATTGGAGCTCTTCCCCTCCCTGGCGGCGCTGCGCGTGCTGCGGCAGTGGGCCGGCCTCTGTGATATGACCCCCGACTTCTCGCCGATCCTCGGCAAGACGCCCGTCGAGGGGTTCCACGTCGATGTCGGTTGGGGGACCTATGGATTCAAGGCGGGTCCCGTCTCCGGTGAGGCGATGGCGCAGCTCGTGGCGACCGGAGAGACGCCGGCCATCATCGAGACCTTCGACCTGGCACGATTCGGGGATGGGCGCCTCGTGGGGGAGAAAGGCGCCGCTGCTGTGGGACACTGATGGAGATGCATTCATGCTCTTGATCCCTTGCGTGCATTGCGGGCCCCGCAACGCCTCCGAGTTCGCCTACGCGGACGCGGTTCTCCGCACGCCCGATCCCAACGCCGCGCCGCCCGCCGTTTGGCGGCGCTATCTCTACATGCGGACGAACCCGGCCGGCTTGGCAAGCGAGTGGTGGTATCACCAATCCGGCTGTCGGCGCTACTTCATGGTCGAGCGTGACACCCGCACGAACGAGATTCGAGCAGCCGCTCTCCCTCCGCGCCCGGCCGATCGCGGCGCGCCATGACAAGCGCCGGCACGCCACCCACCATCCCTGCCCGCATGACCCAGCGGCTCGCACCGCAGGCGGGCGAGCTGATCGATCGAGGCCGCCAGCTCACCTTTAGCTGGGATGGGGATCGCTATCCCGCCTACCAAGGGGACACGATCATTTCCGCCCTGGCCGCTTGCGGGCAGCGCGTCTTCTCCCGCAGCTTCAAGTACCACCGCCCGCGCGGCCTGCTGACGGCGAACTTCAGTGACCCCGGCTGTCTCGTGCAGGTGGACGGCGAGCCGAATGTGCGGGCTGCGCACCGACGCGTCGAACCGGGCATGCAAGTGCGGTCCCAAAACGCGTGGCCCTCGCTGCGGCATGATCTCGGTGCGGTCAATCAAGCGATCAGCCGCCTGCTGCCCGCGGGGTTTTACTACAAGACGTTCATGGCGCCCCGGGTGCTGTGGCCCGTCTACCAGCGGGTATTTCGTCGCTTCGCTCCCGGAGGCAAAGTGCCACGCAGCGCGGCGGGGGGCTATTACGACAAGCGCTACGCGCACCCCGATGTCCTCGTCGCAGGCGGCGGCCCCGCCGGGATGGCCGCCGCCGCCGCCGCCGCTGCCGCCGGGGCCCGTGTGTTACTCGTCGAGGAGGAGTACGAGCTCGGCGGCCATCTCCGCTGGGGGGACGCGGCGCAGCTCGCGCGGCTCGCGGAGCTTCGTGCCGCCGTCGCGGGCGCGCCCTCGATCGAGGTCTTAACGAACTCCGCCGTGATCGGCCGCTACGACGATAACTGGGTGGCCGTGGCGCAGCGTGATCTTCCCCATGCCCGCGAGCGCCTCATCAAAGCGCGGGCGGACGTGCTGGTGGTCGCACCCGGCTTGATCGAACGTCCCTACGTCTTCGCCGGCAATGACAAACCCGGGGTGATGCTCTCGACCGCCGTGCGCCGCTTGATCAACCTCTACGCGGTCCGCCCCGGCGAGCGTGTCGTTGTGCTGACGGCGAACGCTGAGGGGGACCGGGCGATCGCCGATCTCGAACGCGCGGACGTCCAGCTGGCTGCGGTCGTGGACGCACGGCGGGGCGAGGATGTCGTGGCGGCGCGCGGGGGCGGCGGCCTGCGGGAGGTCGAGCTGGCGGGAGGGCGGGTGGTGGAGGCGGACCTGCTCGTCACGGCCGTCGGATGGACCGCACCCACGGCGCTGCTCAACATGGCGGGCGTCCGGCCCGCGTACGATCCGCGCGCCGGGCGGTTCTTCCCGCGCGACCTCCCGGACGATCTCTTGGCGGCGGGAGGGATCGCGGGCGACGGAACGCTCGATCAGATCATCGATCATGCCCGTGCCGTCGGCGGGGAGGCGGCGCGGCGCGCCCGGGCGCGTGACGACCGCACCACGCCGCCCGATCCGCTTCCCGCCTTGCCGATCGACACGGCGCCCTCCCTGTTTCGATCGAGCACGCACGGCATCGTGGACTACTCGGAAGATGTCTCCTCCAAGGACGTGGTCGGCGCCGTGCGCGAGGGCTTTGATTCCATCGAGCTGGCCAAGCGCTTCACGACCGCGACGATGGGACCGGCGCAGGGCAAGCTGGAGCTCGTCAACACCGTGGCGGTGCACGCCGAGGCGACCGGGCGCGACATCGCCGGGACGGGCACGACGACCTGGCGTCCACCGTATGCTCCCGTGTCGCTGGGGGCGCTCGCGGGGCGCAGCTTCCAGCCGGTCGCCTATTCATCCCTGCAACCCTGGCATGCACGACAGGGCGCGAAGCCGCTCGTGGCGGGACAGTGGATCCGGCCCGATCACTACGGCGACCCGGCGGCCGAGGTGCGGAACGTTCGGGAGAACGTCGGCATCATCGATGTGACGCCGCTGGGAAAGTTCGAGCTGCGGGGACCGGATGTCGCCCGCCTGCTGAACTATCTCTACGTCAACAAATGGATGAAGCTGGCGGTGGGCTCCGTGCGCTACGGCGTCATGTGTGGACAGGACGGCGTCATCCTGGACGACGGCGTCACCGGCCGCCTTGCCGACGACTGCTACATCATGACGACGACCTCCTCGGGTCCCGAGACCGTGTGGCGCTGGATCGAGAACATCCTCCAAACCGAGCATCCGCAATGGCGGATCCACGTCACGCCCCGGACGAGCGCTTTGGCGAGCATCAACGTGGCCGGGCCGAAAGCGCGGACGCTGATGCAGCGTCTTGTCGATGGGATCGATCTCGATCCGGCGGCCTTTCCATACATGCGTGTGCGCAGCGGTGCCGTTGCCGGCATTCCGGGCTGCTTCATGTGGCGCATCGGCTTCACCGGCGAGTTGAGCTACGAGATTCATGCGCCTGCCGCCTACGGTCTCCAGCTCTGGGAAACGTTGCTTGCTACGGGCGCGGACCTGGGCGTTGCGCCCTTCGGCATCGAAGCCCAGCGCATCATGCGCTTGGAGAAGGGCCACTTCATCGTCGGGCAGGATACGGACGGCCTCACCCAGGCCTACGCCGCCGGCGTCGGCGCCTTGGTGAAGCTGGATAAGGAGGACTTCATCGGAAAGCCGGAGCTCGTCTGGGCCGCGCAACGCGACGATCAGCAGGTGCTCGTCGGACTGCAGCCCGCCGACGAATCGATCGTGCCGGACGAGGGCTGCCAGATCGTTGAGGGCGAGCGGGCGATCGTGGGACGGATCACGTCGAGCCGCCTGTCGCCGACGCTGGGGCGATCGATCTGCCTCGGCTTTGTCGAGCCCCGGCTGGCCGCTGCGGGCACGATGGTGGACGTGCGGCTCGTCGACGGCCGTCGCCTGCCCGTGCGTGTCATGGAGCATCACGCGCACTACGATCCCGAAGGGCTGCGGCTTCGTGTCTGAGGGCGGCGCTCCAGTGGCTCGGCTGCTCGCGCGCAGCCCCATCACGCCGCTCCCGCCGGTTGTCGTTGCGCAGGGCTGGGAGATGAGCGGACGCCGCAGCGGCGCCGTGCTGCGCCTCACCGATTGCACGCCCTTGGCGAAACTGTTGGCCCGGGGAGATGGGGAAGGGCGGTTCCACGCACGCTTCGGTGTCGGCTTCGGCGCAGCGCGGCTACTCAGTCCGGACCTGCTCGTGATCGGTTGGGGACCTGGAGAGTGGACGCTCCTGGGACCGCCCGGCGCGGAGGAGCGGCTGGCGTCGGTCGCGGCGCTCGATCGAGACGACGGCGGCGACGAGTTTTTGAGCGCGGTGGAGGTGACGCACGGCCACGCGCTGATGCGGCTGGCCGGGGCCGCAGCCGCCGCGTTGCTTGCCAAGATCTGTGCGATCGACTTTAGCGACGGCGTCACGCCCGACGGCGCGGCCTTCCGCAGCTCGGTCGCCAAGCTGGTTGCCGAGATCGTCCGGCACGACCGCGACGGCGAGCCTGCCTATTTGCTCCAGTGCGACCGCGCTTTCGGGCAGTACCTGTTCGATGCGGTGCTCGATGCGGGGACGGAATTCGGCATCGAGGTCGATGGTTTCCGTCCACCTTGGATCTGAGTTCGACCGTGGCGTTACTGCCAGCGCTGCAGCATGGGGACAGCTTTTTCCCGAGTGGAGGAGTGGCCTTCTCCCAGGGGGTGGAGACGCTGCATATTGAGGGCCGCCTGCCGAGCGGCGAGGAGGTCGGACGGCTCTTGCGGGAGCAGGTACTCGGTCGCTGGGCGGAATGCGACAGGGCGGTCATCGCCGCCGCGCATCGCGCCGCCGACGACCTGGAGGCCGTTGCGATCGCGGATCGCGCGCTGGAGGCGGCGACGCTCCCCAAGGAGCTGCGAGAGGGTTCCTGCCGGGCGGGAGCGGCGTTGTTGGGGGTCCACGGCCAGTTGGCGACGCCCAATGCCCGGGCCTATCAAGAGCGGGTCGGCCGTCACACGGCTCCGGGGCATTTGGCCGCTTGCCAGGGACTGCTCTGGCGCGGTGCCGGACTCAGTGAAGCCGAGGCCGCCGCCGTTGCCGCCCACGCCCTGTGCGTGGGAGTGCTGGGCGCGGCCATCCGGCTTGGGGCGCTCGGTGCGGTCGAGGGGCAGCGCTTGCTCACGGCGATGCAACCGGCGCTCGCGGAGATGCTGGCGCAGCCTCCGCCCCCGATCGAGGCGCTCGCTAGCTATGCTCCAATCGTCGAACTGGCTGTCCTGCGCCACGAGCAGATCGACAGCCGCTTGTTCGCGAACTGACGCGGAAAGAGGAGGGAAGAGGAACCGATGCTGCTGACGCTGACGGAAACCGAGCGCCTCCTGATCTTCAGCGCGGCCGAGCTGGCGCGCAAACGCAGAGCGCGCGGGCTCAAGCTGAACCATCCGGAGGCCGTTGCGCTCATCTCGGACGAGATCTTGGAGCGTGCCCGCGACGGGCATTCCGTCGCGGAGCTGATCACCGCGGGAACCACGATCCTCACCACCGATGACGTGTTGCCCGGCGTCGCGGCGATGACGCCCATGATCCAGGTCGAGGCGACCTTCCCAGACGGCACCAAGCTGGTCACGCTGCACGATCCGATCCGGCCCGGCCAAGAGCCCCAGGCCACAGCGGTCGTTCCCGGCGAGATCCTCCCCGCGGCGGGAGAGATCCAGCTCAACGCGGGACGGCGCAGCGCCACCGTGCGCGTCGTCAATCAGGGCGACCGGCCGGTGCAGGTCGGCAGTCACTACCATTTCTTCGAAGTCAACCGTGCCCTGGAGTTCGATCGCCCGGCGGCGTTCGGGATGCACCTCGATATCCCGGCCGGCACGGCGCAGCGCTTCGAGCCCGGTGAGAGCAAGGAAGTCTCATTGGTGGAGTTCGGGGGCAGCGGCGAGCTCTTCGGCCTGAACAGCCTGACGGACGGCGATCGCACGCAGCCGCCGGTCGAAGCGGCCGCCCTGCGCCGCGCCGCTGAGCGCGGCTTTGGGGGAGCGTGAGCGATGGCGACGATCTCCCGCTCCCGCTACGCTACGCTCTACGGCCCCACCACCGGCGACGCCGTCCGCCTGGGCGACACTGCGCTCTTAGCGGAGGTGGAGCACGACCACGCCTTCCCCGGAGACGAGGGGCTCCACGGCGGCGGCAAGACCTTACGGGACGGTCTCGGTCTCGTGCCGGGGCTTGCCAGCGCCGACGGCTCCCTCGACATGCTCGTCAGCAACGTGGTGGTGATCGACCCGATCGTGGGCGTGGTCAAGGGCGACATCGGCATCAAGGATGGCCGCATCGTCGGCATCGGCAAGGCGGGCAACCCCGCCACCATGGACAACGTCGACCCGCGGCTGCTGTGCGGCGCCGCGACCACCGTGCGCGATGGGGAGGGGCTGATCGCGACCCCCGGCGCCATCGACTGCCACGTGCACTTCGACAGCGCCCAGCTCGTCGCCCACGCGATCAGCAGCGGCATCACCACCATGCTGGGCGGCTCCTTGGGGCCGATCACGGTCGGGATCGATTGCGGCGGCGCCTGGAACGTCGCCCGCATGCTGCAGGCGGCCGAGGCCTGGCCGATGAACTTCGGCTTCCTGGGACGAGGCAACTCCTCCAAGCCGCGATCGCTCGTCGACCAGATCGAGGCGGGCTGCCTGGGGCTGAAGATCCACGAGGACTGGGGCGCCATGCCGGCGGTGATCGACTGCTGCCTCTCGGTCGCCGACGAGATGGACTTCCAGGTGCAGCTGCACACGGACACGCTCAACGAGAGCGGCTTCCTGGAGGACACGCTCGCTGCCATCAAGGGCCGGACGATCCACATGTACCACGCGGAGGGCGCCGGCGGCGGCCACGCGCCCGACATCATCCGCGTCACGGGCGAGCCCAACTGCCTCCCTTCGTCGACGAACCCGACGAACCCCTACACGGTCAATACGTTCGACGAGCACCTCGACATGACCATGGTCTGCCACCACCTCAACCCCTCCGTGCCGGAGGACGTCGCCTTCGCCGAGAGCCGCATCCGCGCGGAGACGATCGCCGCCGAGGACGTTCTCCACGACATCGGCGCGATCTCGATGCTCGGCTCGGACAGCCAGGGGATGGGCCGCATCGCCGAGGTGATCTGCCGCACCTGGCAGTTGGCGAGCAAGATGCGCGACCAGCGCGGCCGGCTGGCCGAGGAGCGCGTCGCCCGCGGCGACAACGAGCGCATCAAGCGCTACATCGCCAAGTACACCATCAACCCGGCGCGGGCCTTCGGCATCGATCACGAGATCGGATCGCTGGAGGACGGCAAGCTGGCCGACGTCGTGCTCTGGCGCCCCGCCTTCTTCGGGATCAAGCCGGAGCTGGTGATCAAGGGCGGCTTCATCGCCTGGGCGGCGATGGGCGACAGCGCCGCCTCGCTGATGACCTGCGAGCCGGTGACGATGCGGCCCCAATGGGGCGCCTTCGGACGGGCCAAGCAGGCGCTCAGCGTCAGCTTCGTCTCGCAGGCCGCGCTCGACGCCGGCCTGGGCGGGACGTTGGGGCTCGAGAAGCGGCTGGTGGGCGCGCGCGGCACGCGGGAGCTGGGCAAGCGCGACATGCTGCACAACGCCGCCTGCCCCGAGATGCGCGTGGATCCCGAGACCTTCCGCGTCTACGTCGACGGCGAGCTGGCGACCTGTGCGCCCGCGTCCGAGTTGCCGCTGGCGCAGCGCTACCTGCTGCGATGACGGATCGCGCGGCCCGGCCCCTGCGCCTGGGGATCGGCGGCCCCGTCGGCTCCGGCAAGACGGCCCTGATCGAGGCGCTCGTTCCGCGCCTGCAAGAGCGCGGCTGGGAGATCGCCATCATCACCAACGACCTGCTCACGCAGGAGGACGCGGAGCGCCTGCGCGGGCGCGGCTTCATCGACCCGGCGCGCGTGCTGGGCGTGGAGACCGGCGCCTGCCCGCACACGGCGATCCGCGAGGACCCCTCGCTCAACAACGAGGCGCTGCGGCGGCTGGAACGCGCCTGCCCCCGCCTGGACCTGGTCGTGATCGAGAGCGGGGGCGACAACCTCGCCTCCACCTTCTCCTCCGAGCTCGTCGATGCCTGGCTCTTCGTCATCGACGTCGGCGCCGGCGACGACATCCCCCGCAAGCGCGGCCCCGGCATCCTGCAGTGCGACCTGCTCGTGGTCAACAAGATCGACATCGCGCCCTACGTGCGCGCCGACCTCGATCGGATGCGGCGGGAGCTGGCCCGCGCGCGCGGGGAGCGCCCCGTCGCCTATACCAACTGCCTGACCGGCGAGGGCTTGGAGGGCGTGCTGGCGCAGATCGACGCGGCGCGCGCGCGGGCGCTGGCGGCGGCGCGGTGACCGTGGCGGAAGCGGCGCTCGGCCGGCCGCCTCCGGCCCCCGTCGATGCCGGTTTGGAGGCGCGCGCGGAGCTCCGCTTCGAGCGGGACGCGGACGGCCGCACGACGCTCGTGCACCAGTACTGCGAGTACCCGCACCACGTCGTGAAGCCGCTCTACCTTGATCCCGAGCGCCCCGATCTGCCCACGCTCTGTCTGCAATCGGTGTCGGGCGGGCTCTTCGCCGGCGACCGGCTCTCCCTGTACGTGGAGATCGGCGAGGCCGCCCGCGTCCGGCTTGTCACGCAGGCCGCCACCAAGATCCATCGCAGCGACGGGGAGCTGGCGGCCACCCACGTCGATCTGCGGGTCGCGGCCTCCGGATGCGTGGAGTACTCCGCCGACCCCCTGATCCTGTTCCCGGACGCCCGCGCGGCCTCGTCCACCCGGGTCCAGCTTGCGCCGGGCGCGCGGGCGGTGGTGCGGGAGGCCTTTCTCCATCACGCGCCCGAGGCCGCCGCCCCTGGACTCTTCCGGCTCTTCGAGAGCGAGCTGATCGTGAGCGACGCGGACGGCGAGCCGCGGGCCGTCGATCGCCAGCGCATCGCCGACCCCCAGCGCCGCCCCGAGCTGCGCGAAACCCTGCGCCGCTTCCCCGCCCAGGGCGCCGTCTACGCCCTTGGCGCGCCGTTTGACGGCGGGTGCGTCGGCGATCTGCGCGCGGCCGTCGCCCCGCTGGACGCCTGGGCCGGCGCCTCCCTGCTCCCCAACGGCTGCGGCGCCTACCTCCGCGTCCTCGCCCGCGACGGTCACGCCCTGCGCACGGCCCTGGACGCCGCCGCCGAGGCGGCTTTCCAGCGCGGGGTGGGGTAGGGCGCAATCGAACGCGGCCGTGAGATGAGCGTTGCGAAAAGAGCTTGTGGACCTGGTTTTACCCACAGGGCCTCGCCTCAGGGAATCCCTCCCCGAAACGGGCATCGCCCGCCCCCTCCGCGGATCGATCGCCAGATCTGCACGACGCGCCACGCGAGAATAGGCAGCGTGACAACGCAGAGGATCGCCGCCGCGAGCCCGCGCATCCGGCCGGCGATGCCGTCGCGGCCCCTCTTTAGCATGGGCGTCGCCTCTCTCTGCTGTGGACGGAGATCACCATCTGCCCCCAGACGCCAGCCGCCGTGAGGATGGTACCGATCACGAGGAGGTCAAGGGAAGCCGCCGCTCTTACCGCTTCGGTAGCCGCGAAGATGGTGTGGCCACAGACGGCGTGGGAGAAGTCCCCTTGACGCGCGGACGGATGAGGAACTGGGCTTGGTTATGGGGCAGGAAACTTGCGCGCACATCTGTTCTAGGGCAGAATCCGCGCATAACCGCAAGCGCTTGCATGAATTAGCAGCCGGTTTCGACTCGCGCATGCGCCCAAGGGGAGGGCTCCCGTGTCCGCACTGGAGTTCAAGGGCAAAGCACACGTCTACGCCCACCACCTGACGGTTCCCTACCGGCCCCTCGTTCCCGACCCCGCGAGATCAGTGGAGGAGCCCGCCACCGATGGCAACCTTGTCATCCACGGCGACAACCTGCACGCACTGAAGGCGCTGCTGCCGCGCTACGCGGGCCGCGTCAAGTGCATCTACATCGACCCGCCGTACAACACCGGGAACGAGGACTGGGCGTACAACGACAACGTCAACAGCCCGCTCCACCAGGAGTGGTTCAAGCAGAACTCACCGATCGACGGCGAGGACCTCGAACGCCACGACAAGTGGCTGTGCATGATGTGGCCTCGCCTACATATACTCAAAGAGCTTCTGTCAGACGACGGAGTGATTTTTATATCCATCGACGATAATGAGCAGCATCATCTACGGATGCTAATGGATGATATTTTTGGAGAGGCACTTTTTCTAGGAGAGTTTGTCTGGAAGAGTCGCCAAAATAAAGATAATCGCAACGTGAATGGGGCCTCGATAGACCACGAATATGTTGTTTCTTACGGAAAGTCTATCCGAGGGGACGAGAGAAAGGCTGGATTGTACTCTAATCCTGATAACGATCCGAGAGGCGATTGGATTAGCGGTAATATGGTTGGGCTTGCAAAGAAAGATTCCCGGCCAAATCTGCATTTTGACCTCATCAACCCGGAAACGAAAGAAAACTATGGATGTCCTCCTCGAGGATGGCGGTATGACCAGGAACGTATGGCAGAACTGATCTCTGAGAAAAGAATACTCTGGCCAAAGAAGCAAACGGGAAGACCGAGGATCAAAGTTTTCCTTAATGAATTGAAGGAACAATTTACTGGATTCTCCTCAATTATCGGTGACGGTATTTTCACTAGGAATGGAACTAAAGAGATAGAGGAGATTTTTGGCTCACGAGTTTTCGAATTTCCTAAGCCACATAAACTTATCCGTCAACTGATCGTTCAAGGATGTCCGAATGATGGCATTGTCCTCGACTCCTTCGCCGGTAGCGGCACTACCGCTCACGCCGTCCTTGCCCTCAACGAAGCGGACGAAGGGAATCGTAAATTCATCCTCGTAGAGTGCGAGGACTACGCCGACACGATCACGGCTGAGCGCGTGCGCCGCGTCATCGCGGGCGTCCCAGATGCGAAAGACGACGCCTTGCGTGAGGGGCTCGGCGGTACGTTTACCTACTGCACCCTGGGCGTCCCGATCACAGTCGAGGGAATGCTGCGGGGCGACGCGCTGCCGGACTTCCCGGCGCTCGCCGCTTGGCTGCTGCACACCGCCACGGGCGTCTCCGCGCGCACGGGCCAGCTTCGCGCCATGGACGAGGACGGCCATTTCTATAGCGACGACCGGCGCGACTACTTTCTCCTCTACGAACCCAGCGTCGAGTGGCTCCAGAGCGAGGACGCCGTGCTCAACGAGCAACGGGCGAAGCGCATCGGCACGGGGCGATCGAAGGAGGCGATCGTCTTCGGCGCGGCCAAGTACATCAGTCAGCAGGACCTGACGGCCGAGTACCACATCACGTTCTGCCAGCTGCCCTACGAGATTCACCGGCTGCGGTAGGCGAGCGGTGGAACTGAAGGAGTACCAGCACCGCACGCTGGAGGCGTTCGACCGCTGGCGCAAGGCGCTTGACGCCGCACGCGGGGAAGCGGAAGCGAAGGCGGCTGTGCTTGAAGGGGCGGGCCTTGAGGTCGCGGACTCGGACCGGAACTTCCCCCGCGCCGCTTGGAAGCGGCTCGCGGAGGCGGGCGACGTGGCGAACCTCGCCGCGCCCTACGTCGCGCGCGCCGACGGCGCCGGCCGTCCCATTCCCCACGCCTGCTTCAAGATTCCGACGGGCGGCGGCAAGACGCTGCTGGGCGCGGCGGCGCTCGAACGGCTAGGGATGCAGACGGGGCTTGTCCTCTGGATCGTCCCCAGCCGCGCCATCTACGCGCAGACGCGAGCTGCTTTCTGGAATAGGGAGCACCCATACCGGCAGATGCTGGAGCGGGCCAGTGGTGGGCGCGTGAAGATGCTCGAAAAGGATGTCCCGTTCACGCGGCAGGACGTGGAGCACTATCTCTGTGTGATGCTCCTGATGCTCCCCGCTACGAACCGGCGGAAGGGCAAGGAGTTCCTGCGAATGTTCCGCGACTCGGGGCGCTACCCGACGCTGTTCCCCGCCAGCGACGATGAGCGCGCCTCAGACGCCCTGCTGGAACGCCATCCCGATCTGGAGCGCTCCGGCGGTGGGACGGTGAAGCACAGCCTCTTCAACGCTTTCAAGCTGCTGCGCCCCGTCGTCGTGCTCGACGAGGCGCACAAGGCCTACGGCGGCAAGGGCGCGGACGAGTTCGTCGCCTCCGTCAACCGCCTCAACCCCCGGATGGTGATCGAGCTTTCCGCCACACCGCATCGCAACGTCAGTAACCTCCTCGTGGACATCTCCGGCGTCGACCTCAAGAAAGAGGAGATGATCAAGCTGCCCATCGAGATCACGTCCGTTGACAACGCCGGCTGGCAGGAGACGCTGTCGCGCGCGTACGACAAGCTGAGCGATCTGAGCGAAGAGGCTGAATCGCTGGACGCGAGCGAGGGACGCTACATCCGCCCCATCGCCGTGGTGCGCGTTGAGCGTACGGGCAAGCAGCAACGCAGCCACGACCATATCCACGCCGAGGACGTGCGCGATTACCTCACGCAGCAGCTGGGCGTGCCGCCGGAGGCAGTGGCCGTGAAGTCCGCCGAACTGGACGAAATCGCGAATGAAGACCTGCTTTCCGAATACTCGCCCGTGCGCTGGATCATCACGAAGGCGGCGTTGATGGAGGGCTGGGACTGCTCCTTCGCCTATCTGCTCGTGATGCTCGACAACACTCGCAGCCCAACGGCGATCACGCAGTTGATGGGCCGCGTCATGCGTCAGCCCTGCGCCCGCCGCACGGGCCGCGATGGGCTCGATCGCTCCTACGTCTTCTGCTGGCAGACCGCCGTCGACACGGCCATCAACCAGGTGAAGAACGGCCTCGAAAAGGAAGGGCTGACGGGCATCGGAGACGACGTGTTCGGCGTGAGCGCGACGGACATGCAGGTGCGGACCGTGCGGCGGCGCGAGCGCTTCCGCAACCGCGACATCTTCCTCCCGAAGGTGCTGCACACCGACGGCAACGGCGGCTGGCGAGAGTTGGACTACCACCGCCACATCCTCTCGGCGATCGCGTGGGGTTCCATCAGCGCGCCGGCGCAACCCGCGATCCCGGGGACCGGCGACGGACCGTCCATTGAGATGATCGAGTTCGACCTTGGGGACGGCTACCACCCTTCCGTGCGGCAGGAAGCGATCGAGGTGGATACGACGGTCACGCTTGAGTGGTTCACCCGCCAGATCACGGACCTCATCCCCAATCCGTGGCAGGCCGCTCGCATCGCCGGCGAACTCATCGAGACGCTGAGCCGCGGAGGGCTGAGCGACGAAGAGATCTACGCGCAGCGCCGCTTCCAGGTCTCCCAGCTCCGGGAGCACGTCGCCGATCAGATCGAACGGAAGGCGGAGGACGTGTTCCGCGAGAAGCTCCACCGGGGAGAGATTCGCTTTGACCTCAAGGCCGCTCGCCCCAACTTCCGCATGTACGACAGCTTCGATCTCGCGGTGAGCTCCGACGAACCACCTCTCACATACAATCAGCAGCCGGTGCAGCGCAGTCTGTTCGAGACGGTCCTAGACAGGCAGTTCGACTCGGATCTGGAGCGGCGTTTCGCGTTCTACGCGGACCAGCATCACGCGATCCAGTGGTGGCACCGCATCGCCGTCCGCCAGCAGTACGAGTACTACCTTCGCGGCTGGAAGCCGGGAGCGCATCTGGCCGGACTTCGTTGCGATGTCCACGAACAGCGACAAGAAGTCGCAGTTCCTCATGGTCGAGACGAAGGGGAAGCATCTCGACAATCCCGATACCGACTACAAGCGCAATCTCTTCGACACGCTTGAGCAGTGGCTGAATCGGGGCGAGACGTACGAGTGCGGAATGGTCCAGGTTGATGATGGTCCCGCAAAGGGAAAGTTCACGATCGTGTTCAAGGAAGAAGAGTTCCCTCTTGCGGTGCCTGGGTAGCGGTTCTGCGGCTTAGCGCCCGGCGTGACTTTTTGGGAACCGCCTTTGCGGCTGTGAAGGCGTCCTAACCCCCCACCCCGCCGACGCCCCACTCGATCCCGTTGCGCAAGAGCTGTTGGTAAGCCGCGGTCTCCCAGGGGCCGCGCAGGACGGCGGGCCGACGCGCCCGCCGGGTCCACGCTCGCATCGACCGGGGTGCGGTTCCTGCTCAGGGGCGAATGGCAGTGCCCCAGCGCCACGTAGGTCACGCTGCCTTGCCCCAGCGCGCGCCGGTAGGCGAGGACGCGCGTCTTGCCGTCCGGCAGGAGGGCCGTGTCCTCGTCGTAGGTGAAGCCGAAGCCGGGGGGTGACGTGTCCGGCCCGATCGCGGCGGTGAGCAGCACGCGCGTGGCGGCCGGGTCTTGCAGCTCCACCATGTAGGGCTCGTCCACGACCTCGAAGGAGGCTGGCAGCCCCCGCGTGAGCGGGTCGTCCGGGTCGGCGACGTCGACGCGGAAGCGGCGCGTAGGCGGGTGGTTGATGAAGAAGCCGCCCAGCGTCGCGTGGTGCTCCGTCTTCACCATCCGGCGCGTCTTGCGGTCCTGCGAGCGGGCGGCCCGTCCGCCGGCGGTCCCGTGCAGCGCCAGCCAGTGGCCGCCGCCCTCCAGCCAATCGCGCAGGGCCTCGTTCTGGGCGCCGTCCGGGTAGGGGCCGGCGACGTAGGTGATCAGCAGCCGCGCGTCGAGCAGCCAGCGATCGAGGTCGCTGTAGTCTCCCGCGACGGTGACCACCGTGTCCGCTCGCTCCCACAGCAGCGTCAGCAGCCGCAGGCGGGCGTATTCCATGTCGTGCCCGGCGTGCGTTCCCTTGGGAAAGCCGCCAGCGACCAGGTGTGCTCGGCGCGTTTCCATCGTCCAACCTCCGCGGCTGTCCCGCCCTACTCGGCGAGGATTCTAGTGGATGGCCCCACGCGGGGTTGGAGCGGGCGGGCTCGCTGCGATCGGGTCGCGAGATGCCCCCGCCGTCGCGGTATCATCACGGTCCACGACGGCATTGTCCAAGAAGCGCCGGCAAGGACGCTTGGACCGGCGGTGAAAGAGGGCGACATGTCGAAGCCGGGAATCATACTCGCCGCGGAGCCGGGCCATCGCAAGGCCGCGATCATCGCCGCCCGCGAACTGGAGCGGCGCGGCTTTCCCCATCTGCTCTGCCCCTACGACTACGGCCTCCCGGAGGGGGAGTGGATCTCGAACGTCACCGAGGCCTACGACGCGCTGAGCCTCAGCACCGCCATCCTGCAGGCGACGCACGCGATCCACGTCGGGACGGGGATCAGCGTCACCTACATGCGCCACCCGGCCGACGTGGCAGCCGCCGCCTCCTTCAACCACGAGATCAGCAACGGCCGTTTCACGCTGGGCCTGGGCTCGGGCGTCGATGAGTTCCTGCAGCGCTTCGGCGTGCAGCCCGAGCGGCCCCTGGCGCACATGCGCAGCTACATGGAGCGCTTGCGCGCCTCGGCCTCCCGGCAGCCGCTCCCGCCCATCCTGATCGCGGCCGTGCGCCCGCGCATGATCCGCCTCGCTTGCGAGATCGCCGACGGGCCCTTGGGCGCCAACTGGGCCCTCTCCTCCATGCCGGCGATCCTTGAGGCGATCCCGGCCGAGCGGCGGCAACACGTCACGGTGGGGAACGTCGCCCCCGCCTGGATCACGGACGATCGCAGCGAAGGCCTGGCCTTCATGCGCCGCTTCCTGGGTTTGCACATGCGCCTCGCCAATTTCCGCAGCTACTTCGCCGAGGCCGGCTACGAGAGCGAGGCCGCGCGCGCGCTGGCGGCGATAGAGGCGGGGGACGACGCCGGCGTGGAGGCGGCCATCTCCGAGCGGATGGCGGACGATATCGGCATCTTCGGGACGCGCTCGCAGATCCGGGACAAGGTCGAGGCGTGGCAAGCGCAGGGGGTGACGCTGACGATCTCGACGCTGCTCACGATCAAGGATCAACCGGCGGCCGTGCTGCGCGCCTCTGAGCTGTTCGACTAGGATCCGGAAGGCTCCCTCGGGGATCTGGTAGAGAGGGCGGAGCCAGATGCTTTGCGGCTACGCAGACCCCATCTCGGCTGCTCCCGGCCGCACGGTCGACCTGATGGTGAGCACCGACGCCCGCGAGTTCTCACTGGAGGTCGTGCGTCTGCTCCACGGCGATCCCAACCCGGCCGGGCCCGGCTACCAGGACGAGGCCACGGACTGGGCGGCTCCGGGGCCCTATCCGGGCCGCCTGCAGGAGATCCATCCCGGCTCGTTTCTCACGCTGCCCCCGCCCCGCGAGCCGCTCGCCAGCGTCACCTTCGCCTGCTGGATCTGCCCGACCGCGCCGACGCCGCGCGACCAACCGATCCTGACCTGGGGCGAGGAGCCCGGCCTCGCTTTCGCGCTGCGGATCGACGCCGACTACCGGCTGACGGGGACCGTGACGGATTCCGGCCGGGTCGACCGCTGGCTCCAACACGGCGCGCCGCTGCTGCCGGCGCGCTGGTGCTTCGTGGGGTTTACCTTCGACGCGGCGCGGCGCGAGCTGGGGCTGCTGGCCGGTCCGCGCGGGTGCGACGACACAATCGTCGAGCGCGCGCGCGTCGGGGCGGCGGGGATCTTCCCCGCCGCCGGTCCCATGCTGATGGGGGCGCGGCTGCGCCAGGGCGTGGTGCAAGCGACGTTCAACGGGAAGATCGCCCACCCGCGGCTCCTTGCGGCGGCCCTGGACGACCTCGACATCTTCGCAGTAGCGAAGGATGTCCACCCGCCTGGGGTGGAGGTGCTCGGGGACTGGGATCTGAGCCGGCAGATCGACACCGATCGCGTGGTCGATCGGTCGGGGAGGGCGCGGCACGGCCTCGTCCACAACGCCCCCAGCCGCGGCGTGCCCGGCCCGCGCTGGCGCGGCGCCGAGCTCGATGTCTATAGCAGCGCCCCTTCCCAATACGATGCCGTCCACCTGCACGACGACGACATCGACGACGCGGGCTGGGAGCCGTCGCTGCGCGTCTCCGTCCCCTCCGGCGCGCGCAGCGGCATCTACGCCGCGCGGCTGCGCGCCGGCGCCGAGGAGCTGACGCTGCCCCTGATCGTCCGCGACACTTCCCAACGGCGCGCTCCCGTCCTCTTCATCGTGCCGACGCTCACCTGGCTGGCCTACTCGAACTGGGGCGAGCCGGAGCGGCATCGCTACGGCCTCTCGCTCTACAGCGTCCACAACGACGGCAGCAGCAATTACTACGCCTCGCTGCGCCGCCCCTCGGCTTCGTACGATCCCTGCGCCTATTTCGATCCGGGCGAGGGCCGTGCCGAGCCCGATCCCGAGCCTGGGACCGAGCCGGAGCCGCAGTTCTCGCACGGCCTGATGGCGGATCTCTACACGATCCATTGGCTGGAGCATCTCGGCGTCGAGTACGCCGTCATTAGCGATCACGACTTCCACGATCTCGGAGAAGCGGCCCTCGCCGGGCACCAAGCGGTGATCAGCGCCGGGCATCACGAGTACTGGACGGAGCGGATGCTCGATGCGCTGGACGGCTATCTTCGCGGCGGCGGCCGCTTCATGTACCTAGGCGGCAACGGCCTCTACTGGGTGACCTCCATCGACTCCCGGCGCCCGCACTTGATGGAGGTCCGGCGCTTCGGCGGACACTCCACCTCGAAGGCCGAGCCCGGCGAGCGCCAGCACAGCACGACGCTGGAAACGGGTGGGACCTGGCGGGTGCGGGGCCGGCCGCCGCAACAGCTCGTCGGCGTGGGTTTCGGCGGGGTGGGCTTCACGCGCGCGGCGGGTTACCGGCGTCTTCCCGGCAGCTTCGACCCGCGAGCTGCCTTCATCTTCGAGGGCGTGGGCGCGGACGATCCGATCGGCGATTTCGGGCTGAACTTGGGCGGGGCGGCCGGATACGAGATCGACCGTTTCGCGCCCGAGCTCGGGTCGCCTCCGCACGCGCTACTCCTGGCTTCGTCGTTCGACCATGGCCCCAACTACTTCCGTGCGGCCGACGAGGGCATCGGACGCGCCCCCGACGATACGCAGGTCCGCGCGGACATGGTCTATTTCGAAACGCCCAACGGCGGCGCCGTCTTCAGTACCGGTTCGATCACCTGGACCGGATCACTCTCCCACCGGAGCTATGACAACGCGCTCGCCCGCGTGACGACCAACGTGCTGCGCCGCTTCATGGATCCCCTTCCCCTCGGCGAGGCCGGCGCGGGCGAGTAGGTTCGCTCAGAGACGCTGGCCGATCTCGAAGCGCTGCAGCAGGCGGGTGGCTGCGAAGACCGCCAGCACGGTGAGGATGGCCGCAGCGATCAGCGCGCTTCCCCCTCCCATGTCGGCGGCCAGCACGTCGCGGGGCGCCCCGCTGATCAGGTCGGCGGTTCCCAGCATGTACTGCCGCACCGAGATCCAGCGGGTCACGTCGAAGATGCTGGGCACGATCCCTTCCCAGATAAGGACGTAGGCCAGGCCGATCAGCAGGGCGCGGCTCGTCCGCACGCTAAGCGCGACGAAGAGCGTGCAGTACACCACTGCGCCTACCGCCACTGCTCCCGCGAGAGCGGGCGTCAGGGCTGCCTCGTCTCCCCCGAGGACGATTACGGACGCCAGCACCGCCGGGGGCAAAACCAGCGCGATCGTGGCTCCTGCGGCCACGGCGATCTTCACGAGGACGATCCGCCACCGCGCGACGGGTTTGGTGAGCAGGTAGACCGCCGTTCCGTCTTCGATCTCCGCACCCAAGGCGCTCGTGCCGAACACCAGCGCGGTCAGGGGAAGTACGGTCGCGATCACCAGCGCGTCGAGCATTCCCGCGGCGAACTCGATCGGCAGCGGATCCGTTTGACCGCCGGCCAGGCGGTAGACGGCCGCTACCAGGATGGGGATCAGCGCAAGCAACACGATGAACAAGCTGCGCCTTCGTCCCAAGAGCTGCCGCGCCGTGAGCGTCAGGAGCGCGCGGGTCATCGGCGCACCAAGTAGGAGAAGACGCTCTCCAACGATTCATCCGTGGGGCGCAACCGCAGCAGCGTAACGCCCGCGTCGCGAATCACCGGCGCGACGCAGGCCGTGAAGGCCGCATAGTCGGTGGTGTGAACCTCGAGACCTTCCTCGGCGACGGTCACGGCCCGCACCTCCGGCCGCTCGATCAGCAACGACGCCACCCGCCGATCGTCTGTTGTGAGCAGGGAGAAAGAGTGCGGCCGGTCGGTCATCAGGCGGCGGATCACTTGGAAGTCGCCTGAAGCTGCCAGTTGTCCCGCCAAAATCACGAGCACTTCGTCGGCCAGACGCTCGACCTCCTCAAGGATGTGCGACGAGAAGATGATGGTTCGCCCCTCCGCCGCCATCTCGCGCAGCAGCGCCATGAGTTGCAGCCGCTGCCGTGGGTCCGTGCCGTTGAACGGCTCGTCCAGAATGAGCACCTGGGGATCGTGCACGAGGGCGGCCGCGATCTTCGCCCGCTGCCGCATCCCCTTCGAGTAGCCCTTCATGGGCCGGTCCTGGTCCGCCTCCAACCCAACCCAAGCGATCGCGCGGGCGGCGGCGGCATCCGGATCCGGCAAGCCCTGCAGCCGCGCACTGGTCACCGCGAATGCGCGGGCGCTGAGGAACCCGTACACTGCCTCGCTCTCCGGGACCAAGCCCACGCGGCGGAAGAGATGCGGATCGCCCCAAGCGGGCTGTCCCAGCACGCGTACCGCGCCCGCTGAGGGCCGCAGGAATCCGGCCAGCAGGTGCAAAATGGTCGATTTCCCTGCCCCGTTCGGCCCGAGCAGCCCCGTGACGCCCGGCCGGAAATCGAACGAGATGTCGTTCACGGCGACGACGTTGCCGTACCAGCGGGAAACATGATCCAGGCTGACCGTGGGATTTTCTGGAGTCGTCATACGCTGCTCCGCAATCGCGTGAGCAGCAATGCCGCTGCCGCTGCGGCATAGGCGAAGGCGGCGAGAATGAACACGCTCCCGGGAAGATCGATGGTCGGGACCTCGTTGAAGAGCACCAGGGTGAAGGAACGCATCACATGGACCGGGCTCGCAAAAGCCGCGTATTTGGCGTCGTCACTGATTTCGGTGATCCCTTCCACGACGATGAAGGGGATGAGGAAGAGGGCCAGCACGCTGATGATGGCGAAAGCGCGGCGCTCGGCGTAGGTTGCCGTCAGCAGTCCGACGGCCGCGAAGGTGATGCTGATCATGAGTCCGCTGCCCACGATCGGTGCGAAATCCACAGCGTTGGCCCCCGCCCATTCCAACGCGTCGGCGGCGCCCAGCCAGTTTCCGAGGAACATCACCGTTTGCGGCAACAGCGTTACCGCGAGCAGGCCGGTGGCCAGCGCCGCCAGCTTCGCCGCGCCGTAGTCGGCCCAGCGGATGGGCCTTGAGAAGTACAGCACGAGCGTTCCAAAGCGCCGGTCGTTCCCCACCAAATCCGACGCCAGTGCCGCTGTGAAGAGGAGGATGATCGCCTGAATGAAGCCGTAGTACTCGTGCGGCCGCACGAATGAGAAATCCTCCTCTGGGCCGAGGGCCGCGATGATCACTTGGATCAGCGCCGGAATCAGCGCCACGATTACCAGCCCAAAGGCCAGGAACTTGGGCAGCGTTCCCCGGCCCAGCCCAAAGGCGTTGCGTAGGCTCAGCACGTACAGCGACCAAACGGCGTAGCGCCGTCCCCGCCGGGGCCCGTCGTAGCCTTCGTAGCCCAGGTCGTAGATCGCGCCGCGAGGTGCTGGTCCCGCCGTCATGCCGCCGGTGCCCCTCCTTCTGCGGGACTGAACAGATCCGCCAGCGTGTGGCGGCCCTGCTCGAGGCGCACCAGCGGCAACCCCTCCTCCGCTACCGCTGCGACGATCGCGTCGTGGACGAGGGTTGCTTCCGCCGGATCGACCGAGACCTCCAGCAGGCGGCCTGCCGCCTTCGCCTTGACGTCAACCGTCGCCAGTCGGCGCGCGATCGGGGCGGCGGCCCCGTCCACCTCCACCACCAGCAGATGCGTGACGCCCGTGAAGTCGGCGATCTCCCCAGCCCGGACGAGCTTCCCTTGCTCGATCACGATCAGCGAGTCGCAAACTCGCTCGATCTCGCTTAGCAAGTGAGACGACATAACAATTGAGATGCCGAACTCGTGGCCGATGCGCTCGATCAGCGCCAGCATCTCTTCGCGGCCCTCGGGGTCCAAGCCGTTCGCTGGCTCGTCCAGCAGCAGCAGCTTGGGGTCGTGAACCAGCGCCTGCGCCAGCTTGACGCGTTGCTTCATGCCGGTGGAATAACCGTGCATGCGGCGATAGCGCTCCTCGGCCAGGCCCACATAGCGCAGCGCGGCGTCGCCCCGCTCCCGTGCGACCGCGGCGGGGAGGCCGCTCATCCGCGCCATGTGCACGACGAAATCCACAGCGGAGAGATCAGCGGGCAGACACTCGTGCTCGGGCGCATAGCCGACCAGCTCGCGCACGCGCAAGGACTCCCGCCCGGCGTCGAATCCCAGGACGGTGGCGGCGCCGCTGGTCGGCGTCAGCAATCCCAGCAGGATCTTGATCAGAGTGCTCTTGCCCGCGCCATTGGGGCCGACGAGTCCGACGATCCCCGATTCGACGCTCAGATCGACGGCGTCAAGCGCGACGACTCCCGGATAGTGCTTGGTGAGCGCTGCTGTCCGAATCAGCGGTACCGGGATCACGAGGATGCCGCCTGATGCGAGCGGAATCGATCCATGGAGCCATGGTAGGAGACCCGACCACTACAGGCGCGAACGCGCCTGCTAGAGGATCTGGGAGAGGAAGAGCTTGGTCCGTTCTTCACGCGGATTCGTGAAGAAGTGTTCGGGCGTGCCCTCTTCGACCAGCGCGCCTTCGTCGAAGAAGAAGAGCCGGTCGGCGACTTCGCGGGCGAAGCCCATCTCGTGCGTCACCACGAGCATCGTCATCCCAGATTCGGCCAGCTCCTGCATCACGTCCAGCACCTCCTTGATCATCTCTGGGTCGAGCGCCGAAGTCGGCTCGTCGAACAGCATGATCTTGGGCTGCATCGCCAGCGCACGGGCGATGGCGACGCGCTGCTGCTGGCCGCCGGAGAGCTGGGCCGGATGCTTCTCCGCTTGCTCGGGGATGCCGACCCGCTCGAGCAGCTGGATCGCCAGCGCCTCCGCATTAAGCCTGGGCATACGGCGCACCTTTCGCAGGCCGAGCGTGATATTGCTCAGCACGGAGAGATGCGGGAAGAGGTTGAACTGCTGAAAGACCATCCCCACTTCGGAGCGGATCGCGTTGAGGTTGCGCACGTCTTCGTTCAGTTCGATGCCGTTGATCACGATACGTCCGGCGTCGTGCTCCTCTAGGCGGTTGAGGCAGCGGATGAAGGTCGACTTGCCCGAGCCCGATGGCCCGAGGATGACGACGATTTCATGCTCTTTGACGGAGAGGCTGACATCGTCGAGCGCCTGGAAGTCGCCGAACCACTTGTCGACGTGCGAGACCGTGATGATGTCGGGCTGGCCGATGAGGCGCTCGGGCACCATCGATCCGGTTTCCAGACGCGCCTCCGTGGAGCTCTGCGGCGGCGCCGGTTCGGTGCTGGCGGTGTCTTCGCTGGTCATATCGCGTTCCTCGCGTTGATCGGGGCCGGTTGCATGCTACCGCGCAGTCGGCGGTGGCAGGAGGAGGTCAGCGTTCACCGATGCCTTGGGCGCGCTCCATGCGCTGGGAGATGCGGGACATTATGAAGGCGACGATCCAGAAGGCGACCGCGACGAAGAGGTAGGCCTCAATGCGGTCGGGAATGAATTCGGATTGGGCGATGGCGCTGTCGGCGTTTCCCTTGAGTTCGCGGAGGGGGAGGATGACGGTCACCAGGGTGGTGTCCTTCCAGATCGCAATCGCCTGTCCCACGATGGGCGGAATGGAGATTCGGAGCGCCTGCGGCATGATGATCATGCGCAGGGACTGCGCGCGGCTTAGTCCGACGGCTTGGGCGGCCTCGTACTGGCCTTGTGGGAGTGTTTGCAGGGCGCCGCGGATGTACTCGGCCATGTAGGCGGCGGTGAAGACGGCGAGTACGACCATGGTGCGGATGATCAAGTCACCGCCGATGATGTCGTCGAGGATGAAGAGGGCGACGAAGAGCCAGCCGAGCAGCGGGGCGCCACGAACGATCTCGATGTAGGCGGTGCAGGTCCATTTGATCGCGCGCAGCTTGGAGGCGCGGCCAATTGCCAGCGGGATCGCGATGACGAGGCCGCCGACGATGCCGACGGGAGCGAGGATGAGATTGAGTACGAAGCCGTCTAACTCGCGCGTGCTTGCACCGCCTCCGGCCATGAGGATGACGAGCACGAGTGGGAGGGCGAGGATCAAGAGGCCGCCGACGATCTGGTTGGCGCCGGTGCGGGTGGGGAAGACGGCTACGCGGACGGCGCGAGCACGAGCCTGGATTGGGACGGTTTTGTCGAACCCGCCGCGTAGTGAGAACGCGTCGTCGAACGCGAAGCGCAGGAGGATGGCTCGGGTCAAGAGCGAGCGTTGGCGGGCGCGGTCGTGGCCGATGGTGCGGGCGATGACGTAGCCCAGGAAGAGCAGGGCGATGCTGAGCAAGAACCAGAGCGAGGACCAGAAGGCGGCCCCGCCGTGGCCCATGAAGAGAACAACGGCGATGCCGGTCAGGACGATGAAGAGGTGGTCTTTGCGTCCGAGGCTGGACCACATGCCGTAGGACATGCCGATCAGGGCGAAAACGAACCCCATGGCAGCCCACAAGCGCCATTCCTGGTTGTGAGGGAAGCTGCCGGCGAAGAGCAGCCAGCGGTTGTCCGTGATGACTCGCCAGTTCGCGTCGAAGAAGACGAACCAGACGATGCCGACCGTGATCGCGGCGATGAAGGTGACGGTGACGATGGTGAGCGCGGTGCCCGCTGTGGACGGGAACAGGTTGCGGTGGATCCACTCACGGGCGCGGACGGCGCGTGGACGGCGCGCCCGCTGGCGATATGGCGGCAGCACGATCCGCTGTGGTTGCGGGACGGGCAACTGCTGAGTCATAGGCGCCGCCCCCTAGATCCGATGCGCCGTTACGCGAGCGTTGAGCACGTTCATCACGGCCGAGATCGCGAAGGAGATCAGCATGTAGGTGATGATGATCACGAAGAACATCTCCAGCGCATGCCCGGCCTTGTTCTGGACGATCGTCGCCACCCGGAACAGATCGTCGAACAGCACGGCGTACGCCAGGGACGAGTTCTTGTTCACGTTGAGAAACTGGTTGGTCACCGATGGAATCATCTGGCGCAGCGCCTGTGGCAGGATCACCAGCGTCAGCCGCTGATACCCGGTCAGGCCGACCGCGTTCGCGGCTTCCGTCTGACCCTTGGGCAGCGCCTGAATGCTGCCGCGCACGATCTCCGCGATGAATGCGCCGGTGTACATCGTCAACCCCAGCACGAGTGCCGCGAATTCGGGCTGAACAAGCATGCCCTCGGCATAGGAGGTGCCTTCGATCACTGGCCGATCGATACTCACGGGCACGCCGAGGATCAGGAACGAAATCAAGGCGCCAGCGGCGAACACGCCCAGCGCCCAGCGGTTGGCGAAGAGGATTTGGCCGGTCTCGCGTTCGTGCTCCTGCCGCTTGGCTCGAATGCGCATTGCCACCGCGCCCACGGCGATCAGAGCAAGCACCCAGATGCCGACGAACCAGTCAGGCGTTCCCCACAATCCGCCCGACGGCACCGGCCACGGAATCGCGATGCCGCGGTTGGAGAGGAAGAGGAAGTCACCGACATTGAGGACGTTCTGGATCACCGGTGCGCCGACCAGCAGGATCGCGTACCAGATCACGATCTGGACCAGCAGCGGGGTATTGCGAAAGATCTCGACGAACAGCATGGCCATTCGGGCCACCAGCCAGTTGGAGGACAGCCGCGCAACCCCGATCACGACGCCAACCAGGGTCGCCAGCAGAATGGCGACCAGCACGGCGCGCAGGGTCGACCACACGCCGACCAGATACATCGTGATCCGCGAGTTGGTGACGCCGTCGACGTCGACCAGCCACTGGTTGCCAACCTTGAACCCGGCCGGCTCGCCGAGGAATCCAAAGCCAAACTCGCGCAGGTCAAGCGAGGCGATGACGTAGGCGAGCACGATCGCGGTGAGGGCGACGTAGATCCCCTGTGTGAGCACGTTGCGGAACCCGCGCTGGTAGAAGAGAGGGATCCGTGCGGGAGCGGCGAGTTCGGGCGCCGGGCGCTGCGACATGTGGAGAGACTAGCCCCTCGGGTAGTGACGAGTAACGTAACTCAATGCTGGGGGTACGGGAAAACGCCGCAGGGGCCGTTCCCAGACTACGGGAACGGCCCCTGCGATGCGCTTACTGCGGTGCGGCTGATGCCGCGCTCGGTTAGCGGTACGGCAGCGCGTACTGAATGCCGCCTGTCCCCGGCGGGCAGTTGCTCTTGTCTTCGGACGCGAGGGCGTTCAGCGAGCAGGGGCGCGGGACGGCGTCGCCGACGGTGTTCGCGTAGATCTCACCGTAGTTCCCCACAGCCGCGATGGCGCGCTGGATGAACTGCGCGTTCACGGAGTCGAAACCGAGCGTGCTCACTTCGCCGCCTTCGAACGAGACGCCGAGCAACCGTGCGATCGTCGTGTTGGGCGGGTTCGCCGCCATGGATGCCACGTTGCTCCGGGTGATGTCCAGCTCTTCCGCCGCGATCAGGCCGTGGACGACCCAGTTGACGACGTCCTTCCACTCACTGTCGTAGTCCCGCACGCCGGGAGCCAGCGGCTCCTTGGAGATCAACTGCCCGAGGATCACGAAGTCGCTGGCGTTGTCCAAGACTCCGATCCGCGAAGCGAGGTTGCTCTGGTCGGCCGTCCAGACGTCACAGCGGCCGGCGACGAACGCATCCTGCGTCTCCTGATCGCCACCGCCGAGCGGCGTGAAATCAAGCCCCAGATCAGTGAAGTGGTCCGCTAGGTTCTGCTCCGTGGTCGTACCGGACTGGACGCAGATCGTCCTGCCGCCCATGTCGGACGTTGAATTGATGCCCGAATCCGCGTGGACCGCGAACCCCTGGCCTGTGTAGAAGGTGGTCTGGGCGAAGTCGACGCCCAGTTCACGGTCACGCGAGGCGGTAATCGTCGTCGTGCGGATCAGCACGTCGATCTCGCCGTCGTTGAGCAACTCGAAGCGAGTCGAGGCGTCGGAGGCATCGACCAGCTCAAGCCCAACGCCGTCGCCCAGTGCGGCCTGGATCGCCTTGCAGAATTCCACATCAAAGCCCGCGACCGTTCCGTCGGGCTCTCGGAAGCCGAAGAGCGGCTGAGTTTGCTTGACGCCGCACCGCAACAGGCCGCGATCTTTGACCTCCTGAACGGTGTTCCCGCGGCCGGCCACAGAATCCTGCTCGTCGCCGCTGGAGCAAGCCGCGAGCGCGAGCGCACCGAGCAGCGCCAGCAGCATCACGCCGACGCCGATGCGCAGCGCTGAACCGTGTTTCCACAAGAGCAATCTTTCCATAACAAAAAATCCTTAACAGCTGAGTTCTTCGATCCAAGCAGATGAAGTCGCGTGGAGGAAAGTATTCCTGCGGGGCTGAGCCCTGTCAAGGTGGCAGGTGTTTCTATGTACGGACGAAGCCTGTGACGTTGGGTGCTGGTGGCCCCTCGCTCAATCAGGCGACAGCGCCCCTGATAGGCGTAGGCTTCTGGTGTGGCACACTCTGTGTCGCCGAGGATAAAAGGGACGGAGATGCCGGTGGGGCCGAACCACGACTCAGAACGATCTGCGCCCGCCGACGCCGGCGCGCCCCTCCAGGGGATACGCGTGATCGACGCTTCCCGCATCCTGGCAGGTCCCCTTTGCGGGGTGATTCTGGGAGACCTCGGCGCGGACGTCATCAAAGTGGAGCATCCGCGCGGGGACGAGACCAGACGGTGGGGGCCTCCCTTCCTGGGATCGGAGGCCGGATACTTCGTGTGGGCGAACCGCAACAAGCGCGGTGTCGGCTTGGATCTCGCGGAACCCGAGGGCCGCGCGGTCTTCCGCGACCTGTGCGCCCACGCGGATGTGCTGCTCGAGAATTTCAAGCTGGGCACGATGGAGCGGTGGGGATTGGGCCGCGAGGATCTGAGCCGCCTCAACCCACGGCTCGTGCATTCCCGGATCACTGGCTTCGGTACTCGCGGGCCCAAACGCGACTGGCTCGCCTTCGACTTCGTTCTGCAGGCGATGACGGGCTGGATGAGCATTACCGGTCGGCCCGACGGCGAGCCCACGAAAGTGGGTGTTGCGATCGTCGATATTTTCACCGCCCTCTACTCGTGTATCGGCGTGCTCGCGTCGCTGCAGGAGCGGGACGCGCGCGGCGGCGCCCGGCACGTGGACACGTCGCTCTGGGAAGCGGGGATCGCCTCGCTGGCCAACGTCGCCGCCAACTGGCTGCTGGGCGGCATTGAGCCGAGGCGTTTCGGCAATGCGCACCCCAATAGCGTCCCCTACCAGACGTTCCCGGCCGCCGACGGCCCGCTCGCCCTCGGCGTCGGCAGCGACGGGCATTACCGCGTTGTTTGCGAGATTCTCGACCGTCCCGATCTCGCTTCCGATCCGAAGTTCGCGACGAACGCCGGGCGGCAGGCGCACCGCGATGAGCTAATTCCCCTCTTGCAGGAGCTGTTCCGGACGAAAACCGTCGCGGAATGGGTGGGGCTTTTGCAGGCGCACGGTGTGCCGGCCGGGCCCGTGAACACCGTTCCCCAGGCGTTCACCGATTCCCAAACAGAAGCCATGGACATGATCTTGGAGATGGAGCATCCCGAGTTGGGCCCGTATCGCACCACGGGATCACCGCTCAAGCTCGACCCGCCGCCCGCTGTCCGCTCACGGCCGGCGCCTCTCCTTGGCGAACACACGGACGAAGTGCTCGGCGAGTGGCTGGCCTACGATCGCGCTCGCTTGGGCGAGCTGCGCGCGTCGGGCGCGCTCGGTTGATCTGCCGGTGTACGACTTGGTGATCCGCAACGGCCTGCTCGTCGACGGATCCGGTTCTCCACCGCGACCGGCTGATGTGGCGATCGCAGACGAAACCATTGCGGCCGTCGGCGCGATCCGCGACCGCGGGCGCGCCGAACTCGACGTGCGGGGACTGATCGTGGCACCGGGGTTCATCGATGTGCACAGCCACGATGATCGCGCCCTGATCGAAGAGCCGGAGCTGCCGTTCAAGCTCCGCCAGGGCGTGACCACGGACATCATCGGTAACTGCGGCTGGGCCTTGGTCCCCCGCTCACCCGCGAATGATGCCCATGCGCCCGCGCTGTTCGGCCCGCTCGCGATGGAGATGGAGTGGACCGACTTCGCGAGTTACTTTCGGCGGCTCACGGACGCTGCGCCGGCCTGCAACGTGGGCGTGCTGATCGGACACGGGGCCGTGCGGTTGGCGGTGATGGGCACGGCGGCGCGGCCGCCGGGGTCCGACGAGCTCGCGGAGATGTCCGCTCTGGTCGAGGCTGGCATGAACGCTGGGGCCCTGGGGCTTTCATCCGGCCTGACCTATGAGCCCGCCGTCCACGCGTCGACGGCGGAGCTGGTCGAGCTGGCGCGCGCCGCCGCCACGACCGGAGGGCTCTACGCCAGCCATCTCCGCGATGAGGGAGACCACCTGTTGGAGGCGGTCGACGAGGCGATCCAGATCGGCCGCGAAGCGGGCTGTCCCGTACAGATCTCGCATCACAAGGCGATGGGACGGCGCAACTGGGGCAAGATCGACCGCTCGATCGCCGCGATCGATCGGGCGGTGCGCGCCGGAATCGATGTCACGGCGGATGTCTATCCCTACGCGGCCTCCAGCACCATTCTGGGCGCGGTCGCGGCTCAGGGAATCGAGGATGGTGCGGATGCGGCGGGGATCACGATCGCCTCTACCAAGGCCGGGGCTGGCCTGGAGGGGGAGTCGCTGGCCGCCCTCGCGTCCTTATGGGATCTGTCCGCTGCGGAGACGGCGCGGCGGATCGTCGAAGCCGACTCCGGGACGATCGTGATCCGGCACGGAATGGATGAAGATGACGTGCGCAGCGCGCTCTCGCATGAACGGGCGATGATCGGATCCGACGGGATCCCCGGCGCGGGCAAGCCGCACCCTCGTCTTTACGGCACGTTCGCGCGGGTGCTGGGCCGCTATGCGCGCGATCAGCGGCTCTTTCCGATCGAGGAGGCGGTTCGACGCATGACGGCCTTGCCGGCGCGCAAGTTCAAGCTCGCGCGCCGGGGGCAGTTGCGGCGAGGGTGGGCGGCCGACATCGTTTGCTTCGAGCCGGAAACCGTGGATGACCGCGCGACCTACGAAGAGCCGCGGCGATATCCGGCGGGAATCGTGCATGTCGTCGTGAATGGATCGATCGTGCTGCGGGACGGGGCGCAGCTTCCCGCACGACCAGGCCGGTTTCTCCGTCTTGATGGGTGACGGATGGTGCTTGTGACAGGTGCCACATCTTGACTTATTGACCTCGGCGGGAGGCGGCTTCTAGTCTCGCCACGCTTTCGCAGCAGAACGGATGACGGGATCATGGGGATCGGAATGTTCTCACTCGACGGTCGGAAAGCGTTCGTAACCGGTGCTGGCGGGGGATTGGGTTCCGCGATCGCGGAAGCGCTCGCGACGCAGGGCGCCGCTGTCGTCCTCACCGATCTCGATGAGGCCAAAGCGGCCGCGAAGGCCTCTGAGATAGGGGAGAGGCTTCCGGGTCGGACGCTCATCCCGCTCGCCATGGATGTCACGAGCGAAGAGAGCGTGCGGGATGCGTTCGCTGTGGCGAAGCAGCGGCTGGGCCTGATCGACGTGATGGTGAACGTTGCCGGCATCGCCAAGATCCGGCCCCTGCACGAGATGTCCTTCGCCGAGTGGCGAGAGATGCTTGCGATTCATCTGGACGGCACCTTCTTGGGGACGCGCTACGCCTTGCCCGACATGCTGGAGCAGGGTTGGGGTCGCGTCATCTGCGTCTCTTCCATCGTCGCGGATACCGGCGTCGCCTATGAAGCGCACTACGGCGCTGCGAAGGGCGGGATCAACGGGCTGATACGTTCGGTGGCACGGGAAGTGGCGCCCAAAGGCGTGACGGTCAACGCGATCGCGCCCGGCTATTTTGACACGCCGCTGAGCGACATGATTCCGGCCGAGGAGTATCGGCTGCTGACTGAGAATATCGCCGTGGGCCGGTTCGGGAAGCCGGAGGAGGTCGGGGCGCTGGCTGCGTACCTCGCCTCGGATGAGGCAGCCTATATCACCGGCGAGGTGATCCGGCCCCACGGCGGCTTCTCATACGGTCGCGCCGATCTCGACGCGGCTCCCGACTAACCTTCTCGTGCAAGCTACGCTGCGCCCCGGTGCTCCCGGCGATGCCGAGGCCTGCGGGCGCATCTGCTACGACGCGTTCAAGGGTATCGCCGACGAGCACAACTTCCCGCCGGATTTCCCCTCCCCCGCGGTCGCCGTCAACGTCGCCGGCGCGATGCTGGCGCACCCTGGCTTCTACTCCGTGGTGGCGGAGCAAAGGGGGCGCGTGGTCGGGAGCAACTTTCTGGACGAGCGCTGTCCCATTGCGGGACTCGGGCCCATTACCGTTGATCCGGCTGCGCAGGACGCCGGCGTTGGGCGGCTCCTGGTGCGCGATGTCCTCGATCGGGCGGAGTCACAAGGGGCGGCCGGCATTCGCCTCGTGCAAGCCGCATATCATGGCCGCTCGATGGCGCTCTATACCAAGCTGGGATTCGCGGTCCGCGAGCCGCTCATCACGGTGCAGGGATCGCCGATCGGTGAGCCACTTCCGGGATGTCGTGTGCGTCCGGCCCGGCTCGACGACCTCCCGGCCTGCGACGCGATCTTCCGGGATGTCCACGGCCACGAGCGCCTCTGGGAATTGCGGGACGCGGTCGAGCGTGGCAGTGCGCGCCTCGTCGAACGAGACGGGCAGGTGACGGCCTATGCCACCCTGCTGGGATTCGCCGGCTACGCGGTCGCCCGCGCCAGCGACGATCTCAAGGCGCTGATCGCGGCGGCCGATCAGATCCATAACCCTGGCTTCCTGCTGCCCAGCCGCAACCACGATCTCCTGCAATGGTGTATCGAGCGCGGGCTGCGCCTTCGGCAGCCGATGACGCTGATGAGCCTCGGGAAGTACCAGGAGCCGCGCGGGCCTTTCTTGCCGTCGATCGCGTTTTAGGACGCGTTGCTCCCAGCGCTTCTCTGCTCCCGCTTACCCGGCTCTACCCGGCCGTGAAGCGAATGGGGCGGCCCTCGCCACTGGCCTCCAGATCGATCCGGAGCAGCCGGGCGGCGTTTTCGCGCAGGATACCGGAGCGGACCTCGTCACGGAACGGCGCGGCGCGGAACTCGTCGAGCCAGCGATCCGGGTGCAAAACCGGAAAATCCGACCCGAACAGCATGCGGTCGCGCAGCAAGGTATTCGCGTTCTCGATCACGGCTTCCGGGAGATACTTGGGCGCCCAGCCGGATAGATCCATGCAGACGTTCGTCTTGTGCCAAAGCACCGCGAGCATCTCATCGGTCCAAGGCCAGGCGGGATGCGCGCCGATAATCTGGAGTTCGGGAAGCTCCGCCGCAAGATCGTCGAGGTGCGGCACCGGACGGCCGTACTTCAGGTGAATGCCCATCCCCCCCGGCGCTCCTGCGCCGATCCCCGTGGTCCCCATGTGGATCATCACCGGTACGCCGAGCGCCGCGCAGGTTTCGAAGATCGGCCGCACGGCCGGATCATCGACGAAGAACGCTTGCGTCAGCGGCATGAACTTCATCCCGCGCAGCCCAAGCTCTTCGATGCAACGGCGGGTTTCGCGGACCGCCGCTTCGCCCTTGGCGGGGTCTACCGAGCCGAAGCCGATGAGCGCGTCGGCATTGCGCGCGACCGCCTGACTCAACGCGTCGTTGGAGTCGCCCGGCCGGCCCGTTTGCGACTCTTCGTCCAAGGCCACCACGACGGCGAGCATGTTCCGCTCACGGTAGATCTCGGCCTGCGCGTCCAGGCTGATCTCGTCGATGCGTCGTTTGAAATACCGCTCGGCCTGCTCGCGCCAAGGACCCTGCCGGCGATGCGCGGCGGCGTCGGAAGGATGCGTGTGGATGTCGATCGCTGCGATCATCGGGTCTAGGAGCCGCGGAAGAACGCTTGTCCCAGCGCGCGAGGCGCCGCCCCCGCATCGGGGCGATGGCGGTAACGCCAGGCGCCCAGGATGAGCACCGCGACCGTGCCGATGAACGGCAGCATGGTGAGGACTTCGGGCGGCACGTTCCAACCGCCAGACTGCGCGATGAAGTCGAGCGCCCGCAGGCCGCCGAAGAGGTACGCGCCGACGATCAGCAGCAGCGGCCTCCAACCCGCGAAGATCACGACCGCCAGCCCGATCCAGCCGAGACCGCTGGTCATGAAGGGCGTCCAGTTCTGGACCGTGCCCAGTGAAAGGAACGCGCCGCTCAGACCGATGAACGCACCGCCGAAGACGACATAGGCCAGCCGCCAAGCGATGACCGAGACGCCGGCGGCGTCGGCGGAGCCGGGATCCTCACCGACGGAGCGGATGTTGAGGCCGTGGCGCGTGCGGAACATGACCAGCGCGATGAAGAACGGAATCAGGAAGGCGACGTAGGCGAGCCACAGATGCTCGAAGAGGATGTCGCCCATCCACGGGATCTCGTGCAGGCCGGGGACCTCCCAGTGATCGATCGGATGTTCTGCCCGCTTCCCCGTGTAGGGACGGCCGATCTGACTCGATAGACCCAGGCCCAGCAGCCAGAGCCCAAACCCTGCGACGACCTGGTTCGCGCGCAGTACGACCGTTGCCAGGCCGAAGAGGAAGACGAAGCCCGCACCGAACGCGGCCGCCCCAATCAGCCCAACCACGACGTTGCCGGCCTCGGCCGCCACCATGAAGCCGCCCACGGCACCCATCAGCATGACGCCCTCAATGCCGATATTGAACACGCCCACCCGTTGCCCCAGCAACTCGCCGCAGGCAGCCAGCAAGATCGGCGAGCCGATCACGATGGCTTGGAGCAGCGCCGCCTGCCAGAGTTCAAGTTCCACTGCTGCCCCCGGTTCCGCTCGCTGCCGGTGCTGGCGATGCTTGGTCGCCGGGTGGAAGCGTTTCCTGCCCGGGCCGTTCCCGTCTCAGGCGGTAGTTGGCGAGGCCCTCGCCGATCGCCGCCATCAACAGGATGAACCCCGTCAACCCGAACGACCCGAGTTCGGATCCGACGTCGAGCAGGCGCAGCGCGCTCCCGGCCGAGATGATCGCGCCGATGATCCCCGCCATGAGGACGACCACCGGGAACGATCCTCCGGCCAAGACTGCGACCGCGATCCCGAGATAGCCGGTGTTGTTGGAGAGCGAGGTGGCGTAGGCGTTGGTATCGCCACCCGTCATGTGTGCCACGCCGGCCACGCCCGCAACCCCACCCGAGAGCAGGAGCACGGCCACCGACAGCAGGCGCACGTTGATGCCGGCGTAGGAACCGGCCTTCTCGCTTCCGCCCACCGTGCGCACCATGTAGCCGAACGTGGTGCTGCGGAATACGAGCCAGAGGACCACGGCCACGGCAATGCCCAAGAGGAGGCCCGAGCTGAACTCCACAGCGGCGACTTCCACGCCCGGGAGGCGCGCCTGCTCGGGGATATCGCGCGTCGCGAGGATGGAGCCCTGCGACTGCGGATTACGCCAGGGTCCCGTTGCGACGTAGGCGAGGAACAAGATGGCGACGAAGTTGAGCATCAAGGTCGTGAGGATCTCGTTGACGTTGAGGTACGCGCGCGCGATCGCGGGTACGGCGATCCAGGCCGCGCCGCACAGCGCCGCGCCCGCGAACATCAGCGCCAAGAGCGGCGCGCCGGACATGCTTTCGATCTGGAAGGCGATCGCCACAGCGGCGAAGGCGCCCATGAAGAACTGCCCTTCGACCCCCACGTTCCAGCGTCGCAGCTTGAGGGCGACGGCTGCGGCCAGCCCGGTCAGCAGGAGGGGCGCCGCGAGATCCAAGATGTTGCTCCAGCCGCGCTTGCTGCCGACCGTTCCCCGGTAGATGCGGTCGAAGGCGTCCTCGTCGCCGATCGCCAGTTGGACGGCGATCAGCGCGATGACGACGCCGACTACGATCGCCGCCAGACGGTGCGCTGTCTGATTCCGGGGTTCCGTGCGTTGCTCGAGCCGCCAGCCTAGGCAGCCCATCGCCCATCGCCCGAGACGGCCGCTTTCCCTCTTGATCACACCGAACTCCTAAGATGCAGCGGCGAGGGCGCCGCCCATCAGCAGGCCGATCTCCTCCAGGTCGAACTGCTCGGGGTCCGTGAACTCGCCGACGATCGCACCGCGATAGAGCACCAGGATCCGATCGGAGAGACGCATCACCTCATTCAGATCCTCGGAGATCAGCAGGATCGCGACCCCCGTCGCGCGCGCGCGCAGCAGCACCTGCTGTACCTCCTCGATCGCGCCGACATCAAGGCCGCGGGTCGGATGCACCACCACAAGGACGTGCGCGCTGGCGTTGAGTTCCCGTCCGGTGAGCAGGCGCTGTGCGTTGCCGCCGGAGAGGCTGCGCACCGGCGCGCTCACGTCGCTAATCGAGAGGCCGACAGTCTTGGCCAGCATGCGCGCAAAGCGCCGCGCGGCGCCTTGCACGAGGAGTGGACCGCGCCGCACGGGGGGATGCTGAAAGGCGCGCAGGATCGCGTTGTGCTCGATCGACTCGGTCAGCACCAGCCCGGACGCGTATCGATCCTCGGGAATATGCCCCACGCCCGCCGCAAGGAAGTCGCGCGCGCGCGCGCGCGACAGATCCTGACCGCCGACGTGGATGCGGCCGGCGGTGAGCGCGCGTAAGCCGGTGAGCGTCTCGGACAGCTCGCGCTGGCCGTTGCCGGCGACGCCGGCAACGCCAACGATCTCGCCCGCGCGCACCGTCACGTCCACGTCTCGCAAGGCGGGCAGACCGCGGTCGTCGGTGGTGGAGAGGGCTTCCGCAACGAGCGCGTTTTCTCCCAACTCGACCGGCTCGCGTTGGCGCGTGAACTCGATACTGCGCCCCACCATCTCCTGGCTGAGCATGCGCGGGCTGCAGTCTTCCGCGGCGTGCGTGCCCATGTGGCGTCCGCCCCGCAACACCGTCACGCGGTCGGAGATCGCAAGCGCCTCTTCCAGCTTGTGCGAGATGAACACGATCGTCCGTCCGCTCTCGCTGGAGAGTTGCCGAATCATGCCGAAGAGTTGGTCCGTCTCGCCGGGGGCCAGCACTGCGGTTGGCTCGTCCAGGATCAAGATGCGGGCGCCCCGCGCAAGGGTGCGCAAGATGGCCACCCGCTGCTGCTCGCCCACTGAGAGCTGCCAGATACGCGCCGCCGGATCGACCTCCAGATGGAAGCGATCGCTGAGCTCTCGCGTGCGCTCCTCGATGCGCGCGGGCGTGAGCACCGTAGGGCTCGCATCCCAGCCCAAGTGGATGTTCTCCGCGACCGTGAAGCCGTGCACTAGCCGGTAGTGCTGGTGCACCATGCCGATTCCGCGCCGCAATGCGTCTCGGGGCGCCCGGATTCGTGCGGGCTCGCCGTTGAGGAGAATGTGACCCCGATCCGGGCGCAGCAGCCCGCTGAGTACGTTCATCAGGGTCGTCTTGCCCGCGCCGTTTTCTCCCAGCAGCGCATGCACCTCGCCCGCGCGCAGGTCGAAATCGACATCGTTCACCGCCACGAAGTCGTCGAATCGCTTCACGATCCCGCGCATCTGCACGGCGAGGGGAACGCTGCCACTGTCTGCGCTTGTCACAGGCCGCTCATTACTAATGCCCGAAGGGCCAGCCCCCACTCGGTGAGGGCCGGCCCTTCGCAATGCAACTCCTGGCGAATAGTTCTGACTCTATTCGACTCCCTGCACGTACCAACTCCACCCGGAGTAAAGGAATTCATCCGAGAGCGCTTCGCCGGCAGGGACTTGCTCTACGCCGTCCTGATCGTAGAAGGGCCCAACGAACGGGTTAAAAGCGCCGGAAATGATGTCCGCGCGCACCTGCATCACCTGCTCGACTACGTCCGCGGGGACGTTGGGGCCGAAGGAGTCGATCTCGGCACCGGAGCCGAGTTCGAACAGCACTTGCCGGTTGCCGCTCCAGGTGCCGTCTCGGACCGCTTGGAACTCCGCTTCATAGAATTCGTCCCAGATCATGAGAGCGGACGTGATGTACGCGTCCTCGCCGTGGCGGCGCAGGTCTTTGAACATCGTGGCCGCCCAGACGCCCCGCTCACTGGCGGTGATGAGCGCGGTGGCATCGTCGATGAAGCCGAACAGCACGTCGGCGCCGTCGTTGATGAGCGCGTGCGCTGCCTCGGTCTCTGAGGGCGGGTCGAACCACGAGTTAATCGTCACGTTCTTGAGCGTGCAGTCCTCCCGCACCGACTGACAACCGAGGAGGTAGGCGTTGACATTGGCTACCACCAAGGGGATGTCGTACGTGACGACGTAGCCGATGGTGCCCGTCTCCGTCAGGAGGCCCGCCGCGACCCCCACGAGGTAGGCCGTGTACCAATGCTTGGGGTAGTAGCTGACGACGTTGTCGGCGAAGGGCGGGATCCCGTAGGTCTCCAAGCAGGCCACGCCTTCAACGCCGGCGCACGCGTCCAGGAACAGGGCGCCGGCCGCGCCCGAATCGACGATGATGTCGTAGCCGTCGTCGATCACCTGCTGGGTCGTCTGGGTGAACTCCTCGTTGGGAGGAATGAACTGGATGAGTGCGGTCTCGACATTGCCCAGACGCTCGGCGGCAGCCTGCACGCCCTCCTCATGCGAGAGGAAGTACCCCTCGTCATCAATGGAGGCTTCGATGATCAGGTGGGCCACCCGCAGTGGCTCTTCGGCCATGGGCTCTTCAGCCATGGGCTCTTCGGCCATGGGCTCTTCAGCCATGGGCTCTTCGGCCATAGGCTCCTCAGCCATGGGCTCCTCGGCCATGGGCTCTTCGGCCATGGGCTCCTCGGCTGCCGGCTCGGGCTCCGCCGCTGGGGCTGGGGCCTCCGTCACCGCAGCTGCCGGCTCCTCATCGGCATCATCGCCGCCACAGGCAGCGGCGACCAAGCCCACCGCCAGCAGCAAGGCAACGCTCAGGAGGAAGAGATGTCTCCCTCTTCGTATCGATCCTCGAATCCAACGCTCCATGTCGCCTCCTAATCGATGCCGCAGATGGTCTGCGGCTTTAAGCCCTCAGAGAGAGCTCGCTCCCATTGCCAGACCGGCGATCCGCTCTTCGGAGAGCGGGAGTTCGGTGACCTCCGCGCTGAGCGCGTCGGCCACGGCATTCGCTAAGACCGCCGGAATTCCCATGGTTCCACTCTCCCCCATCCCCTTCGCTGCATTGCGCGTCACGCTGGACGGCGTTTCGAGGTGTCCGACCTCGATCGGCGGGACCTCCATCGCTGTGGGTACTAGATAGTCCATTAGGCTCGCTGTCAGCAACTGCCCGTCCCCGTCGTAGGCGAGCTGCTCCAGCGTCCCGCAGCCGATCCCCATCGCTGCTCCGCCGATCGCTTGCCCATCCACGGTCTCCCTGTCCAGGATGCGGCCGCAGTCGCCCACCATGACCAGCCGCCGGATCTCGAAGTGCCCCGTCTCGGTGTCCACATCGACGGCCGCGACGATCGCGGTGTTGGAGAAGACGTTCTGGGGCAGCTTTTCGTAGCGTGTCACCTCCAGGCCCGCCTCTACGATCTCCTGGGGAAGGGCGAAATCGAGCGTCTGCAAGTAGGCGGCTTGCACCACCTCGTCGAAGTCCACGCCCGTCGCGGGATCCTCGGCCAGGCAGATCCGCCCGTCCGCGATCGTAAGTTCCCGCTCGACCCGGGCATCGGAGAGCTCGCCTTCGAACTTCAGCATCAGCGCCGCGACTTTGAGAAGCTTGCGCCGCAGATCTTGGCTCGCCAGGGTCAGGGTGTTCCCCATGGTGACGGCCGTGCGGCTCGCGTAGGTCCCCGAGCCGGGCGGACAGAGATCGGTGTCGCCCTCCACGATCCGGACTCGCTCACGCGGGACGCCCAGCTCTTCGGCGATCAGGCGGCCGTAGACCTCCGCGTGTCCCTGGCCGCTTGAGGCGGAGCTCATGAATCCCTGGATCGTCCCGTCCGGGGCGATGCGCACGCGCGCTCCGTCGTAGCCGGGATAGAGCGTGACGCCTGTGACCTCGTTGAATGCGACCACGCCCACGCCTAATCGTTTCCCGTTCGCCGCCGCGGTTTTCTGCTCCGCGCGCAGGCCGTCGTAGTCCGCTCGCTCCAGCGCCATGCGCAGGGTCTCTTGGTAGTTGCCGGTGTCGAACGCGTTGCCGGTGGGCGTCGTATGGGGGAAGTCGTCGGTGCGGAGCAGATTGCGCCGTCTGATCTCTGCGGGGTCCAACCCCAGTTCGCCCGCGGCGATGTCTAGCAGCTGCTCCACGGCGAATACCGCGAGTACCTGTCCAACCCCCCGGTAGCTTGCTGCTGGCGCCTTGTTGGTCGCATAGCCTGTGGCATCGACTTCGGAGACTTCGTGGCGATAGGCGCCGAAGAGATTGATCACCGTGGTGAAGGGGTCCAGGCCTGCCCCGAAGGGGAAAACGGAGTGCGCGCCGGCGTCGCCTTCCGCTCGCGCGCGTACGGCTCGCAGGCTGCCATCGCCGTCGAACGCGGCGCCCAGCGTCAGCGTCCCTTCGTGCGCGTGCACACTGGCGAGGAGATTTTCGCGCCGATCTTCTACCCATTTCAGCGCGCTGCCCGTTTCGCGCGCCAGCCATGGCAAGACCACTTCCTCGGGAAAGAGCTGCGCCTTGAGCCCGAAGGCGCCGCCGACATCCGGACGGATCACGCGGATGTCGTCCTCCGGCACACCGAGGATCTGGGAAAGGCCGTTTCGTAGGTAGTGGGGCACCTGCGTGGAGGTCCATACCGTGAAGCGTTGCTCGCGCGGGTCGTAGCGCGCCAGTACGCCGCGGCACTCAAGCGGCACCGCCGTCTGGCGCGGGTACCGGAATGTCCGCTCGACCACGAGATCCGCGGAGGCGAACATCTCCGTGGTGGCTCCTTCGTTCAGTGCGAACTTGAAGAGCACGTTGTCGGAGAGATCGGGATGAATCGTAGTCTCGTTGCCAGCGGCTGCCTCCAGACTGGTGACTGCGGGTAACGGCTCGTATTCGACGCGCACTGCGTCCGCAAGGTCCTCGGCTTCGTAGGGATTGTCGGCGACGACTGCCGCTACAGGATCGCCCACGAAGAGCGCTCGCTCGGGATGCATCAGGTGCCAGTCGTAGACGTTGAGTCCGGGTGCTTGCACGCGTAGTGGCTGGATATTGCCGGCAAGATCACGGCCCGTTACCAGCATCACATCGGGTGCGTCTTCGGGAGGGAGAACCGATAGCACGCGTGCGTGGGCGTGCGGGCTGCGGACGAACGCAACCCAGCGGCAGTCCGCGTCCGGCAGATCGGCGATGAATCGTCCCTCACCTCGGATGAGCTGCTCGCGCGTCACCGGTCGACTCCTGCGATCTCCGCGATGGCGTCCACCATCCCCTGATATCCGGTGCAACGGCAGATCGTGCCGGAGAGCGCCTTCCGGATCTCGTCCCTCGTTGGTCCGGAAGCATTATCCAGGAACTCCATGGCGGTCATGAGCACGCCGGGTGTGCAGAACCCGCACTGGAGACCGTTGCGCTCCAGCAGGGCTCTTTGCAGGGGGTGGAGGTCGGCGCCTTCCGCAAGCCCTTCGATCGTCGTGATGGATCGCCCCTGCGCTTGCGCGGCAAATAGGAGGCAGGAGCGGACCGCCTCCCCGTCTACCAGAACGGTGCAGGCGCCGCAGACGCCGTGCTCGCATCCGAGATGCGTGCCGGTCAGCTGCAATGCATTGCGGAGGAAGTCCGCCAAGGTGAGCCGGGGTTCGACATCCCGATCGACGGCCGCCCCGTTCACCTGAAGCGACAGCGCCACGCGCTCGCTCATCCCGCTCCCCCGTTCGCACGCGCGTAGGCCTCGCCCAAAGCGCGCCGCGTCAGGACCCCTGCCAGATGTCTGCGATAGGAGGCCGAGGCGTGGACGTCGGACTCGGGGTCGAGCTCCGCAGCGACCGCGGCGGAGACGGCTGCGAGCGTGGCTTCCTCGGCACGGGTTCCGACGAGCTGCGCCACCGCCTCCGGCACGACAGGTGCGCCGCCGACGCCGAAGAGCGCTGCCGCACTGTCCGTCACGTTCCCCTCCGCGTCGACGCGGAGACGGCAGGCCACGCCGACGAGGGCGAAGTCGCCGTAGCGCCGACTGAGCTCCTGCACCGCCCAGCCATCGCCGCTGTGCCATGGGGGCAGCACGATCTCCGTCACAACCTCGTCGGGGCCGAGATCGGCGGTGAAGTACGTTTGGAAGAAGTCCACGGCGGCGATCGTCCGCTCCCCTCCCGCGCCTTGGACGCGGATGCTGCCATCGAGCGCACAGAGGACCGCCGGCAATTCGGCGGCGGGGTCGGCGTGCGCGATGCTGCCGCCCACCGTCCCGCGGTTGCGAATCTGGAAGTGCCCGATATAGGGGATCGCCTCGGCTAGGAGGGGATTGCGGCGCCGGAGTTCGGGATCGCGTTCCAGCGCCCGCTGCCGCGTCAGCGCGCCGATTCGCATCCCGCCGCTGGCGGTTTCCCCCACGTAGGCGAGTTCTGAGACGCCGTTCAGGTCGATAAGCGCGGCGGGTTTCGCCAGCCGGAAGTTCATCATCGGCACGAGGCTCTGACCGCCGGCGAGCAGTTTCGCTTCATCGCCGTGTTCACTGAGCAGGTCGACGCACTCGTCGAGAGATGTCGGCGCGAAATAGCGGAATGGGGCCGGCTTCACGTGGCGGCTCTCACGGAGCGCAATTCCTCCTCCAGCGACTTGAAGAATTGCCCGATCAGCATGTTGGCGATGCCGCGTAGAACGCGCTGTCCCACGCCCGCGACGCGCCCGCCGACCGTCACGGCTGCCTCGTACGAAACTCGCGTCCCTTGTTCGACCGTCTCCAGGCGAACGTCGCCCTCCCCGGTCAGGAAGCCGCTATCGCCGTCCCCCTTGAGCGCCACGTGCAAGCTTCCGCTGGCGGCCTCTCGCCGCTTGTCGCTCATCCGCACGCGGGCTGTGTAGCGGCCCTTGACGGCCGCAACTCCCAGTTCAACGACAGCGATGTATTCGCCGTCGCCGATCGCTTCCAGGCGCTTGCAGCCGGGCGCGCTTCGGGCCAGCAGATCGGGATCGTCCATGGCTTCCCACAAGGGATCGATGGCAACCTTGAGCACTTTCTGGCCATGCAAGTCCATGCGTGCACTCCGAACAGGGGCGCATGGTCGCCAAGGCCGCGGGTTACTGTCAAACGCCCGCCCATGATGCTACTCGCGCACGTAGACGAGCGGAGTCTTGTAGTCCGAACGGGGAATCAGGCCGCGGGAGACCAGGGAGACGTCGACGCGCACCTGCAGCTCGTCCCGGACCGCCCGCGCGATCTCCTCGGCGAGTGCCCGGCGCCGGGCGCTGGCCACGGCGTCTCCGACCTCGACATCAAGTGGGATCGGGTCATCGAAGCGGACCTGCTCGGGACGCTCCTTCCAGATCCGGATGTGCGGCTCCACCTCTCCGGCGAAACGACTCAGGACCAGATCGCGGATCGCCGTGGGGAAGACGTTCATGGCCTTGTAGATCAACATGTCATCGGTTCGGCCGACGCACTGAATCTTGGGCGAGCTTCGTCCGCAGGCGCAGCCCATGCCGCTCACGACGACGGCGTCGCCGGACCGGAACCGCAGCAGCGGCGTCGCTTCGCGTTCGAAGGTGCTGTAGACGGGCTCCCCCCTGCTTCCCTCGCGCCACTCCACCTGCACGCCGCTCGCCGGATCGATCAGCTCCACGGCCACATAGCGCTGTGCCGTGCAGTGCATCCCGCCCCCCTCTTCGCACTCTGCCCACATGCCCGCCATCACGTCGCTGAGGCCCATGGCTTCACGGACGTGATCGATCCCCCAGCCGCGACGGATCTTGTCGCGGATCTCGGGTTGCCCCATGCCGGGCTCCCCCCCGCCGATGAGCTTGCGCAGGCCGAGGGCGCTGGGCGGGACGCCCAGGACGTCTTCGCAGTGCTCGGTGAGGTAGACCTCGAAGGAAACAGTGGCGGTGAGGGCGGTGGCATGGAGCGCTTGGATGGTCCGCAACGTCCGCTCCGTGGGGAGTCCGCCGGCCCAGACGAGCGTTGCTCCCACGCGGCGCAGCGCGTCCGCGTAAGGTAGCCCTCCGGCCACCATCGGCAGCCGCGTGAGGTGCACGATGGTGTCCTCCGGCCGGATGCCCGCAGTGAAGAACATGTTGGCGACGCCGTCGCTCCACGCCTCGACATCCCGCTGCGTGAGCCCGTACACCACGGGACGCCCCGATGTGCCGGACGATGAGACGACCTGGACGACTTCGCGCAGGGGCACGGCCTGGATGGCGCCAAACGGCGTTTGGGCCGTGGTGCTGTCCTGCGCGCGGCGGAGGTCCGCTTTACTTGTGAAGGGCAGGCCGTCGAGCCATGCAAACCGAGACGGGTCCTCCGGGATCGCGGCGCCGCTCCAATGGTCTCGATAGAAGGCCGAACGCTCGCGCAGCGAGCTGGCAAACGAAGCCAGGCGCGCGGATTGCCAGCTCTCGACTTCCGGCCAAGGCTTGCTCTCCAGCTCGGGGTGCCAGAGCTCTGACGTCACGGCTTGCTCCTACTCGGCTACCGTCCGTCGCCGCCGCATGTTGGCGATCGCTTCGCGCGTTGCTTTCGGGTCAGAGTTTACGTCCAGCTCCGTGGAGCTGGTGACCAGCCACGTCGCCGCTGGGAGATCCGCCGCGCTGCCTGCGAAGTCGTCGCCCCGAAGGACGGCGACGCCCGCTTGGCGGCTCTCCTCTGCGCAGACGTGGACGATCGGCGAACCGAAGAAGTCCGCCAGCGATGCGAGCGGCCGCGCGAGCGTGTGTTCGTTGCCCACGAGGAGGAAGAGGTCCGGCTCTTCCGGCCCGAATAGCCGCACGATTTCGAGCAACGTCGCGCGCGCCCAATCGCCGCTCGCTTCCCGTCCGAGAAGTGCCGCGAGGCGCGGCGCATCCGGCAGAACGATGGCGATGCCTGCTCGATCGCCCAGCACCGGCCGCAGCCGCGCCATGGCGTCGCGGGCCACGGCGAGCGAGGCACCGCCGCCGACGCTGGCCGGGGTTGGGAGCTCGTCGAGTCGCTCCCCTCGCGCTACGGCGGCCGCGCTGGCCGCCGGGGCCAGGCCGGGACGTGCCGCCTCCCAACAGGCAGCGGCTACGCGCTCTCCGGCGGCGCCGATCGTCACGGCGTCGCACCCGTACAGGGCCTGCGCGTTCCGGAGGGCGCGCGCCAGCGCCTCTGCATCGGAAAGGAGCGTGGCCGGCGCGATCTGCTCCAGCGCGCCCGCGTGCCGCTCGATCATCGGCGCGATCGCCAACGCCGATCCGTCCCGCGATTCGAGCGCGGCCCTGAGCAGCGCGCGACTCACGGACGCTCCCTGTGCCGAGGGGTTGGCCGCTGCCCCATCGCTAGATGCGGACGAGGGTCTGCTCGGCAGCGCCGTCCGGCCAGTGGCCGAAGTACTTCAAGGCGTCGGCGTCGGGCTTTTTCGTCGACCACTCGGCGATGAACTCGTCCCAGGGCTTGCCCTGCTTGATGCGCTCCTGGCGCGCCGCGTCGCGGGCCGCCCGCGTGCCGTCGTGATCGAGCACCAAGGTTTCCGAGTCGTAGCGCACCTGATAGATGTTTCGAGCCGTCCACTCGCTAATCTTCTTTTGGCGGAGGTCGCTGAGGACGAGGGCCGGGGCGCGCTCGAGCACGTCACCATAGCCGCCGCCGCCAGCGGCGAGCTGGACGATGATGTCGCCGTTCTGCCCCACTCGCGTGAGCCGGGTTAGATGCTCCATCAGGTACTCGCCGTCGACGGTCTGATCCCTGGCGACTGAGACGGCGTCGGTGGGAACGTCGTCGTCACCGCGCGTCAGCTTGTCCCACAGATTGGTGTTGGTGACCCAGACGCCGGGACTGGCGCTGGACGGATATCCGCCGAAGAGCCCCACCCCAACCGAGATATTGGAGCTCTTGCCGATCGCGCTCCAGAACATCGTGGGAACGTGCCGTGGCGCCAGCGCCGTCTCAGTGCCGTGCCCTCCCTGCCACATCCCAAAGCCCCCGGAGTCCTCCTTCAAGCGATAGAACAAGCGCAGGAACGGATATTCGCTCTCGTAGAATTCCGCGTCCGGCGCTCGCCCCGCGTGGCACCAGGGGAAGCCGTAGGCATGGGCGCCGTCCATGTCGGGCCTGGCGCCTTGCCCCTCGGTGTTCAGGGTGCAGCCGTCGAGATCAGCGAACGCGACGCCGTACTGGCTCGTGCCCGCGAAGACGATCTCGCTCCCCATGTTGCCGTTGGGCGCGCCGACCTTGTCGCGATCGGGGCTGTCGAACATCATTTTGGCCATTGCGATCGTGGCCGGCGTCATGACGATGCAGCAGAGCGGCGGGCTGTTGCTAATCGCCGCGTCGGGGGCGGCGTTGAGGACGGTACCCTCGGGTACCTCCCAGTCGAACGGGGCGAGCGTCCCATTTGAAGCCGGGAGGTCGTGAAACGGGTAGGCGAAGATATAGATGGCGGCGTGGCGCCGCGGCGATGTGTGGATAGGCGTTGTACGAGGAGTCGTTCTCCGGCGACGTCCCCGTGAAGTCCATCCGAATGGTGTCGCCCTTCTTGCTGGCGGTGAGGTGGCCACGCACCAAGGCCGGCTCGCGGCCGATCGTGTCGGAGAACGCGACCGCGCGGTAGATTCCGTCGTTCCAGCGGGCGATCCGCTGGCGCGCCGAAGCCTCCGCCTCGACGACGAGTTTGCGCAGCAGCCCGCGCACGAAGTCGTTCCCTTGGGCCCGCGCGAGCTCCTGCATCCGGACGCGCAAGCGGTCGGCGCCGGTCACGCGGGCCCCGCGTATCGATCTCCTGCATGCGCGGCGATCGGTGAATGAAGTTCACCATCATATCCAGTAGATCGCGCTTGATCCGGTAGTTCTCCCCGACCTTGATCGGCGTGAGCTTCATGCCCTCGTCGTTGCGGCTGCGCGCGAGGATGGGCATGCCGCCGGGCTCCACCGCGCCGGTCTCCGGCTGATGGGCAAGCGCGGCCGTCCAGGCGATCAGCTCCCCGTCGTGGAAGACGGGCATGAAGGCCATTTGGTCGGGGTTGTGGATGCCACCGTAGCGCGCCTCGTTCGTATAAAAGATGTCGCCCTCGTGCACCCCGACGGTGGGGTCGGGGAAGTACTGCGACATCACGTACTTGACGGGCAGGCAACCGGTCACGCAGTGCAGGTAGGTTCCCGCGGAGGCGTTGGCGAGGTCTCCGTTGGCCGTGTAGACCGCGACGATCAGGTCGCCCGCCGTGAGGAGGTTGGTCACGCCGCTGCGTACGAAGATCTCGCGGGATTCGTCCAGGATGTTCTTGAGCTTCTCGTCGTAGATCTCGTAATCGCCCGGCGTCAGCGAATCCATTCCGCGCTGCTCGAGCGGACTGATCGGCTCCGGCTTGAGCCACTGCACCATGGTGCTCGGGGAGATCTCGATCGGCGTGACCCGGAAATGCTCGGGAATCTCGGGGGTCGAATGCGCGTTGGTTGTCATGGCTCGCTCACCGCTTTTCGATGATCAGGTTCAGATGCCGATCGACGGTTAAGTGGAAGTCGGGATCGAGTACGGTGGTGGTGTACTGCGCCTCGATGACGGCTGGGCCCTCAATGCTGTGCCCCGGACGCAGACGGGACTGCTCGTAGATCGGCGTATCGACGAATCCGCCCGCAGCATCCCAGTAGACCGGCCGCGTGGCGGTCTGTGCGACGCCGGCGTCGTCGCTCGTCTCGGCGTGGCTGGCGAGGCGCCACGGCGGTTGGGGAAGCTCCGCACGGAGCACGAAGTTGTTGATCTCGACGCCGCCCTGGGGAAAGACGTTTACGGGGCTGAAGAACGACGCGTACTCGCGCTCGAAGGCGTCGTAGATCCGTGCCACGTCCGCCGTCGAGCCGATGCGGAGCAACGGCGACAGGGCGCGGTGCCCATGAATCTGCCCGCCGTACTTGATGTCCAACTCCAAGCGGAAGGTGGCCCGATCGAGGTCGTAGCCTTCGCCGTGTAGATCGCGGATCGCCTGCTCCTCGAGACTCTCCACCACTTCGTTGAAGGCCGTGAAATCGGTCGTGGGGGTCTGGGTGACCGGCTGCAGCAGCTCCACGCGCCGCGATGCTTCGTAGATGTGGATCGTCGCCATGGTGGACGAGCCCCAGGCGCAGAAGACCGCCGAGAACGGAAACACCAGCATGCGCTGAATGTCGAGCCGTCCGCCGTAGCCGGTGCAGTGAGCCGGGCCGGCGCCGCCATAGGCGAACAGCACGAAATCCTTCGGGTCGTAGCCGCGCAGGAAAGTCTCGCGGGCGATTACATCGGCCATGTTGGCGTCGACGGTGCGCTTGATCCGCGCGGCCGCTTCCTCGACCGATACTCCCAGGGGTTGCGCGATCTTTTCCTCGATCGCTTGCGCCGCCAGGTCGCGATCGAGCTTCAAGTTGCCGCCGAAGTAGTGGTCGGGCGAGATGTAGTTGAGCACGACGTCGGCGTCCGTGACGGTGGGCTCGGCTCCGCCTAATCCAAGGGCGGCAGGTCCGGGCATCGAGCCGGCGCTGCGCGGCCCCACCTCCAGCCGGTCGCCCACGGCCTCGTTGATCCAGGCGATGGAGCCGCCCCCCGCGCCGATCGACTTCACTTCCAGCATGCTCTGGTCGACCCAATAGCGGTCGATGATCGGACGGAACTGGTAGAACCGTGTCGAACCTTCGGTAATCAGCCCCACTTCGAAGCTGGTGCCGCCCATGTCCGTGACGATCACGTTGGGATGCCCCAACGCCTGGCCGGCCGCCGCTCCCCCGATCAACCCCGCCACCGGGCCGCCGTTGAACGTTGCCGCCGCCGATGTCCGGTACACCTCCGCCATGCCGCCGGAGTTGTGGACCAGCATGATGCCGCGGGGATAGTGATGCGAGCGCAGTTCGTCCGCCATCCCCGACAGCTCCTCCCACATCGCTTGGTGCAGGTAGGCGTTGAGGATGGTGGTGTTGGTGCGCGTGTACTCCCAGCGCTTGGGCACGACCTCCGAGGAGAGCATGATGGGCATGGCCCCCAAGTAGGCTTCGGGGAACTCCCCCTCGATCAGCTCGCGGATGCGCCGCTCATGCGCGGGATTGAGGTAGGAGAACAGGAGCGCGATCACGAAGCCTCGCGCCCCGCGATCCACGAGCCCGCGTAGTCCTTCCAGGAAGTGCTCTTCGTCGAGCGGCCGGACTACCTCACCGAAGCTGTCGATCCGCTCCCGCGCTCCGAAGGTCATCTCCCGCGACACGAGCGGATCGGGCTTGGTGATGCGGGCAACGTTGCGGATCTCGCGCGTCACGGCGGCGTCCATCCAAGCCGCGCCCCGGGCGATCGAGAGAACATCCTCGAACCCTTCGGTGGTGATCAGGGCGAGATTGGGGCCGGATCGCTGGAGGAGCGTGTTCATCGCCACGGTCGTCGAGTAGCGGATGGTGCTTGTCGTTTCGAGCAGGCCATCGATGGTGAGGCCGAAGTCCTTGGCGGCGGCCTCGAGCCCGCGCATGAAGCCGGCGGAGAGGCGGTAGCCGGTGGTCGGAGTCTTGACTGCGGTTGTGCGGCCGTCCGGCATCCGGACGAAGCAGTCGGTGAACGTGCCGCCGATATCGACGTCGATGACGGCCCGGTCGGTGAGTGCTTCGCTCATGACTCGCTGCTTCCCGGCTCGCCGGCGTCGCGCTGCAGGCTCTCCAAGTCGAGTTCGATATCGTGCGTGATGGGGTGGCCGGGGGGAAGCATCTCGACTTCCAGCATCGTCCCGCAGCCGGGGCAGTAGAACTCCACCAGCCGCGCCCAGCCCGGATTGTAGGCAAAGTTAAAGGAGGCATCGATGAACGGTTGCCAGATCTCTCTCGGGTCACGGTCCGCGATGAGGCAGCCTTCCTTGTAGTTTTTCGCCGCTGGTCCCAGCGACTGCCCGCAGCGGTTGCACGCCCACTCAAGCGTGGCGGTGTCGAGGTCGAGGTATTCGGTGATGCGGCGCTTCACGGTTGGCTACTGTCCGCGAGCGGGAGGACGATCTCGCCAAGTGCGCCGATGCGGCCCCGGGCGCCGGGCGGAATCAGCAGCGTGGTCTCCGCGCTCTCGAGAATCGCCGGCCCGTGGAGTTCCGCCCCCGCTGCTCCGGTGTCCCAATCGAAGACCGGCAGCGTCGCGACGCGATCCCCCAGGTGCAGGGCGCGCTGGCCGCGTGTCGCGAGCGAGGCGCCGTCTGCCAGCGGGAGTGCGCCCCGGACGCCGGCGCTCGTCGCACGGAGGCGTGCCAGCCGGAGTTGGCCGTTGTGCAGGGCGCCGGCGGCGGTGACCGCCGCGTCCGTGTTGTTGCCCAGCGCGACGACGCGCACATCGCCGTCCGATCCAACTACCTCGCCTTCAATGGCGTAGCTGACTGCGCTCGTGTCGATGCCCTCGCCCTGCATATCGCGCCGCGCTCGCTCCCGGAGCCCTGCAAGGTCCCCCCCGAGCGAGGTACCCGGCAGCGCCTCGTAGCTGTGGGAGATGTCGAGCCGGGAGAGCCCAAAGGCGCTGAAGACGGAGTTGACGGTGAACCCGTACACGGCGGCGAGTCCCGCGCGATCGGCGACCGCGTGGGCCAGCAGCCCGCCCGCGCCCCCGCTCGCGAACAGTGCCGCCTCCGACGAAACGAGACCCTGGCGGCGCAGCTGTTGGCCGATGACCTGCGCGATTCCGTCGGCTGCGGTCTCCAGGATGCGGGCGGCGGCCTCCGTCACGCCCACGCCGAGCGGCTCCGCCACGCGTGCGCCCACGATGTCGCCTGCCGCCTCGACATCCAAGCGTTTGCGCCCTCCCAAGAAATGATCGGGGTCGAATATTCCCAAGCAGCAAGCGGCGTCCGTCACGGTCGCTTCCTGTCCGCCCAGTCCGAATGCCGCCGGCCCCGGCTGGGCCCCCATGCTCTCCGGACCGACGCGCACGCGCCCGTCCTCTACGCGCGCGATCGACCCCCCGCCGATGCCCACGGATTCCAGGGCGACGGCGGGAAGCGCGACCTCGATTCCCTCGATCAGCGGCTGCACGGCGTAGTGCCAGCCGCTCTGCTCAATGACGCTGATGTCGGAGCTGGTCCCTCCCACGTCTAACGTGACCACGTGCGGCAGGCCCAGCTCCCGCGTAAGTTCCAGCGCTCCCGCTACTCCTCCCGCAGGCCCTGATCCCCAGGTGCGTAAGGCGGTGGTCTTGGCGACGCGCGAGGTCCCCGCGTCCGCGTTGGCGACGAGCAGCGGGTGACGGTAGCCGTCGGTTCGGAGCTGCACCTCGACGCGATAGAGCACACGGCTCATGCCGGGGTGGAGATAGGCGTTCAGGACCGCGGTTTGCGCGCGGACTCGGGGATCCGGCGCCCAGGGTGACTTGATGCGAAGCGAGGACGGGAACGGCGCCGAGGTAGTGGCGCGGGTAGTCCGCCGCGATGCGGGAGCGGAGCGCTCCTTCGCGCGCCGGCAAGTCGGCCCCGGAGCTGAGCGCGACGACGAGGATCCGGGCGCCCCGCTCGAGCAGGGTATGGACGGCGGCGATGACTCTCGCGCCGTCCTGCTCCGTTTCCGGGACGAGCTGAACGAGTTCGCGGTCCAGGGGGAGCTCTGCGGCCAGCTCGGCCACGAGCGGATCGCCGAGCGTTTCCCCGAGTAGCAGCCCGATCTTGGGCCCGCTGCGGTTGATCAGCGTGTTCGTCCCGATCGTCGTCGAGAAGCGCACCGCGTCGGTCTGGCGCAGCAGCTCCGGCCGGCTCATCTCCAGCAAGCTCGCGGCGCGGTCGATGCAGGCGAGGATCCCGACGGTGAGATCGTGCGGCGTGGTATCCACCTTGGCCCGGATGCTCCCAGCGGGGCCTGTCACGTATCCATCTGTGAAGGTCCCGCCAGTATCGATGTTGATGACGTATCCCATGGGCCGGCCTCTTACGGCTGGTGCACGCCGCGCGCCGCGAGTCGCTCGTCGCGCCAGCGCGAAACCTTGACGAATCCCTCGGGCACGGCGCGGCTCAGCTCTCCGAGCGCCACCACCTCCACGGCGGCCCCGATGCCGATGCGATCGCGCACGACCTCCGATACGTGCTGCCGCACCGCTGCTGCCCGCGCCACCGCGCACTCGACCGTGATCCGGACCTCCTCCCGGCCGTCGGCCGCGCTACCCACGACGCCGCGATAGTTCTCGACACCGTCGATGGCGAAGACGGCCTCGTCGAACTGCGCGGGCCAAACGTTGACGCCGCGGATCTTAAGCATGTCGTCGTAGCGCTGCACGCTGCCCGCCCGGATGCCCGCGAGCGGCCTCTCGCACGAGCAAGAGCCGGGGGCGATCCACTGCACGCGGTCCCGCGTCGCGAAGCGCAGCAACGGCGAGGCGATGGCGGTCAGAGGCGTGATGAAAAGCTCGCCGGTTCCTCCGTCCGCGACGGGTTCGCTCGTCTGCAGGTCGAGCACTTCGCAGTAGGCGGTCTCGGCCGGGAAGTGCAGGACCCCCAGCCTCCCGTCGCGCAAGACGCCGCCCGGGACAGGTCCAGGCGACTGCCCGCTCCGTGCAGCCCCACTGCTCGTACAAGGTCGCTCCCCAGACCTGCTGCATCATCTGCACCCACCCAGCGCCGTATGCCTCGCCGGCGACGATCAGCGCCTGCACGCCGAGCGCTGCCGGATCGACGCCCTCTTCCTCACACGCCACCGCCAGCCGCTGCACGTAGGTGGGCGTGCCGACGACCAGGTCCGCGCCGTACCGCGCCAGCATCTCCACTTTCTTCTGCGTCGGATAGGCCCCGACGGAGAGCACGTTGGCGCCGAGACGGCGCAGGCCCTCGTAGTACCAGTGGCCCGCCGCCGTCATGCCCACGGGCAGCGTGAGCAAAACGCGGCTCCCCGGCCGTACGCCGGCCCACCAGAAGCCGCAGGCTTCCATCGCGATCGCCGCCTCTTCATCGGCATCGTTCATGACGTAGATCTCGCGGCCCTTGCCCGAAGTGCCACTGGTTTCGACCACCGTGCGGATCTCGTCTGGGCGGCACTGCGAGCGGGCCCCGTAAGGGGGGTGCGCCCGGCAGTCGGCGACGACGGCGTCCTTGGTCGTCACGGGGAGGGAGCGAAAGTCGGCCGCGGAGCGTCCTGCGGGCAGCGGCGCCAGCAGCGGTTTGTAGAAGGGGTTGTCCACGGCGAGCCGCTCGGCGATCTCCCAGACGCGGGCCAACTGCCAGGCGAGTAGTTCGTCGGCGGTGGTTGGGGTTTCCGTTCGCCAGCGCGCGGCGACGGGGTCGAACGGGCTGTCGGCGTCGTTGAGATCGGCACGCATCACGGTCGCCTATTCCAGGTTGAGCGCCTTTGCGGCCGCGCCGCCCAGCAGCAGATCGATCTCTTCCCGTTCGAACTGCACGCCGCCCGGCGCTTCGTCCGGAAGTGAGCGCAGGACCTGCACCCAGGCATCGTGTTTCGCCCTGCGCACGGTACGAAGCGCCGGCCAGTCGCTGCCGAAAAACACCTTCTCCTTGCCGGCCGTTGAGATCAGGCCGCGCAGCTCCCGTGCGAACTGCGCGGGGTCGGTGAGGTACTTCATCTGCCAGTAGGCCGTGTCCAGATAGACGTTGGGATGGTGCCAGGCCAGGCTTGCCGCCTCCTCCCACCAAGCCATGCCGGCGTGCGCCAGCACGAACGTCACCTCTGGGAAGTCGGCGGATGGCTGATCGACGTACACCGGCCGCGTGGGCTCGGTCCGTGCGGGCGTGATCTCCTGGCCGGTATGCACGACGACCGGAAGCCCGAGCGCCGCGCACTTCTCGTATACGCGGTAGCAGGCGCTGTCTTGGGGGTTTACGCCCGTGCACCAGAGCTTGAATCCTTTCATTCCCCACTGCTCGACGGCGCGCTGCACGAAGTCCGGGGCGCCGGGGCGCCGTGGGTCGACGCTGCCGTAGAGCACAAGCCGCTGCGGGTGGCGCTGCACCGCCTCGTAAAAGATCGCGTAGCGCTGCTCGAGGGACACGTCGTCATCGGTGCCGGCGTACAAGCCGAAGTCGATCGCCATGATGACCGTTTTGTCTATGCCCGCTTCGTCCATGTCCGCGACCAGCAGATCGCCCGTCTCGTCGAACCAACCCTCCGCGATCTTGCGGCCGACGTAGTCGGATGAGCGGGTCGAGATCGCGCTCCCGTAGTCGGCAAAGGCCTGGAGCCAGGCGCGCGGCGTGACCCTCGGCCCGTACAGGTGTGCGTGCGAATCGATGATCATGTCCCCGTGCCTTTCCCTCGGGCGTGCCGCCCGCTCTTCACGATCCGAGAGCGGGAATGAGCTCTTCGCCGAGCCGCCGTAATCGCTCCATGCGTCCGCCCGAGAGTAGCGTGAAGGTGATCTGGTCGATCTTCAAGTCGCGCAGCGCCGCGATCTTCTCCACGCAAACGTCCACCGGCCCGGCTACTGCCAGCAGGTCGATGAGTTCCTCGCTCACGCCTTGGGCGTGCTCGGCGTGCCGCGAGAGGTGGTGGTAGAAGTCGTACGAACGATAGGCGCGCTCGAACTCGTCCGCAAAGGGTTGCAGCGAGGCGGGCAGCGTCTTCCATTTGGCGAAGAAGCGCGCTTGGCTGGTCACCCAAGCGCTCACGTCTTGACGCGCTTGCGCGCGATCCTCGTCAACTGCGATCGCGAACCACAAGTCGATGAAGACGTCGTCCAAGCTCCGCCCGGCTTCCCGTGCGCCGGCCTGGATGTGATCCAGCTGCCACTGCGTCACTCCGGGCTCCGCGCCCCCCATCAGCACGACCCCGTCGGCCTTGGCGCCGGCGAGTCGCAGCATCCGCGGCTGACTTGCGGACACGAAGATCGGCAGCGGGCCGTTGGCCGTCAGCAGTTGGACTCCGTGGCCGTCCAGATCGATCTCCTCCCCGTTCAGCAAGGCGCGGATCCGATCGATGCAGGTGCCGAGTTCGGCCACGGTCGCCGGCTTGACGCCGATCGTCCGCACGGCGCTGTCGCCCGTGCCGATGCCCAAGACGCTGCGGCCCGCGCTGACTTCGTGCAGCGCCGCCATGGTGTTCGCCAGCACCGTTGCGTGTCGCGTCACCGGGTTGGCGACTCCCGGCCCGAGCTGGATTCGGTTCGTCTCGCCTGCCGCCAGCGCCAGGGCGACGTAAGCGTCTTTGGCGATGAGCTGTGATTCGCCCAGCCAGGCGGTGCTGAACCCCAGATCCTCGGCGCGTTTGGCGATCGTCGGAAAGCGAGCGATCGGTTCCCGCGGGCTCAGCACCATCATTAGGCCGTATTGCATCGCATATCCCTTGAGGTCGAAGGTCTCTCGTGCGGACGCAAGAATCCGCCGACGCCTGCATACCCTCCGTCGGAAGCTAGGTCAAATACGGCCGTGCGCTGGTGCCGGGCCGGCTACTTCTTGAAAGCGTGCATGTTGACGCCGCCCACGCCGGAGTTGTGGCAAACACCGACCTTGGGCTCGCCCGGGACCTGACGGTCTCCCGCCTCGCCTCGGAGTTGACGCAGGATCTCCACGATCTGCGCCGCGCCCGTCGCTCCCATGGGATGTCCGCGACTGATCAAGCCGCCGTCCGTGTTGACCGGGACCGGTCCGTCGATGTCGGCGCCGCCTTCCGCCACGAAGCGGGCTCCCTCCCCTTCTGGAACGAGCCCCATGGCCTCCAGGCGCAGCACCTCGCCGGGCGTGAAGGCGTCGTGGACCTGGACCACGTCGATGTCGGCCGGCGCGATCCCGGCCCGTTCATACAGCTCGGCGCTGAGTCTGGTGACCGTGGGTTCGAGATCACCCTCCTCGCCCGGATCCTCTTCGTACGCTTCCGTCCCCGCGGCCCAGCCGGCGATCGTCATCCAGCGGTCCGGCGACGAATACTTGCGCGCCCGCTCCGCACTCGCCAGCACCAGCGCAGAGGCGCCATCGGAGGTGGGCGAGCACTGCAGCAGCGTGATCGGCGACGCGATCATTCGCGATGCCAGCACCTCTTCGAGGGTCACCGGTTTCTGGTACTGCGCGTTGGGATTGAGCGAGCCGTTCTTGTGGGACTTCACGGAGATCTGCGCGAACATCTCCGGCGTGGCGCCGTGGCGGTGCATGTATTGCTGCGCCTTCCGCGCGTAGCCGGCGGGCGCCACGCTCTGCCCCATCTGCACCTCGTATGAGTCTTGGGCGGCCATCTTGATCATGCCGCGCTCCATCTTCTCGAAGCCCACGATCAGGGCGACGTCGTAGAGCCCCTGCCCGATCGCCCAATAAGCCTGCCGGAAGGCGGTCGAGCTGCTCGAGCAGGCCTGTTCGACGTTGACGATGGGGATGCCGGTCAGCCCGAACTCATTGACGACGGCCAGGCCCGTTCCCATCGGCGCATAGACGCGGCCGCAGTAGGCGATCTGCACCTCTTGGAAGGAGACGCCCGCGTCGTCGAGCGCCTCGCGAACCGCCGGCGTCGTCAGGTCGACGAACGACTTCTCCGGGAACCGGCCAAAGGGATGGAGCCCGCCGCCGAGCACGACAACCTCACGCATGCGCTTCTCCTTCCGGTGCCAAATCGAACACAAGACCCGCGCGCGGGCCGGTATCGGTGTCGAACGCCGCCACGCGCAGCCGCACCGGCGCACCGATCGTCATTCCAGCGGTATCGAGGCTCACGCAAGCAAAGCGCTCGCCGCTTCGCAGCCGGACGTCGGCCAGCGTATAGGGCGGCTCCGGCAGCCCTCCGGGTGGACGCTGGTGCACGATCGTGAACGTCTCGATCGTGCCGGCGGGATCGGCGACGCGGGCGCGCATCTCCCCGCTCGCGCATCGCGCGCAACATCGCCGGGGAGGATGGAAGCGCGCTCCGCAGGCCGCGCACTCGCTGGCCTTGATGCGCAGTTCGTCCGCCTCGAATGTGAAGACGTTCGCGTCGATGGGCTCTGCCGTGGGCACGATCCAGCGTCTCCCGAGTACGCGGCCGCTCGTCTTGCCGCCGTTCGTATTGCCGAAAGTGTAGCAACCGTACCGTACGCTGCTGCTACGCTCGGCCGGCGGGAGCAGCGCACCGGAATGGGCAGGATGACGAACGCGTGCCTGAACGGCGCCGGGCTGGTTGCCGCGGCCGGCCTGCTCGCGCTCGGCGCGCTCGGCGCGCTCGGCGCCGCCTGTGGTGACGAGGCGGAGCCCGCCCGCCCCAGCTTGGCGCTGGAGTGGGTGGCCGGCGGCGAGCTCCGGATCTTCTCCTCGCCCCGCGCCGCCGATCTCACCGGCGACGGCGTCCTCGATATCGTGCTCGGCCACGGCCAGGAGACGCTCCCCCAAGCCGGCTATGTCACGGCGCGCGACGGGCGCACCGGAATCGAGCTCTGGCGCGTCCAAACGCGCGACGAGATCTTCGGATCGCCCGGCCTCGCCGACCTCACCGGCGACGGCACGCCGGACATCGTGATCGGCGGGCGCAATGCCGAGCTCTACGCGATCGACGGACGCAGCGGGGAGGTCCTGTGGCTCTTCTACCCGCGCGGATATGCCGACTTCGACGGCTGGTACAACTTCTACACGCCCCAGTTCCTCGACGATCTCGACGGGGACGCCGTGCCGGAGGTCCTGGTCGCGAACGGGGGTGACCCGGGACTGCCGCCCTTCTATCCCCGCCCGCCGGGCCACCTCATGGTGCTGAGCGGCCGCTCGGGCGCGATCCTGGCGGCGGGGGAGACGCCGGACGCAGCGGAAACCTACATGTCGGCGCTCGTCTACCGGCGCGCGTCCGACGGGACGGATCTCGTCGTCTTCGGCACCGGGGGCGAAACGCTGGCCGGCTCGCTCTGGGTCGTGCCGCTGGCCGACGTGATCGCGGGAGACCTCTCGCGTTCACGGGAGGTGATCGCCCCCGACAATCGCCGCGGGCTCGTGGCGTCCCCGGCCCTGGTCGATCTGACGGACGACGGCACCCTGGACATCGTTGCCGCCACGTTCGACGGACGCCTCGTCGCGCTCGACGGGGAGTCCGTCGAGCCGCTTTGGCGGCAGCGGTTCCCCGACAGCGAGACCTGGGCGACCCCGGCCGTCGGCTTCTTGGACGGCGACGCAGTCCCCGACCTGTTCGCCGCCTTCAGCGTTGGCATGCTGCCCGCCTACACCGCCTCGATCCTCGTAGCGGTGTCGGGCGCCACGGGCGAGCTGCTGTGGCGGGAGCGGTTCGATCTGCCGCTGCTCTCCTCGCCGCTCGCCGTGGATCTCGTGGGCGATGACCGGGACGAGGTGCTCATCACGCTGAGCCCCTTGGAGGAGGACGCGAACCAGCGGCTTCTGCTCATCGATCCAGACGGCTGGCGGGTGACGGAGCTGCTCGCCACGGCCGGCACCACTTTCGGGACGGGCCTCGTTATCGATCTCGACGCCGATGGCGCCCTCGATCTCGTGCAGAGCCGTTTTGACGACGCCGGGTGGACGCTGGAGCGCCGGGCGCTGGGGCCTCTCGGTTCGGACGCAGTGAGCTGGGGCGCCTACCTCGGCACGTTCTACGACGGCAGCTTCCGCACTAACTAAATAGCCGTGAGCCGAACGAGCAGTCGGCTCAAGCGCCCGCGTCACCCCGCGCCGCCGCCCGCGATCGCGGGCATGATCTGAATCTCCGCGCCGTCCGGCACCCGTTCCAGCAGCCCCTCCGCTCCCACGACGCCGTTCACCGCCAGCGCCAAGTCGGGACGTACGGCCTCCCCTTCCAGGATTCGCGCCGCGATCCCCGGACAGGCCGCGTCGAGGTTCTCGACGATCTGCCGCAGCGTTGCTCCCTCGACCTCGACCTCGCTGCGGCCGTCGCAACGATCGCGCAGCGTCGCGGGGATGAAGACGCGCGCCACGGCCGGACCGCTAGTCCTCGCCGGGCAGCAGCTTCTCGAGCACGGCGCCCGGGGAGATCGGGAGCTCGGTGAAGCGATGCCCGGTGGCCGCGTGCACCGCGTTCGCGACGGCGGCCAGCGGCGGCACGATCGGCACCTCGCCCACGCCGCGCACCCCGTAGGGATGGCCGGGGTTCGGCACCTCGACCAACACCGTTTCGATCATCGGCAGGTCCAGCGCGGTCGGCATGCGGTAGTCCAGGAAGCTCGCGTTCTCCATCCGCCCCTTCTCGTCGAAGCGGTACTCCTCGTTGAGCGCCCATCCCACGCCCTGCGACACGCCGCCTTGGATCTGTCCTTCCACGTAGGACGGATGGATCGCCGTGCCCACGTCCTGCGCGGCCGTGTAGCGCAGGACCTCGACCTTGCCCGTCTCCGGGTCGACCTCCACGTCGACGAGGTGCGTCGCGAACGTCGGCGCCGCGCTCGCGTGGTTGCTGTCCGCCCGCCCCACGATCATTCCGCCCGTACTTGCCAGCTTCGCCGCCAGCTCCGTGAACGTGATCGACCGCTCGCCGCCGTCCTCCCCGGCCGGACCGACGATCACCGCGTCGTCCCGGTAGCGCACCTGCTCGGCCTCGACGCCCCAGATCTTGGCCGCGCGCGCAGCCAGCTGCTGGCGCAGGTCCAGCCCCGCCTCGTGGGCGGCCCAGCCGCCGGCGAAGGCCGTGCGGCTGCCGCCCGTCACGCTCGTGAAGCCCACGGAATCCGTGTCGACCACTTGCGGGATCACGCGCTCGGCCGCGATGCCCAGCGTCTCCGCCAGCTGCATCGCGATCGAGGCGCGGGTGCCGCCGATGTCCGGCGACCCCAGCACCAGCGCCACCGTCCCGTCAGAGTTGACGCTGGCGTAGGCGCTCGACTCCAGCCCCGCGTTGTACCAGTACCCGTGCGCCACGCCGCGGCCCCGGTTGGGGCCCTGTAGCTCGGAGCGGTAGTGCGGGCTGTTGCGGATCGCCTCCAGGCAATCGCGGCTTCCGATCACGCCGAAGGCCGCGCCGTCGGCGCTGCGCGTGCCCTCCACGGCCGCGTTCTTGAGCCGCAGGGCGATCGGATCGAGATCCAGCCGCTCCGCCAGCTCGTCCATCACGGAATCGGTCGCAAAGCAGGCGGCCGGCGCGCCCGGCGCGCGGTAGGGCTGCACCTTGGGCTTGTTGACGAGCACGTCGTAGCCGTCGATGCGTTGGTTCGGGATCGCGTGGGCGGTGAAGATGCAGCGCACGCCCGCGGCCACCGGCGACCCTGGAAAGGCGCCGGCCTCGTAGACCAACTCGCCCGCGGCCGCGACCAGCGTGCCGTCGCGCTTGGCGCCCAGCTTCACGCGGATCGCGGTGCCGGAGGTCGGTCCGGTCGCGCGGAAGACCTCGTCGCGCGTCAGCGTCATCTTGACCGGCTTGCCCGTCTTGCGGGACAGCACCGCGGCCAGCGGCTCCAGGTACACGGAGATCTTCCCGCCGAAGCCGCCGCCGATCTCTTGCGGCGTGACGCGGATCTGCGACACCGGATGCTCCAGCAGGCCCGCCAGATGGTCGCGCATGACGAAGGTCGCCTGCGTGCTGCACCAGATCTCGAGGCCGCCGTCCTGCCGCCAGAACGCCGTGGCGTTGTGCGGCTCGATGTAGCCTTGATGCACCATCTGCGTCTTGAACGTCCGCTCCAGGACGACGTCCGCCTCCGCGAAGCCCGCCTCCACGTCCCCCATCTCCGCCACGAAGTGCATGGCGACGTTGCTCGGCTCCTCGGCCGACTCGCCCGTCGCCATCTCGCGCGTGTGCAGCGCTTCATCGATCAGCGGCGCGGAGGCCAGCATCGCCTCGTCGGCGTGCAGGACGGGCGGCAGCTCCTCGTACTCGACCTCGATCAGCTCCAGCGCGTCCTCGGCGATGTGGGGGTCCGTCGCGCAGACCGCCGCCACCGCGTGCCCCTCGTAGCGCACCTTGTCGCGCGCCATGACGTTGCCGGAGAGGGTGGCGAGGCTGATCTTGACCGAGCCCAGCGGCGCGAACTCGCGCCTCCCTTTGCGCGGCAGGTCCTCCGCCGTCATCACCGCCCGCACGCCCGCCAGCGCCAAGGCTTTCGAGGCGTCGATCCGCTTGATCGTGCCGTGCGCGATCGGGCTGCGCTTCACCCGCCCGTACAGCATGCCCGGCAGCCGGATGTCCGCACCGTAGTTGGCCCGCCCGGTGACCTTGTCGGTCCCGTCCGGCCGGATCGGGCGCGTCCCGACAACCTTGTAGGGCTTCTCCGTCGTCACCATTAGGCGGACTCCTTCCCGTCGCCGGCCGCGTCGAGCACCGCCTGCACGATCTTGTCGTAACCCGTGCAGCGGCAGAGATTGCCGGCCAGCCACAGACGCACGTCATCTTCCGCAGGGTGTGGGTTGACGTCCAGCAGCGCCTTGGCCGCGACGATGAACCCCGGCGTGCAGACCCCGCACTGCAGGGCCGCATCATCGAGGAAGGCTTGCTGCAAGGGGTGGAGCCCCTCGCTCGACGCGATCCCCTCGATCGTCGTGATCGCCGACCCCTCCACCTCCGCCGCCATCACCAGGCACGCGCAGACGAGGCGGCCGTCCAGGATCACCGTGCAGGCGCCGCAGTTGCCGTTGTTGCAGCCCTCCTTGACCCCCGTGAGGCCGATGCGCTCGCGCAGCGCCTCCAGCAGGCTGTCGCGCTCGTCCGCCAGGAACTCCTGCGGCTCGTCGTTGATCGTCGCCCCGACGACGATGCGGCGGCTGCCCGCTGCCGCCCTCACGGCCCCACTCCCGCCCGCTCCGCGGCGATGCGGATGCAGCGCGCCACCAGCACCCCGGCCAGGTGCCGGCGCTGCTTCACGGTCCCGCGCATGTCGTCGATCGGCCGCGCGGCCGCCCGCGCGGCGGCGGCCGCCTTCTCGATTGTCGCTTCCGACAGCGGCGCCCCGGCCAGCGCCGCGCCCGCCTCCGCGACCAGCAGCGGCCTAGGCGCGACCGCCCCCACCGCCACCCGCGCATCGCCGACCCGGTCCCCGTCGAAGCGGAGGTGGACGGCCGCGTTCGTGACGGCGATATCCATCTCCCCGCGGGGGATGAAGCGCCGGAAGGCGGCCCCGGCGCGGCCGTCCGGCGGCGGCGCCCGCAGCGCCACCACGAACTCGCCGCTCCCCAGCACGTTCCGTCCCGGACCCGTGCAGAACTGCTCGGCCGCCACCGTCCGCCGCCCCTCCGGCCCCGCGATCTCGACCGCCGTCCCCAGCGCGATCAGCGCCGGGATGCCGTCCCCCGCGGGCGAGGCATTGCAGAGGTTGCCGCCCAGGCTGGCCCGGCCCTGGATCGCGACGCCGCCGATCAGCGTGGCGCAATCGATCAGGCAGGGATAGTGCTCTTGCACCGCCGGATGGGCGGCGATGCGATAGCAGGGCGCCGCCGCGCCGATCGTGAGGCCGTCCGCTGGGTCGTAGCGGATCGCCGTCAGCGGTTCCAGCGCCTTCACGTCCACGAGCAGGTCGACGTCGATGCGCCGCTCCCGCGCCAGCACGATCAGATCGGTGCCGCCGGCCAGGACGCGGGCGCCGGCCCCGCCCCGCTCCAGCAACTCCACCGCCTCTTCGACGGAGGACGGGCGCGCGTACTTCACGGCTTGCACGATGGTTACTCTAACCGGCGGCGCCCGCAGCGGTCATCCACCGGCCACGAAGGCGGCACAATCAGGTTCGCCACGGGTTCATGCAAAACAAAGTAGTCGCCACCGCGCGGCGTTGACAACCAGAACGTATCCCTCAGCCAGGGAGTGGTCGCGCTGTGATGGTTATCTTTGGGCGAGGATCGCTTCCAGCCCCATGCCATTGTTCTGGCGATGGGACCGCCAATTTGCGTCACAGCTATTGGTAAAGAAGCCAAAATCAAAAGATCGATCAGGGTCGCCGATACCAGCGTTTTCGGAACCGTGGACCAGCAGATCGCGGCTGCTCGACCAGTCGCGCCGGTTTGGCGAGCACGCGGCGATCAGCGCCATCGGGACGTTGGCGGTGTATTCCATCACTCGCGCGCCGCAGCCGCGTCGGCAAGGCACGCCGTGTCGTACGCCTGCAGCCCCTCCGGGACCCGCAGCCCGTACATGTAATCGCTGTCGATCTCGCACGCGGCCGCACCGTCCCCGGCGCGCTGCACGCGCTCCATATGTGCGCGCCACACTTCTTCCCAGGCCGCGTCGAGTTCGATCTTCTGCTCTGGCGTCACCGACCCGTCGGCCGTGCGCCACTCCGGCGGCGGGCCGTAGGGCTGCTCGTCGCCGGCACCGCACGCCGCGGCCGCGACCAGCGCGCAACCCGCTAGCAATCCCCCGATCGTCCGTTTCACGTGTCCCCCTGGCTATCCGACCGTTGCTTGCCGAATGCGAGCGGGAGCCGGGCGAAGAGCGAGAGGTCGCCCGACTCCCTTCCGGAGCCGCATCATGCTCCGCACGGCGGTGCCCAGCCGTGGAAGGATGTCGTCAGTGCAATACGCGAGATGATAGGCGACTACGAGAGGAATCGGAGGACAGTTCCAGGTGGATACGTACGTAATCGTTTGCGAGTACCTGGACATATTTCGATTTCTCCCTGAGCCTCCATAGGCTTCAAGGCCTTGTTTTTGAGATGACCTGAATGAAAGTTCGTCGCATCGGATTTCACAAAATCCTCGACATCTTCTATTTTTTGCCAACCATTTGATGTGAACCGATTGCGCAGGTCACTCTTAAGCAGGCTAAAATCAACAATGTTCTCACCAAGCGTAAGTTGCCCCAGCTTGCCACCTCGGAACTTGAAATCTCCGAATGGAGCAGCTTTCCAAATTGCTTGCTTCATCTTGTCGCAACCTTTCAAACTATCGGTGCCGAAAAAGATTGCATATACTAGCCTATCGCCATCGTATAGCTCGAAATATACGACGTATTTGGCACCGTTGGTCTTGAGCTGGTTTTGATACAGTTCATAAAAGAAAGCTTTCCTCTCCTTACCCTCCGTCAGGTCTATACCTTTGCGCCACTCTCGGCATCCGAAGAGATCGTCTAGATGTTTTTCGAAACTGGGATGTTCTCTGAACCTATTTATCGATTCGTACATGAAAGATATATAGACTTCAGACTTCGGGTTGCGCAAGATCCTTTCGATAATCCTCATAGGAGTTTCAGAGACTCCGAATGGATCAATCATGACAAATGCTGGAGCCAAATTGACTCGTTGCGCTTCAAGTTTATCGAGAACATCTGTGAGTGTCTCATCGAAGGTGGAGTTGATGACTTCGTATTTGCACTTGGACGGCAACTGGCCCTCAAAGCTTCCAAGAACCCTTTTCAAGTGTTTGCTTCGAGCCGGATCTTTTTCAACGAACAGGTAAGTCACTTCACTCTTGAACTGCTTCTGGGCACGATGGTCGATCAAGGCACGCAACGCAATGACGGGCGACCCCGGCTCACCGCTTGAGTATTCGCCTGGCCCTGCGAACGCGTCAATGAAGAGGATGCGGCCATTCCACTTAGTCATGATTGGCAGCCACGCTTGCATGTAACCTTTGAGTACCAGGTGTTTGCCAATTGTGTGTGGCTCCAGAGTCCACGTGGTACCGCTAGGAGACATGCTGCTCTCGGTTCACCGCTACTGGATACTCACGCCATTGGCGTCCGTCCAGGGTTGCCTCTGCTCCTGACCGCTTGCCGCGTCTTCCTCCTAGCTGCTTGAGAAAGAACGCAACGCCAGCAGGCGCGCACTGGTCGCGGATTTCTGCAGCCCAGTCCTCACGCATAGGGCGGGCGCGATGGCCGCTCTCGCCACCGACAATCACCCAGTGGATGCCGTCGAGGTTGAGCTTCAGCGGACCGAGCAGCGGCTCACACGACAGGAAGCGCACCGCCGCAGGGATCTGACGCAGGTCTTCTACGCGGGATGTCCAGTGCTGGTTCTCGACCGAAACGCCCAGCCAGATGTTCGAGGGCCACGGCAGCAACGGTGCGATCTCCCGCGCGCGCTCGGAGCGTTTCGTGAGCACCTGGAACTGGTGCTGTGTCGCGTGCTGCATTGTGTCGAACACCTGCTGGATGAAGTCGGTCGGCACGTCCGGGTGAAAGAGGTCGGACATCGAGTTGACGAAAACACGCTTCGGCTTCCTCCAGGTGAGCGGGATGTTCAGACGCTCCGGCCAGAGCTTGAGGTCGAAGCCCTGTTCGTAGGGGTGGCCAGGCACACCCCGAAACCGCTCAGCGAAGGTCTTCGCATAGCAGTGTGCGCAGCCAGGCGAGACGACCGCACATCCGGTAACGGGGTTCCAGGTCGCGTCAGTCCATTCAATCGTGGAGTGCTCGCTCACAGTAGTCTCCATCACTCCGTCATCGGCAACTCTAGTGCGCGTAACCCGAACCGTCGCCTCGGGCATGGATAGCTTGCTAGGATCGTCACTACTTGCATTGTAGAACATATGTACTTACATGTGGCGATCTGGCACGGGAGAGAAACTTCATTCACTTCACATGGTGTATGTCGGGTTGGAGAAGGAGGTTCGCTGGCAGCCTGGCCGGCCTGTGTCTCAGAGGGAAGTGTCGGAGCGGGAGACGGGGGTCGAACACGCGACCCTCTGCTTGGGAAGCAGCAAGGGAAGTGGCGCCAGTTCGCCGAGCGTGAGGACTAATCCCCCTCCCGCGCGCGCCGTACGCCGCCCCGCATGGAGCAAAAGGTTGTGCCGGTGCAAGGCCGCCGCCTCTACTCCTCCTCCGGCCACCCCTGCGGACGCTCGCCCGCATCGAGCGCCTTCTGGATGCGGGACGCGGCCTCCGCCGTCACCCACTCGCGCCATACCTCCCCGTTCGCCTGCAGCCACCAGAGAGCGGCATCGCCCGCGCCCGCCCCGTTCTCGAACGTCCAGATCGCCGCCTCCCGGTAGCGATCGAGGTTCATGTCCCATTGCCGCAGCATCGCCGCCACCTCGGGCGCGCGTTCCACCAGGGCGGGCCGGGCCGCGATCACGATCACCGTTTCCTGGTAGCCGCAGGCCTTCGTCGTCTCCCAGCACGCGTGGCTGTAGGGCGGTTCCTCCAGCCGCACCATCTCCAGCTTGAGCCAGGGCAGCATCTCGCTCGAGAGGTAGCCCAGCCAGGGATCGCCCCGCTCGTGCGCCGCGAGCACGTCTGCGAACAGCGCCGCTTCCGACTCGGGCACGACGATCTCGATGCCGTCCGCGAGGCCGTAGCTCTCGATCTGCTTCGCGTTGGCCGCCTCGCAGCCCCAGCCCGCCGGACACGAGACCAGCCGCGCCTTGTCTCCGCTCTCCGCCGTCGCGAACAGCGCCCGGAAGCGCGCCTCCTGCAGATCGTCCACGCTGTCCAGGTCGGGGTGCGCCTCCCGCACGTAGGCGGGAATCGTGAACGCCGATTGCCCGATGCGGCCCAGGCTCTCCCCCAGCTCGACCACCTCGTCCGCCGCCAGCGCGGCCTCCCACGCTTCGTCCTGGTTGGGCAGCCAGATCTCCAGCGTCACGTCGCTCTCGCCCTGCCGCAGGCCCTCGAACAGCGGAATGGTGGGCCCCGAGGTCAGATCCGTCGGATAACCGTAGCCCTTCTCCGCGAGGTACTGGGCGACGCGGTTCTGGAAGCGCGCGCTCCCCCAGTTCAGATCGTTGAACACGATCGGGTCCTTCCCGGAGGAGCAGGCCGCCAGCGTGGCGCCCGCCAGCAGCGCCACCGCCAGCGCGACCGCGATCCATCGCGTCACGCGCGCGCCTCTCCGGCCGTTCCCCGGCCCCATGCGCCGCTGTGCGTCCATGCCGTGATCATAGTCCTCTCCCGGTCGCGCGAAACCGGCCCGGTCCCTGATCGGCGGCGCGTGCGCGGCGGCGGAGCCTAGGCCGCTGGCGCGCCTTTGGAGCCCCAGAAGTCGTTGAGGGCTCCCTGCACGCTCATGAACCAGATGATGTTGCCCACGAGAGGCAGCAGAAACCAGAGCCCGATCTTCCAAGAGAAGGGAGCGGGCCGGCCATCCTCGGTGTAGAGGGCGGCGATCTCCATGGGGAGGATGAAGAACGTGGCGGGGCTGAAGAGGAAGTAGATGATGAATCCGAGTCCGGCGCCCACGCCCTGCCGCCGGTACTGCTGCAGCTCGTCGTGGGTCACGAAGGTCCAGAAGTAGGTGGCGAAGCTGAAGGTCACGATCGCGAGGAGGATCCACTTCCAAACGGAGCGTTGATTTCCCAAGGGCTGGTTCCCTGCCGTCTGGCTCATCGGGCTCTCCCGTCGTTGGCGAATCCGGCGGCGGCCGGTTCGGGGGCGTTGGCGTAGAACACTGGCATAGAAAACGCTGGCATAGAGAGACGTACGGCGGCAAGCCGGTTACGTCTCTTGAAGAGACGGCCCGGCGGGCAGGGCGGGAGCGTTGTGAGCGCTGCGGGGAGCCCCCTCAATAGACGCCGGGAAAGATCCGGTACTTCACCCGCGCCCGGTACTCCGCCCATTTCTCGGCGCCGTATTTCTCGGCGCAGAGCTTGTCGTCATCCCGTTGCCGCCAAAGGAACAGCGAGACGATGAAGGCGAAGTAGGTCCAGGCCCAGGGATTCGCGAAGTAGCCGAAGGCCAGAGCGATCGCCAGGGCCAGGAACCCCTCGCCCAGGTAGTTGAAGTGGCGGGCGACCCCCCAGAGACCGCTGCACAGGATCTTGCGGTCGCCGGCCTCGATGTACTGGGGCTCGATCAGCCCCAGGAACTTGCGTTCGGGCCAGCGCTTGAAGGTGTATTTCTGCAGGTTGGCGCCGCGCGAGATGCCCCAGCCGAACAGGAACAGCGCCGCCGTGCCGATCAGCCACACGGAGGTCCAGGCCGGCGAGAATCCGGGGTCCGGGTAGGCGGCCATGCCCCACAGCGGGAGGATGAACAGCCACCCGTAGACCACGAGGCCGCCCCAGAACAGCTTGAAGCCGAGGTTCTCGTGGATCAGGTCGTAGGTATAGAGCTGGACGCGCTCGAAGATGAAGTAGTCCAGGACGTAGAAGGTGAAGAAGGCCGCGTACAGGTACACGCCGAGATTGGCATCGTCGCCGAAGCGCTCGTGATGGTACACGGCCCCGGAGAGGGCGTTGAGCGCCAGCATCGTCCCGCCGACGACGTAGAAATACATCTTGATGTCGACGCGGTTGTTGAAGAGCGACAGCTCCTGGACCCGCCCCACCCACAGCGCCAGGATCGGATTTCCAATCTCAGCGTGCCGCTGCCGTCCGGCTCGGCCGGCGTGTGGCTGACTGAACACCGCTGCGATGGTGAAGATGGCGGTGAAGAGCGTGCCGCCGGCCACCGCGTAGATCGAGGAGCGGTAGAACCAGTCGCGCGGCATCCCCGTGATCTCGGTCGCCCACACGATCAGCGCGATGGCGAACACCAGCAGGCCGTTGAGCCGGTAGCGGCGGGGTTCACCGGTGGCCGGATCGACGACGTAGCCAGGCACCCGTCTTGCCGGCAGGATGAGCTGCGCCAGGAAAAACACGGCGAAGATCGCCAGCGGGGTGAAAAACCCCGCGATCGCTTCCGTCCCGGAAAGCTCGAACAGGTGCTCGATCCCAAGCCAGTCGATCATGACCGCATACCTCTTCCTCGGATGACGTGGGCATTCTCGGCGATCGCCTCCCTCCGCTTGCCGGCGGGGGCGTCGTCGGCGCGTGCGCTGATGGCGATCACCCTAGCGCCGCCGTGGGGGTCGTGCGCCCGGCCGCCGCGGTGACGTACCCTGAGCGGAGTGGACCGGCGGAGCCGCAGGAGGACGACCGTGCCGCAGGAGATCGATCCGGCCTACCCGACCTTCGTCGGCTACATCGATCGGACGCGCGAGTACTACCGGGCGCACGGCTACGAGCGTCCCTACCGCTACGCCTTCCACGCCGACGTCCCGTTCGCGCCCCTGGGCAAGCCCTTGGCGCAGTGCCGGCTGGGGCTGGTGACCACCGCGATGCCGCTCGATCCCGGCAGCGGCGATACGCCGCGTCCCAAGCGCGTCTATGCCGCGCCGGTCGACGCCCTGCCGGAGCGGCTCTATACGGACGATCTGAGCTGGGACCGCGAGGCGACCCACATGGACGATCGGGAGTCGTACCTCCCGATCCGCCAACTGCAGGATTGGCGCGCGCTGGGGCGGTTCGGCGAGCTCTCGCCCCGCTTCTACGGGCTCCCCACGGAGTACGCGCAGCGCCATACGCGGGAAACGGACGCGCCCGCCTTGCTGCGTCGCTGCCGGGAGGACGGCGTGGACGTGGCGCTGCTGGTGCCGATCTGACCGGTCTGTCATCAGTCCGTTGGACTGGCGGCGCGCCACCTCGAGGCGAACGGGATTCCCACCGTGATCGTCGGCAGCGCCCGCGACGTGATCGAGCACTGCGGCGTGCCCCGTTTCCTCTTCACCGACTTCCCCCTGGGCAACTCCTGCGGGCGGCCCTACGACGCCGCCATGCAGCACGCCATCGTCGGCCAAGCCTTGGACCTGCTGGAGCACGCGACGCTGCCCCGCACGACGGTGCAATCGCCCGCCGTCTGGAGTGAGGACCAGGGCTGGCGGGACCGCTTCCTGGCGGTCACCGAGGAGAACCGCGAGACGCTCCGCCGCGCCGGGGAAGCCCGGCGACGGCAGCGCGCCGAGGACAAGGCCGCGAATCGCATCCGGTGAAGCCGCCCCCGGTCGCGCCCCCTTGCGGGGTGGTCTCCTTCGCTGCGGTCATTGAGGAAGACGTGAAGGAAAGCGCGGAGGAAGGTGCACGCGGGCGTCCATGCCGGGCGGCGGCAGGGCGCGCATGGAGAGCTTCCCCATCGCGGGCCGGGCGGGCGCCTGATCCCGCGGTGACGCCGAGGCCATGGCGCTAGGAATCGCCGCCGCGCTCGGCACGGCCGCCGCCTGGGCCCTGGCCAGCCTCGTCATGTCGGCGCAGGCGCGCCACGTCGACCCCTACTCCCTCAGCGCCTTGCGCATGCTGGCGGCCGCGATCTTCTTCGTGATCGCCGTCCCGGCGCTCGGCGCGACCGGCGAGTTCGGTCGCATGAGCGCCGAGGATGTCGGGCTGCTCTTGGCGCAGGGGCTGCTGGCCAGCGGCATCGGCGAAACGCTCTACGCCGTCGCGATCCCTCTCTTCGGGTTGAGTCGCACCTTCACGATCACCACGGGGGTCTCCGTCGTGGCCGCGTTCGCCTTCGGCGCCACCTTCCTGGGCGACGCCGTCACGATCGCCATCGGGATCGGCTCCGTCATCGTGCTCGCCGGCGTGTACCTGGTCGCCAACTACGGCCGGCCCAGCGAGGCGATCTCTGTGGACGACGCGGCGGCCATCCTCCGGCGGGATGCGATCGCTGCCGACCCGCCGCGCCGCGCCTGGCGCCATTTCTGCGACCAGCACCGCTTCGCCATCGGGTTGAGCCTGGCGATCTTCCTGGGCGTCCTCTTCGGCGCGGCCTCCGTCCTGCTGCGGTACGCGGCGGAAGGGTTCGACGCCGCCGCGGCCGCCAGCGTGCGCATTCCCGTCGTGCTGCCCTTCGTCTTCACTGTGGCCCTCGTCCAACCCCGATCCAGCCTGCGGCGCTGGTCGATCCCGCGTCGCAGCCTGCCCTGGATCCTGCTCTCCGGCGCCGTTGGGACCGGGCTGCTGGCGGTGCTCGTCACGCTGTCCCTCCAGCACATTAGCGCCGGCGAGTTCACGGTCTTCTTCTCCGTCTCCCCGTTGATCGGCATGGCCTTCGGCGCCCTCTTCCTGGGAGAGCGCGTCACGCGCTGGCTGTGGCTGGGCGCGCTGATCGTCATCGGCGGCATCGCTATCATGGCCCTGGCCTAGGGCGCACGGTCCCCTCCCGGGGCCGTGCTGGGCTCCGCTCACCGTGGACTCCGCGCGACGCGAGCCCGCCCCAGCGAGGGGAGCGACTCCTTGCCCGCAGCCCCCCGATCGCCCCAATTCGTTGGGCAGAGCATCCGCCGCAAGGAAGATGAGCGGCTGATCCAAGGCGGCGGCACCTACGTCGACGACGTTCAGCTGCCCGGTCTCCTGCACCTCGGCTTCCGCCGCAGCGATATCGCGCACGGCCGCATCGTCGCCATCGACGCCACTGCGGCGGCCGCCCTGCCCGGCGTGGTGGCGGTGTTCACCGCCGGCGACCTCCGCGACCTCCCGTCGATGCCCGTCCTCACCCCCTATCCCGCGCCGGACTTCTTTCCGCTCGCGCGGGACAAGGTGCGCTACGTGGGCGAGCCGCTGGCGGTCGTCGTCGCCCGCGACCGCTACATCGCCCGAGACGCGGTCGACGCGATCGACGTCGAGGTGGAAGAGCTGTCGGCCGTGGTCGACCCCGAGCACGCCCTCACGGGCCAGCCCGCGCTGATCCACGACGGCTACCCCGACAACCTCGCCATCCCCGTCGTGTCCAGCGGCACCGGCGTCGACGCCGAGGCCGGGACAGTCGATAACGGCGCCATCGACGACGCCTTCGCGCGGGCGGAGGTCGTCATCTCCCAGCGGATGGTCAGCCCCCGCGTCGCCCCCTCGCCGATCGAGCCGCGCGGCGTCGTCGCCCACTATGACACGGGCAAGGACTTCCTCACGCTCTGGATCTCCACCCAGAGCGCCCACGTCGTGCGCACCCTGATGGCGCAGGCGCTCGGCCTGGGCGAGAACCAGATCCGCGTGATCGCGCCCGAAGTCGGGGGCGGCTTCGGCGCCAAGACCAACCCCTACGCCGAGGGTTACGCCGCCGCCGCCGTCGCGCAGCGGCTGGGCCGCCCCGTCAAGTGGATCGAGGAGCGCTCGGAGGCCTTCCTGGCGACCGCCCACGGCCGCGGCGTGATCGGCTACGTCGACCTCGCGGCCAAGCGCGACGGCGCCCTGCTGGGGATCAAGCTGCGCCTGATCGCGGACATCGGCGCCTACCAGGGGCTCTTCACGGTCGTGGTGCCGACCCTCACCCAGGGCATGCTGAGCGGCGTCTACGACATCCCCGCCATCCGCGCCGACTTGTACGAGGCCTTCACCAACAAGACGCCCACCGATCCCTATCGCGGCGCCGGACGGCCGGAGGGGATCTACTTCGTCGAGCGGGCCATGGACATGCTGGCGCGCGAGCTCGCGATCGACCCGGCCGAGCTGCGGCGCAGGAACTTCATCGCGCCCGAGCGTTTCCCGGTTCGCACCCAGGCGGGGGCGACCTACGACTCCGGCGAGTACGGCCGCCTGCTGGACCACGCGCTCGACCTGGCGGACTGGGACGGCCTCCGCGCCCAGCGCGACGCGGCCCGCGCCGCGGGCCGCCGCCTCGGCCTGGGGCTGGCCTTCTACGTGGAGGTCTGCGGCATCGGCCCCTCCTCGGAAGTCTCGTTCGGTGGCTGGGAGCATGCCGGCGTCACGGTCGAGCGGGACGGCGTCATCACGGCGACCACTGGGGCGTCCTCCCATGGGCAGGGCCACGAGACCACCTTCGCCCAGCTCCTGGCCGACGAATTCGGCGCGCCGCTCGAAGCGATCACGATCCAGCACGGCGATACGGCCATCGTCAAGCAAGGCATCGGCACCTTCGGCAGCCGCTCCCAGGCGGTCGGCGGCACCGCCCTCCTGCTGGCAGCCGGCAAGGTCAAGGCGCGCATGGCGCGCTTCGCCGCCCAGCTCCTGGAGGCCAAGGCGGACGATCTGGTGTTCGCGGACGGCGCGATCAGCGTGGCGGGCGCCACCGAGAGCGGACTGTCCCTGGCCGAGGTGGCGCGCTACGCCTACGCGCCCGCCTCGCTCCCCTCCGGCCTGGAGCCGGGTCTGAGCGATGAAGCCTTCTGGGAGCCGGCCGGATCCACCTACCCCTTCGGCTGCTACATCGCACTGGTCGAGGTCGACCCCGCCACCGGCCTGCTCATCATCCGCCGCTTCGTGGGCGTCGACGACTGCGGCACCGTGGTCAACCCGCTCATCGTCGAGGGGCAGATCCACGGAGGGCTGGCGCAGGGGATCGGCACCGCTCTCTACGAGGAGATGGTGTACGACGAGAACGGCCAGCCCCTGAACGGCTCCCTGCTGGACTACGCCCTGCCGCGTACGACCGACTTCCCGACCTTCGAGCTGGGCAGCACCGTGACGCCCACGCCGCTCAACCCGCTGGGCGCCAAGGGCATCGGCGAAGCCGGCACGATCGGCTCGGCGCCTTGCATCGTCAACGCCGCCGTCGACGCCCTCAGCGATCTGGGCGTGCGCCACATCGACATGACGCTCGGTTCCGAGAAGCTCTGGCGCCTCCTGCAGCCCGGCGCCTAGGGAAGGCCGCACGCGCGGCGGCCGTCTACAGCCCGAGCAGCCCCGCCAGGGTGCCGCCCAGGATCCGCTCCCGTTCCCTGGCCGGGCGTTCCTGCAACGCGGGGAAGGCCACGCGCCCGCCGGTGTCGGCGATCTCGAACGGGTCGTCGGTGCCTAGCACCACCCGCTCCGCGCCCACGCTCTCGATCAGAAAGTGCAGGCTCTCGGCGGCGCCCACGGCCGTGTCGAACAGCAGCTGGTCGAAGTAATCGGCGGGCGGTTTCGAGATCTGGGCGTGGCAGTCCGGGTTGTATTCGTAGGTCGGCGCCGCGTAGGCCAGGTTGAGCCGGCCCCGCAGAAACGGCAGCGTGCCGCCGCCGTGCGCCAGGACCAGACGCAGGGCTGGGTGGCGCTCCAGCGTCCCCGCGAAGATCAGCCGCGACACGGCGCGCGCCGTCTCGTTTGGCCAGGCCAGCGCCACCGCCAGCGTGTACTCATCCCAGAGCGGAGTCGGCTCGGCGCTGCTGGGATGCATGAACAGCAGCAGCTCGCGCGCCTCGATCTCCGCCCACAGCGGCTCCAGCGACGCATGATCGAGCGGGCGATCTCCCGCGTAGGTGCCGGTCACCGCGCCCACGAAGCCGTGCTCCTCCACCGCCCGCCCCAGCTCCGCGACGGCTTGATCCGGCTCGCCCAGCGCCAGCGCCGCCAATCCCGCGAAGCGCCCTCCCGACCCTGCGACGCACTCGGCTGTGCTCTGGTTGAGCGCACGCCCCTGCTCCACCCCGGCGGCTCCACCGGGCCAGGCGACGAAGTTGATCAGCGGCCCGACGAGCTGCAGGTCGATCCCCGTCTCGACTAGCCGCGTCAGTCGCTCCTCGTGGCGATAGACGCCGGGGTCGAGCGGCCCGTAGTCGGGCATCAGCGCGGCGCCGTCCTCGCCGCGCTGGAAGCCGAAAGCCCCCTCGCGAACCACACGGTCAAGGTACGACTCGCTCAGGACGTGCGCGTGGACGTCGATCTTCATCGCTGCCGGCATCGTAGCGGGGTTGGGCGCACATGCGAGGCTGGTACGTGCGGCCCGGCGTGACCGTGCCCCGCCTCTTCGGGGGCATGGACGTGCTGCTCATCTTGAATTGCAACCGGGCCCTGCGGGCTTGGGACCGCACCTCCGCGCCCGCCCAAAGCCGGGAGGACTTTGTCATTGAGGCTGGCTACCTCCTCTGGGTGGAGGCGCCGCGCGGCCAGACGGTCGGCGGCTCGATCCGCGTCTCCCTGCCCTTTTGTGTGCGGCTTGGCGGGCGCGCGATTGTCCTATCTTTCCGGCGAATACGCTTCGGACGATGGTCTCGCCTGGCGGTCCGGCCAAAGCGATGAGAGACGCGTCGCGCCGAAGATTCAGCGGGAAGCGCACGGCTCCCCGCCGCGCATGAACCTGCGGGGGCGGTCGTTTTCCGCGAGGCCTGGCCGCCATGATCCGCTGCAAGGCCGTCATCGTTCTCCTGGCCGCCCTCTTGGCCGTCGCCGCCTCGACGGCGACCCTTGCCGCCAACGACGGCGGCGCTTCCAACGACGGCGGCGCTTCCAACGACGGCGGCGCTTCCAACGACGGCGCGCCCTCGCTCGCCGACGCCGACTGCCTCACCTGGCGGGTCTCCTACGCCAACGCGATCGACGGCCGCAGCGCCGCGGTCGACTTCACGGTCCACGAGACGGCCCGGCGCTTCCGCGACGGGCTCTGCGGACGGACCCCCTTCCCGATCTTCGTGGATGTTGAGGGCCCGGCCTGCCTGCGCGTCTACGTGCGCGAGGACCGGGCCGCCTACACCCGCGAGGACGGGGTCCCCATCGCCCCGCAATGGTCGGTCCGCATCGCGCCCTGGGACCCGGAGCGCTTCGGCGGCTCGGGCGGCAACGTCTTCTACCTGTGGCAGGGCTTCCAAGGGAGCGACGCCGAGCGCTACGCCCGCGCCCTGGCCGCCCGCATCACCGCGGACCTGCGGTCGCTGGGCTACACCGTTGCCGACCCCGGTCCCCCGGCTCCGCCACGGCCGCGCCGCTGAGCTGAGGCCCTTCCCCGCAGCGCAAGCCAAGCCCCGATCGGCCCGGGTGCACGGGGGTGCTGGGAGACATCGGCCGATGCGCGGAGCGCTGTTCGGGGCAGCCCAGGCGCCTGGGGTTCGAGTCCCCTCAGCTCCACCGGATTTTGCCGCCCTGTCATGGAGAAGACACGCTCCCATAGACTGCTGAACCCGTGGAGTGTCGGGAATGCGCGATCCAATTGCTTGGCTACTAAGAGGCGACCGACCTCGCGCCCTCGACGCTGACGGAAACGCCACTCACGCCGCCGTCAATGCCCTGCCTGACGGCGATGCTCTGGAACCGGGGACGCACCGGCGTTTCGGTTCCTAGGAACCTCGGGATGCTCCGCTCGCTTCTTTCCGAGCTGAAAGCCGACGCCGGATCGTCCAAGCTGCCGGCGGCGCTGACCGTCGGTCCGCTGCTGGGCATCCTCCTCGTCGTTCCCATGTCGTCCTTTGCACTGGTCGTGTTCTCGGGCCCGCTGGCGTCCCTGGCTTTGCAGGGCGCCGTGCTGCTGCTCGTCGGCAGCCTCGTCATGACCTTGGTGAGCGCCCTGACCAGCGACTTCAGGGGGGCCATCGCCGCACCGTTTCCCCTGGCGCTGGCGGCATTGGCGGCGATCGGCGTCTCCGTCGGCGCCGCCCTGGCCGGCGAAAGCAGCGACGTGCAGTTCACGACCATGGCGACGATCATGGGCATCACGTCCCTTGCCGCGGGCGCAGCGTTGCTGATCGCGGGACGCTTTCGCTTAGCCAACTATCTGCGCTTCCTCCCCTACCCCGTGGTGGCCGGCTTCCTGGCCGGCATCGGCTGGGTGCTCGCGGTGAGCGGCCTCGAAACGATGGCCGGGATCCGGTTGAGCTGGGGAGCGCTGCCGGAGTTCTTCGGTCTGGACCTAGTCCTGAATTGGGGCCCCGGCGTGGCCTTTGGCGTGGCCGTGTTCCTCGTCCTTCGGCGATGGTCCCATTTCCTCATCCTGCCCTTATCGATCGTGGTCTGCACCGCTCTCTATCACGTGGTCATGGCCTCCGCCGGGATCTCGTTGGACGGGGCGGAAGCGCTCGGCATCCTGTTCGCGGAAGGGGTCTCCGGCAGCCAGTGGCCCATCACCTACCTGGGGAGTCTCGACCGGGTCGACTGGGGAACCGTCGCCACGCAAGTTCCGGCCATGGCGATCGTGGTGGTCGTGACCCTGCTCTCGACCCTGACCAACACGAGCGGAGTGGAGGCAAGCACGGGCGTCGAACTGGACATGAACCGGGAGTTCAGCGTCGCTGGAGTCGTTAACGGGGCGGTAGGCCTGGCGGGCAGCGCTCCGGGGCACTACGTGGTGTCTCTCTCTGCGGCCAGCCATGCCTCGGGGGCCAATACGCGGCTGACCGGCATCGTGGCCATGCTCGTCGTCCTCGCCGTCCTGTTCTACGGGACCGGAATCATCCGGCTGATTCCCCTGCCGCTGCTGGGAGGGGTCGTGTTCTACCTGGGGATCGACTTGCTGAACAGCTGGGCTCTGAGGATCAACAGGAGACTGCCTCTCGTGGACTGGGGCATCGTCATCTTGGTGTTGGCCGTGGTCGCCGCCCGGGGTTTCGTGGAAGGGCTGGGGGCGGGGCTGATTGCCGCCATGGTCCTGTTCATCGTCCGTCTGAGCCGGATGGATCCGGTCAGGGACGCGGTCGCGGGACGGGGCCAGCACGAGCAGAGCACGAGGAACCGGCCGACGCCGCACCTGGTCATCCTGCGGGAGCTTGGCGACCGAATGCAGAGCTACCAGCTGCACGGCTTCCTTTTCTTCGGCAGCGCCTTCCCCCTCGTCCAACGGCTCAAGAGCGCGCTGAAAGCAGAGCCGCCGCCGAGATGTGTCCTCCTCGACTTCACGGCCGTGAGCGGCTTTGATGTCTCCGCCGCCGCCGCGCTGCACAGCTTCCTCCGGGCGGCGCATCCCCGGGACACTGCCGTGGTCGTCAGCGCCATGCCGGCGGGCTTCAGGGCGACACTGCTGGATGTTGTTCCTGAGGCGGACAGGACGCGTCTCCACTTCGAAGAGGACTTCGACGGCGGGCTGGAGCGGTGCGAGGAGATCCTGCTCGCCGAGTGGGAGCGTATTCGCGGTGGTGACGAGGACGCCGCCGGCGCCATCTCCGAGCGATCCTTGGCAGAGATCCTGCACCGGCTTGACGTGCAGACGGCCTTTGAAGACCTCGTCGAGCGCCTGGCCCCCTACACGGATGCCCGGCGCTATGCGGAGGGAGAGACCGTGACCCGGGAAGACCAGCGCCAGGAGGGCATACTGCTTCTGGTCGAGGGGCGCCTGGCCTTCCGCAAGGGAGCAGCCGGCGTCCGGCTCGAGGAACGGGGCATCGGGGACATCTTCGGACTGCCGGCTGCCGGATCTCCCAATCTCGCGGTAGAGGCGATGGAGCCGAGCCGGGCGCTGCTCCTCACGCCCGTCTCTCTCGACAGACTGGAACAGGAGGACCCTCGTTTGGCGCTCGACCTGTACCGGCACCTGGTCAGCGGGGTTGAGTGAGAGGGGGGTCGAACCCGCGACCCTCTGCTTGGGAAGGGACATCCAGACGCGCTGCCCGCCAACTGGTATTTCCTGGCTCAGTTGCCGGGCTGATTTGCCGTGCCCGGAGTGGGGGTGCCGACCGTTTGGAACTCCCCGGTAACGTCCGGAACGCGGGCGAAACTCTCGCCCGCGTCGGCCTGTCCTTCGGCCCAATCCACGCGGGCGACCAGGATCCCGTCGGCCGTCCAGATGCCCAACTCTTCGTCTCCGCCCAGCGCAAAGCCAGGCCAGCCGGCCTTGTCCAGTTCCACTTGCAGGTACGCACCCGGGGCAATGACCTGGTCTGCCGGGAAGGCGACGCGCTTGCCGGGGTCCGTCAGGTCGTCGGCGACGACCAAGTTGGCGAGGGCGATATGGGAATCCGTGGCGTTGTATAGCTCGAACCAGTCCAGCGGGTCGCCCTTGGCGGCCACCTCGTTGATCACCAAGCCGACGTTCCCGGAAGCCGTGGGGGAAGGCGCCGCCGCCGCCGCGGTGTCGCCATCCGCGGGAGACGCCATTCCTCCGAAGGCCCCGGAAAAGCTTGCGACAATGGCCGCGCCGGGCTCCGTTCCCGCTTTGGTCAACTCCAGCGTTCCCGCAGTGAAGGGGGAGAACTGTTCCAGCGCACCGGTCGCGATGGCAACGCGCCAGCGCCCGCCGGCGATGGCGTCCTCGCCGACGGTCAGCGTGGCTCCGCTGGCGACTGCGGACACGGGAAACACCACGGTAAATCCCTGCACGGCATCCGGCCCAATCGTCATGACGATCAGCGCCGCCACCTCGTCAACATCCGGCAACAGGCTCCGTTCATCGGGACGGGCGATCCCGGCAATGACGCCATAGTCGCTGGGGGATCGCTCCGTTCCGTTCAGCAGGAGAGAGAGCACAGCCCCTTCGTTGACGGGATCGGCGCTGCGGATGGATCCCCACGTGGCCTCCACACGCAGGCTCACAGTGCCGGGATCAAAGGTGGCTGGGGCTGCGGCGGTCCTTGCGGGCCCGGGCTCGCCAAAGACGCCGGAGAAGCGGCCGGCGACCGTTGCGCCGTCCTCTGTCCCGGCTTCCGTCAGCGCAAGCGTTCCTGCGGTGAAGGGGAGGAAGCTGGACGGGGCGGCCGCCCCCGGCGGGATGGTCCAGCCCCCGCCCCCAATCGCATCCTCGCCGATGACCCGCGTGGCGCCCGGCGTCAGTTGGGCCACGGGCAGCACGATGGTCATCCCATTGACCGAGCCGTCGGCGTCGACGCTGAAGATGCTGAGAGACGCTAGATCGCCGACACCCGGCAGGATCTCTTGCTCCGCCGGTGTCGCAGGGCCGACGATCGCCGCCACTCCCTCGACGGATTCCTCCATGTCGTTCACGACAAGACGGGTCACTGATCCCCCGGCAAAGGGATCGGCGCGCTGGTTGCTTCCCCAGGTGGATTCGAAGACCACTTCCAGCGCGCCGGGAGGCGGCGCACCCCCGCCTGGCTCGGGCCAGTCCGGCGGCTCCGGCGTGAGGTCCGCCAGGATCTCGCCCTTCCGCTTCAGGATGAACTTGCGCACCCGCTCCGTGTCGGCGGCCCGTGTCGCTCTCGTATCGGGCAAGGCGTGCTGCTGCACGATGGCGGCCATTGCGTCCACGCTGGCCAGCAGCGCATCTTCGTTCCAGACGGTATCCAGCAGGTGTTGCAGCCGGTGGGCGTATTGCCCCCGCCAGTCCGGGTGGTTGTAGAGCCGGTTGGGAATGGCCGAGAGCGCCAGCACCGACGGCGGCGGATCGCTGATGTTGTCGAAGGGGTTGGGGTCGTCCTTGAGGTGGAAGGTGTCATCCACTCCCCACGGAATGAACACGAAGGGGCCGCCGGGTTCCCGGTAGAAGTGGTAGTTGTTGCGGTCGCCGGCGTAACCGTCCCAGTGGCCCACCAGCACTTCCGTCGCCCAGAACGAGAGGAAGCGGTCCAGGTTAACGACGGCGGCCAGGGCTGCCAGCCCGGCTGCTGAAGGGTCTTGGAGAGCCGCGACCAGGGCGTCGATGTCCGACCAGTCGTCGGCGTCTTCGTTGGTTTTCTTCTCGATGGTGCCGCGAAACGCGGGAGTGAAGTCGCTGACCGTTCCCTCGTACAGGTTCCCGGCGGCGCTGTCGAAATGGCGTCCCAGGAAGGGTGGCTTGATCTCCTCCACGTGAACGTAGAGGCCGAGGTTCTTGCCGTTCACCGAGACCGTGGCGAAGTTGCAGCGGGGCGACGGCGAGCCGGCGGCGGCGAAGACTTGATAGGCCAGGCAGGTGTTGACCATGGAAGGGTCCTGGATGCTGTTGTTGAGGGTCATCCGCTCCATGACGCCACCCAGCACCTGGCCGTCCACGTACTTGTCGAAGCGCAGCTTGAGGGCAGGCTTGGTATCGCTTTGGGAGCCGAGGAACCCCTTCTTGCGGACGCCCACCTCGGTGTGCGTTTCGCCGTCCACGGTCACCGCGGCCGGAAACCAGTCGTAGATGCCCGCGAACGGTTGAGAGAGGTTGTATCGCTCGATCTCCGCCAGCACGTCCTCGAATGTCCGCGTCTGATGACGCAGGGTGTCCCAGTCCTCGGTTTCTATCTCGATCACGACTTCCAGCACCCTGTCGAGGGCGAAATAAGCGTCACTGGGGTCGACTGCAGTGGGGCTGGAAGGTTCTGCCGGGGCCGCTGAGGGGGTAGGCGTTGGGGATGGCGCAGGCGTGGTGGCGGTGGCGGGCGGATCGGGAGGGGCGGGAGGGTCGTCCGAACCGCACGCAGCGGTCGACACCGCCGTGGTCAGGGCGACCAGCACGCTCAGAGCTATCCAAGCTCGATTCACGGCCGCATTCTATCGTCGGCCCGTCGGCGCTGCTGCCGCACCGCGCACTGCCCGGGCCGCCGCCGCTCCCGCGCCGAGGCGGCCCGGGCAGGCGTTACGCTACCTCTACGGTCCTGGACATTGTCGCAGCCCCCTCCCCGTTGGAATCAGTCATCGGGATAGAAGCCGGATCCGACAACGAAGACCTGGTCTTGACCGGGCAGGCGAAAGCCTGTGGCGTACGCGATCTTCCGCGAGCCGGTCTCCTCGTCGCCCTCCACCACCGGGTTGTCGAACAAATACTCGACGAAACCGCCGCCCGCCTCGCCCGCCGCCAGCACCTCCCGGATGTAGAGGACGCCATTTGCGTCTTGCCGGTCGATGTCCTCGAACTGACGGCCCTCGAACCGAACGGGGAACGCCCCGTGGAAGAGAGTATACCCGTCGGTGCTTGCCACGAAGACGTAGACCGAACCCGACTTCCAGTCGCCGCCCTCCTGGCGAAAGGCGGTCTTCGTGTTCCCCAGTCCGCTTAAGTTCGGCGACAGCGTGGCCTCCAGGTACGCCTTCGCGGCCGCGTTGACGAAGGTGGCGAGCGTCTCGCGATCTACGACCTCGGCGGCGGTCACCTCCGGACGCGGCAACGGGGTAAATTCGACCGGGACCGAGGTCAGGTCCTGCGCGAAGCCGCCGACCACCATCAGCGTATTTGCAGTCAGACCCGAAGCGTACTGGACGGCGTAGGCCACCCGATCGGTGCCGTCCCAGCGGTAATCGACAAAGTCGCCGCCACGCTCGGCCGCGGCGAGCAGCTCCTGTCCCACCGGTCTGCCGAGCTCATCCTCAACGGCGACCACCCGCTTGTTCTCCGAGGTTGGATCGTCGCCGTGAATCAGAATGTTTCCGTTCTGCGTCAGAGTCGTCAAGAAGAGGGAGCCCGACTTCCACGGGCCCTCGGACCGGAAGGCATCGCGCAGCCGCGCTATCCCCGTGACCGTCGTGACGCTCTCCAGGTAGTCCTTCGCGCCTTCGACAAAGGCCCTCAGCGTGGGACGGTCCGTCACCTCACTCGCGGTGATCCGGTCGTCCACGATCGCGGTCACCGACTGCCACGCGCCCCAGGAAGTGGCGGCGGGGGTTTGTCGGCTCTCGCTGCCCACGGCGAACCAGTAGTCCGCGTCTTTGATGAGACGCGCGGCGGGGACGACGTGCGTGTCGCCGGCCGGGACGGAGGCGTAGCGCAGCGCCGTGGTCCAGTCGCCGGCGTCTTTTGCCGCCTGGTATTCGTCGTCGTTCATCCACGCCACCCAGTGGGCGGCGGCCTCGTTCTGGTCCCAGCTGACGAGGACGCCCTCGCCGGCGCTGTGCACCATGACGCCGGTCGGAGCCGCCGGCGGATGCGCGGCGGCCAGCGAGTGCGCGGCGGCGAAGCCGACGAAGCAGAGAGCGGTGAGGGCGAGGGCGCTGAGAGCCAGAAAGTGTTTCACGTTCCAATCTCCTGAGCGATGAAGACCTGGTCTTGACCGGGCAGGCGAAAGCCTGTGGCGTACGCGATCTTCCGCGAGCCGGTTTCCTCGTCGCCCTCCTGATTTGGCTGCATCCGCGTCAGGAGCCGGCCCGTCGCGTCATGGTCATGCTAATGGACACACGTGCCGGTAGGGTAAGGGTTCGGCACACACAACAAGGTGTCGAAGTACGCGGTTCCGAACAGAAGCCCATCGTGCCGTTCCACCCAGAGATGCGCGATGAAGTTCTGCGCACCGGTTACTGGCCAGTGGAAGTTGACCCAGCGGCCTTCCTTTTCCTCCGTTTTTACTGCTTCCACCCCGACCGGGTTGCCGTCAACGTCTCTGAAATACAGGCTCTTGAAGTCGGTTCCCACTAGACCGGGAGCAAAGCCCATGACACGGAAGACGTCATTCTCGTCCACTAGGTACAGGAACCACAGGCCGTCGGAGTTTTGCCCTTCGTCATAGGCATCCACCACGGCATTCAGCCCCTCGTGGTCATACAGGTCGATGGCCTCACGCACGAAGGCTTTGGCGAACGCCGGCTGGTCATCGGGAGCCGGGTAGTAACCCGAGGCGAAGAGCATTCCGTTGTGCCGGATGGCGTAGGAAACCTTTGGAGCATTATAGTCGGTCGCCGGGTGCGGCCAGTCGTATTCCACCCAGACCCCTACTCCCTCCCCAGCCTCGGCCAGGGCCTTGCCCAGCTCGTAACCATCATTCCCCACTACATTCTTGATGTCGGTTCCTTTCAGCGCCGGTTTGAACGGGTGAACGATGTAGATATCGTTCGCGTTGGTGGCGAACAGATACCATTCCCCCTCGTAGGACGCCACGCTGTTGTAGTACTCCAGCATGGCCTCTGGGTCGTCCTTGTAGCGTTCAATGGCCCGGTTCACGTAGTCCACGGTGAACTCGTGGGGATCGGCGGTCAGCCAGGGACGGTCCTGGGCCGATTGAGGACGATAGTAGCCTGAGGCGAAAATCAGCCCGTCGTATCGGATGGCCCAGGTGGTCTTGAGCTCCTCTCGGCCGCTGACCGGGTTGAGCCACATATATTCCACCCAATGGCCTTCCTCCGTGGCCTTGGCTATAGCCTTGCCCAGCTCGTAATCATTCCCCTCGAAGTCTGTCCCGACCACGTCCTTGATGTCGGTGGCAATCAGGTCGGGGAAAATCGGGTGGACCAGGTAGATGTCGTTCTCGTCCATCAGGAACAGGTAGAAGAAGTTTTCCAAGCTGTCCCGGCTGTTGTAGTGGGCGACAGTGGCTTCCCGCCCGTTGGTCTCGTAGTACCGTATCGCCTTGCTCACGTAATTCTTGGTAGCGTCGCCGATATTTTCTTGGAGGATGAAATGCCCGGAAGTGAAGATCAGGTCGTCGTGCATGACGCCCCAACTCCGTTTGGGCTCGCTTTGCTGGGTGTCCCAGTTGAGGGTCTGGAATTCAATCCAGCCATCTCCCTGGGGGACCGCCAATTGTTTCCACCGTGCCAGGATCCCGCCAAATTCGCTGTTGGGGGAGAAATAGCTTCCTACCAGGTCTAGGAACACCGGATATACCCGCACGGTGAGCGTATCCGGCTCGTAGATGAGCATTGACCGCTCGCCTTGGAAGCTCTCCCGGCTGTTGTAGTACGCAAACGTCGCTTCACGCCCATGCTTGTCGTAGTAGGCGATGGCCCGCTCCACGTAGGCACGGGTCAGCGCATCGTCCTTGTTCATCAGGCCATGGATCGCGGTTAGCGACTGCCACGCGCTCCAGGAAGTGGCGGCGGGGGCTTGCCGGCTCTCGCTGCCCACGCTGAACCAGTAGGCGTCGTCCTTGATGAGACTCTCGGCTGGTACGACGTGCGTGGCGCCGGCCGGGACGGCGGCGTAGTGCAGCGCCGCGGTCCAGTCGCCGGCGTCTCTGGCCGCCCGGTATTCGTCGTCGTTCATCCACGCCACCCAGTGGGCGGCGGCATCATTCTGGTCCCAGCTGACGAGGACGCCTTCCTCGGTGCTGACCAGCGTCACCCCGCTGGGCGCCGCCGGCGAGTGCGCGGCGGCGGCGAAGCCGACGAAGCAGAGGGCGATGAGGGCGGGGGCGCTGAGAGCCACAAAGCGTTTCACGGTTCCATCTCCTGAGCGATTGTCGCCGGCGGATCCTGTCCGTTGGGTTGTTCAGATGTCGAGCGCGCGGATTGATGGTCAATACCATCCTGCCTGTGGGTTAGAGTAGCGGAAGGCGAGCGCGGGGGCGCGGTCGGCGTCCGTGAACGGGTGGAAGACCACCGGGGTGCCGTCCCGCAGCGTGCTGGGCCGGGGATAGCGCCGGGCGAGATCGCCGCGGATCGGGCGGTGGGACGGCCAGCCGAGCGGCGTATCCGTGCCCCGCCGCGATCGATGGCCGGGGTGGCTCCCCGGCGATACGGTCGCTGCTCGCCTGCCGGACTGTAGGGATAGCTACAGGGCCCACGCGTGAGACGGGAACGGTCTGCGGTCGCTGCGAGAGCCGGTTGCCGGGCGGCGCGGGCCGCCTCCTCGCGCGCGACTGCGGCGATCTGGTTGGCGACGCAACGGGAGAGCACGCCGATGTATCGGTACATGGGTCGTCCAATATGGTAAAAATGACGGCGCGGGACGAACGGTCGTATCAACCAAGGTCGGGGAAAAGCACATGGTTGGTTTTGTCCTGCGCCTCGCGTTGCCGCTCACCGTCCTCCTGGCGCTGGGAGCCTGCTCCCCGGAGCAGCCGGTCATCAGGATCGGTTCCGCCGTCAGCGAGACCGGCAGGTATGCCGAGGAAGGTAATCACACCCGGGAGGGGTATCTCCTCTGGGAGGATTGGGTCAATAACGAGCGCGGCGGCATTGACGTGGGTGGCGAACTCCACAAGGTCGAGTTGATCATGTACGACGACCAGAGCGACCCGGACACCACCGCCCGGCTGGTGGCACAACTCATTGACGAGGACGAGGTGGACTTCCTGTTGGGGCCGTACAGCTCCACGCTTACCCAGTCGGCTATCAGGGTTGCTGATGCGCGGAGCGTCATCCTGGTCGAGGGCACGGGGGCGTCCGAAACGCTGTTCAATCAGTCGTATGAAAACCTCTTCGCCGTGCTGACGCCCGCCGGGAACTACACTGAGTCCGCGCTGCGGGCACTCTCCGCGCGGGGGGCGAAGTCGGTCGTGATTGCCTACGCAGATGCCATCTTCCCTGCAAGCGTCGCTGAGGGCGCGCAGCAGTGGGCCGAGCAGTACGGTCTGGAAGTGCTGGCTGTTGAGGCCTATCCGCAGGACGTGACCGACGTCAGCGAGATGGTATCCGTCTTCAAGGACCTGAACCCGGACCTTTTCGTGGTGGGAGGGTACTTTGACGATGCCGTTCTCTTCGTGCGCGCCGCCAAGGCATTGGACTTCAACCCGAAGGCGACGTTGATGACCGTCGGACCAACCGACCCGGGGTTGATCGAACGGGTCGGCGCAGACGCAGATTACCTGATGGGCCCCACCCAGTGGGACCCGTCGATGAGCTACACTGGCAAGTACTTCGGCTCCGCGTTCGACTACGCCGACCGTTACCGGGAGCAGTGGGGAAAGACGCCTACCTACCAGGCGGCCAGCGCCACAGCCGCCGCTCTGGCACTCCACCTGGCCATTGAGACCGCCGACTCGCTGGACGCAGATGCCGTGAGGACCGCCCTGCGCAATCTGGACGCAGCCACCTTCTACGGCCCGATCACATTCGATCCCACGGGCAAGAACGCAACCAAGCCCATGGGCACGATTCAGATACAGAACGGCGAGATGCTTCTCGTGGCTCCAGCCAATGCAGCCGTCGCCGGGATCATCTACCCCGCGCCGAGTTGGAAGGACCGCTAACGCCAGACCGATACCGGCTGGGTTAGCGGCAACGGTTGTGTGCGTACGCCCTGTAGCAATCCTTGCGCTCCGATGTCCAAGCGGTTGACCGGCTGTCTGGAACCTTCGTCGCGCCCCGCCCGGGTCCACAAAGACCCGACCATCACCATCAACAGTGGGCAGGTCGATGCTACGGGTCGCAGACGGTCGCCCTCCCGCCACCATCATCAAAGGCCGGAGGCAAGATACGCTGCATGAGCTGAAGCCGCACCTCGCAGCCGCTGCCCCTCAGCCACGAGCCCGCCGGATCCGCCGATTGCAGCGCGCGTTTCAGCAACGGAATCGTGCGGTACGGCCGTGGGGGCCGGTGTGGGGCCGCGGAACCCTTGCCCGCGTGCCGTTGCTGGAAGCGGTCGAGCGGGGTGCACCCCTGTACGCGATCTGAGCGCTGGACGTCCACCCGTTGATTGGGGACCGGCGGGGACAGCAGTGCAGCCTTGTTGTTTTAACTTTATGGCCATGGAGCTTCACAGCGACCGGGACCAGTTAGGATGCTTTAATAGCCCTTCCGAGCATGCCATGCCGTGATCGCCGATTCCCACCCTGGGCCACGCCAGCAGAGTCGCGCAGCGACATGCACTCCCACCGGCAGTGGGGCAGAATATCCCCATGCCTCGCCTGCTCTGCGCCGCCGCCTTGCTCGTCCTCGCCGCCGCTAGCCTGGCCTGCAGCAGCGGATCCCCCGCCGTCCGGCTGGCAACGGAAGGGGCCTATCCCCCTTACAACTTCCTCAACGCCGATGGCGAAGTGGACGGGTTCGAGCGGGAGCTGGGCGACGCGCTGTGTCGGCGGGCCGACCTCCAGTGCATCTGGGTAACCGATGCCTGGGAGGGCATGATCGCCAACCTCGTGGCAGGCGCCTACGACGCCCTCCTCACCGGCGTTCGCATCACGGCCGAGCGGGAGGCGTTGATCGATTTCACGCAGCCGTACCTCCCGTCCAGCCCCTCGGTCTACGTGGCCCGAGCGGGGGCGGACGACGCCGTGACCGGCGGCACCGTCGCTGCCCAAGTGGGTACCGTCCAGGCTGGATACCTGGCACAATCCAACGCTACCCTGGTGGAGTATGCCCTGGTGCCGGAGGCCGTCGCGGCTGTTCTGCGGGGCGAAGCAGAGGCCGCGCTGATCGACCTAGGGGTTGGGTTGGACGCGTTGGCGGGGAGCGGGGGCCAGTTGACCCTCGTCGGCCCCGCCGTGCGGTTGGGGGCCGGGGTGGGCGTCGGCGTGCGGGAAAGCGATGGCTGGTTGCGGGACCGGCTGGACTGGGCCATCGCGAGCATGAAGGACGATGGCTCGCTGAACGCTCTGATCACGAAGTGGTTCGGGCCGGCGGCACCCACGTTCTGAACGCAATGGCGTGCCGGACCGTGGTTCCCGACTCCGGATCGGTCGGCCGTGTGGCTACGCGCGCCCCACCCTGGTCCACAAGTAGCGACCCGTCGAGAGCGCGATGACCACGAACAGCGCGTCCACGATCGGGAAGTAGACGATGTGGGATGTCACCGCGTCGCCGGTTTCGCTGTCCGGGTTGAGCGTCCAGATCCACTCCCAGAAGAAGAGCATCGTCAGCACGATTGCCCCGTAGTACGCGCCCGTGACCCGCAGGTACTGGATGACCGACGGTTCGCGTTCGCCATCGGCCTGGGCGCGCTGGCGCAGGAAGTTGACGACCAGCGCGACCACCGTCGAAGCCGCCATGAACCAGTTGATGACCTCCCAGACGGGATACTCGGCCGCGCCATCGTGGTACGCGGGCGTAAGGATGAGATTGAGAAACGCCGCGACCGCGGTCGCGATGAGCAGAGCCGCCAACGCCCGGTGCAGTCCGTCCATGCCAGGATCTCCTTTGGGTACGCGCACTGGTCCCCCCTGCGGCCTCCCCAACATACCAGCCGCAGCCGAACGCCGCGCGCGACGGATGATCCGTGCAAGCCAGTTACTCTTCGTCTCCATGCATACCACACCGTGAAGACGCGCGAGGAGGTGGCAGCAAGGGATCGCTGGACGCGCGGCGCTACAGGTGTTCGCCGCGCGCCCTCCTGGTCCACGGTCATCTGGGCGCTCGGCTTGCGCACGCCCAGGGCCGGGGTGATGGCGGCGGGATCGGACGTGGAACTGCGCGCCCGCTGGCTCAATCCACAACAAAACAACAAAATAGCGAGCAGTTGGAAGACGATGGTTTCATCGCCTGATCTCGGTAGGTTGACTGGCTAAGCGATGGCCCCTGCCGCGTAGACGGCGTCGATCTCTGCGTCGGACATACGGAGGAGGTCGCGCATGACCGCACGGCTGTGCTGTCCGAGGCAAGGGGCGGGGAAGCGCGGGCCGCTCTCGTACTCGCGATTGGAATCGGTGATGCGGAATTGGTGGCCGCTGTAGGGGATGCGGCCCATCTCGGGGTGATCCAGGTAGCGATGGAAGCCGCGATGCGCGAGTTGGGGGTCGCGCAGGAGGTCGCTACTCCGCTGGACGACGCCGGCGGCGACATCGTGCGCTTGCAGCTGATCCATGACGGCGGCGGCGGTCCGAGTACGGGTCCAGTCGGCGATGTGCGCGTCAATGGTGCCTTGGCGGGCGAGGCGGCCCGCAAGGGTTTCGTACAAGGCATCGGCGGCCCAGGGGGGGTCGCCGAGGGCGGTGCGGAGGGCGTGCCAGCGGGCGTCGTTGGCGACGGCGATGGCGCACCACTGGTCGTCCCCTGCGCATGGGTAAACGCCGTGCGGCGCCATGTCGGGGGCGCGGTTGCCGTTGCGTGTGGCGACGCGGCCGTTGACGTGGAAGTCGAGGAGCTCGGGAGTGAGGAAGTGAAGGCCCATCTCCAGCTGGGCGGCGTCGATGTGCTGGCCTTCGCCGGTTCGGCGTCGATGGTCGAGAGCAGCCATGATGGTCGTGACGAGGAGGCGCGGGGCGATAGTGTCCGTGTAGGCGATCCATGGACCGTTGGGAGGACGGTCGGGCCAGCCGGCGACCTCGTAGAAGCCCGCGACGGCGCCGGCGTGGAAGCCGTAGCCGGCGTAGCGGGCGGCGGGACCGGTTTGGCCCATGAGGCAAGTGCTCACCATGAGGACGGAGGGGTTGAGCTCATGGGCGACTGGGTAGCCGAGGCCAAGGTCGTCGACGGTGCCGGGCGTGAAGCTCTCGAGGTACACGTCGGCCCAAGCGATCAGACGTTTGGCGACGCCGAGCGCGGTTGGGTTCTTGAGATCGAGGGCGAGGCCGAGTTTGGAGGTGTTGAAGTCGCCGAAGAACTGGGACCGGTTGAGGCCGGGCCGGTCGTCCTTGAAGGGGCCGCCGAGGCGGAGACGGTCTGGGGGGTCTGCGGTTTCAACGTGGACGACGGTGGCGCCGTGGTCGGCGAGGTGCTTGGCGGTGATGGGACCGACGCCGATCCAGGAGAGGTCGACAACCTTTAGTCCACTGAAGGGCTTTGTGGGGAGGGGGGTGGGCGGCGTATCGGGTGCAGGTGGGGGGCTGTCGTTAACCACCGCCATTTCTGAAAGGACTTCGTCGTTGTGCTGACCGAGGGAAGGGGCCCAGCGGCGGACGGAGGTAGGCGTCTTGGAGGGTCGGACGAAGGGGCCGGGGACGGGAGCGGTTCGTCCGTTGGGCAAGGGGGCATCGAGCCAGTAGTCGCGCGCCCGTAGTTGGGGGAAGTCGACGGCGTCGGCGACGGTGTTGACGGGGGCGAAGGTGACGCCCTCCCGCAGGCTGAGGTCGAAGAGATCGGCCTTGGTATGGCGTCGCATGAAGCGTCGCAGGGCCTTTAGCACGGCGGTCCTGGTGTAGCGGACGGGGTCCCCGTCTAGTACGCGCTTGTCGTAGGTGGCCCAGTCCTCTTCGATCCACTGCACGGGGACGATGCCCTCCGCCACGAGCGAGGCGACAACGCCGATCATGACGGAGCCGTCGGGGCGGGCGACGACGTGACCGTCGGCGCACTCGTGGACGAGCGGGTAGGTAAGCACGCCGAGCTGGAGGAGGGATCCGCGGCGCTCGAAGTCGAAGCCTTGGATGGCGGAGGCGACCATGGCGTTGAGCATGGTCCAGACCATGGCGCATTGAGCGGAGAGGTCGACGAACTGGGCCTGCCCGCTGCGCAGCATGCGGGCGTGGGCGGTGAGCGCGCCGACCGCCGCCTCGGCGGCAGCGTGGCGCCAGACTTGGGGGACGGAGAGACGGATGGGAGCGCGGTCGGGATCGCCTTGCAAGGAGACGGGCCCGCCCATGGCGGCGATGGTGAGGTCGCTGGCGGCGTGCGGTGCGTAGGGCCCGTCCAGCCCGAAGGCGGAGATAGCGACGTAGACGAGTCGCGGGTTGACGGCGCGGAGCGTATCGAAGCCGAGGCCGCGCTGATTCATGGATGTCGTGGGGCCCGTGGCGCTGGCGGTGTCGGACTCGAAGAGGAAGTCGGCGCGGCGGACGAGTTGGAGGAAACGGGCGCGGTCGGCTGGGGCGTCGAGGTCGAGGGTGACGGAGCGCTTGTTGCGGTTGTAAGCGAGGTAGGTGAGGGAGCGCTCGGCGGCGGGTGCGTCTTCCAGGAAAGGACCGACACGACGGCTGTCGGAGCCCTGGCGGGGCTCGATCTTGATCACATCGGCGCCGAGGTCGCCCAGAATCATGCTGGCGAGCTCGCCGCGGTGGTCGCACAGATCCAGGACGGTGTAGGGGCGGAGCATGGCGGGCAGTCTATCGTCGCGGCCGGGGCGGCCCCTAGAATCGGCGACGGTTTTCTGGGTGGATCGGGCGTCGGACGGATCGGGAGGGTTCGATGAGCGAGGGACCGCTGGCCGGTGTGAAGGTGATTGAGCTGACGCTGTGGATGCTGGGTCCGCTGGCGGGCGCGATGCTGGGCGACCTGGGGGCGGACGTGGTGAAGATCGAGAATCCACGGCGGCCGGACAGCGGCCGGAATCTCCTATCGAACGCGGGGTTCGACATGACCCTGGAGGACGGGCGGTCGTTGATGTTCGAGGCGATGAACCGCAACAAGCGAGGCATGGCGCTGGACCTGTCCACGGAAGCGGGGAAAGCGGTGCTGCTGGAGCTCGTGCGCGACGCGGATGTCGTGCTGGAGAACTTTCGGCCGGGAGCGCTCGATCGGCTCGGCGTCGGCTACGAGCGGCTGAAGGAGATTCACCCCAAGCTGATCTATGCATCGGCGTCCGGGCACGGGTTCGCGGGGCCGGACGCGGGGCGGCCAGCGCTGGATCCGGTGGGGCAGGCGCGGTCGGGGTTGATGTGGACGCACGGGGGTCCGCAGGACGGGCCGAACTGGCACAGCCTGGCGCTGGCGGATTCTATGGGGGCGAACATGCTGGCCTACGGGGTGGTGGCGGCGCTGGCGGCGCGGGATCGCACGGGGATTGGGGAGAAGGTGGAGGTATCGCACATGATGGGGTCGATCTGGCTCTCGTACTGGGCGGTGGCGGCGAGCATGCTGCAGGGAATAGCGGAGTGGCCGCGCTTCGACCGCCACGATGCGGCCAATCCGCTGTTCAACCAGTACCGCTGCGGGGATGGGGAGTGGATCTTCATCGCCTGCGTGAACATCGAGCGGGACTTTCCCTCGGTCTGCCGGGCACTGGATCTGCCGGGGCTGCTGGACGATCCGCGCTTTGCCATCGCGGAGGGACGCTTCGCGGAGCGGCGCGCGTTGATCGTCGAGCTGCAGAAGCGGTTCGAGGAGGAGCCGCGGTCGGTCTGGCTGGAGCGGCTGTCGACCGAGCCCGACCTGATCTTCGACCCGGTGCAGCACATCCGTGACCTGCCCAACGACCCGGCGGTGATCGCAAACGGCTACCTGACGGAGTACGAGCACCCGACGCTGGGCCGGAAGCTGTTGCCGAGTCACCCGGTCGCGTTTCGCAATCATCCGACCACCATTGAGCGGCCGGCGCCGGAGCTGGGCGAGCACACGAGCGAGGTGCTGAAGGAGCGACTGGGCTACGACGACGAACGGATCGCGCAGATGATGATTGACGGGGTGATCGCATAATGCCGATCGGGATGGACCTGCCGGTCGATCGTGCCGCAGCCCACACATAGCGAGAGGCGCGACGGTTCAAAGGTGGGTCAACGGGTACATAATTCCCCAAAGTTCGCGCTCCAATGCTGTTGAGATGTTCATTCCCGGTCCACGGGCGAAGTGGGTTGTTCTTCGCGTTCGTTGGCATGAGGGGCGTTGATGACGCTCGCGAGGAGGACACAAGGTGGATCTCGGTCGGTCGAAGGACGAACTCCGTTGGGCGCTGTGTGACGACTCCCTTGTCGTCGACCTGCTGAAAGTCGCACCGGGAGCGCTACAGGAAGCGTTCCGCGCAGTCCGTGCACGCTCGCTCCCCGGATCACCTGGGTCACGGCCCCCGGCGGAACATTCGCAGGACACTCGCCTGTCGCCAGCTCCTCCGCACCGGGATGGTCCGGTCGCGCTGCATCGGCAGGCTTTCATGTAATGCGCGGTTTGCGACGGAACGCGTAGCATGGAAGGGCGGAAGCGGGCTGCCCGGCGTGGAAGCGCTCACGGGTCGCGATTGGCACCGCACGCGTATAGCGAGAGGCGCGACGATGTCCTGGTTCTCCAAGAAGCTCGAACTGCCGACGGCGACCGAGGCTCTGCCGGGCCGCGCCGAGCGTATGCCCGTCCCGGCGCAGCACGATGTCCACGGCCGTCCGCTCGCTGAGCCGTTCCCGGAGGGCATGGAGCGCGCGCTCTTCGGGATGGGCTGCTTCTGGGGTGCGGAGCGCCTGTTCTGGCAGCTCCCTGGCGTTTACACCACCGCTGTCGGGTACGCCGGGGGGCTCACCCCGAATCCCACCTACGAGGAGGTTTGTAGCTCTCGCACCGGCCACAACGAGGTCGTGCGCGTCCTCTTCGACCCCGCGGAGATCAGCTACGCCGAGCTGCTTCGCACCTTCTGGGAGGGGCACGACCCGACGCAGGGCATGCGGCAGGGCAACGACGTCGGGACGCAGTACCGCTCCGGCATCTACGTCTACAGCGCGGCGCAGCGCGCGGCCGCCGAGCAGAGCCGCGCCGACTATCAGGAGGCGCTGACCGCCGCCGGCTACGGCCCGGTCACGACCGAGATTCTGAATGCGCCCGAGTTCTACTACGGGGAGCACTACCACCAGCAGTACCTGGCGAAGAATCCCCACGGTTACTGTGGCATCGGCGGCACCGGCGTCGGCTGCTCCGTTGGAGTGCTGGAGCAACAAGCGCGGTAGGCAGGGACTGAGGCTCCCGGCGCGACGTCGGCGAACGCGAGCCGGCTCGAGGGGAAGCCAAGCCCCTGCCCCCGATCACCCTCCAGAAACCGCCGATTCCGACGCTCGGTTCATCTCCATTGAACCGCCGTCGTATTTCATTCATCCTGTTCGCCGTTCTCGGTCGGCGCTTCTGATGAGAGGCGAGCGTTTCGCCTCTCGGGCAAGGAGGAGACCGCATGGCAGGACTGCACCGCCTCGTCGCCGTCTATCTGCTGCTGGTGGGGGTGGCGGTCGGGGCCTATTTCGTTATCGCTCCCCTCTACGCGGGCCAAGGAGATGCCGAGGGCGCCCATGACGTGTGGGAGGTGCTCAACTGGTTCATGGCGATCGCCGCCATCCTCCTGGTGCTCGTCACCTTCGCGGGCAAGCGAGCCCTCGCCGAGGGTGCCGCCACCAGGGACTGGCTTGTTGCGAACGGCCGTTTCTACTTCGCCGTCGCCCTGCTCCTTGGGTTCCTGAGCAACTGGTTCGCGGATAGCTGGGGCGGCGAGTTCGGTCCCGTCGCCTTCCTCTGGGTGGTCATCGATATTGGGATGCCGATCCTCGCGGTCGAGATGGCGCTCAAGCTCTGGCGCGAACCGGACGCCATCTAAGGCGTGGGAGGAGCCGTGCTGGGTTCGAGCCGCTCCCTCGTGAAACGGGGCATCGCGGTCTAGCCGCTCCTGCCCGCCCCGCCACCATCCCCGGCCTCTGGCTTTGCGCCGAAGCCGGAGCCGCGGCGCGCGCTGCCATCGCAGCACGGCGGGGGACGCGCACAGGGATGCCTGAAAGGAGGCCGCGCTATCGCGACCATTACTGCACTCTGCGTCTATTGCGGCTCGCAAAAGGGTCGCGACAAGCGCCACGCCGAGACCGCCCGCCGTTTAGGCGGGGCCTTGGCGCAGCGCGACATTACGCTGGTCTATGGCGGTGGCGGCATCGGCCTGATGGCAGCGTTGGCCGACGCGGTGCTGGCCGGCGGCGGCAGGGTGGTCGGCGTCCTCCCCAGGCATTTCGTGACCAGCGAGCTGCTCCCCACCGAATCGAGCTGCTTCGGTGATCGGTCGGAGATCCTCGTCACCGACACCATGCACCGGCGCAAGCAGGAGATGTTCGAGCGATCCGACGGGTTCGTCGTGCTTCCCGGCGGCTTCGGCACCCTCGATGAATTCTTCGAGGTCTTGACTTGGAGGCAGATCGGGCTCCACGACAAGCCGATCATCGTCATCGACGGGGACGGCTATTGGGAACCTCTGTTGGACCTGCTCGATCATCTGGTCGCGCAGGGCTTCACATCACGCCGGGCCCGCGAGGGCGTCGTGGTCGTGCGTACGATCACGGAGCTGTTCCATGCCCTCGATCGTGCGCCGGAACCGAGTTCGAAGACGCTCTTGACTCCGTTCTAGCCGTGCGATCTCTCTCGTAAAGCCCTCAGGCCGGCGATCCCCATGGCCCGAGTCCAAGGGGACGCCTTGCGCACCGGGCGGAGAACGCTCCACGTGCGGGGGGGGGGGGGAGGTCAAACCGCGATGAGGAACGCCCCGGCGCTGGCGCTGGCGCTGAAGAGTGCATCGCCGGGGCGATCGCAGGACGCGGACCGTGGCCGCGCCTTCTGGAAGCCGGTGGATCTGCGGGCCGCCGGGAACGGATATGCTGGCGTCGCTTGGGCCGGCGGCTGCGACGATCGCCCTCGCACGCACGCATCACGAGGAGAGGGACGCCATGAAGATTTCGATGTTCCACCTCATGCCGCACCGTGATCTACCGGACGACTTCGAGAAGCGGTACCACTCGGTCTGGGTCGATCCGCCCTGGAGCGAGCTGGCCGACGCGGAGACCGTGGGCCGGTATTACAACTGGACCCTGGACGAGCTGATCTACGCCGCCAAGGCAGGCATCGACGGCATCTGCGTCAACGAGCACCATCAGAACGCCTACGGCTTCATGCCCGGCCCCAACCTCATGGGCTCGGTGCTGGCGCGCGCCACGAACGGCAGCGACGTCGGCATTGTGCAGATGGGGGCGACGCTCCCGATGACCAACCCGCCGATCCGCGTCGCGGAGGAGTACGCCATGCTCGACTGCATGTCGGGGGGGCGCCTGATCGCGGGCATGCCACTCGGCTCGGCCATGGACGGGGTCTGCTACGGCATCCCGCCGGTCGAGCAGCGGGAGCGCTACTACGAGGCGCACGACTTGATCCTGCGGGCCTGGCAGGCCGAGGAGATCTTCCCGTTCAACGGCAAGTACACGCAGCTGCCGATGGTCAACCCGTGGCCGCGCCCGATCCAGCAGCCCCATCCGCCGATCTGGGTGCCGGGCAGCGGCAGCCTCTCGACGTGGGACTTTGCCGCCAAGCACGGCCACTGCTACTGCTTCCTCTCGTACTTCGGCAACAACCTGGGCAAGCAGGTGATGGACGGGTATTGGCGGTTCGTCGAGGACGGCGGCCACGACCCCAACCCCTACCGCGCCGGCTTCCTGCAGCTGGTCGCGGTCGGCGAGACCGACGCCGACGCGGAGCGCGAGTACTACCCGCACATCCGCTACTTCTACGACAAGTCCTTGCACATCGCGCCGGAGTTCGCGAACCCTCCCGGCTTCCAGGACTACCGCAGCCTGGCGAACTCGGTCCGAACCCAGGGCAACATCTGGGCCGACCTGCGCGAGCAGCTGCCCGAGTGGGGGTATGGCGACTTCGTCGAGAACCAGTTCGTGATCGCGGGCGGTCCCGAATCGGTCCGTCAACAGCTTGAGGAGGCGATCCGGAAGCTGCGAGTGGGCAACCTGATGGTGCTGCTGCACATCGGATCGATGCCCCCCGAGCTCACCAAGAAGAACATCGACCTGTTCACGCGCGAGGTGTTGCCCCACGTGCGCGATATCTGGGACGACGAGTGGACGAACCACTGGTGGCCGGAGCGCATCCGCGGCAAGCGCCCGCTGCCCCCGAACGGGAACGGGACCTCCTGATGGCGGCCTCCGAGGAGCGCACGCTGTCGCTGCGGCAGGGCCGGATCCAGACACGGGTGTTCGTCGGCGGCTCGGGCGATCCGCTCGTCTTCTTGCACGGCGCCTACGGTCTGACCTGGGATCCGTTCTTGGAGCGGTTGGCCCAGTCGTTCACGGTTTACGCTCCCGAGCATCCGGGCACCACGCCGGGCGCACCCGACGGCATTCAGGCGCTGCACGACTTGTGGGACTTGGTGCTCTATCACTACGAGCTGCTCGACGCGCTCGCGCTGCCGGCGCCGCGGCTGGTGGGACACTCGTTCGGGGGCATGGTCGCAGCCGAGGTCGCGGCGACGGCGCCCGAGCGGGTTGCGAAGCTCGTCCTGATCGCACCGCTGGGCCTGTGGCGCGACGACGCTCCCATCCCGAACTACATGGTGCTCTCAGAGGAGGAGCTGCCGAAGCGCCTCTTCGCCGACTCCGCCGGGCCGCTCGCCCAGGATTTCGCGGCGGTCCCGCAAGACGAGGACGCTGGCAACGAAGCCTTGATCCAGCGCATGTGGGTGTTGGCGTGCACGGGGAAGTTCGTCTGGCCCCTCGCCGATCGGGGCCTGCGCCGGCGGGCGCACCGGATCGCCGCACCGACGCTGGCGCTCTTCGGCGAGCGCGACGGCCTTGTGCCGCCCGTCTACGCGGAGGAGTTCGAACGCGCGATTCCCCATGCGACGACCGCGATCGTCGCGGGCGCGGCGCACGTTCCTCAGCTCGAACAGCTCGAACGTGTCGCGAAGCGGGCGGTGGAGTTCCTGCACTGAGTCGCCGCCGCCGCGATCTGCGCGGCCAAGGCGCGCTTGTGGCCCGCTCGTAGGCAGGGGGATGACAGAAGCGGACGCGCGACGGCCTGCGGGTTCGGCCGGCGAACCTGCCCCAACTGAACCTGAGAACCACCGATCTGGCGGGGCCGATCTCGGCGTCCCTTCCGGGCACACTCTTCCGTAGTAGTAGCATCGCCAGCGGTGAGTCCACGAGGGCACCGAGTGACCGCAGGCAGTCGCCTCCTCGTGCCGATTCGCTCACGCTGGAGGCAAGGCCGCCGTGATTCGCGTCGGGCTACTCCTGGCTCTGGTGCTGCTGCTCGCCTGCGGCTTGCTCAACGCGCTGCCGGCAGAGGCGCATCCCGGTACTACGGACAGCAACGGGTGTCATACCTGCCGCACGGACTGCGCGGACTACGGGATCGAAGCCGGGTTCTATCACCGGAACGATCCCATTCGTGCCTGCGACAGCGGCTCGTCCTTGGAACCGCTACCCCTGCCGGAAACCAGCACGACACCAGAGCCGCAGACCGAGTCACAAGCGCCCGTCACTCTGGTCCAGCCCGCGCCCGACGGGAAACACACAGTCGAGCCGGGCGACACTCTCTACGGCATCGCGAACCGCTACGGGCTCTCGGCGGCCGAGCTGCTGGCGCTGAACCCGGAGCTCACGCTGGAGTCGATCATTCAGCCCGGAGACGTGCTCATGGTGGCCGAAGGGACCGAGGAAGAGCCCGCGGCCGTCCGGCCCGCGCCCGAGGCGACGCACACGGTGGAGCCGGGCGACACTCTCTACGGCATTGCGGACCGCTACGGGCTCTCGGCGGCCGAGCTGCTGGCGCTGAACCCGGAGCTCACGCTGGAGTCGATCATTCGGCCCGGCGACGTGCTCTTGGTGGCCGAAGCGACCCTGGAAGAGCCAGCACCCTCCCTTCCCCAGCCTGCTCCCGCGGTTGAATCTGGAGCGTCGCCGGAGGAATCCGAACCGGTCAGTCCGCCGCCGGTGCGAGAACCGGCGGCGCCGACACCGGAGCCGCAAGCCACCGCCTTGTCGCAGAGCGACGTCCCGTCAGGCGGGATTAGCGGTGCCGTGGTGGCAGGGGTGGTCGCGGCGGGGGTCGTCTTGGGGGTCGTGGCCGTCGGCGGATGGCTGCTCATCCGGCGGAGGGGCCACTCGAGAGGGTGAGCCAGTATCCTATTGTGCGATCAATTTCTGGAAGGCCGTTCACTGAGCTCTGGGCGCACCGAACCGAGATGAGAGATGAGGAGTGGAATGAGCCTGGAGGACAGATTTCAGCAAGAGATGCTGAGGATTTACGAAGAAGCCAAAGAGTTTGACTACTATCCGAATTACTTTCTGAGGATGGTGGTGGACCGGGGCGGCCTCTCCGCAGCCAAGCATTTGCTGAGCGGCGATAAGCTGTCGGACGGATTTGTTCGATTGTGGGAAGAGGAGCGTCTCGCTCTCTCAGTCGAAGCACTCGCGCTCCGGGATCCGTGGAGCGCCTTGTTCACCGGCGAGGAGTTGACTGAAGCTCAACGGCGTCTTGATGGAGCCGGATACAGCCTGGGAGAGTAACAGCGGCACATCTCGATCGTTCAACGCCAGCCAGGGGAGTCGCACGCCGGATCGGTTAACCGGCATCGCGGCCCGGATTATCGACACGGCGGCGGCGCAGTACGCTATGAGCATCAGCACCGCGCCGTGAAACAAGGATGGGACCTCTCACCCTAACCGCTGCGGAGCAGGCCACCATCACTGCCTGGCTCGCAGGCGTTGGAGCGGGAGACGGTGATTGAACCCGCGACCCTCGGCTTGGGAACCACAATGGAGCAGGGCAAGGGAGTGGAGGAGGGGACCTGCCGTGTGGTCTATGACGGATGTGCAAACATGCCATCCCCTGGCGAGAGGGCGGCGTGGCGCGCTGCCACCTGGGCGCTGCCGTAGGCCGCGCTGCATCCGGGCTGGTAAGGATTTCTACGGGCGGCTTGGCAACCACTCGCTCGATGGGTTCTAGAATTCCTCCTTTCCTCGCAGTCTCCTTGAATCCGTGTTGCTATTGGAACGTCGCCGCATCCTCCCCTATCCACGTGCGGAGGATCGCGTTCAGAGTGCCGTCCGCCTTCATCGACGCCAGGGCGGCGTCGAAGGCGTCCTTGAGCGCGCTGCCTTTACGGACGCCGATGCCGAGACCCTGGTCCAGCGTCACCGACGGCCCCACGATGGCCAGTTGGCCCTCGTACTCCGCCAGTCTCTCTACGGCATAGCCGTGGTCCACGAGGACCGCATCTACCTCTCCCTTGAGCACGGCGTCAACGGCGTCGATCGAGCCATCCAGCGACACGAACGGCCTGTCTAATGCTGTGAAATAGTCCGAGTAGATGGTGTTGGCCGTCGCGCCGATCGTGCCTTGGGCGGCTGCGTCCCCCGCACCGGCCTGCGCCACGTACACCGAGGGAGTTGGGGGATAGTACGCCTCTGTGAAGTCGATCCGTTCCTCCCGTTCGGCAGTGATGCTCATGCCGGCGAGGATGGCATCGAACTCCTCCGCCATCAGGTCGGGGATCAGCGTTTCCCAATCATTCAGGACCCACGCACACTTCAGATCGGCGCGGCGGCACAGCTCGTCTCCCAATTCCCGCTCCAGGCCGTCGATTTCACCTTCCTCATTGATGAAGTCAAAGGGGTGGTAATTGCCGACCGTGGCGATCACCACTGTGTCCGTTCCCCCACATGCGGCCAGCGCCGGCAGGAGCGCGGCCGCCACGAGCAGCGCACTCAACGCATGTATGACTCGGCCATCCACTGGTACTCCCTCTCACTTGGCGTGGGTGCGCTGGATGATCGCCTCCTCCGACCCGCAAGCCGATCATACCCGATGGCTCCCTGCGCACAGGAACACCACCGCGCAGCACGCTCTCTTTATCGCCGGATATGGACGGCAGTGGCTCGTTCGGACGATCGCCGCGCGAGAGACGACTCTCTCCGTGTCACCTTATCGGAGCCGCACGCCAGTGGATGGTCGTGCGCGACACCGGTCCTTATATCATGCTCATGTTCGGCCGCGCCGGTGCTGCCGGTCCGGACCGTCCAGACGATGTAGCGAATCGTGCCGTCCTGCCGAAGGGAGCGGAGCATGGGATCGCGTGTGCACAGGCTGGAGGCTTGGGGGCTGATCACGGGCCCCGTTCTGGCGCTGACGTTCTTCCTGCTGGAGCCGGGCGCGCTGGTCTTCGACCGGGCTGAGTACGGCGACGCCGAGGCGACCATTCGGGCGCTGGCATCGAACGCCGCCATCGCCCACACTGTGGCGCTCATGGTGCCGCTCGGCCTGATCCTGATGCTCTACGGGTTCTCCGGTATCAGTCGCGCGATCGGCGGCGACAGCATGGCTGCTGCGCTGTCGCGCCTAGGCATCCTCTGCATGACCGTCGGTGTGTTCGGCTGGATCCTCGCGTCGGGGCTTGCCCACGTTCTCGCCGGGACGGACCTCGACTCGGCACGGGACGTGGATCGGGCCATCGCCGTCTATCACGTGGATACGGGCGTCGCGATCCTGTCGAGTATGGCGGTCGCATCCGGGTTCCTGGTGTTCAACCTGGGTCTCTGGGCGCTCCTCCCATCGGGACGCCGCAAGATGGCCGCGCTGGCGGTGGCGGCGATCTCCCTGGTCTGCCTCGTGGCGCTGATCATCGGTCACAACGTTCCCGAACCCGACATGATCACGCTGGCCAGGCTTTGCTACTTCCCATGGGTGGCGTGGACCGTGATCCTCGGCGCCGGATTCCTGCGAGGGCGGGAACTTACGGGGGAGACTGAGGCTGGCGCGCAAGGACCACGTCTGTAGCCCAAGCGTGGTCTGGTCCTTGCTGCCTTTGCCTAGACGAGCGTGCCGGCGTACGCCGCGGTGGTGAGCGTGGCCGTGCACGGTGTTCTTTATCCAGCGCCCGCCCGGCGGCTGCAGAACGACAAGCTATCGCTGGAGGAATGGGAGCGCTTCTGCCGGGCCTGGGCGGCGGCTCCTGACCCAAGAAACCACCCTAGATCGACTCGAAAAAGCTCGCCTCAACGATCACTCTCTCGGCCGTCTCGGTCCGTACGCCGAGATCAAGCTCTTTTAGGAGACCGCACAGCTCATTTCCGTCGATCAAGTCGATGGCTGGAGCCCCATCGCGAACGGCTTCCTGCTGCGCGCTCGGACTGAACCGGCCCGTTGTCATGAAGAGGCCTTTGTCGGCGCGGCCTACCATCGATCCCCGGAAGTCACGAATCGCCCTGGAGCCGACCAAATCCGCATAGCGCTTGCACTGGAAGACGATCTGGAACGAGATGAGATTGACCCTCAGGACGCCAATGCCGTCAATTCCGCCGTCGCCTGGGCGACCGGTGACCTCCACTTTGGTGAATCCTTTTTCCCTGAGAAGCCGTTGGCAGAGGCGCTCGAAGGCGTCTGGGGGCATCTCCCTCAACGCACCGAGCAATTCGTTTGTCCATTCGGTGTCCGCGTCGTCTTCCGTGCTGCCGAGTGAATCAGCCGCGGGCGCGTTCTTGGCCCGACGGGTGAAGGACTTCTGGTAGCTTCGGATGTGCTCAAGAATCCTGCCCTGAACGACGGCCTCTGCCGTGTCGGCCTCTGCGGTGAGATCTCTTCCGTGCTCGGTTATCGACCACACGCCCCGGCTGCTGTTCGTGGCCGCGTCCATGTGTTTCAGGAAGGTCCGTGCCCAGGCCGCCTGGTAGTCGAACTCCGATTGCGGACCATCGCCGTGAGCCACCTCGCGCACGGCATCCGGAAGCTCCAGGAGGACCGCCATGTCATCGGAGATCTCCCGAATGGAGGCCGACCCGCCTCGCTGCTGAAGAACCCGGAGGGTCGGCAGGCATAGCTCTTCACGGGTGGGGACTCGGTCGGTCATGGAATCCATCCGCGTATTATGCACACCTGTTGCGATCGCTCTCGATCTAGACCCAACAATTAGCCCTAAACCAGGCCACCCGCAGGGTGCCTTAGTTTCAGCCAACAATACTCCTTATGCCAAGCCTCCCTCCTGGGACACCACCTGGGGGTGAAGGACGCCTGACCGCACCGACTTGGACGAAACGTACGATGCCGTGAATTCGCGGGCTATCACGCACGATCACCACGTGGCGCTCCGGGATCCGCACGTGTCGGGGGGCTGCGACTGGTCCGCAACGATGAAGGCTCTCTTCTCCAGTGATCGGGTGGACCTGAACCTGACGGTGCAATCGTTCAACGCCAGCAAGGGGAGTCACACGCCGGACCAGTTGACCGGCATTGCGGCCATGATTATCGACACGGCGGCGAGCAGTGCGCCTATGCGCGGTAGGACCGCGATGTGAAGCAGGCGTGGGTTCTCACTCTGACCGTGACGGAGCAGGTCACCATCACCGCGTGGCTTGCTGGCTGTGGGGCGGCCAATAGTGAGGCGGCATCAGAACCCGCGCCAGTAGCGGCACCCGCGCTGGCGTCGGAGTCCAGTATCCGCTGTGATCCGTCGTATCCCGATGTGTGCATCCCGCCCTTTCGGCCGGACCTTGACTATGGTGACATCCCCCATCGCCGCTTCCTGGTCGTCGGAAACGACCCGCATCGGTTCGACGGACGGGACCAGGATGGCGTTGGATGCGAGAGCTAGTAGCGTACGGCCAATGATCAGGATCGATAGGCGTGCGTCTGGCTCAGGTCCTACTCGATCCCGAGCGACCCGCTCGGAGTGAGGGGCACGGCTAGGACCACATGCACGACGAGAACGTGGTCGACCTCGACCTCTACCCTAGCTGTAGATTAGCAAGGCGAAATGCCAGCGCAGCATGGCTCACGTCATAGCGCTGCGTTAGATCCCGCAGCGCTTGATCATCCGCTATATCGATGTCTTGATTCTCAATGTCTTCGACGAGCCAGCGTTTCGGCATTAGCAATTCTGCTGCGAAAATATTGGCCTGGATTTCCTGTCGCGCGGTGCCTGCTGCTGCTTTCTGATCGCGCCGGAAAGTGAAAGCCCGATCAACGAACGTTTCCTCACCGTGCAATCTCAGGTGCCCCAACTCGTGCGCGATGGTAAATCGCTGGCGCGCTCGACTCTGCGCCGAGTTGACACCTATGACGGGGCCCTCCTCCACTAGATGGAGAACGCCCGACAGATCCGTCTTGAAAGGTTCGAGAATCACACGCGCGTTTAGTGAACGCGCAACCTCCTCTACGGGAACGGGAGGTCCTTCAATGCCGACCTGTTCGAAAAGGGTCTCCACTTCACGTCTAATTTTCTCCTCGGAGATAAATCTCGTCATGGCTCGCTCCTAAGAAGAGAGAATGCGTGTCAGCCTATCCGCTTCCTCCCGGCTCGCTCCCCGTTCCATCAACATGTGCAGGTCGGGCAAAGGCGGAGTCTGGGGATCTGGGAGCAGATCGGCAGGGGATACGTCGAGCGCAGCTGCCATCTTGAGCAGGGCATGGATGGTCAGGCGTTGCCGGCCAGATTCAATGTTGCATACTGAGGTTCGGGTGAGGTCGGCACGGGTAGCTAAGGCACTCTGGGTCATCCCGCGGCGCTTTCGCGCGCGCTGGATCTCACCGCCAACGTGCCGATAGATAGCGTCGATCTTCAGAAGGTTCAACTCCTGATTCTTAGAGTCCAATATCCCACACAGTGCCTGGTAGGTCAATTTCGTCAACAGTTTGTAAAAATAACATCATTCATACGTAGGTGATATTGACATTCGAGATAAGCGCACATAGGCTAGGTGGTAGCGGTCTGACCGTTTGACCGCGCGGCGGCGGCGGATCGCAACGTGACGAATTATGTGAACGAGATTCTAGAGGACGTGCTCAAAAAGCTGCACCCCGGGGACGACGTCATCATGACGGCTCGAAAACGGCGCGACGAGGTGCTGACGGCTTCGGCCAGATATTCCGGGTGTCTGCGGACGTACTGGTCCGGTTCGCTCGCGCACCGCACAGCCAATTTCGACACCGATGCCGACTGCGGAATCGTCCTCGACAGGCGCGCCTATTTGAGTCTGGGCCCCGACGGCGAGGGTGAAGGGCCCTCCGAGGTGATCAATGACGTGCGAGCCTTCCTCCGGGAGCAATTGAAGCCGGAGCATCCAGACATCGCATTCCGTGTGACAAAACGAGCGATCCGCGTCACCTACGGGGAGCCCTTGTCGGACGGCACCGATCCTCAAGTCGACCTGATCGTTGCTCTCACACGAAAGGATCCTCAGCCTGGTCTGTGGATCCCCAACATTGAGAAGGCTGGTTGGGATGCTTCCCATCCCGAATGCCACACGAGGCTGCTGACTGCGGAGCCGAGAACGCTCCGACAGAACCGGGCACGGATCATCCGGTTGGCCAAGGGCGAGAACGTGGAGTATTCGGAGAAAGCCATCTGTTCGTTCAACATAGAAGCGCTTGCATTGGGGAGCGTCGAGGCTGGCAAGTCCCTGGGGATTGCACTCGCGGAACTGTTTGAGTATGGAGCGGATGATCTTGAGGCGCACGAGACTCTCGATCCAGCTGGCGTGTCACCCCCGATCAAGACTCTGCTCAAGCGCTCGATAGCGGTGAAGCGCTGGACCCGGGCTGGTCGGTTGGTGCGTGAAGCCCTTGCCAATGCGGAAGACGAATGCGCTGTGCGTACCTCACTCTCCCAACTGTTCCCCTCGCGAGTTGAAGCATGCCCGGTGTCTGACTCAGAAATGCGGACATCCCTGGAGAGCGGCGGCAAGCTATTCACGGTCGCCGGATTCCCAGCGCTGAGCAAAGACAGGGAACGTCAGCGTGACACCCGCGCGTATGGAGGCGACAGGCTCGGTGCTTGCTGAGCCATGGTTCGAGCGTGGTGTCTTCGACATCTACCCTGAACTAGAGCGTCGGATCAGCGTCCCTGGGGAGCCGATCGGTACTCGGTATCTTGTGACCATCAAGCCAGACCGATTTGAACCACGTAAGGTTGACATCCTCGTACCACTGAGCCTGCCCAGCATAGGCATGCTCGGAGGGTCGGACGGAGGCCAAGAGGTTCGGGTAGTTGTCGATGGTCCCACGGAATCGCCACACCGATACCTTGTCGAAGGGAAAGGCCGTATCAGGCTCTGCATGTGGTATCCGGGGGATCCGCGTGAGTCTCGCTGGCAAGAGGAAGACGGGCTCCTTGCGCTCCTCGGCCACGTCCGAACCCACCTAATTCGCGAAGGATTTTACCGAGAAGACATTGCAAAATACGGTAAGGCCAAATGGCTCGGGCCTGAAGCCCCTCACGGTGTCCTCGCTCGGAAGGACCTCGCAACTTGACCTTAGCTAGCATGGCAGTACTGGAATGGCCGATTGCCGTCGCAGCCCTCGTTGCGGCAGCGCTGCCTGGTGTACTGGCGCTCAGCGGGCAGATCGTTGGTGGCTGGCTTACCGTACGTAGGGAGACAAAGGCACGCAGGCGGGAGCGATTCGCCGATGCGCTGGCTGCAGTCGTCGCCTACGAAGAATTCCCCTTCGTCATCCGCCGCCGTCGAGTGAGCATGCCCGAGGACGAGCGTATCCGTATCTCGACTGAGATTCGTGCGGTGCAAGAGCGATTAGCTTTTCATGCTGCATGGCTACACACCGAGTCTCTGAACGTCGCTGAGAAATATGATGCATTGATCAGAGAAACTAGGCACACAGCTGGTGATGCAATGCGTCGTGCATGGGAGATGGAGCCCATTGAGCAGGACGAACAGATGAATATCGCGGACATCGACTTGAGCGCTAGCGCACCATTCAAAGGCGCCTATCTCGCTGCGGTCCGCAAACATCTGTCATGGCGCCGCTTTATTGGCAGCTAGAGTTTGATTTGTAACGTGGCCTTACCGCTTTGGATATCCAACGCTGGTTCCTGGCCTTCGTCGACTCGTGGCAGCTGTCTCCACTCGGTTTATCACAAAGGGGTCAAGCACCGTACATGAGGCGACTGGTGACTGTCGAAACAGAGACCTGGGCTGTCAAAATTGCCTTTACTGGGGTCATTCCCTCGGGAGATGCCCAAGCCGGGCGCGCCGGCACCCCCCTCGATATCGAGCCGGTTGTAGCGTATGGGCGGCAGCGGGTGGCTGGGGGCCTGCGCCGTGCACGCCACCGGCGGATCGGTGTCATCTTCGTTATCGGGCCGGGTGTCGTGCGGCGCGGTCGGCGGTGCTGGGGTGGATGGGGGTGGATCCGGCTTGGCAGGCTCGACTGGTCCGTCCGGCGTTGCCGGCGGAGAGTCGCCGTCTGCGGACCTGCCGCATGCCACAAGCAGAAGTAGGCACGCCTGGTTCTCTTCCCTGGGTACACAGCGATATAAGCCCCGAACGATACGCCCGCCGCTGATACCCTGCCCCTGTGAACGCCGCCGCACCCTACCTCGACGCCCTCCGGGACATGGCCCCGCTCGTCGCCGCCGAGGCCGAGCGCTCCGAGCGCGAGGCGCGCACGACCCCTGCCGTCAACGAGCGCATCATCGAGGCAGGGCTATACCGGCTGTGGTTGCCGCGCTCCATCGACGCTCCTGAGATGCCCATGCCGACTGCCGTCGAGGTGTTCGAGGCCGCCTCCCGCATCGACGGCTCCTTCGGCTGGGCCGTCACCATCGGTACGGGCGGCGGGCTCTTCGCGGGCGCCCTCGAGCCCGCCACGAAGGCGGAGATCTTCGGGCCGAAGGAGGCGCTTATCGCGGGCTCGGGGAAGCCGGGCGGTACCGCCCGGCCCGTCGACAGCGACTACCTCGCCGGCGGGCACTGGAACTTCGCCAGCGGCGCCCACCACGCCACCTTCTTCACCGCCAACTGCATCCTTGAGGGCGAACGTCCCGCGGACGGCAGCGATGGCCCCGTCATCCGCGCCATGGCCTTCCCCGCGAGCGAGGTCGAGATCATCGAGAACTGGGATCCCGTCGGGATGCGGGGCACGGGCAGCCACGACTTCCGCGTCGAGAGCAGCCTCGTGCCCCTGCGCCGCACCTTCGGCGTCTTCGACGACTGGCCCTTCGAGCGCGGCCCGCTCTACCACTACCCCTTCAACCATCACGCGGCGGTTTCGTTCGCGGCCGTCGCGCTCGGTATCGGGCGGCACGCCATCGACGAGTTCCTCGCGCTCGCCGGCTCACGCCGCACGCTGTACACGGGCGAGCCCCTGGGCGACCGCCAGGGCGTGCGCGTTCGCCTCAGCGAGGCGGAGGCGCTTGTGAGCGCCGCCCGCGCCTGGTTCTTCGAGGTCGCCCGGTCGAGCTGGGACACCGTCGCGGCGGGAGATGCCCTGGGGCGCGAGGAGGCCTCCCGCGTGTCTCTCGCCTCCATCCACGCCGCCAACAGCGCTGCCCGCGCCACGACGCTCCTCTTCGAGGCTGGGGGGTCGGCCGCCCTCGACGCATCATCGCCGCTGGCCCGCGCCTGGCGCGACGTGCACGCCCTCACGAAGCACGTGGCGGTGTCGCCGCTGGGCTACGAGGCTGCCGCTGCGGGGTTGCTCGGGGCCGGGGAGTAGTCGGGAGCCCCGTTGTCCTCAGGCGCCGTGCCTGCGCGCCTCGCGCACGATGAACGTAAGGCGCTCGGCGCGGTGGGCCGCAGCCTCACGGTCGAGATCACGGCCGCTTGAATGCATGGGCGGGTCGCATCCGCCACGGCGCCGCTCGTCTGTTGCATTGACCGCTTCATCGCCTTGGGGGACACCCGTCTCCCACGACTCACCGTTCAGTGCGCCTCCACCAGCACCCCATCGCTGTGGGAGAAGGCTGCCTAGACACTGCCGTCGGTGGCGCTGTAGCGGCGCACCATGTCCGGGGTGCTGTGGCCGAGCAGGTGCTGGACATCGAGTTCGCGCGCGTCATGGGCGATGGCCTAGGTCGCGAAGGTGTGCCGGAAACGATGGGCATGGACCCGGGAGATCCCCGCCGCCCGCCCCAACGGCCGCAGCAACTGCTTGGGCCCGATGGACCGGAGCCGCACGCCTGGCGGGAAGGGGGGAATCGGGCGCCGGCGTGAGACGCCTGGTCAGTCGGATGGCGGCAGTGCCCAGTTGATCTGCCAGCCGATGCCGAACTGATCCGTGCAGGAGCCGAAATAGCTGCCCCAGAACATGTCGGCCATGGGCATCGAGACCTTGCCGCCCGCAGCGAGCGCAGCAAACTTTATATCGGCGTCGGCACGGCTGGTGGGGGTGTAGCTGATGGAGAAGTTGGTGCCGGCGCCGGGGCCGGGACCGAAGGCGGGGTTGGCATCGCTGCCCATCAGGACGCTGTCGCCAACCGGCAGCGAGACGTGCATGATGCGGTGCTTGGCGTCGTCCGGGACGCCCATGTCGGGCGGACCGTCGCCGAAGGTTTGTAGTGCTGGAAATTCCCCGCCGAAGACGGAACGGTAGAACGCGAAGACCTCGCGGCAGTTGTCGTCGAATGTGAGGTAGATGTTCAGCGTCGTCGTGCACTCCTGTGTCTTGTGACCGCTCTCCTTACGGTGGTGTAAACGAGGGGCAAGGCTGGACTCATGCCGATCCGTGTTGAAGTGCGCCCACTCAGGCATGACTCCCGGATCCTGCGAAGGACGGCGCATCCGCAGCGACCCGAACGCGATGACCGCGCCGGATCACCACCGGGATGACTCTTCTGCATAGACGTGGTCCGGCAGCCTGTAGTTGATCCCCGCTTCGTCGACCATCGCGACATCGAGCATGGCGCTCAGCTGGTTGTTCTTCCGGGCGCGACTCTTGAAGAGCCTGTTCATGCAGTCGTCGTACCGGTTCTGCATGCGGAACCACCAGAGCACCCCGGCCGTCGGGTAGCGAGGAAACATGAGCTGGTCGGCGATCGAGGGTCCGATGAGCGCGCGCGAGACGCGGTACACGTAGTGGGCCAGCTTGCGGCGCGCGGCCGGGTCGGTCACCCCCGCAATCAGTGGAGAGGAGTTGACCAGCGCGTTGGCAAGGGAGATCGACTCCAGCTCGGCCTCCGGCTCGCACGCAAGGCCAACCTTGAATGTCTCGAGGGCATCTGCTTCGTCGCGGAACAGGATCGTCTCGGGGATGCCCATGAGATGACCGGAGTAGCGCCAGACCTGCATGAAGCTCGCGCGCTCTTCGTCGGTGAACTGGGCTCCCAGGCTCTGCAGGTGTTTCAGGGACCTCGCTGAGAAAGCGGTGATCGCGAAGCCCGTGTGGGCGGCGCTGACCGGGGTGCCCCAGGCCTCGTGGTTCCAGTCCTCTGAGGTGTCCAGCAGGCGCCTGACCATTGCATGGACCAGCCGGATGCGAACGGACAGCTTCCAGCCATCGCCGTCTCGTTCCAGGCCGCCGGGGAGGAAGATCTCCACCATGTGGCGGTTGTTCTGTTTCAGCCGCCGAATGCCCTGATCCCGCACCTTGCCCGTGATGAAGAACGACTTGGCGATGTTCGTGGCGAATCCCTCCACCAGGGTGCCAGCCACCATCGCCCCCAGCACCAGCCTCGAATTGCGGTGGTACATGCGGATGCCGGGCATGTGCCCGGGAGGTCGAGCCAGTCGGGCGGAGCCGCGCAGGACGCGAAGAACTCTCGCAGGACGGCCGGCACGTCCCGCAGCGCGCGCTCGTCGCCGTCCATCCCGATCTGGATCAGCCTGCCCAACTCCTCCTGTCCGAGAGGGGCAAGCTCCTCCAGCAACGCGTCGGCTTCGGGGTCGCCGATGACCGTATGCGCGACGTATTTCCGCGCCCTCTCCGGATCGAGCGCCCGGGCCGACTCGTAGCCCTTCGTGTAGGCCAGGGCATTGGCATCAATCTCGCTCCGCGTCAACGCTCCTTCTCCACACCCTAGCACTCAGTCATGGCTCTCACGACATCGGGGCCACCTCTCACGACAAACAGGTTCCCGCCGGCGGGGATGAAGAGCGCGTGCGCCACGTCATTGCGCACGACGAAGGGCTGTCGGACGACGCGTTGGCGGCGGAGATCGAGGCTACCCTCAAGCAGAAGTCGCAAACGGTGATGGGGATCCCGAACGATCGCGTTCCCGCCGTGAGGGCGCTCCTTCCTGAGTCCTCCGATGCCGCGCCGGCATCACCGGCGGCCTGATACGCGTGGCTGCTCGGTCGCCGGTCACCCCTGACGAGGACCCGAACCCTCGCCGACTCGCGGTACCGAGCGGCTCGGCGTCTCTAGAGCCACCGGCCGCCTGAAAGTGCGCAGGACAGTCCGTGTCGGCCCACCGCGTGTCCACCGAGTAGGCGCTCGCCCCGAGGCGACCCGCGTCAAGGCACTACAGCCGCGGTGGCTCTGCCAGGATTCGAACCGGGATCTCACGCCTGCCAGGCAAGCGGCGTTTCATTCGTCCACAGAGCTTCTGCCACTCCTACAGTAGGTGACACGCAGAGAGGCAGGTGATGACAGCGAACGTGCTATTGCGTACTTGGCGCTGTCCATGGAGCGTTCTCGTGCTGAATGTAGATAGGCTCTAGGGTGAGTAATCGCCAGAACACGTATTGTGAATGCCTAGAGAAGCCGAGGACGTCTGACTTTCGCAGGCGGTGGTTCCTCCTTGCGGAGCCCGATCCCGGTGGAGGCAGGTGATCCGTGGCCAAGTGCAGCGGCGGCGAAGCCCTGGCCCGATCCCTCGTCAAGGAGGGCGTCGAGGTCGTCTTCGGGATCCCGGGCATTCAGATATACGGGCTCGTCGCGGGGCTGCGCGACGAGCCGGGGATTCGCCTGATCGCAACCCGCCACGAGCAGGCCGCGACCTACATGGCCGATGGCTATGCCCGCGCCTCCGGGAAGCCGGGCGTCGCGCTGGTGGTGCCCGGCGTGGGCCTGTACAACGCCGCCTCCGGCCTGGCCACGGCATACGCCCGCTCTTCACCCGTACTCGTCATCGCCGGCCAGATCCCTCGCGCCGCCATCGGGAAGAACGCCGGGGCGGTGCACGAGGTGCTGGATCAGGCCGACACGGTGCGCGCGGTGACCAAGTGGCGGCGCGCGGCGATGCGGCCACGGGAGATTCCCGCGGCCGTGACCGAAGCCTTCAGACAGATGCGCAGTGGGCGTCCGCGCCCGGTGTTGATCGAGGTGCCGCCAGAGGTGGGCGTCGAGCGGGAAGAGGTCGAGCTGTGGGATCCGGCGCCCGTCGCGCCGATTGTGCCGAGCCCGGACCAGCTGCGGGAGGCGGCCCGTGTGATCGCCGCGGCGCGCTTGCCTTTGATCTACGCTGGCGGCGGGGTGGCGCGATCAGATGCGGAGGACGCCCTCGTCAAGCTGGCCGAGGCGACGAACATCCCGGTGGTCACGTCCAGCGGCGGCAAGGGGACGATCCCGGACAGCCATCCGCTCTCCTACGGCTCCTGCTTCAGCCCGCGGGGCGAGCGGCAGGAGATGAACCAGCTGTTCGAGGTGATGCAGGCGGCCGACGTCGTGATCGGGATCGGCGCGCGCTTCTCGCTCGGCAACCCGGCGGGCAACGCCGCCACGCTGGTGAACATCAACGTCGACGACAGCGAGCTGATGCGGATTCAGTCCAACACCATCCCCTTACATGGCGACGCGAAAGCGACGATCAAAGCGATGCTCCCCTGGCTCCACGAGGCCGGAGCGGGCGATCGCCCGTCGCCCGCCGAGGGCGTTGAGGCGGCCCGGAACCTGATCTCTTACTACGACATCAGGCTGAAGGAGCCGCAGTACCCGGTGCTGGAGGCGATCCAGGGCAACATCCCGGAGGACGCATTCATCGTGTGGGATGTCACGCAATTCGGCTATTACGCCCGCACGCACTACAAAGTGAACCATCCCAAGACGTACATCGACTCCGGGTATCAGTTCAACGTCGGCTACGCGTTCCCGACGGCCTTGGGCGTCAAGGTGGCCCAGCCCGATCGCCCCGTGGTCTGCATGGTTGGCGACGGGGGGTTCCTGTTCAATGCGTCCGAACTCTCCACCGCCGTGCAGCACGGCATCAACGTGACGACCGTCGTCTTCAGGAACGACTCCTACGGCAACGTCGCGCGCGATCTGGAGATGGCGTTCGGCGGCGCCTACGGAACCGACCTGCACAACCCGGACTTCGTCAGGTTCGCCGAGTCGTTCGGCGCGGTCGGCATGCGGGCGGCGGATCCGATGGAGCTGGCGACCCTTCTGCCGGCGGCGCTGGCGCACGACGAACCGGTGGTCATCGACGTGCCGTTCGGCGACATGCCCATCCCGCGCGCCCCGCAATTCGCGCCCCTCTATCAGCTGCCCTGGACGCAGCCCCAGGATGGGCTGATCGAGTCCTGAGCGGACCTCCGGGGTGCCTCGACTTCAGACCCATGGGTAACGTTCAACTCGAACGTCGTACTGTCTGCCGGCCTCTCAGGTCCGCTAGGTCCGAGCCTTCCGCTCGTTGCCGCACGCCGCTAGCAGGGCGGCGGTCGTCACGCACAGGGCCAAGGCGATCACCGCCGCCCACCCCGCCTGTTCAGGCAGGCCATGCTCCTATCCATCCATCATCTCCATCGCCCCCTCTCTCATCGCTTCCATACTCCAGGGGGCCTGTCAGTCTCTATACGCATCGTCCCGGGAGAAGGTTCCCGCCGAACAGCAGCGCCGGGGAGCTGGACGAGACGCCGGAGCACTCCCGCATCCCGGTGTCATCATCACCTGGGCGCATGGTCAACCGGGGTCCACTCAAGGGCGCCCGACGGGCGCAGCGTGACGGTGATCGTCAACGCCACGGCCATCCGTTCCCCCGAGGGCGAGGTCGAATCCGTGGTCGTGACCATGCAGGATGTGGCCGCGTTCGAGGACCTGGAACGGATGCGGGCGGAATTCCTGGCGATGGTCAGTCACGAACTGCGCGCGCCGCTCACGTCGATCAAGGGCTCGGCCGCGATCCTGCTCGCTTCGGATCTGGCGCTGGGCTCGGCGGAGCTGGTCCAGTTTCACCGGCTCATCGACGAACAGGCCAACCACATGCAGGCGCTGATCACGGACCTGCTGGACGTGGCCTGGATCGAGGTGGGCGCCCTCTCCGTCTCGCCCGAGCCGGCCGAGGTGCGCGACCTGATCGACCGTGCCCGCGGGTCGTTCATCAGCGGAGGCGGTACGGACAACATCGAGATCGACATGCCCCCGGACCTGCCGCCGGTGATGGCGGACCGGCGACGCATCGCGCAAGTCCTGGTCAATCTCCTGACCAATGCCGAGCGCGCCAGCCCGGACGGCTCGCTGATCCGCCTGCGCGTCGAGTTGCGGGGCGTCCAGCTGGAGTTCTCCGTCAGCGATACCGGGGCGGGGATCGCGGAGGAGCAGCTGCCGCATCTGTTCCGCAAGTTCTCGCGGCGGGAGCTGGCGCGTCCCGAGGGGCAGAGTGATTCGGGACTGGGACTGGCCATCTCTCGGGGCATCGTAGAGGCGCACGGGGGCCGCATCTGGGCGCAGAGCGAGGGACTAGGAAAAGGAGCCCGCTTCAGTTTCACCCTGCCGATCGCCGAACCGAACGCGATCCCCGGCGAGCCGGTCATGCCGAAGCGTGCGCCGCAACACGACGAGGCGGGCAGGCGCCGGGTTCGTGTGCTCGTCGTGGATGACGACCCGCAGACGCTCCGCCACGTCCGCGATGCGCTGACACAGGCCCACTTCGAGCCGTTCCTGACGGGCGACCCGGAAGCCGTGGAGCGTCTCATCGACGAGCACCATCCGCAGCTCGTGCTGCTCGACCTCATGCTGCCCGAGACCGATGGCATCGAGCTCATGGAGGCCGTCCCGGCGCTGAAGGAACTGCCGGTCATCTTCCTCTCCGCGTATGGAGGCGACCGGCGCGTGGCGCGGGCCCTGGAGATGGGGGCGGAAGACTACATCGTGAAGCCGTTTTCCCCCCACGGAGCTGGTCGCGAGGATTCGCACGGTCCTGCGCCGCTGGGCGGGCGGCAACTCCCCTCAGCCGGCCGGCCCGTACGCGTTGCACGACCTGACGATCAACTTCCACGAACGGCGAGCGACGCTGGCGGGCCGCCCGCTGGAGCTGACCGACCTCGAGTACCGCGTGCTCTATGAGCTCGCCAGCAACCCCGGCGCGGTGCTGACGCACGCCGAACTTCTGGGCCGCGTCTGGGGCCCCGGCCACCCCGGCAGGAACGGCCTGGTGCGCACGGTCGTCAAGCAGCTCCGGCGGAAGCTGGGCGACGATGCCAAGAACCCCGTGTACATCGTCAATCATCTGCGTGTCGGCTACAGCATGCCCAAGCCGCCGGGGGAGTGACGGCCGGGCGGGGACACCGGGATGTCGCTGTGTTCGTGTTGGACGCCGCGCCGTCTCCTCATCGGTGTCGTGCGGATCGATCGCAACCGTCGCGCCGTTCTGCACCGCTTCCGCAACGACCGTCGTGACCGGCAAGCCGTCTTCGGGGACGCCCGTGTAGTTGGTCTGACGGCTGGAGAAGTCGCCGATGTCGACGCCGCGGAGCGTGAGCGTCGCGAGCCGTGCGTCGATCGGCCAGCCGAGGGCCGCGAGCCACCCCAGCGCGACATCTTCGATGTCGGCTGGGGTGACACCGATCCTGTGCCTCTACGCCAGCATCAGGCGTTCACCCCTAGGGTCCGGAACAGGGTCGCCGAACTCCCGTGCCGTATCGATCCAGAGGCCGATCGCCTGCTCGACGCTTTGCAGGGCGGCCGCCTTGGTATCGCCGTGGGCGCTGCAACCGGGAAGCTCGGGCACCTCCGCGACGAACGTGTCGTCCTCGTTGCTCCAGTAGATGATGATCTCGTACTTGTGCATCCGGCTGTCCTCACAGGTGGTTTCTCAGGATTGCCTGGCGGACCTGCCGTACCTGGTAGGGCTTCGCCTGGCTCCCGTCGCGCTGCAGGTTGATCAGCTCGCGGACGTCCTCTCTCCGGAAGATATGGTGGCTTCCGCGGACGCGCTCGGTGAAGTCTAACTGCAACAGGTACGAACGGAGCTCTTCAAAGCGGACGTTGGCATCCGATTGCCCACTGAGGATCTTCCTTCGCAGACCGTCGTCCCCGCTCATCCCGCGCTCCACGCCGCCGCGCGACCATCTTACAGAAGAGTATCGCCCGCAGTGACGAGGCGGCTTCTCGGATCGTCGAGAAACTGACACTTCCCGGTTGGGTACGGCTGGGGCCGTGCTCCGTCTGTCAACCAAGCGCAGCGGCCTCGCTGTCGGTTGCGCGGAGCGTCTGTCACTCCTCGTCGCACGCTTCCTCATCATCTGCCGTGTCGTCGTCCTGCATCAGGGTGCGATGCGCGATCGGGGGCTGCCGGGGACGCATCCCGATACGTCCGGTGTGATCTCGGTCCCGTCGGCGTCGGTGATGATCCAGCTGGCGCTGTCCGGTGCGATCCGCTGCAATGCGCGATCTTAGTGGTCCGGACGAGCCCCTCGACCCGTATCTCGACCGGGAGGTACGCGTGGTCGCGGAGGAGCTGCGGGGCATGGCGGTCCCCGGGGACACAGGCGACACGGGCGAGCCCCAGCTGCCACCCCTGGAGGATCTCCTGCGCGACGGCATCCGCGCCGCCCATCACCTGCTCCGGGCGCTGGCGATCGAGGGGGAAGTCGTCGCGACGGTGTTCGGCGCCGACCCGCTCACGCCCGCCCTCCACGCCCTGGCGGCCGCCCAGCGCGCGGCCTTCACGGCGTTCGTTGCCGAGATCGCCCTCGACCCGCCGGTTACCCTGGCCGAGCCGTCGGAGGAATACGTAGCCGCGATCGCCGCGCGCTGCCGTCCGGAGGAGGCAGAGGACAGTCTTACCTGGTAAGGGCGCCGCGCGGCTCCGATCCGCTAGCAACCCTTAGCAAACGCTACCTTTGCTAGCGATCGCGCCGTTGCTAAGGATGGTAAGCCTGGGCACGAGGCAGACGGGGCGTGGATCGGGTCGCGTGGTATGGGCTTCATCGGCGTGCTGGGAAAGCAGAGGGTCACCGATCCCGATGCCCGGGCGGCCCCGACGGCCGTCCGCTCTCTCTATATCCATAGGAGGCATTGGAGCGGGAGACGGGGGTCGAACCCGCGACCCTCTGCTTGGGAAGCAGATGCTCTACCGCTGAGCTACTCCCGCTGTGCAGGCATTGAACCCTCTCCCGCCGCCCGCCGCAACCGGCGCTGCTCTACACTGTTGCTGGAGGCGTTATGGCTCCATCGGCTGCTCCGCAGGTCGTCCACGTCGGCTGTCCCCACAACTGCCCGGACGCTTGCCTGATGGACGTCACCGTCGAGGATGGGCGCGCCGTGCAGATCGCCGGCCACCGCGACCATCCCTACACGCGCGGCGCGCTCTGCGGCAAAGTGAACCGCTTCCTCGATCGCGTCTACTCCGACGAGCGCCTGCTCCACCCCGTCAAGCGGGTCGGGCCGAAGGGCCCCGGCGCCCGCTTCGAGCGCATCTCGTGGGAAGAGGCGATCGCGGTCACGGCCGGCCAGATGCGTGCAGCGATCGACCGGCACGGGCCCGAGTCGATCCTGCCCTACTCCTATTCCGGCACGCTCGGGATCTACCAGGGCTGGGGCATGGACCGGCGGTTCGCCAACGTGCTGGGCACCTCGATCCTCTACCGCTCGATCTGCGACGGCGCCTACCTCGGCGCAATCGAGCACTTCCCCGACCTGATCGGCGGCTTCCCGCCGGAGGGACTGGAGCACAGCAACCTGATCATCTTCTGGGGGGCCAACCCCCTCAACACCGGCATGCACGTCTGGCGCCACGTCCTGGAGGCCAAGAAGCGCGGCGCCAAGGTCATCACCATCGATCCCTATCTCTCGCGCACGGCACGCAGCAGCGACGAGCACATCCCCATCCGGCCCGGCACCGACGCCGCCTTGGCGATGGGCATGATGAAGGTGATCGCCGAGGAGGGCTTGGCCGATCACGATTACGTCCGCCGCTATACCGTCGGCTACGATCAGCTCCTCGAACGGCTGCGCGCCCTCTCGCTCGACGATCTGGCGCGCACCTGCGACCTGCCCGTCTCGACGATCCAGCGGCTCGCCCGGGAATATGCGGCGCGCCGGCCGGCCGCGCTGCGCATCGGCTTCGGCGTGCAACGCACCGGCGCCGGCTACGCCGCCGTCCGCGCCATCTCCTGCCTGCCCGCTCTCACGGGCGCCTGGCGTGACGTGGGGGGCGGCTACTGGTCCTGGGGCCGCGGCATGGCCGACGCCCAGGATGTGGACCGCGCCGCCCGCACCGACCTGATCCCGCCCGGCACGCGCGTCGTCAACATGATGCGGCTGGCCGAGCACCTGCTCGACCCCAACTTCGACCCGCCGATTGAGGTTCTCTACTTCTACAACTTCAATACGATCGCCCTGCCCGACCAGAACACCGTCCGCCGCGCCCTGCAGCGTGACGACCTCTTCATCGCCGTGCACGACCTTTTCCTGACCGACGCGGCCGACTATGCCGACATCGTCATGCCCGCCACCTCCACGCTGGAGCATGACGACCTTGTCCTCTCGGCCGGCCACGACCACGCGAGCTACAGCCGCGCCGCCATCGCCCCGCTCGGCGAGTCGCGCACCAGCCAGGAGGTCTTCCAGGACCTCGCCCGCGCGCTCGGCGTCCAAGAGCCCGCGCTCTACCTCTCGCCGACCGAATTCGTCGACGACGTGCTCACCGACGCCGTCTCCAAGGACGAGCTGTACCAGCAGCCTTTCGTCAACACGGCCGACGAGCTCGATCTCCTGCCCTTCGCCGAAGGCGGCTTCGAAACGCCGTCCGGCAAGTGGGAGTTCTACGCCGCGCGTCTGATCGCGCTCGGGCTCGACCCGCTCCCCGGCTTCACGCCGCCGCACGAGACTCTGCGACGGGATGGCCCCTTCCCCTTCAACTTCCTCTCCCGCAAGCACAAGGACACCGTCAACGCCAACTACACGCACCTGCCGGTCATGCAACGCCAGGAGGCCACGGCGCGCACTTTGGAAATGCATCCGGACGACGCCGCTCGCAAGGGCCTCGCCGATGGCGACCGCGTGCGGGTTTTCAACGATCGGGGCGAGTTCGTGATCCCGCTCCGGCTCTCGACCAGGGTGCAGCCCGGTGCGGTCGCGACCTATTGGGGCTATTGGGATAAGCGGTCCGACGGGCGTGGCACCGTCAACAACGTCACCTCGCCCCTCCTCACCGACGTGGGCGGCGGCGGCACGTTCTACGACTGCCAGGTTGACGTCGAACGCTTCGACGGGTCCTGCTAGGGCGAGCTCCTCTGCCGCCCTTCCCTTTGCGCCGGTTGCCAGCCGGTTCGCTCAATGCGATCTCGCCACAGGTCCAGCACGATCCCCAGCCCGAAAACCAACAGCCCCAGCAGGGCGAAGATGATGAAATTGCGGATCGGGATCCACATCACGTCGCCGGCGATCGCGAACAACGCCGCGTTGAAGGGATCGGCCGCGTCATCCCCGGCGCTTCGCAGCGCGAACCGCGCGCCCACGACCGCCAGCGTCATCGGAGCCGTACCGATCGCGATCGCGAAGCCCACGTTGCGGATCCGTCGGAAGCCATCGCTCAGCAGCACCACTGCGCCCACCAGCACCGCAGTCGCGGCCAGCAGCAGTCCGCCGAGGATCTGGGCGATCTGATGGCTGTCGCGCGTGATCTGCCCCACCGTCAGTCGCAGCACCCCGCGCGCTCCCAGCAAACCGCCGCTGAAGCTCGTCGTCTCGCGCTGGAAAGCGCTCACCCCCTGCTCGTACATCCGCTTCGTCGACTCCCCGAGGAGGAAGGCGCGCAACTCCCCCTGCGACATCGTCGCGAGCGCTTGCGCCGTGATGGGGATCCTGATCGGGTAGCTCGGCACGAACATGGTCGTCGCCGGGTCTGGATTGCGCCGCGCCTCGGTCACCAAGGCCGCGTACTCCCTGTCGAGCACGTCGTCGATCTCCGTGATGGGCAACAGGCTGCGCTGGATAATCCGCTGCCCGGTCTCCTCGCCCGTCATCTGGATCGCGGACCACGCCAGGATCAGCACGATCGCGAAGAAGGCGAGCAAGAGAATCGCCCCCCAGCGCAAGACGGCGCGCCACCAGTCCGGCCCGGCTTCCTCCAGCGGGGCCGTGAACCATTCCGATGGCCGCATCGGTTCGGCCGGGAGCGTTTCCGGGATCGAGGGCTCGTGGCCGGGCGGCTGGATCGGCGGCTCGTCGAACGGCGGCGGCAGCGGCGGGAGTGGATCCTCGACCGGCGCCTTGCCTCGCGTCGCGCCCCCGTGGGCGGGCGCCCTGGAGCCGGCGGACTCGCGGCGAGGCGGATCGAACAACGGCGGCACGGCGCCGCTTCCGTCCGCAGGACCATTGGAATCCCGGCCCGTCATCTCTCGCCCGCTGGCTCGCCGGCGCCCTGCTCGACGACGATAGTTCCGGCCAATCGATCGTGGAGTCCGCGCCCCAGCGGGTCCGCGAACGCCGCGGCCTGCCCCAAGCCCAGCGCCCACGTCGAGGGGTAGAGCAACAGGGCTCGCGCCACCGCCCGATCCTTGTGAATGGCCCCGCCCTCTTCGTTCGTGATCGAGAGTCGCAGCAGGCGCGCACCCAGGGTGCCGCCGCGGAGCGCCCCGACGGCCGCGTACAGGGGCGGCGCGATCAGCCACAAGCCCGCCACTCCGAATCCGATGATCCACGCATGCAGGGGCGGATCGACCGCCAGCCATGCGCTTTGCAGCAGAACCGCGAGCCCCCCCAAGGCGAGAAAAAGGAGCAACAGCACGGCGAGGAAGAGCGCGTCCACCGCGAACGCCACGAACCGGGCTTCGCGTCGAGCGGGCATCCAGGCTTGCGAGTCATCCGCGCTTGTCATCAGCGGCCGCTCCTATCATAGGCCTTGCGGTCATGCGGACCCGTATGATCGCAGCGGAATGGATGCTCCCAGGGCACGTGGTCGCGCGGCGCGCTGGCTCCCGCTCGCCGCTCTTGCCATCGCAGCGGCGGCGGCGATCGCCGTCCTGATCCTTGGCCTGACCCGCCAGTCGCCCCGATCGCCGAATGACCTCGTCGCCGATGCGACAAGCGGCGAGCACTTCAGCCTCGGGCGTTTCGAGATAGCGCATCTCCTCGACGGCCTCTTCGGCGAGGTCGGTGCTCTCATCCGGGGGCAGGCGGACCGGGGGGCGGACGCTGACCGCATTTTGGAACGGTATTTCGCTCTCGGTGACGAGATTAGGGCACTGGAGCGGGCTCCTGATGCCGATGCCAGCCCCCTCGCGGACCTTCGAGCGCAGCGCCGTGCCCTTGAGAATCGCGCCGAGCGGATTTTGGAGCGCCGCATCGCCGCCGCCTTCCGCGCCGCCGGTTTCTCTCGTCCGCTGCCCTGGTTTGGAGGCCAAGAGATCCTGTGGCCGCCCGTTGCGGTTGAGCTTTCCCGTCCCCCTCGCGTACTGGCCGTCTCGCCGCGCGACGAGATCCGGTTGCTGACAACGCCCTTGCTCTCGCCCGACCTCGGCGACGAGCAAGTTCATCGGATCGAAGCGTCGATAGAGGCCGATGGACGCTTCTCCGCCTTTGTCGACCGTATTGGCGGCATCGCGACCTACCCGGCGATCGTCCTCGACAGCGGCTCTTACACGGCGGCCGTCACTATCGCCGCGCACGAATGGGTGCACCACTATCTCTACTTCTATCCGCTCGGTGCCTCCTTTTTCGCTAGTGACGACCTGCGGACGATCAACGAGACGGTCGCCGACATCGTTGGCGACGAGATCGCGGCGCTCGTCTTCGCCGCTTCTCCCCGGCTTGATGCGCTGGCTGAGCGGCCGGATCGTTCGGAGAGCGATGCTGTGCTCAATCAGCTGCGTCGTGACGTCGACGGGCTCTTGGCGGATGGCCGGATCGCGGAAGCGGAGGCGCTGATGGAGGAGGTGCGGCGAGAGCTGGCGGCCCGGCACGGTCGCTTTTTCCGCCGGCTCAACCAAGCCTTTTTCGCGTTCAAGGGTATCTACGGCGATCGTCCTGAGAGCAGTAGCCCGATCGGGCCGCTACTGCGCGAGTTGCGCGCGCGCTCCGATTCACTCGGCGATTTCGTAGCGAGCGTCCGGGAGGTCGAGTCGGTTGCGGAGCTGCAGGCGTTGCGGCCTTGACACGGGCCTCGCTCTTAGGGAGGTTCGGCTGAATCGTCTTCGGGATCGGCGGATTCCGAAGTACCGCTTGTTTCTGGTGCGTTGCCGTTCGGATCGTCCCCGCTTTCCGGTTCGGCGGCGGGCGGTGTGTCTTCCTCGTCGCCTTCCCTCCCGGCGTTGCCCGTGATTCGCACATGCACATCGGCGACCGTCTCGCCGAAGAGGTCGTTCTCCGCGATCAGTCGCAGCACGTAAACCCCCGGCTCCAGCCCACGGATATCCCAACGCTCCAGTTGGCCGCTGATGCCTTGACCCGCCAGGCCGACGATGGGCGTGAATTCCTCGTCCTGCGGAGCCGGGCCCGGCGCATAGGCGAGCGACCAGCCCGTTACCGCGTCTCCCCCGGCGCGGCCTTGCACGACCACGAAGTCGCCGTCGAGGACCGCGCCGTTGATCGGCGAGTGGATCACGGCGATGCTTCCGATCTCGCCCTCGGACTCGTGCCGGACGTAAACGACCTGGTTGCTCCGCAGCCAGTTCAAGATCGCCGCATCCGGCGCCGCGAGCCCCTCCTCCACTGGCGGGATCAAGAAAAAGCCCTCCTCGATCTGCGTGTTGGCCGTTGTCTCGTCTGCCAGCAGCAATGTGGTGCGATCGATCGCCGCCGCAAAGCAGATCTGGTTCTCGATCTCCGGCACGACGCCTTGGATGAACAGATCAGTCGTCTTGTGCGCGCACGGGTCCTGCGGTGGCGCCCCTTGGCGCTCGCCGCTGAGCAGCGTCAGCTGTGGCACGTACACCTGCGCCGTCGTGAGTCCCTCCGGCACCGCGAACTCCGATGGTGGCGTGCCCGCATGCGCGGCTCGCATGAAATCGTGCCAGATGAGCCCCGCCGTTCGCGACGAGGTTCCGCCCGTCATCGGGCTGTTGTCGGCGTTGCCTACCCATACTCCCGCTACCAGATCCGGTGTGTAGCCCACCGTCCAGAAGTCGCGGCGCACGTCGTTCCGGTGCGGATCGCCCGCGGTGCCTGTCTTCGCCGCCGCGGGACGGTCGAGCACGAGCGTGCTGTTCAGTCCGTAGAGGATCGAGCGAGCCGGGTTATCCGCGAGGATGTCGGTGATCTGATAGGCCTGCGGCGCCGGGATCACCTGGCGCCGCGCCGGACTGTCCTGCTGGAAGAGCAGCCGTCCGCGCGAATCGCTGATCTCCAGAATCGCGATCGGGTCCAGCTCACGATGGCCGATCGGGAGATCGGAGGCTGTCCGCTGCCCGCGCATCACGCCGTTGTTGGCCAGCACGCTGTAGGCGTAGGCCAGGTCGAGAAGGGAGACGTCGCCGCCGCCCAGCGTGATCGATGGCCCGAACTGGCTCGGATCGCGCATCGACGTGATCCCCATCCGGTGCGCAATGTCCAGTACGTGAGTCACGCCGATCGTGTCCGCGGCCCGGAACGCCGGGATGTTCATCGAGTTGGCCAGCGCGCTTCGGACCGAGACCGGCCCCCGATCGATCCCGTCGAAGTTCACCGGCGAGAAAATCGTGCCATCGACTTCCTCGTAAGCGAGGGGAACGTCCCACAGGATCGTTGCAGGGTTCCAGCGTTCGGGATCCTGGATGAATCCGGCCACGTACGTGATGGGCTTGAAGGCGGACCCGGGCGAGTTCAGGCTGGTCGCCAGATTCACCTGCCCCTCAATGTCCTCGCGGAAGAAATCACGGCTCCCCACCATCGCCAAGATCTCGCCTGTCTTGGGGTGGATCGCGACGAGCGCCGCGTTGCGCGCGCCCGTTTGCTCCTCGAACGAAGCCAGGTCCCGGCGCAAAATCTCCTCGCCGATCGCCTGCATCTCCGGGTCAAGCGTCGTGGTGATCCGCAGACCGCCGTGGGTCAGCAGGTCCGAGCACTCGTAGATCTCGGCCGTGAAGCTGATGCGCCCGCGCTGGCAGAGGGCCTCGATGCGATCACGCACGTAGAAGACGAAGTGGGGGGCGACGATGTCGAACTCTTGGTTCGCGAATTGCAGCGGCTCGTTCTTCGCGAGCTCGGCTTGCAGTTGCGAGATGTAGCCGTGCTGGACCATGAGGTCTAGGACCTCCGCCTGTCGCGCCTTGGCCAGGCGCAGACTGGTGAACGGGTCATATGTCGCGGGAGCCTGTGGCAGCCCCGCCAGCAGCGCCGCCTCCGACAGTGTGAGCGCGGAGGGAGGCTTGTCGAAGTAGCGCAGGCTCGCCGCCCCAACCCCGTAGGCCAGGTTCCCGTAGAAGATCGTGTTGAGGTACCACTCCAGGATCTGCGCCTTGGAGAATTGATTGGTGAGCTCGACGGCGAGGATCGTCTCTTTGATTTTGCGGCTCACGCTGCGCTCGGTCCGCTCCTCGACCGGGATCAGGACGTTCTTCACCAGTTGCTGCGTGATCGATGACCCCCCCGATCCCTCCAAGAACTCCGCTTCGTTCAACCCCAGATTCTCGACGCCGGCGCGTAGCAGGCCGCGGAAGTTGACCCCGCGGTTTTCGAAGAACGATGCATCCTCCGTGCTCACCGTCGCGTTGATTAGCTGGGACGAGATCTCGTCGATGCGCACTGGATTCCGCAGGCCCGATAGCGGGTCCGCGAACTCGAACAACAGCTTCCCCTCGTCGGGGCCGCCGTGGTCGAACACCTTGCTCGTGCCCAGCACGGACTCGGTCACTAAGATCGCGTCCGGCTCCACCAGATCATCCGCATACGAGAGGTAGACACCGTATGCCGCGCCCGCGGCGCTCCCCGCCACGATGATGCCGATGGCGAGGATCCCGATCGGCCCCCACCACCAAAGCGGAACCGTGCGCTTCCTTTTTGAGCGCTCCCGCTCGCGCCGGCGCCGCTGCAAGAGCAGGTGCCGCTGTCGCAGTCGCCGTGCGCGGATCGATTGTTGGACCTGCTTCACACGGCCGCCCCGCCAGCGTCGTCCGGCTTCTCCAGGATCACGAGATGGCTCAACCCCAGCCAGCGCAGTGGCGTCTCCTCCGCTTGGTGGAAGACGGTCTGCAGCAGCCTGCCCAGCGCGTTGTTTCGCGAGCGAATCCTGTCGAAGCTGGGATAGACCGCTGTGTGCACCAACACGCGGGCATCCAGTCCGCGTAGCAGCTGCGTAATGTCGCCGCGGGTGTAAGCGCGCGCATGTGGCACCAGTTGATCCCGCAGGGCAGTGGGCAAGTAGTTGATCAGCGGGTAGTTGCCGAACCGGTAGGCTCCCCGCCAGTACACGCCGTGCGTTTCGAACGGGAACAGCCGGTTGGGTGCGTAGATCACGATATGCCCGCCGGGGGGCAGGATGCGTAGCGCTTCCTCCAGCGTGGCGCGATCGTCCTGCACGTGCTCGATCACCTCGTTGAGGAGCACGACGTCGAAGGTGCCCGCGGCGAACGGCAGCGCTTCGGCCGCGCCCACGAGGAGGTCTGGCACGCCATCGCCGCCGTGCGCGCCCGCGTGCACGCGCTGCACGTCGACATCGATCCCGACCACGCTGGCCGGCAACGCGCGCAGATGCCGCACGTATTCCCCTACCCCACAGCCGATATCGAGGATCCGGCGCTGCGCCAGCGGGATCCGGCCCGCAATCAGGGAGATACGCCGTGTCTGGCCCGGCCCCCACACCAGGCTGGGGACGCCGAGCTCTACTTTGTCGTCGTGTTCCGTCGCGAATCGGCGCGCATCGTGCTGCCCGGCGTGATCAGGCTCGGGGGCGCCGCAGGCGCGGGCAGGCCGGGCTTCGCTCGGCGTAGTCATGCCTTCCGTCGGCCCCCGCACGATTCGGGAAGTAGCGTAGCATCGACTCTGACTGCGGTCGCCATGCGCCATATGGTGATGTCGAGAGGACCGACGGCATGGATCTCACGCCGCTGAAGTCCGGCACATGCTCTCCTTGCTCGCATAGGCATGACGGACGAAGACGTGGGCTCGGTTCCAAAGCGAACTATCGAGCGTACTCGGCACATTCGCGTCCTGCAGGAGATCGAGACGACGGGTGTTCCTCCCACCGCCAACGGCGCCGACTTGCTCAACGTCACCGCTCCCGATCAACCGACGCCTTCCTATAGCCGCGATGCCGTGCTCCACAACGCTCCCGCCGTGGAAGAAGGTCTCTTCCGGATCCGGGCGGTATTGGAATGATGGACTCGCATGGCCCCGGCTGGAGCCTGGCCGCGGCGGCACGCGCCCTTCGCGACGGCGATACTACTTCGCAGCAACTGACCCGCGCGGCTCTGGCGCGCGTCCGGAGCGTGGATGCGCATGTCCGGGCCTTCGTGACGGTCACGGAAGAGGAAGCGCTGGCCGCCGCCGCGGCCGCCGACGCCCGGATCGCTAATGAAACGGCCGGTCCTCTCACAGGCGTGCCGCTCGCGCTCAAGGATGTCATCACTACCGCGGGAGTCCGCACCACGTGCGGCTCCAAGATGCTTGAGCATTACGAACCCGTTGATGATGCATTCGTCACCCGCAAGCTCAAAGAGGCAGGGCGCGGTCGTGGTCGGCAAGACCAATATGGACGAATTCGCCATGGGATCCTCCACCGAGCACTCGGCTTTCTTCCCCACGCGCAACCCTTGGAACCTCGACTGTGTCCCGGGCGGCTCCTCCGGCGGCTCGGCCGCCGCGGTCGCTGCGGGGATGGTGCCGGCCTCCCTCGGCTCCGACACTGGCGGATCCATCCGGCAGCCGGCGGCTTTCTGTGGCGTCGTTGGAATGAAGCCAACCTACGGCCGCGTAAGCCGCTATGGCTTGATTGCGTTCGCCAACTCCCTCGACCAGATCGGCCCCTTCGCGCGCACTCCGTCGAGGACGCGGCGACGCTGTTACAAGCGATCGCCGGGCATGACCCGTGCGACTCCACTTCCGCTGCCTATCCGGCTCCGGACTTCGCCTCGGAGCTCGATCGGGGGGTAAAGGGGCTGCGCATCGCTGCTCCGCGGGAGTTCTTCAGGGACGCTGATCGCATGGAGCCCGAGGTGGCGGAAGCGGTCGAGGCGGCAATCGCGGTCCTGGAGGAGCAGGGGGCCATCGTCGATCGCGACACGTCCCTGCCCCTAGCGAAGGCAGCCTTGCCCGTTTACTACATCATCGCTCCCTCGGAGGCCTCCGCGAATCTGGCGCGCTACGACGGCGTCAAGTACGGCTATGCCTACCGCGGTGACGATTCCATGTGGGATGACATGGAGAAGGACTCGCCAGCACGGCTTCGGTGATGAGGTGAAGCGCCGGATCCTGCTGGGAACCTACGCTCTCTCCGCTGGCTATTACGATGCCTACTATCTGCAAGCGCAGAAAGTGCGCACCGGCTGATCCGGCGCGAGTTGCGCGATCTCTTCAGCCGCTACCAGCCTCATCGTGGCTCCGGACCGCTCCCACGGTCGCCTTCCAGATCGGTGCGGTCAGCGATCCCTACGAGATGTACCTCAATGACATCTTCACGCTTTCCAGCCAGCATCGCTGGCCTCCCCGCGATCTCACAGCCCTGCGGCTTTGGCCGCGGCGGCCTGCCCGTGGGGCTCCAGTTCGTCGCGGATAGTTGGGACGAAGTCACGCTCTTCCGCGGTGCCGCGGCGTACGAGCGAGCGACGGACTGGCACACTCGCCTGCCGATGCTCTAGCGCTGGCTGTGCTCACGTATGCTGAACGTGCCCGTGCGCTGCTGTTGGACCCTGCGTGGAGCCGCGCCTACGATCGATCGCGACAGCACGCCCTGCGCCGCGCAATGCAGAATGTGAGGCTGCCATGGAAGAGATCCTCCGTGCACTCGAGCGAGACGGCCGCCTCACTCCGGCTGAGATCGCGAATGAAACGGACCGGCATGAAGACGAAATACGCGCCCTCGTCGCGGAAGCGGAAGCGCGCCACGTGGTCGTGGGCTACGGCGCCCGCATTAACTGGGAAGCCGCCGGCCGGCCGCAAGTACACGCCCTCGTTGAAGTCAAAGTGCAGCCGGAGGAGAACGTGGGTTATGGGGCCGTGGCGGCGCGCGTCTCCGGTTTCGATAATGTGATCTCCTGCTACCTCACTTCCGGATCGTACGACCTCGCCGTCATCGTCCGCGCGGCCAGTCTAATCCACGAAGTCTCGGACTTCGTCGGTGAGAAGCTCGCCACCATGCACGGCATCCAGAGCACCGTGACGCACGTCATCATGCGGCGCTACAAAGAGAACGACGTCCTCCTCCGGCTCTACCGAGGAGGTCGATCGCCAGTTGGTCATGCCCTGATGCGCTTCTTCCGTGTCGCGCGGCGTTAAACACTGATGGACGGTCAGGCCTCCCGGATCGCCCGGCGTGTTCGCGCGGTTCTCTCCCCTCCGGCATTCGCCGCTTCTTTGACGTTGTCGCCTCCATGGATGATGTGATCTCGCTGGGCGTCGGGGAGCCCGACTTCATCACGCCTTGGGACTATCCGCGACGCCGCGATGCGATCCATCGAGAATGGGAACACGCATTACACGTCCAACTTCGGCCTGCACGCGCTGCGCCAGCGCTTGGCCGCCCACCTGCATCGCCTCTACGGCCTCGACTTCGACCCAGACGGCGAGCTTCTCATCACGGCCGGTGTCTCTGAAGGGCTCGACGCTGCCGTGCGCGCCATCGTTGATCCCGACGACGAAGTGATTCGTCCCGGATCCGTCCTACGTCGCTTACACCCCCACCGTGCAGTTCGCCGGCGGCGTGCCCGTGCACGTTCGCACGGATGCAGCGAACGCGTTCGCCTTGGGTCCGGAAGCCGTGGAGGCACTTGTGACGAAGCGGACCAAGGCGATCTTACTCGGCTTCCCCGCCAATCCGACTGGGGCCGTCCTCTCGGCCGAGCAGCTTGCGGGCATCGCTGCCGTCGCTGTCCGCCACGACCTGCTCGTGATCTCGGACGAGATTTACGATCGTCTCGTCTACGGCGGCAAGCACGTCGCAATCGCCTCCCTACCGGGCATGCGCGAGCGCACGATCACGTTGGGCGCTTTTCCAAGGACTATGCGATGACGGGTTGGCGCGTGGGCTACGTGGCTGCGCCCTACGCTCTGTTGGATGCGATTGTGAAGGTGCAATCAGTACGTCATGATGTCGGCGCCCACGCCTGCGCAATACGCTGCCGTTGAAGCGTTGGAGAGTGGCGAGGAGCACGTCGTCGCCATGCGCGAGCGAGTACGACCGCCGCCGCCGGCTGATGTGGCAAGGGTTCGCCGCGATGGGCCTCCCCTTGCGTCGAGCCCAGAGGCGCCTTCTACGCGTTCCCCAACGTGCAAGTCACTGGCCTCGACGACGAGACCTTTGCCGAGCGTCTGCTGCACGAGGAGCGTGTCGCGGTGGTGCCCGGATCGGCCTTCGGCGCGGGCGGCGCGGGTCATGTCCGCGCCTGCTATGCGACCGCCTTCACCGAGATCGAAGAAGCGCTGGAGCGGGTCCAGCGCTTCGTGGCCGCGCACCCGGGTGGCGCGAAGTAGCGCTGCGGGAGGCGTGCGCGGTGAGCTAGTTCCGGTCGCTGCCTCCATCGCCGCCTGCTGCTCCCAACTGCTCCTGTACGGAAGCGGCGATGCGCGTGAAGTCGAGCGGCACGATCCAGGTACTGTTCTCCTTGGTTGCCAGCTCGCGCATCATGTCGAGGTACTGGAGCCCCATCGTATTCGCATCGACGCCCCGCGCGGTCTCGTAGATCTGCTGCAGCGCGTTGGCGAACCCTTCCGCCTCCAAGATCTGGGCCTGCCGGTGGCCTTCCGCCTCCAGGATCGCCGCTTGCTTCTCCCCCTCGGCTCGAAGGATCGCCGCTCGCTTGTTCCCTTCCGCCACGTTGATCTCGGCGTCCCCGCTGCCCTTCCGATTCCGTGATTTGCGCCCGTCGCGTCCGCTCGGCCGGACATCTGGCGGGTCATCGCCTCTTGGATCGCTGGTGGCGGTTGGATCTCCCGGATCTCGACCGCCGTCACCTTCACGCCCCAGCGGTTTGTCACTTCATCGAGCTTCGTCTGCATCCCCTGGTTGATCTCTTCTCGCCGTGAGAGGACATCGTCCAAGTTCATGTCACCGATCACCGCGCGCAGCGTCGTCATCGCGAGCTGCCGAGCCGCGCCCACGAAATTGACGACCTCCAACACGGTCTTTTCCGGGTCGACCACCCGCATGTAGACAACGAAGTCCACGTCCACGTTGGCGTTGTCTTTGGTGATGTTGGTCTGCCGGGGGGACGTCGAAGAAGATCTCCCGCATGTCCACCTTCATCATGCTTTGGATGATGGGGACGACGAACACGACTCCGGGGCCTTTGAGGCCCCACGTAGCGGCCCAGCTGGAACTTCGCGACGCGCTCGTAATCCCGAACGAAGTTGATGATCGCCATGGTTGCTCCTCCCGCGGTCGGCGGTTTGTCACGCCGTACGTGCCTACAATGGGAACTCGCCAACAGAAGGGTAACACGATTCATGCCTCGCACATCCGAGCCGCGAATCCCCTGGCGGCGCCGGCGGAGTTGGGCTTGGCTACGCCTTGTGCGCCCCGTCGCGATGATTGCCGCGACGGCCCACGGTCATCGGCTTTGCCTTCATCGCGGAAGCGGGTACGCCCAACTGGCATGTGACACTGCGCCTCGGCGTCGCCTTGGCGGCGCTGATGGCCGCCTCCGCGATCTACAACGATGTCTTGGACTTCCCGCACGACCGCCAGGTGCATCTATGGCGGCCGGTTGCCTCCGACCTCATCGGATCGGGTGCGGCGCTGCGTCTCGCCGCAGCGCTCGGGCTCGTGGCACTGGCCGTTGCCGGTTCCTTGGGCTGGCGTCCCTTTCTCCTCTTCGCGGTGGGGTTTCTCGCGGCTTTGGTCTATTCCGTCTCGCTGAAGCGCAGCGCCTTCTCCTGGGTCCCGTTCAGCCTCGCCTTCGCGCTTCTCCCCCTCTGGGTCTTCGACGCCCTGCAGCGATTCGATGGCGTCCTCTGGTGGTCGGTGCCCGTGGGCGGGACGGCCCGGTCTCGCCTTCTATCTGGCCTACAAGCTGCCGGACTACGAGCGCGACGATGTCGATAGCTGGCGAGACCTTCTCCATCTGGCCACTATCGATGTCGCCGTCCCTCTCGCTTGGGCGGCGACGGCGGCTTTCCTGATCGTGACGGTCGCGTCGGCCAACGTGGAAAACTTGCGCGCGGAGTGGCTGGTGCCGCCTGCTGCGCTCGCCCTCACGGGATCACTACTTGTCATGGCCGCGCTGCTGCTCCGCGTCACGGAGAAACGCTTGATCATCCAGCGCTGGTGGATGGGGTTCGTTGTGATCGCCATGACGATCGGTTGGTTGGGCTCGATTACGCCGGAGTGGTAGCACGGCGCGCCGCGAGGTCGGCGAGTACGGCTTGGCCTCCTGCGACCACGTTGTGGCTCTCGATCGTGACGCCCTCCGCCGGGTCACTGCATAGCGCTCCCGTCGTGATGAGTCCGCCCGCCTCCTCGATCAGCACGATCCCCGGCGCAATGTCCCAGGGATAGACGTCGGCATGTAAGAACAGGTCGAATCGCCCCGCAGCGGTGTAGGCGAGATCGAGCGCCGCGCTCCCGCATATCCGCAACGCCTGCACCGAACCCCACAGCCCCTGCAGCCCGGCGAGCAGCTCCGCCGCCCGCCCGACGTCGTAGCCCAGGCCCGCACCGACGACGGCTTCGTGCAGCCCGGTGACGCTGCTCGCCCGGATGGGATCGCCGTTAAGCGTCGCGCCGTGCCCCCGCACCGCCACGAATTCCTCCTCCAGCATCGGGTCCAGTGTGAGGCCGATCACGGGCGCGCCGTCGTGGCAGAGCGCCAGATTGAACGCGAAGTGCGGCACGCCGCTCGCGAAGTTGCGCGTGCCGTCGAGCGGGTCGATCAGCCACAGCCAACCTGCTTGGATCCTGCCGCCGCCCTCCTCCGCAAGCACGGCATGTGCTGGGAACTCCTCGTGCAGCAGCGCCACAATCGCGCGTTCGGTGGCGGTGTCGGCCTGCGTCACCGGGTTGCGGTCGCCCTTCCAGGACACGGTGACCGTGCGCTCCTCGAAGAACTGCCGCAGCATCTCTCCCGCCACCGCCGAGCACCGCCGAGCCACGTCCAGGGCGCTGCGCCCGGACTCCCCGCGCGGGAGCCGCAGCTCGCGGCCGGCGAGCGTCGCTGTGTCCGGAGATCCCGGCATTAGGAAGGCGCCGTCGCATCCTTCGCGATCCGGCTCCGAGCAGGCGGCAGCCCCATCCGTTCCTGCGCTTCCGCCAGCACCGAACGCGCGATGACCCGCGCCCGTTCTGCTCCCTCGGCTAAGGCCTCCCAGACCTCATCCGGGCGTGTCGCGAGCTCCGCCCGCCGCGTGCGCAGCGGCCCCAGCGAGTCGTTGATCGCGTTGCCCAGCTGGAGTTTGCAATCGACGCAGCCCCACTCCGCTTGCGTGCACTTGCGGTAGACCTCCGGCCGCTCGTCCGCGTTGAAGAGGGCGTGCAGGCTGTACACATTGCAGACCTCTGGACGTCCGGGGTCGCTCTTGCGCTCGCGCTGTGGGTCTGTGATGAACTGCCGCACCCGCTCCAGCGACTCCGCCTCGGACGCGGCTAAGTCGATCTGATTGCCGTAGGATTTGCTCATCTTGCGGCGGTCCGCTCCCAGCAGCAGCGGTGCTTCCGTCAGCACGGGCTCCGGCTCGGGGAACATGTCGCCGAAGTGATGGTTGAAGCGCCGGACGATCTCACGCGCCAGCTCCAAGTGCGGCAGCTGATCCTGGCCCACCGGGACCCGGCTTGCCTTGTACAGAATGATGTCCGCCGTCTGGAGGACGGGGTACCCCACAAGCCCGTAGTTGACATTGTCGGGCTGCGCGCGCGCTTTCTCCTTAAAGGTCGGCACCCGCAAGAGCCAGCCATTGGGCACCATCATGCTTAACAGCAAGTGCAGCTCGGACACCTCTGGCACGTGACTCTGTACGTAGAGAACGCAACGATTGGGATCGAGCCCTGCAGCCATCAGGTCCAGCGCCGTCTCGAAAACGCTGTTGGACAGCTGATCGATCTCGGTCAGCGTGGTGAGCGAGTGCAAGTCGACGATCGAGTAGATGCACTGGTAACGGTCTTGCAGTGCGACGAAGTTCTTGATCGCCCCGAAGTAGTTGCCGATGTGCTGCCGCCCCGTCGCGCGGATCCCCGCGAAAACGCGCTCCTGCGCCAATGACTCGCTCGGTTTGCTCATCGCTCCGCTCCCGCCGGATAGCCTCGGCTACATCGTCTCCGGCGCATCAACTCCGATCAATCCGAGCGTGCGTGCCAGCACTAGCTTCGCCGCCAGGGTCAGCTTCAGTCGCGCTCGTGACAGGTCGGAGTGGTCCACGTTCACCACCCGGCAGGCCCCGTAGTACTGCGTGAAGGCTTGCGCCAGCTCCAGCGCATACGTCGTGAGATGGTGCGGCTCGAGTGATTCCGCCATGCTCTCGATCAGCTCGGGCAGCCGCAGCATCTCCGCCACGAGTGTCAGCTCCTCCGGCTCCGTCAGCAGCGCTGTGCGACCGCCTGTGGGCTGCAACCCTGCCTCGTTGGCCGTGCGCAAGATGCTGGCCGCGCGCGCGTGCGCGTACTGCACGTAGTGGACCGGATTCTGCTTCGGGTCCTGGCTCGTCGCCCGGTCCAGATCGAAGTCCATCTGCGCATCGGCCGAGCGTTGCAGCAGAAAAAAGCGCGCCACGTCTTTGCCGACATCCTCAATGAGTTCCCGCAGCGTCACGATCTCGCCCGTCCGCTTCGACATGCGCACGCGCTCGTCGCCGCGCTGCAAATGCACGAGCTGGTAGAGCACGATCGTCAACCCGTCCCGTGGCGCGCCCACCACCTCCGCCGCCGCCTTCACGCGCGACACGTGCCCTTGGTGGTCCGCACCCCAGACGTTGATCACGCGATCGAAGCCGCGGCGGACGAACTTGTCGTAGTGGTAGGCGATATCCGATGCCAGGTAAGTCGGCTCGCCACTCCGTCGCACGAGCACGTTATCCTTGTCTTCCCCGAGTTGCTTGGAGGCGAACCAGATGGCGCCCTCGTGCTCTCGCACGACGCCGCTCTCCTTGAGCAGGGCCATCGCCGACTCATATGTGCTCTCGCTCCCGTTCGACTCGTACAGGGACTTCTCACTGAACCACTCGTCGAAGCGGACGCCCAACACTGCCAGATCGGCTCCGATGCGCTCGATCATCAGCGCTAAGCCGCGCTCGGTCAGCGCGTCCGGCGGCCCCTCCCCTTCAGGGCGCAGCCACGCGGCTCCCTGCTCCGCCACGATCTCTCGCGCCAGATCCACCATGTAGCCGCCTGCGTAGCCTCCCTCCGGCAGCGACGCCTCTCGCCCGAGTTCCTGCTGGTAGCGGGCGTAGAGCGTCTCCGCGAAGGCGTGGATCTGCGCTCCGGCATCGTTCACGTAGTACTCGCGCTGCACGTCGTAGCCGGCGGCGGCGAGGACGGCGGCCAGCGTGTCGCCCAGCACCGCCCCGCGTCCGTTGCCGACCTGCAACGGCCCCGTCGGGTTCGCCGATACGAACTCCACCTGCAGCCGTTTGCCGGCGCCGCGATCCAGCGTGCCCCAACGGTCGCCGGCGGCGAGCACCGCGTCGACTTGCGCCGCCTTCCAGGCCGTCGTTAACCGCAGATTGATGAAGCCGGGCGCGGCGACGTCCACCGTTTCGATCATCGCGCCGCACTCGATCCGGCTTGCGATCGCTTCCGCCACGTCCAGCGGCTTGCGCCCGACGATCCCCGCCATTCGCAGCGCCACGCTACTGGCGTAGTCGCCGTGCTCCGGGCGGGACGGCCGCTCCACGCTCATCTCTGTCGTAGGGATGCGCGGCAATGCACCCGCATCTTGGGCTGCGGCCAGCGCTGCCGCCAGCGCGCTACGGATCTGATCGCGCACTGTTTGGGTCATGAACCTCCAGTATAGGTTCGCTCGGTCTTAGCTTCGCGGCGCAGCATCGCACGAGGCCGCTGCGTTCCAGCTAATGGACCGCTTGCGCGCCCTCCACGTGCAGTTGCCCCGCGCGCGCTGCGAGGACCCGATGCTCCGGCGCGCGCAGGTGCGGATCCCGCTCCAGAATTCGCTCCGCGTAGTTCCGCGCGCTGAAGAGCAGTGCGCGATCGGTGAGCTTCGCGACGCGCAGATCCGGCAGCCCCGACTGCCGCGTGCCGAAGTACTCACCTGGACCACGCATCTCCAGGTCGGCCTCCGCCAGCTTGAAGCCATCCGTCGTCTGCTCCATGAGCGTCAGCCGCCGCGTGCCGTCCCCCTCGCTATCCGAAAGGAGGTAGCAGTACGACTGGTGCGCGCTCCGCCCCACCCGCCCCCGCATCTGGTGCAGCTGCGACAGTCCGAAGCGCTCCGCTCCTTCGATCACGACCACCGTCGCGTCCGGCACATCGACGCCTACCTCTACGACGGACGTCGATACCAGGATATCGGCCCGCTTTGCCAACAAGTCGGCCATCACGGACTCCTTTTCGGAGCCGCTCATCCGGCCGTGAAGCAGTCGCATCCGGGGCGCCAGATCGGGGAATACGGTCGTGCGCAGCCGCTCAAACTCCTGCACGGCTGCTTTCGTCTCTACTAGCTCTGATTCCTCGATCAGCGGACAGATCACGAAGACTTGATGCCCTGCCGCGATCTCTTCCCGTACGCGCGCGTATACCGCTGCCGTGCCGCTCGGCTCCACATAGCGCGTCTCCACCGGCTGACGTCCGGGCGGCAGCTCGTCCAAACGCGACGCGTCCAGATCCCCGTAGATCGTCAGCGCCAGCGTCCGTGGGATCGGCGTCGCGGTCATGACCAGCAAGTGCGGACTGCGTCCCTTGCTGCGCAAGGCATCGCGCTGTAAGACCCCGAAGCGATGCTGTTCGTCGACCACCGCCAGTCCGAGGCGGTCCATCCCTACCTTCCGCTGAATGAGCGCGTGGGTGCCGATGACGAGGTCCAACTCGCCGGCGCCCAGTGCCTGTTGCACCTCGCGCTTCCGCGCCGCACTCACACTTCCCGTCAGGAGCGCCATTCGGACCGGCCGGCCTAACGCCGGTACGACCGTGTAGTTGTGGAATACCGACCCTGTACGCTCTCCCCCAAAGAGGCGCTGGAAGGTGCGGTAATGCTGCTCGGCCAAGATCTCGGTCGGTGCCATGACGGCACCTTGGTACCCGGCCGCGATCGCTCCCAAGACGGCCGCTGCCGCGATCACCGTCTTGCCCGCCCCGACGTCGCCCTGCAGCAGCCGCGCCATCGGCTCCGTCCGGGCAACGTCCGCTCGAATCTCCGTCAGGGTGCGCATCTGCGCGCGGGTGAGCTGGAACGGCAGCGCATCGACGAACCGCTGCACGAACTCCCCGGTCAGCTCGACGGGGGGGGCGTCGCGTCGAGCCCGCGCTGCGCGCTTTCGCTGCAGAACGGCCAGCTGAATCGCCAGCAGCTCCTCGAAGGCTAACCGCTCCCGGGCGATGTCGCGCTCGCTCAGCGTCTCTGGGAAGTGAAGCCCGCGAATCGCTTGTTGCAGGGGCGGATACTGCGTTTCCTCCAACACCTCCGGCGGCAGGGACTCCGATACGAGCGGCAGCGCTCGCTCCACTGCGACGCGCGCCAGCTTGCGCACGGTGCGTCCGGAGAGCCCCTGGGTCAGGCCGTAGATCGGTACCAGGCGGCCGACGTGCGTCCCATCCTTAGCGGGGTCGTCGCTCAGGAGTTCCCACTCTGGGTTGTCCAACTGAAGCCGCTTTCGGTACGCGCTGACTCTGCCCGCGAGTCCTATTCGCTCCCCCTGCCGGAGTTGTTTGGCGAGGTACGTTTGGTTGAACCACACGGCCCGGATCTTGCCGCTGGCGTCCGCGATCGTCGCTTCGGTCGCGCGCATCCGCTTGCCCATGAAGGCGATGCGACTGCGTTGGACCGTCCCGACGATCGTCGCCTCTTCTCCCATCACCAATTCCGCGATCGGTTTCATCTTGGTGAAATCCACGTGCCGACGCGGGAAGTACCAGAGCAAGTCCTCGACCGTCTCCACTCCCAAGCGCTGCAGTCTTCGTACGGTGGTGCCGCGCACGCGTCCCAGGCTGCCGACGGGTGCGTCGACGGTGCTCGTCGGCGCGGGCCGCGCCGGCCGCGCCGGCGCGGGCTTGGTCGTCGCGCCGCGAGCCCGCTTCACCGTCGGCGTCGGGCCGGACCTCCCCGGGTTGAGCAGGACGTGGACTTGCTTGTTCCACTCCGATCGCTGGCGCTGGCTGAGCGACGCGTATCCGCTCTTGGGGAGGGCGGCGATCGCCTGGAGGAGCGGCTGCCCCGGCTTGGCCCCCGCGATCGCGTTGCGTAAGAAACGGTCGAGGCCGCCCGACACTGCTCCGTCGTCGAAGTGCCGTGCGCGCTCGAGCGCGAGGACCTTGAGGAGCTTGTCACCGGCTCCGTCCCGCGACGGTGTGCGTTGCGATGGGGAGACCCGCGCTTGGCCTCGTCCGCTCACGCTCCGCTCCGCAGAATGGCCGCCCCGAGCGCACCGGGCCCCGTATGTACCCCGAGCACGGGGCTGCAATGCCCAATCCGTACGGATACGCCCGGCAACGTCTCCCGCACCCGTTGGGCCAGCGCCTCCGCTTCCTCCGGTGCCGATCCGTGCAGCACGACGATCTCCGCTGCTTCCGGCGTGCGCACGATCAGATCGAACAGCCGCTCCGTCGCTCGTTGGCGCGTGCGCGGGCGCTCGAGGGGCTCGATCACGCCGTCACGCAGCTCCAGCAGCGGCTTCGTCCTCAGCACCGTGCCGAGGAAGGCGCGGGCTTTGCCGATACGACCGCCCTTTTGCAGGTACTCCAACGTGTCGAGGAGCATCAGCAGCCGCGTCCGCCCTGCTGCCTCCCGCGCCGCCGCGGCCACGGCGGCCAGATCGGCGCCCCCGGCGGCGGCGCGCGCCGCCGCCAGCACCGCGAAGCCCAACCCCATCGACGCCGAGTTCGTATCCACCAGTTCGATCGGCGGCGCGCTTTCTAGCAGCTCCGCCCCTGCCCGCGCCGAGTTCAGCGTCCCGGAGAGCTTCCCGCTGATGTGCACCGAAACGATCCCCGCCGCGTCACGCAGGCTCTCGTAGGCGTTTTGAAAGGCAGCCGGTGATGGCTGCGACGTACGCGGTAATATCTCGCTGTCGCGCAGGCGCCCATAGAATTCATCGGTCTGGATATCGACCCCGGCGCGGTGGCTCTCCGATCCAAAATGGATCATAAGCGGCACGACGGTGATGCCGTACTGCGCGATCTCGGTGCTGTCCAAGTCTGCGGTGGAGTCGGTGACGATGCGGATGGTCATATCGATCTTCCGAGAGTATCAACACCAGCCGCCGCCTTGAGCCTACTCCAGCGACACGATGAACGGATAGTGCGGCTGGCCTCCGACCACTACCTCGACATCCAATCCGGCTCCTGCCCCCGCCCGTACCGCCGCCGCCGTTTCCGCGCTCGGCTCGTCGCCGACGTAAAGTGTGAGCAGGCTGCTCTGCGGTTGGCGCGCTCGCAGCTCCTCGACGCACATCATGAGTGCGTGCTCGGTCGAATCCCCTCCCGCAATCGGTTTACCCTCGATCAAAGCGAACGGCTGGCCTTCGCGGAGAGGCACCGGCGCCCGCACTGTACGGGCCGCGTGCGCGACGGCTCCGGTGACGATCTGCTGATGAGCATTCGTCATCTCCGCGACGGTCTCCTCGGGTCTGGCCCCTTCGCCCCAGGCCAAGAGTGCAGCGACGCTCGCCGGCATGCTCGTCGTTGGGACCACGTGCATGCGTGCGCTCTCGCTCAGGGCCGCGGCCTGTTCCGCAGCGGGGATCACGTTGCGGTGACCCGGCAGCACGATAACGTCCCGCGCCCCCGTCGTCCGCGCCGCCTCCAGCAACGACGCGGCGTCCGGGTTAAAGGTGTGTCCTCCGTCGACGACGGTCGCGCCGAGTTCTTGGAACAGCGCGGCGAATCCGTCCCCCGCCGCCACCGCTACCACTGCCACGGCGGCTGCACTCCCGGTTCCGCTACGCACCTGCGTGTGTTGCTCGTGCATGTCGTCGGCCTTGCGGTCCGACACCTGTCCATACGTTTCGCCCGCCGCGAACGCTGCTTCGGGCTCCAGTGTGTGGACGTGCGCGTGCAGAAGCTCCGCGCTCCCGGCGACGACGACCGAGTCCCCCACCTCGCTTAGCGCTTTCTTGAGACGCTCTCCCTCCAGCCCGTTCCCGATCACGTTGAACTCAGTGCAGAAGCCGTAGCGTCCCTCGGAAGTCGTGGCTTCGGCCCGCGACAGCCAGGCTTCGTCGATGCGCCCGGCGTCGATCGGCGCCGTCGGCAGTGGCTCGCCGGTGATCCCTTGCAGCATCCCCTGGAGCACGAGTGCGAGCCCCTCGCCGCCGGCATCGACGACACCCGCATCCGCCAGTAAGGGCATTTGCTCCGGCGTCTTGGCGACGGCGACGCGGGCCGCCGCGAACGCCTTCTCGATCACGGCCTGCGGTTTGGCCCCGGCCTCGACGGTTGCGACTGCCTCCCCCACCGCTTCCGCTACCGTCACCATCGTGCCCTCGCGCGGATTACTGATCGCACCCGCCGCTGAAACGGCTGCGGCTCCCAGCGCTCTGCCCAGCGCGGAGCCGTCAACGGTGTCGGCCCCTTCGACTGCCTCCGCCAGCCCCCGCAGCCACTGCGACAAGATCACGCCGGAGTTGCCTCGCGCCCCCAGCAACGCCGCCCGCGCCAAGGCCGCTGCCACCTCCGTGAGGGAGGGGGCGTCACTGCTGCCGGACTCTTCCGCGACTCCGCTGGCGGCCGCCCGCAGCGTTAGGCTGAGATTCGTTCCCGTGTCGCCATCCGGAACTGGGAAGACGTTGATCGCGTCCAGTGCGGCTGCGTTGCGCTCCACCCAAGCCGCAGCGCTGATCGCCGCCTGGATGAGCAACCGGCCACTGAGGCCGTGCGCCGCTGCTTCCAGCTCCCCCGACATATTGCTAGCATTCTAACGCCTGTTCGACGGCGCACCTTCACCGAGTTGGGAGCGTCCCCATGGCGTCTGTCTGCGAAGTTTGTGACAAGCGACCATCCTTCGGGCGGAACATCCGCCACAAGCATTCCGGTCGTTGGCGGCGCAAAGCACCGCGCACCTCCCGCATGTTCAAACCGAACGTGCAGCGCCTCCGTTTCGTCGAGAACGGCAAGATGGTCAGGAAGAACGTCTGCACCAGCTGCTTGCGCACGGTCCTCAAGCAGATGAGCAAGTAGCGTCGCTCGCTTCGCCGACGCTGCCCCGTCTAAGCCGGTTTCTCCTTCTCGATCGATGCGCGCAGCCGCGTCATGGCCGCTTCTACCGACTCGCGATCGTTGAAGATCGCCGACCCGGCCACCAGCAGATCTGCGCCCGCTGCCACCGCCGGCCCGGCCGTCTCCTCCTGGATCCCGCCATCGACCTCCAGCACTGCCTGGCTTCCGATCGTGTCCAGCATCCCCCGAATCGCCTTGAGCTTCTCGATCGAGGCCGGAATAAACGGCTGCCCGCCCCATCCCGGGTTCACGCTCATCACCAGCACCTGATCGACTTCCGGCAGCACGGCACGCAACGTCTCGACGCTCGTCGCCGGGTTCAGCGTCACGCCTGCCCGGACGCCGCCCTTCTTGATCTGGTGCACCGTTCGGTGCAGATGCGGGCACGTCTCGACGTGCACGGTGATGGTGTGCGCGCCCGCCGCCGCGAAGGTGTCGATCTGCCGCTCCGGCTCGACGATCATGAGATGCACGTCGAGCGGTAACGCTGTCACCGCCCGCAGGGACTCCACCACCAACGGTCCGATCGTGATCGGCGGCACGAAACGTCCGTCCATCACGTCCACGTGGATCATATCCGCACCGGCTGCCTCGGCTGCACGCACCTGATCCCCGAGGTGTGCGAAGTCGGCCGCAAGGATCGACGGCGCGATCCGAACCGGGCGAGTCATCCTTCCGCCCCAGCGTTCAGGCGCTTCCTCGCATCCGCCAAGGCTTGTCGAACGCGCGCGGGCGCCGTCCCGCCCGGAACGTCGCGCGCGGCCAGCGCCTGCTGAGCGGTCATCCCGACGGCGTCCGCGTCGAACGACGAATGGGACGCTTGCAGTTCGGCGAGCGTCAGATGGGCCAGGCCCTTGCCCTCCGCCTCGCACCGCCGTACCAGGTCTCCAACGACCGCGTGTGCCTTGCGAAATGGCAGCCCTTTCCGCACCAAGTAGTCGGCGTAGTCCGTGGCGAGGATGAAAGGATCCCCGTCGACCGCCGCCTGCGTGCGCGCGCTATCGAAGCGCACGCCGTCCAGGGCCGTCGCGAGAACGTACAGGGTGCCGGACAGGGTTGCCGCCGTGTCGAATAATCCCTGCTTGTCGTCCTGCAAGTCGCGGTTGTACGCCAGAGGCAGTCCCTTGAGCGTCGTCAACAGCGCCACCAGGTGCCCCATCACCCGGCCGCTCTTTGCCCGCGCTAACTCGGCGATGTCCGGATTCTTCTTTTGCGGCATGATCGAGGATCCGGTCGTATGGGCGTCGTCCAAGGCGAGGAACCCGAACTCGGCGCTGCTCCAAAGCACGAGCTCCTCGCTCAATCTCGATAGGTGCACGAGCGTCATCGCCGCCGCCGCAAGATATTCCGCGATGTAATCGCGGTCCGCGACCGCGTCCACGCTGTTCGCGGAGACCGCACTGAACCCGAGATCCTTTGCGACCGCCTCCCGATCGATGGGGTGCGCCGCGCCCGCCAGGGCCGCGCTGCCCAAGGGCAGCACGTCGACGCGTGTCCGCGCGTCGCGGAAGCGCGCGGCGTCGCGATCCAGCATCTCGAAATAGGCCAGCAGGTGATGGGCGAGCAGCAGCGGCTGCGCCCGCTGCAGGTGAGTATAGCCCGGCAAGTAGATGTTGAAGTTGCGCTCGGCCAACTCCACCAATGCCGTCTGCAGCGCAAGGATGCCCTCGTTCGCGTCATCGATTGCGTCGCGCGTGTACAGGCGTGTGTCGAGTGCGACCTGGTCGTTGCGCGAGCGGCCGGTATGCAACCACCCCGCTGCCTCTTCGCCGATGATCTCCGCGAGCCGCGCCTCGACGTGCGTGTGGATATCCTCGCGCTCGTTGCTCAGCTCCAGCGCGCCCGCTGCGATCTCCTGCTCCACTTGGTCCAGCCCTTGCAAGAGCGCGTCGCACTGGGAGCGGGGGATGATTTCCTGCGCCGCCAGCATCCGTACGTGCGCACGTGATCCTGCGATGTCCTGCCGGTAGAGCGCTACATCCGTCTCAATCGACGCGGTGAATGCCCTGACGGCCTCCGCCGGCTGGCGCGCGAAGCGACTGCCCCATGTGCGCCCCTGCTGAGCTGCGTTGCTGGTGTCGTCTAACTGTGCCACGGAGAATGCCCTGCCCGTCGCGCTTGCGGACCGGATCAGCAGCGATAGGCTTCTGGGAGACGGTCGCACGCCCCTCCACCTTAGTTGACCTAGCTGAGTCCCGCGTCTGCCAGGATGTCATCCACCTCAGAGGGAGCGATGTCACGCGCGCGGACGACGGCGATCGCCACGAGACGTTGCTCGCCGGAGAAAAGTCGCGGGTAGATGCGCGTGGCGAGCGCTTGCAGTAGGCGTTGCCTCTGATCGGCGTCCAGCTCACCCGTCTTCGCTTGGAACAGCTCGAGCGCGTCCATCGCCAAGCGCAGATCGTACTCGGCCTTGGGGTGGCCGGGGCGGTCGACTAAGAACGTCGCCGCGTCGTCGCCGCCGAAACCCAGCGACCGCTCCACGTAGGTGATCGTGAGGGCGTCCGGATGCGTGTTGGCGTCTGTCGTCATGACTCGGCATCATCGCCCGCCGCGATCTGCAGCGGGCTCCCGGGCTGTTGCAATAGCTGACTGTCGGCCTGCACGCGGACGGGAAGCCCCCAGATTTGAATGAAGCCATGCGCCGCGCTTTGGTCGAACTGATCGGCTGCATCATAAGTCGCCAACGAAAGCTGGTACAGACTGCGCGGGCTGCGGCGTCCCACGGCCGTCACGGTGCCTTTGTGGAGCCGCAGTCGCACGGTGCCGCTCACATGCCGCTGAGTGGAGCGCACGTATGCTGCGAGGTCCTGGTGGTGCGCCGTGAACCACAGCCCGTCGTAGATTAAGTCGGCATAGTCTTGCGCCAGCCGACGTTTCAGCCGCTGTTGCGGTTTCGAGAGGGTGAGCGCCTCCAGTGCCTGATGCGCCTCGCGCAGCGCCACGGCGGCGGGCGCCTCGTAGATTTCGCGGGACTTAATCCCCACCAGCCGATTCTCGACCATGTCGATCCGGCCGATGCCGTGCTGCCCGGCCAGCGCGTGCATGCGCTCGATCAGCGGCACGGGCTCCATCGCCACGCCGTCGATCGCGACCGGTACTCCCTGCTCGAACTGCACCTCGACGAACGCGGGCTCGTCCGGCGCCTCCGCGACGGACCGTGTCCACTGGTAGACGTCCGCAGGCGGCTCGACCCACGGATCCTCCAGTACGCCTGCTTCGATCGATCGGCCCCACAGATTCTCGTCGGTGGAGTAGGGGCTCGCGGTCGTTTCACGGATCGGGATCCCGTGCTCCTCGGCATATGCGATCTCCGCAGGACGGGTCGTCAGCTCCCAATCGCGAACGGGTGCCAAGATCGTCAGATCGGGTGCCAGCGCCGCTACCGACACGTCGAAGCGCACTTGGTCGTTGCCCTTGCCGGTGCAGCCGTGCGCGACCGCTTGCGCGCCCTCCGCGCGGGCCGTGTCCACCAGCAGTTTCGCAATGAGCGGGCGCGCCAGCGCGGTCGCCAGGGGATAGCGGTCCTCGTAAATCGCACCGGCCGCCAGCGCGGGCAGCACGAAGTAGCGCGCGAACGTCGCCTGCGCATCTGCCACCACCAGCCGCGTCGCACCCGCTGCCAGCGCGCGCTTCTCGAGATCTGGGTCTGCGTCGAGAAAGCCGACGTCGGCCGTCAGGCATACGACCTCCCAGCCTCGCTCCACGAGCCAGCGTGTCACGGTCGACGTGTCTAGGCCGCCGCTATAGGCCAGCACCACTTTCTTGCCGGCGCCCTCGTAGGATGTGTCGCTCATCGCGTTCCCGAAAGCGGTCGCGCGTGCTCCGCCGTTTCGACGGCGCTGAGAGCCGCGTCGAAGATCGCGGCTGCTTCATCAAGCTCCGCCTCGGTCACTGTCAGCGGCGGCACCCAGCGGATCACGGTCGGCTTCAGATTGCTGCACAGCAACCCCTGCTCCCGGCAGGCGCTGACCACCGCTCCGGCGATCTCGCCGTCGAACTCGATCCCGATCAGTAATCCCTGTCCTCGCACGTCGACGATCTGCGGGTGCCGGTCCTCCAGTGCCCGTAGCTTCGCCCGCACGCGCTCGCCCTTCGCCTCCGCCTGGGCGGCCAGATCTTCCTTGATGATCGTCCACACGACGCTTAACGCCACCGCCGTCATCAGCGGCTGCCCGCCGAACGTCGTTCCGTGGTCGCCCGGCTGGAACACGGAAAATCTGTCATTGGCCAAGAACGCGCCGATCGGCACCCCGCTGCCCAGCCCTTTGGCGATCGCCATGATATCCGGCGCGACGCCGCTATGCTGGAACCCGAACAGCCGTCCCGTGCGTCCGAACCCGGTTTGCACCTCGTCCATGATCAGGGCGACGTTGCGCTCGTCGCACAGCGCGCGCACCGCGGGCAGATAATCGGGGTCCGGGACGTTGACGCCTCCCTCGCCCTGCACAGGTTCCAGCATGACCGCGCACGTCCGGTCGCCGACCACAGCTTCCAGTGCGGCCATGTCGTTGAAGGGAACGTGCCGGAAGCCGTCCGGCAGCGGCTGGAACGGCTCGCTATAGCGGGGCGTACCGGTGGCGGTCACGGTCGCGAGCGTGCGCCCGTGGAAGCTCTGCTCCATCGCCACGATTTCGAACGCGCCGTTCTTCTCCGTCTGCCCCCACTTGCGCGCCAGCTTGATGCAGCCTTCATTGGCTTCGGCGCCGCTGTTACAGAAGAACACGCGACTCAGGCCGCTCACCTGCGTGAGAAGCTCCGCCAGCTCGATCTGCGGCACCGAGTAGAAATAGTTCGAAACCTGGATGAGCTGTGCGGCTTGGCTCTTCAGTGTCTCAACGACGGCCGGATGTCCGTGTCCGAGCGCCAGTACCGCAATCCCCGCCACGAAGTCGAGGTAGGGCTTCCCCTGGTCATCCCACACACGGGAGCCCTCGCCCCGCACGATCGTCACGGGGAAACGCTTGCCCGTGTTGAAGCAAACCGCAGCCTCACGCTCGGCGATGGTTGGCATGGCTTCTCTCTCGTCCGTGTCAGCGCTCCGGCGCTGTCACGATATCCAGCGTTCCCCTTCGCAGCAAGAAAGATCCGGCGCGCCGCGCTGCGATTACAAAACGAGCGTGCCCGTCTCGCCTCGCAGTGCGGCCGGCACCGCTCCCGCGGCCCGTCCGTCGACGATCCGGGCCGCCGCCCCCGCCGCCACCGCCGCTTGGCCTGCGGCCAGCTTGGGCAGCATCCCTCCCACGACGACGCGGGCTGCCTGGAGGGCCTCAGCCTGCTCGGCGTCGATCGTGGCGATCGGCCGTTGTTCGCCGTCCAGCACCCCATCCGTGTCGGTCAGCATCACGAGTGCCTCCGCCTCCAGCGCCACGCTAACCGCGCCGGCTACGGCATCCGCGTTGATATTGATGAGCTGACCGCTGGTGGAGAGCCCGATGGGGGCCATGATCGGCAGGAAGCCGGCATCCAGCAAGGCCGCAAGCGGCACGGCGTTGCAGACGGGCCTCTCTCCCACGAAGCCCAATCCCGCGCTCGCTCAGCGGAGACCGCACGATCCCGGCGTCGGCTCCCGAGATACCGAGCGCCTGCGTGCTCAGCGACGTCAATTGCTCCACAAGTCGTTTGTTCACGACGCCCGCAAGAACTGCGATCGTCGTATCCAGCGCGGCGGGTGTCGTCTTGCGCAGTCCGTTGGAGAACTCGGTCTCCACGCCCAACCGCTCCAGCCATTCCGTCGTCAGCGCGCCGCCCCCGTGTACCACGACTACCCGTCGGCCCTGCTGGGCGAGCGCCGCGATATCGGCCAGCGACGTGTCGTGGGCTCCGAGCGTGCTCCCGCCCAACTTGACCACGATCGCGCCCGGGGTTTGTGCAGCGTTCATGGGGTTCAGCGTACGGTGCTCGCTGGTTGCGGAAAACGCCTACGTAACGTAGTCTGCGTTGAAGCGCACGTACTCTTCGGTGAGGTCGCAGCCCCAGGCGGTTGCGGAGGCCTCGCCCCGGCCCAGCTCAAGCCGGATGTGCACCACCGCGCCCGTCACTGCCTTGGCGGCCTCCGCCTCCGGCACGCCGGTCGGTTCCCCCCGCGCGAACAGCGTCCTCTCGCCGATCGAAAGGCGGCAGCGGCTCGGATCGATCCGCACCCCCGCGTTTCCTGCCGCCATCAGGACCCGGCCCCAGTTCGGGTCCCCCTTGCTCAGCGCCGCCTTGAGGAGTGGTGAGCGCACCACGCTCCGCGCCACGGCCCGTGCTTCCTCGACGCTTGCCGCGCTTCCCACCTCCATCGCGATCAGCTTTGTCGCGCCTTCGCCGTCGCGCGCGATGTCGATCGCGAGCTTTCGGCAGACCGTCTCCAGCGCCGCGGCAAAGGCGCTCACTGCGGCGGCATCCGCGATCGGCGGCCCACTGCCGGCCCCGTTCGCCAGCAGCAGCACCGTGTCGTTCGTGGACGTGTCCCCGTCGACGCTGATCATGTTGAACGTGCGGTCGCACGCCTCCCGCAGCTGCGCTCGGAGAACGGGCACCTCTAGCGGCGCGTCGGTCGTGAGGAAGGCCAGCATCGTCGCCATGTTCGGGTGGATCATGCCCGCGCCCTTGGCGCAGCCGCCGATGGTGTAAGAGCGCCCATTCGCCTCGAACTGTTGGCTGGTTTCCTTGGGGAACGTGTCCGTTGTCATGATCGCCCGCGCGAACGCCGCCCCGCCCCCGGCCGTCGGCGTGATCGCGCTCGCCCCCGCCTCGATCAGATCCATGGGCAAGTACTGTCCGATCACGCCTGTACTGAGAACGAATACCTCGTCCGGTCCGCATCCCGCGCGCGCCGCGGCGATCTCGGCCATGCGCCGCGCGTCGGCCAACCCGCGCTCCCCCGTCGCCGCATTTGCGTTGCCGGAATTCACGAGGACGGTTTGGATGCGGCCGTCCGCGACATGCTCCGCGTCGACGATGAGCGGCGCCGCCCACAGTGCGTTCGAAGTGAAGACCGCCGCCGCCGCCGCGACCGTTTCGGATACCAGGAGGCCCATATCGGGCAGATGGGATTCCTTGATCCCGGCCGTGGTGGCGCCGGCTTTGAAGCCGCGCGCCCGCGTCAACGCGCCGGGGCTAGAGTCGACCGCGGCGTCCGGTTGCGCGTCGTCGTTCACTGAGGTGCTACGGATAGATCGCGGCGACCGACAGGCCCGCGCTCTCGTCGAAGCCGCACATCAGATTGAGGCACTGCACGGCCGCGCCCGCTGCGCCCTTGCCGAGGTTGTCCAGCGCCGCGATCGCGACCACTTGGCCGGTTACCGCGTCGACATTCGGATACAGGAGGCAAGCATTGCTGCCGAGCGTGTGTTTCGTGCTGGGCCCGCTCGCGGTCACATGCACGAACGGGTGTCCTTCGTAGAACGCCTGGTAGTGCTGGGCGAGCTCCGTCCGTGCGAGCTGGCGCTCCGCCGGCAGTGCGCCCGCCCGCGCGCGGGCGTAGGCGGTCGCCAGGATTCCGCGCGTCATCGGGATCAGATGCGGGACGAAGGTGACCTGCGGCGCCCTGCCGTTTGCTTGCAGAGCGCCGAGCTCTTGCGCGATCTCGGGTTGATGCCGGTGACCGTCCAAGCCGTAGGCGCTGAGAGCGCCGTCCACTTCGGCGAAGTGGCTGCTCTGCTTCAAGGCCCGCCCCGCGCCAGACAGGCCGGATTTCGCGTCGACGACGAGGGCGTCTTCTACCAACGCTCCTGCCAGCAGCGGCGCCAGCGCCAGGATCGCTGCGGTTGGGTAGCAGCCCGGGACAGCGACCAGCCGCGATTCCCGGATTGCGTCGCGGTGCAACTCCGGCAGACCATACGTCGCCTGCGCCAACAGATCGCTCGCCGGGTGTTCGCCGTACCAGCGTTCGTAGGTGTCGGGGTCGTGCAGCCGAAAATCAGCGCTGCAGTCGATCACCGGCGTGCCGGCTCGGATATACGGTGCCAGCGCCTGGGCCGCTGCGGCGTGCGGTAGCGCTGAGAGCACCACGTCGACATCGTCCCGAAGCTGCTCGGTGATCGCCAAATCCAGCGACCACAGGTGCGGAAACACGTCCGGCAGCCGCCGGCCCGCCTCGGACCGCCCCGTCACCGACGTCACGCGCACCTCTGGATGGCCGAGCAACAGCCGGGCCAACTCGCCTCCCACGTAACCGGTAACGTTAATGATGCCAGCGCGGATCACGCGGCGCCTCCGCTGTTTGCGTGTCGAGCTACCCTAGCCTGCCCTTTCCAACCCTGCACTGGGACATCGGTCGGATAGGACACATTGCTCGCAAAGAGGGCGCCCCGCCTTGCATACGCGGCGCCCGTGCCGGATCAATGCGACGTGGAACGGGTACACTTGCTCCCGGCTCACCTGTGATTCGAGCAGCTCGTGTGCGGCGGCGGCGCCCGTTTTTTCATTGATGAGGCCGAGGCGCTGGCATACGCGATGCACATGCGTGTCGACCGGCAGGGCGGGCCGCTTCAACGCGAAGAGCAACACGCACGCCGCCGTCTTGGGTCCTACGCCCGGCAGGCTCGTGAGCCACGCTTTGGCCTCCGGCAGGGGCAAGGTTTTCAGTTGGGAGGCATCCCACTCGTCCCCCCATCGCTCGCGCAGCTCCGCCAGCAGCGCTTTCAGCCGCGGCGCCTTCGTCTTCGCCAGCCCCCCAATGCGAATGGCCGCTTCGATCTCCCCGACCGGCGCCGCCAACACGGCATCCCAATCGGGGAAGCGCGCCACGAGCGATTGGTAGGCCCGCCCCGAGTTCGTGTCCGACGTGTTCTGCGAGAGGAGTGTCAGCACCAGCTCCGCCACCGGGTCACCGTGCGCGCGCCAGGGGGGGATCGGTGCCTCGGCATCAAGGCGCTCGATGATCTCCGAGGGCGCGAGCAAGCACGTGGCTCGGCGTTTCCGGCTGCCCGGGCGACGCTGGCTGGACGTCTTTCCTCGGGCCGGTTTCTTCGCTGTACGGCGGTTCATAGCATCCGCGCCGACAGGGCGAGACCCGGGATCCGCTGCAATTCCGCCTGGTATGTCGACCGGCCTTGCATGACCCGGAAGAGGGCGTGCCAGAGATACGCCACCCGTTTGCTCGTACCCAGCGCCAGCCAAGGCCACGTGGTGACGCACCAGTAGTACATGCGCGAGATCGCCCGTGCCGCGTTCAGCTCTGGCTGAATCATGCGATCGATCGCCCGTGTATACCTTTCGGCCGCCTCACCAGCGCCGCCGAGCGCCGCCAGCGCCGCTGTTGCCGCCAGCCTTGCCGACTCGATTGCGTACGAGATCCCCTCTGCGGTGAACTCGTCGGCGAGGCCCGCTGCATCGCCCAGCAGCAACACCGGGCCGGCCGCGACGCGCTCCCTGCGGCGCCGGTAGCGGATCGGATGTCCGCGCGCCTCTTGCACTTCCGCTCCGGCCAGCCCCAACGCTGCTATGTAGCGCTGCGCTTGCTCGCGAATCCGGCGCCCGCGCCCCGGTGCCAGCACCAGTCCGATGGACAGCCGCTCTGCTTTTGGGAACACCCAGCCGTAGCCCCAAGGCCGGTAGCCTACATCGACGTTCACCAGCCCGTTCCAGCGGCGCAGAGCCGTTTCGGGGGCGGCGACCTCCAACTCCCAGGCCGCGCTCTTCGCGAGTCCACTCCCTAATCCGGACGCGCGCGCCACCCGCCCTGCTGCTCCGTCTGCGCCGAGTACGACCGTCGCTTCGTGGACATCGCGATCCGTGGATACGCGAACGCCCCCTGAGCCGGTCTCGACATCTTGCACCGCCTCTCCCTCGCGCACCTCGGCGCCCGCCTCCCCCGCCCACTCCAGCAGCAGTGCGTCGAAGCGGTCGCGCATCACCATGTAAGCTAAGGGATCCGTTGAGCGTTTTACGAAGCGCCGCTCGCCGAGGTGGCTCACTTCGATTCCCTGCACCACGTCTTCAGTCACTGGCGCGATCGAACGATCGAGCAAAGCGACCGCGCGCGCCGGCACGCCGCCGCCGCAAGCCTTGTATCGGGGGTGCCGCGCCTTTTCCAGCAAGAGGGTGCGGGCCACCGCCCTGGCCAGTTGGCGGGCGGCGGTGCTTCCTGCTGGGCCACCACCTGCCACGATCACGTCCCAACGATGGTGCATGCTTGCAGCCTAGCGAATGCGACCGCCGCCACGGCTTGCTGTGGTTGCCGCAACGTGGCATGATTCCGCCCGTTATGCTTATATCAGCATATCGATCGCGATTGTGGGTCCGCCTCACTCTAGCGGGCCTCGTTGCGCTCACCCTCCTCGTGTTGGCCTGCCGCCCGGCCCCGCCCGCCCCTCGTGGCGACTTGATCCTCGCTACGACCACCAGCGTCCAAGACAGCGGCCTCCTTGAGGCGCTCATCCCGGTCTTCGAGGCCGGCGTGGACGTCAACGTGAAGCCGATCGCGGTCGGCACCGGCGCCGCGCTGCGCTTGGCCGAAGAAGGCAACGCCGACGCCCTGTTCGTGCACGCGCCCGACGCGGAGCGCGCTCTGGTCGATGCGGGCCATGCCTATAACCGACACCTCGTCGCCTACAACGATTTTGTAATCGTCGGCCCGCGGACCGATCCCGCCAACATTGCGGGCGGCACCGACGCCGCTATGGCCTTCACCGCGATCGCCGCTACCGAGGCGCGCTTCATCTCTCGTGGCGATGACAGCGGGACGCACAAGCGTGAGCGGGCGATCTGGGCAGAGGTCGGGATCGTTCCCGGGGACTCGTGGTACGCGGAGAGTGGCCAGGGCATGGGCGCGACGCTCATCATCGCCGACCAAAAGCTCGCCTACGTGCTGACGGACCGAGGTACCTTCCTCGCACTCTCCGATGATGTCGATCTGATCCCCCTAGTCGAGGGCGATCCCGCCCTTCTCAATCTCTACAGCGTTCTCCAGGTGAGCCCTGCTAAGCTCGGCGTCAACGCCCTTGCCGCCGTCGCCTGGATCGAGTTCATGCTCAGCGAGGAAGCGCAAGCGATCATCAACGACTTCCGCCGCGATGAGTTCGGCCGCCCGCTCTTCCATGCCGCTGCCGGCCTCCAGGAAGCCGAAGTGATTGAGCGCTTTGCCGCGCAAGCTGCTGATGGCTGAGGGGCACGCCCGTGGACTTGCTCTGGGACGGCATCAAAGAGGCCTTTAACCTCTGGATTCGCGGCGACGCTGAGATCATCGAGATCACCCTGCGGACCCTCGCCGTCTCGAGCCTCGCCACGGTGGTGTCGCTGGTACTCGGAGTCCCGATCGGCGCGGCGCTCGCGCTCAAGCGCTTCCCGGGGCGCCGTCCGCTCGTCGCCCTTGTGAATACGGGCATGGGCATGCCGCCGGTTGTTGTGGGTCTCTTCGTCGCGATCATGCTGTGGCGCAGCGGTCCCTTCGGCGGCCTCGGCCTCATCTACACCCCCTGGGCGATCGTCATTGCCCAGTTCGTCATCGCTGTGCCGCTCGTGATCGGCATCTCGCTGGCTGCCATCCAGGCCATCGACCCCAAGCTCCTCGACCAGATGATCGCGCTCGGCGCCAATCGCCTGCAGCTCCTTTGGTTGATCGTGCGTGAGGCGCGCCTAGGGTTGCTCGCTGCGCTCATGGCTGGCTTCGGCGCGGTCATCTCCGAGGTAGGCGCCTCCATCATGGTCGGCGGCAACATTGCCGGAGAGACACGCGTGCTCACCACCGCGACGGTGCTTGAAACGAGCCGTGGCCGTTTCGAGGTCGCGATCGCCCTCGGCGTGATGCTGCTGGTGCTCGCCTACCTCGTGAATCTGGTCTTCACTAGTGCCCAGCAACGCCGCCCCGCCTAGCCTTCCGTCGGTTGCGGACAGCAAGATCCAGCTTCGCGGCTGCTGTGTTGTCCGCGACGGCCGCGTGGTGCTCGATATCCCCGAGTTGGATGTGCCCGAGGGGCGCACCATCGCGCTCATCGGACCCAATGGCGCGGGCAAGAGCACGCTGCTGCGCATGCTGCAATTGCTGATCCGGCCCGAGCGCGGCGAGCTGCTCCTTGATGGGGCGCCCATGCAGCGCGACCCTATTGCGACCCGGCGTCGCATGGCCGCGGCTTTTCAGGAGCCGCTGCTGCTCAGCATGAGCGTGCGCGCCAATGTGGAGTTGGGGTTGCGGCTGCGGCGGCTGCCGCGCGCGCAGCGGCGCACACGGGCACGGCATTGGCTGGATCGCTTCGGGGTGGGGCACCTTGCCGATCGGCACGCCCACGACGTTTCCGGTGGCGAGGCGCAGCGTGTCAGTCTCGCGCGGGCTTTCGCACTCGATCCAGAAGTGCTGCTCCTCGACGAGCCCTTTGCCGCCCTTGACGCCCCCACGCGATCGGATCTGATCGAGGACTTCGCCTCCGTCTTGGCGGAGAGCCGCCCGACAACCGTCCTCGTGACCCACGACCGGGACGAAGCTCGCCGCCTCGGCGACGGCATCGTCGTCTTGATCGACGGGCGCCTGCGCCAGCGGGGCTCGCCTGCTGAGGTTTTCGGCGCTCCTGCCGACGCGGAAGTCGCCGCTTTCGTGGGAATCGAGAACGTCTGGGCCGCGAGCTTGGAACGCTCCGGCGCCGGCATCGCGACGTATCGCGTCGCTGGCCAGCTGGTGGATGTGGCGAGCGCGTCTCCGCCTGCGGCTGCCTTGGTCTGCGTGCGCCCCGAGGCGATTACGCTGTTCCCTCCCGCAGCGGCCGTCCCCGGCAGTGCCCGCAACTGCTTGCCGGCGCACATCGACGCGATCAATCTTGTGGGTCCCGTGCTACGAATCCAGCTCCACTTGGGCCACAGCGAGGACACGACCGCCGTCGCGACGGTCACACCGGCCTCAGTCGAAGCGCTGGGTTTGCGGGTGGGAAGTGCGGTTTCTGCGGTCTTCAAGGCGACGGCCGCTCACCTCATCCCGCGGTGAGACGGTGCGCCGCGCTGGCCGACCGCCGTGACGCCGAACGCCGCAGCGGGTTCCTGTGCGAGTGCGTTTGCGAGGTTCCGGAGCGTTTGGCTGGCCGGGTGACGCCCAGTTCGGCAGGTAAGACCCGGCCTCACCCACTGCTCGGCTGCTATTCCTGGAAAGAACGACACAGTCTCCCGTCGGGGAGGCTGTGTCGTGGAGGAGCGGGTCGTCCTAAATATCGGAAGGCAGGTCCTTAGTAGCCGCCCATCGCGCTCGCGGGCATCGGAGGCGCGCCGCTCATCCCCGTGGGCTGGACCGGCGGCGTATCGTCTTCCTTCTCACTGACCAAGCAGTTCGTGGTCAGGACCATCGCGGCGATCGAGACGGCGTTCTCCAGCGCGGCGCGCGTCACGAGCGCCGGGTCGATCACGCCTTTGTCGACCATGTCGCCGAAGTTGTCCTGCTGCGCGTCGTAGCCCCAGTTGATCTTGTCGGCTTCCTTCACCTCTTGCACGATGACCGAGCCGTCCTTGCCGGCGTTCGACGCGATCCGCCGCAGGGGCTCTTCGAGCGAGCGGCGCAGGATCCGCACGGCGGTTCGTTCGTCGCCCTCGTACTCATTTTCCTGCATCGTCTTGGCGGCCGCGATGAGCGCCACGCCCCCGCCGGGGACGATCCCCTCTTCGACCGCCGCGCGGGTCGCGGAGAGCGCGTCTTCTACGCGGTGCTTGCGCTCCTTCAGCTCCACCTCCGTGGCGGCGCCGACCTTGATGACCGCGACCGAGTTGGAGAGCTTGCCAAGCCGCTCCTGGAGCTTTTCCGTGTCCCAGTCGCTCTTCGAAAGATCGAGCAGGGCCCGCACCTCGCGGATCCGAGCGTCCACCTCGGCCGGGTCGCCCTTGCCTTCGATGATCGTGCTGTTGTCTTTTGTCGAGACGAAACGTCGTGCACGGCCCATGTCCTGCACTTCGGCCTCGGCGACGCCGCGGCCGAGCTGCTCACTGATCACGGTGCCGCCGGTCATTGAGGCGATGTCGGCCAGATTGTCCTTCTGCCGGTCTCCGAACCCGGGCGCTTTCACTGCCAAGATATTCACCGTGCCGCGCAGCTTGTTGACCGCAAGAGTCGCCAGCGCCTCACCGTCCACGTCGGGCGCGAGGATCACGACGTTCTTCGTCATCTGCAGGAGCTTCTCGAGCAGCGGCAGGATGTCGCTCACGGCCGAGATCTTCTTGTCGGTGATCAGGATGTAGGGGTCGTCGACGATCGCCTCCATCCGATCCGGGTTCGTGATGAAGTAGGGCGAGATGTAGCCGCGGTCGAACTGCATCCCGTCGACGAATTCGACCTCCGTGCGGATCCCCTTCCCCTCCTCCACAGTGATGACGCCGTCCTTGCCGACCTTCTCCATCACCTCGCCGATCAGCTCGCCCACGGCCGGCTCGGCGGCGGAGATGGAGGCAACCTGCGCCATCTGCTCGCGCGTCGTCACGCGGATCGCGTTGTTCTTGATCTCCTCAACGCCGCCCTGTGCGGCCTTCTCAAGGCCCCATTTGAGCGCGATCGGGTTCGCCCCCGCCGCCACGTTCTTCATTCCCTCCGTCACGATCGACTGCGCGAGCACCGTGGCCGTCGTCGTGCCGTCCCCGGCGATGTCGTTGGTCTTCGACGCGACCTCTTTCGCGAGTTGCGCGCCGATGTTCTCGAACGCGTCCTCGAGCTCGATGTCGCGGGCGATCGTAACGCCGTCGTTGGTGATGGTTGGCGCGCCGAAGGATCGTGCGAGCACCACGTTCCGGCCCTTGGGACCGAGGGTGATCTTCACTGCGTTGGCGAGCTTGTCGATTCCCGCCCGCATCGCCGCGCGGGCATCTTCGTCGTAGATCAGTTGCTTGGCCATGGATGTCCTTATCGGCGGCCGCGGGTAGGGGGATGGTTGATTTTCGCTAGGTTGGCACTCGGCGGCCGGGAGTGCCAAGCGGGATTATCGCGAATTCCCGGCACCATGCGCAAGTGGCGGTGGCTACGGAGAGCACTTTTGAAGGGAGGCGGGCGGGCAAGTCGCGTTGGCCCCCAAAAGTGAGCTAGGAGGCTAGGCACTTCGGAACAGTTCGGAAGATAGCGGCCTCATGCCTCGGCGGGCGGCCTCGGTGGGGCGCCACGCGGACATGATCCATGCGCGCTGCCGCGCGCCGCCGTGAATTGCCTAGTTGCCGACCGTTTGGGCGCGCGGGGAGACGATCCAGAGCACGTCCCCGCCCGCGATGGCGAAGTCCTCTCGGCCCAGATCGGGGAGGTAGGCGAGATCCCAGGCGCCCGTCGCACGGTTGTACTTCCAGACGCTCGCCACGTCCGTGTCTGCGAAGAGGCGGGCCGCCGTCGTGGGGGCGCCGGCGGGCAGGGCGTAGAAGTTACCGCCCTTCCGCAGGGTGAGGGTAACGCCGCCGGGCGCAGGCGGCTCGCCGGCCTCGCGCGTCACCGTTACGGTGACGATCTGCGTGGGGGTACCGTCCGGAGGGACGACTGCAATGGTGATGGGGTTCGGCCCCGGGTCGAGCGGCAGCGCCTCGCCGCTGGCGTAGCTCTCTTCGCCTTTGCGGATGGTAAGGGCGTCGCCGGCGTCGTGCGCCGTCGCCGTCATGACCGTCTCCATGGCGTCGTCGGCCATGGCGGCGGCATAGGCGGCCCTGCCGCTGGCGAAGGACGGATCGAGCGTCGCGTCGCGCAGGTGCAGCTCGCGCAGCAGGCAGAAGGGCAGGCCCAGGCCGGGGGTATCGCCCGCGTCGGCGCTGTCGCCGTCGCCGTTCGCGTCCACCGCGATAAAGTCGTGAGCGGGAACGCCCAGCGCATTCGCTGGCGCGGCCAACAAGTGGCGCAAGCCGAGAGGCACGCATCCAGTCAACGCATTGCCCGCGAAGCGCGTGACGCGCAGGCGGGCGAGATCGCCTAGCGAGTCCGGCAGCGGCCCGATCAGCTGGTTGCCGGCGAGCGCCAACTCTCGCAGATCGGCGTGGCGGCCCAACGCGGCCGGGATCGGCCCGCGCAAGCGGTTGTGACCGAGGTTCAGGTACGTCAGCTTGGGGAGGCCGCTTAGGTCCGGTAGCGGTCCGCTCAAGCGGTTACCGGCGAGCGCCAACTCTCGCAGATCGGCGTGGCGGCCCAGCGCGGCCGGGATCGGCCCGCGCAAGCGGTTGTGATCGAGGTTCAGGTACGTCAGCTTGGGGAGGCCGCTCAGGGCTGGCAGCGGCCCGTGCAACTGATTGTTGTCCAAGAACAGGTTCCTCAAATCAGCGAGGCGGTCCAGCGCGGCCGGGATCGGCCCGCTCAAGCGGTTGCCCCGCAGGTTCAGGTAGGTCAGGTCGGGGAGGCTGCGCAGCGCTGGAATCGGTCCGTCCAGTCGATTGTGCGAGAGATTCAGTTTCCGCAGTCTGGCGAGGTTGCCCAGCGCGGCCGGGATCGGCCCGCTCAATTCGTTGCCTCCCAGAGACAGGTCCGTCAAGTGGTCCAGGTGGCCTAACTCGGCCGGCAGGGGCCCGGCCAGAAGCCTTCCTTCCAGCGCCAGGCGTGTGACGCGGCCGGAGGCGTTCGTGTAGACGCCGCTCCAGGTGCCGAGCGGCTCGGTACTTCCCCAGTTGGCACTGATCCTCCGGTTCGCGCCGACCACGGCCTCATGCAGCGCCAGCAGCGCGGTCCGGTCCGTCTCCACCGTGCCCTCGCGGATCGCCAGCATCTCGTAGGTCCGCGCCCCCGCGCCGCCGTCCGCAGCGCTCATCACCACATGGATGCGCCTGCCGCCCACTTCCGGCAGATCCAGTTGCAGGCCGGCGGCGCTCGCGTCGGCGTCCGTGATCGCCGCCCCGCTCTCGTCCCGGTAGGCTACGCGGCCGCCCCGTCCGCCCTGCCCTCGATCGTGATCCGGGCCACCTGATTGGTCACGTGGACCGTGTAGAGATCCCCCGTGCTGCTGAACGCCGGTGAGAGCGTCCCGGGATCCACCATCAGGACGTCGTCGTTCAGGCGCCGTGTCACCGCCACGGTGAACGTCTGCCTGGGGGTCGCGTCGGGAGGGACGACTTCGATGGTGATGGGATTCGGCCCCAGGTCGAGCGGCACCGCCTCGCCGCTGGCATAGCTCTCCTCACCCTTGCGGATGGTGACGCGGTCGCCGGCGTCGTAGGGCGTCGCCGTCACCACCGTCTCCTCGGTGCTTCTGATTACGGAGGCGCTATAGGCCGCTCTATCGGCGGCGAAGGGCGGGTCGAGGGTCACGCCGCTCAGCCGCAGCTCGTGGAGCATGCAGAAGGGCAGCCCCAGGCCGTGGAGGTCGCCCGCGTCGTCGATGTCGCCGTCGCCGTTCACGTCCACCGTGAGAAAGTCATGGGCCGGGACGTCCGGCGCGTATTGGGGAGCAGCCAGCAGATAGCGCAATCCGTGGGGCACGCACCCGGTCAGCGCATTGCCCGCGAAGCGCGTGACGCGCAGGTTGGCGAGGGTGCCCAGCGTGGCCGGGATCGGGCCCGTCAATCCGTTGTCCCACAGGATCAGCAGCGCTAGGTCGGCGAGGTTGCTCAGTGCAGCCGGAATCGGCCCGCGCAATGCGTTGTCGCCCAACGCCAGTACCGTCAGCGCGTCCAGAGTTCCCAACTCGGGCGGCAGGGTCCCCCGCAAGCTGTTTTGGGAAAGCGACAGGCGTATGACCCGGCCGTGGTCATTCGTGGTGACACCGTGCCAGGTGTCGAGCGGCGCATCACTGCTCCAGTTGGCGTTGTCCCTCCAGTTGGGGCCGTCCGTGGCTGCGTAGAGGGCCAGCAACGCGGCCCGGTCTGTCTCCGCCGTGCCGCCGGGCTCCTGCGCGAGCAGCGAAGGGGCGGGCCCGAACAGTGCGGCGCCGATCAGCAGAGTCGCCCCCGCCAGGGCTAGGCGCGCGAAAGGCAACCGCTTCCCCGCTCGATCCCACAGGCCGCCTCTTGTGCAACCCCTTCCGCCACTGAGTCCACGCCACATCGCGCGCCGCATCGCGCGCTCCTCTCCGGCTCGCTGGGGCCGCCGGGTTAGGGCAGTGAGTCTAGTCGCCGACCGCGCGCGTGACCGTCACGGTGATGATCTGCGTGGGAGTGCCGTCTAGGGGAACGACTTCAATGGTGGTGAAGTTCGGTACCGGGCCAAGCGGCGACGGCAAGTCGCTCGACCGCTGGTTCCTCATCGCCCAAACTGATTACCCTTTCCGCCTCCAGCGCGAGTACGCTCTCAACCTCGACTTCGTGAACGAGGCGCTCGGCATGGGTGCCGGGCGTCGTCGAACTCACTCCCGACGACGCCCGCGCCCTCGCGACCATTATCCTCCGTCTCATCGACAAAGGCGTGTGAGCGGAGGGTTCCGCGTGAGACCGATCGAAGGCCAACCGAAGAACGTCAAGCAGTTGCTTGAGAAAGTGAAGTACTCGATCGACTACTACCAGCGCGAGTACCGCTGGGAGACGAAACAGGTACACGAGCTGATCAATGACCTGACAGGAGTTTTTCTCGGGGAGTACGAGCCCGGCATCAGCCGGTCTAAGGTCAAAGAATTTCCCCACTACTTTCTCGGCTCAATCATCATCAGCCAGAAAGCCGGCGAGAGCTTCATCGTTGATGGTCAGCAGCGCCTGACGAGCCTCACCTTGATGCTGATCCTGCTCCGAAACCTCCAGCGTGAGCGTAAAGATGCCGTGGATGTTGGCGGTCTTATCTTTTCCGAGCAGTACGGGGAAAAGACGTTCAACCTCGCGGTAGACGAGCGAGCGCCCTGTATGGAAGCACTCTTTGAGGGGCGGCCCTTCGATACGACCGGCCAGAGTGAATCAGTGCAAAACATCCACGAGCGCTACCAAGACATGGAGGCCTATTTCCCAGCGGAACTCCAAGAGGAGGCGCTCCCATACTTCGCGGACTGGCTTATTGAGAAGGTGTACCTCGTCGAAATCTCCGCGTACTCGGATGAGGATGCGTACACGATCTTCGAAACAATGAACGACCGGGGACTCTCTCTGAGCCCCACGGACATGCTCAAAGGGTACTTACTCGCAAACATGGATTCGAGTCGGCGGACCCAGGCAAATGACCTCTGGCGTCGGCGTGTTCAGGAACTGACCACGCAGAATGACGACCATGGAGCGGATTTTTTCAAGGCGTGGCTTCGAAGTCAGTACGCCACAAGCATTCGCGAGCGACGCAAGGGAGCTAGGCCCGAGGACTTCGATCGCATCGGGACGGAGTTCCACCGCTGGCTCAGGGAAAAGCGAGAGGCGCTCAAGTTGGAGAAGCAGGGTGACTTCTTTGACTTCGTGCATCGCGACTTCGATTTCTACAGCAGACAGCACCTGCTTATACAGCGGGCTCAGGCGAAGCCTCTGGATGGACTTGAGCACATCTTCTACAACGCTGGCCATGGGTTCACCCTGCAGGACATGCTGCTGCTGGCGCCCCTGCGGATCGAGGATGACGAAGCGGCAATCAAGCTCAAGCTACGTCTGGTCGCCCGGTTCGTCGATATCCTCATCACATGGCGGATCTGGAATTTTCGGTCGATCGCCTACTCGACGATGCAATACGCCATGTTCCTCGTGATGCGAGACATCAGGGGCCTTGGCCCAAGAGCCTTAGCTGAGGCTCTGCACGCCAAACTGCTCAGCGAGAGCGAGACGTTTACCAGCAGTAAACGGCTCCTCGCTATGCATCAGCAGAATCGCTATGCACTCCACCGGATCCTCGCGAGGATGACCGACTACGTGGGAATGCAGTCCGGGCAGGAGGCACGGTACTCGGACTACGTCGCCAGTGGCAGGAATCGTTACGAGGTGGAGCACATTTGGGCTGATCATCCGGAACGGCACACAGATGAGTTCGCACATCCGGTTGATTTCGTGGAACAGCGAAACCGGATTGGTGGGCTGCTGCTGTTGCCGAAGAGCTTCAACGCGAGCTATGGCGACCTGACGTACGAGAAGAAGCGACCCCACTATCTCACCCAGAACCTGCTGGCAGCCTCACTCCACCCGCAGGCCTATGAGCACAACCCAGGCTTTGGCCGTTTCCGGCAAGAGAGTGGCCTACCCTTCCTCCCTCACGGGGAGTTCAAGCGCGCCGACATGGATCTTCGCGGAGAGCTCTACCGGAAGCTGGCCGAACGCATCTGGAATCCTGATGACCTCCTTGCCGACCTCGGTGTACTGGAGCCCACGGGAGAAGGAGGGACGCCTTGACCGCATGGGAAGACCAGCCCGTCCCGCCGCGCCTCGACGCCCTCGCGCCCTTCCTCCCCGTCTTTGAGGCTCCGGGCTTTGTGTTCGCAACCATGGAGAGAAGTGAAGAGGTCGAGCCGGGGACCTTCACCATGCCCTGGTCCTCCTTGTCCGAGCCCGCCACACGGTTCGTCGAGACCGCCTATGAGAACGGATGGGTGCTCTCAGACTTCGACTGGGGCTCGTGGATGGGCACTGCCGAAGCCGTCCGCCTGCGAGACGATCTCGCAGAGCTCGCGCAGGCCACCACGGAACAGCTCGCGAAGCTCCTCACCACGGTCATCCGGCAGGATCGGTTCGTTGAAGGGGCGCTGGCGGCGGCGTTCGACGCAGGATTGCTGACCGCGATCCTGCGGCGTGTCCAGCAGATCCGGCTCGCAGAGACCGCAGGGACCCCTGACGGCTGAGACTGAGCCCGCTGGATTGCGCCGTCGCAGGCGAGGTGGGAACCTGATTCTCGAAGTGCCAATGTCCGACCAAGCACCCATTTCACATAGCTGGGAGAAGATCGAGGACTTGCCGGAGGACTGGCAGGGCGCTTTGTGCCGCCCGGATCTCCACGCCGTCCACCGCCAGTGGGTCGAGGACCGTAACCTCATCAAGGACCCAGCCAAAGTCAAAGCGTTTCAGGACCAGCTCCATACCCTTTGGGCCATCGAAACCGGCATCATCGAACGCCTCTATACCGTGGACCGAGGCGTCACCGTCCAGATTCTCGAAGCGGGCATGAATGCGCTGGGCCAGTTCCACGCACGGGGTCTCCTGTCCGCTCATGCGCGTGCGCTGATCTCGGACCAGCGCGAAGCCCTTGAGATGGTCATGGACCTCGTCGGGCACGAGGAGCGTGTTCTCACAGCTTTCTACATCAAGTCGCTCCATCAGCGCCTCACGTTCAGCCAGGAGACCTGCGAGGGCATGAACCCGTTCGGCAAACTTGTGCAGGTTCCCCTGCGCAAAGGGGAGTAGAAGCAATACCCCAACAACCCCCTGCGTAACGACGGCTCGATCCACGAGTACTGCCCGCCGGAGCAAGTCCAGGGCGAGATTGACCAACTGCTGGAGTGGCACACGGAGCACGAGCACATGGGCGTTTGCGCCGAGGTCGAGGCCGCTTGGCTCCACCACCGCTTCGCCCAGATTCATCCTTTCCAGGACGGCAACGGCCGCATCGCCCGCGCGCTCACGGGCGCCGTCTTTCTTAAGGCGGACCATCTCGTCCTGGTCATCCGCGATGAGGATCACCGAGAGCGCTATCTCGACGCGCTCGCCGTCGCTGACAGCGGTGATCTGAAGCCTCTCGTCGACCTCTTCGCCGACATTCAGATCGCTGATCTGCAAGAGGCGATGAGGTTCATCCACGAACTACGGGGAGAGACGCTCGTCGCCGTTACGGACTCGATAGCGGAACGCTTGAAGCGCCGCAAGCTAGCTGTACAAGAGCGTGCTACCAGCGTCATGGACGACTTAGTTCAGGTCGTCACTGTCCGTCTCGAAGAAGCTGCAGCTGAACTACAGCGGTCTCTCGGGGAGGATGTTCGCGTTCACGTGTTTGTTGATGACCCTACAAGGGAGGACTGGTGGCGCTGGCAGATCATTGAGGCCGCTCGGCAGTTTGACTACTTTGCCGAACTTTCGCGCCCGCATCGGTGGATTTCGTTGCAGCTACGAATTCCTGACATCAAGGAGGAAGAGACAAGGTTCGTCTTTTCGCTTCACGCTGTCGGTTGCGCGGCTGACCTTCACGCAGTGACGGCGTTCCTGACGAACCCGGTAATGAGCGGTCAAGGGGATGAGGCCAGGCAGTGGGAGAATGAAGTTGTCTCGGGTCGCCCGTTCCGTTTCCGTGCGGAGATGGACAAAGTGGAGAATATTGAAGCACCCTTCCGGGAGTGGCTCGAAACGACCATTGAGAATGGTCTGGCCGCCTGGGGGGAGCGCCTGTAGCGTTGCGGCGCGAGGGAATATCCGAGCGCACAGAAACTTACTGCCGGATCCTCCATGAGGTCCGAAGACCATCCCCTCAGCGGCGCTACCTATACCGAACTCGGCGATGACAAGGTCCGGTCGGCGGTCAGGCTTCAGTTTCGGTCCGGCCTGCCTTGGGGGCGAACCAGGCCGATTCGCGTCGGTGGCCAGTATCGCAACCACACCACGCCGATCAGATCGGTTCGCGGCACGGGGCCGAAAGACCTGCTGTCCGTGCTCGAACGCGGGTTGTCGCCGCGCACGATCAGGGAGTTTCCCGGAGCCGCTGGTCCGGTCACCCGCTTGATGAGCTCCAGCTCGGGACGGTCCGGCCGGCGCGCGACGACGACCCATCCCCGCCATGGAGCATCAACCCACTTGGGCGGAGCCGTCGCCAAGACGTAATCGCCGGGCCGCAGCGCGGGCAGCATACTCTCCCCCCTGACGACGAAACGTGTGGAGCGGCGCGTGATCAGTGCGAGCAAGGCCAGCAGGACGGCCAGCACCGCCCACCGGGATACTCCGGCCGTGCTCGCGTGCTGGGAGTTTCGCCCTGCCGTCCCGGCTCCTATCATGCGGCTCGGACCGTGCCGCTGGTTGCCCAGTGCAGCGGCTGGCGTGGCCCGTTCCAGCAGTGCGTTCGTTCTATGAAGGAGGTAGCGGAATGGCAAACCCTGTGATGGAGCTGGTGAGTTGGGCGCGCGCGGCGCGCGTTGCCCACGCCCACTGCGACGTGCCCTGCGGTCTGTACCACCCGCACGCGGCCGAGTTGGCTGCCGAGACGGTCGAGAAGATGGTGGAGAAGCTCGAAGGCCTGGGCCCCGACGACGGCTCGTTGGCCTGGCGAAACTCCGCCACGCGCATGATCGTCACCAAGGAAGAGCACGCGGAGATCGTGAAGCACGAGATCACGATCCTCTGGGGCGACTACTTCAAGCCTCCGCATTTGGAGCAGTGGCCGGAGCTGCACGAGCTCGTTTGGAACACGCTCAAGCTGGCCGGCTATAACAAACAGAACGTCGACATGGAGGCCGCCGGCAGGCTGCGGGGCGAGGTGAAGAAGATCGCCGACATCTTCTGGGAATCGAAAAAGTAACCACGGCATCGGGGCCGCACAGCTCCTCCGATCGTGAGGACGGTGCGGCCGCCCGTCTCAGTGCGCGTGCGAATGCCCGTGATCGTGGCTGTGTCCGCCATCGCCCCAGCCGCTTCCTAGGCCGGCGTCGCCGCCAAGATCATCCGCGCCGAAGTCACTGCCGAGGTCGTCGCCGAGATCATCGAAATCGTCGTCAAAGTCCTCGTTCCCAAAGGCGGCGATCGCGGACGAATTCCAGACGCGCTGGCCTTGCCCGCCGTCGTCTGGACAGTAGGCCGGGTCGCCGGCCTCTTCGCGCGGGCGTGTGACCTCAAACACGGTGGCGCATTGGCTGCAGCGGAATTCGTAGATCGGCATGGTCGCGACTCCGTCGATGGTCCCTGGCTCGCCTGGCAGCGATTAGTGATTTTAGCCTAGGGTAGCTGCCCCTGGCGGAAGTGATGAAACGCGAACGCGGCGCCCTCGCCGATATCGAAGCCACCTTCCTCACCGACTAGCTCGTTTGACAGCGCGCTGCTCGCGCCGCGCGCTAAGGCTGCCGCTCGCAGCGGGTAGCGCAGCCCGATCGTGTCGACCCCGCACACCTCATCGCTGATCGGGACCAGCGAAACGTAGTCGCCCGGCGCGCCCCGGAACCGCACGGACGGCGCCCCGCTCCCGCGCAGCAGCACGCCTTCCGACCAGTCGCTCACGACGGTTATACGCACGTCGTGCAGCTCCCGTGCCGAGAGGTACAGCAGATTCGCGAAGCCATGGTCGAGGCGGTCGGCGCTTTGGACGCCCGCTAGCACGATTTCGTCGGCGCCCCGCTGGCGCGCCAGCAGCAATCCGACCATTCCGTCGGTCTGCTGCTCGGGGTTGGGATGCGCCACCAGCTCGACGTCGGCTGCTTGGAGCGCGGCGAGGGCGCCCGCCGCCAGTGAGTCGAGATCGCCCACGAGCACGTCCGGCAAACGCCCTAGCGCTTGCAGGCGGGCGGCGCCGCCGTCCGCCGCGATCACCAGATCGGCAGTGTCCAAGTGCCGGCGCAGAAGCGCTGTTCCTGCGACTTCGCCGGCCAGCACGAGCACTGCCTTCATGCCGTCCCTCTGCCGTGTGGAGATCAGTGAGGGCGCCCAGCGGGCGCCCTCATGTCGTCGCCGAACGGAGTCGTGCTACTTCGTCAAGATGTGCACCGCGCAGGCGCTGCCCAAGCCGATCGTGTGCGCCATGCCTACCTTGTGATCGGGTACCTGACGGTCGCCCGCCTGGCCGCGCAGCTGCCACGTGATCTCGCAGATATTGGCGACGCCCGTCGCGCCGATCGGGTGCCCCTTGGAGAGCAGGCCACCGCTCGTGTTGACCGGGGTCCAGCGCGGGTCACCCTGTGGCCCTGCGAGGTCCGTCAGCTTCTCGTCCACCCAGCGGCCGGCTTCGCCCTTGGGCGCCAGTTGCAGATTCTCGTAGTGCAGCACTTCGGCCGTCGCGAAACAGTCGTGCAGCTCCACGCTGTTGAGATCCAGCGGCGAGACGCCGGCCTGCTCGTACGCTTCTCGCGCCGCATTCACGGTCATCGTGTTGACGTCCGGGAACGTCAGTACGCGGTCCGTGTACGGATCCGTGGTCAACGCCGACGCAGCGACCTTGATCAACTCCCTGGAAAATTGCTTGGCCTTCTCTTTGCTCATCACGACCGCCGCCGCCGCCCCGTCGCCGGTGGGACAGCACATGTAGAGCGTGTTCGGATAGGCGACCATGCGGGCGTTGAGCACGTCCTCGAGGCTCACCCGCACTTGGTATTGGCTCAGCGGGTTGGCCATGGCGTGCTCATGGTTCTTCACCGATACCTGGGCGAACTGCTCGATCGTGGTGCCGTACTGGCGGGAATGCTCGAGCCCGGCCATGCCGAATACGCCCGGCATGGTGCCGGTGCCCATCACACCCTCGGGCGAATAGGCGGGGTCGCCCGTGATGCCGCCCAGGAGGCCGCGCTTGCCCATCTGCTCCACGCCGACCGCCAGGGCGATGTCGTACGCCCCGGATCCTACGGCGAAGTAGGCCTCGCGGAAGGCCGTGGAGCCTGTGGCGCAGGCATTGGCGACGTTGTAGACCGGGATCCCGGTCATCCCTATCTCTTTGAGGATCTTCTGCCCGATCATGTTGGTTTGGTAGAGACAGCCGGCGGCCATCATCTCGATGTCGTTCAACTGCATCCCGCCGTCGGCCAGCGCGAGCTGCACCGCTTGGGCGCCCAGCGTCGCGACGTTTTCTTCGGGGTAGCGTCCGAACTTGATCATGCCCACGCCGCCGACGTAGACGTCCCGCAGTGACTCGTTGTTCATGCAGTGAACTCCTTCACAGCGACGCTCCGGACGCCGCCTCCTTCCGCTCGATTCTACACCGTACTACGCAGGCTCAAATTGCCACACGACGACATCGTTGCCGTCCTTGTCCTTATGAGCCACGGCTGCCTTGCCTCGGACTTTCATTCCCATGTGTAGGTTCTTCGGGTCGGCCTCCACGCCCACGATATTAGCCCGTACGGCGACCTTCGCCTCCGCGTCTCCCTCAACCCCCACATCAATAATCCCGCCTACGAACGGCGTGGGGATTCCCGGCCAGGATTGGTGCACGACCGTGAACACCCAGACCTCGCCCTCGTCGTTGAGCCGGACCTTGCTGAACAGGTCCTCATCTTTCCCGTTGCAGACGGCGCAGTAACGCCGCGTCGGCGCATAGAGGAAAACCGTGGGACAGGCTTTGCATTGCAACCCTTGGAGGTACGCCCCTTCGACACTGTTCTCGTTCGGCATGATCAGGTAGTCGACGATCGGGCGCAGGCCCGGCTTCGCCTCGGTCGCGGTGTCGCTGGTCATAGTTTCCCTACTGATAGCTGGCCTAATAGCGTCTGGGTCCTGAGCGTCATTATCGCCATCACCCGGAACCCGTCAAGCGACGAACGCGGATCTGCGCCTAGCGGATCCGCGCGTCTGCGCGGAAGTATGACACGGCGTCGGCGAAGGCTTGGCTTAGGGATGTCTGTGGCAGTCCGAGTTCCGTGATGGCCTTGGACGGATCGAACCACATCCGATGCCGAGCCAGCCGCACTCCCGCAATCGACGCTCGGGGCACGCGCGCCCGTCGGCGGCTCCAGCGCTCGTCGACTTGCGCGTAGGCCATCGCCACCGGCCACGGCAGCGGCAGTCGCGGCGCGCCCCGGCCGGTGAGCGCCGCAGCGCGCGCCATCACCTCTCGCAACGTCAAATTGCCTTGCGCGTGTCCCAGGATGTAGCGCTCCCCCACGCGCCCCCGCTGCCAGGCCAGCACGTGCCCCGCCGCCACGTCCCCTACGGGCACGATGTTGAGCCCGGCGCCGCGCAGGTAGCCCGGTAGGTCGCCGTTGGCCGCGTCGCGGATGAGACGGCCCGTTGGAGTCGGCTTCACGTCCAGCGTTCCGATCGGCGCCGTTGGGTTCACGACCACGGCCGGCAGCCCCTCCTCGGCGATCAGGGCGTGGACCAGCCGCTCGCTGTGATACTTGCTTGCTTCGTAAGGTCCGGCCAGCTCGTGCTCGTTCGCCCACTGCTCCTCCCTCGCGGGCGCGCCGTCGCTGGCTGCGTACCCGATCGCCGCTACCGACGAGGTGTGCACCACCCGTTCGATGCCGGACCGCAGTGCCGCCTGCATCAGTGCGCGCGTCCCCTCCACGTTCACGGCGCGTATCCGCGCGCCGTCGCCCGCGAGTTCGTAGAGAGCCGCGACGTGGAACAAGACATCGATATCGGTCATGGCTCGCTCTAGTGAGCCAACGTCGGTGAGGTCGCCCTTCGCCCGCTCCACCGCCAAGCCCTGCAGGTTCGTCGGTGTGCCGTCTCCGCGCACCAGCGCACGGACCGCGACGCCTTCTTTGATCAGCGCTCGCACCACGTGTGCGCCGATGAACCCACTGCCTCCCGTTACGAGCGCGCGGGTCATGCGCGGGCGCCTTGGCGCGGAGCCTCGACCAGCGCTTCAAGCACGGCGTCGATCGCGCGCTGCGCCGTGCGCCGGCGCCATGCGAGTCGCGGCAGCGCCGGAGCGAGACTAGGCTGGCGCAGCAGGCTGCGCGCGACTTCGCTCACCGAGGGGCCGCGCCAGTCCCAGCTCTCCACGGCGGACGGGAGGTCTGCTTCCACGGGGTCGAGCACCGCCCGCAGCGATGCGAACGGGAGGCCGAGCTCGTCGGCGGCTTCCGCCCACAGGTAATCCTCCATCTGCACCACGCTCGCCTGCGACCGGCTGCCCCGGTCGCGTTTCTCCTCGGCCCCCAGCAAGGGCGCGGCGACGGTCAGGTTCTCGCCTCGCGTCCACGATACGCGAGCGCGCTCGAGCACATCCACGCCAAGTGCCGTTAGATCCTTGTCCGGCTGGAGTCTCTCCCCCACCTGTTGCCCGCCTCGTCCTTGACGCTGAAACGCTTCGGCGAGAACGACCGTGCCCGGTGCCAAGCCGGCGCGCATGCCCCCGGCTACGCCAACGGCCAGCAACCTGCTCGCTGGCGGATCGAGGGACGCCAGCGCCGCGCCCGCTGCCGCCGCCCGCTCCGTCCCAGGCCCCGACACCACGACCCGCACCCAGGCCCCCGTGCACTCGCCCCACGTCGCCCACCCGTCTCCGAGCTCCACCCGACGCGGATGGCGCAATCGTCGCGAGAACGCGCCTGCTTCCCAGGGCAACGCCGTCAGAATCGTGAGCACGGACCGCTCGCAGATCTTGGCGCAGCCTCCCACGTGCGGGCCTCCGGAACGGAAAAGCTCGCCGCGCCAGTCGAGCCTTTCCGGCGCGCTACGGCCCGGGGTCTAGATCAGTGCGCTCTTGAGGGCGCGCAACCCCCGCAGGGGGTTGGTGCTCGCATCGATCACCGCGGTTGCCTCGAACCCGGAGTGCACCATGCAATTCTGACACTTGGGGTTGCCGCTCGCGTGGCCGTACTGGCTCCAGTCCGTCTCGTTGATCAGTTCGTCGAACGTGTCAACGTAGCCCTCGTCCATCAGGTAGCAAGGCCGCTGCCAGCCCAACACGGAACGTGTCGGATTCCCCCAGGGCGTGCAGTCATACTCGATCTCACCCTTGAGGAAATCGAGAAAGAGCTGGCTCTGATTGAACGTCCACTGCGACGGCGGCTCGCGCAGGATCTCCCGAAACAGCTCCCGCGTCTGATTGCGCGTGAGGAAGTGCTCTTGGTCCGGGGCTTTCTCGTAGGCGTAGCCCGGCGAGACCATCATGCCGTCGACGCCCAACTCCGTGAGGTGGTCGAACATCTCACGCACCCGCTTGGGGTCGGCGCCCAGGAAGATCGTGCTGTTGGTCGTGACGCGGAAGCCGCGCTCTTTGGCGGCCTTGATCGCGGCGATCGCCACGTCGAACACTCCGTCGCGACAGACCGATGCGTCATGCTCCTTGCGCAACCCGTCGACGTGAACGGAGAACGTGAGGTAGGGATTTGGCTCGAATTGGTCGAGCTTTTTCTCCAACAGGATCGCGTTCGTGCAGAGATACACGAATTTCTTTCGCTCGATCAGCCCGGCCACGATCCGACCGATCTCCGGGTGGATGAGCGGCTCCCCGCCGGGGATCGAGACGATCGGCGCGCCGCACTCGTCGGCCGCCGCCCAGCACTCTTCCGGGCTGAGCCGTGTCCGCAGGATGTCGATGGGATGCTGGATCTTGCCGCAACCGGCGCACTCCAGGTTGCAGGCGTACAACGGCTCCAGCATCAGCACCAGGGGATAGCGCTCGACGCCTTTCAGGCGCTGCTTGGCGACGTACTTTCCGACCGAGATCGCCTCACGCAGGGGAACAGCCATGTGCCTACACAATCTGGATCAGCCGCGCGGAAATCGCCGGCAATATAACACGGGATACCACAAGCCCGTTTGCCGCTATTGTTGCGTCTCCAGCAGGCCCAGCGCCCGCTGGTAGTCGCTTGGTGAGTCGAGATCGAGCCCCACGAGCGGATCGTTGGTCGCGACGAATCGCGTAGTCTGCCGGTGGCGCGCGCGCACTGCTTTGAGGCCTTGTTCACTTTCGTCGACTTTCCGTAGCTCCGGAAGCAATCTGCCCGCGAACGCTACGGGATGACCGTTCTTATTGTCATAACGAGGGACGGCGATCGATGCGCGTCCTCTCGTGATCTCTTCGACTAAGCGGCGGACCGTTGTGACGCTGCAGGGTCCGTCGACGTTGGCCGTCACGATCGCGTCTCGTCCCTCCGGCAGGATGGCCGCCCCCACCCGCACGGACGACGCGCGTCCCTCCACGTACCGCTCATTGACCACCATGCGGCAAGGTGCGCGGCAAGCGATGCGCGAGCGAATCGCGTCGGCTTGATGGCCCAGGACGACGATCACCGGATCACAGCCGGCTTCGATCAACGTGTCGATCTGATGCTGAAGGAGCGGCCGGCCGCCCCAGTCAAGCAGCGCTTTGGCGCTGCCCATCCGCGTGGACGCGCCCGCGGACAGGAGGAGGGCGGCGGCACTCACGCGCCCGCGGCGGCGAATGCCGCCGTCGTCGCCTCCCGCGTGATCCGTTCGAAGATCGCGAGTCTCTGATCGCGCGGCCGCTCTTCCTTGTCCGGCGGATTGACCTCTTCCCGCGCCGTCTGTCCGGCGATCGAGAAGAGATCCTCGCTGCCCTCTCGCCCCACGAGCGCGGTTTCCACCAGCCTCGCTCGCCCTACCAGCGGATCGAGTCCCCCAAGGGCAACCCGCGCGGCGCTGATCTGGTCTCCGCTGCGAGTCAGCATGACTGCCACGGCCTCCTTCAACTGTCCACCGTCGCTCAGCTCCTCGGCATACGCCTCTCCCACGCGATAGCCGCCTTCTTCCCGCAGCGGCGAAAGCCGGACGCCTAAAAGGATTTCGTAGGGGCGCAGGTTGTTGCGGGTGGGGTTCGCCAAGATGGATTCCACCGGTACGCGACGCCGCCCCTCGGGTGAGACCAACTCTGCTTCCGCTCCCAATGTCATCATTGCCGTCGCCAGCGCGCTCGATCCGCCATCGGCGAGGAGACGACCACCCAAGGTGACGCGGCTCAGAGTAGGCGTCTGTGCCCGCGGCCGATGGTGCTCGATCGCCGTGCGCATCAGCCCCGGCCACCCGGGCTCATCGTGGAGCAGCGTGAGTTTGACGGCTGCTCCGATCCAGCCGCTTTCCGGATCGAGGTGCTGCGCCTCCTCGATCCTTTCGATCGACACCAGGACCTTCGGCGTGCGCAACACGTTGAGCAAGAGGTTGGACATCACGGTCGTCCCGCCACTGACCACCCATGCGTTCCGGTTCTTGGCTAGGATCTGAACGGCTTCTTCCGCCCTCGTCGGTGTCAGCTTGTGCACTAGTCCGAGTCCGTTCTGCTCTGCGATTCGTACGAGCGCAGCGCCTTCCGGAGCGCGCCCGCCGCGAGGACGGAGCAGTGCACCTTGCTCGGCGGCAATCCTCCCACTGCTTCCACGAAGTCCTCCCGTTGGAGGGTACGTACCTCACTCACACGCCGGCCCTGCAGCATCTCCGTCGCGACCGAGCTTGTTGCGATCGCGGCGCCGCACCCTTTCGTCAGGAAGCGCGCAGCGGTGATCAGGCCATCCTCTATTCGCAGCATCAGCCGCATGTGGTCGCCGCACACGGGGTTGCGCTCCTCGCCGACGGCGTTGGCGTTGGGAAGCTCTCCCGCGTTGCGGGGATTGCGAAAATGGTCGAGCACCGTTGCGTTGTAGGATTCGCTCTCAGGGCTCATGATTGCAGTCTACGGACTCCCTACGCCCCTCTTCGTGGGCCGCGCTTGCGCTGGCCAGATTGAGCAACACGCGCAGGATCGCCGCCAACGAGCGCTCCCGCCCGGCAGGCGCGAAGTATTCGCGCGTGCTGTGGAGGTCGCCGCAGCGGCCGCCCCAGCCCAGCGCGATCGCGGGCACCCCCGCCGCCATCGCGGCGTTCGCGTCGGTCGATGACGCCGCCAGCTTCGGCTCGAACCCCTCCGCCGCCAGCGCTTGCAGCGCCGTCTGCACCAACGGTGTCTCTGGCGGCGTCATTCCCGCCGGCCGCCGGCCCAGTCCTTCGATTGCAATCGCGCCCTTGATTCCTTCACCGGTAAGAGCGTGTGCGGTTTCCTTCGCGTGCGCCTGCGTGACTGCGGTGCGCAGACCCCTCTCGAGTGCATTCAACGCTGCCGCCGATTCGCTGCGCAGGTCGACCTCCATGCGTGCCGACTCCGGAATCGCATTGACCGCCCGCCCTGCCTCGATCCGGCCGATGTTCACGGTGGCCTTGGAATCGCTCGGCAACGGCAGCATGGCGATTCGATCAGCGGCGGCGGCCAGCGCGTGCGCCGGATTGTAGCGGCCGAAGTCCCCCCACGCGTGTCCCCCCGGCCCGCTGAATTCCACCGCGAAGCGGCGACTCCCCACTCCTCGATGCACGATCTCGTTGGGGTGGGGATGGTCGATGGTGATGAAGGCGCTCACGGCTTTGGCGTCCCTTTGGCGGAAGAAGTGCCGTGCCCCCCGCAGGTTGCCGCGCCCTTCTTCGCCCACTGTCGCGACGAACGCGATCTCTTGATCGGTCTGGACCCCGCCCACCGCCAGCGCCTGCGCCACCGCGATCACCGCTGCTAAGCCGGCGGCGTCATCGGCGATGCCCGGCCCGTGCCATTCCCCCTCGGGTACGACTGCGCGGTTGCGGTACGAGGATCGCTCGCCTGCCCGTACGACTCGCAGCGGTTGGTCGGCGTCGAAAACCGTGTCCAAGTGCGCGGACAGCACCACGCGCCCGGGCATGGCACCGCGGCCGGGCCGTCTGGCGATCACATTGCCAACGGCGTCCGTGGCGACGGCACAGCCTGCGCCGCGTAGCCAGCGGCCTACCGCTTTGCCGCGCCCGCTCTCCGCTCCCGTGGGCGCTGCGATCTCACTCAACTCGATCTGCAGCGCGGTCACGCCGTTCCCGTTCGCGCGGAGATGATCGAACGCGGCCGCTGCGGTCGCGGCTGTCCTTGGCGCGTTCACGACGGGCCCAGGCCCAGGGCCGCGAAGACGGCCGCGTACTGGCTGAGATTGGCGGGGTTGTAGTGCGGGATCGCTTCCACGATCCGCCCAGCCCGATCGCTCACGAACACGGCCCGTGTGCAGCGCCCCGTGGTTTCGTCGGCGACGCCGAACGCGCGCGCCGCTTCCAGGCTCGAGTCCGTCAGCAGTGGAAACGCGAAGCGCTTCTCTTTGCGGAATGAGGCGTGGCTCTCCATGCTGTCGCTGCTGACGGCGACGAGTCGGGCGCCGCATTGCTCAATGAGCTTGAGGTCGGCGTCCAAGGCGCTGAGCTGAGCGGTGCAGGTCGGCGTCTTATCCTCGACATAAAAGGCGACGACCAAGGCGTGGCCGTTGCGGATCTCTGCAAGCGCGAGACGGCCCTCCGGTCCTTCTAGCATGACCTCCGGCAGGCGCGCGCCGGCCTGTAGTGGTTCACGAACCATCACTGCAACCCCTCCGGCACCCTCTCGAGGCCTCGGCTAAACGCCATCACCCGGATCCGTCCCAGCCCCTCGGGGTCCGTCAGGACCTCGACCGCGCGCCGTCGACTCAACTCTGCCTCGAGCGCCGCCTCGCGAGTACGCAGGTCCGGTGACCCGGTCGCGCCCAATTCGCTGAGGAACTGCGCCTGCGTGCGGACGGGAAGTAGCCTCAGGCTGCGCGCGCGCGCGGCCGCCGCCACGGCGTCGATGTCGATATGGCAGCTCATATCCTGTTCGCCGATCCGCACGTACGGGTCGCTCCCTGGTGTGTGCCGGTAGTAGGTGAGCAAGGTTCCTTCACGGCGCCAGGGAGCGTAGAGTCGCTCGCGTTCGTAGCCGTAATCGAGCAGCAGCAGGAGTCCCCGATCGAGCGAATCCGCAAGCGTAGCGACGAGCTGTGACACGGCGGGGGATACCTCCACGACCTGTCCCTCGCGCGGCGCGACCGTCGCGAGGGGTGCCAGCAGCGACTCGCAACTCGGGGCTCCCCCGTGGTCGGCAAAGCCGCCGCTCTCATCCAAGCTGACGTAGAGTTCCTCCCACCGCTCCTGCCGCCAACGCAGCCGGTGGACCGGTTGGGCGTCCAGCAGCTCGTTGGCGAAGAGCAATCCTTCCAGCGGAGTGCGGAGGTCGTCCAGCCACGACACGCGCTCTCCCAAGGGCGCCAGCCGCCGCCGCTGCCGCTTTGCCGTCGTTGGCGACGGCTCCACGAGTTCGAAGCGAAGCGCTGCTGCGAAGTCGGGGCGCCGCGCCGCTGCCCATGCCGCGATGCCCTCCACCAAGGATCCCGTTCCCGGGCCCACCTCGCGCAGCACGAATGAATCTTCGCTGCCGGACATCTCCCACAGCCGCACTGCGAGCGCCGCCACCGCGTAGGAGAAGAGCGGGTGCACCTCGGCGCTCGTCAGGTAGTCGCCGTCACGTCCCACGGTGGGCGCATCGCGCCGGTAGTAGCCCAAAGGTTCGTCGTAGAGCGCGGCCTCCATGAAGGCCGCGAAGGTCAGGGGACCTTCGTCGCGAATCCGCTTCGCGATCGCTTGCGCCAACGGGGTCGCCGCGGCCGCGGGGAGCCGGAATCGGTCGGGGGAAGGGCGCTCGGATGCGACGGTTACCACCACTTGATTATACGGACGCGCTCGGCGGGCTCGCTGCTACGATCGCCTCCCGCGCGGCACGGAAAGACTGTGGGGCAAAGCTGTGGGGAGAGCGATGGAACCGCACTGCAAGCTCTGGTTGGAAGAGGATGGCAAGGTCGCCATGAGTGACTATCGCCTGCAGCTCCTTCAATGCGTCGATGAGACGGGATCACTGGCGGCCGCCGCAAAGCAGATGGGCCTGAGCTACCGCCGGGCCTGGGGCAAGATCCGCGATATTGAAAAGCGTCTTGGCCTGCAACTCGTCGCGAGCGTCAGCGGCGGCGCCAACGGCGGCGGCTCCCGGCTTACTCCCGAGGGCGCCGACATCATCCGCAGCTACCAACGCTTCAGCGCCCGCGCGCGCGAAGCGGTAGCGCAGTCGTACCGGGTGGAATTCAGCCGGTGGCAGGCTGGGCGTCCAGCCAGCGTCGCCAAGCATCGATCAGAGGCGGCTTGTGAGTGATCAGCCCCACGGGACCCGCTTCCATGAGGCGGAGACCGTCGGCGTAGTCGTCGACGTGCCAGATGAGTGGGCGTAGTCCTGCCTGGCGAATGGAGTCGAGTGAGGCAGCGTTCGCGAAGCGACGGGGCAGGGACGCACCCGCGCCTCCTTGTCCCCTGACGGCCCGCTCCAGGTAGGCCGTCAGTCGCGCCCTGCCGCTCCGCCGCCGCGGAATCCCGTAGAACCTCCGAATCTCCGGTCCCACTTCGGCCAGCCGATCGAGCACTGCCCAGTGCTCACAGGCGGCGATCGCCCCTGCCGCCAGCTCGAGCCGCCGCATCTCCGCGACCACCTCCTCGACGAACGACGGATCGGGCTCTTTGATGTCGAGGAAGATGGGACCGGGCAGGCGGTAATCATCGGCGAGCTGCTCTAGCCAGAGTCGGCGAAGGCGCAGCCGCGGCAGCTTGTGCCGCTCGGTCAGGAGCGAGAGGCCTAAGACGAGGGCGTCATGCCGGAGTTCCGGCCGTCTGCCCCGCTGCAGGTCTACTTCGAAATAGTCCGCCGTCCGGCATTGCAAGGCCGCCGAAAGCCGTCGCCGCGGCTCGTGCGCCCGGTGGAAGATGAGCCAGGGCTCTGTCCCGTCGGCCGTCGGCTTAGTCAGTGCGCCTCCGAGCCCGGAGTTCGGGCGTGGAAAAGCTCGGATACAAGAAAGCCGCCTCGTGCGAAGCGGCTCGCCTGCACGGTCGCATCATCCCTGGCTAGTCGTCGGGGATGCCAAGGATATTCACCGTCACCCGGCGATCGCGTGGATGGTCGAGCTCGATCAGGAAAATGCTCTGCCACTCCCCGAGCTGCAGCGCTCCGTTCACCAGCGGCACCGTCTCGCTCGTGCTCAGCATCAGATGCTGACAGTGGCTGTGCCCGTTGGGCGACTCGTCGGGATGCATGTTGACGGTTCGCACGCTGAAGTCGTTGTGGCGGTAGTCGGCTCCCGGCGGCGCCAGGCGCTCCAGCATCGCGCACATGTCTTCAATGAGCAGCGGCTCATGCTCCTGCAGACGGATCGCTGCTGTGGTGTGGTTCGAGAAGATGGTGACCTGGCCCCACCAGAGACCAGAATCCCGGACCGCCTCTCTGACATCTTCGGTAATATCCCGAAAGCAAGGGCCTTGGCCGGTTCGGTACTTTAGATCTTGCTGCCAGAACGTAAAGGGTTTGTGGCTTGGGATGTGATGGCTAACTCCCCCGCCGACGGAGGCTACGGACGCAGAACCGATTAACATGATGTCCCACCTGATCGGATCGGAATGATGCTTAATGATGGCAGATATTGGGAACGATTCCGATCGCGGGCATACTACATCGCGAGCGATGGGAGGGGCACAGGTTCGGCGCGGTCCTTGCGTAATTTTAGTGACATAATTGTATTTAACCGGTGAATGGCCTGTGCTTGCCGTACACGATGGCACACAAATCAGGGAGGTGTACGCTCGGATCGAGTCCGTGATCCGGCATCGGAGAATAGCTCTCGGCGCTTGTCGGCTGTGGATAGGGGCTTGCTGATCGGCTCGATGCCCCCGCAGAGTGACGATAGTCTGCCGCGCTCTCACACGGAGCGCTCTCGCAAGCCTGCTCGAGGCGCGGGGCGGTCTGCCTCGGCGGCGAAGCCTGTGGAGAATGACGATCCTGCCCCTCGCTTAGCGACGATTGATCGCAAAGCGAGGCTCCGCATTCCGCCCCATCACGTCACCAAACAGACCCCCTACGAGCGGGTCCATAACTGGGACGAAGTGTTCCACGGCTACACGCCCGCGCCGGCCATGTTTGAGGCGCAGCGTTGCATCCAGTGCCCCGCCGCGCCCTGTATCAAGGCATGCCCGGTTCATAACGATATTCCTGGGGCTCTCTGGAAACTCGAAGCTGGCCGCATCGCTGAGGCCGCCGCGATCTTCCGTGCCACGAGCAACATGCCAGAGCTCTGTGGCCGTCTCTGCCCGCAGGAGAGCCTCTGCGAGGGATCCTGTGTCGTGGGGAAGAACGCCAAGCCCGTGGCCATCGGCAAGCTTGAGGCCTTCGTCGCCGACTGGGACCGCTCCCGCCGAGGCAGCTTTCCGGTCCGCCGTCCTGCCCAAGAGAGCGGCGCCCGCGTTGCCGTGGTCGGCAGCGGGCCCGCCGGGCTGGCCGTCGCCGAGGAGCTGAGGGCCTCCGGCCACGCAGTCACGATCTTTGACGCCTGGCCACTGGCCGGCGGCCTGCTTCGCTACGGCATTCCCAATTTCAAGGCCGCGAAGGCGATTGTGAACGAGAAGATCGACGCGCTACGCCAGGCGGGGATCGAGTTCCGCTGCAACACACGGGTAGGGGTCGACATCGCCTGGCGCGAGTTGGCCACTTACGATGCCGTCTTCCTTGCTCACGGAGCCGGCCTGGGCAAGCGCCTGCGTCAGAAGGGCGAGGATCTGACAAACGTCTACACCGCCACCGAGTTTCTCGTGCGGGCCAATCTCCCCGAGACGGCGCTGCCGGCCGGCATGCGCGGCCGCCCCCAGTTGCGGGATCACGTGGTGGTGGTGGGCGGCGGCGACACCTCCATGGATTGCGTCCGCTCCGCCATCCGCCTCGGCGCCGGGCAGGTGACCCTGCTCTACCGCCGCACGGAGGCCGAGATGATCGGTCGTGAGGAAGAGCGGCGGCACGCGCGGGAAGAGGGTGTCCGGTTCGAGTATTTGACCACGCCCGTGGAGATTCTGGGTCGAGACGGCGCTGTCGTCGGTCTGGAGTGCGTGCGGATGGAGCTGGGCGAGCCCGACGACGATGGCCGGCGCGCCCCCGTTCCGATCGCAGGCTCCGCATTCGCCCTTGAAGCTGACACCGTCGTCGTTGCGGTCGGCTACGACGTGGGGCAGGAATTCCTTGGGCCCGAGAGCGGGATCGAGGTGGACGACTGGGGCCGCCTCGTCACCGACGACGAAGGCCGCACTTCTCGCGCTGGCGTTTTTGCCGCCGGGGATAATGTGCGGGGCGCGGACCTCGTCGTGACCGCTCTGGCCGACGCCAGGCGGGCGGTGCCGGCCATCGAGTCCCACCTTGCCGCGGTTCTCACGCGCCGCGGCCGCGCTGGGTGATTCACCCACCAACTACGGCACGGCCGGCTCGTTGGCCGGGCCCGCTACCATCCCACTGCTGCAAGCAGGATTGCGTAGAGCTGATCCACCAGTGCACGGAGCGTGCCACTCAGGCCAAAGTCGTCGGCCTGCAATACGATCTGTCCGCCGTTCGGGTCACGGATCGTGATCTCCCAAAGGGAGCAACCGGGGCACCCCGTCACTGCGGAGCCCGGCCAGTTGCGGTAGAAGTCGTTATCACGCAGTAGCCGGTCGACCGTGGCGAGCGCCGTGCTATCGACGGTAAACGCGCGCTCCGCGCCGCCAGCCTGGCTCATGACGCCGCTGCCGGTTGCATCGAAGCGCACGCTCTGTGACAGGCCAAACGTCTCCACGCTGCGATTGAGGACAACTTCCCAAGCCCCCGGCAATGATCCCGGCTGGGGCGAGTTGGAGGGTGGCGCGAGCGGCTGTGTCCAGAGACCGCCTTGGGTCGAGTACATGAAATACGCGCTGCCCCTCTCAAGCTGGACCAGCGGTGCGCTCCTGAGGGGCACGCCTTCTCGCCAGCCACGCCACTCCTGTGTCGCAGCGACGTATTGCCAAATGATGGTCACGTGCGGGCGAACGTCGCTGAGGGCATCGGGCAGCGGCAGAGTCAATCCCATATAGGGCACGTTGTTCCAGCCTGCGAACAGCTGGACTGCCGATGGAGAAGATAGGCTTTGGTCGGAGTTGACGTCGGAGCTAGGTCCGTATGCTGTGACGGCGGTCCAGCCGGTGGCGGCGGCCACAGCCAACGCTGCCAGAGCAATGAGGCACCGTCCAATGACACGGAGCGGTTGGGAGGGACGAGCAGGGACCGGAGGGCGTGCCATGGCGCCCGTTTCTAAAGGCCCGCCACAAACCTGACCGCAGCGTAGCTGCCCTGCGCCTTAACCGCCTCTACGATCTAGGAGGCGGCGGGGTCCTCCACGGCGACGAAGAAGCGCTGCACGAAGTCCACGAGCCACTGCCCGTTCACGTTGGTCAGATCGAACCGCACCGTGTCTGGCTCCGTTCCCCCGGTATCCAGCTCGATCGCCACGCGTCCGCGCTCTCCTTCGATCACCGACATGATCTCTCCCTGCGTCCCCGCTAGCCCGATCGACTGCAGCTTGTCGATGTCGCGGCTGACGTCCTCCGGCGACTCCCAGCCTCGGATCGCCAGCGCTTCTGGCCCCGCCAGTGCAAAGATCGTCAATGAGTCAGCTCCTTGCAGCGCCACGAGGTACGTGAGTCCCACGGCCTCGATCGCCTCAAGGTCGGATGCGAGCCCGGGCGTCGGCTCCCCCAGCTCTTCGGCGCTGAAGGTGTAGTCGCCGATCCGGTTTCCCACCGCGCTGGCCTGCACCCGGTAGGCTCCGGTCGCCGGCAACTCCAATGCGATCTCCGCGTCCAAGCCGTGCCCGGAATCATCATCCGACGTTAAGAAGTTCCCGTCCGGCGTAAATAGCTCCATCTTCGTGTCGACGCCGATCGCTCCATCAACGCGCACCCGCACTGTTTGGCCTGCGTTGCCGGCGAACTCGAACGTATCGGTGTCGCCCGGTGCCCAGAAGGTCCCGGCCCATCCGTCGCCGAGGCTCAAGATGCGATCGTCGGCGTCATCGTCCTCCGGCAATAGCTCCAGCCGGACGACGTATCGTCCGATGGACTCCCCGTATGCGCCGACGCGGATGACTTGTAGCCCCGTGGTCGGCAGCCTTGCGATGATCAGGGAGTCGCGATTGGAAGTGCCGAGGTCGTCGTTGACCACGATCTCGGTGCGATTCGGCTCCAACAGCGTCACGATCGGGTCCATCCCGTCCTTGCCGTCCACGACGATCCGAACAAGGTCGTTCTCGGTGCCGTCGAAGCGGAACTGACGCTCCTCGCCGGCGACCGTGATCTCACCCTCGAGAGAGTCGCCGTAGACCAGCATCTCTCGCTCTGCGTCTGGGACCACCACCGGCTCTTCTTCGACCGGGGGCTCTTCCTCGACTGGTGGTTCGTCCTCGGGGGCTGGCACCGGCTCCACAGATATCGGCTCGACGGGAGCCTGTTCCTCTACCGGCGTCTGGTCGACGGGTGCGGCGCTGGTCTCACCGTCATCGACATCGTCGCCGCCGCCGCAGGCAACCAGCGCCACCGCGACGGCGGTGGCCAAGGCGAGTAGCAGCGCTGCTCGCGTAAGAGCGGGACGTACAGGTATGGGGATCATCGCGGCTGCATTTCTACCCACTCTTGAGGCGCGGAGAGTGGGATGTGCCGCCGCCCGCATTATGCACCTACGGTAGATCGTAGCACTGCCGTCCCGAGTGCGTTCATCTTTTGCCGGCACTTGCCTCCTCGTCTGGCGAGGCGGTGCCGGACTGTCTCTGGGATCCCTCTCTTGGCGTTGCGCGTCGCGATTGCCCGGCTTCACGAGCCCCTCATATACTGAGTGGCGGCGATTTCCCAACGCCTAGCTGCTCGCCGTGTAGGAGTGCGTTCGTGGCCTACGAGATTATCGAAACCTGCATCGGCTGCACCGCTTGCACGAATCGCTGCCCCACCAACGCCATTTATGGCGACCGCAACGTCATCCACTACATCGACCCGGTGCTTTGCATCGACTGCGGTGCCTGCGGCGCCGTTTGTCCCGTTGAGTGCATCCTGGACGAGGTCGGCGAGATCTGCCGCAAGTTCGCCAAGAAAGAGTGGCCCAAAGCCCAAGTCGACGCCAACCTCTGCATCGGCAGCGGCTGTGAGCTCTGCATCAACATCTGTCCCTTCGAGGCCCTTGAGTTGCAGTTCACCGAAGCGGCCAACGACTTCTTCGGCCAGGCCGTTGTGATCGAGAAGAACTGCACCGGCTGCCGTCTCTGCGAAGACGCCTGCGGCTGGGACTCCGTCCACATCTTCCCGGAGCGGGAGTTCCTCAAGAAGAAGCACTACCCCGACGACCAGCTCACGCCTGCGCAGAAGAAGCGGCAGCAAAAGCAGGAAGCCGCGGCCCTCGCAACCTAGGCCGGCACTGCCGCCGATCCGCGCGGGACTGCCCAGGTCCCTGCGGTGCGTCGGCGTGTCGAGGTGCGCTAGTTGCCGTAGGCCTCCTCTAAGATCGACCGATCGATCGCTTCTTCGACCGTGATCGCTTGCTCGATCCCCCCGAACGCCAGCAGCAGATCGTGCAGCGCTTGGAACTGCGCCAGCGTGAACCAGCCCACCCCGTTCTCTGCGGTCAGCGGCGAGAGGGCATTGCCGAGTTCGGTAGTGAGAATGAAGCGCTCGTGCTCCAGGTCGGCGTCCTCGGGGATGAAAGCGCGCGTCGCCTCAATGGCGGCGTCGGGATCGGCCAGGGCGAACTCGAAGGCGCGCATCGTCGCCGCGAGGAAACGCCGCAGCGCCTCGCGATTCGTTGCGCCCTCAAGGAACTCCTCCGAAACTGCGTAGGTCACGCCCAACGTCGGCACGCCGACATCGGCCGCCTCGAATACCCGCACTGGCGCGCCGATGACCCGGGTGAGGGTGTCCGGCTCGTTCGAGAGGAACACTGGATAGACGTCGACCTGTCCCTCCGTCAGCACGACCGGGTTGAACCCGACCGGGACCAGCTCCACATCGTCGACGCTGAGCTCGTACGCTGATAAGAGTGCCAGGAACTCGGCCTGCACCACCACCTTGAAGCCCACGGTCTTGCCGGCGAAGTCGCGCGGCGTCTCGATCCCGCTCTCTTCCAGCACCGCGTACCCCAGATCGCCGCGCTGCCCGAACAGCGCTACGGCGACCAACGGTGCCCCGGGATCGGCGCGCCGCTGCAGCAACTCGGATGCCGGCTGCGTGGTCACGTCCACGTCGCCCGAGAGCAATAGGCGGATGTGTTCCCCCTCCGTCGCGTGACGGATCGTGACATCCAGGCCGGCATCGTCGAAAAATCCCTGGGCTTGCGCAACGTACACGGCGACGAAAGGCAGGTTGGCCTGCGCTCGGAAGCCCGCCATGAACTCGATCGAGAGACGCTCTTGCGCGCTTCCCTCATCATCGCCGCCGCAAGCCGAGAGCGCAGCGACAGCGGCGAGCGACCAGAGAATGACGGCGGCGAATCGCACGGCGCCCATGATGGCCTTCCTGAAGGTATGAGTACCTGCCCGGGTCGCGAGCGTACCGTCCGGCGCCGCGCCGGTAGGTTGTAAAATGCAACCGTCGAAAGCCGGGACAAGCGTTAGTGCAACGATCGATGCGCCGACACATCCAACGCGATCCTCTTGGAGCGACTCTCGATCTCGTCGGGGATCGCTGGACGCTGCTCATCGTGCGCGACTTGCTGCGCGGCCGCTCCCGTTTCAGCGAGCTGCGCGAATCAGCGGTGGGGATCGCTTCGAACGTCCTGGCGGATCGACTGCGGCGCCTTGAGGGGGCTGGTATTGTCGTCCGCCGCTCCTACTCGCAGGCGCCTCCGCGCGACGAGTACGTCCTCACGCCCAAGGGACACGGGCTCGGCGTGGCGGTGGGCGCGCTACTGCTCTGGGGCGAGCGCCACGCCGCCCACGATCTCAGCTTGATCGATGCCGCCTGCGGCCACCGCGTTGCACTCGCCTACCGTTGCGCCACTTGCGACTACGACACGCCTCGCTCGCGCCTCCGTATCGTCGAGGCTTAGTCGTTCTGGCCTTCCACGTCGCCGACATCTTCGGCGTTCCCCTCTCCGCCGAACGGCAGGGCGTGGTTGAGCACGACGTCCTTGTACCACCAGCCGTCGATGGCCTCCCGCCGGAACTCCGCCACCAACCGGTGCTTGTAGCGCACCTTGAGATCCGTGCCCAAGTCGACGTCGTCGCCCTCAATCTCCAACAGGTCGTCGACGCCGGTGATCTTGATCACGACCCGCGCGATGTCGCGGCCGCGCAGCTTGGTGGGGAGGCGCGCCTCCGCTACCGCGGCGTCGGAATCTCCAGCTCCGGTCTCCTCTGTGACGGAGGAATCATTCATGGGCCTCGCCCTTTCGCCTGCTAGATCGTTGCGCTCCAAGCTACTGTGGCATGGTCAGGGTGGTCCGATGCCAAGAGAGCCAGAGGCGCTCCACGATCGAGATCGCCATGTTCAGAAGCACGCCAATCCCGGTTAGCATAACGACCGCGGCGAACAGGCGGTCCAGGCGCAGTTCCCGGTTCTCGATCGCGATCACCGCGCCCAGCCCTCCCTGCCCGGCGGCGAAGAACTCGGCTACTACCGCACCGATGAGGCTCAACGTTGCCGCGATCTTCAGCGCAGCGAACAGGTAGGGCAGGGCGCTGGGCAGGCGGAGCGTTCGGTAGACTTCGAGGGGCGAGGCGCGCAACGATCGCAGGAAGTCGAGCGCTGACGGGTCCACGTCCCGCAGCCCCACGATCGCGTTGATCAGCACCGGGAAGTACGTGATCATCGCCGCGATCGCAAGCTTCGGCTCCCAGCCAAAGCCGAACCAGATCACGAAGAGCGGCGCCACCGCCACGATCGGCGTCACCTTGATTCCGATCGCGATCGGCAACAGGGCCCGCTCCAGCCATCGCGAGTGCGCCATCAGCGACGCCAGCGCTAGGGCCATGCCCGTGCCAAGTGCGAGTCCCCCCACGGCCACCCATAGCGTGCGCAGCCCTTCGGTGATGAAGAAGCCGAAGTCCTTGAAGAGCGTCTCCGCCACTGCCGACGGTTGCGGCACGACGAACTTGCTCACGTCGGTCAGCTCCACCCAGAGCTCCCAGGCGATACCGGCGATAACAGCCGCGATCAAAGGGGGCAGGACGTAGGGCAGAACCGCGCGCCCCGCGGTGCTCCAGCCGAACCGTCCCAGCACCCGCGCAGTCGCTGGCAGTCCCAGCGCTCGGGACCGTGCTTGCTCGCTCATTGCTGTGCCTGGGCGGGGCTGAGTTCGTCGCGCAGAAGGGCGCGGATACGGTCCACGTGGTCGAGGAAGGCGCGCGATCGCTCTTCCGCGGGAGTGCGCGGGCGCGCCAACTCGATCGGCACGATCGCCTTGATCCGGCCCGGGGAGCGGCTCATGATCGCCACCCGATCGGACAGCGCCACCGCCTCCGCGACGCTGTGCGTCACGAAGAGGATGGTCTTCCGCGCGCCTGCGATGGGGGAGTCCCATATCCGGAGCAGTTCGTAGCGCATCTGCTCCCGCGTGATCTCATCCAGCGCTCCGAACGGCTCGTCCATCAGCAGAAGCTGGGGCGAGAAAACCAGCGCACGCGCCAGGGCGACCCGCTGCTGCATGCCGCCGGAGAGTTCATGCGGCCGGTAGGCGGCGAAATCCGACAGGCCCACCAGGTGCAAGAGGTCTTCGACGCTTACCGGAAGGCGGACGTTTGCGCTGCGATTGACTTCGAGCGGCAATTGCACGTTTGATCGCACATCGCGCCAGGGCAGCAATGCCGGCTCTTGGAACACGAGCCCCAACCGTTTGCCGCGCTGCGCCTCGGCTGGCGATTCGCCAGCGATCTCCACCGTGCCCTCGCCGGGTGGCAGCAGACCGCTGGCTACGCGGAGCAGCGATGTCTTGCCGCAGCCGCTCGGTCCGACCACCGAGAGGAATTCGCCGGGCGCGACATCCAAGGACACGCGCTCCAGGGCCGTCAGCTCGGCACCCGGCGCGCCGCGATAGTGGACGCTCACTGCCCGCAGCTGCAGCGCGAGGGCTGTCGGCGCATGCGCTGGAGGACCGGCGCGCGCCGCCGGGCCGCGCGGTGTGGAGACCTCAACCATGGTTCCCTAAGCGCTTGGCGCGTGGTCATGACTCGCGCGTGCGCCGCAGCTTGCTATTGTTTCACGCGGCCGATCGGGCGGGCAACGAACCGTGCCTGGCCGATCGGGTGGATCCAACGAACAGCATCAGGGGAGGCGTTAAGTGGGGACTATCGGCTTGATTGGCGGTACGGGGCCCGAGGGGCTGGGCTTGGCGATGCGTCTCGCGCTCGCCGGCGAGGAGGTGCGTATCGGATCGCGGAAGCCCGAGCGGGCGGCGGCGGCGGCGGCGGCGGTCCGCGATGCCGTTGCTGCGGTCGGCGGCACGGCCGCCGCCGCCGGGGCCGTCAACGCCGATGTGGTCGCGAACTGTGACAGCGTCATCATCGTTGTCCCGTTCGATGGGCACGAGGCGACGCTCCGCGATCTGCGCGAACCGATCGGCAACAAGGTGGTCATCGACGCGGCGGTTCCCCTGATCTTCAAAGATGGCGTCCCCGCCGTTGAAGATGTCCCGCAAGGCAGCGCGACCGAGCAGGCGCAGGCGCTCTTGCCGGACGCGCGCGTGGTCGGCGCCTTCCATAATCTCAGCGCCAAGAAGCTGCAGGACCTCAGCCAGCCCATGGAGGGCGACGTGCTGGTCACTGGCGACGACGGGTCTGCGAAACAGCAGGTGATCCAGATGATCGAGCAGATGGCCGACCTGCGTCCCGTGGACGCGGGGCCGCTCGCCATGTCGCGATTCGTGGAGGGCCTCACGGCGCTGATCCTGGGGATCAACCGGCGCTACAAAGCCCAGGCCGCCGTGCAAATGGTCGGCGTCTAGCGCAGCTGCAGCGAAGGGCGGCGATGGAGCAGCCACATCCGCCCGAACTCCGTATCTTCCCGATCCACGGGTTGCCTGAAGTGCGCCCCGGCGACGATGTCGCCGCGCTACTGGATGTCGCTCTGCGCGGCCAAGGCACGCCGCTGGTTGCGGGCGACGTCCTTGTCGTCACGCAAAAGGTTGTGAGCAAGGCCGAGGGGCGGATCGTGTCGCTGGCAGGGATCCGTCCGCGCCCGGAGGCGCAGGCCTTTGGCGAGCAGTGGGACCGCGACCCGCGCCAGGTTGAAGTGGTGTTGCGCGAGAGCAAGCGGATCCTCCGAATGGAGCGAGGCCTCATTCTCTCGGAGACGGAGCAAGGATGGGTCTGCGCCAACGCGGGCGTCGACGCCTCCAACGTCGGCGGCGGCGACGCGGTTACGCTGCTTCCGGTGGACGCCAGCGCCTCGGCGGCTCAGATCCGTCGCGGTCTCGCCGCGGCCGGTCAGTCTGATGTCGCTGTCATTATCAGCGACACCTTCGGTCGGCCCTGGCGCGAGGGCCTGACCAATGTGGCGATCGGCGTCAGCGGCATGAATCCTTTGCGCGACTACGTCGGCCAGCGCGATGCAGAGGGCTACGACCTCCGCGTGACCGTGCTGGCCGTCGCCGACGAGATCGCGGCGGCAGCGGAACTCGTCATGAACAAGCTCGACCGTATTCCTGCCGCCGTTCTTCGCGGTCTGGATATCGCGGTCGAAGAGTTCGACCATCGCGGGCTGATCCGGGCGACGGAGCTGGATCTTTTTCGCTAGGACAGGGGACGCAATCAGCGCTGGCCTGCCCCTTGCAGTTCGCGATCGATCGCAGGATGGCGCCGCCCCGAATCGCCGCCTCGATTTGCCCTGCCTGCGACGGCGTTCCTGCGAGGGTATCGGCCGGGCGGTCTGGATAGGGCGCTGTGATCTTACGCACGCGCGGTGAGGACTTCCGCGTAGTCTCGTTCGAACTGCAACCGGAGACGCTGCTCGCGTGCGCGCGCTTCGATCGTCGCCGCGCGCGCCGTATCGAACGCTGCCTTATCCGACGCCGCCAAGGCCTCTGCCTGAGCTTGCCAGCCGTCGCGTAGCGCTGCCAGCGCCTCGACGTAGTCATCGGCCCAGCCCCGCGCTTCGCCGGGCAGCGGCAACTGCGCCAACGCAGCAAACAGATCCTCGATGCGGGCGGCGGCCGCTGCGGCGTGCGCCGCGTGCTGGTCGCAGGCACCGGCGTCGCCCGCCGCGCAGCTGCGTTCGATCGCCACCGGTGCGATCCGATCGAAATCGGCGTTCGCTTCCGTGGTGAGCCGCTGCACGTCTTGCGCGAATGCCTCCACGTTAACGACGGAGCTGCTGCCGTTCGTGAGCACGACCAGAACCAGCACCACGGCCGCGATCGCGGTGATGACCACCGCGCGCGGGCGCCAATCCGTTGCAAGCATGCGCTTGCCCTCCGCTCGCCTTGCTGGCGTGGGCTAGGGCTCAGGGATCGGCGCCGCCGACGGGAAGTCCCGGTTGAGCTGCTCGATCAAGGCGGCCTCTCGCTCCAGCGCCGCCGCCGTCTCGGCGGCCGCGGCGGCAAACTCCTCCCGATCGCCGTTTTCCAGCGCCTGCGCTTCTGCGCGGTAGCTGGCCTCTAGCGTCTGCAGAGCGAGGATGTAATCGGCGTTGAGGTTGGCTGCCTCCCTGGGCAAGTCGAAGCCGAAGAGGGCGGCGATCTGGTTGTCGACGCGCCTCGCCTGTCCGTTCATGTTCAGCTGGTGATCGGCGCAGCTGCCAGCGGTCCCTGCGAGGCAGGCGGCGCGCGTGGGTTGGAGCCCCAGATCGTTCGCTCGTAACTCTGCGGACAGCGCTCGCACGTTGTCCGCGTAGGCGTCGCCGCTGAAGAGTCCGCTTCCGCCGGTGATGACCGTGATCAGAGCGAGCACCGCAACGATCGCCGCCATGATCACCACAGCGCGCATCGGGGTCAGCCGGGCGAGCGGCGACTCCCGGCCGATACCCATCCCCATCAGTTCGTGCCGGAGCCGTTCGGCCTCGAATCGGTCCCGGTGATGCCGCAGCATGATGGACTATCTCCTTGCGGCCAGCATATCGCGCCGCGTGCGCGAGCGATCGTTCAGCGGCGTTGATCAGCCGATCTCCGCATCGACTTCGATCTCTACCAGCATCTCCGGCAGCACGAACCCGCTCACCTCCACCAGCGTGGCGGCGGGCCGGATCTCCCCGAAGAGTTCTCCGTGCGCTCTCGTGATCGCCTCAAAATCGCGGATCTCGCTGCAGAACACACGGGTCCGCACCACATCGGCGAGCGATGCCCCTGCTTCCTTCAGCACCGCCTCAATCTTTTGAAAGACATCGATCGTCTGTGCGTAGGCGTCGCCGGGATGGGCGACCTTGCCATCCCGGCCGATCGCGCCCGTCCCGGATACATAGATCGTCTTTCCCACCCGCACGGCCCGCGAAAATCCGTAGACCGATTCGAACGGTGACTCGCCTGCAATGTGCTGCCTGTCCATCGACTGTACCCTCCGCTCGTGCGCCCGATCGCCGGTGACCCGCGGCATGATAGCCCCGGGATGGCGCCAGCGGGCAGAGCATGATGAGACGTGACCGACGACTATCTTGCCCTCAGTGACCGAGACCTGCTGGCGCAGTGCGCCGTCGAGACGTTCCGCGTCTCGGGACCCGGGGGGCAGCATCGCAATCGTCGCGATACGGCAGTGCGTATACGGCACCGATCCACCGGCGTCGTCGCGCAGGCGTACGAGCGGCGCTCGCAATTCCTGAACCGCCGGCTGGCGCTCAAGCGTCTGCGGGCACGGATCGCGCTCGACGTGCGCCGTCCGCCGGATTCGCTTGAGACCTACCAACCGTCGCCGCTGCTCCTGCTCTTGGTCCGGGCCGAGGGAGGGCGCGGGATTGGCGTGCGGAACCCGAGCTATTGGCCTGCCGTGCGGGAGCTCTTGGACCTTTTCGTTGCTATGGATTGCTCCGTCAGCGAGAGTGCTGCGCTCCTCGGCGTCAGCACGGGTGCGCTCTCCAAAGCCCTGCTGGCCAATCCCGCCCTTGTGCGCACGGTCAACGCTCTGCGCGCCGAGCGTAGGCTGCGCGCCCTGCGTTAGGCCTTGCGTTTGGTCAGCCAAGCCCGTGCGGCGTTGTGGCCGCTCTGCACCGCCGACTCCATCGTCGCCGGCCATTCCGTATCGGTCCACGCGCCGGCCAAGAGCAGATTGGGGTAGGGGGTCTCCGCCCCCAGTCGTCGCGAGTGTATCCCCGGTTGCGGCCGGAAAGTCGCTTCTTGCTCTTTCACCACGCGCCAGCGCAGCACTTCCGCTCCTCGCGCTGCCGGGAACGCCCGGCGCAGCCCCGCGATCGCGTTCGTTGCGATATCTACTTGTTTAAGCCGGCTTGCTTGGAACGCCCCGCTGATCGAGCAGGTGAGCCACTGCCCGTTACCGTCCGTCCCGGCGATGCGCGAGCGGTTAAAGACGTACTGCACGTCCGAATCCAGCACGGCGCAGAACCACTCTTCCATCACCGGGCGATCGAGCTGCACGTGCACGTTCACAATCGGCGCGTACGAGAGCGCGTCGAGCGACGCAAATGCGGGATCGGCCCGCCAGGCGTCTGGCAGCAGCGCCCGTGTGTGATTGGGCGGCAGGGCTAGCACCACGGCCTCTGCCTTGACCGCCGTGTCGTCGGCGAACCGGATGCCCGCGGTGCGCTCGCCTTCGCGTTGCACGCCGCGCACCGCGCGTCCCAGCAGCGCCTGTCCCCCCTGCTGCTGAAATCGGGCCAGCGCCGTATCTGCGATCTGCGATAACCCCACCCTTGCGAAGCCGATATCGGCCGCGCGGCGCTCCCGCAGCAGACCGACCTGGAGCACCATGATCGCTTGCCCCGCGCTGACGTTTTCCGAGCGGTCGTTGCAGGTGGGGAGAATGATTAAGTCCCAGAAGCGATCGATCGCGCGCTGTGACTGTCCCCGCGCGCGCAGCCAAGCTCCGAAGGATTCTCCGTCGAGACGCCGCCGATCGGCGGCGTCCAATCGCAGCATCGGGATGACGGCGCGCCCGAGCTGCAGCTTCTCGCGCCAGGAGAGGTGGGTGTAGCGGACGATCGATGCTGCAAGGTGCAACGGAGCGGGCAGCGGCCCAGCCGCGATGGCCGCCGTGCGCCCGCTCACCGGATCGAGCACGGGGACCCGCAAGCGGGGCTGCGTGTGCACGGCGTCGCCCAGCCCGAGCCGCTCGATCAGAGCGAGGTAGGCGGTACAGCAGCGCAGGTAGACGTGCTGGCCGTTGTCCAGCTCGACGCCATCGCTGTTGAATGAGAACGTCTTGCCTCCGACGAACGGGCGTTTTTCCACGAGCGTCGTCGCGAGGCCTGCTTCCGCGAAATCCAGCGCTGCGGTGAGGCCGGCCAGCCCGCCGCCCACCACCACGATTTCGGTGCTGTTCACCTTACTCAGCAGCGCGTCTCCGCGGCCGGAGGCGCAGGCGGCGACTGCGGAGGGCGCCGGCCAGCCAAAGCCGTAGCATCTGTGCCAACAGCGCGCTCTTGGAGAAGCGCACCCGCTCGCTGTACACGTCGTAATCGCGCTGCTCGATCTCGCGCAGCAGGCTGCGGTACACGCCTTGCAGCCCGTTGCAGCACATGCGGCTGCGGGGTCCGTCGAGCAAGGGGATCAGGCGTTGGCCGCTGGCGTAGAAACCGCGCGCGCGCGCCGCGTACTCCGCCATCAGGGCACGGAAGGCGTCGGTCTGCATGCCGGCGCGCAGCTCGGCTTCGCTATAGCCGAAGCGGCGCAAGTCCTCCTGGGCGAGATAGACACGTCCCCGTTCTGCGTCTTCCACCAAATCGCGCATGATGTTCGTAAGCTGCAGCGCCTTGCCCAGGTCGATGGCGGCGGCGATCGCCGTGTCCCGCTGCCCCCGGTCATACCCGAAGATCTCGATGCAGATCAGGCCGATCACGGAGGCCGCGCGGTAGCAGTAGTCCTCCAGCTCGGCGAAGGTTTCGTAGCGGTCTTGCCGTACGTCTTGTTCCATGCCCGCGATCAGGTCGAGGAAGTACGGTTTCGGGATCGCATAACGGGTCACCGCATTGCTCAGGGCAAGGCCGAGCCAGTCGCGCGCCTCGCTTGTGTATGCCGCCTCCAATAACGAGGTCGCCTCTGCCAGCGCCTTCCGCTGCTCGTCTCCTGCTCCGGCCGCGTCGACGATGTCGTCCACCGTGCCGGCGAAGGCGTAGGTCGCGTAGATGGCGCTGCGCTTGGGCTTCGGTAGCGAGAGGAACGCGTAGTAGAAATTGCTGGCGCGCGCTTTGGTGTAGGCCTGGCAGCGATCGAATGCCTCTGCCAGGGACGGCGCGGTGGTCTCGGATGGGCTGGCTGGCGGCGCCGCAGTTGCCATCAGCGCCCGCCGATCCAATGCCGCGCTGCGGCGTGCAACGCGAGGCGTCCCTTTTGCCAGTCCGAGATCGTTGGACGATGGGAGAGGACGTCATAGCCTTGCGCTTCGATCGCGCGCAGCACGGCCCGGCCCCCGGCGGTGAACAGCTCCAAGTCGAGGCGCAGATCCTTCGCGACCAGCGGCACCAGTCCCATCCCCCGGCGGAACAGCGTCTCGGCGCGGTCCACTTCGAAGCGCATCAGCGCGCGGAAATTGTCGTCGCAGCGGCCTTCGGCGATCTGCGCTTCGCTCACTCCGAAGTGACGCAAGTCCTCGCCTGGCAGATACAGTCGTCCGATCGCGTAGTCCCGGGCCACGTCTTGCCAGTGATTGGCCAGCTGTAGCGCCGTGCAGGTGGCGTCGGAGAAGGCGCGGCGCTCTTCATCCGTGTGGTCGAAGAGCGACAGCACCATGTGGCCCACCGGGTTGGCGGAGTATTCGCAGTACTCCAGCACGTCCTGAAAGGTCTCGTAGCGCGTCTGCCGCTGGTCGCGGCGGTTCGCCTCGATCAGGCGTCGGCAGGAATCGATGGAGAGCGGGCGCTGCTGCGCGATCATTCCCAGCGCCACCATGATCGGGTGGCGCCCTTCCCCGGCGAAGCCCCGCTCCAGGTCGCGTTCCCACTCGTCGAGGAGTGCCAGGCGGTCGCCGCGCGCCTCGTCCCCGAGGTCGTCCGTGAAGCGGCAGAAGGCGTACAGACCGTACATCGCGGCGCGCCGTTGCTTTGGCAGGAACCACGACACCACGGTGAAGTTCTCGTACTGTCGCTTGGCGTAGCGCTCGCACCAAGCCAGCGCCGCGCGCTGGTCCAGTGGCCGGCCGTCGCGATTGCGCAGGGCGTATCCGGCTTGGATCGGGTCGGACGTGGTGTCGGCTTCAGTTGCGACCACGGTGCAGCCCTCGTCGCGAGTGATTGTAGGCGATGGGTGATCCGGATCGGTGGTGGCGGACCGCTAGTGCTCTTGGAGGGCGTGGACGTAGCGCCCCAAGGCCATCAAGGGAAAGTAGTGACGGTACAGGTGGTAATTGATCATGAAATCGGTCGGGAAGCCGGTGCCAGTGAACTCCGGTTCGTCCCAGGTGCCGTCCGGACGCTGTCGCGCGATGAGGTAGTGGATGCCTCGCGCCACCATATCCGACTCGATCTCGTCGGCCGCGATCAACGCCATGAGCGCCCAGGCGGTCTGAGACGGCGTGGACGGTCCGGCACCTCGGAGGCTCGGCTCGGCATAGCTTTCGCAGCCCTCGCCCCAGCCGCCGTCGGCTTGCTGGTGCGCGTCCAACCACTGCACCGCGCGCCGCACCTGGGGCGTGTCCAGGGGCTCGCCCAGCGCCGCCAGCGCCGGCAGCACCGCCCCTAAGCCGTAGATGTAATTGACGCCCCAGCGCCCCCACCAAGAGCCGTCTGGCTCTTGCAGTTCGTAGAGGAAGCGCAGGCCGCGCCGCGCTGGCTGAAACTCCGGGGTGTACCCTAGTCGTCCCAGGATCTCCAAGACGTGTGCGGTCACATCCGCGGTGGGCGGGTCCAGCATCTCGCCGAAATCGGCGAACGGGATCTGCCTGAGCAGGTACCTGGTGTTGTCGACGTCGAACGCACCCCATCCTCCCTCTTGGCACTGCATCGACAGCGTCCACTGCAGGCCCCGATCGATCGCCCGCCGCTTGGCGGCCGCGTCCGGCAGCGCGATTCCATCCAGCGCTATGAGCACCACGGCGCTGTCGTCGATGTCGGGGTACACATCATTCTCGAATTCGAAGGCCCAGCCGCCGGGGGGCGTGTCGGGATTCTTGACCTGCCAATCGCCTCCTGCGAGCACCTGCTCGCGTAGCAGCCATTCACCGGCACGGACCAACGCGGGATGGTCGCGCGGAAGGCCGGCGTCGAGGAGGGCCATCGCGGCCAGGCCCGTGTCCCAGACCGGGGAGAGGCAGGGCTCCGTCCAGAGCATGCCGTCCTCTTCGCGTGTGAACGACTCGAACCCATGCAGCGCCTTTTGGATGACCGGGTGATCCAGCGGGTAGCCCAATACCCGCAGCGCTAGGATCGCTACGACCCACGGCGGCTGGATTCCACCCCAACTGCCGTCCGCCTCCTGCCGGTCCAGCAGCCACCGCTCCGCTTTCTTCAGCCCGCGCCGGTGGAACGGCCGGATGTGGTGGCGCTCCAGGAAGCGCAGCCCCTTTTCCAGGGTGTAGAAAATGCCCGCCCAAGAAAACGGGTTGCGCGGAGCCCCGACAGCGAACTGTTGCCGTTCGTTGGGGTGCCGCCACAGCTCCGATACCCCCGCCCCTGCCGGCAGCGCCGCCATGGGACGCGATGCGAACACGACCGTGAGGCCCACGACCGTGGCGCGCGACCACGAGGCCAGCTCATAGACATTGAGCGGGCCCCAGCTGGGCAGCAGGTTGATCCAGGTGGGCACGATGGGCAGTTGGTCCCAATCGAATTGATCGAACAGCGCCAGCCACATCTTGGTGAAGACGCGCGCCTGGGCGATGCCGCCCTGTTCCAGGATCCAGTCGCGGGCGCGCACCATATGCGGTGCCGATGGATCCTCGCCCGCGAGCTTGAGCGCGAAGTACACCTCGATCGACGTGCTCAGCTCCCCCGGCCCGCCCCACCACTGCGACCAGTAGCCTTGGGGCTGTTGGTGGTGCCGCAGGTAGCGGGCGATCTTCGCCCACTGCTCGGGATTGCCGATGCCGAGGTGGTGGGTGATCAGCAGATACTCCGCTGTGATCGAGGCGTTGGCCTCCAATTCGCCCCACCAGTACCCTGCCTCCTCCTGATCGTGAAGGAGCCAGTCGCGCGCCCGCGCGATGGTGTCGCTGAGCCGTGCTGAATCGATGAATGGGGGAGCGGTGGTCGTCACGTGTCTCCTCATGCTGGCCGCGGCGTCGCGGCCTCATGATCAATGCATGGACAGAAACGCATCGTCATCACGCGCGCGCTCAATGATCGCGGCCCAGCAAGAAATCCGCGACCTCCACAAGCTCGACGCGGCCCGGTGCCGGTACCCCGCAGCCCTCCAACTCCGTCAGGAAGGCATCGTATTGCTGGTGCGCAAGCCGGATCGTTGCCTCGGCGGCGTTCGTCTCGGCGGCAATGCGCATCACGGTCGCCACATCCGCCTGGGAGAGTTCCCGCTGGCTGTAGGCTCGCTCGATCGCCGTTCGATCCGGAGCGGTCGCATTGGCGAAAGTGTAGACGACCGGTAGCGACTTCTTGCGGCGCCGGATGTCGTTATCGCTGGGTTTCCCCGTGCGCGCGCTATCTCCCCAGATCCCCAGGTAATCATCGCGAATCTGGAAGAGCAGACCCAGCCGCCTCCCTGCGCGTCGCAGCCCCTCCGCTTGCGCCTGGTCTCCGGTTGCCAGGAGCGCCCCGATTTGCAGGCTGCAGCCGATCATGGCGCCGGTCTTCCGCTCGATCATGTCCAGGTATTCGGACAGCGTCACCTCCGTCCGCTGCTCGAAGGTCAGGTCCAAGTACTGTCCCTCGATCATTTCCAGCCCGGCGTGCGTGAGTGCGTCTATCGCCACCAGCACCGTCTCGGCATCTGCGCCGGCGGCGTGCGCGCGACGCAGCGCTAATTGCGCCAGCTCGCGCAAGGCATCGCCGACATTGATCCCTTGCCCCATGCCCCACTGGACCCAGACCGTCGGCCGGTGGTGCCGTTGCTCGTCACCGTCCTGAATATCGTCGTGGACCAAGCTGTAGTTGTGCACGAACTCGACGGCCGCCGCCCCGGGCAAGGCGCGCGCCCGCGCGCCCGGTGATCCGTCCAGGGCGTCCGCGGTTAGCAGGCAGAGTGCTGGGCGCATCCCCTTGCCTCCTCCTGCGTGACGAGGCTGCCCGTTGGCTTCCTGCCAGCCCAGGTGGTAGCGAATCATGTCGTAGATCGGCAGTTGGCGCGCGGCGAGCAGCGCCTGCATCTCGTCGATGTAGGCGGCCTGATAACGCTGGAAGACGGCGGGGATTGGCGCGGCGATGATGCACTCCTGAGCGGATTGATGAGTGCGCAAGGTAACGCCAACGCGCGTGTTCGTCGACGGCGCTCGCAGCGGCTGTGGGCTAGTGCGGGCGAGTTCCAGCGCAGGCGGCGCAGGTCCCGAAGATGGCGAAGTGGTCGAGATTGGCCTGGAACCCGAGATCGGCGTGTAGGGCATCGCCGAGCCGTTGCAGATACCGGTGGTTCAGCGCAGTCGCTTCGCCGCAGTGCTGACAGATCAGGTGGTGGTGCCGCTCCGCCGCGAGCCACTCGAATGCGGCCTCGCCGCCGCCGAGGTCCGTCTCGCTGACGAGCCCGGCGTCGCGGAGCGCGGTGAGGGTGCGGTAGACCGTGCTGGCGTCAACATCTGGATATTCGGCTTGGACCGCGTCGTGGATCTCTTGCGCGCTGCTGTGTCCGTTCGCGTGTCGCAGCGCCGCCAGGATCAGGCGACGCTGCGGCGTCAACCGGAAGCCGCGCTCGCGCAGCGTCCGCGCGGATGCCTCCTCACAGGACATGATCTTCCTCGTCGGCCTTAGCCTAGCAGTCCGGGCACGGGGCTGAAGAAGCCGATCTCTGCGGCCGCGATGCGTTGCGGAGGCCCGGATCCGTCCGTCGGTAGGATGTAACAGCCGGGCTGTGTCGCGAATCCCAACCGTCCGCCGGCGCCGTTACTCGGGACGATGCCTCCTAGCGTCAGCCAGCGTCCGTCCGGCGATAGCAGGTGGTGTGAGTGTGCGTACTGGTCGTAGAAGCTCAGGAGCGTCAGGAAGTGCGCGCTGGGACGGAAGCGGGTCAGCCACTGTCTCGACCGGTCAGCCAGCCTCCACCGGCGCAGCACGTATTCTCCGTCCTCGCTGGAGGGCACGAAGTAGTAGAGCGCGCTCCCGTCCGGCGCCCAGAACGCCGCCGTCACGGGCCCCGTCTCGATCGGGTCGATGGTCTCGGCTTGCAGGTCCAACAGCCGCAGGTCATGTCCGGCCGCCACGGCGGGACTGAGCGTCACGAGTGCTAAGAGGTCCCGGGCCGGTGCGCGCGAGAGCGCGGTGACGCCGTCCAGATCGGCGATGGCGCCACGGTCGCTTCCGTCGCGGCGTACCGTCCAGAGTGTGTTGCCCGCCTGCGCGCGCGGCGCCGCGTAGATGATGCTCGCTCCGTCCACAGTCCAGCTGGGCGCGCGGTAGGTGGGGACGTCGGAGATGAGGGGGTGACGGGCTTCGTCGGGTTCGGCTCCTGCTTCGACGGCCGCGGCGTCGATCAAGAGCAAGTCATTGCCGCAGTGGATTGCTAAGAGCCGGTCGTCGGGTGACCAGGCGAAAAACATCGGGGCGCCGCTGAGCAACGGTCGGGGCGGCACCTCCGGATCCGCCAGACTCGGCTCCAGGAGATACAGCTGCAACTGCTCCGCGCCGGGTGCGACCAGCGCGACGCGGCGCCCGTCGTGGGACCAGGCGGCGTAGTGCGCGACGCCCGGCGCCATGACGGTGGGCGCGTTGGGAGGGTTCCGAAACAGCAGACGTCCGCTCCGCTGCTGCGCTGTGTGGAGCTGGAACTCGCCTGTCGGCGCTTTCTCCGCGTCGCGGCCCGTACGGCTTACGGCAAGCGCGCCGGTCGGGGACCAAGTGGGCCCCACGAGCCGCTCGCGGTCGCTGCCCGCTGCGATGCCGACGGGATCGTCGACGCCGTGCTCGTCGATCGGACGCAGTGTGAGCGTACCGTCGTCCGCGACATAGGCGAGCGTTGTGGCGCGCATCGTGGAGGTCAACCGTCGACGGTACCTTGCCGCGTCGCGCGCGGCGCGGCCTGCCCGGCGTGGTGCTCCTCGTAGCGCGCCAGATCGTACAAGACCGACGAGGCGCGGTTGAGATAGCGCAGGATCGCGGGGTTCACGGCGTGTCCCGAATCGCGCAGGCGGCTCACCTGGCGCTCGGCGCGCCGGACAGCCGTCCGCGCGACGTCGAGCGCGCCGGCTGCCGGCGTCTCGCCGGGGATCACGAACGCTGCGGGCGGTGGGACTGCGGCCTCCAATTCAGCGGCGATCGCTTCCAGGCGATCGGTGGCGGCCGCTGTGGTGACGAACTCCTGCGGTACGTCTTTTCCCTCCGTCACCGCCAGCTCCGCCATGATTAGGTAGAGGCGCTGCTGAAATTCCTTCACGAAAGCGTTGGTCTTGGGCGCGGCGGCCAGTGCGCGCGCCAAGCCCAGGACACTCGACGCTTCATCGATGGCGCCGAGCGTTTCCGGCTGGGGATGGTGCTTGGGCACGCGCCCGCCTCCAAAGAGAGTCGTGGTGCCGTCATCCCCTTGGCGCGTGTAGTGCGGCATGGTCTGATTCTAAGCGGTCCGTCGCCGCTGCGAAGGCCGGCTGCTAGGGGAGGGGGTCGCCCAGTCCCTCGGCACGGAAGCTGTCGGCCAGCTCCCGGTAGGTGCTGCCGAAGTCGTGCGCCAGCGTCCGCTGTGACTCGCTCAAGGGCCGCACCGTTGCCGGCACCCCGGCGACGAAGGAGCCGTCGGGCACCTTGGTGTCGGGCCGGAGCACGGCTCCCGCCGCGACCACGCAACCCGCGCCGACTTCCGCGCGATCCAGCAGTGTGGCGTGATTGGCGATCAGCGTGTCGTGGCCGATCCGTCGGCAGTGCACGACGACGTTGTGCCCGATCGTCACGTTGTCACCGACGTCGATCGGATCGCCCTGGTGCAGCGTCGAGTTGTCCTCGATGTGCGTGTTGCTGCCGATTCGGATCGGTGCGAAGTCGGCGCGCACGACCGCGCCGGGCCAGACCGATGAGCCGGCGCCGATCTCGACATCTCCCACGACGTAGGCCGCTTCGCTGACGAACGCATCTTCCGCAATGCGCGGAGTCTTACCCTTATAGCTGCGGATCACGCCTGATTCCGAATCAGCAAGCGGCCCGTACGATCCACCAGCAGGCGGGTGCGTGCCTGGGTGCGGGCGATGCGGCCGGGTGCGACGGAGGGTGGAGGATCTGCACCGTGTTGCTCCAACCTACCGGCAGGCAGCGCTGCTGGAACCGCTTGTCCAGTGCCTGCAAATGGTAACGCACGAGCAACCTCGATCCACCTGTACCGGTCGCCGGATGGGGGCGGTACGCGTGCGCCTCGGAGCATGCCGGACGACGAGCCGATCGGCGCGACGCGACACGTGGGGTGCGGATCCAGCCAGGGCATCCGCTAGAGGGACGCGACCTGCTTGAAAGCAGCATAGGCCGCGGCGTCGAAGAGGACGAAGCGCACGATCGGCAGACTCGCTGGCGTGCCGGAGCGTTCTCGCACCGCCTGCACCATGATGCGCGCGCACTCGTCCAACGAGAACCCGCCCACGCCGGTTCCTAAGGCGGGGAAGGCGACCGATCGTAGCGCCTGCTTCTCCGCCAGATTGAGGGCGTTGATGGTGGTCTGACGGATGGTGTCGCCGTCGGTCTGGAGGTTTTGGCCCATCACTGCGGCGTGAATGACGTGTTTCGCCGGCAAGGTTCCCCCACCGGTCACCACGGCTTGGCTGACGTTGATCGGCCCTTGCCGGACCGCCTCGTTCTCAATGCCGCGGCCGCCGCGCCGCACGATCGCCCCCGCGACTCCCGCGCCCATCCACAGGTGATTATTGGCCGCATTGACGATCGCATCTACCTCCTGCTCGGTGATGTCGCCTTGCACCACTTCGATGCGCGTGTCCGTCATACGCCTGTGTCCCCCTTCACGGCTGCGAGGGTGCCGCGATTCTATAGTGGCGTCCGCGCCACCGTCCCGAGCATCGCGCGCGGGTAAACGCCGGGCGCGGTCAGGGAGCCGCCGCTGTCCTTTCTCTCGTCCCTTCTCGCGGTTGTGCGCGGCGAGCGCCGCGTGTTCTACGGCTGGTGGCTGATCGCGACGGGGATGGTGGCGGTCGCGATCATGAGCGGGATCGCAATCTGGTCGATCACGCTCTACGTGGAGCCGTTAGAAAATCAGTTTGGCTGGTCCCGGGCGGCGGTGGCCTTGGGCCCGTCGATGGCGGCGCTGACGGGCGGCGTGGCATCGCCTTTCATCGGACGCTGGACGGATATCCGCGGGCCACGCGAGGTGATCGGCGTCGGCGTCCTGGTCAGCCTCGGCGGATTTTTGCTACTGAGCACTACGGACGCACTCTGGCAGTGGCTCTTCTACAACGGCCTCTTGGGCGTGGGCATCGCGCTGGCCTACTTTATTCCTTTCCAAGCGCTCGCCTCCCGTTGGTTCGATCGGCGCCGCGGTATGGCGATCGGCTTGCTGGGCGTGGGGATCTCTTGCGGTGGGATCGTGGTGGTCCCAATCGTGCAAGTCATGATCGACGCCTTCGGTTGGCAGGGCGCCTTCATCTTCTCCGGCGCCCTGCAGGGCGCCTGGATGCTGCCGTTGGTGCTCTTCGTCATCCGGGATGCCCCCGCCGACGTGGGGGCGCTGGTGGATGGCGAGCCAGCGCCACTGCAAGTCGAGCGCACGGTGTTGGCCGGGGTCTCCCTGCAGAGCGCGATGCGGACGCCGTTGTTTTGGACGCTGACGTTCGCGATCGGTCTCTTCTTCTTTGGCGCCTTCGGCTGGGTGGTTCACGCCGTGCCGTACTATCAGTCGGAGGGCGCGAGCAATAGCCTCGCCGTCTTACTGGTCGTGATCACGGTGGGGGCGGGCGTGATCACCAGGCTCGCGGGCGGCTGGATCGTCGATCGGACGCCGAGTTTCGAGTTCCTGGCAATGGTGATGGCGGGCCTCGGCGGCCTCGCGATGGTGTCGTTGCTGGCCGGACCGGGGCTGATGGGCGTGGCGCCCTTCATAGTGCTCTGGGCCTGGTCCAACGTTGGGCCTTTCATGCTGGAGCCGCTCTCGCTGACGCGCGCCTTCGGGCTGCGCCACTTCGCGACGATCGCGGGGGTGGTGACGGTTATGCGGACCTTCTTCCAGCTGTTGGGCCCCTTCGCCGCCGGCCTCATCTTCGATGCGACGGATGACTATGACTGGGCTCTGGCGATGTTTATCTGCAGCTTCGGTCTTTCGGTGCTACTGTTCTTCGTGGCGATGCGACTGCCGCGCCCCTCGATCGCAATGCGCGCCTGACCGGTTCAAACGGGCGATGATCGCGGCGGATGAGGGGCTGGCCCGTCGCAGCGCCGTCCCGGTGGTGGGGCGTGAGCCTGTATGTGACGGATCGCGGTTGGCCGTCCTCCAGTGGGCTGAGTCTTCGGGCGCGCAGGATGGCGCGCTCGCGCCGCTGGCGGCGCGCCAGCAGGCTGCTGCCCGTCAGCGCCGCCTTGTTGGGCCTGACTGCGGGGTTGGTGGTCGCCGCGCTTGCCACGGCTGATTCGGACGGGCTGGCGCGAGCGGCGGTAGTCGCCGGAGCAGACGCCGCCGCCGTTCCCGTGTCCTTCTCCGTCCTTGCTGTGGAGCCGCCTGCGAGTGAGGAGCGCGAACCATCTCGCGCGGCGACTGGCCCCGAGACGGCGAACGATGCCGCCGTCAGTCCGCCGGTCGTGGCCGGTGCCGACTCGCCCAGCCTGCCGCTGGGCCAGGCCGTGGAATTCGCCCCCGCCCCCACTCCTGCCGCGGTCGACGCGGTCCTGATCGCGGATCGTATCGCGATTGAGCAGCCGCTCGCGACGCTGGCGCCGCGAGCCGCCGATTTCCTGGCGACTCGCGAGGGGCGGGTGAGCGTAGCAGTGATCGATCTGAACGACGGCGCCGCGTACACCTACGGCCGCGCAGATCGCTACGAGTTGGCCAGCGTCGGCAAAGTTGCGATCCTCGTCACTTTCCTGGAGCACGCACACCTGGAGCGCCTTGAGATAACCCCGTCCGAACAGCAGCTGCTCCACGACATGATCACCCTCAGTGACGGCGACGCGACCACGGCGATCTGGGTGCGCTCGGGACGGGTGAGCGGTGTCGGAGGGATGCTGAACCGGATCGGGCTGGGAGAACCGCGCATCAGGCTCGTTGAGGGGGATTGGGGTGGTATGACCGCGACCGCGCTGGACGTGGCGCTGCTTTTTGCTGAAGTGGGCGCCGGGCGCGTGCTCAGCGAAGCGTCGCGCAGGCATGCGCTCGCCTTGCTGGAGGACATCAGTGAGGCGCAGCGCTGGGGCGTGAGCGCGGGCTTCTCCAACCACGGCGATAGGGACGATCGGCTTGCCTTCAAGAACGGCTGGTGGGGCGACTCGGACTCGATGGAGTGGATCGTGCACAGCGCCGCCGTCGTCACCGATCAGGACGGTCGCGGGCGCTACGCCGTCGCTATTCTGAGCGACCGTCAGCCCGCTTACGGCTATGGAATCGAGACGCTTGAAGGGGTCGCACGGGAGATCCATCGGGTCCCGTCGTTGCCTTTTGGGATCAGCCCGGTGAACGTCGCGTTCTGGCGCTGAGGACCGTGGCCGCGTCTGCTGGCCAAAGTCTCTCTCCGATCGCGTTCTCTTCCCGGGCTCGCTGTTGCGATGGGGGACTCGCGAGGACGCATAGGCACGCCAGCGCTCGCCGGCCGGCGCGGCCCGCGAGGTCCCCTCCGGCCGACTTGGCCGGTCGCCTGGCTTGCCGGCGTGGCGGCCTTCCCTGGCGGCTCTAGAAGATACCGAGTTCGAATTTGGCTTCGTCGCTGGCCATCTCGCGCGGGTCCCAAGGCGGCGAGAAAACCAAATCGAGCTTGACGGCGTCGATCCCCTCGACCGTTCCCACGACCTGCTCCATCTGCGCTTGGAGCATCGGTCCCACGGGGCAGGCGGGCGTCGTCAGCGTGTAGGCGATGACGGCGGTCTTGCCCGCGTCCTCCAGCTTGATGTCGTAAACGAGCCCGAGATCGACGATGTTGATGCCGATCTCCGGGTCGAAGACAGTTTTCAGGACGCTGTGAATTTCGTCGAGCGCCGTCGCGCCGGCTTCGCTCATCGTATGCTCCCTCTAGTGCTTCACAGGCTGGATGGCGCGCGTCTGGATCTCCGTATCGTCCGCAACTTCTCTGCCCGTCGCTGCTGCCAGGGCTTTCGCCAGCACCTTCCATGCGAGTAATGCGCACTTGACGCGGACGGGGAAGCGGGCGACGCCCTGCAGGGCCTCCAGGTCTCCGATCTCGACTGCATCCGCGTCGACATCGAAGCCGTCGACGGTGAGCATTCGCTGGATCTTGTCTGCGATGGCGCCCACGGCGTCCAGCGAGCGTCCGCGGATCTGCTCAGTCATCATCGAGCTCGACGCCTGGCTAATGGAGCAGCCCTGCCCCACGAAGCGGACGTCTTGCACGGTATCGTCCGCGATCACGACTCCGAGGCGGAGTTCATCACCACAACTGGGGTTCATCCCCTCCGCCGCGGCTGTGGCCTTCGCGAGATCGCCTTGGTTCCTGGGACTGCGGTAATGATCCAAGATCAGCTCGCGGTAGAGCTCGTCGAAGTGGACGGGATGCGCTCCCTCGCGATTGGCCATCACGCGCCATCCCGGTGGCCGAAGACCACAGCGGCCTCTTGGAGCGCGTCGATAAAGAGATCGACTTCGCCGGGCGTGTTGTAGAGGTAGAAGCTCACGCGCGCCGTTGCGGGCACGCCGAGCGTGCGCATGAGCGGCTGTGCACAATGATGGCCGGCGCGGAGGGCGACGCCTCGCTGGTCGACGATGGTGCTGATGTCGTGCGCGTGAATGTCCCAGTAGTTGAACGACACGACGCTGCCGCGGTGCTCGGGTACGGAAGGGCCGTAGATCGTGAGTCCCTCAAGCGCTTGCATCCGTGCCATCGCGTACGCGGTCAGCTCCACCGCGTGAGCGCGCAGCGCCCCGAGCCCGATCGTCTGCAGATAATCAAGCGCCGCTCCGAAGGCGATCACGTCCGCAATGTTGGGGGTGCCCGCCTCGAATTTGTGGGGCAGCGCGGCCCAGGTCGAGCTCTCGGGCGTCACGAGGCTGATCATCTCGCCGCCGCTGAGGAACGGCCCCATTTCCTCCAACAGCTCGCGTCGGCCGTAGAGCACGCCGACGCCGGTTGGGCCGAGCATCTTGTGCGACGAGAAGGCGAGGAAGTCGATGTCTAAGGCCTGCACGTCGACTGGCAGGTGGGGCACACTCTGCGCGCCGTCGACGATGAACACGGCTCCGGCCCTGTGCGCCAGCTGGGCCAGGTCGGCGATGGGGTTGATCGTGCCGAGTACGTTCGACATCTGTACGACGGCGACGACTTTGGTCCGCGGCCCGATCCGCTCTTTGGCTTGCGCCAGATCGAGCTCCCCGGCCTCGTTGACGTCCAGAAAAACGAGACGGGCGCCGCTTCGCTGTGCCAGGAGCTGCCACGGCACGAGGTTCGAGTGGTGCTCCATCATCGTGAGGAGGATCTCGTCGCCGGGCTGGAGTCGTTGCGTCCAGCTGTAGGCAAGCAGGTTCAAGGACTCCGTGGTGTTGCGGGTGAAGATCACGCTGCGTGGGTCCGGTGCGTTAATCAGTGCGCCGACTTTGTGGCGGACGCCTTCATAGGCGGCGGTCGCTTCCTCGGCCAGCGTGTGGAGGCCGCGGTGGATGTTGGCGTTCGTGGACTGGTAGTAGTTGCTCAGCGCGTCGATCACCGCCTGCGGCTTCTGCGTTGTCGCGGCGTTGTCGAAGTAGACCAAAGGGTGCCCGTTGACCGTCCGTTTGAGAATGGGGAAGTCGGCACGGATCGCTTCCAGGTCGAGGGTGGGTCTGGCGATCATTCCGCGCTTTCCAGGTCGACTTGAACCTCCCCGTCGGCGACGCGCGTGCGGTAGCTCCGAACTGGCTTGATGGCCGGCAGCGTTTTCGCGGCGCCACTGCGCACATCGAAGAGCGCGCCGTGGCGGGGACACTCGATTCGGTCGCCGCGGAGGACGCCCTCACCAAGCGGGCCGTTGTCGTGCGTGCAGACGTTGTCGATGGCGTAGATCGCGTCGTTGGCGATGCGGCACAGCGCAATGCTGCGCCCCCCCACCTCGACGATCACGGCGCGGTTTTCCGGGACGGCCTCCGCCTGCGCGACGGTGACGAAGCGGCTCATGGCTCTGTCCCTTCCCTTGTCCTGGGCGTGTCCAGCTTGGCCTCGATCAGGTGGGCGACCGCCTCCCGCAGGTGCTGGCCGGGGAGCCGTTGTGCCACGATCTCGAGGAAGCCCTGCACCACCATGCGCTCGGCGGGCTCCGGCGGGATTCCGCGCGATTGCAGGTAGAAGATGTGATCCGGGTCTACCGGCCCAACGGCCGCTGCATGCGAGCACTGCACATCGTCCGCTTCGATCTCCAGCACGGGGATCGGATCCGCGCTCGCTCCCTCACTCAGCAGGAGGTTGCGCATCGTCTGAAAACCGGCGGTTTTTTGGCCCTCGGCCAGGATCTTGACCACGCCGTACTGCACGGCGGCGGCTTGGTCGTCGAGTGCGCCCTTGATCAACAGGTCGCTGCTGCCGCCGACGCCGCTGTGGTTCTGGCGCGTGTTGTGCTCAATATGCTGGGCGTCGCGGCCGACGAAGAGGCCGAGGAGGTCGGCGTGGCTGCCCGATCCGCTGAGGTCGATCTCCAGCCGCTCCTTCGAGAGTCGCGCGCCGAAGTCAACGCTGGCGAGCAGCAGATTGGCGTCGCGGCCCAGGCGGGCGCACGCCGTAAGGAAGGCGTTGGTGGTGGGATCCCAGTGCTGGATCCGCGCGAGTTGCACTCGCGTGGCGGCGTCCAGCGCGAGTTCGATCGTGTGATGGGTCAGCGACGGGGCGCTCGTCGAGGTGCCGTCGGAGGCGCAGCTCTCGATGAGGGTCGCCGTGCTTCCCGCTTCCGCGACGACCAGCGTGTGCCCCAGCGCGGAGGCGCCGGCGCGCTTACCGAGGTAGTGCAGCAGTGGTCGCTCGACGGTGAGGCCGCGCGGGAGGTAGCAGAACAGCCCTTGGCTCCAGAGGGCTGCGCTCAGCGCGGTGAAGCGGTCGTAGCCGACGGGGGTCACGGTGTTGAGGTGTGCGCGCACGAGCGCTTCGTACTCGCGCGCCGCCTGTGAGAGCGGTAGTAGCAGGACCCCTTGTGCCGCCAGCGCTTCGTCGAGCGCTTGCTCGGTGGTGGAGCCGTTGCTGTGGCTCAGGAGACCGGCGTCGTCGCCGCCGAGCGGAGCGAGGGCAGCGGGCAGATCGGTATCCTCCTCGTGGGGAAGTGCCCAGCCCTCCAGCGGGACGCCGTCCATTGGTGTGCGCCGCCACTCCTCTTCCTCGGCGGAGGGCCAGCTGAGCGATTCGAAGGTGGCGAGCGCGCTGAGACGGTGGTCGCGCAGCCAGGCAGGCTCGTCCAGCGACGCAGCCAGCGTTTCCACCGCGTCCCTGCTGGGCACGATGGTCAGCCTCTGATCGAGGGCGGGGGCGTGTACCACACCTGCTCCTGCGCTCTGCCTGTGGCCCGGGTGGCGTTAGCCGATGGCGCCGTCCATCTGCAATTCGACGAGGCGGTTGAGCTCCACGGCGTACTCCATGGGCAGCTCTTTGATGATCGGCTCGACGAATCCGTTCACGATCATCTTTGTTGCCTCGCTCTCGGTCAGGCCGCGCGACATCAGATAGAAGAGCTTTTCCTCGCCGACTTTGGAGACGGTCGCCTCGTGGCCGATGTCGACGCGGTTTTCATCGATCTCCATGTACGGGTAGGTGTCGGAGCGGGACTGATCGTCAAGCATCAGCGCGTCGCAGCGTACGTTGGAGCGGCAGCCCGCTGCCCCCTCGTAGACCTTCACCAGACCGCGGTAAGAGGTACGGCCGCCGTCGATCGCAAGGCTCTTGCTGGTGATGATCGAGCTGGTGTGGGGGGCGCCGTGCACCATCTTGGCGCCGGCGTCTTGGTGCTGCCCCTGTCCGGCGAAGGCGACCGAGAGCACCTCGCCGTGCGCCCCTGGCTCCATGAGGTAGACGGCCGGGTACTTCATGGTGAGCTTGCTGCCGAGGTTGCCGTCGATCCAGGTCATGACGGCGCCTTCGTAGGCGGCCGCGCGCTTGGTCACGAGGTTGTAGACGTTGTTCGACCAGTTCTGGATGGTCGTGTAGCGGACGTTGGCGCCTTTCTTGGCGATGATCTCCACGACGGCGCTGTGCAGGGAGTCGCTGGAGTAGATCGGCGCTGTGCAGCCCTCCACGTAGTGCACCTCGGCGCCGGGCTCCGCGATGATCAGCGTGCGCTCGAACTGCCCCATGTCTTCCGAGTTGATGCGGAAGTAGGCCTGGAGGGGAATGTCCACCTTGACCCCTTCGGGAACCCAGATGAACGAGCCGCCGGACCAGACCGCCGTATTGAGCGCCGCGAACTTGTTGTCGTTGGGGGGGATGATGGTCGAGAAGTGCTCCCGCACCAAGTCTTCATGGTCCTGCAGCGCCTGGTCGGTACTGAGAAAGACGACGCCCTTCGCTTCGAGGTCCTTGCGGATGTTGTGATAGACGACCTCGGAGTCGTACTGTGCCCCGACCCCGGCCAACAGCCCTTTTTTCTCCGCTTCGGGAATGCCGAGCTTGTCGTAGGTGTTCTTGATGTACTCGGGGACGTCGTCCCAATTCTCCTCGTCACGCTCATCACTCGCGCGGACGAAGTAGTGGATGTCGTTGAAGTCGATCGCGCCGACGTCGCCGCCCCACTCCGGCATCGGCCGCTGTTCGAAGTATTGGAGCGCCCGCAAGCGCAGTTCGCGCATCCACGCTGGCTCGCTCTTGAGGTCGGAGATCGTATTGACGACATCCGGGTTGAGGCCTTTGGGCAGCTTGACGGCGGCGGCGGCCTTGTCGTGGAAGCCGTACTCGTAGGCTTCCTTTTTGATGTCGGGCTTCTGGACGTCGGGCTTGATGGCTGCAGGCACTAGGCCGGCGCTCCTTCCGTGGCTTCGCTGAGGATCGGGTCGTACCCTTCGGCTTCGAGCCGATGGGCGAGGGTCGCGTCACCAGAGACGACGATGCGCCCCGCGGCCAGCACGTGCACGAAGTCTGGAGTGACGTAGTTGAGCATGCGCTGGTAATGCGTGATCAGGAGGGTGGCGTTGGAGTCGCGGCGCGTGGCGTTGATCCCTTGCGCCACGATCCGCAGGGCGTCGATGTCGAGGCCGGAATCGGTTTCATCCATGATGGCGAGCTCGGGCTGCAGCAGCCCGAGTTGCAGGATCTCGGCACGCTTCTTCTCGCCTCCGGAGAAGCCGTCATTGACGTAGCGCCGCACGAACTGCTCGTCGATATGCAGCTGCTCGAGCACCGCGCCGAGCTGCTGGCGGAACTCCCTTACCGGAATTTCCGACCCGCGGCGCGCACTCGCCGCGCGGCGGAGGAAGTTGATCATGGAAACGCCGGGAACGTCCGTGGGGTACTGGAAGGCGAGAAACATGCCCGCACGGGCCCGCTCGTCGGGCGGCCAGTGGATAACCTCTTCGCCCTTGTAGCGCACGCTGCCGCTGGTGATGGTGTAGCGAGGATGACCCATGAGCGCGTTGGCGAGCGTGCTCTTGCCGGAGCCGTTCGGGCCCATGATCGCGTGCACTTCGCCCGCGTGGATGAGCAACGACAGCCCGCGCACGATCGGCTTGTCCTCGACGGCGATATGCAAGTCCTCAATGGCGAGGAGCGGCTCAGGCACGGTTGCGCTTCCCTCCTGCGGCCGGTGCGCACACTCGGTACTCGCACGTGTCGTCGCCGTGCGCGAGACTGCTCACCTGCTCCACGGCGACGCCGACCAGCTCTTGAATCGCGATGCGGTCCGACTCGCAGACGCAGTCACTGGCTTCGGCTGCTTCGCGGTAGGGGCAGGCGTGGTTCTCCAATACGAAGCCGCCTTCGGTTTCACTCCAGGCATCGAGAATGCCCTCCGCACGCAGGGCCTCGACCGTGGAGCAAACGCGCCGTTTGAGGGACGCGCCCTGGACGTCGTTGCGGTGCTCGGCGGCGATGCGGCGGCCGATCCCTTGGGCGACGGCATCGAGATCGATGGTGCCGTGCTTGAGCTGGTCGAGCATGCGGGCCGCGAGGCCGGCGGAGTGATCGCGCTGTTGACGTACCCCCGCATCCGTCGCTTGGTAGAGCTGGTACGGACGGCCGATGCCGCCGCGGACGGTGGCGCTGGGCGTGACCAACCCCGCAGTGACCAAGCGGTCCAAGTGTCGGCGCACGGTCGCGTCGGCGAGCCCGAGCGCCTCGGTAATGTCTACCACCGAGGCGCCGCCGCGGTCGACGGTAAGGGCTAAGATTGCGCTTCGCGTGTCGGCTGCCATCGATTTTTCCTCAGCAAACCCCTCTGTCTGGCTCCAGTATCCTGCGTTTCCGTACTTTTTGCCAATTAGTGCAAAGAAATATGGGATACGGAGGTTTCGGGAGAAACGGAGCCCGTGTGCGGCGCGGTCGGACGGCCCAGATCGATCTCCAGTCCCCCGTGGGCCACGGTGATCTCGCCGGTGAAGTGATCCATCGCCTCGCGCCGGATCCTCTCGGCGCTGCTGTCGAACCAGAGATGGCTGAGGAGCAACCGCTGCGCCCGAGCCTCGGCCGCCATCTGGGCGGCCTGGGCCGGCGTGCAATGCCCGAACTCCGGCCCCGGCTCGGGCTGATGGAGGGTCGCCTCGCAGATGAAAAGCTGCGACTCCCGCGCCAGCTCCCGAACCGCCGCACAAGGCGCTGTGTCGCCTGAGTAGACGACCGCTCCTTCGCCTTCGATCCGTACGGCGTAGGACGGTACGTAGTGTCGACCCGGCGCAAAGTACGCTTGCAATTGCGCGGCGCCGCTCCCGAGCGCAAGCGCTTGGGACGCGTCGTACTCGTGCAGTTCGAAGACGCCGTCGAAGAAGTCGGGGGGGAAGCGGACGGCATCAAGGATCGAGGCGAGGATGCGCCGGCCGCCGGGGGGAAGGTGTACGGAGAGGCAGGGCTCGTCGCCGCAGCCCATCTCGCGGCTGAGGCGGAAGCGGAGCGGCAAGAGGTCGATGAAGTGATCGGGGTGCATGTGGCTGATCACGACGTGCCCGATCTGCTGGGGCGGCACGTCCGGGCGATGGCCCTGCAGGGCGGCGGTCACGCCGTGTCCGCAGTCCAACAGGATGCATTGGTCGCCCGCCTCCACTAGGTAGCCAGCGCAGGCGTCTCCCGCGGGGGGACAGGCGGCGCCGCTGCCAAGTACGGTGACTCGTATCGGTGCGATGGCGGGACTGCCCCTCCAGGAGTCTAGGAGTGATGCGCGCGAGCGTACGGAGCCCTTCGCGCGCGCGTCTGTCAATCTTGGTACACCGGCCGATCTGTGAGCGCTGTCGGACGACGCGACGGGGAGCGCAGCCGCGTGGCCCTGATCGAACGGATCGGGCGCGTCGTGCAGGTGAACGGCCGTGTTAGACTTGCATACGGAATGACCATAACGCCCACGACCGAAGACTATTTGCAGGCGATCGTTGCCTTGATTGAAGAGGGTCAGCCGGTGATCGGCGCGCGGCTGGCCGAACGGCTGAAGGTCTCGCCCGCCTCGGTGTCGCAGACGGTGGAGCGGATGGTGCGGCTCAATTTGCTGGAGATCGGTGAGGGACACCGGATCAGACTCACCGCCAGTGGCCGCACGGCTGCGGATGCGATCGTGCGGCGCCACCGGCTGACGGAGCGCTTCCTCTGCGACGTACTGAACCTGGGCTGGGTGGAGGCGCACGAGCAGGCGCACCAGTTGGAGCACGGGATCACCGACCTCATCGAGAGCCGCATTTCGGAGTTGCTGGGCGAGCCGGAGACCTGTCCGCACGGCGGGCCGATTCCCGGCAACTTCCCAGAGGGGGGCGACGCCTCCTGGACGCCGGTCGCGACGTTGGCGATCGGGGGGAGCGGCACGATCCGCCGCATCGCTGACGTGATCGAAGACGACAGCGAGTTGCTCAGCTACTGCTTCCACAAGAACCTACGTCCCGGGGTGCCGTTCCGTGTGGCCGAGCGAGGCCCGGAAGACGTTGTTCTGCTGGAAGTCGAAGCGCAGACCGTCGCCCTTAGCGGGCATCTCTCGCAGCATGTTCTTTGTGAGTCCGCTTAGGGCCTTTCCGCCCGGCGTAGAGCGACCCTTCCATGGCTGACGCCGCATCTCTCAATGATGGCAGTCTTGATGGTCGCGTGGCCCTGGTCACGGGTGGCTCTCGGGGGATCGGGCGGGCGCTCGCGCTCGCGCTCGCGCGCCACGGCGCCGATGTCGCCATCACGTATGTGTCGCAAGCGAAGGGAGCGGAAGAGACGGCGGCTGGCGTCCGCGCGGCTGGACGCCGCTGTCATGTCGCCGCCTGCGATGTCGCGGATGGCGCCGCCGTCGTCGCGATGGTCCAAGCGGTCGCCGAGGCGCTCGGCCCGCCTGATATCTTGGTCAACAATGCGGGCATTACGCGGGACACGCTGCTGATGCGGATGAAGGACGAGGACTGGGATACGGTTGTCGCAACCGATCTGCGCGGCGCGTTCGTCACCACCCGTGCTTGCTTGCGCGGCATGATGAAGAACCGCTGGGGTCGCATCATCAACATCGGATCCGTTGTGGCTGCCATGGGCAACCCCGGCCAAGCGAACTACGCGGCGGCCAAGGCGGGACTGGGGGGATTCACGCGTTCGATCGCGCGTGAGGTCGGCAGCCGCAACATCACGGCGAACTTGATCGCCCCAGGCTTCATCGAGACCGATATCACCGCTGACCTGCCGGACGATCTCGTTGCTCGCGTGCGGGCGCAGATTCCGCTGCAGCGGCTCGGCACCCCGGAAGACGTGGCGCCGCTCGTTGTTTTCCTCGCGAGCGAGAGCGGTCGCTACATCACCGGTCAAACGATCAATGTGGACGGCGGCTTGCTCACCACCTAGCTCGCAGCGTGATCGGTGCCTGGCGGCACGAGCCCTGCCTCCGGTGTGGTCCTGTCTAGCGGAGGCTTGGGACGCTGTACACCGGACGGAACGGTGTATCCTGCACGGGGGACTCGCGTCCGATCGGCAGCGGCGCTGCTTGATTGAGAGGGTATTGGGCGCGTGTTATCGTGCCGCACACTAGAGTGGCCGCGAGCGAGCCGTGCGGTGGAGGCAGTGCAATTGAGCAGCCAAACGGCGCGTGTTGAACCGGAACTTCCCGTCGCCATCGTCTTTCCGGGGCAGGGGTCGCAATCGGTCGGAATGGCCGGCAAAGTGCTGCGCATCCACCCGGCGGCACACGCCCGCTACGAACAAGCCTCGGCGCTGCTCGGTTACGATCTCCTCGCGCTGACGGAGCAAGGCCCCGACGCTCTCCTCGGCGACACCGAACACTCCCAGCCCGCCATCTACACAGCCAGCATCGCTTGGTACGAGGCGCTGCGCGCCAGTTGGGAGGCGGTCGGACGTGACCTGCGTCCCGTGGCGATGTCGGGGCACAGCATGGGCCAGATTACCGCGTTGGTGGCGGCGGGTGCGCTTGGCTTCGAGCACGGTCTGATGCTCGTCCGCGAGCGCGGCCGCATCATGGCCCACGCCGACCGCGAGCGACCGGGCGGCATGGCGTCCATCATCGGCCTGCGTGACCGCATCGTGCGCGCCATTGTGGGAGAGGCGTGCACGGAGGGGACGCTCGTCGTGGCGAACGACAATGGGCCTGGCCACACGGTGGTTTCCGGCGACGAGGGCGCGTTGGTGAAGGTCTTGCGTATGGCGGAAGAGGTCGGTGCCAAGCGGGCGGTCCGCTTGCCGATCTCGATCGCCTCGCATTCGCCGCTGATGGAGAGTGCGCAGCGCGAGTTCCGCGCGGTCGTGTCGAGCATGCCCTGGCGCGATCCCGCCGTGCCGGTCACCAGCAACATCGACGCTCACCTGCTGCGGACCCCGGGTCAGATCGTGAACGAATTGGGTGGCGCGCTCTGCGCTCCGGTTGAGTGGGATAGGGTGGTGCGTTCGATGTCAAGCGACGGCGCCTGCCTCTTCGTGGAGGCGGGGCCTGGTGATGTGCTCTCGAAGCTCGTACGCCGTATCTCCCGGAAGGCGTGGACGTTTCCGCTCTCCGACGAAGAAGCAGGGCTCGCGCGCCGCGACTATCCGGACACTAGCGGCATTCCTAAGTGAGGGTGGGGGGGCTGTGACCCGGCGCGTGGTCGTCACGGGTCTTGGCGCGGTCTCTCCGATCGGCCGGGACATGCCGACTACTTGGGAACAGCTGCTCGCCGGCGAATCCGGCGTCGCTCCGATCGCCTCCTACGACGCCAGCGCCTTCAAAGTGAAAGTGGCGGCGGAGGTCAAGGACTTCGCGCCACCCGCCGGTATCGATGCCAAGGCGCTCAAGCATATGGATCGCAATTCCCAGTTCGGGGTCGCTGCCGCACTGGAGGCGCTGGCCGATGCTGGTCTGAGCATCAAGGAGGAGGAGCGCGAGCGCGTCGGCGTGATTTTCGGCTCGGGCGGCGGCGGCATGGCGACCATCTTCCGCTGGTACGAGGCTTTCCGGCAGCGGGGTCCGCGGCGCGTGTCGCCGTTCGCCATGTCGAATTTCATCGCGGACGCGGCCAGCGGCCACATCGCGATCCAAACGGGCGCGCTGGGCCCGAATTATTCCCCGACCAGCGCCTGCGCCACCGGCACCAACGCCGTGGGCGACGGGTTTTCGACGATCAAGCTCGGCCGGGCCGATGCGATGATCGTGGGGGGATCGGAGGCCGTTGTGCTGCCGTTCCTTCATGCCTGCTTCGAGATGATGGGGGTGCTGGCGCCGGAGACCGAGCCGCCGGCGGCTGCTTGTCGTCCTTTTGATCTGCACCGGAAGGGCTTTGTGCCCGGCGAGGGCGGCTGTGCCTTGATTCTTGAGGAGCTCGGCCGGGCGGAGGCGCGTGGCGCCGAGATCTACGCGGAGGTGTTGGGGTTCGGTAGCAGTAACGACGCACACGACATGGTGGCCTCCGACGCAAGCGCTCGCGGGTTGCGCAACACCCTCCGGCAGGCGCTACGGGAAGCGGACGTGCCTGGGGAGCGCGTGGGCTACGTCAACACGCACGGCACCGCGACGCAGCTCAACGATCGCGTGGAGACGCGCGCGATCAAGGAGATTTTCGGGCCGCACGCGCAGGAGATGCTGGTTTCTTCCATCAAGGCGGCGACGGGACACATGATGAGCGCCAGCGGGGCCTTGGAATGCGCCGTGGTCGCGTTGGCGTTGAAGCGAGGCCTGATCCCGCCCACCCTCAATTACGAAACCTACGATCCCGCCTGCGACATCGACTGCGTGCCCAATGAGGCGCGGGAAGTGCAGTTGGAGGCCGCGATCTCCACGTCGGTTGGATTAGGCGGCCACAACGCCGCTGTGCTTTTGCGACGCTGGAATGGTGCCTGAGCATAGCGGGGCCCTGCCCCGTGTGGTGATCACCGGTATCGGGCCCGTGACGCCCATCGGCACGGGGGTCGCCGCTTTCGGAGCGAGTTTGCGGGAGGGCCGCTCCGGGGTAGCGCCCATTCGCAGCTTTGATGCGAGCGACCTCAAGGTACGCATCGCGGCAGAGGTGAACGACTTCGCCCCGGAGCGGTATATGTCCGCCAAGGCTGCCAAGCGGATGGCGCGCTTCTCGCAGTTCGCGGTCGCGGCGTCGCACTTGGCGCTGGCGGATGCCGGGCTCGATCAGGCGGGGCTCGATCCGGATCGTGCCGGCGTGGTAGTGAACACCGGCGGCGGCGGGGTCAACACGGTCCTTGAGGAGCAAGAGCTAGCCGCGCGCCGCGGCGTAGGGCGGGCGAGCGCTTTCTTCGTCCCGACCATGGCGCCCAACATGGCCGCCTGTCAGGTGTCGATCGAGCTGGGACTGCGGGGGCCGGTGATCGCGTCGGTGGCGGCCTGCGCCAGCTCTGTCACGGCCTTCATCGACGGCGCCCATTTGATCCAGCGCGGCGAGGCCGAACTGGTGCTGGCGGGCGGCGCGGAGGCGAGTATCTCGCCCCTCGGCGTGAGTGCGCTGGCCAATATGCACGCGCTCTCGCGTCGCAACGACGAACCGGCGCGCGCTTCCCGTCCGTTCGATAAGGATCGGGATGGCTTCGTGATTGGCGAAGGGGCGGCGGTTTGCGTATTGGAGACGCTGGCGGCGGCGCGTGCCCGCGACGCGCGTATTTACGCGGAAGTGCTGGGCGGCGGCCGCTGCGCCGACGCGTACCATATCAGTGCGCCCGATCCGGAAGGCGAAGGGGCCGCGCGCGCGATGGCGCGCGCGTTGCAGGCAGCGCAGCTGCCGCCGACAGCGGTCGACTACGTCTGTGCACATGGAACTGGGACGGTCCTGAACGATGCGGCGGAGACGAAAGCGATCAAACAGGTATTCGGAGAGTACGCTTACCGTCTAGCCGTTAGCTCTCCCAAGAGCTTGACGGGGCACCTGATGGGTGCGGCGGGCGCGGTCTCCGTGACAGCGACTGCGCTTGCTCTTGAGAGACAGTTCCTGCCGCCGACGATCAATCTTGACACCCCTGACCCCGACTGCGACCTTGACTATGTTGCACGCCGGAGCCGTGCAGCGGGTGTGCGCGCCGCTCTCGCGAACGGCTTTGGATTCGGAGGGCAGAACGCCGTCGTGGCACTGGCACGAGTCGACGGCTAATCGCTGATGCAGAGATTTCGGGATGAGTGGTACGTCTGATCAGCTAATCGCGATCGTCGCGGAGCAACTCCGGATCTCCTCGGAGCGGGTTACGTTGGAGTCGAGCTTGATCGATGACCTGGGAGCGGACTCGCTGGACGTGGTGGATCTCTCGATCGCGATCGAAGAGGAGTTCTCAAGCGACGAGCACCCGATCGAGATCACGGAGGAGATCGCTGCGGAGATGCGGACTGTGGAGGATATCCTCACTTACCTTGAGGATCAGGGCGTCGTCTAGAGGCCGGCTCAGACCGTGCCATTGCAGCGCATCCGCACGACCAGCGCTGGCGAGCCCAGCAGCCTCCCCGGCGCGCTGCGCGCGGCCGGCTTAAGGGTCCCCGCGGGCGCGACCGTTCTTGACCGCTGCGCGACGAGCGCCACCGCGCTCATCGCGGTCAACGGACGGCTCAAAGTTGGGACAGACGATGATGACGCCGTCCTTGGGCCTGGAGAAGGGGTCCTGCTGCTCGCCGGGTCCCGATATTCGCTTCGTGCTGAGGAGGACGCGCTGGCGCTGCTCTTTGAGCTGCCGCTGACCGAGCCGGAGGCGACGGGAGACCACGCAAGGCAGGGGTAGCCGTCAGACGCCCTACCCCGTCACGCGCAGGACCTTCGCGGGCCGCCAGAGGCCGGATCCAGATGAGGCCGCAGCGAGCACGGCGACTACCCGGCCTGCACGATCCTTGGCCAACAGATGTGATCCGTGATCCTCGCGCGGCTGGATGTGTAGCGGCTGGCCTTGTATCAGGCGCGTGACTTGATCGTCGGCAAGGACGACGCGCTGCCAGTCTTCGAAGAAACGGTCGAGGGGTACGGCGTGCTCCCAGCCGGTCGCGGCTGCGAAGGCTGCTTCGAGCGCGTCGGGTGTGATCGCCTCATCGGTGCTGACCGCGCCGATGGCGGTGCGCCGCATCTCGACGAGATGCGCGCCGCAGCCCAGGGCCGCGCCGAGGTCGCGTGCGATGGCGCGGACGTACGTTCCGGTGCTGCAGGTCACGGCGATGCGGAGTTCCGGTGGCTGCCAGTCGTCGATGGTAAGCGCGTGGACGGTCACCGCGCGCGCCTGCAGGGGCAGTGGGTCGCCACGGCGGGCGGCGCGATGCGCCACTACGCCCTTCACCTTGACGGCGCTGAAAGTCGGCGGCACTTGAGAGATCGCGCCGCGGAAGGGCATGGCGGCGGCGTCGATCTGCGCGTGCGTTAAGGGCGGCACGGGCGCTTCGGCGATGACATCGCCGTGGGCGTCGTCGGTGTCGGTGCTGATGCCGAGCCGCAGGCGGGCGGTGTAGCGCTTGGGATAGGCCGCGAGGTATTCGATCAGGCGCGTGGCCGGCCCAACGAAGAGCGGGAGGAGTCCGGTTGCCAGAGGATCGAGCGTACCGGCGTGGCCAATGCGCCGCACGCCGGTAAGTCGGCGCAGTTGGTTGACGATGTCGTGCGAGGTGGGGCCAGCGGGCTTGTCGATCAGAAAGAGCGCGGCGGGAGGGCGTTGGCCGCTCGCGCGGGGTGCGGGATCAGCGCTCATCTGGCGGCAGCCGGGCCGGTGCGGGTGGCGCGGTCCGCTTGGCCGACTTGGTCGATGAATTGGAGCATTTCCTGGTCGCGGCGGAGGCGCTCGTCGTGCTCGAAGCGCAGCGAGGGGATGGACTTGAGCGTGAGACGGGGTTTGAGCTGTCGGCGGATAAAGGCGCTGCCGCGGTTAAGCGCGTCGATCGCGGCGGCTTGCTCCGCCTCCGATCCCAGGATGGAGACGTGCACTCGCGCGTGGCGGAAGTCCGGGGAGATCTGGACTTCGGTGACGGAGAGCAGATCGAGTTGGAGGCGAGGGTCCTTGAGCTCGCGCGCGATTATCTCCGCGATGAGCTCGCGCAACAGGTCGTTGAGGCGTTCGCTGCGGCGCGACACCGCTCATACTCGGCTGGGAGCGGGCTTGCGTCGAATCACGCGAGCCTGCTGCTCTTCGTGGAAGAACTCAAGACGGTCCCCCGACTCGAAATCCTGGAAGCCCTCTAAGGCGACGCCGAACTCCTGCCCGGTCTGTATCTCACGGACGTCGTTTTGGAAGCGCCGGAGACTGGCGATGGCAGCGGTGGCGAGCTCTTGCTCCCCGCGGAAGACGCGTACGCGCTGGTCGCGACGCACGGTGCCTTCATTCAGGCGGCTGCCGGCGATGTTGCCGAGGCGGCGAATGGGGAACACTTGCAGGACTTCGGCCTCGGCATCGACCACCGTGACGGTGACCGGCTCCAGCATGCCGGTCAGCGCGGCTTCCACTTCCTGCACGAGCTTGTAGATCACGTCGTACTGGCGGATCTCGATACCCTCGCTCTCGGCGAGCTTTTGGGCGCCGGGCGCGGCGCGCGCGTTGAAAGCGATGATGACCCCCTTGGCGGCCAGGGCGAGATTGACGTCCGACTCGGTCACGTCCCCGGCAGCGGCGTGAATGACCTTGACATGCACGGTGTCGGCGGAGAGCTGCTCAATACTTTGGCGGATGGGGTCCACGCTGCCCTGCACGTCCGTTTTGAGGACGAGATTGAGCTCCTTGGCCTCGCCGCTGCTGATCTCGCCGAAAAGAGTATCCAGACGGGCGGCGTGCTGCACTTGGGCGGTTGCGGCCTCGCGCGCGCGCTTGGCCTCTTCGTATTGGGCCTTCGCGACCTTTTCACTCTTCACCACACGGAAGCGGTCGCCGGCGACGGCCACTGCTTGGACGCCCAGGATCGAGACGGGGGTCGATGGGCCTGCGGTCTTGATGCGCGCGCCGGCGAAGTCGAACAGGGCTTTGACCTTGCCCCAGGTGTCGCCGACGAGCAGGGGGTCGCCGACGTTGAGGGTGCCGCGCTGTATCAGCAAGGTGGTACGCGTTCCCTGCCGGCGATCCAACTCGGCCTCCAGCACGATCCCGGCGGCGTTGCGGTCCGGGTTCGCCCGGAGCTCCTCCAGCTCGGCGAGGGCGACGATCGTTTCCAGCAGGTCGTCGATCCCCTGCTTCGTGACTGCGGAGACGGGGACGAGGGGGATATCGCCGCCGTAGGCCTCGATGAGAACTTGGTGCTCCGCGAGCTGCCGCTGGGCGCGGTCGGGGTCGGCGTTCGCGAGATCGATCTTGGTGAGCGCGACGATCATCGGCACCGCGGCGGCGCGGATGTGGTTGATCGCTTCGATGGTCTGAGGCATGACGCCGTCGTCGGCGGCGACGACGAGAATGGCGATGTCGGTTGCCTCGGCACCGCGGGCACGCATCTGCGTGAAGGCCTCGTGACCGGGAGTATCCAGAAAAGTGATGCGGTTGCCACGAACCGAGGCTTGGTAAGCGCCGATATGCTGGGTGATGCCGCCGGCCTCACCGCTGGCGGTGTGGGTGTCGCGGATCTGATCGAGCAAGCTGGTTTTACCATGGTCGACGTGCCCCAACATCGCTACGACGGGGGAGCGTGGCTTGAGCGCGGCCGGATCATCGGCTTCTTCGGCGAAGATGCTGGGCGCTTGAACCTCCTCGACGATTTCACTGTGCTCAATGGGCTCGAGGCCGAGGTCTGTGGCGACTTTGGCGGCGGTTTCGAAGTCGATGGTCTTGGTGACGTCGGCCATCAGGCCGTGGGTGATGAGGGCCTTGACGACCGTCACGCCGCTGACGCCCAACAGCTCGCCGAGCTCGCGCACGGTGAGGGCACGCGGGATCTGTACGCGCTGCTTTTCGGTGTGCTTGGCGTCAGTCGTCATCGCCCTGCCCGGTCTCTGGGGCTGGGAAGTTCGCCCCGATTCGCCGTAGCCGCTCCTGTTCGACGTTGCTCAGTGTAGTGCGGAGAGCGTTGGCCAGGCGTCGGCCTTTGAGCGCCCTTTCCCAACAGGCCGCCTTGGGACACAGATAAGCGCCGCGGCCGGCGGTACGCTCTTCTTGATCAACGAGGACCATCCTCTCGGCCGTGCGGACCACGCGCACGAATGCCTGCTGCGGGGCCGTGCGGCGACAGCCCACGCAGGTACGCTGCGGTACGCGTTTCCCTCGCCGCGCCGTCACGCGGCTGCTACTCCTCTGCGGCGTAGTCCGCGTAGGGATCTTCGTCGAGACCCTCGTCGGTCTCCACGTAGCGGATCTTACGCCGCTTCTTCTGCTTGGTTTCCAGGGTGGGGCGCGCCAGTACCTCCTCCGCGAAGCGGATCTTGCCGGGCTCGCTGGGTGGCGGGGCCGCGACTTCGAGTTCGGCGGCGGCGGGCTCGATCTCCTCTTCTTCCTCTTCTTTCTCTTCGATGACGGGCTCTTCGGGTTCCTGGAGCGGCAGCTCGCGCCGCGCGGGGGCGGGGTCTGCCGTTGCGGCGGTGGCGGGCTCAGGCGTGACGGCGGCGGGCTGGGCTTTGACCGTAGTCGGCGTGGGCACCACCGGCTTCGGTAGCTCGGGCTGAGGTGCGAGAGGGCCCAGCCCTTCTTTGGCCAGCTTCTCGGCGAGTGATTGCGGCTTGATATCGATACGCAGACCGGTGAGGCGGGCGGCCAGCCGCGCGTTTTGTCCTTCCTTGCCGATGGCGAGCGAGAGCTGCTTGTTCGGCACGGCCACCTCGGCGGTGTTGCTGTCTGGCAGTAACCGCACGGCGAGTACTTGGGCCGGGCTGAGCGCATGCGCGACGTAACGGCGCGGGTCCGGGTCCCACTGGATGACGTCGATGCGCTCGCCTTGCAGTTCGTTGACGACGTTTTGGATGCGTATGCCGCGCATGCCGACGCAGGCGCCAACAGGGTCGAGCCCGTCTCGGTGGCTGTGCACGGCGACCTTAGTGCGGTGCCCGGGCTCCCGCGCGATCCCCTTGACCTCCACTTGGCCGCGGAAGATCTCGGGGACCTCGAGCTCGAAGAGGCGTTTGATCAGGTTCTTATGGGTGCGGGAGACGACGACCTGAGGGCCTTTGGTGCCCATGAGCACCTCTAGGAGGTAGACGCGGATGCGCTGGCCGGGCCGGTAGTGTTCCATGCGGATTTGCTCGGAGGGCGGGAGCACGGCCTCGGTCCGGCCGAGATCGACGATCACTTGGCGGGACTCGAGCCGTTGGACAACGCCCGAGAGGATGTCGCCTTCCTGGCCGGAGTACTCGTCGAAGACGACCTCGCGCTCCGCTTCGCGGAGGCGCTGCAAGACCACTTGCTTCGCGGTCTGCGCGGCGATACGTCCGGCGACGCCCACCGTGTGGTCTTGGATGAGCAGCTGCCCGATTTGGATATCCGGCTGGATATTGAGGGCGGCCTCGTGCTCGATCTGTAGATCGGGGTCGGCGATGTCCTCTTCGATCTCGACGACTTCGATCTGGGACCAGACCTTGAGCGCGCCCGATACTCGGTCGATCTGGACCTTGACATCGCCGCGGATGTTGTAGTCGCGCTTATAGGCGGCGGCGAGTGCGGACTCGACCGCTTCGAAGACGACGGGCTCCGGCAGGTTTTTTTCTGCCGTCAGGGTGGTGATCGCGGTGAGGAAGTCGGGCGGAAGTGTTGCGGGCGCGGGTGGCGCTGCTGCGGCAGCCGTGCCCGTCTTGGTCGCATCCGTATTCAGTTGTGCCATCGGTCAAGTCCTCTCGACGCTTGCGCTCGCCGCGCCGCCCTGGCGCTCCATTCGAACGTGGTATCAAAAAAGGTGGGCTCCAGCCCACCTTCAGCGAAACACGCTTTCGGTTTCGCGACCAGTGTAGCAGAGGTCGCGCCGGCCGTCTGTTTTAGGTAGTTATAGACAATAGTAGCATTGACCGCCTACAGGTGATCCCGTAGTGTGCCGCCCGCTCGCGCGGTAAGGGGATACCTATGTCTCAGCGAATTAAAGTAGCGCTGCTCGGGGTGATCGCCTGTCTAGGTAGCGTCACAGTCTTGGCCTGCGGTGGTGGTGACTCTGTCCTCTTCGATGACTTCACCGCCGCTGATGGCTGCCGTGCTGCTGTCGGGCTTGTCCTCGAAAACGTCCAGGAGGACGTTACTCTGGCGTCCCCTGAGACCGATTGCTCTGATCAGCAAGAGACCTGGCGCTACCGCGAGACAGACGACGATATCTTTGAGTTCGTCGTGGCGGTGCGCTGCGATCGTCCAGCATCTCGCTGCGCGGAAGAATCATTCCTCTTCGATGGTGATGACCAGGTCATCACCTGCTCTGTGCGGCTCGATCCTTTCACTGGGTCGGTCCGCTTCCGTGGTGCTGACTGTTTCTGACGCGCGCCTCTGGTAGTAACCTGAGAGTTGCCATGCCGAAGATCAAAGACCTCCGCATCAAGGCGACGCCCCAGCAGGTGATGCAGGCGATCGTGAAGGGCGGCGGCGTACGGAAGCCGAAGAAGTAACGGGGTTCGGATAGCCTGCCCCCGTTCTGCTCGCGTCTCCAAACCTGCACATTTTCCCCTCAATACACAATCCGTCTACGAGAAATCGTGACTTTTCCCCGTTCGGACCACAGCAGCCGGGGCATCTGCGGTATAGAGAGCGTGGCATACGGGCAGGGATGCCAGAGATGAACAAGAAACAACGCGCTCTCACAAAACCCATGGAGTTTCAGCAGCTCCCCCTCATCATCGAACACCCGGCCAATGGCGGCCTCGTTCCTCAGCGACCGCGCGACGGTTACATCAACGCTACGAGGCTCTGCCAGGAAGCAGGGAAGTTATTTGCGGACTACCACCGAAACAGCCAAACGAAGGCGTACCTTGATGAACTTTCAGCCGATATGGGAATTCCCATATCGGAACTCGTGCAGATCATCAAAGGAGGGGAGCCACAGTTGCAGGGTACTTGGGTTCACCCCCAAGTTGCTACGCACCTCGGCCAATGGCTCTCGCCCGAGTTCGCAGTCAAGGTAAACCGGTGGGTCTACGACTGGATGTCGGGCAACTTCCGGGCTTACATGCCCGTCCACATTCAGCGATTCTTGAAGAATCGGGCGAAGATTCCCCACACCCATTTCTCGATGCTGAATGAGATTTACCTACACCTGCTCGCGCCTTTGGAAGACGTGGGGGTGATTCCGCCAGACAGGATGATGCCGGACATTTCGACGGGCCGCATGTTCTCCGATTTCCTCCGGCGAAGAGGCATCGACCCCAACCAGTTCCCCACCTATGACCACGAGTTCATTGACGGGCGACGCCCCACCGTGCAGGCGCGACTCTACCCGATTGAGCACTTGGCGGATTTTCGCCGGTACTTCCACGAGGTCTGGCTGCCAACGCGGGCGCACGCGTACTTCCAGGATCGCTTTCCCGACGCGCTGCCCCACCTCGATCGCATCCTGCAACTACCGTCTGGTCTGCCGACAGATTAAGCCACGAGTTCTCGGTATCGGAGCCGCTTCCCCTGCATCCCCTTGGCGATGCCCGCCATCTGGTCCACGGTGTCTGCGCTCCGGGCGTTGTAGCGGCCTGTGAACTCATCCAGGTAGCGGTGCGTGTGCTTCGCGCTCCAATGCGTGTAGGTTCCGTGGTAGCCGCGCTTGAGTTGCGACCAGAACCCCTCGATCCCGTTCGTGTGCGTATCGAAGATGACGTAGGTTCCCGCCGCATGCTGGACCGCGCGGTGGCGGAACTCTCCTTCCAGCGACGTGTAGGCTCCATGCCCGTCCGAGTAGACCGACGCTTTCGGAGCCGCCTGCCGCCGCACGAACTCCCGCATGCGGGGCGCTTCCGCCTTGCCGAGCACTTCCGCTCGCACCTTCCCGGTCGCCCGGTCCTTCGCGCCAATGACCGCGACTTTGCCATCATGGCCCCGGTGCTGGCGCTTGGATTCGTGCTTGTTGCCTTCCAGTCCGCCGATGTAGGTCTCATCCACTTCGACCGGGCCGGCCATCGGTTCCGCTGGCGTGCCGAACGCCTGCCGGATGCGGTGGGCCAAGTGCCAAGCCGCCTTCTGGGAGATCCCCAGATCGCGGTGAAGCTGCATGCTGGAGACGCCGCGCAGACTGGTCGTCATGCGGTAAATCGCAATGGCCCACGTCTGGTAGCCGAGGTTCGACCCCTCCATCACGGTCCCCATCTTGACGCTGAAGTACTTCTTGCAGGCACGGCAGCGGTAGGGCATCGTCGGATGCTTCGGGCCGATCTTGATCGTGTCGGACTCACAGTGCGGGCAGATCGGGCCATCTGACCAGCGCCCTGCTACGAACCATGCCTCTGCCTTCGCATCGTCGGGGAACCGCTTGAACAGCTCCGCCAGCGTCAGCCCTTCCCGCTCCGATCGCCCCGGTCCACCGGCCATTACGCACCCCCTTTACGTACTTATAGTACCATAGGAGTGCTACTATTGTCTATAACTACCCTGTTTTACGGGTACGGGGCTAGCAGGCCGCCGCGTCGGTGAAAGCGGCGGTGGTCGCGGCGAGGAGGTTGGCGCGCGCGACTTGCTGCACCGCTGCGGTGTTGCGGGCTTTGAGCTCCACGGCATCGTTCTTGAGGCTGCGGGGGCCGAGCGTGAGCCGTAGCGGCATGCCGAGGAGGTCGGCGTCGTTGAACTTGACTCCGGGGCGCTCGTCCCGGTCGTCAATGAGGAGGCTGTAGCCGGCGGCTTCCAGCTCTGCTGCCACCGACGCGACGAGTGCGCGGACCTCGTCCCTGTCTGCGTCGATGGCGACGATGTGGATGTCGTAGGGGGCGACGGAGCGGGGCCAGCGGATTCCGCCCTCGTCGTGATTGGCTTCGATGACCGCGGCCAGCAGTCGCTCCAAGCCGATGCCGTAGCAGCCCATGATGGGAAAGCGCTGCTCGCCGTCGGCGGCGGAAAAGGTGGTGGCCATCTTCTCGCTATAGCCGGTGCCGAGCTTGAAGACGTGGCCCAGCTCGATGGCTCGGTGCGTTTCCAGCGGCTCGCCACAGCGGGGACAGGGCAGACCTGCCTGGGCGGAGCCGATGTCGCCGACGATCTCGGCAGTCCAGTCGCGGCCGTAGTTGGTGTTGCCGAGGTGCGTGTTGGGCTTGTTCGCGCCCGCGACGAGGTTGGAGGCATCCGGTATGGAGATGTCGGCGACGGCGCGGACGTTCTTGAGGCCGATGGGCGACGCGTAGCCGGCCGTCCAACCAGCGGCGGCGACTGCTTGGTCGTCCATGGAACGGAGGTCGCGGGCGCCGAGGAGGTTAGCCAGCTTGACTTCGTTCACTCCGAGGTCGCCGCGGATCACGGCGAAGATGGGCGCGCCATCGGCGAGGTAGAAGATCGCCTTGGCAGTTTGGCGCGGGGCGATCTGCAGGTAGTCGGCCAGGGCCTCAATGGTTGTGATCTCCGGCGTGGCGATCTCCTCCAAGGGGAGAGGGGTTTCCTGGACGGGGTCGCCGCGCCGGAACTCCGCGCGTTCGGTGTTGGCGCCGTAGCGGCAACTGGGGCAGAGGGCGATGGTGTCCTCGCCAATTTCGGAGAGGAAGACGAACTCCTGGGAGATCTTGCCGCCGATGGCGCCGGAATCGGCCTCGACCGGCAGGGTGGGAACGCCGCACCGGTCGAAGATGTTGGCGTAGGCGCGTCTCATAGCGTCGTAGGAGCGCTGGAATCCTTCCTCATCGCGATCGAAGGAGTACGCATCCTTCATGATGAATTGACGGACGCGGACCAGGCCGCCACGCGGCCGCGGCTCGTCGCGGAATTTCTGCTGGATTTGGTAGAGCGTCACCGGCAGCTCGCGGTAGGACTGCACGGTCCGGCGCACGAGGTCCGTGACCGACTCTTCGTGGGTGGGAGCGAGGACGTGCTCGTGCTCGCGCCGGTCGCGCAGGCGGAAGAGCACCTCGCCGTAGGCTTCGTCCCGGCCGGTCTCGCGCCAGAGTTCGAGTGGCTGGATGATCGGCATGAGGAGTTCTTGGGCGCTGGCGGCGTCCATTTCGTCGCGGATAATCGCCTCGATCTTCCGTAGCGCTCGCCAGGCCAGCGGCAGATAGGAATACACGCCGGCGGAGAGCTGGGCGATCAAGCCGGCGCGCAGAAGTAGCTGGTGATTGGCGCTCTCGGCCTCGGCTGGCGCCTCGCGCAGTGTGCGCCCGAACAGCTGGCTCATGCGGGTGGCCATGGCGTCGTTGAGTGTAGCCACGGTCCCGCTTGCGGGCCATGAGGAGATTAGCGGCGGGGCGGCGTCGGTTGCTGCAGGCCGAGCCGGGCGAACCGTTGGCCGAGCGTGTACCGGTCCCAAGCGAAAAAAGCGAGCGCGCTGAGGAGCGCGCCGCCGGTGGGAGCGGTGAGCATGCTGACGCCCACGCCCAGGCCGTTGTCCAGGCCGAGGAGCGGCACGAGCATGCCGCCCGCGGCTCCTCCCACGAGCGCGAAGGGGAAGGCCCAGATCGCTCCGTGGGCTTGCCGCCGGACGCTCAGCGCGATCCACGGCAGCAGCGCCAGCAGGCACCAGGTGAGGAAGAAGAGCGTGAGGAAGATGGCGTCGAAGGGCACGGGTGCAGGGTACCGACCGCGCGCATTGCGGGGTCGCGTAACATGGTGCTGGCTCGCGCCTCGCTGCCGGTGCGAGAATGCCCCCGTGAGCCGGATGGCTGAAGGGCGGCGATGGCCGAACGTCGGATCACACGCGCTGTCGGGGTTGGGCCGCTGACGCTGGGCGGAGGGGCGCCGATCGCGGTCCAGTCGATGGCCGCGACGCGTACGCAGGACATCGATGCGACGGTGCGGCAGGTGGAGCTGATCGAGGCCGCCGGGGCCGATCTGGTGCGGGTGGCAGTGGACTCGAAGCGCGACGTGGCCGCGCTGGCGGAAGTACGGCGGCGGACGTCGGCGCCGCTCTCGGTCGACCTGCAGGAGAATTACCGGCTGGCGGCGTTGGTGGCGCCGCACGTGGACAAGATGCGCTACAACCCCGGGCACCTTCACCACCACGAGAAGGATCGCGCCATTGAGGAGAAGGTAGCGTTCCTGGCGGAGACGGCGATGGAGCACGACTGCGCGCTGCGCGTGGGCGTGAATTGCGGCTCGGTCGATCCGCGGATGTTGGAGCGCTACGGCAGCGATCACGTCAGCGGGATGGTGGCCAGCGCGCTGGAGCATTGTGCGTTGCTGGACCGGATGGGGTTTGAGCGCTACGTGGTTTCCCTGAAGGATTCGGACTGGCGCAAGGTGGTCGAGGGCAATCGACGCTTTGCGGCAGAACGGCCCGATGTCCCGCTGCACTTGGGAGTGACGGAGGCGGGGATGCCGCCGGAGGGTGAGATCAAGACGCGGGTGGCTTTCGAGCAGCTGATCACGCAGGGGATCGGCGACACGGTGCGGGTCTCCCTGACGGTGCCTTTCGAGGAGAAGGGGCGCGAGGTGACGGTGGCGCGGGAGATCATCGCGGATATTCAGGCGGGGCGGTTCCGGTCGGTGCCCGCCTCGCTGGACCAAGGGTTGAACATCATCTCCTGTCCGTCCTGCTCGCGAGTGGAGAACGAGGCGTTCATCGAGCTGGCGCAGGATGTCAAGGAGATGACGGCCTATGCCAAGGATCACGATGTCACGATCGCGGTGATGGGCTGCCGGGTGAACGGCCCTGGAGAAACGGACGACGCGGATCTTGGCTTGTGGTGCGGGCCGGTGGCGGTCAACCTCAAGCGAGGCGAGGAAAGCTTGGGCGCCTACGCGTACGACGAGGTGTTGGGGAGGCTGCGGGTGGAGTTGGACGCGATCATCGCGGAGCGCACCGCCGTCTAGCCCCGGCTTGTGGTTTGCGGGAGCGTGCTTGCGCTTCCCGCTTAGCGCAGAGCGCTTTCGCCGGCGATAGCGCGGATGACGTCGAAGTAGCCGACGATCACCATGAAGGCGATGATGATCGCGAAGCCGGTGAGGTGCACTAGGCCCTCTTTCTCGGGGGAGATCCGGCGGCCGCGCCGGGCGATCTCGATCAGGACGAACATGATGCGGCCGCCATCAAGCATGGGCAGGGGCAGGATGTTGATCACGGCCAGGTTGAGGCTGAGGAGCGCAGCGAGTTCGATCAGGCGCAGCCAGCCGGCGCGTTCGACGATCTCGTCCGTGGCGCGGGCCAAGCCGATGGGGCCGCTGACCGTGATGGGGTCGCCGCCGGCGATCCAGGAGCGAATGCGATTACGTACGAGCATGAACGTGTCGACGGTGCGCGTCCATCCGGTCTCGACGGCGGCGAAGAAGTCCGAGCGCTCCGTGACGGTGGTGGGGCGGAGATTGGCGATGGTGATGCCGGTGGGGCCTTGCTCCACGCTGACCGTCATGCCGGGCTCCAGCCGTATGGGGTCGATGCCGGCGGCGTCGTAGATCACTTGGTTGCGGACGAACAGGTCGTCGGCGATCGACTCCGCGGTATCGTCTTGCTGGACGACGTAGCGGGTGCCGTCCGCGAGCACGAGCTCGGTGCCCTCGTCGATGGGAAAGCCGGCGCCGAGGCCGGCGCCGCGCAGGACTTGGGTGGCGCTCACACCCAGCAGGGCAGCGATGTCGTGGATGGTTTCGTCCGGCTGCACGACGTGATCGAGGTCCTGCGGCGCGAGCCGTGCTTGCACGACGGTCGTGAAGAGCTGTAGCTGGAAGCTCTGGCGTTGGGCAGTGCCCTCCGCGTAGACCTCCCGCTCGACAACGAACTCCACTTGGTTGCCGACGTTCAGTTGAATGGCGAGAGAAAGGTCGCCGGCGTGTCGGATCGGCTCGCCGTTGATGCTGACTACGCGATCGCCGGCCCGCAGTCCGGCGCGTTCGGCGGGGGCGCCTTCGACGACGGAGGTGATGACCGCGGGGCCCCCGGGCGCGGCTTGGGGAATGAGCGCAGCGACGGCGAAGAGCACGATCGGGACGATGAAGTTGGTGACGGCGCCGGCCGCCATCACGGCGATGCGCACGGGGCGCGGCTTGGTGGCGAGGGAGCGAGGGTCCGGGCTGGTTTGGATGCCGGCGATGCTGCCGATCCCGGCAGCGGGCCCGGCGGGGCGCGCTGCCGCAGCGGTCGCTGTGGCGGGGACCGTCTGCGGCTCTAGCAGGAGGGTGCGCCGTTCCAGTTCGGCCCCCCGCGCCCCCTGCTGCTCGCGCTCGATCTCGATCGGGATCGGGCCGCTGTCGGCGGCGGCCAGGCGGAGTTGCTTGGCGAGTTGCTCGTCGCTGTGGACGGGCGTGCCGTCGACTTTCAGGATGACGTCGCCCGCGTGCAGACCGGCGCGGGCGGCGGCACTCTGGGCGTTGACGGTGGCGACGAAGACGCGCGCGCTTTCCTCCCCGGTGAGGCGCACGAAGCCGCCCAGGGGCAGCCAATTGATCGAGTAGAGGGTTTCGCCAAAGCGGATGCCGGCGATCCGCGGGGGCATGCCGATACCGAACTCTTCGACGCGCACACCCGCGAGCTTGGCCACGACGAAGTGGCCGAGTTCGTGCAGGATCACGAGTCCGAGCAGGATGCCGATGAAGGGGAGGATGGTATCGAGCACGGCTAGACTCGCGCCGCCAGCCAGTGGGTGGCGAAGTCGCGCGCCCAACGGTCGGCTTCGTCGATTGCGCCGAGCGTGGGATCTGGGGTGGAGGTGTGCGCGTCGAGGGCAGACGCGATCGCGGTTGGGATCTGCGTGAAGCGGATCGCTCCGTTGAGGAAGGCGCCGACGGCGACCTCGTCGGCGGCGGCGAGGACGGTGGGATAGGTACCGCCTTGGCGGCCGGCCTCCATGGCGAGGCGCAGGCAAGGGTAGCGCTCCAGGTCGGGCGTTTCGAAGGTGAGCGCGCCGATCGCGGGGAGGTCCAAGGGGGCGACGGTGGGCTGCAGGCGCCCGGGGTAGCTGAGTGCGCACTGAATGGGCAGGCGCATGTCTGGATTGCCGAGCTGGGCCTTGACCGAGCCATCGCCGAACTCGACGAGGGAGTGCACGATCGATTCGGCGTGCTGCACTACCTCCACGCGGTCATAGGGCACGTCGAAGAGCCAGCGCGCCTCGATCGTTTCCAGCCCTTTGTTGAGGAGGGTGGCGGAGTCGACGGTGATCTTGGGGCCCATCTTCCAAGTGGGATGGGCGAGCGCCTGCTCGGGCGTGACCTGGGCAAGGGCACTGGCGGGCAAGTTGCGCAGGGCGCCGCCGGAGGCGGTGAGGATGATGCGTCGAATGTCGTTGCCCTCTTCGCCCCAGAGGCACTGCCAGATCGCCGAGTGCTCCGAGTCGACGGGCCGCAGCTGCCCACCGCCTTCATCGGCCGCGCGCCGCACGAGGTGGCCGGCCATGACGATCACCTCTTTATTCGCGAGGGCGACGGCGCGGCCTTGCTGGAGAGCGGTCAAGGTCGGCTCAAGACCGGCGCGCCCGGCGGTGCCGACGGCCACCACGTCGAGATCGACGGCGGAAACCATCTCCTCCAGCGGGGTCACCACTGCTCCTATTTGGGAAGCCAAGTCGGCCAGTGCTGCGGGCGCGGCGCGCTCACACCAGAGGAGTTGAGGATGGAACTCCCGCGCCTGCTGGGCGAGCAGATCGAGATTGCTGCCGGCCGCCAGGCCCACCACTTGGAAGTGCGTCGGGAGGGAACGGATGACATCGAGAGTTTGGGTGCCGATGCTGCCGGTGCTGCCGAGGACGAGGACGCGAGTCAGACCACGGCCCATAGTACAAAAAAGTATACCGTCGGCACGCCGAAGAGCAGGCTGTCGAGGCGGTCGGGGACGCCACCGTGGCCGGGGAGCATGCCGCCGATGTCTTTCACGTTCAGTGATCGCTTCAGCGTGGATTCGGCCAGATCCCCGATCCCGGCCATGAGGGGCAGGACGAGCGCCAGGATGACCATCTTCTCTAGCGGGACGTTGAGATCTGGTAGGAGGTTGATCAGCAGGACGGTGGCGAAGCCGGCGGCGAAGCCACCGAGCGCGCCTTCGACGGTCTTATTGGGGCTGAGCTGTGGCACGAGCGGGCGGCGTCCGCCGAGCTTGCCCACGACGAAGGCGCCCGTGTCGGCGGCCATGACGGCGAAGAGGGCGAGCAGGGTCCACTCCTCGCCTTGGGGCAGTTCTCGCAAGGCGACGAGGAAGCTGCCCAGCCAGGCGAAATAGATCAGCGCGAAGGCGGCATAGGCCAGGCGGGGGGCGAGGGCGCGGATATCGGTCGGCTTGATCAGGCCGCCGAGGCGCAGGCCGGTGCCGGCGGCGATCGGAAACGCGGCGAGGGCGAGCAGTGCTGCGGTCAAGGGCCAGGTGCGGGGAATGTCACTGAGAAGGGCGACGGCCGGGATAGCGGCGGCGGCGGCGACCAAGATGGCGAGCAGCGGGTCGCGCCGGGAGATTCCCACCGCAGAGGCGAACTCGATCATCGCGACGACGAGCGTGAGCGCGACGATAGCGGCCCAGAGCCCGCCACCCTCCAGGATCGCGACAACGACGATCGGCACGGCCGGCGCGGCGGTCACCACGCGCAGGAACAGGGGAGAGGAGACGAAAAGCCGCCAGCCCCGGTTCCAGATCTGGGAGGCGAGCGACATCAATCAGGCGCCGTTCCCACCGGGCTGCGCGGCGGCGCGCGCGGGGGTGGGGCCGTTGCCACGGCCGTCGTCGACCAGCGCGCCGAACTTGCGCACGCGCCGCTGGTAGACGGCGAGGGCCTCGTCGATGTCTGCCTTGGAGAAGTCGGGCCAGTAGGTCGGGGTGCTGTGGTACTCCGCATAGGCGGCTTGCCAGAGGAGAAAGTTGGAGAGGCGCCACTCGCCGCCGGTGCGGACGATGAGGTCGGGGTCGGGAAGGCCGGCCGTGTAGAGGCGGCTGGCGACGAGGGCCTCGTCGATGGCGTCGGGCGGAACGCCCTCGCTGGCGATGCGTTGCACGGCCTCGACGATCTCCGCGCGCGCGCCGTAGTTGAAGGCGGCGCAAACGGTCATCTTGTCGTTGTGGCGGGTCAACTCGACGGCATTCTCGATCTGCTGCTGCAGCCGCGCGGGGAGCACGTTGATGCGGCCGATCCAACGCAGCCGGACGCCCGCCTCGTGGAGGGGGCGGACTTCTTTACGGATGGTGCGAGCGAGAATGCGCAGGAGGGAATCCACTTCCCATTTCGGGCGCCCCCAGTTTTCCGTGCTAAAGGCGTAGAGCGTGAGACATTCGACGCCGCGCTCGCCGAAGGTCTCAATGACGGTGCGGATGTTCTCGGTGCCGGCACGGTGCCCGGCGGTACGGGAGAGGCCGCGCGCCTCCGCCCAGCGCCCGTTGCCGTCCATGATGAGCGCGACGTGGCGGGGTATGGAGGGCTGTTCGGGTTGGGCCATGAGCGGCGGGGAGGCTAGACCTCCAGCAGCTCCTTTTCCTTTTCGGTGCCGTCTTTGTCCGCCTGCTCCACGAAGCGATGGGTGAGCTTCTCTAGCTCTTCGTGCGCGCTGCGCTCGGCATCCTTGGAGATCTCCTTGGCCTTGAGCAGACCGCGCAGATCATCCTGCGCGTGGCGGCGGACGTTGCGGATGGCGATACGCGCGGCCTCGTTTTTTTGGGTGACTTGCTTGACCAAGGCGCGCCGCCGTTCCTCGGTGAGTTCGGGGATGGCGAGACGCACGACGACCCCATCGTTCTGGGGATTCAGTCCGAGGTTCGAACGCTGGATGCTTTTGGTGATGGGATCAATGGCGTTTTTGTCCCAAGGCTGGATAACGATGAGGCGTGCCTCGGGGGCGGTGATCGTGGCGAGCTGATTGAGTGGCATGGTCGTACCGAAGTAATCGATCGGCAGATGCTCGACCAGGGCTGGGTGAGCACGCCCGGTGCGCACGGTCGCGAGCTCGCGCTTGAACGCCTCAATGGCCCCGTGCATGCGGCTCTCGGCGTCTTCTAGGGCGAGGGTGGTGAGGTCGTCGTCCGGCATGATCCCTCAGCGGGGCGCGCCGCCTCGATTAGCTCGCCTCCCGGGTCAGTTTAGTCGGTTCGGCACCGACCAGTGTCCCGGCGGAGCCATCGATCACCGCCCGCACGATAGCGTCCAGCGGGGCGATATCAAAGACTACGATGGGAAGCTGGTTCTCTTCACACAGCGAGAGGGCGGCGGTGTCCATGATCTGCACGCGTTTGGTGATTGCGTCGCGGTAGCTGAGCGTGTCGTAGCGCGCGGCGGTGGGATCGATAGCGGGATCGGCGGTGTAGACGCCGTCGACGCCGGTTTTGGCCATCAGCAAGCGCTGGGCGCCGACTTCGACGCCGCGCAGGGCGGCGGCGGTATCGGTGGTGACGTAAGGATTGCCGGTGCCGGCGGCGAAGAGGACGAGACGGCCTTTCTCGAGGTGGCGGATGGCGCGGCGGCGGATATAGGGCTCCGCGACCTGGGCCAGGCTGAGGGCCGACATAGTGCGGACTTGGACGCCCTTCGCTTCGATGGCATCCTGCAGCGCGAGCGCGTTGATGACGGTGGCGAGCATGCCGGCGTAGTCGGCGGTGGCGCGGTTGAAGCCGGCTTCGGCGGCCGTGGCCCCGCGGAAGAGGTTGCCGCCCCCGACGACGACGGCCATTTCGAAGCCGGCCTCGTGGCAGCGCTGCAGCTGGCGGGCGATGTTGCGGAGGGTGGGGGGGTCAAGCCCGAAGGGGCGCTGGCCCAGCAAAGCCGCGCCGCTGAGCTTGAGCAGGACTCGCTCTTTGCGCGCGGCAGCCATGTGGACTCCTTCGGAGTGGTTGCAGCCGCTACTCGCCGAGACTGTAGCGCATCATGCGGCGCACCTTGATCTTCTCGCCGGTACTGGCAACGGTTTCGTTGATGCGGTCCTGCACGGATTTGGACTGGTCTTTAATGAAGGGCTGTGCGAGGAGGGCGAGTTGCTCGGACGAGCCAGCAGCATCCGGGTCGAGGTCTTCGGGACGGATCACCGCAGGCTGCATCGAGGCGATCTGCATGGCGATGTCGTGCGCGAGCGTCTTGAAGAGATCCGTCCGGGCGACGAAGTCCGTTTCGCAGTTGATCTCCACCAAGGCGCCGATGCGGCCGCCATGGACATAGGCCTCGACGAGGCCGTGGTTGGTCTCGCGGTCGGCACGCTTGCTCGCGGTGGCGAGGCCTTTGTCACGGAGGATGGCGGTGGCCCGGTCCATGTCGCCGTCGGCCTCCTCCAGCGCTTGGCGGCAGTCCATGACGCCGGCCTGCGTACGTTCGCGCAGGGTTTTGATGGCGTCGATGTTGATGACCACTGCGACTCCCTCTGGCTAGGCGGAACCGGCGGGGACGGGCTCGGCGATCTCGCTGACGGCTTCATCGACCTGCGCGGACTCGGCCGCGGCGCGCCCCTCTACCGCGGCATCGGCAATCTGGGTGGTGATCATGCCAATAGCGCGGAAGGCGTCGTCATTGGAGGGGATGGGGTAGGCGATTGGGGTGGGGTCACAGTTGGTGTCGCACACGGCGACGATGGGGATGCCGAGGCGGTTGGCCTCGAGAACGGCGATGTTCTCCCTTGGGACGTCGACGATGAAGAGGGCGCCGGGCAGACGGGTCATGTCGTGGAGTCCGCCGAGATAGCGGCGGAGACGGCGGAGCTCATCGCGGCGGCGCAGGGCTTCTTTTTTGGGCAGCGCGTCGAAGCCGTCGGCGAACTCCAGGCGCTCAAGTCGCTGCATGTAGCTGATGCGTGTCTGGATCGTTTGCCAGTTCGTGAGCGTGCCGCCGAGCCAGCGGTTGATGACGTAGGGCATCTGGCAGCGCTCGGCCTCAGCTTTGATGAGCTCCTGCGCCTGTTTCTTGGTGCCGACGAAGAGGATGTCGTCGCCCTCGGCGGCGGTCTGGCGGACGAAGTTGACGGCGCTGTGGAGGAGCTGAACGGTTTGAGCGAGGTCGAGGATGTGGATGCCGTTGCGGGCGGAGTGGATGAATGGCTTCATCTTGGGATTCCAGCGCTGGGTCTGGTGTCCAAAGTGGACGCCGCCCTCCAAGAGCTCCTTCATGGTTGGTAGGTCAGCCATTGCCCTCCTGCGTTCGCTGAGGCGTTCCGCGGTGCGCGCTTGCGCGCAAGAAAAAGCGGCCGTCACCGGCCGCGCGCGCCACGGACCAGGGACCCTCTCCGAGAGGCCAGTATAGGCAGGGCGCACGGAGGCAAGCAATCAAGAGGGACGATCCGGGAAACTAGCCAAGGGAGAGACGCGGCCGCGGCCGTTCCCGACGTTATTGCTGGTGGGCGGACGCTGTTGTTAGGCTGGTCGCCCCGGGATTCGGACGCACGCAGGAGCCACGAGTGCCGCGCTATACCTACGAGTGCACCGCTGGGCACGTATACGAGAAGGCCGAGGGGTTCGATGCCCCGGTGGAGCAGGCCTGTCGGGAGTGCGAGGGACCGTCCCGGCGGATTCCAGTAGCGCCGGCGATCGTTTTCAAAGGGACGGGCTTCTATAAGACGGATAGCCGGACGAAGCAGCACGGCTCGGGGAGCAAATCCGAGGACGGAAAGTCATCGCCGGAGATGAAGGCGCCCGAGACCAAGCCCAAAGCGGAGCCGGTCGCGTCGAAGAGCGGATCGCCGGATCGGGCGAAGAGCTCGGCGGCGAGTACGTCCAGGGGCAAGTCGAAGGGCTAGTTGGGCTGGCTTGGTCGTACGGCGTGCAGCGGGACCTGCGCGCCGCTAGGCTCCGGCTATGCGGGTCGTGTTGCAGCGCGTCACCGAGGCCTCGGTTTCGGTGGAGGGGGGGGTGGTGGGCGCCATCCAGCAAGGGTTCGTGGCGCTGGTGGGAGTGGGTGCGGGCGACGGGTCCGAGCAGGCGGAGGCCTTGGCGGCGAAGACGGCGGAACTGCGGGTTTTCGCCGACGCGGCGGGCAAGTTCAACCGGGCGCTGTTGGATCTGGGTGGCGAGGCGTTGGTGATCAGCCAGTTCACGCTGCTGGCGGACGTCCGCAAGGGGCGGCGCCCCTCTTTTACGAAAGCGGCGGATCCCGCGATCGCGGCGGGGCTGGTGGAGCGCTATGCGGCCGCGCTGGAGGAGCAGGGCGTGCGTGTGGCGCGGGGGCGGTTCGGTGCCAAGATGCTGGTGCGGCTGGCGAACGATGGGCCGGTGACGATCGTGCTGGACTCCGCGGATCTGGAGCGGCCGCGGCGTGGTGGGGCTTAGCTCGGGCGGACGTCTTGGTCGGCGTCGGGGTCTAGCTGGAAGGAGAGGTCCAGCGCCGGGGCGGAGTGGGTGAGGGCGCCCAGCGAGATGAAGTCGACGCCGGACTCGGCGACGGCGGCGACGTTCTCCAAGGTGATGTTGCCGCTGGCCTCGGTGAGCGCGCCGGCCTGCTTGGCGCGCGCGACCGCCTGCGCCATGGCGCTGGGATCGAGGTTGTCGAGCAGGAGCGCGGGCGCGCCGGCGGCGAGCGCCTCCTCCACTTCGCTGAGGGTCGTGACTTCGATCTCCACTGCGGTGGCGGGACCTGCCGCCGCGACGGCGGCGCGGGTCGCCGCGGCGAGGGAGCCGCCGCGGGCGCGCCAGGCGGCGAGGTGATTGTCTTTCACGAGCAGGCCGGCAGTGAGATTGAAGCGGTGGTTGAGGCCGCCGCCGACGCGAACGGCGTAGCGCTCAGCGACGCGCAGGCCGGGACTGGTCTTGCGCGTGTCGAGGATCTTGGCGTCGGTGTGGGCGATGCGCGCGACGGCCTCGCGCGTCAACGTCGCGATGCCGGAAAGGCGTTGGAGGAAGTTGAGGGCGGTGCGCTCGCCGCGCAGCATGGGGTGAACGGGTCCGGCCAGGTGCGCGATCGTCGCTCCAGGGGCGACCTCCATCCCTTCGATCACCGCGGCCATCCATTGCACCCGGGGCTCGACGACGTGGTAGGTCTCTTGGCCGAAGCTGAGACCACAGATCACGCCCGGCTGCTTGGCGACGATGCGAGCGCGGCCAAGTTGGTTCGGGGGGACGAGCGCGTTGGTGGTGAGGTCTTGGTTGGCGCCGTCCTCGTCCAGGGCGGTCTGGACGAGCCGCCGCAGGGTGATGCGGTCGAGCGCGGCGGGTTCGGACGGGACGGGATCGGAGTTGGACACGAGCGTATTTAGGAGGAGGAGCGGCGGTAGCTGAGGCGCCGTTGCCAGTGCGATGCGGGCTGCGGATAGTCGCTGCGGTAATGGGCGCCGCGGCTCTCGCGCCGGTCGAGCGCGGCGCGCAGGATCAGGCGGGCGACGGTCGCCATGTTGCGGAGCTCCATGGCGGTGAGCGTAGCGGGTTGGCCGCTGGCGGTGGGCCAGGAGTCGATCACGGCGGCGGGCCGCGCGGAGACCGTGGCCGTCGCGGATGATGCCGGCGTGGTCCCCGAGCAGGGTTTGCAGCGTGACGCGGTCGGGCGGAGCGGTGTCGTGCGGATCGAGTGGCCGCGTGTCGGCCGGGACGGGAAGCGCGGCGCTCGTCTCTTGGTCGAGCGTGCCTGCCACGGCGCGTTGGGAGAAGACGATGGTTTCCAAGAGAGAGTTGGAGGCGAGGCGGTTGGCGCCGTGGATGCCGGTGTTGGCGACCTCGCCGCAGGCCAGCAAGCCCGGCACCGTGGTGCGTCCCCTGGTATCGGTGAGAACGCCGCCCATGAGGTAGTGAGCGGCGGGGGCCACGGGGGCGGGCGTGCGGGTGATATCGAGCTCGTGGCGGAGGCAGTGCTGGTAGATGCCCGGGGAAGCGGGCGGCCACGAAGGCGGGATCGCGGTGGCTGATGTCGAGGAGGACGTGGTCGCTGTCGGTGCGCTGCATCTCGGCGATGATGGCGCGGGCGACGACGTCCCGGGGGGCGAGCTCGGCGTCTGGGTGGTAGTGGGGCATGAAGCGGCGGCCGTCGCTGGCGAGGAGTTGCGCGCCTTCGCCGCGCAAGGCCTCGGAGATGAGGAAGGCGCGCGCGCCGGGGAGGGCCAGTGCGGTGGGGTGGAACTGGACGAATTCCATATCGCGGACCACGGCGCCGGCTTGGAAGGCGAGGGCGATGCCGTCCCCGGTCGCGAGGGGCGAGTTGGTGGTCAGGGTGTAGAGCTGGCCGCCGCCGCCGGTGGCGAGAATGGTCCGGGTTGCGGCGACGGTGCGCTGCTCGTCGGCGGCGGAGCGGGCGTGCACGCCGCGGCAGCGGCCCTGCTCGACGAGTAAGGCGGTAACGGTGTGATTGTCGAGGAGGGTGACGCCGGCTTCGGTGGCGCGCTCGACCATGACGCGCTCAATGGCGGCGCCGGTGCGGTCGCCGCCCGCGTGGAGGATTCGGGGAGCGCTGTGAGCGCCCTCCCGCCCGAGGGCGACGGCGCCCTGGGTCGTGTCGAAGGGAACGCCGAGTTCGATGAGCGTGCGGATATGGGAGGGGGCTTCTTGGACGAGCACCTCGACGGCGGCGGGGTCGCAGAGGCCGGCGCCGGCGCGGAGGGTGTCTTCGCGGTGCTGGGCGGGACTGTCGCCGGGGCCGATGGCGGCGGCGATGCCGCCCTGGGCGCGGGCGCTGTTGGACTCGGTGATCGACCCTTTGCTCAGGACGCAGACGGATCCGTGCTTCGCCGCGAGGAGGGCGGCGTACAGCCCGGCGATCCCGGAGCCCAGGACGAGGTAGTCGTACGGCATGCCGCTCCGCGGGGCTAGGTGATCGCCAGCATACGCTCGAGGGCGACGAGAGCGTGGGCGCGCGTCTCGTCGTCGACGCGGATGCGATTGGGCACGTGGCCGTCGACGAGGGCCTCGGTGACCCAGGCGAGGTAGGCGGGATGGATGCGGTACATGGTGGAGCAGGGGCAGACGACGGGATCGAGGCAGAAGACCTGCTTGCCTTGGTCGCGGACCTCTTGGGCGAGGCGATGGACGAGGTTGATCTCGGTGCCGATGGCGTAGACGCCGGGCGGGCCGTCCTGCACGTAGCGGATGATCTGCTCGGTGGATCCGTCGGCGTCGGCGGCGTCGACGACCGCCTGCGTGCACTCGGGGTGCACGACCACGCGCACGCCGGGGTATTCCGCGCGCGCCTTTTCGATCTGCTCGACCTTGAAGCGGATGTGCACCGAGCAATGGCCCTGCCAGAGCAGGACCTTGGCGCGGGCGATCTGTTCGCGGCTGAGGCCGCCGCAGCGCTTGCGCGGATTCCAGATGGCGGTTTCGGTGGCGATGTCGATGCCGAGCTTCTTGGCGGTGTTGCGGCCGAGATGCTGGTCCGGGAAAAAGAAGACACGGTCGGCGCGGGCCAAGGCCCAGCGGAGGGCGGCGCTGGCGTTGGAGGAGGTGCACACGGCGCCGCCGTTGCGGCCCACGAAGCCTTTCAGGGAGGCGGCGGAGTTCATGTAGGTGATCGGGATCGTGCTCCCGCCGGGGACGGCCTCTCCAAGATCCTCCCAGGCGGCGTAGACGTCGCCGGGGTCGGCCATGTCGGCCATGGAGCAGCCGGCGGCGAGATTGGGCAGGATGACGGTTTGCTCTGGGCGGGTGAGGATGTCCGCGCCCTCGGCCATGAAGTGCACGCCGCAGAAGACGATGAACTCGGCGCCGTCGCGGGCGGCGGCTTCGCGGCAGAGCTTGAAGGAGTCGCCGCGGAAATCGGCGAACTGGATGACGTCGTCGCGCTGATAGTGGTGGCCGAGGATGACGAGCCGCTCGCCGAGGATGCGGCGGGCGCGCTTGACGCGGGCGACGAGCTCCTCGGGGGGAAGATCGAGGTAGCGATCGGGGATATCGGGCTGCCAGGCGGGACGGTGTGGCTCTTCGACGAGGGGGACCGTGGCGATGCCGCTCTCGCAGTCCGCGTCGGGAAGGTCGGGGGGAAGGCGCTGGGGTTGGAAGCTGGTGGTCAGCTCTTCGAGCGGTGCTCGCATGCTTGTGCGTCCCTCTCGCTTGCGGCGCCTCTTCGCGGCCGGGATCGGCAGCGGGCCGTTCGGCGCCGACGGATCCGGGAGAAGCGCTCATGACTTCGTGTCAAAATGACACGAAGTCGGGCGATCAGTGTGGCCGATCGCGGGAGTTCGCGTCAAGCCGACACGAAGTCGGGCGCTCGGCGAAGCGCGGGCTTATGATGCGCGCGTAGCTCGAAGGGGGAATGTGGCATGGCCTATCGGGAGATCCTGGTTGCGCGCGAGGACGACTTCGTCACGATCACGATGAACCGGCCCGAGCGCCGCAATGCGCTCTCCAGCGCGATGATGCGGGAGATTACGGAGGCGCTGAACGAGACGGCCGCCGGCGACGCGCGCGGCGTCATCCTCGCGGGGAACGGGCCGGTCTTTTCGGCGGGGCACGACTTTCACGAGATCGCCGGGCACGACCTGAAGGATGTGCGCGATCTGCTGCTGCTGTCGGCCGAGTTGCACGGCGCGATGCAGCGGGCGCCGCAGCCGCTGCTGGCGCGGGTGCAGGGACTGGCGACGGCGGCGGGCTGCCAGCTGGTGGGGAGCGCGGACCTGGCGGTGGCCTCCAGCACCGCGCGCTTCCAGACGCCGGGCGGCGCCGGAGGTTGGTTCTGCTTCACGCCGATGGTGCCGCTGAGCCGCAATGTGGGCCGCAAGCGAGCCCTGGAGATGCTGATGACGGGCGACCCGATCGACGCGGAGACGGCCTTGCAGTGGGGCTTGGTGAACTACGTGGTGCCGCTGGAGGAGCTGGAGGCGGAGAGCGAGGCGCTGCTGAAGCGGGCCACGCGCGGCAGCGCTTTCTCCAAGGGGCTGGGGAAGGCGGCGTTTTACGCCTCGATCGACATGGAGCAGCCAAAAGCGTATGCGCACGCGGTGGAGGTGATGGCCGGATCGTCGCAGTCCTACGACGCCCAGGAGCGGATCCAAGCGTTCCTGGAGAAGCGCCCCCCGCGGCTCAAGAATCGCTGATCGCTGGCGTCGTCGTGCGGCATATCGCGAGCACGTTTCTCGTTTCTCCAACGGCGTGATAGGACCGGCTAGCAGGAGCGAGGGAATGGCAGAGGTCAACTTCCAGAACCGTACCCTGTACCACGGGGACAACCTGGACGTTCTCCGAGGGATGAACAGCGGCACGGTGCACCTGATCGCGACCGATCCACCGTTCAACAAGGGACGCGACTTTCACGCGACGCCTGACAGCCTCGCTGCTGGTGCCAGGTTTCAAGATCGCTGGAGCTGGGAAGATGACGTGGAGGGGGAGTGGGTCGATCAGATCACCGACGACTGGCCCAAGGTGATGAACGTGATCAACGGCTCGCGCCAGTCGTACGGCGACGATATGGGCGCATTTCTTTGCTTCATGGGGGTGCGGCTGCTGGAAATGCACCGTGTTCTTCGTGACGATGGCAGCATCTACCTACATTGCGATCCAACGGCTAGCCATTATCTCAAAGAGTTGATGGACGCCATATTTGGTCGAAAGAATTTCGTAAATGAGATTGTGTGGCACTATCGGCGATGGACAGGAAAGGCTAAGAGATTTCAGAGGCTGCACGATTTAATCTTGTTCTACGCAAAATCTGAGAGTTACACATTCAATCCCATTTATACCAAATATACGAAGGGCTCTAAGGAGCGAAAGGAGCAAGGTGTACTGCATCGTTTCAAGAAGGGAGAGGAGCCGTATCTCGTAAGTGATAGCGAAGTAAATGATAAAGGCGTTCGGGAGAATGATGTTTGGCAAATTCCATTTGTCGCTCCTTCTGCCAAGGAGCGGCTAGGCTACCCCACCCAGAAGCCCCTTGCGCTGTACGAACGGATCGTTCGAGCATCCTCAAATCCAGGCGATATCGTTCTCGATCCATTCTGCGGTTGCGCGACGACACCTATTGCCGCTGAGCGGTTAGAGCGCCAGTGGGTCGGTATCGACCTTTGGGATAAAGCACACGCCATTGTTCGCCAGCGCATGGAGGACAATCGCCAACTTCTCACTGATATCCCCGTGATCCACTACGAATCCACGCCGCCTCAACGAACCGACGACGGCCAAGAGGCTGTGCCGTTTCTCCAAGTCACTGAACGGCACGCAGAACCGGGCGGTCCGAAGATGAGCCCGCGCGGAAATGTACGATTTTTCTGCTCCGGCAACATGGCCCGAAGTGTCAGGGCTGCGACCGCGTCTTCGACGACTCGCGCTACCTCGAACTCGACCACAACACGCCGCGCTCCGACGGCTGGCCTCAACCACATCTCGAATCGCATCCTGCTCTGCGGCCCCTGCAACCGCGCCAAGAGCAATACCTACACGCTCTCCGGCCTCCGCCGCCTGAACGCGAAGAACGGCTGGATGGCGTCCTGAAACCCAGCTTGGTGTCTTTGATGGGTTCACCATCGGCTTTGATGAAAACGGGTTCTGGCCGGTGTAGGCGGGAAAGTCAGTGGGGATGCGCAGGACCTAGTAGAGTGGGCTCGATCTGTGCAGATTCATCAGGAAAGGAAGTCATGGAGCTTATCTGGGCAATCACAGCCAAGAGTGCAGAACAGACCGAAGACAGGATGTGGAATATCGAAAAACTCTTTACTTCTCTGATCATCCCGCCGTCTGAGTTCCCCATCGCTCAACTTCCCTTTACGGTTCTCATGCACTTTCGGGTAGATCCGACTGACGCTGGAAGGAGTATAGAAATACGAATGAGTGCAACTGCTCCCAGTGGAGAAACAGTGTTTCAATAAGCCGTCATCGCTAACACTTGACACTTATGGCGACTCTCCTTTTTTCGTAGGTGATTTGGCTTGTGATGCTAAGATAGATATCGTCGAAAAAGGCAACTACAGTATCAACATTTTCATAGACGACGAGAAGGTCGGAGGTACCGAATTCTACGTGTTTGAAGGAATCCGAACTCGCCAGTAATTCTCGGTACTGCAACTCTTTATATTTTCGATTCAGAGCTCGGTCGGGAGACGGCTGGCGAAGCGATAGAGGCGGGCGGGGCGGTGCCGCCCGGCTTGCACGGTGCGGGCGGTCGCCACGAGGAGGCCGGAGGCGAGCATGCGGCGGCGGAAGTTCCGCTTGTCGAGCCGGCGGCCGAGGATGCTCTCGTAGACGGCTTGAAGGTCGGAGAGGGGGAAGTGCTCGGGCAGGAGGCTGTAGGCGGCGTTGGTGTATTCGAGCTTGTTGATGAGGCGGCGGCGGGCGATTTCGAGGACGCGGTCGTTGTGGAGAGCGAGGACGGGGAGCGCGGCCATGGGGAACCAGGCGGGCCGCCAGGCGGAACGCTCGGGGAGGCGCACGCGGGCATGGTCGACGAGGGCGAAGTGGGTGATGGCGGTGGTCGTGGGAGTGGCGGGGTCGAGGCCGTCGAAGGTGTAGAGCTGTTCGAGGAAGACGTCGGTGACGCCGGTTTCGTCGGCGAGCTTGCGGACGGCGGCGGCGTCGAGCGCCTCGTCGGGGCGGAGGGCGCCGCCGGGGATGGCCCAGCGGCCCTCATCGGGCGGCGCCGAGCGCTGGATGAGAAGGACTTGCAGGGCGCCGTCGGCGACGGTGAAGATGACGACGAGGACGGCGACGGTGCGGTCGGTGGGTTGGGTGGGGGGCATTTCCCTCTGCGAGATCAGGCCCGCATGGCGCTGGGCCGTCTGTCGGGTACGAGCGCGCCGCGAAGGGACCAGGGCCCGGAGCCGGTGATGGCCACCTCGACCAGGTCGCCCGCGGCCACGTCGGACCTGCTGCCCCCGGCGGGAGGGGCCGGAGAGGGCGCGTCGAAATGGACGAGCTTGTTGGTCCGGGTACGGCCGCTGCAGCGCCTGGCGGGTGAGGCGTCTTGGCCTTGGCCCTCGCCGGGCTTGATCTCCTCGACGAGCACTTGCAGGGTGCGGCCTTCGAGCCGCCGGTTGATCTGGGCGGCGATGGCGGCCTGCAGGGCTTCGACGGCTTGGAGCCGCTCGGCCTTGACGTGATCGGGGACGGTGTTGGGTTGCTTGCGCGCGGCGAAGGTGCCGGGACGGGGGCTGTAGGCGGCGGCGTGGACCTTGTCGAAGCGCAGCTCGGCGAGGAGGTCGTGGGTATTTTGGAACTGGGCGTCGCTCTCACCGGGGAAGCCGACGATGACGTCGGTGCTGATGCCGACTGCGGGCATGCAGTCGCGGACCTTCCTGATGCGGTCGCGGAAGCGGTCGACGGTATAGCCGCGGCGCATGCTGGCGAGCAGCGGGTCGTCGCCGGATTGGACGGGGAGCGAGAAGGACTCGCAGACCTTGGGAAGGGCGGCCATCCCTTCCAGGATGCGGTCGCTCATGTCGGGGGGGTACGAGGTGAGGGCGCGGATGCGGTGCAGGCCGGAGATTTCCTGGCAGGCGGCCATGAGGTCGAAGAGGTCGGCGTGGGCAGTGGCGGGATCGACCGGGGGTTGGTCCTTGCCGTAGGCCTCGACGGTTTGTCCGAGGAGGGTGACCTCGCGGACGCCGCGGGCGACGTGCGTGCGGACCTCCTGGACCACGGCGGCGATCGGGCGGCTGCGCTCGCGGCCACGCCGGAGAGGGACGATGCAGTAGGTGCAGAATTTGTCGCAGCCTTCGATGACGGGAACGAAGGCGGTGGAGTGGCCGTCGCTCTGCGGGAAGACGGAGGGCCAGAACTCGCCGCCGAGGTCGTCCGGGGGAAGGCCCAGGACCGAGAGAACCTCGTCGAAATGCTGGGGACGGGCGAAGACGTCCACGTAGGGGAAGCGTCGGCGGAGAGCGTCGTCCTTGGGTCCGACCATGCAGCCCATCACGGCGATCTTGAGGGCGGGGTTTTTGCGCTTGAGGTGGGCGAGCGACCCGAGCTTGGACGCGGCGCGCTCCTCGGCGTGCTCGCGGACCGCGCAGGTGTTGAGGACGATGAAGTCGGCGTCGGCGGGATGATCGGTGGGATCCCAGCCGAGGCGGCGGAGGCCGGCGGCGAGCTTGCCGGAGTCGGCTTGGTTGACCTGGCAACCGACGGTCCAGAGGTGATAGGCGCTCACTGCGATCTCCTCATGAGCAGTCAGGGTACCGGTTGCCGGTGGAGCGCGGAGCGCGATGGCGGAGGGTGTGTCAGCAAATGGGAGATTTCGCGAGCTAGCAGGCTGGACCGCATGTGTCAGAAACCACTGAATTTCTCGTAGAATCAGTTTCTTGACGCTTCACGGCGCACCGCTTAGCCTCACACGAGAAGTGATAACCAAAGTGGTTCATCATGCAACGGCCTAAGACCCTCTCCGCAGCCTTCGTCAAGACCATCAGTGTACCAGGCCGCTACGGCGACGGGCGCGGCGGCTACGGCCTCTCGCTGCTCGTGAAGCCGACATCCACGGGCCGGCTCTCCAAGACGTGGAGCCAACGGCTGCGGATCGCAGGCCGGCCGCTCAACGTCGGCCTAGGGGCCTATCCGGTGGTCACGCTGGCCGAGGCCCGCAAGGCGGCCTTGGAGAATCGCCGCGCGGTCGCGCAGGGACGGGATCCACGCGGAGGCGGCGTGCCCGCCTTCGCCGCCGCGGTCGACGCCGTGATCGCGATTCACGCGGCCGGCTGGCGGGACGGCGGCAAGAACGAGAAGCAGTGGCGCGCCAGCCTCGGGACCTACGTCCTGCCGCAGTTGGGCCGCAAGCGGATCGATCAGATCACCACGGCGGACGTGCTGGCCGTGCTCGTGCCGATCTGGAGCGCGAAGCCGGAGACGGCCCGGCGCGTGCGGCAACGCATCCGCGCGGTGATGCGCTGGGCGATCGCCGAGGGCCACCGCGAGGATAACCCCGCCGGCGAGGCCCTCGGGGCCGCGCTCCCCAAGAACGGGGGACAGCAAGCGCACCATCGGGCGCTCCCGCACGCCGAAGTCGGGGCCGCGCTCACCGCGGTGCGGGCGTCTGCGGCCGCGCCGACGACCAAGCTCGCCCTGGAGTTCCTGACCCTGACCGCGAGCCGGTCGGGAGAGGTTCGCGGCGCCCGCTGGGAAGAGATCGACCGGGAAAGCGCAACATGGACCATTCCCGGCTCCCGCATGAAAGCGGGGCGCGCCCATCGGGTCCCGCTCTCGTCGCACGCGCTCGCGGTCCTCGATGCGGCCCAGGAACTCGCGGACGGATCGGGCCTCGTGTTCCCCAGCGTCCAGGGCCGCGTGCTCTCGGACAACACGCTCTCCAAGCTGCTGCGCGACCTCGGCATTCCAGCGGTGCCGCATGGGATGCGCTCGAGCTTCCGCGATTGGGCGGCGGAGTGCACGGACGCGCCCCGCGAAGTGTGCGAACTGGCCCTCGCCCACGTCAACAATGATCGCGTCGAAGCCGCATATCGGCGATCGGATCTGTTCGAGCGCCGACGAGCGCTGATGCAAGAGTGGGCAGCGTATGTGCACGGCCCATGACGCTATACGCGTAACGGGCATGACACCGCGTCCGTGCCCCTGGCATGACAATTTCGATGTGCACCGCCCATAACGCTTGAACCGACAGATGGCTGTGCATATGGTGGCCTCCCATGACCCCCGGAGGCCGCTATGGAACCAGAAATCCTGCGACAAAAAGAGGTCTGCGACCTAACCGGTCTCAGCAGGAGCACGCTCTGGCGGCGCGTCCGTGCTGGTGAGTTTCCGGCTGCCCTTCGGCTGGGGGGTCCGAACTCCCGGGCCGTCGGCTGGCGGCGCAGGGAGGTCGAGGCATGGCTTCGCGACCGCCCGGCAGCCTAAGCACGTACGGCCCTCATGTCTGGCTCGCCGCATTCCGCAGGGCCGGTTGCAACCCTAGGGGGTGGTGCGGGCGCTTCCCGGGTGTTCTGCTCGCTGCTGATCGATAACTGCCCCATCCAGCGACATATCTCGGTGGGTCTATTGGAGATCGGCTTGCCCGCGCGTCGCTCCTCGGTGAAAGTGTGCGTCTTGAGGAGCGAAACGAATGGGGAGGGTACCGGATTGACCGACCTCGGCAAGAGACCACTTTTGTGCGAGAAAGGTCATGTCTTCGTCCTCCTCAGCTTCACCGCTCCGCGGTCCCCGGTTTGCCATCGAGGCGGTTCCTGAGCCCGTCCGCGCCCATGGGCTCGAGGAGGCACATGCGCACCCGCTTGTGAGCTGGGGCAAGGACGCGACGGGGCTCTTCGCGTACTCGTTTCGCCGGCCGGTTGTGGAAGCGTGGACGTATCCCTCGATCGAATACCGCACGCCGAACAGCTGGCCGGTGGGGATCTTCGATCTTGACGGCGGCGATGCGCTGGATCGCTACATCGTCGAGGTTCATTTCAAAAGAACGCTGCCGCCTGCCAACTGGATCGTGGTGCGCGAAGCCAGCGGCCACGCGCAGGTGTTCTACACGCTCCTGCGCCCCGTCCTCTACGGCGCGAGGGCGCGGCTGAAGCCCCAGCGCGCCTTCGCCCGCTTTATGGAGTACGGTGCTTCGGTTTTGGAGGCGGACCCTGGCTATAACGGCGTCCTGGCCCACAACCCGTGCGGCGTCGATCCTGATCTCTTTGAGGTCCGCTGGGGCCGCGAGCTTCCCTACCTCCTCGATGATCTCACCGCCTATCCGGCCGCGGCCAGATTTCGCCGCCCGCGAGCACCGCGCGAGCTGCGCACCGAGCCCGGCCGCAACTGTGCCCTCTTTGAGGCGTTGATGCGCTGGGCGGGAGCCGCGCGTAATCTCGGGCAGCCCGTCGAGCCGGTCGCCTTGGCGTGGAACCAAACCATGTTCGCTGGCACGCTGCGCGGCCCGCTGCCCGGCAGCGAAGTCCGGGGGGTGGCCAAGTCGGTGGAGCGATACCGCCGAGAGTGGATCGAGCAGGGACGATTCTACACGCCTGCAGAGCAGCAGGAGTGGGGCCGCCGCCGAGGACGCGCCAGTGGCGCGGCCCGCCGCAAACGCAACGCCAAGCGCGACAGGGCGATCGTGTCCGCCTTTCAGGCAGGGGCCTCCCTGCACGCCCTGGCACGGGAGTTCGGGATGGATCGCAAGGCCGTCCGGCACGTCTTGCGCCGGGACGCGTCCAGCTTCCTGCAACTTCGCGATGCCGACGAGAACCGCTCTGAAGAGGGGGGGGAACGAACTACACAGTTGATCTTGTTGGTGCTCTCGCTCTGTGTGCTTTCTGCATCCCGTTGGAGCGCTGGCGGCGTCTCTGAGAGGCCTTTCTCTCTTGGATCCGGGGATCATTAGCCTGGGGAGTCGAGCCTGGGCACGTTGATGGCCCTGCCCTTTCAGCTACAGCGCTCCGAGAGTCCAGCGCCGAGCGAGGGTGTCGACTGACAACGACCGCCCCGAGTCGGGAGGCGGAGCGGAGCAGGCTGAACCGCGTGGAGCGGCGGCAGTGCTGGCGGACGACTGACCGCCGTGCGCGGCCCGTTCGACCCGGCCTACTCAAGGAAGCGCAGCGCCTCGGCGGCGGATTCGGCGCGGGTGTAGGCGGCGACCATGGCGGGCGATTTCCAGCGCCCCTGCCGCTGCACGGTGGCCGTCGGCGCCCCGGCCCGGACCATGCGGCGGGCCATGCCGACCCGGCCGGAGTGGCCGCTGAAGCCGTCGCCCAGCCCGGCCGCGAGGGCGGCGGCCTTGATGCGGCGGGCGATCTGGCGCGTCGAGAGGCCGATCACGGGGGCGTCGTCGGGCGCCTCGTCCCGCAGGGCTGCCAGGGCCTCCATGGTGGTGCGCGTGACCGCGACCACGGCCCCCTCGCCCGTGGGGTCCGTCTTGGAGCGCCGCACGGTGACGCGGCCCGAGCCATCGTCGGCGCAGGCGACATCCCCCCAGAGGAGGGCGGCGGCCTCGGAGCGCCGCAGCCCGCCATCGCTGAGCAGCCCCACGAGGGCGCAGTCGAGCAGGGCCCGCCGGCGGGCGGCGGCCGGCGATTCGCGGCGGCGGGTGCCCCGGCGCGGCTGGGCGGCCGTGGCGCGGATGGCGGCGAGCGCGGCGGCGTCGAGGGCGGCCACCTGGCGCGGGGCGCGGCCGCGCCCCTTGGCCAGCCGCGTCAACGCCATCCGCACGGCTCCGCCCTTGGCGCAGGGGTTGGGCTGGCGGGTGGTGGTGTGGACGGCGGCGATGCCGTCGGCGTCGGCGCGGAGGGTGGCCAGGGTGCGTCCGGCGGCGGCGCGCTCGAGCAGGTAGGCGCGGACATCTTGCCAGCGGGCGGGCAGCGCGCCCACGCCGTGGGCAGCGGCCCAGGCCTGCCACGTGCTCCACGCACGCCAGTAGGCGCGGCAGGTGTTGGCGCTCCAGCCAGCCGCGCGCTCATGGGCGGCGAACGCCTCCTCGGAGATGCCGGGGGCGGGCGCCGCGAAGCCGGCCGCCAGGGGATCCGGCAGGCCGGGGGCCGATGCCTCGTTGCCTTCCGTGGCAGTGGCGACCGGGTCGGGGACGCGGACGAGACGGAGCGCGGGGCTGTCGTCTCCGTGGCCGGTTGCATCCCTATCCACGCGGGCCGTAGGGGATGCCGCGAGTGTGCGAGCGGGGGTTACTCCGTTCGGCGTCGGGCGCGGGATTCGCGCTGCTTGGCGGTGAGATAGGCCCGGCAGGCGGCGCAGCGCTGGTAGGGGGCTCCCTCGTCCAGCGGCCGGCCGCAGTAGGTACAGCGATGCTGCGCCAACCGCTGGGCGCGGCGCGCCTGGCGGGCGGGTTTGAGGCGCTGGCTGTGGTACTGGCGGTGGTAGGCCCGCCGCCACAGCCGCCGGCAGTCGGGACACTGCCAGCGGCGGCCCGTGGACGCATGCGCCGCGCAGGGCGGCGCGTCGATCTCCATGGCGGTCACCGGCATCCCTTCTCTGTGCGCGCCCAGGATCGGGGCCCGCTGTGCGAACGGGCCTGCGCCTGGCCGCCATGGTCGCAGACGATGGCCCCCGCAGCGCCCGCGCGCCGGGCGATGGCGCTTGCGTGCCGCTGGGTCTCGCCGATGGTGGGATGCGGTCTCCTGGGTTGACGTGCATCGCGGGCACTCCGTCCCTCGCTTGCGTGCTGGGCTGCCTCGTTCAGCGCCGGTCGCCCATCCCCGGTCGGAAGCGGCCCGCGCGGGCCGCTTTTCGGCTCTAGGCGACGCGGGCCTCTTCGTGGCAGGGGCAGCCGAACTCGCACGGGAGGTCGTCCTGCTCCGTGCGGCAGAGAAATCCTTCCGGCCGGCCCGGGATGATCTCCACGGGCCGGCAAGGCTCCTCTTCCTGGGCGATCGTGAGGGCGATCTCGTAAAGCTCGCGGCGATGCTCCTCGGTCAACGCGTCGAGCGCGTGATTCTCGGCGACGGTCGTCTGACCGCGGTCGCGCATCGCCTCGAGCTCCAGGATGTCCTGGTAGCTGGTGATGATGCCGCCCCACGCGGCCCGGCGGACCTGGTCGCTCCTGGCCGGGTCGATCCACCAGCTGCACGCGTCGGCCGGCAGCGATGGCTGGCCGTCCTGCGCGGCCTTCACGCGGTAATCCATGCGCGTGTAGGTGCGGCCGGCTCCCCCGACCGATCGCCCGTGGGCCGGACACGCATCCATCGTGAGGGCGAATCCGGCGGCCCGGGCCTGCGCTTCCATCCATGCGGGCCCGCGCGATTGCCAGCCGTCCAGCGTGCTCAGGGACCGGACCACGGCCGGGTCGATGGCCGCGCCCCACGTGGCCGTCACGCCCACGATGGGCGAGAGCTGGCCCCACGGCTGCACGTCATCGCGGGCCAGGACCACGCGGATCAGACCCTCGGCCGGGTCGATCGTCTCTTCCAGGGCGCGCTGGCGCCGGGGGCCGCGGTACCCGGCCGCGCGCTTGCGCGGTTTGTACTTGCAAGCGCGCTCGTGCTCGGCGAGGAGCCGGGCCGTGTGATCCTTGACCGTGTGCAGCGTTGCGCCGCAGCGCTCACAGCGCCAGGGCTCACAGCTCTTCGGGTGGTCGTCATCCTCGCAACGGGCCGGGGCCGGCTGCGCTTTGGTCTTGGCGAGCGCATCGGCTGTAGCCTTGGCTGCGGCCGTCGCTTCCGCTTGCTGGCATGCATGACAGCGCCGCTGCTCGCGCGGGCCGGTGGCATCGGACGCCGCCGCTCCGCATTGCGCGCAACGCGAGCGGACATCGAACGCGCCGCCCGTGGCTGCCTTGTTGGATTCAGCAGCCGGGGCCGCGACCGGGGCCGGGGCCGGGGAATCCCCGGCCGCCGGCTGCGGCCCCTCGAGCGCGTCCAGGAGGCGATGCGCGACCGACTGGACGGCCGCGGCCGTCTCCTTGATCGGCCCGGCGTCGCCGCCGCTCCACGCGGCCACGTATCCGAACGAGTAGTCGCTCGTGTCCAAGCCCAGCGCGTCGCCGACCACGTAGGCGACCGATTCCGCGATGATCTCCTTCTCCGGCCGGCGGCAGTCGCTCTCCGTGAAGTGATGGGCGAGCTCGTGGGCCAGCGTCTTGACGCGTTGCGCCTGGCTCCGTTCGGTCGCCAGGACGATGCGCCGGGCGTCGCGCTGGTAGTAGCCGTTGCAATCGGGCCCCAGCGCTTCGAACTCGACCGCGAGCCGCTCGGTCCGGGCCACGGCCACCAGCTGGTCGTAGGCGTCGACCGGGGCGACGCCTTGCAGCGTGTGGGCGATCTCGGGGAGGGCGTCGCCATCGGTCTGGGCGATGTCGAAGACGTGGACGACCTTGAAGAGCGTGACGACGCGTCGCTGTTCGTCATCGTCCTGGTCGTCATCGCCGGCCCGCTTCTTGACCACGATGGGGGCGAGGATCCTGATCCCCTTCTCGCCCTTCCTGACGTGGCGGCCGAGCGTCTTCCAGCGCTGGAAGCCGGCGACGCGCGACGCGTGCGGCCGCTGCAGCCAGATCAGCAGGCTGTTGGAGACGCTGTACTGGTGGAACTGGCCCAGATGCTCGAGCCAGTCGCGATAGCGATCGGACTGGGCGAGGGCGAGGGCGCCCTCTTCCAGCCTGGCCAGGGTCTCGTTGACCCGCTCGGATCGGGGGGTAGGATGACGTTGCATGCGAAGACACTCCTTCGTGTGCCGTGCCCCCGGCCGTTGCAGCGGTGCGGGGGCGATTCGTGTTGGTGGGCCCCTTGTACTCCGGATGCGTGGGTCCTGTCAAGTCAACACTTCAATGTTTCGCGATCATGCATCAAGCGATGCGACCGGCCCGCGCGTGGCTTTCCTACGCGCGCGCGTCGGATCCGGAATCCCTCTCCTCAGGCCCGGTGACCGATCGTCAAGAGGGGTTCCTGCACGGCCCCACGGGCCCGCTTGACACGGCCGCTGTCCCATCTGGGCGGCTTCGGCTGTCACGTCACACCCGGGCCTTTCCGGGGGCTCTGGGCGGCCTTGGAGGCCCGATAGGTCCCCCTTATCGGACGCGATCCATCGAGTTTTCCAGAGAAGCGCCAGCCAGGGCGGCGTTATCCGGATATCCTCCGTCGGGGGGAGGCCCCACGTGTCCCGCTGTGTCCGATCAGGACAAAATCGTGTCCCAGCTGTCCCGATCGGATCAGGCGCGTGATCAGATAGCGTCCGGTTCAGAAAAGCGATTGTGGGCCGCGACTACGGGCATGCGAGGGGCTGTTGCTCCCCGTGGCCATCGCGGACGGGGAAGCACCCGAACCCCAGCAGTCGCTGTTCTCGTGGGCCGGGTTCATGGCCGAGAGGCCAGAGCCGCCGAAGCGGCACCGTCACGACGAAGCCCCGACGCTCTCGCTCTGCGAGTGGGCGCTCGAACGGGAAAGGGAGTTGGTTGGCGCTGGGCGCTGACCCTATCGCGAGAGGGAGGCCACTGCACTCCGCAGTGGCCTCCCTCCTTCCCTTTGCGTGGAGATTTCTTCGCGTTAAGAGTCCTTCGACGTTTACCGCTTAGGGCGATCCTGCACGCTGGAGTCAGATGTCACCCTGTTGGGCGAGTGTACTGTGACTCCAACGTAAGGAGGTGCCCGTCAGTCGGGTTTCGAGCGGCGCGATCGATCGCATCACCATTCCCCACAAACAGGACGACGCAGGGGCGGCCATTCCGTGACGAGCGGTACGTCAGGCCCGTCAGGACCGATGCGCTCAGTGGTTCATACTTTGTCCGGAAGTACTCGGTCACACGCTGCGTCGGCACATACTCTAAGCACTCTCCACCATCGCGCTGAATAGGCCTGGACACCTCCTCCGCAAAAGCGCGAAGAAACATAAGCGGTCGACGAGCATGCCGCTTCTGTTCATCAAAGAGACTCGAGACTGCAGGGATCTCCGTTAGGTCAAGGACAGCAATCTCTTTGCTAAGGGTGAACGCCCCGGTCGTGACCGTGTAGCCCTCCTCTTCTATGAGGGTCTCTACGACGGAAGTCTCTTCGTCGAGCGCCCCGTAGAACATCGGCCGTCCAGCCGGGCTCATCCTGTTCGGTAGAGTCGCCAGTTCAGGTGTCGGCGCACCGAGAGCGGCAGCACCGCTGACGACTGAGCCGATCGGATGGACCCGTGTCCGGTAGATGGTCATGCCCGCAGGGAGAAAACGGACTACGTCGGCCTGGGTCACTGCCGTTCCGAGGCGATCGAGTAGCTCCTGCGGCTGAATGTCGCTCCCATAGATTTCCTCAGGGGGTCGCTCCGGCGTTGCTTGAGCGCGAATCGACTCCCGCACGAACGCCTTCCAGCCCTCCATCAATGCCTCGTCTTGAGGGAGGGCGAAGAATTCTCGGCGAACCCAGTCGAGATGAGCGAAGGAGTCCATGAAATCCTCGATGAGTCCGTCGGAGATCAGAGGAACATGGGAAGCGAGCAATTCGTCAGAGTCGATGATGGCCTCTGCAAAAACGTACTCACCGCCGTCGGATGGCAGTTCGTTCGCGGGATCAGTCAGTTCGTAGCGGATGCCTGAAGCGATCACTTCAAAGAGCCGATTCACAGGTATGGCGTTCGGCTCAGCACCAGCTCGCCGACAATACGAACATGCGACGTGCTCGGCCTCCGCTTCGATGACCGCAACAAGCCCCTCATCGTCCACGCAGGCAGTGCAAGCGTATCGATCGTCAGGGACGAGGGACCAACCTCGCTCCAGCTGTTCTTCGAGAAGCCGCTTAGTCAAGCTCAACGGAGGTCCCCGGCGTCGTGCAGATTTGAGGTACCTGGCCTCGTGACGTGGTCAGGGGGGAATGTTTGCCGAGGATAGACGGGGCAAAGCCAACGCGCGTTTCCCATGTCACTGTGGACAGTTCCCTGCGGACCGCGAACATCCCGAACCTTGCCCCCCTTGTTCGGTCCACGATACGTACAATCTCCCGTTCCCTACTCGATCATGAGGAGGTCCACCTGCGTCGATAGTCTCGTTGGTTCGAGACGGTTGCGGTGTCCAACGCGTTGCGGAAGGCCTCCCGGCGCATCGGCCAGAGCGAGCCCGTGCAGGTCGTCTTCATGCCTACTGGAATACCCCCCCCAGGCCGACGCCCTGAAGCACGTGGCGCAGAAGCTCCAGACCTCGCTCGCCGTCGAGGGGGAGCTGCCCGAGGACGGCCTCGCCGCCTACGGGGACGACGGCGACGACTTGATGCTTTCCCTAGCACGCAAGATCGTCGCGGGCGAGGAGGACGCGGGTTCGGCGGAGTCGGTCTTCTAGCAGGCCCGCCAGGTCGCGGCGGAGGCCGAGGCGCTGCTGGCCGACGAAGGCTGGGCCGCACCGGAACCCGAGCCCGTGACGGCCGGGGCCGGAGCGACAGCGGAGCCGGTCACGGACGGTGGCGCGGCGCCGGAGGCGGAGCGGTCGCTGTTCTCGAGGGCGGAGTTCATGGCCGATGAGCCGGAGGAACCGCCACGCAAGCGTCGGGACGAGGCTCCGACGTTCTCTCTCCTCGAGTGGGCACTCGATAAAGAACACGAGGGGGCGCTGGCCGCCGCCGGGTAGCCACGCAAGAGGACGCCGCCGCCAGACCCGGCGGCGGCGTCCTGCCCAGCGCTGTGTGCGCGGCTCTCTTGCCGCCCGCGCGCTGGCCCACTGCCGGGCGTACGCGCGGGATCTATGTCGGGCCGCCGCCGAGAACGAGGTCGCCCCAGTCACGCGGCGGGCCGTTCGCGATCGTTGCCAGCAAGCCCTGGCGAACGATGTCCTGAGCCTCGGACAAGAGCTTCTCGTTCTCGCGCCACAGGCGGGGCGGCTTCTCGTTATTCTTGCGCCTGGATTTACGCTCGGATTCGATGTCGCCGTCGTGGACCGCTCTCGACGCTGCGCGGTATGCGTCGCGCAGCGTCTTGCGGAGCGTTCGTCTCTCGTCGAGATCGGCTCCCAGATGCCACGCGCTGAAGAGCGCCACCCGAAACCCCATCTCTTGGCTGTGCTCGTTCTTGAAGTCGCGCAAGTACAGTGATTCCAGCGCAATCCGCAGATCGATGAACCGATCTTTGAGGGGAGGGGACGTGTCCTTGGATCGCAGCCACCGCGACGCGGCGATCTGGAGACTGCCGGACGAGGACTCCGCAAGGGCGGTGAGTACGGCTCCCAGCCGTTCGCCGTCGACTTCGATCTCCGGCGCGTCCTCGAACGTCAGCGTCGTCACGTCTGTCACGTAGTCGGTCTCCACGGAGTAGTTCCGGAATGACGAGGGTCGGAAGTGGGCCTGTGCGGTGGACCAGATTTGATCCCCGCTTCGCAGGCCGAGCACGCTGAGGTGGTCCCCGAAGTCCGGCCACGAGAACGCGACCTCCGTGAAGGCGTCCGCTTCGATCGCCAGCGCCTGGCAGACCACCTCTGGTTCGGCACCCGGGGCGCCCGTCGCGCGCTCCGCGCGCACGGACTGTTCGTCGCCGAGCCGGAACAGCGCGGGCGACGCGGAATGATCCATCGCCAACATCATCCTGCCGAGGTACTGCTCGGGCGACCGCTCCCCAATCAGTGGCAAGTATCCGCTGAGACGGTCGGTCGAGAGCGGGAGCGACTCGAGCCGCACGCCCTCCTCGGCCACAGGGGTTCCGGCAGGATGCAGTCAGTGTTGAGGATGCTCCTGATCTGGTATCGGATCGGCTCACCCCGCAGCCATCCGGCCATGAGGTTCGCGACGGGCTCACTGCCGAGCATGGCTGCGCCCTTGGCGAGCGCCTCCACGTGTGATGTCGCCTCAAAGCTCACGACGCCATCGGGTTCGTACGTCGTCGTGGCGTGGAGCCCCCGCCCGGGGCGAGCACCCCCGGCGCTACCGGGAAGGCATGGCCGATTCGCTCCGTGGATGGCTCGACGTACTCCCCGAGTTCGGCCCGGACATCGTCGCCCAGGCGAGCGAGCAGATCGTCCGGGAAGACCCCGAGCGCTTCGCGCACCTCTTCTGCCGCCTGCTTTGTCTGGGCGCGGCGCGCGAGGAGTTCGCGTGACCAAGCTAGCGGTCGTCTATCTTCCCGCAGGTGTCACACTTGTAGGTATCCCCGTATCGAAGCCACCGATGGTAGCGCTGCATTCCCTTGATGGAGGGTACGCACAAGAGGCGTTCGGGCGTCCTCGCTGGGGCTTCACCCGTGATCGCTGGGTTTCCACATTTCCTCGACATGCCATACAGCCTAGTCGTTGCCGCCAAGTGTAGACAGGCCCTTAGGAGCGATCGCCCTCGGGCCGGTGCCTCAGTAGCGCTGCTGCGACCAGCTCTGGCGTCGCCCCGAGCCCTGCGTTGGCTTCCGGATGCCGGGGGGCACCCGATGGGGAGCCATCCCGCAGCTCTATAAGCGCAGAGCGACTTACGCTTTCAGCTTCCCGACCCTACTGGCGCATCGACCCGACTAAGCTGGTTGCGGGTCGTCTCATGGTCTACCGGAACACCCTGCAGCTGGGGATGCTCGAAGTCCGCACCACTCACTCGGCTACCCGCAGTGCCACGGACTGTTGCCGACCGGACCAGCTCCCTCCTACTACTGGGAGAGGAACAAGTCCCAAGCTGGCTTCGCGCCCTTTGTGGCTAAGATGGGCGAACCGGGCCCCGATGTACCTGCATTCTCTTTTTGCCACTCGTAGTAACTCACATAGCGGTTCTGCTGCAGCGCGCGCCACTTGTCTACCTCATACCTGCCCGATGCAAGGTGCTCAGGCCAGCGGTCTTGGAATACCTCCGCGAGTGTGAACTCCAACGCAAGCATCGGTGTCAGAACCGGTATTGGCAGCCTAGGTACCGGCAACCAGTGGGGCCACTTCGTCGGCCCGTTCCCTTGGTCGGCCTGATCACACGCCTCCCACGCGTCCGGAATCTGAGCATGAAAAAAGGCCCCCGGGCTTGCGCCGTCGCCGAACTCCATTCGCCAACTTGCGACGTCAAACGCCGTTCCCTGGTAGTTGATCTTCAGTCGAGCCACGGTGGACGTGATTCCGGCAACCTCCACTCGGCGTCTCGCTTGAGGTTTCTTGCTCGCGTTGCCCAGCGGCCGTAGTCGCCAGTGGAAGATTAGTTCTGCGAACAGATCCTTGTGGCTGCCGCCGTGGTCTCGCTCATACCCGCCGTCAGATGCAATTGTCCTGATCGGCCACTCGGGACCTACGGACACCGTAATCGCGTCACGACAGTACCGGAGCCTTTCGAGCTGGCCGACGACGTCCTTCAACACACAGGTTGCACCTTCCTCGAGAAAGGCCGCGCCCAGCTTCTCCATGAGCTTCACCTCGCTAATGAGCTCATGCACGTCAAATTGAAGGGGATCATCCGTCATCGGTTAGCCGGGAGCCTCAAGAAGCGACTGTTCCAGAACGATCTCGGCGATATCGGGATTGTCGAGGGCGTCAGCCACCGATGCCCAAGCGTCATCTGCGTAGAGTGGCCAGCCGTCGGGGCTAATCCGTATCGCCCGGTCAACCTCGACGATTCGCGTCGGCTCCATCGTCGCGGGGTCGACCGCGAGAACAGGATGCTCTTCGGTCAAGAAGTCCGGCTCGACCGAGGTGACGCGACGAACCCCCGTATGCAGCGCGGTCCGATCGAACGGCTGTCCGTCCGAGAGTTGAGCGATCATGTTCGCAAGGCCCGCCCTCCACCAATGCGGGGCCGAGAACTCCGAGAAAGCCCCCGAGTACTGGCAGCCCGACAGGCGCGTGGACAGCCCGCTGTCCGTCTGAAGCTCCGCCTCGAGCCAGCTCGGAGCAACGCCCAAACGGGTGGCTGTCCAGAAGATGTTGGTTAAGAAGGTGGGGTACGGTAGCACCCGGTGCAAGAACCACCCCAGGATGCTAGCACCGGCGGTCTGGGCGCTGACGGCGTGAATGGGCGGACGGGTCTGGAGGACATGATCCAGCGCTACACCGCGCCAGTCGACATCCTTTAGGTCGAGCCAGCCCGAGGCAAGGTCCTCCAGTTCAAGCGAACTGCTCCATACATCTCGGAGCTTCTGGACGGCTCTGGACATGGCGATCAGACGAAGTGGGACTGCGCTGCTCTTGGGGAACACCCACTCAATATCGTGCTGCCAGGCGAGCAGGTGCTCGGCGGCCTTCAACGGCAATGTCCCAGCAAGCGTAGACAACTCGGCAGTGAGGATCGCAATCGCGGGACCCGGTTGGTCCACTGGCAGCTGCGAGCGGAGGACGGCCGCTACCGCAAATCCGTTTCTGGGGTTCATGGCGGGACCCTGCAGGTCCCGTTCGGGCCAGTCCTCCAGGTAGTGGTCTACGGCGATAACCGTGCAGCTCGCCAAGTCACCTGATGAGATTTCCTGGGGGTGCCGGACAACAACATTCGCGTCGTCTGCGACGAATTCAAGCCCAATCGATTTCCTTGCTCGGTCCGGGTCGTCATCAACGATCAGGATGTGCGGAATCGTCATCGGGCGCGCTCGGGTAGACGGATGTCAAGAGTGGTCATGAAGGGCGGTTTGGAGGGGACGAATTCTGCTGAGCCTCCGTACTCATCGAGGATCCGGCGGACGATAGGGAGCCCCAATCCCATTCCCTGCCCGAGGACTTCGTCTATTTCTGCGGTGCTGGACTCGAATGGTCGAAACCAGCGCTCCGCATCTGCCAAGTCAACGGCCTCTCCTGTGTTGGCGACCTCGAGGTGCAAGTACCCATCGGTTGCACTGCTTCTCACAAGGATGGTTCCCCCGTCGCCTGCAGCCTTGACTGCGTTGCTGAGGACGTTGATCAGAATGCTCAACCATTCTGAACTGAACATCGGTGGGGTCCTGAGGTTAGGGGCAACATCGATCTCGATTGATTGGTCCCTGCGTTCGATGCGCGAGGAAAGCAGCCTAAGGGCGCTACTGACCTCCACCCGGACCGATAATCGACGCCTGCGTCTGCGAGCGTTGGCCCCCACGACATCAGTCAGGAACGACGCCTGCCGCTCCAGCTGCAGGACGAGGGCGGCGATTGCATCGCGCAGATCGCGTAAGGTCTGGCGCGACGATCGCGGGATGGCATCGTCAGTGGTGAGACGCTCTGCAATGGCGTCCACCGCGCGAGCTTGTGCCAACAGCGCATGGATCTCATGGATGAAGGCAGCGAACTGCGTACCAATGCTTGCGGCAGTCCGCAGATTCTGCTGCTCAGAGCGTGCCGCAGAGAGCACTTTCTGGGTATCTCGCACAGAGCTAGCAGTGCGATCTAGTGCGTCGTCGAGCAGCTCGCCATCCGACCCCAGCTCTTTCGTGTGAATCCTCGCGTCGCCAATGACCTCCAGTGTGCGCTTGAGGGCTTCCTCGACGTGAGCCGGCTGCGCGACGGTCCCATCGTCTCCGGCGTCCAAGCCTCGTCCCGACCGAGTCTGTGATTGCACAGACGCACGCAAGCGCACCGACAGGTCTATACCTCTGCGCACCAGATCCACTAGGTGTACGAAGCCCTCGCCAGGAATGAACCCTTCCCGGTTCACGAGCATTTCCAACATTGGTGAACCGGCGTCGGTGAGGAAGACCCCACCGTAGTAGTTGTCGTTGGCCAGGCGGAGGAGCGTCTCTTCTTCGACTGGCTCGTCCAGCGGCTGCCCGGAGAGACCGCCTAGCTCGAAGGGCTGACGACGCCGTGTGTAGTCCGCGTCAAGCTTTAGCCAGTCGTCACCTCTCTCACCGTAGGGAAGAACACGGAATCCTTCCATATACACGCGCACGCCGGCTGCACCGAGTGCGAAGGCACGCACAGGTCCGGTGACCCTCCTGGTAGCCCTCACGAAGATACGAGCGGCGAAGAACGGGCCTGTATCAGGATCGGGGTGCGGGATAGTCCAGTGCTGGAAGTGTGCTAACGGGGTGCGGACGGCCTCGGCCGCGGTTGGCCCCACCGCATACTCGACGTTCCGTTCTCCCTGCCGAGCCTTAATCTCGATAATCCACTGGCACCGCTCAGCGAGTTGCTGCCAGTAGTCATCGCCGACGTCAAGGTCTCCTGATAGTCGTACGAGAAACCCCGGATCATCGGCAGATGAGTCTCGAACGCGCGGCTGCTCAAACAACAAGGGCTCCGCGATTGTGGTGGTTGGGAGTCGATCGACTAGGAACGCAGGGGCCTCGAAGCTGCGCACCTCGCCGACGAATCTCGCGAGCATGGAAGGGCTCCAGCGACTCCTGAGCCGCCCCAGGGCAACGGTTGTTCCATGCGGGCCCGGGTTGGCCGGAAGCGTACGCAAATCGATACCGGCATCGGTTTCATCGATCGACTCAAGGGACTCGATCATGTCCCAATCGATCGATGCCTCCACTCCCACTGCGTCGGATCCGAATACTCTTGGGTCGGGCACCGAATGCACGCCGACTTGCGAAGCTAGTTTGTGGGCGGCAAGACGTCCAATCCCCTTCCGTCCAGTGTATCGACGGCCAAAGACAGGGGACTTTCGCTCCCCCAGTGTCTTCACGCGCGAAGCGATCCGAAGGAATCCTCGCTCGAACGCTTCCGCGGTCATCCCTACGCCGTCATCGATCACTTCAATCGATCCACCGGCAGCCGCCAAGCCCTCACCATGCACGATCACCGTGGAGGCATCAGCGTCATACGCGTTCTTGACGAGTTCATTGAGCGCCGTGCTGTCGCGGCCGACGAGCAGGGCGCCCAACTCCGAGAAGAGGTGCGTGTCGACCGTGAACCTCGCCATGCGAACTCGCCTTCGCTACGTCTTGCCGAAAGATCGCGGCACGCGGGTGGAACCCACGGCTCGCGGTTCCAGCTTCAGCATGCCAGCACCATACCGCCTCGCGACCTGGCGCAGTGCTTGCTGGCCCTTAGCGCCGCGGAGCCAGCGAGCGGCTTCGTCGACGTCGACATCGTCAGAGCGTGGGTACAAGCCGTAGAGACTGTTCGTATGCTTCACACCCTTCAGGTTCCTTACCACACGGAAGTCGCCCTTTGTCATAGGAAGCAGCAGCAGTGGAGCCTCCTCGCGATCCTCGAGAGAGAACCAGTGTGCTCGCTGCCTCGTAAGGAATCCGTCAGAGGCCCCGCAGCGAACCCCGCGGCTGAGGTATGCGGACACCTCTGGGATGTCGATGTCGTCTGGCTTGACTACCAGGAGCCAGCGCTTCATCTCTTGACTCCCGAGACGCTCGAACGCCGCTTCGTCTAGTGTCTCAGCGTCTACCCCCCGGAGACTGCTGACCACGGGTGCCAATACTGAATCGGGGAGCCGGTGCTCTGCCACCTCGGCGTCGGTGAGGAGGAAGAACGCGTTCATCCCCGTAGCAATTCCTCTATGGACCGTGAAAGACTCCCAAAGGTCTGCTTCTTGGTCATCCGCACAACTCCACTCGAGTGGCAACCGGGGAAACATCGGCGGCTGCTCGAATTGGCGGTCTATGTGCTCCGCCCGGGCAGTGGCTACCTTCGTGCTGCTGACGGAGGCATCGGTGACGGTCAGACACTTTGGCTCCCGTGCTTCGGGGCCCACGAAGAGGACCACGGCGTCGACCTTCGCTCGCGGGAAGACATCCACGTCGTGCGGGAAGACATCGAGTCGGACGCTTCGATGAGTGAGCCGCCACAGATGGTCGCGAATCTCGCGGCCGTATTTGGCGTGCATCCAAGAACTGGGGAGGACCATGCAAAGCGCATCCGCAGGCTTCAGATGGAGGAGAGTCGCCGCGAGGAAATAGGCTGCCATACCTGCGAGTCCGGAGGAAATAAGCGGACCCGCCGCTGCTCGAGCAGCGGCCTTGGACTGCTGGTCCATCCCTTGGTGCCGGGTGTAGGGAGGGTTCCCGATCACTAGAGTCGGCCCTTGTACTCGAGAAGAGCCGTCCGGCAGCCAAGTAAGAAAGTCGTCGCAGACGAGGTGAATCCCGCTTGGTGCGGTACACGCGGTCTCGTTCTGAGTGGGGTACGTCGACGTCTCGAGGCCGGCAAGGTGGCAGCGAGCAGCAAGAAAGCCGAGCGTGGCCACATTGAGGTCCACCGCGATCACAGGCACCTGCCACTTGGCTGCGGCGTCCAAAGTGAAGGCGCCGACGCCCGCTCCAGGGTCGACAACGGTGGCCGGGGTGACTCCGTACTCGTCGCAGAGAGCGAGCATGTGTGTCGTCAATTGGCGCGGTGTGAAGACTGTGCCTAGCCGTCGACGGCTAGACATCGACACGATCGCCGCATAGAGCTCGCCGAACAGGTCCCGGCCCGAGTTCAAGGCGCTACAAGCCCTGTCGACGACATTCGCTGGAGGGGATGGGGCCGCGTCCCACCAATCCCTCACCTCGCGTGGCACACTGGAGCCGTTGTTGTCAGCCCGCATCGAGACGGCATTGGCTAGACCGCCCACCGCCGCCAACAACTCCTTCTCCTGACAGGTCGTTCCAGGAGCAGACTCGTGCGTCAACACCGGGCTGGCCTGCACATCCGCCCACTTGAGTATCTCTCGGACTAGCGGATCTCTTCGGGGGATCTCCTTCAGCATCGATCGCGCTCCGGCGACTCGAGGCCTCCCGACGACGGTTGCGTCGGGGTTCCCCATCCCCCGGCTGGAAGCCCGCATCTCTGCGGGTCCCGCCGGCCGCTCCACCCGAACCCGTGGGAAGGTGGCACCCAACCTTGGAGCGGCTCTATCGCAGCGCAGTGATGGCGGGAACCATTCCCTGCCACCCTCGACTGATGTCTGAAGCGCCCCTGCATCAGCACGCAGAGTCCTGTCCGGTGGGGGTCAACACGCGCTGCCCGACGCCGGCTCTCAGAAGGTTGAAGCGGTAGACGTACCACGTCGCGCGCTCGGGGGCGGCTCTGCCCGCATGAGAGCTGCAGGTGGATCGTACCGCCAGCTTACTTTCTTCCCTCTGGGCGGCGCGCTTGGATCAGTGCGTGCTCAGAATTCGCCAGTCTCGCAGAGTGGGGCGCTGACTCCGCCACTCCCTCCTCCTCCTGTCTGGATCGGTGGTGATTCCGATCTGGCAAGCCATCGGGCTGGATCCTCTCCGCCGCTGACCAGGCCTAAGCAGCAAGCGATCGCTGGTCGGTACGCAATTGAGCAGGTGCCTAAGCGCTCTGGCTGAGTGTAGCCATTATATGCTGACAGGACTGGCTTGGGCGAGGACTCCGTGAGCATCCAACGTCCAACGGACGCACTCACTGTCCTCGTAGGCTCGCGACTAGCAGTCGACCCATAGGAGCCGCGGCTTGCTCGCGCGACGCTTGCCGATGGCAGGGAGACGAGATTCCCTTACTATGAGATGGCCGTGCTCTGGGATGGCCTAGCCGGGTATACGGAGGCGGATGCCTCCGACACGACGCCGCTCGTCGGCATGCGGCTGCTTGATGGCTACAGCCTGTACATCGAAGTCGAGGACGGAGGGCGCGTGGTCATCGAGCCCACGGCTACAGATTGAACAGCACCTCGAAGGTGGTACTGCCTACCGTCAAGTTAGGGGGGCTTATATAGCCTAGTGCCCACCGGACGGGGCGATCCTGTGCAAGCCAGGTATCCATACCATCCTCGTCTTCGGCCTCATGCCTAACTGCTTCATCACCGCGTGGCACCATGCGTAGATCGCTGCGTTCTGCTCCTCTGTCAGTTGCCATTGGTAGGGATGGCTCTCGCCGCCGCTCACATCGAGCACGCGCACGGCCAACCCGCCTTGCGTCTTTGGTGCGTTGGCAAACTCCACGCGCGTTGGTCGCCATCCGCCACGGCGGATGCTGAAACTCCCCCGGTCAGGGCCGTCTTGGCAAAAGTCGTACAAGCCAGATTCCCTTAACATGTCATCCCTCCGAATGGGCACTAGCCTGTATAATCCCCAAGTTAGGCCTACCAAGAGGGGCACGAACTGTGGTCGGCCTCTGTTCACCAACAGGTGAGACCACGCCTTGAACGACGGCCTCGCGAGGCTCGGATTGCCTGCTCCCTCGCCCGAGCGCGGGTCGACCGGGGTCCATGCAAGGGCACCTCGATCACAGAGAAAGCAGCCGGTTAACGCATCTCATCCCGAGAGACCAACAGTCAAGCAGAACGGCACCCTGCCCTGTTGGTCGTTTTGGAACATTGATCCCAATGTTCGTGCAGTGGACCTGAGCAGCTGGACACCTGTTGACCTTCGCCGAGTATCCGGCTGGGTCGTCTGGCTTTTCACTCGCTAAACGAGGGCTGACTCCGCTACCAGTTCGCTAGTAAGAGCAGCAGTGATGCGGTGGCCTGTTGGCACGGAGATCAACTCCTGCCAGTGCCGATCGGCAGGCAGAACATCCGACCGGATTCGGGGTTGGTGAAGATCTTCGCCGCCACGCCGAACACCGTCCGCATCAGTTCGACGGTGAGCACGGCGGAGGGCGCACCGTCCGCCACGATTCGGCCACTGTCCACCACGACGACACGATCCGCATAGTTCGCTGCATGCACGAGGTCGTGGAGCACCATAACGACCGTCATGCCGCGGCTCGTGCAGAGGGACGTAACGAGGTCGAGAACCTCGAACTGGTGCCGGACATCGAGAAATGTGGTCGGTTCGTCCAGGAGGAGAGTGCTGGCACCTTGCGCGAGAGCGAGCGCGACCCATGCGCGCTGGCGTTCACCCCCGGAGAGTTCGTCGAGGGGGCGCTCCGCGAAATCGGTCAAACCCGTGAGCGTGAGTGCAGACTCCACGGCGAGTGTGCCCTCGGCGCCGAGTCGTCCGAACAGACCGGTATGGGGAAAGCGGCCCAACTCGACGAGTTCGCGAACCGTCAGCCCGGGTGGGCTCGATGGAGATTGGGGAAGGACGGATACCAGACGGGCGATACCGCGAGATCCGAAGCTCCGGATGTCCTGCCCATCGAGGAGTACGACGCCGCTCCGCGTTGGAAGCAGCCGGGCCATCGCCCGGATCACGGTGGATTTCCCCGACCCGTTCGGCCCGACAATAGCCGTGATCGTGCCCTGTTTCAGTTCTAGGTCGAGGCCATCGAGCACCATCCGCTGTCCGTAGCCGGCGCTGACTTGTGCCAGCCTGATGGGTTCGAAATCGTTCATCGAATGCTCCTCCGAAGAAGGATGATGAGCAGTGGCGCCCCGAAGACGGCCAACACGGCCCCGACGGGAAGGCCCACGCGATACGCTGAGGAGGAGATTGGCGGCTTGATGGAGAGCGATTGGGCAACGAGGTCGGCCGCCAGCAGGAGCACGCAGCCGATGAGGGCGGCCAGGGGCAAGACACGGCGGGCGTCAGCGCCGGCGATCGCCCGCGCGGCGTTTGGGGCCATCAGGCCTACGAACGCGATGGCTCCGGAGACACTCACAGCCCCGGCAGCCAAGACCGCGGCGAGCCCGAATAGCGCGACTCGAGCAGGCTGCAATGGGAGGCCGAGCGCGCGGCCAGATTCGTCGTCAAGCTGGAGGAGGTTCGCGGCACGGGCAGCCAGCAACCCCGCCGGGATGCCGACGGCGGCCCACGGCAGTGCAAGCCAGACATCGTCCCAGACGCGGCCGTTCAGCGACCCGATGAGCCAGGAGAGGATGCTGCCAAGCGCCTCCTGCGAGCGCAGCATGACAATCGCAGTCAGTGATCCAAGTACGGCGTTGACGATGACCGCTGTGAGGATCAGTCGTAAGGGATCAATGCGTCCGCGAAACGAACTGGCGAAGAGCACCAGGGCTCCCCCCGCCAGGGCGCCCAGGAGCACGACGAACGGCAGCAACCGGCCGGGTGGCGGCAATCCCCACGTGCCCGCGAGGAAGAGGACCGCGGCGAGAATGCCCCCCGTGGAGACGCCGGTGAGTCCGGGCTCGGCGAGGCGATTGCGCATGACGACCTGCAGCAATGCCCCGGAGAGGCCCAGCATGCAACCCACCAGGAGACCGAGTATCGCGCGAGGCAGCCGCAGTTCCCGGACGATCGTCAGGTCCGTGGGGTCCGTTGGTCGATCCAGCAGGGCGAGGATGACGCGGTCCGGTGGGATCCAGACGGTACCCAGTCCCAGGTGGAGGATGAAGAGCACGGCAGCCGCAAGGGCCGCGAGCAGCGTGAGGACCGCAAAGGAACGCGCCGATGTCACGTTAGCGGTTCAGTCCCAGGTTTGTGCGGCGGAGGAGCAGGAGGATCATCGGGGCGGCCAGGAGGGTCGCGCACAGCCCCACGGGAATCTCGCGCGGATAGAGAAGGACCTTGGAGAGCACGTCGGACGCCAGTACCAGGAACGCTCCGATCACCGTGGCCGCCGGAAAGAGAAGCCTCGCATCCGGCCTCGGGACGATCAGGCGAGCGATGTGGGGCGTCAGCAGCCCAACCCAGGCGATGGGGCCTGCCACGGCCACAAGGCTCCCGACGAGCAGCGCGGCCAGTGCGACGAAGACGAGGCGCATGCGCCTTGCCGGCATCCCCAGCGACGAGGCGACATCCTCGTGCAGCTGGAGCACATTGGCGCCTCGGGCAAGGAGGAAGGCCGCGGGAATCCCCACAATCACCCACGGCCACACGAGCTGGACGTGATCCCAGGTCCTGTTCGCGAGGTTGCCGACCGTGAAGAGGAAGAAGACCTGCACGGCGCCAGAGGAGGCCGCGAGGCTGATAATGGCGAGGATGGCGCCGTTGAGGAGCGCCGCCACCGCGACGCCGATCAGCGCGGCTTCCAGCGGTGTTCGCGCTCCCCGCGATGTCGCGAGGACGATCATGCCGCCGCCGAGGCCCCCGGCAAGCGCCACGACCGGATGAAGCGCGAACAGGACCGGCGCGTTCAGCAGCAGGATGGCGGCCATCGCCAGCGATGCCCCCGCCGACACGCCAAGCAGCTCGGGCGAGGCCAGCGGATTCCGCAGAACGATCTGAAGGATGGCCCCGGAGAGCCCGAACCCCGCGCCCGCAAGCAGCGCCAGAATCAGCCGCGGTACCCGTAGCTCACGGACCACCAGCTGTTCGATCCGGTCGCCGGATTCGCCCATCAGGATGCCGGGAAGTTGCGCGGGCGCCACTATCGGCTCACCCACGCTCAGGTGGACGACGGCGAGGCCAGCGAGTGTCACGACGATCGCTCCAGCCGCGATCACCCGGGACCAGCCGGGAGCCGCGCCCGGGGCTGCGCTCAAGGCAGAGGGGCCGGGAACGCCTCCGGATAGATCTTCGGCATCGCCTCGTCAAGCACAACGGTCGTGCCGCGAATGCCTCGGGATGTGCCCCAGACAAAGAAGTCCACCTCGTGTACCTCGCCGTTCTGGACCGCCCTCAGCTCCCTCCAGATCGCATTGTCAGCCAGCTGCTCGGACACTGGCTGCGGGGGCGTAGGCCCAAATCCGAACGTCTGGACGAAGATCACGTCGGGATCGACGCTCAGCAGCTGCTCCACGGAGAAGCTCGGGAACTCCCCGTGGATGCAGCCGGGGAAATCCAGGCCGTAGGTCACCGCGCGACCCAGCGCATCCACGGGCGGCGTGCACAGCGTATCGGCCCCAATGTTGACATCGGACCCGAACACGACCATGACGGACCGCTTGGCGGTGACTCCCGCCACGTATTCCTCAAGCCGGGATTCGAATGCTGCCGCTGCGGCCTCGGCCTCCTCTTCCATGCCGAGAAGGGTTCCGATCTCCGCGACATGCGCGAGCATCCCGTCGACGCCGATCGGGTTGACGATGAACAGCGGTGCGATGCTAGCGAGGCCCGGGCGCAGGCCTTCATGAACGGCGTAGAGCCCGATGACGATGTCGGGGTTCGCCTGCGCGATGTCCTCCAGACTTGGCTCAAAGAACGAGCCGCTTATGGCTCCGATTTCGTTCTCATCCGGTCCCCAGTAAGCGTCGTTCTGGTGGAGCAAGTCGTTCGCAGCCACCGGCTTGATCCCGAGCACGAACATCGTATCGACGCAGAGCCCCGTGAGGCAGACAACACGGGCCGCCGGTGCGTCCAGAGTGACCGTCTGACCTGTAGCGTCTTCAATGGCAAGGGACTGGTCCGGTGTCGCCGCAGCCTCTGTCGGCGACGGGGCCTCCGAAGTCGCGGGCGCAGATGTAGCGTCCTCGACGGCAGGGGACTGGTCCGCTGCCGCTGCAGCCTCTGTCGGCGACGGGGCCTCCGAAGTCGCGGGCGCAGGTGTTGCAGCCGGTGTGGTGCTGTCGTCGCTATCCCCGCCGCAAGCCACGGCCATTGGCAATGCCAAGGCCACCACGAGCGTAAGTACCATTCGTCGAAGCATCTTTTTCTCTCCATGCGAGACCTAAGTCTCAATGACAGTAATGAGAACTATTCCTATTCTAACGGTATCATATGGACTATGCCGAGCTTCCGGCGAGCCACCAGAAGGAGGCCGGCAACTTGGGGCTGCACGCAACGAGGGCCAACGGAAGGAAATGGCATGAGGAGACGGTGCGATTTCGCACTTCGCCTCTCGTAACACGGGCCCGGGCTTGTTCCGGTAGGGGGCAGCGGAGGCGCGGAAGCCGCATACACTACATATGCTGATCCACCGGCGAATCGTGGTGCTGACTGTTGGCGTGCGCCGGCTCCTGGCCCTCTCCATTGCGCTTGGCCTTGCCATCTCCGCGACCTGGGTCGCCCAGGGGGTGCTCATCGCGCTCATCGTGCGGCGAATCCTTGATGGCGATGGCTGGACGGCGATCGCCGGCCTCGTCGCCGCCGTCGCCGGCCTGACTTTGCTTCGCGCGGCACTGATCTTTATCCGCGAGGTCTTGGCGAAGCAGGTCACAGCCGTCGTCAAGACCAAGCTACGCCGCCGGCTGTTCGCTCAGATGCTCCTGCTTGGACCCGGTTACCTGGAGCACACGGAAACGGGCAAAGTGCAGGCGACCCTGGTCGATGGTGTCGAAGCGCTCGAGTCGTATGTTGGCTACTACCTGCCCCAGGCCATGGTGTCGGTCGTTGTTCCGATCTGCATCGTCGGCGTCATCGTGTTTCTCGATCCGCTTATCGGCGGTGTCGTCCTGGCCTTCGCGCTGGCCGTGCCGCTTGTCCCCCGAATCTGGGACCGCGTCCTGGGCGAGTACGGCCAGCGGCACTGGGCCGCGTATTCGTCGCTGGATGCCCAGTTTGTCGACTCCATGCAGGGCATGGTCACGCTGAAAGCGCTCAACGCGAGCGAACGGCGAGGGAAAGAGCTCCGCAGCGCGAGCCAGGCGCTCTACCGAGCCACCATGTCACAGCTTTCGATCTCGATGATCCGCAACGGACTGGTCGGGTTCGCGATGAGCGCCGGTGTGGCGCTCGCCGTCGGTATTGGAAGCTTCCAGGTGGTCGCCGGCGAGCTGGGCATCGCCGCGCTGCTGATCATCCTCTTCCTTTCGGCCGAGTGCTTTCGGCCCCTCGTCGAACTGGATGCCTACTGGCATGCCGGCTACATGGGCATTTCGGCTTCGACGGGCATCTTCGAGCTGCTCGATACCGAACCGGAGATTCGTGACGCGGCCGCCGGGCGGACCGGCATCGCCACGTTGCCCGGCGGAGCGATCGCCCTCCACGACGTTACGTTTCGCTACTCACCTGACGCCCGCCCGGCCCTCAAGGATGTATCCCTGGAAATTCGCGAGGGCGAGACTGTCGCGATCGTCGGCGGCTCCGGCGCCGGCAAGACGACGGTTGCATCGCTCCTGCTCCGGTTCTTTGATCCGGAGGAGGGCCGGCTGACGTTCGGCGAGACGGACTTCCGCGACATCCCTCTGGACGACCTGCGGCGGTCCATCGGCTACGTCTCCCAGGACGCGTACCTCTTCCACGGGACCATCGAGGACAACCTCCGAATCGGCCGGCCCGACGCCACACGGGAGGCGATCCTGGATGCTGCCGCGAAGGCGAACATCCACGCCTTCATCCAGTCGCTTCCGAATGGCTACGACACCATCGTCGGCGAGCGCGGCGCGAAGCTCTCGGGCGGCGAACGCCAGCGCATCGCCATCGCCCGCGCGCTCCTGAAGGACGCGCCCGTGCTCATCCTCGATGAGGCCACCTCGAGCCTCGACGGCGCCAACGAGGCGGCGATCCGGCAGGCGCTCAGCCTCCTCACCCGAGGGCGGACGACCATCGTCATCGCCCATCGCCTCTCGTCGGTCGTCCACGCGGACCGCATCGTGGTGCTCGATAACGGCCGCGTCGCGGAGTCGGGCCGGCATGGGGATCTCGTGTCGCGCGATGGCCACTACGCACAGCTGGTTCGCGCACAGCGGGAAGGCGCCTCATGACGACGATGGCCAACCCGATGACAGCGCCGGCGCAGAGCGGACAAAAGGCGACCCGATTCTCGTCCGGATTCTGGCAACTCCTCTGGATGATCCGGGGATACTTCGGCCTGATGGTTCTCGCGATCGTGACGGGCGTGTTGAACCAGGGCGCCACGATTGCCGCCGCGGCGCTCGGCGCCTACATGGTCGGCCAAGTCGCCGGCGGCGCGACCGCCGCCGACCTTCGCACGCCTGCGGTTGCGCTGGGGGGCGCCGTCGTCCTGCGGGCCGTGATGGCCTGGGTCGAGATGTGGGTAGCGCATGATCTGGCCTACCGCATCCTCGCCGAGCTTCGCGGTCACCTCTACGCCGCTCTCGAACGACTCGCCCCCGGGTACCTGATCCAGCGGCGGTCCGGCGACGTGGCGTCGGCGGCCATGGCCGACATCGAGACCGTCGAATGGTTCTATGCCCACACCGTCGGAACGTTCGTCGTGGCCGTCGTGGTGCCGCTCTTGGCGTTCGCGACCCTCGGAGTGATGCACTGGACCCTGCCGCTCACGCTTCTGCCGTTCGCTCTTCTGGTCGCGAGTGCGCCACTCGTGCTGCGGCGTCGCGCCGCCAGGCAGGGCGGCGCACTGAGGGCCGACCTCGGCAATCTGAACGCGGAGGTTGTGGACGGCGTACAGGGCCTGCGCGAGCTGGTGGCCTTCGGCTTCCAGCGGAGGTTCCTCGCCAACCTCGAGTCCCATAGCCAGCGGCTCGTCCGCTCGCAGCTGGTCTATGGAATGCGCGCAGGGATCGAGCAGGGCGCCGTCGTGGCGTTCATGAGCTGCGGCATGCTGAGCGTCGTTGCGGTTGCGGCAATCCACGTTTCCCGTGGAGACCTCGATCCTGCCTACTACCCCGTGGCGATTACGCTCGCGATCTTTGTCTTTGTCCCGATTCTCGCCATCGCCTCGGTGGCCCAGAATCTCGGGATCGTCTTCGCCTCAGCCGAACGCGTCTTCCATCTGTTGCGCGAACCGGCGCCCGTTACGGACGCGCCGGGGGCCACTCCGCCAGATGCCGACGTGGAGCCCCGAGTCACTTTCGCGGGAGTGACATTCGGCTACCCCGGCGGCGGGGCTCCCGCGCTCCAGGATGTCTCACTCGAGATTGCGCCCGGGGAGACCGTGGCGCTCGTGGGCCACTCCGGCGCGGGGAAGACCACGTGCGCGAGCCTGCTCATGCGCTTCTGGGACGCCGACGCCGGGACCATCGCCATCGGGGGACACGACGTGCGCCAGCTGCCGCAGCACTCCCTCCGGGAGCTCATTGCCTGGGTGCCCCAGGACATCTACCTCTTCAATACGAGCCTGCGGGAGAACATTCGCATGGCGCGCCCCGGCGCCACCGACGCCGAGGTCGAGAACGCGGCACGGACGGCCCTGGCGCACGAGTTCATCACCAAAATGCCCCGCGGCTACGACACGGTTGCGGGTGAGCGCGGCGTCCAGATGTCCGGTGGCCAGCGCCAGCGCATCGCGATCGCCCGCGCCCTGCTGAAGGACTCACCGGTACTCGTCCTCGACGAAGCGGTGTCGAGTCTCGACACTCGCAACGAGCAAGAACTCAACCTGGCGCTCCAGGCTGTCCGTCAGGGGCGGGCGACACTCGTCATCGCTCACCGGCTATCGACGATTCGCAGCGCCGACCGGATCGTCGTCCTCGAGGAAGGGCGAGTCGTGGAACAGGGCACCCATGACGACCTCCTTGCTCACGGCCGCGTCTACCGCTCGCTGATCGCCGCACAGACCGAGGCAGCCCACCGTGTCTCCACCGGGTAGGCACTTCCCCCCGACGCGACCTGCGTCAGGGCACTACAGCCGCGAGGCTCTGTCCGGATTCGAACCGGGATCTCACGCTTTCCGGGCAAGCGACTTTGCATTCGTCCGCAGAGCCGCTGCCACTCCTCACTCCTACAGTAGGTGACACGCAAAAAGGCCGGTGATGACAGCGAACGTGCTATCGCGTACTTGGCGCTGTCAATGGAACGTTCTCGTGCTGAGTGTAGACAGGCCCAGGATGAGTATCGCCAGAACACATATCGTGAATGCTTAGAGAAGCGGAGAGGGTCGCTAGACGAGTAGGCGCAAAGCACACAGGTACGGATTGGACTGCGACTTGCTTCCTCAATGGAAGCCGCAATTCATCCCGAGAGACGAACAGTCAAGGAGAACGGCACCCGGTGGGATTGGTCGTTTTGGAACATTGATGCCCATGTTCGTCCAGTGGTGAGTAAAGGCGGGTTCCCCTTCCGGATAGAGATCACGCTTCCTAGCTGAGGAGTCTGGGTGCCGTGTGCTCGCTGCTAGGGATCGCCTGGCAGTGTGATTTAGTCTAAGGATGGCAGGGTCGCGGCCCAGGAGGACGAGGAAATCGTGGGCCGTCTGCCGGTGGGGTGCCATGCGGCAGCGTAGGCTTGCCGCGCGCGTATGTGCGACGGTCGTCCGCTTGGACCGCGGGGCGCGGTAGGATCAGGTACACGACCGGGAGAGCGGCACCGATCGCCGCGTACGGATCGACGGGCTGGTATACGCGGCGAGCATCGCAGGCAGACGGTGGCGTCGGCTGCAATGCAGGCAGGGAAGAGGCGATGGTGAGCATCACGGAAATCCAGCAGGCGATCCGCATCCTTTCCGAGACCGAGTATGTCCATCTGCGCAAGTGGATCAGCGAGTTGGATTGGGAACGCTGGGACGGCCAGATCGAAGCCGACGCGGCCGCGGGCCGACTAGACCTCCTGATCGCGGAAGCGCGCGAGGACGGGGAGCGCGGCGCGCTCGAAGAGCTGTAGGTGCACCGGACGACGCCCCCCTTTTGGAGGGCGTTCGGGCGGCTTCCAGAGCCGGTGCAGCGGGTTGCCAGACGGAACTTCCGGCTGCTCGCGGAGAATCCGGGGCATCCCTCGCTTCGTTTCAAGAAGGTGGGTGCGTTCTGGTCGGCGCGGGTCGGGCGCGACTACCGGGCGCTCGCTGTCGAGGACGGCTCCGAGTTCATCGGGGTTGGGTCGGCAGCCACGATGAGTATGACCGTCTGATCGGCTCCTGACGGCGGATCGCCGCCGGAGATGCAGGCTGCGCCGGGGATGCGGCGCTCTCGACAAGCACCGCTTCAAGCCGTCAGAAACCCCCCGTACCTCGTGCTCCGTCACCTCCGTGCAGGTGCTCGGGATGCAGGGGTTGATCGAGTGGATCCGCATGGTAGGGGTCGCGTGAGCGCGATTACTTGCGCCAGCGGGCGCGTCCGCTACAGGCATCGCTCCTGACCGTGACCACTCCGCAGCCGCCAGTCTCACCGGGTAGGGGCGAGCAAGTTGCGTTCTACAGTGCTACCAATGGACGGACTAGGCCGACATCGCTACCTGGACAACCTGTTAGGGTGACAGTCGCTATTCCTGAACTCCTCTGAATTGGCGGGGCTGAATCAGCCGAAGTCGTTCAACTCTCCAAGTTGAGACTTCTGGGTGTGAGTGCAAATCCCCTGGAAGGGGAGATCCCGCGCGAACTGGCGCAACTGCACTCGGCGGCTACCTTCTTTTTCAATGGCAATGAACTTACCAAGGACCCCCCCCCCGGGGGGGGGGGGAACGGGCAACTTCACCAACCTGAAAACGTTGTACGAGGCGGATAACCATTTGACCGGCGATCAGCTCGGAAGCCGGCGTGCCGTTGTAGAACGACACCGAGGCGCCCTCAATCTACGTTTCTCTTTCTGTGGGGATGTCGACTCTGAAGAAGGCGAGGGCTAGTGATAGTGGCTCGACGGCCTTCTCGGATAGGAGGACCTGTGCTGAGGCTCGGCCGCATGTTGCCGGGGTTATCCGACAGTCGCGAGTGACCCGCTCAGACGGTCCCCGCAGTTCGCTTCCGTCGACGAAGCCGAGACCTCGATTTCCTGACCAACCACCAGGGAAAACCATTCGCATTTCCGATTTCCCCCTTTCGACGTTGGTACCCTCCACCCAGAACGTCTTCTTACGGGTATTGTTCGGTATTGCCTCTTCTGGCTTCCAGTCCTACCTTGCTCACTCCCTCCACTCAGATTCCTAGACGCCGCACTGCGCCGGAGTTCTCATGCCGCTCTCTTCGAACGCCAAGACCGCACAGCACTTGATGCACCTCATCGTCACCCGCAATGCGAACGTGCCGAACTTCGCTCTCTTTCTTGGGTCTGGCGCTTCCGTCACATCCGGCGTTCGCACTGCAGAAGACATGATCGAGGAGTGGCGTCGGCTCCTCTTCAAGCGGTCCTCCAGCACGATACCCTACGATACCTGGCTCACCGCTCAATCTTGGTCACACAGCGACGACGAATATTCTCTACTCTTCGAAGAGATCTATGACCAACCTCCTCAACGTCGGGCGTATATCGAGGAGGTAGTCAAAGATGGCCATCCCAGCTGGGGATATGTTTATCTAACGAACTTCTTGGCCAATCGTATATTTGACGTTGTCTTCACAACCAATTTTGACGACCTTCTCAATGAGGCTTGTTATCTCTACTCTGATGGGCTTCGTCCTATTGTTGCTGCCCATGATTCTGCGATCCAAGGGATTCGCGTAACGTCTGGCCGTCCCAAGTTAATTAAACTCCACGGCGATTTTCTGTACGATAACATTAAGAACACCCTAGCAGAATTAGAGACTTTAGAAGCTAATACCAAGAAGAAGCTCGGTCAGTTTGCTCAAGAATATGGACTTATAGTTCTTGGATATAGCGGGCGCGACAGATCGGTTATGGACACACTTGAACTTCTTCTCCGCGATGAGGATAACTACAGGCAAGGGGTCTATTGGTGTCAACGTCGTGGCGCAGAAGTTTCTGGACGCCTAGAGTCCTTACTTCGCAAGGATCGCGTTTATCTCGTCGAGATCGACGGCTTCGACGAATTCGCCGCCGATCTCCACGCGGAAGCCGATCTTAGCCTGCCAAGGCCTATTTCTCGTCCGTTCGATATGGCAAGAGACCGAGCCAGACTTTTTGTCGATGTGAGGCCACAGCTCAAAGAGCACTCGATTATCGGGAAAGATATTCGACGGCTGCTAATGGGGTTGAACACTCACAGGCCAGTTCTACCTCTCTCAGTTGAAGCTGCCACGTTGGCTGCAAAGGGTGAAGTCGAAAAAGCCCTTATTGTATGGGACCAGGCCTACGAGGAAGACCCTCACGATATAGGGATAGCAGGCAGCTACGCGGAAGCCCTTTTGGCAGCAGGTAAGCACGAAAAGCTGGCCCAGTTTGTGCCTGATTCGCCCTTATCAGATGGTCAGAAAATATATTTGCTTCTCCGAGCTGAAGAGAATGAACTGGTTGTAGACTTGGCGTCCGAAGTCTTGAATATGACATCCAAGAGTCATTCCGACGCGAGTCTTGACAAAGCTTATATCAGGATCAATAGGGCTATTGCATTAAAGAGGCTAGATCGGATTGAGGAGATGGAGAGAGACCTTGAGACTTTGGATCAAGATGGGAGCACGGCCGATATAGATTTAAGGGCAGGCGTGGCAGCATTGCGGGGCAACAAAGAGGAAATGTTTATCGCGATTGAGCAGGCTTTGGGCAAGAGCTTAAGCTCACACCAACTCGTAGAGTTCCCAGTATTTGAGGACTACAAAGATGATCCAGAGTTTCGAAGACTTATCGAGCGTGCGATGTTGGAGTAATGGATCCGCCGTGTAGCCGTTGTTCGGATAGCGGAGAAGCGCGCGGTATGAAGTTCAGAGAGGCTATGGAGCCGTATGTTCGAGTAGGCAAACTCCCTAGTCCCCTTGGGCTTTCGAATAATTCCACTCTTCTCGCTGCATAGGGAGTGCTTTGAGCAGATTCTTGGCAACACTCCTCCATTGACCTGACAGCGGTGTGGGGTTCGACCGTTATCTAGCGAATGCCAGCCCGTGGGCTCCGGCTCGGTGAGCGGGAGGATATGAGGCCTGACGGCCGATAGGTTATCTTCTTAGCGTCGCAGGCGAGAGTGTCGTTGAGATGACAGTACCTTCCCCACGGATGGCCCCGGTGGACAGATTCAAGCTGGCGGAACCCACCCGCAGAGTATGGTCCGTGGAGTCCGTGCAGGTGCTCGCGGTACAAGGGCTGGTCAAGCGACTCTGCGCGGTGGGTGCGGCATGCCCCTGACCATCCGCGTCCACTCCTCCGCCTCGCCGAAGCGGCAGATCCATTAGGCTTGCTCTGGCGTCGTCCCGGCCGTGACCGTGTCGAATATCTCACGGGCGAGGACGGGAAAGGCCGTTTCCTCGAATGCTTTGTCGCTCATGTAGCGCGTCACGATGGCGTCGTTGTCGGCCATGCGCTCCAACATCAACTGCTGGATGAGGGCCCGGATGCCCAGCGCGAACTTGTCGTAGGGGTTCGCGAGAGCCATCTGCCGGATATTCTCATCGCGGACACCACGCTCCTTCACCTGCTCGAAGAACAGTCGATCCTCCTTCGTGAACTCCGTGCCGAACCGCTCGTTGAGGCGGTCGATGATCTCCGAGAGCGGCGCCCGCTCCTCCTCGAGGTTGCCCGTACCCACGGCGGTGGGGCTCGTGACGTAGGCCTCTTCCTCCTCCCCGACGCCGATCGCGCCGGACGAGACGCGCTGCAGCCGGTAGTACTCCAGCTCCACGTCGTCGCTGAGATGGATCGCGCCGTCGTCCCGATCCGGCAGCAGGTGCGGGAGCAGCGCCCGGCCGAACGAGGAGAGCTGCTCCTGCTCGCTGTCGCCGTAGGGGATGATCTGGCTCAGGAAGGCGTAGAGGTGCACGAACGCGCCCAGGCGGTCGCGGAACGCCGTCTGCCCGTCTTCGTCGAGCGCTGCGAAGCGATCGCGGGCAGGCTGCAATTGCCTTTCGAGCCGGGCATGGTCGCCCGCACTTCGCTTCGAAGCAGGAAGATAGAAGATCTGGGCGAACGCCTCGACCTCGCTCTGGTGGTAGACCTGCATGCCGTCCAGCTCGTGCTTCAGGGATTCGAGCTGGTGCGGGTCGGAGGCGGCCAGCAGCTTCGTGCGGTCGTAGTAGGGCGCGAAGGCGCTGCAGATCTCCTCGGGGTCGTTCACGAAGTCGAGGACGAAGGGGGGCGCCTTGCCCGGCGCGACGCGGTTGAGGCGCGAGAGCGTCTGCACGGCCTGCACGCCGTCCAGGCGCTTGTCCACGTACATCGCCTGCAGCAGCGGCTGGTCGAAACCGGTCTGGTACTTCTCCGCCACCAGCAGGATCTGGTAGTCGGGCGAGGCGAAGCGGGCAGGCAGCGCGCTCTCGCCGATCGGCTTGCCCGTCACGATGTCGGTGTTCATGCCGGGCTCGGTGAACTCCTCGCCCGTGTCGGGGTCGCGGACCGTGCCGCTGAACGCGACCAGGGGGCGCACGTCGCTGTAGCCTTGCTCGGCGAGGTAGCGCTGGAAGGCCTGCATGTAGCGCACGGCGTGCAGGCGCGACGAGGTGACCACCATCGCCTTGGCCCGGCCGTTGAGGTGGTGCCGCACGTGGTTGCGGAAGTGCTCGACGATCACCTCGGTCTTCTGGGCGATGTTGTGCGGGTGCAGGGTCATGAACCTCGCCAGGGCCACGGCCGTGCGGCGCTTGGGCACGGTCGGATCGTCCTCGGCCTGCTTCACCAAGCGGTAGTAGGCGTCGTAGTCGATGTAGTGCCGCAGCACGTCGAGGATGAAGCCTTCCTCGATCGCCTGCCGCATGCTGTAGACGTGGAAGGCCCGCGGCGCGCCGCCCGGCGCGGGCCGGCCGAACAGCTCCACGGTCTTGCCCTTGGGAGTCGCCGTGAAGGCGAAGAAGGAGAGGTTGGGCTGCGGGCCGCGTGACTCGACGACGGCGTTGAGGCCGTCCTGCCAGTCCTCGGCTTCTCCGGCGGCCGCCTGCGCGCGAGCGCCGAGGATGGCCTTCATCTCGCGCGCGCTCTCGCCGCTCTGGCTGCTGTGCGCCTCGTCGACGATGACGGCGTAGGTGCGCCGGGCGATCGCCTTGCGCCACTCGGCGGCTTGGGCGCTCTCCTCCTCGGTCGGAGTCTTGGGATCGGCGGCGCCGGCGGCGCGTAGGAGGCCCTTCAAGACGAAGGGGAACTTCTGCAGCGTCGTGATCACGATCTTGGTGCCGTCGACGAGCGCCTGCGCCAGCTGCTGCGAATCCTGGTCGATCGCCTTGACGACCCCTTGCGCGTGCTCGATCTGGTAGATGGCGTCCTGCAGCTGCTGGTCGAGGACACGGCGGTCGGTGATGACGACGACGCAGTCGAAGACCTTGGCGTCGCCGGCGTCGTGCAGGCTGGCGAGCCGGTGCGAGAGCCAGGAGATGCTGTTGGTCTTGCCGCTGCCGGCCGAGTGCTGGATCAAGTAGTTGCGCCCCGGCCCCTCGCTTCCGGCCGCCGTCACCAGCCGGCCGACGGCGTCGAGCTGGTGGTAGCGCGGGAAGATCACGTTCTCGCGCTGGACCGTGCGCGCGCCCTGGCCGTCCTCGACCTTCTCCTCGCGGCGCTCCACGAAGAGGTAGGAGCCGAGGATGTCGAGGAAGCGCTCCCGTTCGAGCACCTCCTGCCAGAAGTAGCCGCTGCGGTAGCCGGATGCATGCTGGGGGTTGCCGGCGCCGCAGCCGACGGCGCCGGGGCTGCTGCCGCGGTTGAAGGGCAGGAAGCGCGTCGCATCGCCGGCGAGGCGCGTCGTCATGTGCACCTCGTCGGGGTCGGCGGCGAAATGGACGAGGGCCCGCTTCTGGAAGCGGAAGATGGGGGCGTTGGGGTCGCGGTCCTGCTGGTACTGGCGCACGGCGTGGCGCCACGTCTGGCCGGTCATCGGGTTCTTGAGCTCGCAGGTCGCGACCGGCACCCCGTTGAGGGCGAAGACGAGGTCGAGAGTGTCGCCCTTGCCCGGATGGCAGGGCACCTGGCGCGTGACGGTCAGCGCGTTGCGGGCGAACCGCGCCAGCGCCTCGGCGTTGAGGCCGTGCGCCGGCTTGAAGGAGGCGAGGCGGAAGCTCTTGCCGTAGAACTTGAAGCCGTGCCGCAGGACGTGCAGCGACCCCTTGAGGTCGAGCTCCTTCACCAGCGCATCGGTGATCATCGCCTCCAGGTTGTCGCCGTGGAGGCGGTCCATTGCCGCCCACTGCTCGGGCTGCGTCTCGCGCAGGAAGGCGAGCGCGCGCGCCGGGAAGAGCGCCCGCTCGGTGTCCCACTCGTCCAGGTTGGCCGCCCGCCAGCCGCCGACGAGAAGCATCGACTCGACGGTGGTCTCGAAGGCTTGCTCGTTGGTCTGGCTGGTCATGGGCGGCCTAGTTCGCGGCGAGCTGCTCGCGGGCAGATTCTCGCACGTCGATCTTGCCGGTGACGGCGGCCGGAACGAGGGCCAGGTCGATATTCCCCTCCAGGTACTTGCCGCGCCCCCGCTGGTGGCGGGAGCAACGGACAAAGCGTACTTTGACTTCCTTGTGCAGGCCTTCAATAATTGCACTATGGCTAGCGACACGGGAACACGCGGTCAGGCGGACCAGCCCCAGGCGCCGCCTCCAAAACCGTCTGGGAAGCCCAGCACGCCAGCCACAAGGAGCGGCGGCCCCAAGGGTGAGGGCAAGCGCCCGCCGGGATCGCCCAGCACCTTGCTCAAGAAGGGCATTGGCTAGTGCCTCCCGCCCTGTTCAAAGATCCAGTTCGCTCACGACCTGCACGCTGACGACGCAGACCGTCTGCAAGGCCACGAGCCAAAGCAGCCAGACCAGCCGTTCGCCGCGCTTCTGGATGATCGCATTGTTCCTGCGAAAGCCTTCGACGAGCGTCTCAAGGACAGCGGCCTTCATCGCCGGCGGAGCGGCCCCAGACCAATGAGCAAGCCACTCGACGTTGGCGCCCGTTTCCCATCGCTGCGGACGCAGCAGAACAAAGGCGACCCCGCCGACGAGAACCGATGACAGGATCGCGAGGGCGGACGCGATGGAGATCGCGCTCCACGCGCCTTCCAGTTGCAGATCGCCGAAGATGCCGCTGGCGGCGATGAGAATCAGAGCGAGCCGGATGAGGGCCAGCGCCTTCGCTTCCTGTTGGTCCCCGAATTCGATGGTCTCACGCAACCGCAGGCGGCTTTCCGTGTAGAGGTACTCAAGCTCCTCTTCGCCGAGTTCCTCCGGCCAGTTCTCCGGCAAGTCCGGAAGGGCTTCACCGTGTTCGGTGCGCGTCCGCCGCCTCACCATCCGCCTTGCCCGCACCGCCAGTCCTCGCTTCACCCTTCTGCCACTATAGACGCTGGTCCCTCAGCAGATTCTCGCACATCGATCTTGCCGGTCACGGCGGCCGTGATGAGGGCGGTTCGGTACTCCTGGAGGCGTTCGATGGCCCGCTCAACCCTGTAGGCGACAAGGTCGAGGTCCGCGACCTCGGCGCGGAGATATCTGGCTATCTCGGCCTGCTCCTCCGTCGGCGGCAATAGGACGGGAATGCCATTCATATCTCCCTGTGTGAGCTTGTCGCGAGTGGATCCGTCAATGAAAGCTGCGTACTCAGTGATGTTGAGGAGGTGCATCAAGAATTCTTGGTGAATGCCGTCTGGTCGCAGTACGTGAGCGTGGTTGTTTACCCAGATCCGGCCCGAGACCGAGAACGCTACTCGCTTGTTCGGCGCAAAGAAGGGAGCCCCATCCTCGCCCAACAGCACTAACGGCTCATCGAATAGCCAATCGTCGAGGTAGTCGAGAACCCCGTTAGCACCCCAATACGGGAAGTCGCCTTGACGTTCGGAACGCTCCTCCGCATTGAGGGGGACACGTCTCCCGTCAAGGCACTGAATCACGTTGGCAAGTCGCCTCACTTCCCAATGCTCCGGCACATCGCCCAGCCACTCCATGCCGGAAGGCTTGAGGCGGGGTGCGGGGTCGAGGCCGGCGGCGCGGGCGGCTTCGGGCGGGAGGCCGCGCGTCACGGTGCGCGTGATCAGCGCCGTCCGGTACTCCTCCAGCCGCTCGATCAGCAGCCGTTTCTTCGCCACCAACGCGTCGATCCGTTCCGCCTCCCGGTCGAGGAAAGCCGCGATGGTCCGCTGCTCGTCGAGGGGCGGAAGTGGAATTGGCATCCTCGCGTAACGCTCGGCGCTGACATTCTCGATAGTCGCCTGTATCGCAACTGTTCTGAGCCAGTTCATGTAGGAGTGAGAAGCGCTGAAGTACGAGATGAACTTCGATATGACCTTGGCAAGGTCTACGCGAGCTCGGATTAGGTATCCGGCGTAGGCGCACGTGCCCCACGAATCGTCGTAGAGAAACGTTCGACCTACCGACCCACTCCTGGCGAACAGTAGGTCACCGGACTCAAGCAGATATGGCTCTGCGATCGCGACCGGCAGTGAACGAAAAGTCTCGTCGCGCAGGTGCCCAGTGTCGTCGATGTCAGTGATCCGAATGAACCGCGGAAGGTTCGGATCGTCTAGTTCGGCAGCCTCGTTGGCACCGTACTTGAGTGACTCTCGAAGGATACGGCGGAAGGGGCGCACCTCCCAATGCTCCGGCACCTCGCCGAGCCACTCGACGCCGGAGTCGCGGTATGCGGGGTAGGGGCCGGCAGAAACAGGTACAACCAAGTTTGATGCCTACTTGCCGACTGTTTCGGCCACAGCCTCGTTGTGAGCAGCTTCGATACTCACTAGCGCCGAGTTCAGGAGCGCCAGCACAGCCTCCGTCTCCTCCGGGCTTGGCGGCACATCATTGTGCGCGACAGGGTTACGGCTCAACGCGTACAGGCCCTTGAAAAGGTGGAGGTACCCTTCGCGCTCATGGGCGGCCAGGAACTGTGTGGTGACGGATTCTCCTCCGAATAGTTTCCCTGCGAGTTTGTCACCGTCCGTGTCGGCTGGGAGGTGGAACAACTCGACCATGCGAGTCTTGAAGATGACCCACGCCTCTCTAACTGCGGCGTTCAGTTGACCATTGGCGACGTGGGGCTGCAGCCGATCGGCGAAAACCGTGTCCGTTGGTGAGTGGGTCCCATACCATCATTCAAATTCCCTGATGACGGCAGGCAAATCCAACTTCACGATGTCAATCGGGTCCCTGGAGCACCCTCCGGGGTGGCTCCGATCCAGGTAGTGTTCGATGAAGCGCATGTGTCGCAACAACCGGGATTCTTGGGCGACCCAATCTTGGATATCTGGGGGGAGGGCGCCGTAGAACGCATCGATGGCAGCCCTTAGCACGGCGGCCTGGCTCCTCAAGCTTGGCAGGTGAGCAGAAAGAGTGACGTGGTTATCGGGTTCAACTTGAAGCGCCGCCTCGCATTGCGACAGTGCCGATGCGAGGTCCGTGGCCTCCCCAGACACGGCCATTGCGAGGTTGTAGACGTGGGCCCGGTAAGTGAGCATCGGGAGTCGATTCTCTCACCCGGCACCGCTTCCGTCTCGTATCCCGACGGCGCAGCGTGACTCGCCCCAATCCGCGAAACGGAAGATGGGGCTTGTTCTGGTCAACTTCCTCGCATTGATGTCGGCTTTAACGACGTGAGGGTCGACGGTTCGGGCAGGGCTTCGCTGGAGTCGGAATATTCGGCCATGCCGACAGTCCCGCGGACGAGCCCCTAGACGGTCTCGGGTTGCAGGGCGGGAACCTCGATCTCGACCAGATGGAACGTGGTCGAAATCACGGGAGTCGGGTCGCCGAACTCGGCGTAGGACGCAAGGACATCCTCGGGGACGGGTTCGCTGTGATGCGCGATGGCGTCGTCGATGGACATCTTCGGCTCCGGGAGCGGTTCCCCATCCTCCAGCAGCGCCTCGATGTGGCATGCGAGCGCCTCGCGGATCATCGCCTGCATCTCGTCCCAGCTCTCGCCGGTGCTGACGCAGCCCGGCACATCGGGCACGTAAGCGCCGTAGTTGTTTGGGGTCCGCTCGAAGACGACTGCGTACGTCAGCTTCATCGGCTTCTCTTCCTGAGTCCCGCTTGACTCATGATACTCGACCAGAGCCTCGGCCCGACATCGTCACGGAGGCGACCGGGTATGGTCACCGTTCCTCGCTTCGTTGGATGGTGAAACTGCCGGTGACTGCCTTTCGTCCTCACCTGGTACCAGCCGTCCCGCTCCACGAGTCGGATCGCATCCTGCACCTTCGGCATGGCTCACGCAGCTCGATTCATGCCGGGCCGGTGCTCCACAGCCGCGCCGTCAGCTCCGCACGACATCCGACAGGAGCCCCGCGATCTCGTGCTCCAGCGTCTGCAGGTCGGCCTCGATCTCATCGAGCGGGCGCGGCGGCTCGTAGACGTAGAAGTGCCGGTTGAGCGGGATCTCGTAGCCGATCTTCGTCTTGCTCGCGTCCACCCAGGCGTCGGGGACGTGCGGCGTCACCTCGCGCGAGACGTAGACGCCGACATCCTCGCGCAGCGGAACCGTTTCCGTGTCGCGCAGCTCGGGATCCGGCTCGGGATCGCCGCGCCGGTCGCGACAGATGGCGGCCTCGGGGTCGCGCTTCCCTAGCGCCGCCAGCACGGCCTTTCGCTCCGGGGCAGACAGCCGAAGATCCACCGCCTCCGTTGCGGCGTCCAGCGCCGCGCCGAAGGCCTCCCGATCGGGGACGACCTTAGCGCCCATCGCCTTGCCGAGCGCGCGGAGCAGGCCACGGATCGTCTCCTGCCGGGCTTGCCCCTCAGCGATCTCGGCATCGTGAGCCGGGCCGGCGCGCTTCTTGCTCTTCGCCAGGTTCTGGAACGACTTCTCCTCCTCGATCCGGGCGATGCGCTCCTGAGTAGCAGCGAAGTTGAGGCGCAGCGGCCGCTCGACGGTGACCTTGCGGTAGCCGAAGTCTTCGTTGGTGAACACCTTGCTCACCACGCGCGGCCGGGTGCGTGGCTGATGCGTGATCGGGTCCTCGTCCGTGAGGTCGCGCGTTTCGCCATCCTCGAAGTTGCCGTGGATGCGCGTCAGGTCGTCGATTTGCTCTTGGGACAGCTCGTTGCGCTTGTTGCCGAGGCTCTTGCGCATCTTCACGAAGAACTGACGCCCGTCGATCAGCTGCACCTTTCCCTGCCGCCGCGGCTCCTTGCGGTTGCTCAGCACCCAGACATAGGTGGAGATGCCGGTGTTGTAGAAGAGCTGGTCGGGCAGCGCCACCATCGCTTCCAGCCAGTCGTTCTCGATGATCCAGCGGCGGATCTCGCTCTCGCCGCTGCCGGCGTCGCCGGTGAAGACGATGGCGATGCGGCTGCCGCCTTTCTCGGCGGGCTGCATCTTCGACAGCATGTGCTGCAGGAAGAGCAGGGAGCCGTCGTTGATGCGCGGCAGTCCCGCGCCGAAGCGCCCTTCGTGCCCCAGCGTGTTCCGCTCTCGCTTGATCGTCTGCTCCTGCTGCTTCCACTCCACGCCGAACGGTGGATTAGCCAGCATGTAATCGAAGGTCCACTTGCGGCCGTCGGAGCGGCGCGCGTAGCCGTCCTCAGTGAAGGTGTCGCCACGAATGATGCTGCCGGCCTCTGCCCTTTTGATGAGCATGTCCGATTTGCAGACCGCCCAGGCGTCGTCGTTGAGGTCCTGGCCGTACAGGTGTGGCCGCGCCTCGCTGTTGTGCTCCCGCAGATATTCTTCGGCGACCGAAAGCATGCCGCCCGTGCCGCAGGCCGGGTCGTAGATCGTCTTGACGACGTGTGCTTTGCCCAGGTCGGGCTCGGGCGAGAGGAGCAAGCCGACCATCAGCCGGATCACCTCGCGCGGGGTGAAGTGCTCCCCGGCCTCCTCGTTGGCCTGCTCGGCGCCGATGCGGATCAGCTCCTCGAAGACGTAGCCCATCTGGATGTTGTCGACGTTCTCCGGCGAGAGGTCGACGTTGGCGAATGCTTGCACCACCTGGAACAGCAGGTTCCGCTCGTCCATGCGCGCGATCTGCACGTCGAAGGCGAAGCGCTCCATGATCTCGCGCACGTTGGGCGAGAAATCCTTGATGTAAGTGCTGAGGTTCTGCGCGATCTGGTTCGGGTCGTCCAGGAGCCGCTCAAACTTCAGCGGCGAGGTGTTGTAGAAGAGCTGCCCGGACGCCTGCTGGAGCAGGGCGTGGACGACGCTCGGCTCACGATGGCGGTTGGTTTCGCTGGTGTGGAGGACAGTCGCTTTGGTGGGCGCGAGCAGACAGTCGAAGCGCCGCAGCACCGTGAGCGGAAGGATGACCTTGCGATACTCGTTGCGCTTGTAGGGGCCGCGCAGGAGGTTGCAGATGCTCCAGATGAAGGTCGCGAGTTCCGTATGGGTCCGGACGTTCATGCGATCGTTGCCCCTTGCCCGGCCCAAGGGTACCCGTACTTCTCACTGAGTTCAGGCATCAAGGGCGCAGCGCTTGGTGCCAGCGGGCAAAGACCCGCGGCCATGCAGGCACTGCACGTCCTCGATTGTCACGAAGGACGTGTCACCCTCGTCACGGCAGCCAGCGCTGTGGACGGCGTCTTGCGTGAGCATCCCAGAGGCGGCCGGGAGAGCGTCCACGAGTCGGGGTGTTTCCGGGGCGTGATCGACGATCACGATAAGGGGAGCCCGCGCAGGGAGGCGAGGGCCGGGCGAACGCCAGACTCGCTCACCGGAACGGACCTCAACTCGGCGGTTCTTGAACTTGCCCAGTATGGGGGTCTAAGTGCTCTGTACTGCGGACTTCTCGCTGCGATGTCGCAATCTAGGTCATACGGTACGGCCTGTTCTCATAGCAGTGAGGCCGCTACAACTGGATTTCGCGCACCATGTCGCAAAAGTTGGTGAGGCGCTTCCTCTCGACCTCGGTGAGTGGGTCCCCGAAGTGCATTAGACGGTTGCGATACCCCCGAGCTTCGCTCAAGGCTTGGATGAAGGCACCCCGGTCGAAAACCAGTTCGAGTGCCTCCCAATGCGCTGGGACCTCCAGCACTCTCTGCAACTCTCCCATTGTCAATTCTTCGATCTCGGTCTCTGAGTCATCGCTCGACAGCCTGTGATCGCTTAGAAACTGAGCTACTTTGGATTTTCCTAGCCGCGTGGCAACTAGAGTCCGAAGGCGCTCTTCGATTTCGCCTATCCGCTTGAAGGGATTAACGAGGTCGGCGAACTCTTCAGCCAAGTCCCAAGCTGTAACGATTCCTTGCAGCCTTTTGTCTTTCCCAATCACTAAGACGACATCGTTCCCGCTCAACTGACGGACAACTGATTTCAGATCAGCATCGCTCGCCGCGAAGGGCACGTCTTCGTCGAGACAATCACGCACAATCGCAGGCTTGCCGTTCATCAGTGCTTTCGCAATCGATTGGAACGACACGATTCCCTTGATGTCCTGTTGCCTGGGTCTCGCAGAGCTTGCAACCACCAGTTGAGAATATTTGTGCAGAGTCATCCTGGTATAGGCTTCTTGGATCGACGCATCGGGGGTCACGCTCTCGACAGCTCTGTTTGCGGATGCCAGTTCGGAAATGCTGAAGGCGGGCTCAGGAAGATTACTGTCCTTGTCCTCTGTGTCTTGCGATGGAACGTCGAAGTCGTCGGAGACCAGCGTCTCAGACTGATGATCGATGGGCTCGGTCTCGGGCCTAAGCGAGAAACGGATGCGAGGAACTCTGAGTGGCATCTCTGCGTCGACGGGAGGATCAGCTACCAGCCCGAGGTCCCTCAGCGTTTCGTTGATCTCCTCGATGGCTGTGGCCCTCCGCCTAACGTACCCAAAGGCGCGAAGTACGTTCTCGCCCATCCTGTGTTGGTAGCGCCCCGACTCCAGCTGGATCCGGATGTCCTCTAGGTACTTTCGCCCGGTCATGACCGCTTCTCGTCTCCCTAAACGCTGACTAACTCACCCTCGGCAGGCGTCACCGTGTACTCGGCGTGGCGCTCGTCCAGCACCGCTACGAAGGTGCCTAGGTTCGTCTGAATGTGGTGGAACTACACGTACTGTACTGCGAGCTTTCGAGGCCGTCGTGATCCTTTAGGTATCCTCCGATTCCACCGATTCGCCACCCTCGTCCCGGCTCTCAAGCGGTCCGAAGATATCCGAGAGTCGGAGCCCGTCATCCGCTGCTGGATCAGCGATGTAGTGGCCAAGGCGCGCGCTTATGGAATGCTCGTAGGTGTTGGGATGAGAGATGCGGACACGCGGCAGCCTTCACGATTCAGCTCCGGCTCGGTAGCGCCGTTTCTTCCCCGAGGGTCCCGCTCCCCAGCAACGCCACTTATATCTGATAGATAAAGTGATAACTTAGTTCGTGGTAGTAGAGTTAATGTCTACGAAATAAGAATATTATGGCGTTTGTATGGCGGAGGGTGTGGGATTCGAACCCACGATCGGGTTTCCCCGAAACCCGCTTAGCAGGCGGGCGCACTAGGCCAACTATGCGAACCCTCCACTGGAAGCTTACTTGGGGTTGGCGCGTTGATGTCGGCTCACTGTATCGCGGGAGCATGGCGGAAGGGGCGGACGGGCGCGGCGGCAGAGCGTTGTGCAGAGGAGTCTCCGGATATCATGCCGGAGGGAGGCGTCCAATGGGGATGCGATCCGTTGTCGTAGGTGCAGGCGCCTGGGCCCTGATCGGGGTGCTGGCTGCGGCTGGGGCGGGGACGGCCTGCGGGGGGGAGGATGGCCCGGAGGCGGGCACGGTGGAGATGATCGAGCTGATGAGCAGCGACGGGCTGCCGATGCGCGCGGAGGTGTGGTGGAGCGGGGAGACGTGGCTGCTGCTGGGGCACATGTTTACGGCGGACCTGCGGGCTTGGGATCCGATCGCGGAGGATTTTCATGCCCGGGGCTACTCCGTGCTGACCTGGGACTTCCGGGGCCACGGGGAGACGCCGCAGTTCGCGTATATCCCGGAGGAGCTGCGGGCGGCGGAGCTGCACCGCGAGTGGCGGGCGGCCCTGGATTACGCCGAGGCGGCCGGGGCGGAGCGGATCTACGGAGCGGGGGCGAGCATGGGGGGCACGAGCTTGGTGGTGACGGCGGCGATGGAAGCGGCGATGGACGATCGGCTGGATGGAATGATCTTGCTCTCGGCGCCGACGGTGTTTCGAGGGCTGGATGCGCTGGCGGACTACGCGGCGGTGACGATCCCGCGGCTGATCATCGTAGGCGTGGATGATCGCTCGGCGCCGACCTTCGCCCGGCTCTTCCACCGCGACGCGGCCGGGCCGTCGAAGCTGGTGGAGTTGCCGACGAACCTGCACGGGAATGCTCTGACGTCGGACGAGGAGTTCGGGCCGCAGGCGCTGGAGCTGATGCGGGAGTTCCTGGCGGAGGCCGATCCGGGCTAGAGGGTTGCCGTCGGGGATGGCTGCGCGGGTCCGTCAGCGGAGGCCGTTTTCGTGGAGGACGCGGTCCATGGTTTCGCCGATGGTGGCGGGGCTGCGGCTGATGGTGGCGCCGGCCTGTTGGAGCGCGTCGATCTTGGCGTCGGCGGTGCCGGACTTGCCTTCGATGATGGCGCCGGCGTGGCCCATGCGGCGGCCCGGGGGAGCGGTGGCGCCGGCGATGAAGGCGACGACGGGCTTGGTCATGTGCCGGCGGATGTAAGCGGCGGCGGCTTGCTCGGCGGTACCGCCGATCTCGCCGATGAGGACGACGGCGTCCGTTTCCTGATCCTTGTTGAAGAGGTCGAGGACGTCGACCTGCGTGGTGCCGATGATGGGGTCGCCGCCGACGCCGACGCAGCTGGACTGGCCGATGCCGAGCTTGCTGAGTTGGTCGACGGATTCGTAGACGAGGGTACCCGAGCGGGAGATGACCCCGACGCGTCCCGGCGTGAAGACGTGGGCGGGCATGATGCCGACGCGGCAGTGGGCGCTGGGGGTGATGACGCCGGGGCAGTTGGGGCCGATCAGCCGGCTTTGGCCGCGGGCGAGGGCGGCCTTGACGGTGATCATGTCGTGGACGGGGACGCCCTCGGTGATGCAGATGATGAGCGGGACTTCGGCGGCGATGTTCTCGACGATGGCGTCGGCGGCGCCTGGTGCGGGGACGAAGATGATGCTGACGTTGGGACGGGTGCGGGCCACGGCTTCGGCCGCGGTGTCGAAGACGGGGATGCTCTCGAAGGTGTCGCCGCCTTTGAAGGAGGGGTGGACGCCGGCGACGAAGTTGGTGCCGTAGGCGAGCGAGCGCTGGCAGTGGTTACGGCCCTCATTGCCGAGGCCCTGGATGAGAATGCGGCTTTGCTGGTCTAGCAGAACGCTCATCGTTCGCTCCCTACGGTTTGGTGTTCACTACGGTCGCACTGCCGTAGGGGGGCAGAAGGTTGAGGCGGTCGCGGCATTAGGACTAGGCGGCCGCGGCTGCCGCAGCCTTTTGGGCGGCGAGGCCAAGATTGTCGGCTTGGATGAGATCGATGCCCGATTCGTCGAGGATCTGGCGGCCTTGCTCGATGTTGGAGCCGGCCAGGCGGACGACGATGGGCGTCTTGATCCTGAACTTGCGGTGCGCTTGGACGATCCCTTCGGCGATGATGTCGGCGCGGGCCATGCCGCCGAAGATGTTGATGAGGATGGCTTTGACGGCGGGGTCGAGGTGGATGATGTGGAGGGCCTCGACGACGCGTTCGACGCGGTTGACGGTGCCGATATCGAGGAAGTTGGCGGGCTCGCCGCCGGCGAGCATGATGGTGTCCAGGGTGGCCATGGCGAGACCGGCGCCGTTGACCATGCAGCCGATGTTGCCGTCGAGCTTGACGTAGGAACCGATGCCGGCTTGCTCGGCCTTGATCTCCATGGGGTCTTCCTCGTGGAGGTCGCGCCAGTCTTGATAGCGCTGGCGGAAGGCGGCGTTGTCGTCCAGATTGACCTTGGCGTCGAGGGCGAGGACGCGGTTGTCCTGGGTGAGGACGCACGGATTGATCTCGGCCAGCAGCGCGTCGGTGGCGACGAAGGCACCGTAGAGGCCGGCGAAGAGCTGGCCGGCTTGGAAGACGGCCTCTTTGGGCATGCCGAGCTGCTTGGCGAGCTGGCGGCCGCGGAAGGGAGGGAAGCCCTGGGTAGGGTCGATGGGGAGGCGGATGATGGCGGCGGGGTTGCGCTCGGCGATCTCTTCGATGGCCTGTCCGCCTTCGGCGGAGGCGATCATGACGGGAGCGCCGAGGGCGTTGTCGATGAGGACGGAGGCATAGTACTCGTTCGTGACGGCGGACTGTTCCTCAATGAGGAGGCGCCGGACCTTGCGGCCTTGGGGTCCGGTTTGATGGGAGACGAGGTAGCGGCCGAGGATCTTCCTCGCTTCGGCGGCGGCCTGGGCGGGGGTACTGACGAGACGGACGCCGCCGACGGGACTGCCTTTGACGCGCCCTTCGTAGGCGGCGGGATCCGCTTCGAGCTTGGCGTACATGGCGGCGGTACGGTTGGGGTTGGCGACGAGGCGGCCCTTGCCGCGCCCCCCGGCGTGGATCTGGGCCTTGACGACGGCCTTGCTGCCGAGGTCCCGGGCGGCCTTTTCGGCCTGCTTGACGGTCGAGACGGCGAAGCCTTTGGGGATGGGGACGCCGTGCTGGGCGAGGATCACCTTCGCCTGGAATTCGTGGATCTTCACGCGGGCGGCTTCTTCTTCACTACGCGGTGCTGCGCGGGCGGGCTTGGATTGGCCGGGAGGACGATACCGGCCTGGGATGAGAGCGGCAAGGTCTCGGTGGTGGATGTGTCGTTGCAAGCGTGGGCAGTCGCTACCGGACTGGCGCTAGCATGGAGAATGCGATGCGTGGGTGATGGGCGGGGGCTTCTCAGGGGACGCGTCGTCTGTGGAGAGGGCGGGCGTGCGGCGGCTGTGCACGGTCGCGCTGCGGGGGACGGCGAGTGCCGGGCGGCGCTTGCGCGTGCGGGTGGCGGGCGTCGTGCTTCTCTCCGTGATCGCGACGGCGGTTGCTGCGGGGGATGGCGCGCGGGCGCAGGTTGCTCCGCAAGCTCCGCAGCTGGCGCGCTGCACGGTGGAGGAACCCTGCGTGCCGGAGGCCGGGCAGCTGTATGTGATCCGATTGGAGGACACGCTGGCGACGATCGCGGCGCGGTTCAGCACCACGCCGGAGGCGTTGATCGCGCTGAATCCGAAGCTCGAATATCAGACGATCGTGCAGCGAGGCGGGGTGCTGCGGTTCACGGAGGATGGGTTGCTGGCGGGGGAGTACATTATCTTGGTGCCCCTGCCGACGGCCCTGCCGGATCTGCCATCGCGGAGCGAGTTGGTGGGGGTGAACGTACTGCCTGGGAGCGCGGAGAGCGTGCGGGCCGATCAGTCGAGGCCGCGGTCCGCGGCCCCGCGATCGCGAGAGGCAACGGAGAATAGCGGAGCGAATGCGATCGTGGCGCTGGTGATCATCGCGCTGGCGGTGTTGGGGGTTGGGCTGCTGGGCTTCCAGATCTCGCGTCGTAAGGGAGGAGAGGAGCTGTGAGCGAAGGGTGTGTGCGATTTCCATCGTCGTTGGTGGGGGAGTACGGGATCGCGCGGAGCTTCGAGTTGACGCCGCGTCGCTGCACGGCCTTCGCGGCGGGGAGTGGGCGAGGAGGGGACGCGCTACTTCGACGAGACGGCGGCCGGGGGACTGGCGGCGCATTGGGGACTGGCGTTCGCGATGCAGTGGCAGAGCCACTACACGCCGGGGCGGCCCTACGACGTCAACGGGCCGATGTGGCGGCACTTGCTGCACGCGGGATCGGATCTGCGAATGCGTCGTGCGTTCCGGGTGGGGGAGGTGCTCACCTGCCAAGGGGTGACGACGGCGGTGCAAGCGATCAAGCCGGGCGTGCAGTGGCTGCAGCGCTACACGATGCGCGACCGCAGGGGGGGGGTGGTGGCCGAGCTCGGACATAGTGCGATCATACGAGGGGCGGCGGTGAAGGGTCCCGAGCGGAACGTGGACGGCTGGAGGGCGGATTGGGCGGCGCGGGCCGAGGCGGGAGAGGGCGCGGCGCTATGGGAGGCGGATCTGGCAGTGCCGCCGACGGCGCCGCACGTTTATACGGAGTGCGCCCGGATCTGGAATCCGATCCACACGGAGCGGGGCGTGGCGATTGCGGCGGGGCTGCCGGGGATCGTGCTGCATGGGACGGCGTCGCTGTGCATGGCGGTGGGGGTGCTGGTGGGCCGCGAGTTAGGTGGGGACGGGGAGCGGGTGCGCCGGGTGGCGGGGCAGTATCGGGCGCTGGTGGTGCCGGGTCGGCCGCTGCTGGTGCGCTGTCTGGAGCGCCGGGAGGGGCCGGCCGGGGCCGTGCACTTGCGTTTCGAGGCGCTGAACGATGCGGGAGATCGGGCGATCGCGGGCGGTGTGGTGGAGGGAGCCTAAGCGGGCCGCCGCCGGGCGCGGAGGGTGGCGGTAGCGTCGCGGTCCAGCCGGTGCGAGAGCGTGCGGGGGTCGCCGGGGATGACGGCGACGCCGTAGGTGTCGCGGGCGGCTTGGATGGTGACGTAGCCGTCGAGGACGTCCTCGAGAACGCATTGCGGATCGCGCTGCAAGGGGTCGCCGTAGCCTCCGCCCCCGCCCGACCAGAGGGCGAGGGTTTCGCCGGGGGCGACGGGCTCGTTGAGGCAGAAGACGCCCAGGCTGCGGCCGCTCTCGGTTTCCGGGTTGAGCACGAGGCCGGCGTTGCCGCCGGGCCGGCCGCCGAAGACGCCGGGCGGGCCGATCTGCTCGCGGTCGCCGACGGCGGTGATGGTGCCGGGGCCGTAGGGGAATTCGAGAAGCTGGTCGAGGGCGAGGCCGCCGCGGGAGGCGCCGGGGCCGCCGGAGTCCGGCCGGCACATGTGTCGGCGCCAGATGACGGGGTAGCGTCGCTCTTGCAGCTCGGCGGGGATGTTGGTGCAACTGGCGCCGTAGGCGGGGGCGCAGTTGGAGGCGCCGTCGCGGTGCTTGGTAGCGCCGAGCCCCCCGAAGGACCAGACGTAGTCGATGAAATCGGTTTGGAAGCCGGGGCGCCGGTCCGAGCCGGCGAAGACGGTGTTGAGGGTGGAGAAAGGGGTGCCGGCGCCGCGCTCGGGGTCGGCTTGCGAGAGCGCCTGGGTGACGGCGCCGATCACGCATTCCATGGTGGTGGCGGCGAGGCCGGAGATGGCGGCGGGCGGCTGGGCCCAGACGATGGAGCCGGGCTTGGCTTGGATCGCGACCGCGCGGGCGACGCCGGCGTTCATGGGCATGGGGGGCAGGATGCTGGCCAGGGCGATGTAGACGGCGGAGACGGTGGCGGCGATGGTGCCGTTGATGCCGGATTGGGCGGGGCCGTCGGATTCCCTGAGATCGAAGGTGGCGCCGTCGCCCTTGATGGTGAGGGTGAGGGCGATGCGCTTGGGCCGGCCGGTGTGGACGTCCTGGTCGACGTGGTCCTCGGCCTGGTAGCGGCCGTCGGGGAGGCGGGCGAGGGAGGCGCGGCAGAGGGTCTCGGAGTAGTCCTGGACGTCGGCCATCGCTTGCAGGACGGGGTCGAGGCCGCGCTGGGCGATGAGAGCCAGGAGACGGGCCTCGCCGGCGTTGAGGGCCGCGGTCTGGGCGTGGAGGTCGCCGAGGCGCTCCCAGGATTGGCGCATGTTGTGGAGGAGGATGTTGACGATGTCGTGGTTGAGGGCGCCGCGGTCGTAGAGACGAATGGCGGGGATGCGCATGCCCTCCTCGAAATGGGAGCGGGCGCGGGCGTTGAGGGAGCCGGGGGCGACGCCGCCCACGTCGGACCAGTGGGCGGTGGAGGTGACGAAGGCGACGAGCCGGTCGCCGTGGAAGACGGGCTTGACCTGGTGGATGTCGTTGCAGTGGGTGGAGGCCACGTAGGGGTCGTTGATGAGGTAGCAGTCGCCGGGGCGCATGCTGTCGAGGCCGATGGCGCGGATGACCTCGGGGACGGTGAGCATGGTGAGACCCACGAAGCAGGGCGCGTCGTGCTGGCCCTGGGAGACGAGCTTGCCGTGGCGGTCGTAGAGGGCGCCGGCGAAGTCGCGGCCCTCGTTGACGGGGGTGGAATAGGCGGTTTTGGCGACGACCAGGGCCATCTCGTTGCAGACGGCGACGAAGGCGTTGCGCAGGACTTCGAAGCCGACGGGGTCCCGCGTGATCGCGCCCGGCCGGGTCGGCGCCGGATCGGTGCGCGAACGGTCGGCGTCGGTCGGCATGGACCGATGGTAGCGGGAAGCGGGGGTGTGAGCCGCGATTGAGCCCTGCTACCCGGATTCGGCTACGCTATCCGGACGAGGAGAATGGCTGAATTGTCCGTGAGATCCAGAACGCGCCGGTGCTTCTTTCGAGCGGCATCGAACGTCACCGTGCACGTATATTCTTGCGTCGTCTTTTGGTGTGGGCTCGTAATCAGCGACCCAGAGCACCGGCTCATAGCCGATTCCCCGTTCGAATCCTGGTGGATCTATCAAAAAGGAAATCTGGTGTGCTGTGACGCGCAAGCTGGTGATCGATCAGCCCTTTGACTTGGCTCTGAGCCTGGAGATGGGGCAGGCGTTTCGGTGGCAACGAGTCGGCGACGAGGGAGTCCACGATCGTGCCTGGGGAGACCCGCCGGACTTCTGGCGAAAGTGTGGCGGATGGTACTCGGGCGTACTGGAGGAGCATTTGATCCACATCCGACAGACTGATGACGGCGTTGAATATCGGGTCGGAGACGAGGATGGGGAACGTGCTGATATCGACCTAACCCCGGTGATTCATGCCTATTTCCGCTTGGAAGATGACATTGAGGCAATCTATACGGAAGTGGGGCGAGATCCGGCAGTCGCCCGAGCCATCAAGCAATATCGGGGGGTGCGGCTATTGCGGCAGGAACGGTGGGAGTGTCTGGTGTCCTACCTGTGCTCCGCCCAGAATAGTATCAGGGGCATCAAATCCAGGGTCGAGAAGGTAGAGCGGCTCGGCAGCCGTACGGTCAGGCTGGACGGTGACGAACGCTATGTCTTTCCTACGGCACGGGAAGTAGTCGAAGCAGGACAGCTCGCGCTGAAAGATCTGAAGCTGGGCCTGGAGAGGGATCGCTGGATATTCCTCATGGCCGAGCGGATTGCTGCTGATCCACACATGCTTGATCGTCTGGCGGAGCCAAGGGTACCCGGACCCAACGCAGTGAGACAGTTGGACAAGTGCCCGGGCGTCGGTCCCAAGATAGCCAGCTGCGTGGCGCTGATGTCACTGGATAGGCTGGACGCGTTTCCGGTGGACCGGTGGGTGCGGCAGGCCTTGGCCGAGTGCGATCTGTCGGCGATGTCGAAATACATGACGAACTTGGCAGAGAAGGTGACTGGTACTGGGGACCTCACTGAGTCCCAACAGTACAAGGTGGCCGAATGGGCTCGGGAGCATTTCGGGGACTTCACTGGCTACGCTGGCCAGTACCTATTCCACTGGATCGAACCTCGTAAGAGATAGGCTCGGCGGGTCCGTGGTTGTCCCGTCCGCGCGTCTATTGGCCACCAGCGACTGCGGGTGGTCAGCGCGGCCAGAGAGGTGCTGGCACCGATTACCTCGCGGCCGGATTCTCCGGCTGGCGGCTCACCGAAGGCAAGCGTGACCGGCGCCCCAGCGCCACCCGTGCTGCCGAAAACTCGAGAGGTGCACGTCCGTCCTGGGGACACCGGAGCGGTGTGCGGGGGGTCGGAAACAGCAGGAAGCATGGGCCGATTGCGACGGGAGGCGGGAGTGTGGGCCGTGGATCGAGGACGAGTTCGTTTGGATTGGTGAAGCTTGAATCTCTTGCTTATTGAACAGAGGTCAAAGGCTGATGCCCTGTGACGGTTGGAGACTAGTAGCTAGTAGAGAGAGGAACGGCGGGAAGCGGGTCGATCATGTTCCCTGCGATCGGACGGACCTACGGCGCCCCGCGGATCGTGAACGCGTGGGGCGCCGACCAGCCGCTCCATCCCTCCGTCCGCCGCTCGCTGACCTGCACGGTGTTCGCGCCGGGCGCGAGGCTGCTCAGGTTGATGTCGTTCCTGAGGACGGGCACGCCCGCGTCGAAGCGATAGTTCAGATGGTCCAGGTTTTCGGCGCCGCTCACCCAGATCTGCCAGGGCTGGCTGGGATCGAGCCCGTTCGCCGCCGCCGCCAGGCAGTCTTGAGGCGTCTCCCAGTCGCCGCTGCAGAAGGCGGTGACCACCAGCGGCGCGTCGCGGATCGTGAACGTATGCGGCGCCGACCAGCCGCTCCATCCCTCTTCGAGCCGTTCGTTGATACGAATGGTGTGCTCGCCGGGCGCGAGGCCGCTCAGGCTGAAGTTACTCGTGAGGGCGGCTCCCCCATCCAGGCTGTAGTTCAGATTGTCCAGGTTCTCGAAACCGTCTGCCCAGATCTCCCAGGGTGCGTTGGGGTCGAGGCCGCTCGCCGCTGACGCGCGGCAGTCCTCGGCCGTCACCCAATCGCCGTTACAGAAGGCAGTGATCACCAACGTCTCGGCGTTCGGCAGCGCGTCCAAGCCCTCCGCCCGCAGTTGGGGCAGGATCGCCGTGAACGAGGGCGCGGCTACGGCGTAACCGATGCCCTCGATCGCTTCATCGACGAGCTTCGATACCACCATCGCGGCCACCGCGCCGCACTTCGTGAAGACGGGTCCGCCGCTGTTACCGGGATTGATCGCCGCGTCGGTTTGAACGAGCGTGACCCCGTCCCTTTCGAAGATCTTCGAGAGCAGGCCACTCGCCACGGCCGGCGACCCTGTGACCCGAGTGGGGTAACCGGCGACGGCGAGCGCGTGACCTGGACCGAGGCGCGCGAGGTCTGCGACGGCGAGCGGAACAAGGCCCGCGCCGGGCGCCCGCAGCAGGGCGACATCGACCTTGCTATCAAGCCCCACGAGCGTGGCGGCGGAGTTCCGACCGTTCCCTCGGAGGCGGATGCGGGCCGCATCGACGACGACGTGCGCGTCGGTCAGGAACTCGTCGTTGCCGATGTAGAAGGCCGAGCCTCTCCAGTGATCGGTGACGACCTCAAACACCGAGGCGAACACCATCGGGACGGACTGGGTGAAATCGCACGACGGTCCGGGCGCGTCGGTGCTCTGCGCCACTGGGGGCGAGGGGCCGCCGCCTCCGATCGTCTGGGCGAACGGCGATACGACCCACAATCGGTCGCCGTTCTGAATGCGGAAGTCCGTTCGCCCGAGCTGGGGGATGAAGGGGATCCACTCCTGCTCGGCTTCCTGGAACAGCCAGGCGCTAGTCACGGTGCCGAAGACGTCGGCGGCCTGCGCGGGTCCCAGGATCCAGGTGACGAGCTGCCCGCCCGCGTCGAGCGTGATCGTCTCCGCCTGCGCCGCCAGGCGTGCCTGCGCGACGCCTCCCTCTGGCGACGGCCGGGGCTGGCCGATCGCCGCGGCCGCCGCGACCAGGACGGCCAGGCAGACCAGCAGCGGCTGCCGCGGGCGTCGCAGACCGAATCGGGAACCCGTTATACTGCGCTTCCATCCACCGAGAGCCGAGTCCAGCTCTAATTAGGAGCAAGATGGGAGACTAGCGACCTACAGAAGCCCCGTTCCGCAAGGTTTCAGTGCCGTACTCGCAGCCGGTGATGTCCCACCGGCCAATCTGCTCCCCCTTGAGATGAGCGAATCCACTCTCAATCAGGTGGCCTATGGCGCTAGTCCGCGTAAACCACCACTTTAACTCCATATTCCGCAGCCAAAGGTTCCAGTACGGCATCGCCCTTTGTACAAATCGCAACTGTTTCCACGCTACTGGGCCGAAACGACTTCATCAGATGCCGCGAGAATAGCGCTTGGCCGAGGAGAGGCATGCCTAACCTGCCGACTTTTGTTTGAATCACCACAATATCTCGATTCTCGATTTCAACTTCTCGATGATTCGCAATTTTGCGTGGTGAATCCAAGATTACGATCCCATCAAGCCGCCGATAGCCTTGCTTTGGACCTCCACGGACGGCTAGAAATTCCTCGACCAGGGTCCCACCGATCTCTTGCCAATAGCGTCGTGTGAGCGGTGTTTCGTGCTTTGACATGACTACGGATCGGCGAACTTTACCATCTTCCGCAAACCATGCTTGATGGCCTTGAAGAGGCACCGTCGCTGCACAGGATCGATCGAAGGGAGCATTGAAGTCTCTTTTACGCACGCCAAAGGCGGCACTGTATCGAAGGCATTCGATCACTGTATTCAGTCGGCAGGATTCGGCCAGGCGGACGAGCCAACGCGTGAGTTTGGCTTAGCCCCTCTGCACGGCGGCACCGATTTCGCGATCTGGATGGCTACCGTACGCGCAGGCTGAGAGGGCGGCGTCAGGCGTGGACGGCGGCGGCGTTGGCGAGCCAGGAGGAGCCGTCGGATTCGTAGACGGCGACGGGGACGTGGGTGTGGTCCGTGAGGCGGGCGAGGACGTGGCCGCGCAGCCGCTCGGCCATGGAGGGATGGGCCCAGGTGCCGGGGACGACGATGAGGTCGACTTCTTCCCGGGCGGCCCAGCGAGCCATGGTTTCGAGATCGTGCTGGGCAGGGATGGCGGCGGCGCAGTCGATGCCGTGGGTGTCGAAGGCTTGGAACTGCTCGATAAGAAAATCGCGGCCGAGGGCGGCCAGGCGCTCCCTGGTGGCGGGAAGCTTCCAGTCGTCGGTGCACTCGAAGTCTTGGGCGACGGCGGGCTCGGAGAGATCGTAGAGGATGACGGCGGCGTCGTGATCGGCGGCGGCTTCGGCGACCATTGCGCGGATGCGCGTGAGATCCTTGTCGCGGTCGTCGTCGGTGGCGAGCATGATTTTATGAGGCTCGCGGCCGATATCCGCGAGGCAGGCGGTGGAGGTACAGAGTTGGGAGCCGGGACCGCCGGGGTGCGCGTCGCGCTTGGCGTGGAAGTTGAGGTGGATTTCGCCTGTCATTGCTGATGCCTCACGTTCGGGCGGCGCCCCCCGTTCGAGGCATTGCCTCTCCAGCGCCGAGTAGGCTTGCGGCTTGAGCAGGCAGCGGCGCGGGCGTCTTAGGCTGGGAAAAGTCGCCGCGCTCCCCCGGGGCATGGCCGAGCGTGAGGTCGCTCTTACGTGGATCGCTCCCCGTTTGATGGGGAAGGACGATCGCGACGGATGCGCGAGCGCCGGGAGAGCGCGGCCTCTGCGTCCCGCGGTGGACTGTCGTCGAGCATGCGGCGCCCCCTTTCCTTTTCAGCGATCGCGGTTGGCGTTCGGGTGTGGAAACGCGCCGCGATCGAGGTATGGAGCGGCGAAGCCATCGCTTGGGCAGGGGCCGGGACGACCGGGGCGCTCGAGCTTGGCGAGGTAGCGAGCGCGTGGCACGGAGACGCTTCGTTCCTCGTGCAGATGCCGCAGCGTGGGGCGCTGCGCACCGAGGATGTCGAGCATGTCCCCGTGCGGACCGGATTCCATCGCGGACCTCCTGCGGCCGATGGCCGCCGCAGGATCAACGTGGACTACCGCGTCGCGGGTGTCAACATTGTGATTGTGGGGACTTTCGCAAGCGCGGTCGGCTTGCCGCGGGTGGCTCAGGAGGCGCGCTCGAAGAGCAGTTGGAACTCCATCACGCCGTGGTCCTCAATGGAGATGACCACGAAGGACGTGGGCGGGACGATCTCGTAGTCCGCGAATTGGATGTCGAGCGATCCGACCACGGCGACGACGTCGCCGATGAGCTGGCCTTCGAGATCGATGCGCACTTCCTGCGTGACGCCGTGGAGGGTGAAGGCGCCGCTGACGGTGAAGGTGCGCGGCTCCCCTTCCCCGGGCACCGTGCCGATGTCGATCGGTTCGCTCAGGACGAAGCTGGCCGTGGGGAAGGTGCCCCATTCGAGGCCGCGGCTGCGCAGGGCGCGGTCGCGGCGGCTGTCGTCGCTTCGCAGGGTCGTGAGGTCGACCTCGATCTCGACGGCGGTGATGGCGGCGCCGTCGAAGGTGAGGCGTCCGCTGACGTCGCTCGTGCGGCCGACCGCTGTGTTGGTGCCGATCCCGCCGAGCTCCTCGTCGACGCGGTAGCCGGCGAAGGAGCGCTCGTCGGCGATGACGGTCCAGGTGCCGATCAGGCCTGGAGGCTCGCTTGGATCGGGGGCGGGAAGGTCGCTCGCCGCGGCCTCTGCACTCGCCGGCTCGCCGTCGCTTATCGCGACGCTTTCTTCTTCGGGCTGCGCGCCGGCGTCGGTTTGGGGCGGCGGGTCGGCGTCCGGGTAGGCCGAGTAGGCGCCGGCTTGCGGCTCGACCGGGGCTTGCGATTCGGGAGCGGCCTGTGGGTCGGAGGGAGCTTGCGGCTCGGAAGGAGCTTGTACCTCGGAAACAGTCTCCGCCTCGTACGGGCTGGGGTCCTCCGTGGCGACGGTGGCGGCCTCTTCCAGACTGACGGGCGGCGGCGCGTCGCTGCGGAGGGCGAAGTACCACACGGCGACCACGATGACCGCGACGGCCACGGCCAGCACGCCCCCGCCGAGCGCGAGGTACTTCTTGTTCGTCAAGAGATTCATGGATGACACCCTCCATGCGGGACGGCGTGACAAAGGTGGCGGGCTATTTGGAGCGTCCTATCTCGGCTCGAAGAAAGTTGGAGAGTGCGTCATAGAGGTTGGCTACGTCCTGCTGATTTACGCCACGGTACCCCTCGTGGACAACCTTGTTTCGAAGATCGTAGGCCCTAGTAAATGCCTCGCGTAAGTTCTCTAGGCTGGCGGTCGAGATCGGCAATTTCAACAGGTGACATCGTATCCGAGCCATCTGACCGCCGATAGCGCCCTTTTCTTTCTTTGTGAGACGTGCGTCAACCGTGGCGACCACCGCGAACCAGAGGTTCGTGAATCGCGCTTGGGTCGACGTTGACAACCACGCTTCAGTCACCCACTCAAGCGCTAGGCGGTCGGCTTCGCAGAGGTCACCGATGTTTAGATGTGGTGGTAAGAGTGGGCGAACTCTCTCGAGCGCTGCGGCTGAAACTTCGAGGTGAAAATCCTTAGTCCCTGTTCCATAAACAGCTTCCCCAGGTGTATTGGTCGGGCGTACAAAGCCTTCCCACGCTAACGAAGCTCCGGTAAACAGTGGGTGCACCAGTCGCACGTAGCCGACTAACGCCCGCGCCCGGGGCCTGCCAATATCGCGCGCTGCATTGACAGTCGTTTCTCCAGTCCTCGCCTCTATGAGGGCGAGTGGTGGGTCGATACGGTCACTCACCCCGCTCTGATTGTTTTTGAAGCGAGGGAGTTCAAACGGCTTGTCGGTGATGATGGTGATTTGCCAGTCAGCCCCGATAAATTCGGTGTTTACCTCTGGTCCTGGTCTGGCGAGTTGTAGCACGATGCCCCAATGAAGCGGGCTTCCGTCCGCGACTTCAGCAAGAGCTTCATCAAGGTCTTGCGGTTCGAGGACATCAAAGAAATCGGCAGAGCGAGTGTCGATCTCCCTCGAAACCGTTTCGTTCGGTCGATAGACGGGCTGGGAAACTCGACTGTCGCTTCGCGTTTCCTCAGCAGGAAGGTCCTGGGACTGCGTCATCGGCCTAGTGGCAGTGGCTGGGCGGAGCGACGTCGAGGGCGGGATTGCGGTCGAAGAAGGCCCAGGGCTTGAGGGCGAAGCCGGCGCGGTGGACTGGGGAGACGGGCCACTCCTCGGGACGGACGATGTGGTTGACGCCGACCGTGTACCAGAGGACCACGTCCTGGTTTTCGAGGGGGCGGTCGGCCTGGGTCCAGCGGGGCAGGCCGTCGCCGCCGGGGTGGAGGTTGGGATAGTCGCCGGCGGGATAGCGTTCGTCCTCGGCGTTGGGAGTGACCCAGAGCTGGTGACGGGCGAAACCGGCGCGGCGGCCGGGGCTGGAGTCGGGCGCGGCCATCATGGCGACGGTCTCGCCGGGAATGAGCGCGTAGCCGGTGGGCAAGCCGGCGGCGTTGGCGCGGGCGGGGTTGATGACCTTCCAGTAGCGGGCGCAGGCGGGGTCGGCGTCGCGGATGGCGCCCTGCTCGGAGGTGAGCGGAGTGGCGACGCTACGGAAGGCGTTGCCGTGCGGGTTCTCGGGACCGGCGGGCAGGGGCTCGCTGTGGATCTCGTGGACGGTGTTGGCGGGGCCGTCGATGTCCAGGTCGAGGCGGAAGCAGAAGAGGTGTTGATGGTTGGGAGCGGAGAGATTCTGGTCGATGAGCGTCGCGGTCTGGGGCTGGACGCCGTCGGGGACGCCCTGGGTGAGGACGACGCCGGTGAGCTTGATCTCCACCTCGATCGATCCGTCCTGGTAGAAGTACCAGTAGAAGCCGTAGTCGTAGTTGCCGACGGTGGCGAAGTAGGAGAGGACGAGGCGGCGGGAGCGGCGCACGGCGGAGCCGTTGCCGTCCTGGAAGATGTCGTTGTGCTTCCAGAGGACGCCGAAGTCCTCCTCGTGGATGCAGATGGCGTTGCTGACGGTAACGGGCTCGCCCCGGTCGTTGGTCCAGACGGCGTCGAGGTAGGTGATAGAGCCCAGGCAGTCGCAGCCCAGCTCCAGGGAGTTGGCGAAGCGGCCGATGCCGGCCTCCCCGGAGTCGAAGAAGTTGCGCCAGTACTGGCCGGGGCCGGTGCTGCCGTAGGGGACCACCAGCTCGCCTAGGGAGGCGCGGTAGCAGACGGAGCGCGGGTTTGCCTCCGTCCCTTGAGCGGGGTCTTGATAGGCGATCTGGTAGAGGACGAGGCCCTCGCGGGGGGTGAAGCCGACACGCATGCGCCAGCGCTGCCAGGCAAGCTCGTAGCCGTTCAGGCTGAAGCTCACGCCCTCGGGCTGGACGATGTCGAGGGGCTTGAGGTCGGCGCGGACGGGGCCGGCGGCGTCGAGGTCGTAGTTGCCGGAGCCGCTGGGGATGGGGGCGATCTCCTCATCGACGAGGCGCACGACCTCGCGCTTGTGCACGTCGACGAGACAGATGAGCCCCTCGATCGGCTGCGCCCAGGGCGCGTCGTCCTTGTTGGGCTGGCGGTAGGCGATCACGCGCAGGATGCGCTTGCCCTCCTCGTCCGGGTGGTCGTAGAGCCCGGCGGGCTGGGACTCGAGGTGGACCTTGTCCGGGTCGGCGCCTCGGCGCTCGGCGGCGGCGCGCCATTCGGGATGGTTGCGGGTGATCGACACGGCGTCGCCGAACTCCTCGAAGAGGAAGTAGGGCTGGATGCCGGGGCGCTCGCTCCAGGAGCGGAGGGTCTGGGCGCTGAGGTCGACGACGGCCTCGTGGGTGGTGTTGGAGTCGCGGTCGAGGAGGATGACGAAGGCCTCGCGGGGGATGGCGCCGTTCGGCGAGGGCGCGGTGAGCGCCTCCTTGGAGGGCTCGTGCAGCTCGATCGTGACGAAGCGGCCGGAGTCGCCGAGGGGCCGCGCCTCGCGGATGATCTGGGCGGCGGCCCGGATCTCGTCCGGAGTGAGCGGGTCCAGCGGGTGGGGGATGGCGGTAGCGATGGGGGCCGGGGCGGGGTGGGTGGTGGTCATGGCGGACTCCCGCGGTTCGTGCGTGCGACTGACGATCCGATACTAGCGCGCCCGAACGCGGATCGGCGCGAAAGATCGGGCGGGAGATCGGGGCGGGATCGTCCGCCGAACGGGCCGGGCGCCCTTCGCGCTCGTAGGCCCTAGGCCCGCAGCGCCGCCGTGGCGGCCTCGTCCACCCGCAAGGTTTCGACCCGGTCGGGGTCGCCCGTCAGCGCCACCCCATAGGCCTCGCGGGCGCGCGCGACGGAGACGTAGCCCTCGACGACGTCCGTGAGGACGGCTTGGGCCGGGCGCTGGTGGGGGTGGCCGTAGCCGCCGCCGCCGGCCGAGTGGGAGAGGATGTTCTGCCCCGGCTCGATGCGCTGCTCGCCCACGATCTCGGGCAGGTGGACGGTGGCGCCGTCGCGATCGATCAGGTAGGCGGCGGGACCGAGGGCGGGGCCGCCGCCCTGGACCCCCTTGGGCACGTTGAACGATCCGTCCAGCGAGTAGTGGGCCTCGATCGGGTCGGCGCCGGCCAGGGGGCCGTAGACGGCGATGTTGCCGGGGGCGCCGCGGGTGCGGCCCGCCCCTTCCGAGTCGGGGCGGACGCGCGTCTCCCAGACGACGAAGGGGTATTTCTGCTCGATCACCTCGGTCTCGTCGATGTAGGAGAGGCCGCCGCCGGCGGGGATCGAGAAGGTCAGCCAACCGTCGGACTCGGCCGTGGCGGGGCCCCCGGCCGTGCCGGAGAAGAGCTGCAGCACGAAGGGCTCCCGGCGGGCGCGGTTCCAGCCGGAGACGACCGCCTCGAAGACGGGGGAGCCCCAGCAGGGCTCGGCCAGGCCGATGCCGTCGGCCAGGCGGCCGAAGGCGGAGTAGATCATCCCCAGGGCGCGGTCGGCCACGGTGTTGGTGGCCATGGAGCAGCTGGCGGGATGGCGGGGGATGCCGACCACGCAGTTCTCGCGCAGCAGGACCTCGATGCGGCGGAAGCTGCCGGCGTTGTTGGGGACGAGCGAGTGGGTGGCGTCGCGTTTGGAGTTGAGCACGGTGAGGACGCCGGAGATGCCGGCGTTGATCGAGCAGGACTCGGAGAGGTTGAGGCCGGTGGGGGTGCAGTCCGGGTTGTCGCGCAGGTCGATGGTGACGCGCCCCTGCTCCGTGTCCACGTCGATATCTGCCTGGAGGGGGATGCCGTCGGGGACGCCGGGAAAGGGATCGAGGGCCGTGGTGGCGTGGATGCGGCCCGAGGGCAGCTCCTTGATCGCGTCCTCGGCCAGCCGCTCGCAGTAGTCCTTCCACTCCTGGATGAAGTCCCGCACGGTTTCGAGGCCGAACTTGCGGCAGAGGTCCTTGAGCCGCTCTTCGCCCACGCGGGCGGCCGCGATCATGGCCAGGTAGTCGCCGTACCAGATCTCGGGCACGCGGATGCGCTTGAGGCACATGCGGATGATGTCGCCCACGTCCGTGTAGTCCTCCTGCACCTTGACGCAAGGGAAGATCAGCGCGCCCTCCTGGTAGACGTCGATCGCCTTGGGCGTGTAGGTGGTGGGGATGCTGTTGCCGATGTCGGATTGGTGCGCCTTGACGCAGCAGGTGAAGATGTGCGCGCCCTCCACGAAGACGGGCACGAGGATGGTGTGATCGGCGGGATGGGAGTTGCCCAGGTAGGGGTCGTTGTGGAGGAAGGCGTCGCCCTCCTGGAAGTCGGGGTGCAGATCGGCCATCGACTCGCAGACCAGCCCCGAGCCGTAAACGTGGACGGGGATGCCCTCGGGGGCGGCCAGGAGCTGGTGCTCGTGGTCGGTGACGGAGGTGGAGAAGTCGCGGGCGACCAGGGTGGTGGAACGGGCCGTGCGCACCAGGGTGTTGGTCATCTCGCGGGTGATCCCGTCGAGACGGTTGGCCATGACCAGGAGCTGCACGGGGTCGAGCGGCATGGTCGGGGGATGATAGCGGGTCGGAAGGGGAGGCAGGCGGACAGAGATTGGTAGATAAATGAAGCGACAGGTAGATGACGGCTCTTTAACAGTTCATTGGATGACGGGATGATCCTTGATCGGAGAGGACAACGACACTGGATTTTTGGGCTATCGGCATACTGAGTATAAACACACTCGGCCGCAGTGCGCGCCGCGTTTGAAGGCCGACGTCTAGACGTCTATCTTCATACGCGATGACACAAAAATCTCGACGCCCTGGTGAAGTACGCGACGCGATCATCGAGTCGTTGCGCGACCTTGGTGGTGAAGCGCCGGTAGGTGATATTCGCGCGCATGTCGAGAGAAAATTGGGAGGAGTAGTGGCGCCGTCATCCGTGAGGTCGTACCTCCGGTTGAATTCTAGAGACGTGTTCGAGCGAGCGGGCCACGGACGGTACCGGCTCCGTCCGGGATGGGCGGCAGAGATCTACCGATTCGGCAGCGCTGAACTCGTTCAGGCGAATTGCTTGGAATGGCTGTCTGAGCAGCTACCGAACAGTGTGCACGGTGTTGTCACCGATCCGCCTTACGGGCTAGTGGAGTACACCGCGAAAGAGCAAGAGAAGCGCCGGAATGGCAGAGGCGGCGTTTGGCGCATCCCCCCATCCTTTGACGGACACGAGCGGTCCCCGGTGCCGCGCTTCACAACGCTGAGCAAGCGAGATCTGGCTGCTTTGGACGACTTCTTCGGCGAGTGGGCGACACGACTTCTTCCAGTCCTCGTGCCAGGCGCCCACGTGCTCATTGCTTCGAATCCACTCGTCTCCTACCGCGTAGCGGCGATGGTGATAGGCGCGGGATTCGAGCGTCGGGGGGAGATCGCGCGGCTCGTCATGACAATGCGAGGGGGAGATCGCCCGAAGAACGCACATGAAGAGTTCTCCGATGTGACGGTCATGCCCCGATCAATGTGGGAGCCGTGGCTGCTGTTCCGCAAGCCGATCGAGGGACGCGTCCAAGATAATCTCCGGAAATGGAAAGCAGGTGGACTCCGCCGCGTCTCGGACGAGAGGCCGTTCGGCGATGTGATCGTCTCAAGGCCGACTCGGGCTTCGGAACGTGAGATCGCGCCTCATCCGAGCCTGAAACCGCAAGCGTTCCTGCGTCAGGTCGTGAGAGCGATTCTGCCGCTCGGTGAGGGACGAATCCTTGATCCCTTTGCCGGGTCCGGCTCGACGCTTGCTGCTGCGGAAGCAAACGGATATGAGAGCGTGGGTGTGGAACTCGACAAGAGATTCTTTGACATTGCGAAGTCTGCAATTCCCCAACTCGCGACGCTGCAAGTCGGGACTTACGAGTCGTTCCGGGGCACGATTATCCGCGACCCGGGGCCGCTGGAGTCAGTCTCCGTTGGCGGGTACGGCCTTCCCTTTGGAGATGACGACGTCTGATCGCGTGTAGACGGCCTTGCCGCGTAGCTTCGTGGCGGGACGTTTCAAGCCGAACGTTTCTGTCCGACCCCCACCCTCGGAACTCGCCGTGCTTTTCTCGTACTTCCAGTCGTCTCGGTTGATGTATGCGACGTCGACTCGCCAGATGATGAGCGATTTACCCGGCTCAAGGGTTTGGGTGTCGTCGACCAAGTATCTCCAGACGATGTACCAGCCAGGATGGTCGTAGTGAGATTGAACGGCCCAAGGTCGCTTGCTCGCCTTGCACTCAAGGGAGTGCTCCGCTGGAGGTGGGTCTGGGCTTCCGCGGCGGCGAAGATCAGGAAACCTGGTTTGAGCTAGGTCCGAGTGTCGGCGCTTTTCGTAGATGCTCGTGCGATCGAGCCCTTTCGTGGCGAAGACGCTTACCAGTCCGCTGAAGAGGTTGGCTTGCTCGAAGTAGATTTCCGTTAATTCGGCCAGTTCGCGCTCGACGTAGTCGATCGCTTTGCGAATCGCTGCTTTGGTAAGACCTTGCGGCAGTTCGATGTCGTGGAAGTCGCCTGATGGAGTCACGCGGTCCCCTTGCCAGGTTAAGCGCGCAGCGCGGCGGTCTCTGCCCGATCCACCCGTAGCGTCTCCACCTTGTCCGGCTCGCCCGCCAGCGCCACTCCGTAGGCATCGCGCGCCCGTTCATAGGAGACGTAGCCCTCGACCACGTCCGTGAGCACGGCTCCGGGGTCGCGCTCGTGCGCGGGGCCGTAGCCGCCGCCGCCGGCCGAGAGGCTGACGATGGCGTGGCGCGGCGGGACCACCTGCTCGCCCACGATCTCGGGCAGGTCGGTCTGGCTGCCGTCGGGGTTCTGCAGCAGGGCGGCCGGGCCCAGGGCGGGGCCGCCGCCCAGGACGCCCTTGGGCGGGTTGATGGAGCCGTCCAGGGAGTAGTGAACCTCCATGTCCTCGTCCAGGGTGCCGTAGATGCAGACGTTACCGGGGGCGCCGCGGTGGCGGCCGGCGCCCTCCGAGTCGGGGCGCACGCGGTTGTCCCAGATCATGAAGGGGTACTTCTGCTCGATCACCTCGGCCTCGTCCATGTAGAGGAGGCCGTTGCCGGCGGGGATGAAGAGGGTGAGCCAGCCGTCGGACTGGGGGCCGCCGGGACCGCCGGCCGTGCCGGAGAAGAGCTGCAGCACGTAGGGCTCCCGGCGCCTGTGGTTGTAGCCGGAGACGACGCCCTGGAAGGGGCCGGAGCCGAAGCAGGGCTCGGCCAGGCCGTAGCCGTCGCCGAGCTGGGCGAAGGCCGAGTAGATCATCGACATGGCCCGGTCGGCCACGGTGTTGGTGGCCATGGAGCAGGAGTGAGGGTGGCGGGGGATGCCGATCACGCAGTTCTCGCGCAGGAGGACGTTGAAGCGGCGGAAGCTGCCGGCGTTGTTGAAGACCACCGGCGCCTTGGCCTCGCGGTCCGAGTTGAGCACCATCAGCACGCCGGAGATGGCGGCGTTGGTGGCGGTCGACTGGGAGAGGTTGAGCCCGGTGGGGGTGCAGTCCGGGTTGTCGCGCATGTCGATCGTGATCTGGCCCTGGTCGGGCTCGATCGCGATCTCGGCCTGGAGGGGGATGCCGTCGGGAACGTTGGGGAAGGGGTCGAGGGCCGTCTGGGCGTGGACGCGCCCGGCCGGGAGCTGGCGGATGGCGGAGTCGGCCAGCCGCTCGCAGTAGTCCTTCCACTCCTGGATGAAGCGCTGCACGGTTTCCAGCCCGAACTTCTGGCAGAAGTCCTTGACGCGCTCCTCGCCCACGCGGGCGGCGGCCAGCATGCCCAGATAGTCGCCGTACCAGACCTGGGGCACGCGGATGCGCTTCTGGCACATGCGGATGACGTCGCCCACGTCCTGGTAGCGCTCCTGCACCTTGACGCAGGGGAAGATCAGGGCGCCCTCCTGGTAGACGTCGATCGCCTTGGGCGTGTAGGTGGTGGGGATGCTGTTGCCGATGTCGGCCTGGTGCGCCTTGACGCAGCAGGTGAAGACGTGCTGCCCCTCGACGAAGACGGGGACCATGACCGTGTGGTCGGCCGGGTGGGAGTTGCCCAGGTAGGGATCGTTGTGGAGGAAGGCGTCGCCCTCCTGGAAGTCGGGGTGCAGGTCGGCCATCGCCTCGCAGAGGAGGCCGGTGCCGAAGACGTGGACGGGGATGCCCTCGGGCGCGGAGAAGAGCTGGTGGTCGGCGTCGGCGATCGAGCAGGAGAAGTCGCGGGCGACGAGGGTGGCGGATCGGGCCGTGCGCACTAGGGTGTTGGTCATCTCGCGGGTGATTCCGTCGATGCGGTTGGCCATGACCAGGAGTTGCACCGGGTCGATCGTTCGCTCGTCGCGGGTGGACATGGTTCTGCCTCGGGTGGCTGCGCCGCGCTTTGCTGGGTTGGCTGTGTGGCTCGTGGACGTGCCGGGCGGCTTCTCGGATAGCTCCTCAGACGCCGATGGTGACGTGGATCTCGAGCACGAGATCGGGCTTGAAGAGGCCGCTGACGAAGATGAGCGTGTTGGGCGGGTAGACGCCGCTCTTGAAGTAGGTGGGGAAGAGCTCGTTGCGGACCTGCATGAAGGTGGTCATGTGCTGGGAGCCGACGATGTAGGTGGTGAAGTCGACGATGTTGTCCCAGTCGGCGCCGGCCTCCTTGAGGAGGATGTCGATGTTCTCGAGCACCTTGCGGGCCTGGCCGTCCATGTCGTGCGGGGCGACGACGGCGCCGTCGGGACCGAGGGCGACCTGGCCGGCGACGAAGATGTACTCGTCGGCCTTGGCGCGCATCCCTTGGGAGACCGGGCCGGGAAACTTGAGGAGGCCGTCGGGATTGATGGCGGAGCGGGCGTGGAGGGTCATTGAGCTACTCGCGTTCGGGACGGTGCGCCGCCGCGCGGGGGCGCGGCTCGCGTCGGCTGGCTGGTCGGCGGGAGTCTACTTCAGATCGCGCTCTGCCGCTGATCGCCGGCGCGGAGCGCGCTATCCGGCCGGGCGAGCGGCTGTGGTCGAGCCGGAGCGCAGGGCCTGGGTGGCGGCTTCGTCGATGCGGAGGGTTTCGGCCTTGTCCGGGTTGCCCGCGAGGACGACGCCGTAGAGCGCGCGGGCGCGTCCGGGAGAGATGTAGCCCTCGACCGCGTCGTGGAGGACGGCTTGGGCCGAGCGTTGATGGGGGTGGCCGTAGCCGCCGCCCCCGGCGGAGATGGAGACGATCTGCTCGCCGCGCTGGAGCCATTGCTCGCCCACGAGGTTGGGAAGGACGCGGACGTCGCCCCCGGCCGTGCGAAGCTGGGCGCTGGGACCGAGGGGCGGACCGCCGGCGCGGACGCCGCGGGGCGGGTTGAACATGCCGTCGAGGGAGTAGTAGACGACCTGCGGGTCGAGGAGAGGGCCGTAGGCGCAGATGTTGCCGGGAGCGCCGCGGGTGCGGCCGGCGCCCTCGGAGTCGAGGCGCACGCGCCGCTCGTAGACGGCCATGGGGTATTTCTGCTCGATGACTTCGGCGGAGTCGAGGTAGAGGCAGCCGGCGGCGCCGGGGCCGAGGAGGGTGAGCCAGCCGTCGTTGCGCGGGCCGGCGGGCCCGCCGGCGGTGCCGCTGAAGATCTGGAAGATGTAGGGCTCGCCGCGCCGCCGGTCGAAGCCGGAGACCACGCCGTCGAGGGGGGCGAGGCCCCAGCAGGGCTCACCGAAGCCGACGCCGTCGGCCAGCTTGGCGAAGGCGGAAAAGATCATGCTGACGGCCCGTTCGAAGACGGTGGTGGTGGCCATTGAGCAAGAGGTGGGGTGCACGGGGATGCCGAGGACACAGTTTTCCCGCAGGAGGATGTCGAAGCGGCGGAAGCTGCCGCCGTTGTTGGGAGCGATCTCGGACTTGGCTTCGGGGTGGCCGTTGAGGATGTGCAGGATGCCGGAGATGCCGGCGGTGGTCGCCGTGGCTCGGCTTTGGTTGAGGCCGGTGGGCGTGCAATCGGGATTGTCGCGGAAATCGACCGTGACGCGGGCGGCTGCGGGATCGACGATGACTTCGGTCTGGAGCGGGATGCCGTCGGGGACGCCGGGGAAGGGATCGACGGTGCTGGTGGCTTCGGCCCGGCCGGCGGGGAGGTCGCGGATGGCGGCGATGGTCATGCGCTCGGAGTAGTCGAGCCATTCCCGCACGAAGGTCTTGACGGTGTCGAGGCCGAACTTCTCACAGAACTGCTGGATGCGGCGCTCGCCGACGCGGGCGGCGGCCAGCATGGCGAGATAGTCGCCGTACCAGATCTCGGGGACGCGGATGCGCTTGCGGCACATGCGGATGATGTCGTTTCGGTCGGTGTAGTGCTCCTGGATCTTGACGCAGGGGAAGATGAGGGCGCCCTCGGCGTAGACGTCGATGGATTCGGGCGAGTAAGTGGTGGCGATGGCGTTGCCCGTGTCGGAGAGGTGGGCCTTGGCGCAGGTGGTGAAGATGTGCTCGCCCTTGAAGAAGACGGGGACCATCACGGTGTGGTCGGCGGCGTGGGTGTTGCCCAGGTAGGGGTCGTTGTGCAGGAAGGCGTCGCCCTCCTCAAAGTCGGGGTGGAGATCGGCCATCGCCTCGCAGAGCAGGCCGGAGCCGTAGACGTGGACGGGACAGCCGTCGGGGGCGGCGAAGAGTTCGTGCTGGGCGGTGGAGAGGGAGCAGGAGAGGTCGCGGGCGGCGAGCTGGGCGGAGCGGCCGGTGCGGACCAGGGTTTCGGTCATCTCGCGGACGATGCCGTCGACGCGGTTGGCCATGACGAGCAGCTGGACCGGGTCCATGGTGGGAGTCTCGGGTGGCATGCGGCTCAATCCTTCGGTCGTTTAGTGCTCGGGCTCCCGTGATCCGCTTGGCAGGGTAGCGCTCGCGGCGTCATCCATACGGAGGAGAGTTGCGGGGCTGGCGGTGCGACGATCCGGCCTAGGCGCGCAGGGTCGCGGTGACGGCCTCGTCCACCCGCAGGGTTTCGACCCTGGTGGCGTCTCCTGCGAGGGCGACGCCGTAGACGGCGCGGGCGCGCTGGGGGGAGATGTAGCCCTCGACGACGTCGGTGAGGACGGCTTGCGGCGGACGCTGGTGGGGATGGCCGTAGCCGCCGCCGCCGGCGGAAAGGGAGATAAGGCGCTCGTCGGGACCGACGGTTTGCTCGCCCACGATGCTGGGGAGGTAGTGATCGCGGCCGCCGGCGCGGCGCAGCCAGACCTGCGAGCCGAGGGCGGGGCCGCCGGCGCGGACGCCTTTGGGCGAGGTGATCATGCCGTCTTGGGAGTAGTGGACGACCATCGGCTCTTCGTCGGCGAGGGGTCCGTAGATGCAGATGTTGCCGGGGCCGCCGCGCTGCCGCCCGGCGCCTTCGGAGTCCGGGCGAACGCAGGTGCGCCAGATGACGAAGGGATACTTCTGCTCGACGACCTCGGCTTGGTCGAAGTAGTTGAGGCCGCCACCGTTGGCGATGAGCAGGGTGAGCCAGCCGTCGGACTCGGCCGAGGCGGGGCCGCCGGCGGTGCCGGCGAAGAGCTGGAGCACGTAGCGTTCGTCGCGCTTGCGGTGATAGCCGGAGGCGACGCCTTGGTAGGGACCGGAGCCCCAGCAGGGCTGGGCGAGACCGACGCCGTCGCCGAGCTCCGCGAAGGCGGCGTAGATCATGCCCAGGGCGCGGTCGGCGACGGTGTTGGTGGCCATGGAGCAGGAGGCGGGGTGCTGGGGGATGCCGACGACGCAGTTCTCGCGGACGTGGACGGTGACGCGGCGGAAGCTGCCGGCATTGTTGGGGACGAGGGCGGCCTTGGCCCGGCGCTTGGAGTTGAGCACGGTGAGGACGCCGGAGATGCCGCAGTTGACGGCGGTGGACTGGGAGAGGTTGAGGCCGGTGGGGGTGCAGTCCGGGTTGTCGCGCAGGTCGACGGTGACCTGGCCGTCGCCGGGCCGGACTTCGATGGCGGCTTGGAGCGGGATGCCGTCGGGGACGTTGGGAAAGGGATCGAGGGCGGTTTGGGCATGGATACGGCCGGGAGGCAGCTTGGAAATGGCGTCGGTTGCCAGCCGCTCGCAGTAGCTCTTCCATTCCTGGACGAAGCGTTGCACGGTTTCGAGCCCGAACTTGCGGCAGAGGTCCTTGATGCGTTGCTCGCCCACGCGGGCGGCGGCCAGCATGGCCAGGTAGTCGCCGTACCAGATCTCGGGGACGCGGATGCGCTTCTGGCACATGCGGACGATGTCGCCGACATCTTGATAGCGTCGCTGGATGCGAACGCAGGGGAAGATGAGGGCGCCCTCCTGGTAGACGTCGATCGCTTTGGGGGTGTAGGTGGAGGGGATGGCGTTGCCGCAGTCGGCCTGGTGCGCCTTCACGCAGGTGGTGAAGATGTGTGTGCCTTCGAAGAAAACGGGCACCAGGATGGTGTGGTCGGCGGCGTGGGAGTTTCCGAGGTAGGGGTCGTTGTGGAGGAAGGCGTCGCCCTCTTGGAAGTCGGGGTGCAGGTCGGCCATCGCTTCGCAGAGGAGGCCGGATCCGTAGACGTGGCAGGGGACGCCCTCGGGCGCGGCGAAGAGCTGGTGGTCGGCGTCGGAGATGGAGGTGGAGAAGTCGCGGGCGACGAGGGTGGTGGAGCGGGCGGTGCGTACGAGGGTGTTGGTCATCTCGCGGGTGATGCCGTCGATGCGGTTGGCCATGACGAGCATCTGTACCGGATCCATGGCGGGAGTCTCGGGTGGCATGCGGCTAAGTCCTTCGTCCGATCCTTGCGGTGGGTTCACGCGGCCTTGGGGGCAGGGTAGCGCGCGCGGCGGCGTTGATGCGGAGGCTGTCTTGGCCTTGGGGGCTGCCGTAGGGGCGCCGCCGTCTCAGGAGTCGCGCCCGGTTTCCTGATCCCCGCTGGAAAGAGGGGGGCAGGCCGAGCCGGCTTAGGCGCGCAGCGTCGCGGTGGCCGTCTCGTCCACCCGCAAGGTCTCGACCTTGGCGGGATCGCCTGCGAGGGCGACGCCGTAAGTCTCGCGGGCGCGGCGGGGAGAGATGTAGCCCTCGACGACGTCGCTGAGGACGGCTTGAGCCGGGCGCTGGTGGGGGTGACCGTAGCCGCCCCCGCCGGCGGAGAGGGAGACGATGTGCTCACCGGCTTGCAGGGGCTGCTCGCCGACGATGTCGGGTAAGTCGCGGGTGGCGCCGTCGGCGTCGATGAGCTGAGCGGCGGGGCCGAGGGCAGGGCCTCCGCCCTGCACCCCGAGAGGGACATTGATCATGCCGTCGAGGGAGTAGTGGACCTCCATCGTATGGTCGATGGGGCCGAAGACGGTGATAGATCCGGGAGCGCCGCGCTGGCGGCCGGCGCCTTCCGAGTCGAGGCGGACACGCATCTCGATCACCACCATCGGATATTTCTGCTCAATCACTTCGGACTGATCGATGTAGAGCAGGCCGGCGCCGGCGGCCATGAGGAAGGTGAGCCAGCCATCGGTGTTGGGGGTGCCGGGACCGCCGGCGGTTCCGCTGAAGAGGGAGAGCATGTAGGGCTCGTCGCGGCGCCGGTCGTAGCCGGAGACGACGGCCATGTAGGGCCCTTGACCACGGCCGGACTCGGCCAGACCGATCCCGTCGGCGTGGCGGCCGAAGGCGGCGTGAATCATCGCTTGTACCCGGTCGGCGATGCCGGTGGTGGCCATGGAGCAGGAGGTGGGGTGGCGAGGGATGCCGACGACGCAGTTCTCGCGCAGGAGGACCTGGATGCGGCGGAAGCTGCCGGCGTTGTTCTTGACCTCGGTGTCGACGGTGGGGAGCGAGTTGAGGACGGCGAGGACGGCGGAGATGCCGGCGTTGGTGGCGGTGGCGCGGCTGAGATTGAGGCCGGTGGGGGTGGTGTCCGGATTGTCGCGCATGTCGACGGTGACGCGGCCGGCGGCGGGGTCGATGTCGATGCCGGCTTGGAGAGGGACGCCGTCGGGAAGATAGGGGAAGGGGTCGAAGGTCGTGTGGGCGTGGAGCCGGCCGGGTGGCAGCTTGCGGATGGCGGCGTCGATGACGCGCTCCTGGTAGTCGAGCCATTCACGGACGAATGTCTTGACCGTGTCGAGGCCGAACTTGGCGCAGAGATCCTTGAGCCCCTGCTCACCGACGCGGGCGGCGGCGATCATGGCGAGGTAGTCGCCGTACCAGACCTCGGGGACGCGGATGCGCTTCTGGCACATGCGGATGATGTCGCCCACGTCTTGGTAGCTCTCTTGCACTTTCACGCAGGGAAAGATCAGGGCGCCCTCTTCGTAGACGTCGCGGGCTTTGGGCATGTACGTGGTAGGGATGGCGTCGCCGATGTCGGCCTGATGCGCTTTGACGCAGGTCGTGAAAACGTGCTTGCCTTCGAAGAAGACGGGCACCAGGACGGTGTGGTCGGCGGCGTGCGTGTTACCGAGATAGGGATCGTTGTGGAGGAAAGCGTCGCCCTCTTGGAAGTCCGGGTGGAGGTCGGCCATCGCTTCGCAGAGCAGCCCGGAGCCGTAGACGTGGACGGGGAGCCCCTCGGGGGCGACGAAAAGCTCATGCTGGGCGGTACAGATGGAGGTCGAGAGGTCGCGGGCGGCGAGGGTGGCGGAGCGAGTGGTCCAGATGATGGTGTTGGTCATGTCGCGGGTGATCCCGTCGACGCGATTGGCCATGACGAGGAGCTGGACGGGGTCCATCGCTAGCTGGTCGTGCTCACCGAGGACGCTCCGTGATCGGGGATGCGTCGCGGCCCGCGCGGGCGGACGGGTCGGAGTACACGGTGGTTGGGTTCGTGGGCCTCATGGCGATCTCGCACGCAGATCGGTGGTCGCCCTGCCGTCGATCTGGAGGGTTTCCACTTTGGTGGGGTCGCCTGTGAGGGCGACGCCGTAGATCTCGCGGGCGCGACGGACGGAGACGTAGCCCTCGACGACGTCGTTGAGGACGGCCTGGGCCGGGCGCTGGTGCGGATCGCCGTAGCCGCCGCCGCCGGCGGAGTAGGAGACGATGCGCTCGTTGGGCTGGACGGTCTGCTCGCCCACCATATTGGGGAGGGGCTCGAAGGCGCCGCCGGCGCGGTAGATGGCGGCGGCGGGGCCGAGGGAGGGGCCGCCGCCGCGAACGCCGCGGGGGACGTTGGTGCGGCCCTCCAGCGAGTAGTGGACGTCCATGGGGTTGCGGAGGGGACCGAAGGTGCTGACGTTGCCGGGGGCGCCGCGGGTGCGGCCGGCGCCTTCGGAGTCGAGACGGACGCGGCAGTCCCAGTGGACGAAGGGATATTTCTGCTCGACGACTTCGCATTCGTCGACGTAGTTGAGGCCGCCGCCGTTGGGAAGCAGGTAGGTGAGCCAGCCGTCGGACTCGGCGGAGGCGGCGCCGCCGGCGGTGCCGGAGAAGAGTTGAGCGACATAGGGCTCACCACGCTTGTGGTTATAGCCGGAGACGACGGCCTGGAAGGGAGGCGATCCCCAGCAAGGTTCGGCGAGGCCGATGCCGTCGGCGAGCTGGGAGAAGCCGGAGTAGACCATGGCGAGAGCGCGGTCGCAGACGGTGTTGGTGGCCATGGAGCAGGAGACGGGATGCTGGGGAATGCCGACGACGCAGTTCTCGCGCAGGAGGACCTTGATGGGGCGGAAGGAGCCTGCGCACTGGGGAACGATGGGGGCCTTGGCGCTGCGCTTGGAGTTGAGGACGGTGAGAACGCCGGTGATGCCGCAGTTCATGGCGGTCGCTTCGCTGAGATTGAGGCCGGTGGGAGTGCAGTCCGGGTTGTCGCGCAGGTCGACGGTGACCTGGCCGGCGGCGGGGTCAACGTCGATGGCGGCTTCGATGTGGAGGCCGTCCGGCAGGCGGGGGAAGGCGTCCATGGTGGTTTCGGCTTGGATGCGGCCGGCGGGAAGACGCCTGATCTCCGCGATGGCCATGCGCTCGGCGTAGTCCATCCATTCCTGGACGAAGGTCTGGACGGTTTCGGGGCCGTACTTCGCGCAGAGCTCTTTGAGGCGCTGCTCGCCGACGCGGGCGCCGGCGAGCATGCTGAGGTAATCGCCGTACCAGATCTCGGGTGCGCGGATGCGCTTGCGGCACATGCGGACGATGTCGCCCACGTCCCGGTAGTGCTCCTGGATCTTGACGCAGGGGAAGATGAGGGCGCCTTCGGCGTAAACATCGACGGCGTTGGGCATGTAGGTGGTGGGGAGGGCGTTGCCGATATCGGCCTGGTGCGCCTTGACGCAGGTCGTGAAGACGTGTGCGCCTTCGTAGAAGACGGGGACGATGATGGTGTGGTCGGCGGGGTGGGTGTTGCCGAGGTAGGGGTCGTTGTGGAGGAAGGCGTCGCCCTCTTGGAAGTCGGGGTGCAGGTCGGCCATGGTTTGGCAGAGGAGGCCGGAGCCGTAGACGTGGACGGGAGCGCCCTCCGGCGCGGCGAAGAGCTCGTGGTCTGCGGTGGAGATAGAGGTGGAGAAGTCGCGGGCGACGAGGGTGGTGGAGCGGGCGGTGCGTACGAGGGTGTTGGTCATCTCGCGGGTGATGCCGTCGATGCGGTTGGCCATGACGAGCAGTTGGATGGGGTCCATCGCTAGGCGCGTCCGCTGCTTGGGGCGTGTCGTTGGGGCGGGATGGAAGCATTGCCGAAGCGGCCACACGAGCGGCTGGCCCACCGGGTCATCTCCGGCCTGCCAAAGCCATCGGCCGTGCCGCCGCCCCCCGCCCTTAGTCCGTGAGAACGGCGGTGCATTTGACTTCCAAGCGGAGGCCCATGACGAGTTTGCGGGCTTCCCAGCCGGTCCAGTGCGGGCCGTCCGTGGGGAAGTAGCGGTTCTTGATGGCGAGAACGATCGGGAAATCCTCCTGGAAGTGGGTGAAGTAGGTTTCGAGCTCGACGACGTGGCGAAAGTCGGCGCCGGCGGCATGGAGGACTTTGCCGACGTTCTCGAAGGCGGCGCTGAACTGCGCCGCGCGGTCGCGGATGGGATTCAGATCTTGGTCGCGGCCGAGCTGCCCGGCGATGTACAGGGTGTCGCCGACGAGGACGCCGGGAGAGTAGTGGAAACGGTCGTGGACGGCTTTGAGGTCGTCGGGAACGATGAATTCGCGCCGGATCGTGCTCATGGGGGATCTTCTAGCCATCCAGGACGGCGATGCACTTGATCTCGATCTTGAGGCCCATGACGAGATCCCCGACTTCGAAGGCGGTCCAGGTGGGGTAGTGGGGGCCGGTGAAGTAGCGGTCCTTGATGGGGAGGAAGATGGGGAAGTCGCGCTCAATATCGACGAACCAGGTTTCCAGCTCGACGACGTCGGAGAAGTCTCCCCCGGCCTCCTTGAGGATGGAGCCGACGTTCTCCAGGGCTTGGACGAACTGCGCTTCGGTCTCTTCGACGACGTGCATCTCGGCATCGCGGCCGACCTGGCCGGCCATGTACAGGGTGTTGCCGACCTTGATGCCGGGGGAGTAGTTGAAGCGCTCGGCGGGCAGGCGGAGCTGGTCGGGGATGATGATCTGCTTGGGGACGGGCATGGCCTTCCTCGATCGTGATGGCGCACCGCGCGCCGCTGAGTGGGCCAATCCTACCGTACCGCGAACGTTCCGCTGGCCGGGTTCGCGATAGGGAAGCGGGAGCCCAACGGCGGCGCCGTTCTCGCCATCGCCCGCGGCCTCTGCGAGCCCTCCAACCCGCCGTGCGGCCCCCGGCATCCGGTCGGGTGGGACGGGCGGAACCCCACCCTCGGCGGCGGCGTTAAGCTGGATAAGACCGCGGGGGCACCATGCCATGACACGCGCCCGCCGTTGGACGATCCTCCTGCTCGCCGCCGGCCTCGGCCTGCCGCCCCCGGAGAGCCCGCCCGCCCCGGCGCCGGCCGGCACGCCGGGCGAGCCGCCCGCGACGGCCTCGGCCGGCACGGCCTCGGCCAGCACGCCTGCCGAACCCGAGCCGGAGCCCGAGCCCGAACCCCCACCGGCGACCTGCACGGAAACCACGCTGGGCGCCGACCCCGCTACCAACACCGGCCTGGGGGCGGACTGCGCCGCCCTGCTGGCGGCCAAGGACACGCTGCGCGGTACGGGCGCGCTCAACTGGAACGCGGCCACCGCCCTGACCAGCTGGGCCGGCGTCACCCTGGGCGGCACGCCCCAGCGGGTGACCGGGCTCGACCTGCGGACGCGGCAGCTGACGGGGGCCATTCCGGCCGAGCTGGGGAGCCTGACGGGGCTGCGGGAGTTGACGCTGGACGGCAACTACCTGGCGGGCGCGATCCCGGCGGAGCTGGCGACCCTGACCCATTTGCAGGGGCTCTTCCTCTACAACAACCGCCTCACGGGCGCGATCCCGCCCGGGCTCTGGCCGATCTCCCCCTGACCGACCTCTTCCTCTCCGAGAACGACCTCACGGGCTGCCTGCCCCGGGATCTGACCCAGGTGACGCGCAACGACGTGGCCCAGCTCAACCTGGATCCCTGCGATCTGCGGTCCGAGACCCTGTCCTACGGCGCGCCCACGACGACGGGGAGCGTCACGGACGACGGCGATTACGCCTTCCTCTCCGATCCCGCCGACCTCACGACCCTGGTCACCACCTACGAGGGGCTGCGCGACGGCACCACCACGGGCCTCGTGATCCACCAGAACGACGGCGCCGGCACCTCGCAGGCCGACTTCTACGCCCTCGTGCAGGCGGGCGATCTGGTCGAGTGGCGCCAGGCCGCCGACTGCTGGGTGCGCTATCAGGTGGCTGAAGTCAAGGATGATCCCAGCGGCTCACCGCCGCGCAAGCTGCTGGCCGTCAAGGCCTACTCCCACGCCTACACCGGCTGCAGCGGCGCCATCCGCGCCACCGGCAGCCCCGCCTTCACCTGGACGCCGACCCTGGTCCAGCGCGGCAACATCACCGTCCCCATCTGGCACGGGCCCGTTGTGGTTGCGCCCACGGGGTGGACCGCGACCACCCTGCCCGAGCCGACGCCCAGGATCCCGGATACCGGCCCCTGGCCCCCAGCGATGGACGAGATGCCCGATCCCGACCTGGGCCCGGGCTGGACCGGGAATGTCGTGCCAGGAGAGTACGAGGTGAACCTGCGGGGGTTCTACAGCCACAGCGACGGCGGCACCCTGATGGTGAGTATCTACCCGCTGCTGGTCTCGCCCTTCCGCGTCGGCTTCATCGATAACGCGGCCACCGATTGGGTCCAGGAGTTTTTCCTCCTCGACGGCCGGCCGGCCTGGGTAGGACACGACCGCGAGTGGGACATCACCTCCCACGCAGTCAATAGTGTCATCGTGTACGACGAGGCCACCGACCTCATCATCGCGGCCACCGGCGGCCGGCGATCGCAAGGCAACGACCCGACCGAGCTGATCGCGCTCATCCGCAAGTTCCTGGCGGCCGTGTCGCCCCCGCCGGCGGAGACGCCGCAACCTCCCACCACGCCGCCCGAAGCCCCCATCCCGGAGCCGCCCGCGCCGGGAGAGCCCGCACCCCGGTCCTTCCGCTACGACACCTACGATCTCATCGGGGCGGTGGTGGAGCCGGGGCATTACGCCTTCCTGGCGGATGCAGCCGATCCGGCCAGCGTGATCACGACCTACGAGGGGCTGCGCGACGGCACGGCCACGACCCTGCGGATCCACCCAGCCGACGCTGGCGGCGCCGACCGGGCCGCCCTCTACGCCGCCGTCCAGCCCGGCGACCTGGTCGAGTGGAAGCAGGCCGCCGACTGCTTCGTGCGCTACCAGGTGACGGCCGCCCCCGATCCGGCCGCGAGCACGGCCTATCGGGAGATCGGCGTGGCCTGGATGACCTACGCCTTCACCGGCTGCAGCGGCCCCATCGCGGCCGCCCCCGCGACCTGGCAGTGGGAGGGGCTCCCCGATCTGGGGGGGAGAGCCTGACCGTGCCCATCCGGCATGGGCCTTTCCAGATCGTGCCTGAAGGCTGGACGGGCGAGACCGAGTACTACACGTACCATGGCCTTCCCCCGGCGCAGAACCCCTACGAGGCCGTCCGGGCGACGACCGTGGCCGCCGCGCGCCAACTCCCCTACTGGCGGGTACCCGCCCTGCCCGAGGGCTGGACCTTCGCCGGGGTCGTGCAGACTTCGGAGATCAACCTCTACGGATACCGCGCCTACTACCGCTCTCCCCAAGGCGGCACTGGTCTCGAAATCACGGCTAGTCATCTCAGTAGTTCGGGCTGGGTAAGGGAGGCGGCCCAGCGACCCAACGCCGGTGCCAATTTGACGGTCACTGAAACCCGGGTGATCGCTGGCCGCCCCGCGCAGGTGTTCTACAGCCCACCGGGGCCAACGAGTGACCCCCGTAGCATCACCTTGCTGTGGGTCTATGACCCCGCCACCCAGAGCGAATACGAGCTCTATGGGCTTAACACTTCTCTCTCTGGAAGCAATATCGACAACATGATTGCCATCGCCCGCAGTCTCTTCGAGCCGCCTAACGCCCCGTGAGAATCTACCAGTGTCCTAGCGGCGGGCGCGGCCGGGCTGGCCCTGGCGGCGGCGCTATTCGGCGCGGCGGAACCGGCGCCGCCTCGGCAGGCCGGCGCGCGGGGCCGGCTTAGCGGGGGCGCAGGGCAACGGTGGCCGCCTCATCGATCCGCAGGGTTTCAACCTTGCTCGCGTCCCCCGCCAGGGCCACGCCGTAGATCGTGCGGGCGCGCTCGGGGGTGACGTAGCCCTCGGCGACGTCGGTGAGGACGGCTTGCGGGTCGCGAGTCTTGGGGTCGCCGTAGCCGCCTGCTCCGGTGGAGAGGGAGATGAGGCGCTCGCCGGAGTCGACGATCTGCTCGCCGACCATGTCGGGGAGATGCCGCTCGCTCCCGTCCGGCCCTTGCAGCCAGACCTCGTTGCCGAGAGCGTCGCCGCCGCCGCGGACGCCCTTGGGCGGGGTGATCATGCCGTCCAGGGAGTAGTGCACCTCGATGGCGTTCTGGTCCGGGAGCGGCCCGTAGACGCAGACGTTGCCGGGAGCCCCGCGCTGGCGGCCGGCGCCTTCGGAATCGACGCGGACGTAGGAGTCCCAAACGACGAAGGGATATTTCTGCTCGATGACCTCGGTTTCATCGAAGTAGGCCATGCCGCCGGCGTTGGCGATGAGGAAAGTGAGCCAGCCGTCGGATTGGGGGCCGGCGGGGCCGCCGGCCGTGCCGGAAAAGATCTGGAGAACGAAGGGCTCATCGCGCTTGCGGTTATAGCCGGAGACGACCCCCTGGTAGGGGCCGGAGCCGAAGCAAGGCTCGGCCAGGCCGATGCCGTCGCCGAGCTGGCTCATGCTGGAGTACACCATGCCCAGGCAACGGTCGGCGACGGTGTTGGTGGCCATGGAGCAGGAGGAGGGGTGACGGGGGATGCCGACGACGCAGTTCTCGCGGACCTGGACGGGGATGCGGCGGAAAGCACCGGCGTTGTTGGGGACGGTGACGTTCCTGGCTTCCGGCTTGGAGTTCAGAACGCTGAGGACGCCGGTGACGCCGCAGTTGATGGCAGTGGATTCACTGAGGTTGATGCCGGCGGGGGTGCAATCGATGTTGTCGGTGAGGTCGACGTGGACGAAGCCGGCGTCCGGATCGACCTCGATATCGACCTGCATGGGGACGCCGTCGGGGAGCGTGGGGAAGGGATCGAGCGCGGTTTCGCCGTGGACCGTGCCCTTGGGGAGCTTGCGGATCTCGGCATCGGCCATGCGCTCGGAGTAGTCGAGCCATTCCCTCTGAAAGCGCTTGACGGTCTCGAGGCCGTACTTCTGGCAGAACTCCTTGATGCGTTGCTCGCCGACGCGGCCGGCGGCGAGCATGGCGAGATAGTCGCCGTACCAGATCTCGGGGACGCGGATGCGCTTCTGGCACATGCGGACGATATCGCCCACATCCTGGTAATCCTCTTGGATCTTGACGCAAGGGAAGATGAGCGCGCCCTCGGCGTAGACATCAATGGCTTTGGGCATGTAGGTGGTGGGCAGGGCGTTGCCGCAGTCGGCTTGATGCGCCTTGATGCAGGTGGTGAAGACGTGCTCGCCTTCGAAGAAGACGGGGACGAGGATGGTGTGGTCGGCCGGGTGGGAGTTGCCGAGGTAAGGGTCGTTGTGGAGAAAGGCGTCTCCCTCTTTGAAGTCGGGGTGGTATTCGGCCATGGTTTCGCAGAGGAGGCCGGAACCGTAGACATGGCAAGGTATGCCTTCGGGGGCGGCAAAGAGTTGATGGTTGACGTCGGAGATGGAGGTGGAGAAGTCGCGGACGGCGAGGGTGGTGGAGCGAGCCGTGCGGACGAGGGTGTTGGTCATCTCGCGGGTGATGCCGTCGATGCGGTTGGCCATGACCAGGAGTTGCACCGGGTCGATCGTTCGCGCGTCGTGGTCAGACATGACTTCTCCTGAGGCGGGGCCGCCGGACGGTTGCTGCGCGCGGGCGGTCATTGCTCATCGGCATGGGGCGAATCGGACGCGTCGCTGGACGTTGGCGGCACGGGGTTCGCTCGCTAGTCCGAGCCGACGCGGACGAGATAGTGCGCGGGGCGCACGGTGACTTGGGCGCCGGGGATGACGACGATGGTGGTGGTGGGCTCTTCGATGATGGCGGGGCCGTCGATCGTGGTGCCGGGGGCGAGAGAGGCGCCGGTGTAGATCGCGGTGTCGAGGGCTTGGCCCTCAAAGTAGGCCGTGCGCTGGCTGGCCTGCCCGCCTCCGCCGTCGCCGCCGCTGCTGCCGAGGAGCTCGGGGCGGGGGAGGCGGACGCGAGCCTCCCCGCGCCAGTTGATCATTTCGATCTCGTGGCCGGGCTGGTTGACGTGGAAGAGCTCCATGTGCACGCGGTCAAACTCGTCCTGGAGCGCTTTGAGGTCCGCGTCGCCTTCGATACGGCCCTTGCCGCCGAGGCTGACGTCGAGTTCCCAGACTTGGTGCACGTAGCGGGCCTCGCAGATGAACTGCCGGATCTGCTCGCCCTCCATGTTGACGCGCTGGAAGAAGTCGTCCATGTCGTTGGCGATATCCCGGAGAGCGTTGTTGACGCCCTCGGCGTCGAAGTCCTTGGAGGTGGAGTGCCAGCCGCGCGAGAAGGTGGCCATGAGGTCCGAGTACTGGCCGCCCATGGCGCTGAGGCCGGCGGCGAGCTTGGGGATGAGGACGTGGGAGACGCCGAGCTCACGGGCGATGCCGACGATGGTGAGGCCGGCGGAGCCGCCGCCGGCGATCATCAGCGATTCGCGGGGGTCGAGCCCTTGGGAGATGGTCATCTCGCTGATGAAGCCGCGCATGCGCTCCGAGGAGACGGTGATGATGGCCTGGGCGGCGGCTTCGGTGGAGAGGTTGAGGGGGGCGGCGACGTGGGTATCGATGGCGGTTTTCGCGAGAGCAGGGTCTAGGGTCATGCGGCCGCCGAGAAAGTAGGCCGGGTCGATATGGCCGAGGACGACGGCGGCGTCAGTGACGGTTGGGCGGTCGCCGCCGAGGTCGTAGGAGGCGGGGCCGGGGTTCGCGCCGGCGCTTTCCGGGCCGACTTGGAGGAGGCCGCCGGCATCGACATAGGCGAGGGAGCCGCCCCCCGCGCCCACGGAGCGGGTATCGACGGCGGGCAGGCCGGTCATGTGGCCGGACCACTTTTCGCCGAGCCACTTCTCGCGCGTGTAGAGGATGGAGCCGTTACGGGTGAGGCTGACGTCGAAGGAGGTGCCGCCGGCATCGACGACGAGAAGGTCGGAGTAGTCGGTGTCGATATCGGCTTCGGCGTATGCGAGACCGGCGACGGGGGCGAGGGCGGGGCCGGAGTCGACAGTGTGGAGAGGGCGCACGACCATCTCCTCAAGATTGAGGACGCCGCCGGACATGTGGGTGACCATGAGCGGGTCGCCCTGGAAGCCGAGTTCGCGGAGCTGCGAGTCGATTTTCGTGAGGTGCTCGCGCATGAGCGCCTTGATGGAGGCGTCGATGCAGGTGGCGGAGGCGCGGCGATATTCCCGGATGATGGGGTTGAGCTGGTGGCTGAGGGTAACCTCCATATTGGGGGCGTACTCATTGAGCAGGGCGCCGACACGCTTTTCATGGTCTTGGTTGACGGGGGACCAGAGGAGGCAGACGCCGACGGCCTCAATGCCCATGTCATGCAGGCGCTGGATCTGTCGCTTGACCTGCTCCTCATCGATCTCCTGATAGACGGTGCCGTCCGCGAGGATGCGCTCTTCGATCTCGAAGGTGCGGCTGCGGGGCACATAGGGCTCCGGGAAGGGCATGGCGAGATTGTGGGACTGGAACTTACCGCCCTCGCGGTAGAGCAGACTGTCCGGATGGCCCTTGGTTGCGAAGAAGGCGGTCTTGGCGATCTTGCCTTCGAGGATGGCGTTGGTGGAGACGGTGGTGGAATAGACGAAGGCGTCGGTGGCGGCCAGCAGGTCGTGGAGGCTGAGACCGTTGGACTCGGCGGCGAGGTCCATGGCGCTCTTGATGCCGTGGAACATGTCGGCGGCGGTGGTGGGAGATTTGTACAGGCCGAGGACGGATTGCTGGTTGGCGAGGACAAGGTCCGTGAAGGTGCCTCCGGTGTCGACGGATATTTTGTAGCGAGTATCGGACGCCATGCTGTGCCTCGTCTCCGCTGGGGTCTCTCGGTCGGGATCGCCGGTGGCTACTTGGCACGCGGCGGCTGGGGCGCGCGAGCCCGGCGGCATGCTAGTGAGTGGGGTGTTGGGCTAGCAACCGGCGGGGCCTATGGGGGAGAGCGCAGGAGCGCGGGAGACGACGGTAGACTCTAGGCGTTGGCGACGGGGCGTCGGCGATGGGGATACGTGCGTCGTTGCCGGTGACAGGGGTCTATGGGGCCCGCGGAGGGTCGGGTACGAAGGCGGAATCGGCGTGGCTGACGAGTCGTTGAAGGGGAAGCTGCTGGTCGCAACGCCCGCCTTGGGGGACCCGAACTTTTTCGTGGCAGTGGTGCTGCTGCTGGATCACAGCGAACGGGGAGCGCTGGGGGTGGTGTTGAACCGGCCGAGCGACATGGCCGTGGAGACGACGCTGGCGCAATGGGCAGACGTGGCATCCACGCCGCGGGTCGTGTTTATCGGAGGACCGATGTCACGGGAGGCGGCGCTGGCTCTGGTTGATCTGGCGGAGGCGGAGCTGGGGACGGAAGAGGAAGAGGAAGAGGAGGGCTGGCGGCCGATCGTTGCCCAGGTGGGAATGGTGGACCTACGGGGCGATCCGGAGTCGTTGGGCTCGCGGGTGCGCGGCGTGCGAGTGTTCAGCGGACACGCGGGCTGGGCGGGAGGGCAGCTGGAATCGGAGTTGAACTCCGGGGCCTGGATGGTGGCGGAGAGCGAGCCCGGGGACGTGGTGACGGCTGTGCCGTCGGCCTTGTGGTATCAGGCGATCAAACGGCTGGGTGGCAGGATGCAGCCGTGGACGCCTCCCAACTAGCCGACTCGCCCGGCTATTCTCCCGCATCGTTTGTTGGCGGCTCGAGGTTCGTTGTCCGGGCGGGAGGCGGCGGACCGAAGATGCGCTCGAGTGCGCGGCGGCGATACTCGAAGATCGTGCGGAGGCGGGGGTGGATGAGGTGGTCGTGGAGAGGGCGGGAGAGGGGGTCGAAGGGCAGGGCGTAGCTGACGCGGTCGTGGACCTCGGTACCGCCCGGCACGGCACGGAACTGGTGCTCGTGATGCCAGAAGGCGTAGGGGCCGCCACGCTGGACATCGACGAAGTAGTGGGGCGCGTCGATGTGCGTAATCTCGGTGACCCATTCGACGGGGATGCCGAGAAGAGGGCGGACGCGATAGCTAATGATGAGGCCGGGATAGATGCGTTCGGGTGGGGAAACGGTGACCTCGAAGCCCATGTCGGGCGGGGTGATGCGGGCCAGGTTGGTGGGATTGGAGAAGAAATCCCAGGCGTTTGGGAGGTCGGCGGGGACGGTCTGGCGCTCCTCGATCCGGTAGAGGTGCATGTTCCCTGCATGGTAGCGGCGGGGGATATTCGGGCGGCTGTGCTGCCCACGGGACCGGTGCGGGCGCCGGTCGCCTCGCGTCAGGGGTTGTCAGTCGTTCGGGTTGGTGACGAGCCAGGCGCGGGTGCGATCGGGACGGACGCGGATGGGGACGGCGTAGGCGGCCGCGAACTTGGCGGCGTCCATGCCGATGCGCTTGAAGCCCTCGCTGTATTTCTGGACGTATGCGGGAATGGTGTCGGCCGGGGGACCGCCGATCTCGGCGGTGCCTTCCACGACGACGATGTCGCGGCCGGCGCGGTCGCCGTCGAGGTGGAGGGCGACGCGGGAGTTGGCTTGAATGTTGCGGATCTTGGGCTTGTTGGGCTCGCTGTAGATGAGGAACGTCTCCCCGTCCCAGAGGTACCAGATGGGGCTAGGCTGCGGGACGCCGTCCGGAGAGACGGTGACGAGCCAGGCGGCCTGGTCTTTTACGAGGCGGGCTTCGGCGGCGGCGCCGCTTTTCCGGCTGGTGTCGAAGAGAGGCATGACGTTGTTGCTTCCGTTTCGCCCCGGTTCGGGCCGATCTGCGACCCCGGCACGGCTACCGAGGTGAGGTGACGAAGGCAGCTTAGCGGAGGCGGCTCAACGGGGGGCGGCCGTCGTGCGCAGGTAGGGGCGCTGGGTCTTGAACCCCTGAGGGAACAGCTGCTGGGCCTCTTCATCTGGGATGGAGGGGAGAATGACGACGTCGTCACCTTGCTGCCAGTCGGCGGGAGTGGCGACCTTTTCGTATTCGGTGAGCTGGAGGGAATCGATGACGCGGAGGATCTCGGCGAAGTTGCGGCCGGTGGAGGCGGGATAGGTGAGGGTGAGGCGCAGCTTTTTGGCCGGGTCGATGATGAAGACGGAGCGGACGGTGGCGGTCGCGTCGGCGTTGGGCTGGATCATGTCATAGGTCAAGGCGACGTGGCGATCGGCGTCCGCGATCATGGGGAAGTTCACGGTCGTGTTCTGGGTGTCGTTGATGTCCTCGATCCAGCCTTTGTGGCTTTCGAGGGGATCGACGCTGAGGCCGATGATCTTCGTGTTGCGCTTCTCGAACTCGGGCTTGAGCTTGGCGACGGCGCCGAGCTCGGTAGTGCAGACGGGGGTGAAGTCTGCGGGATGAGAGAAGAGGACACCCCAGCTCTCGCCGAGCCAGTGGTGGAAGCGGATCTCCCCTTCGGTGGTCTGCGCCGTGAAGTCTGGGACGGTGTCGCCGAGTCGAATGGCCATGTCGCCCACTCCCCTTTCCTGTTGAAGCGTTTGGTTCAACGTGCGCCGGAACGCCGGGGTTGTCAACGCAGTCGCTGTGGGGTTCGCAACAGAGAAAGTATGGGCTGGTGCAGCGCGTTGCAGGAGCAATTGGGATGCAAGCGATAAAGGCTGCTCCTGAGTCTTTGGGGAGCCCTGCTCCATGCGGCGCGATCGTTCGGATCACAGTCGTTCGAATCAATGGATCGTTTGATCGTTGGAAGCCTTGCTTGGCGTCGATCGGCCGGTCGGGGTGCATGCTGGGTCAGAGGATTGCGCCGCGGTCGGAGGGATCGATGCAGGGGGTCTTGTGCCCTCTGAGCGAGAGCCGTCTTAGGGGTCTGTCGTTGCGGATGCCGGATCGCGGGTGGACAGAAGACGGCAGAGGTCGCGGAGAGTTGCGATCTCGTCGCCTCCAAGGGCGCGCTCATAGCCGAGGTAGAGCGAGCAGCGGTACCAGGCGTCCGTTTCCGGCTCGAGCTGGAGCGAGAGCAGCTCCGGTTGCTGGAGGAGGTGAAGGATGCGGTCGTTCAGGGATTCGGCGTTGGGCGCGCGGGCGTTGCCACGCTCTTGCAGGAGAGCGGCGGCGGCGCGGGAGGTGGCGGCGCTATCGAGGGAGATCCAGCGGAAGTGGCGCGCGCTGCCGATGTCGCTCGCGCTGAACTCGCGGCGGGCATCGACACGGGCGCTGGACCAGGTGGGAGAGAGACGGCTGGTGCGCATGAGCCAGTGGAAGCCGGTGCTCTCGCCTTGGCTGAGGTGCCCTTGGCCGACGCCGACGCTGGTGCAATTGATCAGGTCGGGAGGGCCGTCGCCGATCTGAAGAAGCCCCCGCGCCCGAGCGTCTGGGAGGCGGCCGAGGGCGTGCTCGGGGGCATCGGGTGGCATCAGCAAGACGGTGAGGCCGCTGGCCGGCAGGGCGTCGGCGAGGGCGCGAACGAAGGGCGGAGGCTTGCCCGGGCCGGCGTCGCTGCGGCGGAGCAGTTTGCGCAACAGCTTGGGTGTCATTTCGCTCTCCGACGTCTGAACAGGGTGGACGGCGGTATGGGACGGCGCGGCATGGGCGCCGGCGCGGGCACGCAGCGCGGTCGGCTGCCGCTGCCCGGCAGAGCCTACCGCAGGCTGGCGACGGCTTGGATCGATCGACTGGTAGCATCGCAGGATGGAGTGGCGAGGAGTCAGTCGTCGGTCGTATGGGCAGCGGGTGGTGCAGCGGCTCGTGCGATTTCCGGCGTCGATGGGAGTGCTGCTTGGGGGAGCGATCTGGCTCCCATTCGGACTCACGGGCACGCTTGGGGTGGCGGCGCTGGTGTATTTCGTGGTCGGTGGGATGATCGTGACGGTGCTGGCCGGGGCGATATGGCGCTACCGGCGGCTGCGGAACCGCGCGCGCGCCGAAGCGCGTCCGAGGCCGGGGCTGCCTCCCATGAGGGAGCCGCCCGTGCGGACGCCGACGCCGGTGCCGGTTGCGGGATCCGGCGGGATGCGAGGGCAGGATGAGCGACGCGACCTCTCGAAATCGTGATGAAGCCGCTGACTCGGCAAGCCGTGAGCCCGCCGAGGCATGGCGGGTGGAGCTGATCGGCCGTACGGATACCCTGATCTACGTGGAGGTGCGGGACGGGCGCGGTGGCGTCTGGTCCGGGAGCTTGCCCAAGATCGAGCCGCCGGACGCGGGCTAGCCTTCAAGGGCGTCGAGGCGTCGTAGCAGGGCGCCGGCGCCGACGACCTCGGCGCGGAGATGCAGGGCGCGCTCGCGGAGGGTGCGGTCGGAGGTGACGACCGTGAGCGAGCCGGGGTCGGCATCGGCGGCGATGAGATCGACGATGCGGTCGTCGGCGGCGTTGGGACCGGGCCGGGTGGCGTAGTAGACGGTGACGCCTTGGTGCGCACCCTCGGGCAGGCCGGGGAGGGGACGGCCGTCGAGGACGACGGCCAGCGCGTCGTCACTGGAAGCGGCCAGCGCTTGGAGCTGCGCCACGAGACGGCGGGCGGCGCTTTTGCGGTCGCGCCACCAGCCGTCGGGCCGGGATCCGATCACGTTCATGCCGTCGATGATCAGGCGGGTCACACGACGGCCTTTGGGGGGCTCGGCAGTGGGAATGCCCGTGGATCTTCTATTGGTCTAGAGCCTCTGTGTTTCAGGTCGCAACTGGACAGACTCTACGCCCGTAGAGGTTCTCCCGTTCGCGGTGCCGGTCGATCCGCCCGGACAGACCCAACGCCGCCGGCCCGCTCATCGAATGGCGTATCGTCACTTGCGGCCCTCGTAACCGTACGACGACGAGGGCGCGTACGGTGATACCATCAATGGCCAGACGCCCTCAACCGTTGGTTGGGAGATACTCCCCTGGCGTCGGTAGGCCGATAGATGGTGTAGGGATGGCGGGCGCACCGTCCAACGCAGCATCGCCCGAGGCCGCTCTTCACGCTGCTGGAAGAGCGCCTTGGAGCGGGTCTTCGCCCGACGGAGACCGCGCGCGGGTGATTGGAAGAAGGCCCAGTTCCTCGTGCGATCGCCATCTCGCCGCAGGCTGCGGGTCAGGGAGATAGGCAGATGAACTGGGCCAAGATGTTGCGTCTCAAACTATCCATCACCGTGTTGGCGATCGGGTTCCTGTTCTTGGCAGCCGCATGCGGGGGGGAATCCACATCTACCGATGATCTGTCGGTGGATGAGCTGCTCGTGAGTGCGGGCGAAGAGTTAGCCGCCATGTCGACGGCCAAGGTCGCGATGATCGATGAAACGGACTCGGGAGCCCAATTCTTCGGGACGACGTTCAAGAGCATGGAAGCGGAGATAAAGTCTCCCGACGGATTCCGGATGCTGGTGGAGGTAGTGGCTGCTGCCATGGGATTCGTGGAGATCGAAATGGTGGCGGTGGGAGAGCAGGCATACATGAAGTTCTCCGAGGACGCGCCGTGGCTTCCCCTGCCCCTCGAGCAGGTACCCTTCAATTTCGGGAGGGTAGGCCCGGCGTTGAGCGAAGCGCTGCCCTTGATGAGGGACGCGGCCATTACAGGCCGGGAGGTTGTGGCGGACGCGCAGACGATCCTGGTAGTTGGCGATATCGTGTCGGAAGATCTGTCGGCCCTCATCACGTCCTTGGATCCGGGTCATCCGATCACGTTGACCCTGTGGATTGACGAGAGTGAGCACATTTTGCGGCAGATGAGAATCGATGGCCGCCTATACAACGACGACGCGCCGGGAACGAAGCGTCTGGTGACTATCTCGGGCGTGAACGCCCCCGTTGACATTCAACTTCCGGATATCGCCGCTGGGCCATGAACGCTGCTCGGTCCGGCTTCAGATCCCTAGGGTCTTCCCAGTCGGTCGTCCTAGGGATTCTGTGCCTGGGGGTATTCTCGACCGCCCTGGACCAGACCGTGGTAGTCGCCGCGCTGCCCGCCGTCATGGTGGACTTGGAGATCCCCCTGACGGACCTGGACACGGCGGCGTGGATCGTAACCGGCTATCTGATCGCCTACACCGTGGCCATGCCGTTGGCGGGGCGCCTGTCCGATGTCCGCGGCCGCGTCAGGATGTTCCAAGCCGCGCTGGTTCTGTTCTCCATCGGGTCGGCGTTGGTGGCGATTGCGCCGGACTTCTCTTGGATCGTATCTGCCAGGGTGCTCCAAGCCATCGGCGGCGGGGCCACGGTTCCCATCGGTCTGGCGATGGCGGTGGGAGCCGTCTCGCCGGAGAAAAGGGGAGTGGCACTCGGACTCGTGGCCGCCTCGGCTGAAGCGGGATCCGTTTTGGGCCCCCTCTATGGCGGAGCCATCATCGAGTGGATTGGCTGGCGCTGGATTTTCTGGCTGGACATCCCCCAGAGCTTCTTTCTGATAGGCCTTCTGGCCATCTTGCCGAACCGCGTCAATCCTGGGGCCAAAATGGACTACTTCGGGGCGCTGGCGCTGGCAGGCGCCCTCACCGTTCTCACCATGGCGCTGGCCCAAAGAAGCGTCTTTACAGGGGAGTCGATCGTCCCCTATCTGTTGATCGCGTTTGGGATTTTCTTGGTCGGCGTGTTTGTGGTCGTCCAGAGGCGGGCGATCCAGCCGCTGTTCGCGTCGTTTCTGTACAGCTCCAAGGCTTTCGCATCATCCAACATGACCCAGTTTCTCGTGGGGGTCGCCCTCATTATCTCCTTGGTTGCCGTACCTCTCATGGCCGCCACTGTCATGGAGAAGGAGGCCTGGGAGAGCGCCCTCCACCTATTCCGTCTTACGGCCTGCATTCCGGTGGGGGCGCTGGTAGGAGGCTACGTTCTGCGTTGGACGGGAGTGAGACCGGTGTGCGTAGCCGGCCTTGCGCTCATAGGAGCGGGTTTGCTGGTCATGAGCAGTTGGGAAACGGAGGTGGCGGAACCGAGGCTCACGTTGCCCCTAGTCATGGCGGGTTTTGGATTTGGGCTGGTCATTCCTCCCATACACGTCAGCGCTTTGAGCGCGGCGCCGAGTCACTATTGGGGCGCCGCGGCCTCATTGGTCACCGCCTCGCGAATGATGGGGATGGCGCTGGGGCTGGCGGCCTTGTCCGCTTGGGGGATCGAGCGCTTCTACAGCCTGACCGGCCACGTAACGCTCGGCGACACGTTCGAGGAGACCGAGGCCCCCTTGATCGAAGCCGGCGTGACCGTATTCCAGAACCTCTTCACGATCGCGGGGTTCCTGGCCTTGGTCGCCATCCTGCCGGCCTTGCTGATGCAAGTGGAAGATGTCGAGGAATCGGAGGAGCTTCGCCTGGAGGCGTTCCCGCCGCCGCCGCCGGGGTAGGTATAGTCGGTCCGGTACGGTCCACGGAGTGGACCGCGCCCGGCCTCGGAGAGCCCGGCGGTCCCGCCCTGGGGGCGTGTGATAGTCCGAGAGAGGCCCAGCCTCAGGATTTGATGGCCGGGAGGACGGGGGATCTCCCCGCCTCGGATTTGGAAGCCCGCCGCGCAGGCTAGAGCTTCTGCGTTTCGATGCCGGGCATGACGAACGTGGTAGGCGGGGTCGGGTCGAAGCGGAGACCTTCCCGGGCCGGGTCGAGGTTGCCGATGGTGAGCTGGAAAGGCTCGTGGTAGATGATCTCGCCGTCGACGAGGCGGAAAGGCCGGTCGTGGCCCGGGTAGATGAGATCGGCGCTGGCCAGGAGCTTGTCGATGCTTTCCCGGGACTGTTGCTCGTTCCAGAAGACGATGGCGGGCATGCGATCGCGAGCGGACCAGCCGGCGGCGACGGCGTCGCCGGCGACGCCGATGCGGCCGGCTTCTGTTTCGAGGAGGAGGCCGGCGCTACCGGCGGAGTGTCCGGGGAGCTCGATGACGCGGACGCCGCGCGCGATCTCATCGCCTTCACTGACCTCTTGCGTGCGGGTCGTGGCGAGGGCGGCGGCGGTCCAGAGGGGCGTGCCGAAGTCGTTGGGATGCGGGCGCTGCACGTACTGGAGCTCCGCGGGGGTGAGGAGGACGGGAGCGTCGGGGAAGAGATCGAAGTTCTGGACGTGGTCGAAGTGGGCGTGCGTCTGGAAGATGTAGTCGATCTCCGTGGATTTAATGCCGCGCACTCGGAGCGCTTCCAGCGTGGCGACGCGGCGGCCGGCGTGCCCCGTGTCGACGAGAATGCGCTTGTCTTCCGAGGTGATGAGGAGGATGGAGCAGAAGGAGACGCGTCCGATATCGGTGAACCAGGACATGCCGGGGAGCAGGGTCTCGATGGTGGGGGAGGGGTCGCTGGGCATGGGGTCCTCGCTTGCTGGCGCGCGCGCCGGAGTGGCGCATGCTCGCAGAGTTGCTGCGGTCGCGCTTGTCTGAGAACGCTGGCTCGGAAATGAGCGGGCTTGCTGCCGCCAGAAACGCAGGGAGATCCCGTCCAAACGCGCGCAGTGCTAGCCACTATGTCGACCAAGGGCGCGGCCTTGGTCGACATCTCGGATTCTCACCCTCCAATGGCTTGACCGCATGCCGCCCTTCCGTCAGTCTCGGCCCGTCGATCCCGCGCGAGGGACTCGGCGATTGATGCAGGGGGCATCACCCTGCTCCAAGCTGGTCATTCCGTATCGTCATTCCAAATCGAGGGACAGCGTTGGTCGATCGAAAAGCTGCTTTGAGAGTGCTAACCAATTTCCTTTTGAAGCGCCGCCTCGCCGCCATGCTGGCGGCCACGGGCCTCGCGACGGTCGTCCTCCTCTTGGCTCGTCCCGCCGTGGCGCACGCGGCGGGGGTCGAGGAGGAGAGCGCGTTCATCTTCAACACGTTCTCGTTCCTGGTCTGGGGCGCGCTGGTGATGTGGATGTGCGCCGGATTCACCATGCTCGAATCCGGCTCGGTGCGCACCAAGAACGCCTCAATGATCTGCCTCAAGAACGTGGGGCTCTACTCGATCGCCGGGCTGGCCTATTTCATCATCGGTTACAACTTCATGTACGGCGACATCGTCGGGGGCTTCATCGGCTCCTTCGACCTCCTCTACGGACCGTCGGCCGCCGAGATCGCGCTGCTCGATGGGGAGGAGGGCGCGGTGGACGCCGTCCTGGCCGATTCCTCGTACTCCACCATGTCGGACTGGTTCTTCCAGATGGTCTTCGTGGCGACCGCGGCCTCCATCGTCTCCGGCGCCCTCGCCGAGCGGGTCAAGATGTGGTCGTTCTTCGCCTTCGTGCTGGTGCTGACCGCGATCATCTATCCGATCGTGGGCGCCTGGACGTGGGGCGGCGGCTGGCTGGCCGAGATGGGGTTCCAGGACTTCGCCGGCTCGACGATCGTGCACAGCACCGGCGGCTGGGCCGCGCTTGCGGGCATTCTGGTCGTCGGGCCGCGGCTGGGGAAGTTCCGCCGCGACGGCTCGGTCAAGCCCACGCCTCCCTCCAACATTCTGGTGGTGACGCTGGGCGTCTTCATCCTCTGGCTGGGCTGGTTCGGCTTCAACGGCGGCTCGCAGCTGGCGCTGGGGAGCGCGGGCGACGCGGTGGCGATGAGCCACGTGCTCGTGAACACCAACCTGGCGGCGGCGGCCGGCGTCATGGCCGCGCTCGCCGTCTCGCGCTACATCCTCGGGCGCACCGACCTCTTCGCCGGCCTGAACGGCGCGATCGCGGGACTCGTCTCGATTACCGCCGGTCCCGACATCGTCGACCACTACTGGGCGATCGTCATCGGCGCCATCGGCGGCTTGATCGTCGTCGCCGGGCTCAAGCTCTTCGAGAAGGTCAAGCTGGACGACGTCGTCGGCGCGGTGCCGGCCCACCTCTTCGCCGGCATCTGGGGCACCCTGGCGGTCTGTATCGCCGCCGGCGGCGACTTCGGCGTGCAGCTGGTCGGCATCTTGGCGATCGGAGCGTTCGTGTTCACGGTGTCGTTCCTGCTGTGGCGATTGCTGGACGTGACCATCAGCGTCCGGGTCTCGGAGCAGGTCGAGCGTCTCGGTCAGGATGCCGGAGAGCTGGGACTCGAGGCCTATCCCGAGTTCGTGCTGATGCCGGAAGAGTACGGCGACGACGACTGATTCCCAGCGTACCGAGAGGGCCCGGTGACAGCGCAGCACTGCCCTGGACGGCCCGGCCCGGTACGTCGCCACCGGCGATTCAGGTAGTTGAGGCGGAGCGCGTCTCGCGAAGCCGTCCCCGATCTGCCTGTGCATTGGTCGAGGGGGCGAGCCGCTACAAGGCGCTCATCGTGCGGGAAGCATGACCATGGCGAAGACGATCTACTTGGCGAATCCGTACGGATTTTCCGCCCAGCAGCGGACCCTGCTCCTGCCGCCGATCGTGGCGGCGCTGGAGGCGCTTGGGTTGGAGGTCTGGGAGCCCTTCGCCCGCAATAACCCCGCCGACTTTCAGAAGACAGGGTGGGAGTACCGCATCGGCCGGGCCGACTTCCGCGATGTGGTGCAGTCGGATGCGATCTTCGCCGTCGTCAACGGCGTCCCGCCCGACGAGGGCGTGATGGTCGAGCTGGGGATGGCGATCGCCTGCAAGAAGCCGACGTTCCTGTTTCGGGACGACCTGCGCCGCGTGGCGGAGGGCGATAAATATCCGCTGAACCTGATGCTCTTCACGGGGCTGCCCGAGGATGGCTGGCAGGACTCCTACTACACGGCGGTGGAGGAGATCACCGCGCCCCAGAAGGCGCTGGCGCGCTGGGCTAGGACTCCGTAGCGGCGGCGCGGCGACCGCCGTGCTCTCCGCTGGCGTGCTGATGCAGGCCGTCATGGATATCCGGGCCACACGCAGTTGCCGGCAACGAGCGATCTCCACTCGCACGGTCCTTCCTAGACATGCGGCGCGAGGCCAGCGAGAAGGTCGCGGCGGTGTGTTCAGCTAGATCAGGTACCTTCATCGTCGGAGAATCAGTTCCGGCTCTTGTTTGGATCGAGGCGATATGACGAAACTCCACCGCGCCATACCAGTAAGTCTCAAGGGCTCCAACGAACTGAATGAACGTTGGCTTCAGCGGCAACTCACCGAAGATCCTTCCATCCTTGGTTTCGGCGACCTGACGGTCCGGGACGTAGAGCGCCGTCAGCCGGGAGCTGGTCGGCTCGACTTGCTACTCACGGATCCGGAAAGCGCAACACGCTATGAAGTCGAGATCCAACTTGGCGCGACGGACGAAACCCATATCATCCGCACGATCGAATACTGGGATCTCGAGCGGCGCCGCTACCCGCAGTACGAGCATGTCGCCGTGCTCGTCGCCGAGGACGTGACGAGCCGCTTCCTCCACGTCATTAGCTTGTTCAACGGCTTCATCCCAATCGTCGCCATTCAGCTCCAAGCGCTAAAGGTCGAAGGTGCCCTCACTTTGGTGGCAACACGCGTAGTCGACCACATGAGCCTTGCGACGGAAGAAGAGGACGAAGGCACGGTTGTCGATCGCGCGTACTGGGAGAAAGGACGGGGTTCCACGAAATCGCTGCAAGTTCTCGACGCATTGATGGAACTCATTCGGCTAGTCGAAGCGGATCTGGAACCCAACTTCAACAAGCACTACGTCGGACTGAAGAACAACTACGTGTCTCGCAATTTCATCACGTTCCGGCCTCGCAAGCAGCACGTAATCGCTCAGTTCCGCATTCCCCATACGACGGAGCTCGATGAAACACTTGAAAGCGTTGGGATCGACACCATGGGGTATAGCCAATACTCCAGACGCTACGGAGTCCGCCTCACTCAGCAGGATATTGACACTCACAGGGAAACTTTGCTCGACCTCATTCGTCGGGCACACGATGCACACCCCAACTGATACCCGGCACCACCGTACATGGCCTAATGGAGATCGCGCTTAGGCCGACATCTGATCATCGGCCACAGATCGTACTCTGTCTCCGCTTCCCTGACTCCTTCGTGCTCTCCAGATGGAAACGGGTACCGTCAGGGAGCCTCCCGGCGCCACTCGGCGATATTCCACATATCGCTGTCCCAGCCGCTGAGCCGGACGCCCTGCAGGGTGTTGAGGTGAGCGGAAACCCGGCCCCGGTTGACGAGCGGGATCTCGTAGTAGCTCTGCACGTGGATGTCGTTGAGCTGCTTGATCAGCGCCTCGCGCTCCGGCCCTGGCCCCGTTTGGGCCAGCTGGTCGATGCGACCGTCGTACTCGGGGTTGCAGGCGCGGGCGATGTTGCTATCGGCCCAGTTGTTGGCCCGCGTCGGAATATGCTCGCAGGTCAGACCGGTCAGGGACTGCTGGGGGTCGATGCCGGAGTCCGAGGCGTACATCTGCACGTCCGCGAAGAAGCGGCGATAGGAGCTGGTGCCCAGGTCGTCCCCGAAGAAGAGTGCCGCGTCGTGGTCGATCAGCTCGGTCGCGATCCCGATCTGGCGCCACCAATCGCGGATCAGCATCTGCGTGCTCTGCCGGATGGCGTTGGTGGAGGTTTGGAAGGCGATGCGCAGCGGCATGCCGTTGTATTCGCGGACGCCGTCGCCGTCGCTGTCGAGGACGCCGCTCTCGTCCAGCAGCCGGTTGGCGCCCGCGAGGTCCTGGGAGAGGCAGCCGTCGTTCGCGGTTGACACATAGCTTGGGGGCGCCGTGATCAGGTTGCAGGCGGGCTGGCCGGCGAAGCCGTAGAGCTGCTCGGCGATGAGGTTGCGGTCGATCGCCATCGACATCGCCTGCGGGATCGGCGTGAAGGTCAGGAACGGGTGCGGGTTGCCCCCGTCCAGGTACTCGGCGCGGTCGTCGCCGAGGGCCGGGTCGGGGTTCGTCTGATTGACGACGATGCGCTCCACCAGGCTGGCGAATGCGGAGACGATCGTGCCCCGTCCCGCCGCCTCCATCTCGGCGAGGATCTCGGGCTCCACTTGCAGATTCCAGGCGTAGTCCGCTTGCCCGGTCTCCAGCACGGCGCGGGCCGCCGAAACCGCGTCGCCGCCGCCCTTGAGGACGACCCGGTCGAAGTACGGCGCCGGGCCCCAATAGAAGGGGTTGCGCTCGTAGACGGCCCGATCGTTGGGCGTGAACTCGACGATGCGGTAGGGGCCGGTGCCGAGGGGAGCGGTATTTTGCGCTTCGCAGGTCACGGCGGCTCGGCCGATGCAGCCGGCGAACTGCTGGCCGCTGATGATGGGCAGCCCGGCGCCCACGAAGGCGGTGTAGGGATAGGAGGTTGGCGCGTCGAAGGTGATCTGCACGGTGCGGCTGTCGAGGGATTGAACGGATTGGATGCCCGTGAAGGCGCTCTCGGCGGTGCAGCCCGTCTCCTCGTCCACGCAGTAGCGCCAGGTGAAGACGACATCGTCGGCCGTCATGTCGCTGCCGTCGGACCACTTGAGCCCCTCTCTCAGCTCCCAGGTGATCGACGTCAGGTTCGGGGAGAAGCCGCCGTTCTCGAGCGTGGGGATCTCGGCGGCGAGCTTGGGCACCAACTGGCCATCTGGGCCGTAGTTGGCCAGGGGCTCCAGGGTGACGGCGGCGGCATCGGTGTCCTTGGTGCCGCCGGAGAGGTAGGGGATCGGCAGGGAAGGAGCCTGCCAGTAGAGGATGGTCAGACTCTTCGTTTCCTCGTCGGCGTCCGTCGGCGCGGGCGTCGTTTCCGGCGCAGGTGCGGCAGGCGGGTCTGCGGGCGGCTCCGGCGTGGATTCGCCGCAGGCGGTGAACAAGAGCAGCGCCAGGAGGGCGGGCGCCAAGGCGAATCTGAGACGGGTTTTCGCGAAGCGCAAGGGATCAGATCCGTCTGGGGATGGGCGAGATTTCATAGCGCTTTCCTGGAGTGAACGGTAGAACGCTGCTGGTCGGCACGCCATTTCATCTGCATCGGCGCCGTGCGATATGAAGGTCTTGGTCGTGCAGCCACGGCCCTACTTTCCAACTGGGGCGGTGAATGCATAGACGCCGCCGTCCAGAGCGCTCACGTACAACACGCCTCCGGTGACGGTGTAGGCTTGGATGCCCGAGAAATAGCCTTTCTGGAAGCTCCAGTTCAGCTCCCCGCTTGCGGCGTGCAGGGCGCGAAGATGACCGTCGGTGGATTCGGCGTACAGGATGCCATCGGCGACCGTCGGTGAATCCAACGCCGGCTCCCCTGCCTGATGGCTCCAGATCAGATCGCCGCTGGCGGCGTCCCAGGCATAGAAGCTGCCTGCCTCCGATCCCGCGTACACCATGCCATCGGCGGCGAGAGGGCTTGTGCTGATCATGGCGTCCGCTTGGTAGGACCAGAGCACTTCTCCCGTCGCGGCGTCGAGAGCGTACAGATGGTCATCCGGCGAGAAGTAGTAGATGCCGTCCGCGACGACGGCTGGGAAGCTCCTGGCGGGAAACCTCTCCGTTCCGTAGCTCCAGATGAGCGCTCCGGTCGACTCCTCCAGCGCGTAGGCCGTATTAACGACCGTCAGATAGACGACTCCTCCCGAAACCGTGGGGGCGAGATCCGTACTGCCACTCCCGGTATCGAAGCTCCAGGCCAGCGCTCCGGTTGCCGCGTCGAGGGCGTGGAATTCGCCGAACGCGCCGGGAACGTAGAGGTGGCTGCCCGCGACCGTTGGGGTGAACTCGGGGGTGAAGGGATGCGGCATCTCGGCGACCCACAAAGGCTCTCCGGTTACCGCGTCGAGCGCGTGGATCTTGTGATCCCCCTCCGCCAGGGCGCCGAGATAGACGATTCCTTCACGGACGGTGGGGGAGTACTGCACCCAGTCGCCGGTATCGTGCTGCCACAGTAACGCTCCCGTGACTGCATCGAGGGCATATATAAGATTGTCGTTGGATCCTATATAGACCGCTCCGCCGGTCACGGTTGGGGTAGATCTGATGACATCTCCTGTCTGGAAGCTCCACAATAGCGCGCCGGTTTCCGCGTCTATGGCGTATACATGATTGTCGTCCGAGCCAACATATACCACGCCGCCGGCCACGGTTGGCGCATTAACCACCCAACCATCGGTGGAGTACTGCCAGAGCAAGGAATCATCAGTCGGCGACGGGGCGAAGCTATCTAATAGGAATGGATCGGGAAGACAAGTCAAGAGGCCGAACATGAGATCCTGCACTGCCAGGGCGTCGGCGGGACCGGCGTCCGGCAGCGTGCTGGCGATCATGCCGGCGATGTCGGCATCAATGAGTAAGTCCTGCAAGCAAGCTTCGTTCTCTTCGCTCAACCCCTCCAACTCGCTTGTGAAGGCGGCCAGGAATAGATCGGAGGCTGCCTCCGGCTCCAGGCAGCCGAATATCGACACCTCCCACGGCTGCGTTTCGGGAGCGGCCATCACAGGTTGATCGAGCACGGATGCCAGCAGTTCATTCCCCAGCGCGGTGCGAATGCAAGATTGTTCGGAGGTGGTGAACTTGTCGAACAGGTCTTGCCAAACGGTGTTCATTCCGATGACGAAGTCGCGATCGAGCGGAGCGCTGGCTGGTTCCGGGGTCGCAGGAAGAGACGACGCTGCTGGTGTGGAGTCTGGTGGCTCCGGCGGGGGTTCTGACGTCGGCACGGGTGTGTCGGTCGGCTGCTCTGAGGGAGCGGATTGTGATCCGTCACCACATGCCGATAACAAGGCAACGGTTAGTAAGCCAACTATCCCGATCCATACTACCCGATAGGTAGATGGCCCTACTCTCTTACGTTCGCGTAATTTGTTCACCAACAGATTCCTCCACCATATCCCCCGCGCCGAACCCGCTGCTAAATAGAATTGCTAGCCTAAGAATCATCCCGGATCGATCTAGATCACAATCTGAAGTTCTTGATTTGGCAGCATCATCCTGCGGTCGAGCGTATCACTCTTGAATTGATAGTGCGATGATTCCTCCTCGGCGGATGGGTGGGCGATTCTGATGCGTATCCGATTGGCTGCGTGATAGGCCAGCCGATCTGCTGAGTGGGTGTTTGGGTTGGTGGCGATGTTGCGGCGACTCGCTCGTGAGAGCGACGCGCGATCTTCTGCATCCGATGGCTCTGCGACTGTCGGTTGTGAGGGGAGCTTGTCCCTCGGAACGGCAGGGACGGGCCAAGGCCGCTAGCGAGCGGTTGAGGACTTCCTCGGCGCGGTGCGCGTCGCCTGCATCGCGCGGACGGCGATCGCGTCCGTGATGCCGGTGAAGATGCGTTTGTGGACCGGCCACAGCGCATACCAATAGAGGAGGCCGAGGGTGCCCGCTGGATGGAAGTGCGCTGCGGTGGTGATGCGCGTGCCGGTGCCTTCGGGCGCGACCTCGAATTCGAGGACGGCGATGCCGGGAAGCCGCATCTCCGCCAGGAGGGTTAAACGCCGCCCCGGCTGGATCCCGGCGACGCGCCAGAAGTCGAGGGCGTCGCCGACGCGTAGCTGGGTTGGATGCCGTCTTCCCCGCCGCCGGCCGGTACCTCCGAGCAGGCGGTCGAGGAGGCCGCGCAGGTTCCATAGCAGGTCGGCGTAATACCAGCCGTTGGCGCCGCCGATCGAGGAGACGACTCGCCAGACCGCGTCGGGGGACGCCTCGCAGATCCGCTCGACGCGTTCGCCGCGGCTGTAGAAGGAGACATCCGCGCGATAGTCGCGCATCGCGAACGAGCCTTCGGTCCAGCGCGCCGGCAATCGCGCACGGCGCTCGGCGTCGAGGGCGGCGCGTACCGCTTCCTCGTACGTGTGCAGCTCGATCGGGATCAAGGTCCCAAGGTCGGCGCCGGGATCAATGATCAGGTCATGCTTCAGACCGTCGATGAGCGGTCGGGCGATACTTGATGGGACGGCGGTCACCAAGTCCAGCCAGTACGAGGAAAGACGCGGGCTGAGGACGGGTACCGGGATGATGCGCACTCGCCGGTTGACCACGTGCGCGAAGCGGGTCAGGAGGTCCTGGTAGCGTACGACCTCGGGGCCGCCGGCATCGTATTGCTGACTTCCCGGCGGCGCGGTTTCCGGGAGGCGCAGGAGGTACTCGATCAGATCGTCGAGGGCGATTGGCTGCGTCAACGAGCGAACCCAGCGCGGAGTCACCATCACCGGCAGGTGGTAGACGAGATCACGGATGACCTCGAAGGCGGCGGAGCCCGGCCCCACGACGATGCCGGCGCGCACCTCGGTCACCGGCACAGGGCCCGCGCGCAGCACGGCGCCGGTCTCGCGGCGCGAGGCGAGATGCGCCGAGGCGGCCTCCTTTGGCTGCAGACCGCCGAGATAGATGGTGCGCTGCACTCCGGCCCGCTCGGCCGCACGGCGTGCGTGCTCCGCTGCACGACGGTCGCGCTGCGGGAAGTCCGCCCCGGCCGCCATCGAATGAACGAGGTAGTAGACGAAATCGACCCCGTCGAAGGCGGCGGTCAGCGTGTCCGGGTTCAGGGCGTCGGCGCGCACGATCTCGACGCCCCTCCATCCGCGCGACTCGATCGTTTCCCGGTGGCGTCCCGCTGCACGAACCGCGTGGCCACGCTCCACCAGCCGCGGAACGAGATGGCTTCCCACGTATCCGGAGGCGCCTAGGACCAATACCTTCGCCACGCCTGCCTCCTTGCGGCTTCCCAATCTCCGGTCCGGGGACAACTTCCGCGCGGCGGTCTACTCTTCCAGTGCACCTTGGCTTGGCCTGGCGCAGGGTTCGGAGAGAACTCCGGCAGGTACCGATGATCGCAGACTAGCCAGTACGTGAGGATCAGCGTGCATCAGCGTGGTTCAATGCGAAGATCCAAGAGCAGGTTGCCTTCGTTAACAAGACAAGTGCACGTTGACAGTGCGGCTGTGCTTTCCTGATAGAGGGCAGACGACATGGGCCACATTCGCTCCCTCGTTTCTCTTGAGACGCTGCGCGACGCGATTCCCGCGGCGGCGGCGGCGACGGCCGTTCTGGCAATAACGCTGTACGTTGCGGAGAGTTACCAGATCCCCTACCTCCCCAGCCAGGCGATCGACGCCACGAGCTCGGTGTTGTCACCCGGCGGTCTGTCACGGTTGATGAGCTTTGTCGGTGAACTTGGCAAAGCGTTCACCTTCGCTGGGATCCTGGCGCTCCAGTTCGTGATCTTCGTCGCGGCATGGCTGCTGGCGATGCGCTGGCGCCAGCCGGACGATGCCGGGATGACGGTTCGCCGCGCGCTGAGCTGCTCCGCGATCGTCGCGGCGGTTTTCCTCGTGATCGCGGGCTTCTTCGCCCTCGCCGCGGACACCGCGTCGGTTCGGGGCTGGCAGTGGGCGGCGTTCGTCGGGCTCACCGGCGTGGGAGCGGTGCTGTTCTGCGGGCTCGCAGAGCTGATCAGCCGCGCACTGGTCTGGCGGCGCACTCCGGGGATGGCTCCACAGCCGGCTGCGGCGGATCTCACGCGGGTGCTCAGTCGGCGCCGGCTTCTCGCAGGCGGCGCGGCCTGGGCGCTGGTCATCGCCGCCGGCGCGCCGGCCTGGTACCTCGGCAAGTCGGTTGCGGCGACCGCCCGCACGGGGGTGCTGCGCGCCCTGGACGGCATCTGGTCGCCGGAGATTACGCCTACCCCCGATTTCTACGTCGTCTCCAAGAACCTCGACGGGTTCGATCCCGATGTGGATCTGCAGACGTGGCGCCTGCGGGTCGATGGGCTCGTATCGGAAGAGCGCACGCTGCGACTCGGGGATCTTCAGGCGTTGCCCATGACCAGGGATTACAACACGTTGATGTGTATCAGCTACCGCATCGGCGGGCGCCTCATCAGCAATGCGAGCTGGACCGGCGCCGCCCTGCGCGATGTGCTTGCGCTGGCGGGGCCGCTACCGGAGGCGACGCATCTGCGGTTCACGTCCGCGGACGACTACACGGAGAGCCTGCCCTTGGCGGCGGCGATGGATCCGGATGTCCGCCTTGTCTGGCTGATGAACGATGAGCCGCTCACGCGGAAGCACGGATATCCCCTGCGGGCCATCGTGCCGGGCCGCTACGGCATGAAGAATCCGAAATGGATCACCGACCTCACGCTTCTCGACCAGGATCACGCAGGTTATTGGGTCGAACGCGGCTGGTCGTCGACGGCCTTCATTCAGACGATGTCGCGCTTCGACGTTCCGGCCCGCATGGCGGAGGTGCAGGCCGGGCCGGCGGGTCTTCGAGGCGTCGCCTTCGGCGGCGACCGGGGCATCCAGGCCGTCGAGGTGAGTCTCGACGGGGGCGAAACATGGCGGGCCGCCCGCGTCCATCCTGCGCTTTCTGACTACAGCTGGGTGCGTTGGGAGTACGACTACACCGCGTCGCCGGGGCCGTATCGTTTCGTTGTGCGCGCCATCGACGGCGACGGCGTCCCGCAGATCATGGAGCGGCGCGACCCCCTCCCCGAGGGCGCTACGGGATACCACGTCCGGCCGATTCGGGTGAGTGAATCGACCTAGCCGCGACTCATCCCCGCTGCGCAAGCCGAGGCAGGGGCTGCCCGGAACCCGCCGGTGCGGCTGCTCCACCCCTTTCCTTAAGTTTCCGACGCCAGCGCGGCGTTCACCGCCGCTGCGGCTTCCGGCGTCACCCAGCTCTCCCAAACCTTGTTGTTGTTGAGGAACCAGCGAGCCGCGTCGGAGGCTTCGGTGCCCTCGTTGGCGTCGATGTACAGGAAGATGCTCTTGTAGAGATCGACCGTGAACTCCCAGTTCTCAAACATTTCGATCACCTCGGGAGCACGGGGCGGCAGACTCTTGTGCACCGCGACGAGAACGAGCGAATCGTCGAAGGCACAGGCCTTGTCGGCTGCCCAGCACTCCTCGCTGTAGGGCTCCTCTTCCAGGCGAACCAGGTCGAGTTTCAAGCCCGGGTCGCCCGTGCCCCACATGTACCCGAGCCATGGCTCCCGTTTCTCGTAGGCGGCGTAGATGTCGGCGTAGAGCGCACTCTGATCGCCGGGGTTGATCACGTGGAGGTGGTCGGCCAGTCCGTAGCTCTCGATCTGCTCGGTGTTGACCAGCGAGCAAGACCACGTCGGCACGCACGCGACCAGACGCGCCTTGCCGCGGCTGTCGGGTGTAGCGAAAAGTTCCTGGTACTCGGGTTTCATCAGATCCTGCGGGGTTCTCAGGTCCGGGTGCGCGTCGGCGATGTACTTGGGAATGACGAACGTGCTCTGCCAGTCGCCCACGAGGCTGGTGCCGACCTCCACCACGTCGCCTACTTCGAGAGCCTTTTCCCAGCCCAGCTCCTGGTTCGGCAGCCAGATCTCGAGCGTGACGTGGATATCTCCTGTCTGCAGACCCTGGAAGTTGGGCAGCGTCCCCCCGAAGATGACGTCGGTCGGGTAGCCGTATCCATGTTCGACGATGTATTGGGCGACCCGGTTCTGGACCTGTGCGCTCGTCCAGTTGAGGTCGGAGAAGATGATTGTCTCCTTCGGTGAAGCCTCTTCCGCATCGGCCCCAGCATCGTCCGCGCCGGACGAGCAAGCGGCAGCCGCCAGCGCCACGGTTGCCAGCAGCGTCCCCACCATCAGTAGCGACTTCGTGCGGCGATTTCTCATTCTCATTCCCTTTTTCCTCAGATATTCCTGTTCTTCCGCAGAGTACTGGAAAACCAGAAAGCAGTAGAAAGTCCCTTTCGCCCGCGACTCGTCTGCACCTCCTTAGCCGCCAAGTAAGACGCGCTGCCGCTCCTTGGCGACTGCTTGCGTAATGCGGTCGATCATGATCGCGATCGCCACGATGGCCAGGCCTGCGATCGCGCTGTTTCCGGCCTCCTGCCTGCCAAGCGCCCGCAGCACGGCCTCGCCCAAGCCGCCCGATCCGACCAACGAAGCCACGACGACCATCGCCAAGGCCATCATCGTGGTCTGATTGATGCCCGCCATGATGGTCGGCAACGCCAGCGGGATCTGCACCTTTATAAGCAACTGAAAGGGAGTGGTCCCGAACGACCGCGCCGACTCGACTGCGTCGGACGACACCTGACGGATTCCCAGGTTGGTCAACCGGATCGCCGGCGGCATGGCATAGATCACCGTCGCCATGACGGCCGGGACGTTGCCGAGTCCGAAGAAGAGGATGCCCGGCACGAGATAGACGAAGCTCGGCATGGTCTGCATCCCGTCCAGGACGGGACGCGCGAAGGAGTCGGCCAGCGAGCTGCGCGAGGTGAGGATGCCGATCGGCACTCCGATCAGGAGGGATATCGCCACCGACACGACGATGAGCGCCAGGGTTTCCATGGACCCTTCCCAGAGCGTGTTGGTGCCTCCCGGGAGCCGACCCATCAGCCCGATGAGGAGCAGAGACACGACCGAAAGTACGGCGATCGTGCGGCCGGAGAGTTTCCAGGCGATGAGTGCCACTGCCAGGATGATCACGGGCCACGGCAGCCACAGCAGGAAGTCCTCGATTGCCACGAGTACCTTGGTGACGATCGTCTTGATCCCGTCGAAAAGCCAGGAAGCTTCGACGGTCAGCCAGAGGGTCCACTCGTCGATCTTGGTCCCGATCGGCTTGCCCCATTCGGCGGGAAATTCCATTTCAGGACCCCACACGGCAAGGCACGCGGCCAGGCACGCCACTAGCGCAATGCCGCCGCCGATGTACCACCGCAGACGGCCGAGCCGTTCCATGAGTGCGGCCGGGTCTCCGCTCGCCGATCGCCTGCCTGCGCCGGCAACCGCCGGCGTGGACCGGTCTACTTCTTCTCCCATGGGCCGTTCTCCTCATCGCTGCCAGCGTGGGCGGCGTCCGCGCCCCCTTCGACCATGCCTGCGAGCAAGGCGCTGCGATGGACTTCGCCCACCAGGCGCCCCTGGTCGTCGATCACGGCGATCGGATGCTCCGTCCGCGCCGCCAGCGGCACGATCTTTTCTAGGGAGTCAGTGGGGCCGGCGGTCATGACCGGCTCGGTGTGG